>CAWJWQ010000007.1:0-145496 GCA_963846615.1 uncultured Actinomycetota bacterium | reverse complement strand
CTCCCCGCCGGGCGCGGGCGCCACCACCTCGGCGCAGACCCCGTCCCGCTGGATCGTCTCGACCAGGGGCCAGGCCGCGACGTCACCCGAAGGGCGACGGGCGACCAGCTGCGCGAGCTCGCGGCGGAAGGCGACCAGTTCCTCGACCAGGAGCGCCCCGCCGCTCGCGTGCTCGTCGATGCCGGCGAACCAGTCGTCGGCGCCGTCAGCGGTCTGCACGACGCGGACGCCCTTTCCGTCGTACCCGCCGCGCGGCGTCTTCACGACTGCCGAGCCGCCGTGGGCCGCGAGGAAGTCGCCGAGCTCGGCGGCGTCGTGGACTGCCGCCCAGGCGGGAACCGGGGCCCCGAGTGCGGTCAGGCGCTCGCGCATGTGCAGCTTGTCCTGGGCGACGGCGAGTGCCGCCGGGCCGGGGCGGACCGGGATTCCGGCGGCGACGAGTTCGGCGAGCACGTGCTGCGGAACGTGTTCGTGATCGAACGTGACCACGTCGACCTCGCGCGCGAAGGCCAGGACGGTCGCCGCATCCCGGTAGTCGCCGACCGCTGTCGCCGCGATGGCGGCGGAGCTGCCCGTCGACCTCCGCGAGCACGCGCAGCTCGATGCCGAGCTCGATCGCGGGGGGCACCATCATGCGCGCCAGCTGGCCACCGCCGATGACGCCGACTCTCACGGGTTCTCCGGATCGTTGAGGAAACGGCGGTTAGACTGTCGCCGCCGTTACGACCCTATTCCCCCGGAGGACGCCCGCCGATGCGCACGCTCGTCGCTCAGTTCGCGCGGTTCGGCGTCGTCGGAGCCATCGGGTTCGTCATCAACTTCGTGGTGTTCAACGTACTGCGCGCGACGGTGTTCAATCCCGACACCCTGCATGAAGGCCCCCTGTTCGCGAACGTCATCGCGACCGCTGATCGCCATCATGTTCAACTGGATGGGCAACCGGTACTGGACGTTCCGCGCGCACCGCGGCCGCCAGCTGGTGCGCGAGGGCATCGAGTTCGGGCTCGTCAGCCTCGGCGGGATGCTCATCGGGCTCGGCTGCCTGTGGGTCTCGCACTACGTGCTGGGATTCACCAGCGTTCTCGCCGACAACATCGCGTCGAACGTGATCGGCCTCGGCCTCGGCACGATCTTCCGCTTCACGCTCTACCGGATGTGGGTCTTCGCCCCGCACCGCGGCGAGCCCGAGCCCGCCCTTTTTCCCGAGGTGGGAACCGGAAGCCTCACCGTGGTCGAGTCCTCGGCGATCGAGCCTGTCGAGGTCAGCGCGTCCCCCACGACGTCGTCCCGCCGGTCTCCCCGAGCTCGGGCGGGCGCGACAGCTCCTGCTGCCGTCGCGCCGCAATCGGATTGAGGCTGCGCTCCATCAGCTCGTGCAGCGCCGACTGCACCAGGTCGGCGGCCGGGATGTCGCGCAGCACCACCGGTCGGTCGAGCCCGGTGTTGATCAGCACGTCCCCGCTGCGGAACATCTGCTGCAGCCCGTTCTGCCGCACGGTCACGTCGTAGCCACGGCTGTGGAGCAGCTCCTGCCGGGTGCGGACGAGCAGACCGCTGCGCAGCACGATCCGTCGGGTGGTGATCGTGTAACTGCGGCTCAGCCAGGCGAGGAGCGGCGCGAAGAACAGCAGGATCACGAGCAGCCCGCTGGCGGCGAGCACCAGCCAGTTCAGCCAGTCGTCGCGGAAGCTCCCCGCGAAGAACGCGGTCGCACCGGCGATCGCCACGAGCGCGAGACTCGGCCAGAACAGCGCCCGGGCGTGGGGGCGCAGCCGCGCCACGACCGCCTCGGGGACGACCTCGCCCGTGCCCTGGCGCTCATGCCACCGGTCCCGCCGGGACCACCCGCGCGTGCGTCACGTCGCCCGCGGCCACGGTCGTCGTCACGACCGTCCGCACGCCGCACGATCAGCCGGCCATCGGCATCCAGCGACACCGCCCTGCCCTCGATGACCGAGCCGTCGGGCAGCTCGACCCGGACGCCACGGCCGAGCGTGATGCAGTGGGAGCGCGCCAACGCGGCCAGGCCGCTCGCCTCGGCGTCTCCGCCGGCGGCCAGGTACTCCTCAACCAGCCCGCGCAGGCGCGCCAGGTAACCCGCCAAGACGGTGTCGGGGTCGGCCAGGTCGGGCTCGGCGCCCTCGATCGCGAGCGATGTCGCGGTGTCGACGGGCAGCTGCTCGACCGTCATCCCGACGTTGACGCCCGCCCCGATCACGACGCCACCGCGGTCGGGCAGGATCTCCGCCAGCACGCCGCACACCTTGCGCCCGTTGATGAGCACGTCGTTCGGCCATTTGAACCCGGTGGATGCCTCGGGCAGCACCTCCGCGACGGTGTCGGTCATGGCGACCCCGGCAGCGATCGGGAGCCAGCCGTACCGCTCGAGCGCGAGGGGTCCGGATGCCGTCTGCGGCACCACCAGCACCGACACCGCGAGCGCGCTGCCGGCCGGTGCGACCCAGGTGCGGTCGAGGCGTCCGCGCCCGGCCGTCTGGTCGGTGGTGACGACGCGTCGTGAACGACGGCAGATCCGTCGGCGCGGGCCCGTTCGGCGAGTTCGGCGTTCGTCGACGGCGACGACTCCCGAACGGTCAGTTCGGGGACGATCGCGCGGGACGCCGGGTAGTCCATGGGCCCAGCCTAGGTCGCCTAAAGTGGCGAGGATGGTCCAGAAGCGCGCGGTCGTCGTGATCCCGACCTACAACGAGGCAGAGAGCATCTCGACGACCATCGCGACGCTGCTCGCGACCGTCCCCGCGGCATCCGTCCTCGTGGTCGACGACGCCAGCCCCGACGGCACCGGCGCCATCGTCGACGCGCTCGCGGAGAGCGATCCGCGCGTGTCGATCCTGCACCGCGGGGGACGGGACGGACTCGGGCACGCGTACATCGCCGGTTTCCGCCATGCGCTCGGCGAAGGGGGCGGTCTCGGCGACGCCGACGCGGTCGTCGAGATGGATGCCGACGGCTCGCACCCGGCGTCCGCCCTGCCGGCGATCCTGGCGGCCCTCGACACGTACGACCTCGTCATCGGCTCGCGCTGGACGCCCGGAGGCGCCGTCGCCAACTGGCCCCGCCACCGCGAGTGGCTGAGCCGCGCGGCGAACACGTACGCGCGCATCGCGCTGCGCATCCCGGTCCGCGACTCGACGGCCGGCTACCGCGCGTTCCGGGTGGGCACGCTGAAGCGCATCGATCTCGGCCGCGTCGAGTCGCGCGGCTATTGCTTCCAGATCGACATGACCCTGCGCGTGATCGACGCCGGGCTGAGCGTCGGCGAAGTCCCGATCACGTTCACCGACCGGGTCGCCGGCCGCTCGAAGATGAGCGGCTCGATCGTCGTCGAAGCGATGGCACGCGTGACCGGCTGGGGCATCCAGCGCCTGTTCCGCCGCCGGAAGGCGCCCGCGAGCGCATCGTGACTTCGTGCAGGGATCGCGGTTCCGGGTTGGAGGGTTCCGCCAGTCGCCCCGCAGCGCCCTCTCGCTAAGCTGAAGCGCGTGACCGCCGACGCCACCCCCAAGAAGTCCGCCGCGAAAGCGGCAGCCCCCTCGACCGCCACCCCGGAGAACCCCGCACACGTCCCGGATCTGACCACGACCGCGGGACGCATCGCCGACCTGAAGGTCCGCTACCACGAGGCCGTGACCGCCAGCGGCGAGGCGGCGATCGAGAAGCAGCACAAGAAGGGCAAGAAGACCGCCCGCGAGCGCATCGAGCAGCTGCTCGACCAGGGCAGCTTCGTCGAGCTCGACGAGTTCGTCCGCCACCGCACCCACGCCTTCGGCATGGACAAGAACCGTCCGTACGGCGACGCCGTGGTCACCGGCACGGGCACGATCCACGGCCGCCAGGTCGCCGTCTACTCGCAGGACTTCACGATCTTCGGCGGATCGCTCGGCGAGGTCGCCGGCGAGAAGATCATCAAGGTGATGGAGCTGGCCCTCAAGACCGGCGTGCCGATCATCGGCATGCTCGACTCGGGCGGCGCCCGCATCCAGGAGGGCGTGGTCGCGCTCGGCAAGTACGGCGAGATCTTCCGCCTCAACACGCGGGCCTCGGGTGTCATCCCGCAGATCTCGATCATCATGGGCCCGGCCGCGGGCGGCGCCGTCTACTCGCCTGCCCTCACCGACTTCGTGATCATGGTCGACAAGACCAGCCACATGTTCGTCACCGGCCCGGATGTCATCAAGACCGTCACGGGAGAGGACGTCGGCTTCGAAGAACTCGGCGGCGCACTGACGCACAACCAGATCTCGGGCGTCTCGCACTACCTGGCGAGCGACGAGGACGACGCGCTGGACTACGCCCGTGCGCTGATCTCGTTCCTGCCCGACAACAACCTCGCCGAGCTGCCGGTCTACGAGAGTGAGGTCGAGCTCGAGATCACCGACAACGACCGCAAGCTCAACACGATCATCCCGGACTCCCCGAACCAGCCGTACGACGTCCACGAGGTCATCGCGAACATCGTCGACAACGACGACTTCGTCGAGGTCCAGCCGCTCTACGCGCCGAACATCGTGATCGGGTTCGCCCGGCTCGAAGGCCGCAGCGTCGGCATCATCGCGAACCAGCCGCAGGCGATGGCGGGCACGCTCAACATCGAGGCCGGGGAGAAGGCGGCACGGTTCGTGCGCTTCTGCGACGCGTTCAGCATCCCGATCCTCACCCTCGTCGACGTGCCGGGGTACCTGCCGGGCACCGACCAGGAGTGGACCGGCGTGATCCGCCGCGGCGCGAAGCTGCTGTACGCCTACGCCGAGGCGACCGTGCCGCTCGTCACGGTCATCACCCGCAAGGCCTACGGCGGCGCGTACATCGTGATGGGCTCGAAGCAGCTGGGCGCCGACATCAACTTCGCCTGGCCGACCGCCGAGATCGCGGTCATGGGCGGGCAGGGCGCCGTCAACATCCTGTACCGCGGCGAGATCAAGAAGGCGGAGGAGGCCGGCGAGGACGTGGCGGCCGTGCGCACCCGGCTCGCGAACGAGTACACCTACAACGTGGCGTCGCCGTTCCTCGCGGCGGAGCGCGGCGAGCTGGACGGCGTCATCGAGCCGGCCGCCACGCGCGTCGCCGTCATCAAGGCGCTGCGAGCGCTGCGCACCAAGCGCGCCGAGCAGCCGCCCAAGAAGCACGGGAACATCCCGCTCTGATGGCAGACGAGCCCACCGACATCCGCATCGTGTCCGGCAACCCGGACCCGGAGGAGATCGCCGCCGTCACCGCGGTGCTCTCGGCCGCACTCGACGAGCTCGGCGGAGAACAGCGCCGGCGGCAGAACGGCGGGCCGTCGGCCTGGCAGCGCAGCCAGCGTGCCGTGCGGTCCCCGCTCGTGCGCGGCGCGTGGCGGTCGGCAGGGCGCTGACCGGCGAATCCCGGATGCCGATGCGCGGCGTGCGGATTCCGTCGCTTTCGGCGGGTTCGGCTCCGATTTCGGACGTTGTCCCCCGGTGGGGCGGGCGGGACGCGTCGTCCGGACGGATTTTACGGCCCTGATCGGGAATTCTGTCCCCTGGTTGTCCCCCGAAATGACGACTTCCTGTCCCCTGAGAACCACGGCATCCTTGAGGACTAACAGGTGCACACCTCGTGTGCATCGCCATACGTCGGCCGACTAGGGTAAGCGGGCCGATGATGTGGGGGCGAGTCAGGGCGATATTCGGGTTGTCGCCCTGACTCGGATTTTGACGGAGGGCCGGCGTCGTACGTCGGCCCTCCGGTCTTTAACTCCCAGCGTGGTCGACGCAGATCTCGGGCTGTGCCTCGATGCACCGCGCGGGAATCTCCAACCACAGCTCCACCTCGTCGTCCTCGAGCGAGTCGTGGCCGAGCAGGCTCGCGCTGCCGTCGTCGGTCGTGCGCAGCCCCACCACGGTGACCGCGACATCCGACCCCTCTGGCACGGTGCGGGCGATCACCTTGTCGGCCGACGTGCTGCGCAGCGCCTCGGCGAGCCGGCCGAGCACGCGGTCGAGCTCGACGTCCTCGAGATCGTCGATGCCGCCCTCGTCGAGCAGCGTCACCGTCGTGCCACGGCGTCGAGCCAGCATGACCTGCTCACGCACGGCGTTGTTGAGCAGCTTGCGTCCGCGGATCTCGTCGCGGATCGCGCCCTCGAGATGCAGGCACTCGGCACGCTGCGCAGCCGTGAGATCGCCATGGGACTGCTGGATCGTGCGCAGCATCGGCAGCGCCATCACGCTCGTCTGACCGAGGCGGAACTGCCGCTCGTTGAGGTGCGCCTCCTGGGCTGCGTGCCAGTCGGTCGCCTCGCGCTCCGCCAGCGCGAAGCGGCCGGAGTCGCGGACCGCCTTCGAGAGCGTGTTGGTGATGATGTGGGAGATGCCGACCCATGCGGCGCTGCCGATCACGCCGAAGCCGCCGAGCGCGCCGGGACCGCTCCACAGGATCGTCTGGAGCACGAGGAAGACGATCCCCGCCCACGCGAACCCCGGGCGCCGGTTCGTCGCGGTGATGGTCAGCAGCGTGCCGACCGCGGCGACGTACCAGGTCGAGTAGCTCAGCCCGCCCTCCTGGCGCGGGTCGAGCTGCGAGGTGACGAGCAGCGGCAAGGCGATGGAGACCGCCAGGGCGAAGGCGGCCAGCCAGATCGGCATCCGCCGGCGGCTGAGCAGCAGAGCGGCGGCGGTCGCGATGGCGTACAGGATCATGGCGGCGATGATCGGGCCCGTGTGCTTGGCGTGGCCGAGCCCGAACGTGTAGACGCCGAGCACGATGTGATAGCTCGAGAAGAGCGCGGCGAGACCGATCAGGAGGAACCGCGGGGCGCCGATCGTCATGATGCGTCACCTCCCTCGGTCGCGTTGGCGAACTGCTCGAAGCTCGGAACGCCCACCGATCGGTCGTCGGGCCAGCGCATCGTGACGGTCGTCCCCTCGCCGGGCGACGACTCGACCTCGGCGTGGCCGCCGGCGCTCGACATGCGCTCGACGATCGATACCCGCACGCCGAGGCGCTCGGTCGGCACCGTCGCCAGGTCGAAGCCCGACCCGTCGTCCCCCACCTGCACCTGGATCGCGCCGTGCCCGAGTCCGCGGACCTCCACCCAGCGGCGCACGCTCGACCCCGCGTGCTGAAGGCTGTTGACCATGCCCTGCACGGCGGCCGAGTACATCGCCTCGGCCACCGGGATGGGCAGCGCCGCCCGTCCGAGCCTGGTCGACGTGACCTCGAACGGCTGCGACATCGTGCTGGCCGCCTCCGAGATCCGGCTGGCGAGCACGCCCGCCGGCACCATCGCATCCGAGTCCGGGGCCACGGCGACCGCTTCGCGCAGGTGCCCGATCGCGTTGCCCGCCATCGTGGCCGACAGCTCCTTCGCCTCGGGGCTGTAGGCGCGGGCGGCCGAGAGCAGCGTCGTCAGCACGCTGTCGTGCACGATCGCGTCGACCTGGACGCGCTCCGCCTCGATCGCGTGCTGGCGTACCGCGTGCGAGTACCGCTCGAGCGCCATCTGCTGGGCGCGGTCGACCCCGTTCGCGGCCGTGCGGAGGATCGTGAAGATGATGGTGATCACACCGCCGAGGATGAGGGCGTAGACCGAGTCCAGGGCTGCCCGCTCCAGCCCGACCTCGCCGCCGGCCGGTGTGACGCGGATCACGGCATAGATCAGGGGGACCACGATGAGATACGCGGCCGCGAGTCGGACCTCGAACGCGATCGCCGCCAGCGCAGTCGCCACCGTCATGAGGCCGTAGAGCCACAGGCTGTTCTCGGTGAGCGCTCCGGTGTCGACGACCGCGAAGGGCCAGGTGATCAGCCCGACGAAGTAGATGGCGGCGAATGCAGCAGTGGCGACCCGGATCCAGCGGCGGACGATCGCGCCGACGACAGCGACGAGGAGGCTCGCCACCAGTCCCCCGACGATGAGGATCGACCAGGCGGTGTGCAGATTCGGAAGCTCGGTGAAGAGCGTCGGAAGGCTCTGCAGGAAGAACGCGATCCCGAATCCGGCTGCAGAGCGCCCGACCGCGGATTCGACCCGGCGCAGGCTGAGCGGATTTCGGACCTGCCTGCCCTGGGGAGGGGCTGCGACGGACGGGCTAGTGGCCATCGCCGCCGTCGGGGTCGAGCCCCGGCAGGATGCCGTCCTCCACCGCACGACGAAGCAGATCGACCTTGGTCGGCGCCGGCCGGCCCACCTGCACATACTTGACCCGGATGCGGTCCAGGTACTCGCGCGCCGTCGAATAGCCGATGCCCAGCTGTTCCGCGGCGAGCTTCAGCGGAAGTCCCGAGGCGTAGAGGTGAAGGATCTCGCGCTCACGCCGGCCGAGCTCCGCCTTGGCGAAGTCGCGGTCTGCGTCGATCGCGGTCGCCCACTCGAGATTGTTGAGCACCTCGCCCCGCGCGACGGTCGCGGCCGCGGCGATCACGGTCTTCGTCGCGGACGATTTCGGGATGACGCCCGCGGCCCCGGCCGCGAGCGCCTCGCGCACCAGCGCGACGCGGTCGGCGATGCTGTGCACCAGAACGGCGGAGCCGGCGGCCTGCACCTGCTTCACGTTCTCAGTGACGCTGGATCCGTCTCCCAGAGAGAGGTCGAGCACGGTCACATCTACCTCGCGGCCGGCGAGCCCGGTGATGAGCTCGTTCACCGTCGACGCGACGAGGACCACGTCGTAGCCCTCGTCCGCGAACGCGGCCCGCAGGCCGAGGCGGACCGACTCGTGGTCGTCGACGACGGCGACCCTCACCGGAATCGTCGCGGCCGTCGAGGTCGGCGACTGCTGTACCGTCTGCGCCACGCTCATCCTGTCTTCCCCCCGGAATCCTCAGCGATCGCTCGCCCTGGGGTCATGCTACCGCGCGCGGTCATTCGCGGACGAGAACCGCGACCGCCTCGACGTGGTGCGTCATCGGGAACAGGTCGAACGCACGCAGCGCCGTCGAGCCGGTAGCCGCGCTCGGCGAGGATCCCGACGTCGCGCGCGAAGGCGACCGGATCACACGCCACGTAGACGAGCTGGGCGGGCCCGAGCGCGACAAGGGCGTCGAGAACGGCCTTCCCCGCACCCGCGCGCGGCGGGTCGAGGACGACCGTCGCGGAGGCGAGGCGCGCCCGTTCCGCCGCTGACGCATCCGATGCGAGCGAGCGCACCCAGTGCTCGACCCGGCCGGTCACCGCCGACGCCCCGATCCACTCGGCGAGGTTCTCGGCGGCATGCTCGGTGGCCCGTCCGTCCGACTCGACCGTCGTGATGCGCGTCGTCGTGCCGAAGCGGTCGGCGACCGCGGCGGCGAGCAGCCCCACCCCTCCGTACAGATCGAGGTTCGCCGCACGCGGGTCGAACGTCTGCTCGTCGATCGCGTCGGCGACGGCATCGCTCAACGTCTGGGCGGCGGCGCGATGGACCTGCCAGAACCCGGTGTCGTCGACCCGGAACTCGCGGTCCCCCACGCGCTCGCGGATCACCGTCTTCGCCTGATCTCCGATGACGAGTCGCGCCCCGCCGGTCGATGGCGCGAGGAGGTCGACATGGCCGGTGCCTGCGGCGAACCGCTCGTCGAGCGGGGCGACCTCGCGGAGCTCGTCGACCGCGAGCGGCAGGTCGGTGACCGGGATGACCGTGTGCGACCTCGCGGCATAGGGGCCGACCACGCCATCGTCGGACACGTGCAGACGCACGCGGGTACGCCATCCGGTGCCGTCTTCCGGGCCGGGCAACGGCTCGACGACGGTGTCGCGCTCGACCCCGCCGAAGCGGGCGAGCGCCTCGCGCAGCACCTGGGCCTTGAGCTCACGCTGGTGCGCGGTGTCGATGTGACCGAACTCCGCTCCCCCGGCGCGGTCGGCGGGAGCGCGGTCGAGTGAGGCTTCCGCCCACGGGTGCGGGCGACGATGGGGGCTGGCCTCCAGCACGCGGACGGTGTCGGCGCGCCAGAACCTCGGCTTGTCATCGTCGCTGACCCGAGCCACCACGCGCTCGCCCGGGATCGCGTCCGAGACGAAGACCACGCGGCCGTCGAGACGTGCGACGCTGATCCCGCCGTGCGCGATGTTGGTAGCGTCGAGTTCGACCTCACGGCCGCGCATGTCACCCACGGATTCCTGGCCCATCGTCCGAGCATAGGAGGCGCCGCATGACGGAACCCGAGCGCCCCGTGCGCCTCTACCTGGCATCGACCTCCCCGGCCCGGCTCGCGACGTTGCGCGCGGTCGGCATCGACCCGGTCCCGATCCCGTCGCACGTGGACGAGGAGGCCGCCGTCGCCGGGGACCACGCCGACCGCACCCGAGCTCGTCCTGATGCTCGCGCGGCTCAAGGCCGAGGCGGTCGCCGGCGTCGGCCCGCCGGACGGCGGCTCGTTCGACGGCCTCATCCTCGGCGGAGACTCGGCGTTCGAACTCGACGGCGTCGTCTACGGCAAGCCGCACCTGCCGGAGGTCGCCCGCGAGCGCTGGCACGCGCAGCGCGGCCACTCGGGCCTGCTGCACTCCGGTCACTGGCTCATCGACGCGCGGGACGGCATCGTCGGCCGGGCCGTCGGCGGCACCTCGGTCGCGACCGTGCGCTTCGCCGACGACATCGACGACGCCGAGATCGACGCGTACATCGCCACGGGCGAGCCGCTCGAGGTCGCGGGCGCCTTCACGATCGACGCCAAGGGCGCCGGGTTCATCGAGAGCATCGTGGGCGATCCGCACACCGTCGTCGGGCTGAGCGTCCCGCTGCTCCGCACCATGGTGCGACAGCTCGGGATCGCATGGCCGAGCCTCTGGAACCGCGGGTAGCGACCGCCTACAGCTCGCTTCGAACATCGTCGCATCCTGTTCTGTAGGAGCTCGACAAAGACGGGCCCTGACCACCCCATAGGCTGAGGGACTATGGCTCGCATCAACAAGGTCCTCATCGCGAACCGGGGCGAGATCGCGGTGCGCGTCATCCGCGCCGCTCGCGACGCCGGGATCGGCTCCGTCGCCGTCTACGCCGACCAGGACCGCGACGCGCGGCACGTGAAGCTCGCCGACGAGGCCTTCGCCCTCGACGGCACCACCAGCGCCGACACCTACCTCGTCATCGAGAAGCTGCTGTCGGTCGCGCGGCGCTCGGGCGCGAACGCCGTGCACCCCGGATACGGGTTCCTCGCCGAGAACGCCGAACTTCGCCCGCGCGGTGCAGGATGCCGGGCTCATCTGGATCGGCCCGTCGCCCGACTCGATCGAGCGGCTCGGCGACAAGGTCAGCGCCCGTCACGTCGCCGAGAAGGTCGGAGCGCCGCTCGCGCCCGGCACGCTCAACCCGGTCGCCGACGCGGCCGAGGTGCTGAAGTTCGTCGACGAGGTCGGGCTGCCGGTCGCGATCAAGGCCGCCTTCGGCGGCGGCGGCCGCGGCCTCAAGGTCGCCCGCACCCGCGAAGAGGTGCCCGAGATGTTCGAGTCGGCGACGCGCGAGGCGATCGCCGCGTTCGGCCGCGGCGAGTGCTTCGTCGAGAAGTACCTCGACGAGCCGCGCCACGTCGAGACCCAGTGCCTCGCCGACTCGGCCGGCAACGTCGTCGTCGTCTCGACCCGCGACTGCTCGCTGCAGCGCCGCCACCAGAAGCTCGTCGAGGAGGCGCCCGCGCCCTTCCTCACCGACGAGCAGACCAAGCTGCTCTACGAGTCGTCGAAGGCGATCCTCAAGGAGGTCGGCTACCTCGGCGCCGGCACCTGCGAGTTCCTGATCGGCAAGGACGGCACGGTCTCGTTCCTCGAGGTGAACACCCGGCTCCAGGTCGAGCACCCGGTCTCCGAGGAGGTCACCGGCATCGACCTGGTGCGCGAGCAGTTCCGCATCGCCGAGGGCGGGCTGCTCGACTACGGCGACCCCGAGACGCACGGCCACTCGATCGAGTTCCGCATCAACGGCGAGGACCCGGGTCGCAACTTCCTGCCGACGCCCGGACCGGTGAACGTGCTGCGCTTCCCCGGCGGTCCCGGCGTGCGCGTCGACTCCGGCGTCACCACCGGCGACGTCATCTCGGGCGCCTTCGACTCGCTGCTCGCGAAGCTGATCGTCACCGGCTCGAACCGCGCCGACGCGCTCGAGCGCGTCACGCCGCGCGCTCGACGAGTTCGAGGTCGCCGGCCTGCCGACCGTGCTGCCGTTCCACCGCAAGATCGTGCGCGACCCGGCCTTCACGGCCCCCGACGGCAAGTTCGGCGTCTACACGCGCTGGATCGAGACCGAGTTCGTCAACGACCTCGAGCCGTGGGGCGGCATGCTGCCCGAGTCCGGCCCGGCCGAGAAGCGGCACTCGCGTCGTCGTCGAGGTCGAGGGCAAGCGCGTCGCCGTCTCGCTGCCGACCAAGCTGCTGCCGTCATCCGGATCGGTCTCGAACGCCCCGGCGCCCCGTCGCCGCGGCGGAGGCGGTGTCGCCGTCGCGGCATCCGGCACCGCCGTCAAGGCGCCGATGCAGGCGACGATCGTGAAGGTCGCCGTCGCCGAGGGCGACAAGGTCGTCAAGGGCGACCTCATCGTCGTGCTCGAGGCGATGAAGATGGAGCAGCCGCTCACCGCGCACAAGGACGGCACGATCGCGAAGCTCGACGCCAAGGTCGGCGCGACGGTCTCGGCCGGGCACCAGCTGCTCGCGATCGAGGACTAGCCCCTCACCGTTCGCTTTTCCGCAATCGCCGCGCGGATCCGCGCGCGATTTGCGGAAAAGCGGAGACGTGCAGCCACGCCGCGCGTCACGACCGCCGCCGTAGCCCTCGCTGAGGCAAGCGCGCGGCGGTCAGAATCGCCTCCAGGCGGCGAGGCGACCGGGCGTCCGGCCCACCCCCAGCGCGCCACCCTCGGCCCGAGCGCCCGCAGCCGGTTCTCACGCTGCTTCTCGGCGAGCACGACGTCCGCCACGGAACGACCGCCGTCAACGATCCGCCGACAGGTATTTCCCGACCCGTCGAACTCCCCAATCACGCCGAACTCTGGCCACCAGAAGTCCGCTCCGACGAGACCCTCCGCCATCCGCAGAAGGCGATGCTGCAGCTTCGGAGCCGGGAACCCGAGAGCGTGCATCGCGACCCTGCTGACGCGACTCGCCCGGTGACCCCGACATCCCGTCCGCGAACTCGACGGCTCGTGTCGCACGCGACGATGCCGCGGGTGCCGCAAAGCGAGATCACGTTGCTCGCCGCAGGTCGGCGCCGCCGACGCGAGACGGCCGCGACTCCACGAGCTCCCTCGGGCGAGCGACGCGCATCGCCCGGTCGGCCATCGCGACGCTCGAGGGCTGTGCGATGTCGTTCGGGCCACGTCGACGACCGTGCGAGCCAGGACGGTCGCTCGGTGGCCGTCGATCGACCGTCATCCGGGCGTCGGGCGGGCCGGATCGACGCTGCAGTGAGCGCCGCGAACGCAGTTCGATTCCTTCCGGGACCAGCACCTCGAGCCGGTCGGGCCACCGACCGACGTTCGGCAGCCCCCACAGCGCCGCCGCGGCCAGGTGCGAAGTACGGGCCGTCGCGCGGGAAGAGCAGCCCGTTCGCGTCGATCAATGCGAGGCGTCGCCGATCGCGGTCCAGCGCCGACCACAGTGCCGACGGCAGATACGCCCCCGTCGTCACCCGGGACGAGGTCACCGCGGGCCACCGCACGGTAGATGCTCGAATGATCGCCGACGGATCGAAAGTCGCGAGCGACCACGAATGCGTCTCGCCAGGCGTGTCACGTCCGGAATCCATGCGGCCAGGTTCGGCTCGTGGACCGCGTCCATGTCGGGGTCCATCGCGAAGCCGTGGAAGTCGGGTCCGCTGATGTCGTCCGTGGAGGAACCGGTTTTCCGCAATGCGTCAGCGCGGCGCCGCGCGGCGATTGCGGAAAATCGGTGAGCTGCGGCGCGGCTCACCCCACGATGTGCATCGCCCGCGCCGCGTCCGTGATCGCGCCCGACAGCGACGGGTAGACGCTGAACGCGCTGCGCGAGCTGATCGACGGTGAGCCGGTGCTCGACCGCCAGCGCGATCGGCAGGATGAGGTCGCGACGCCTTCGGGGCGACGACGACGCCGCCGATGACGGTGCCCGATCCGGTGCGGGCGAAGATCTTCACGAAGCCGTCGGTGATGCCCATCATCTTGGCGCGCGGGTTCGACGCGAGCGGCAGCTTGTAGATCTCGCCCTGCGCGATCCCGTCCTCGATCTGCTTCTGCGACCAGCCGACGGTGGCGACCTCGGGCTGCGTGAAGATGTTCGACGTCACGTTGCGCAGCTCGGTCGGCGACACGGCGTCGCCCATCGCGTGGAACACGGCGGTGCGCCCCTGCATCGAGGCGACGGATGCCAGCGGCAGGAAGTCGCTGCAGTCGCCGGCCGCGTAGATCGACGGGCATCGAGGTGCGGGCGACCCGGTTGACCCGGATGTGCCCCGACTCGGTGAGCTGCACCCCGGCCTCCTCGAGCCCGATGCCGTCCGTGTTGGGGACCGAGCCGACCGCCATCAGCGCGTGCGATCCCTCGACGGTGCGGCCGTCGGCCAGCGTGACGACCACCGCCGTCGCCCGTGCGCTCGACCGACTGGCGCGCGGCTCTTGTTGAGCACCGGCATGCCGTTGCGCGTGAACACGTTCTCGATCACCGCGGCCGCGTCGGCGTCCTCCCCGGGCAGCACCTGGTCGCGGCTCGAGACGAGCGTGACCTTCGAGCCGAGTGCGAGGTAGGCCGACGCGAACTCGGCGCCGGTGACACCCGAGCCGACGACGATCAGGTGCTCGGGCACCTCGTCGAGCGTAGTAGAGCTGCGTCCAGGTGAAGATGCGCTCGCCGTCGGGCTTCGCGGCTGGGCAGGATGCGGGGGCTCGCTCCGACGGAGACGACGAGGGTGTCGGCGTCGATCTCGTCGAAGTCGGTGCGCTTCTTGCCGTTGCCGGTCGAGACGACGATCCGGTTCGGCGCCGTCGAGCCGGCCGTCGCCCATGACGATGCGGACCCCGGCCTTCGATGAGCTGGGCCTTCATGTCCTCCGACTGCTGCCGCGCGAGCAGCAGCAGGCGCTGGTTGACGGCCTCCAGGTTGACGGTGACCTCGGGACGCACGGCGCGCCCGGCGTCGTTCCGCGTGAAGAACTGCACGCCGAGATCGGCTGGCCTCGCCGACGGCCGCCGCCGCCTCCGCCGTCGCGATGAGCGTCTTCGACGGCACGACGTCGGTGAGCACCGCCGAGCCGCCGACGCCGACCCGCTCGACGAGCGTGACGTCGGCGCCGAGCTGGGCGCCCGTGAGGGCCGCCTCGTAGCCTCCGGGCCCGCCGCCGAGCACCGCGAGCCGATGGGTGCGTTCGAACTCGTAGGCCATGGCTACCATTCTGGCGCGTCCGGTGGTCGAGTGCCGCCGAAGGCGGTGTATCGAGACCGCGCCCGAAATAGGATGGCCAGATGCCGACGACGCCTGCCTCGAATCCCCTCGACGACCCCGCCGCCGATCCGTTCGAGATCGCGAAGCAGGCGGCAGCGCAGCTGGCCGCCGCGACCGGCGTCGAGAAGCACGACATCGCGCTGACGCTCGGCTCCGGATGGGGTCAGGCGGCCGAGCTGATCGGCGAGACCACCCACACGATCCCCGCGACCGAGATCGTGGGCTTCAGCGCCTCGAAGGTCGTGGGGCACAGCGGGACGCTGCGCAGCATCCTGTTGCCGACCGGCAAGCGCGCGCTCGTGATCGGTGCGCGCACGCACTACTACGAGGGCCACGGCGTGCGCCGCGTCGTGCACTCGGTGCGCACTGCGGCGGCCGCCGGTGCGACGACGATGATCCTCACCAACGGCGCCGGCGGCATCAAGGAGACCTGGAAGCCCGGCACCCCCGTGCTGATCAGCGACCACATCAACCTGACCGCCGACTCCCCGCTCGAGGGCGCGACGTTCATCGACCTCACCGACCTGTACTCGCAAGCGCCTGCGCGACCTGGCGCGCACCGTGGATGCCGACGCTCGACGAGGGCGTGTACGTGCAGTTCCGCGGGCCGCACTACGAGACGCCGGCCGAGGTGCAGATGGCGAAGACGATCGGCGGCCACATCGTCGGGATGTCGACCGCGCTCGAGGCGATCGCCGCACGGCAGGCCGGCATGGAGATCCTGGGCATGTCGCTCATCACCAACCTCGCCGCCGGCATCTCGAAGGACAAGCTCGACCACGCCGAGGTGCTGCAGGCCGGCAAGGACGCCGAGGCGGCGCTCGGCGCCCTGCTCGCCAAGATCGTGGCGGAGCTGTGAGGCGTGGACGGGGTCGACGCGGCGATCGGCTCGGCACGCGCCTGGATGGCGCAGGACCCCGACCCGGTGACGCGCGTCCGAGCTGGATGCCCTGGTCGCCTGCGCCGAGTCCGGCGCGCCGGATGCGGTGGCCGACACTGGTCGCGCGCTTCAGCGGCCGCCTCGAGTTCGGCACCGCCGGGCTGCGCGGCGAGCTCGGCGCGGGCCCGACGCGGATGAACCGCGTGCTGGTCGCGCAGGCCGCCGCCGGGCTCGCCGCCTACCTGCTCGGCCGCGAATCGCATCCGATCGGTCGTCATCGGCTACGACGGCCGCCACAACTCGGCCGTCTTCGCCCGCGACACCGCCGAGCTCATGCAGGGCGCGGGCGTGCAGGCGACCCTGCTGCCGCGGCTGCTGCCGACGCCGGTGCTGGCGTTCGCGGTGCGCTTCCTCGGGGCGTCGGCCGGGCGTCATGGTGACGGCCTCGCACAACCCGGCGGCCGACAACGGCTACAAGGTCTACCTCGGTGGCGCCGACGAGGGGTCGCAGATCGTGCCGCCCGCCGATGCCGAGATCCAGGCGCGAGATCCTGCGGGTCGCGGCTGGATCGATCGCCGACCTGCCCCGCTCGACCGCCTACCTGACCGCCGGCGAGGAGATCGTGGACGCCTACGCGGCCGCGACGGCGTCGCTCACCCGTCGACGGCGCCCCCGCTGCGACGCTGAGCTACGTCTACACCCCGATGCACGGCGTCGGGCTCGAGACCGCGCGCGCGGTGTTCGCGGACGCCGGGTTCCCCGACATGCAGGTCGTGCCGGCGCAGGCCGAACCCGATCCCGACTTCCCGACCGTGGCCTTCCCGAACCCCGAGGAGCCGGGAGCGATGGACATGGCGTTCGACCTCGCCGCGGTCGGTCCGGCGCCGACCTGGTGATCGCGAACGACCCGGACGCCGACCGTGTCGCCGTCGGCGTGCCCGATGCGACGGCCGAGGGCGGCTGGCGCCGCCTCTCGGGCAACGAGGTCGGCTGGCTGCTCGGCTGGCGGGCCGCGCGACAGGGCGCGCGGATCGATCGGGCACGCTCGCCTGCTCGCTCGTGTCCTCGCCTGCGCTCGGCGTGATCGCGGCGGCGCACCGGCCTCGACTGGGTCGAGACGCTCACCGGCTTCAAGTGGATCTCGCGCGCCCCGAACCTGGTCTTCGGCTACGAGGAGGCACTCGGCTATCTCGTCGACCCCGCGAAGGTGCGCGACAAGGACGGCATCTCGGCCGCCGTCGCGGTGCTCGCGCTGTTCGCCGAGCTGAAGGCATCCGGCACCACGTTCGAGCAGCACCTGGCCGACTTCGCCGACAGGTTCGGCGGGTACGCCTCGTCGCAGATCTCGATCCGCGTGGCCGATCTGTCCGCAGATCCCGGCGACGATGGCGCGAGCTGCGGGCCAAGCCCCGCCAAGACGATCGGGGGCCGGGATGTCGATGGGCGTCGACGACTTCACCGACGGGTTCGAGGGTCTGCCGCCGAACGACATCCTGCGGTACCGCTTCGACGGCGGACGGGTGATCGTCCGCCCGTCCGGCACCGAGCCGAAGCTGAAGTGCTACCTCGACGCCTGGTCGACAGACGGGGACGCCACAGCCCGGCTCGCGGCAGCGCACGCCACACTGGACGCCCTCGACGGGGGCATGCGGGAACTACTCGGCTGAGCTACGCCGTCGGCCGCAAGGTCATGCGGTGCACCGCGACCACGATCAGCGACATGGCGACCAACTCGCCTGTGGTCTCGAGCAGCGTCAGGAAGGTGCCGACCGGCGGCGGAACGAGTTCACCGATCGGGTGGCTGAGAGCGTCGAGGACGACCGCGAACGCTGCGAGGACGGCGACCAGGGTGAAGAGGGTTCTCGAGTCACGGCGATCGACCGGCGCCGCCCGGACATGCCCGATCACGAGGACGATGCCGAGGGGAACGACCATCGCGCACCAGACGAGCAGCTCGCCGACGTCCTGTCCTCTCATCCCCGCGATGGAGGGGAGCCCGATGAGGCTCACCAGCGCCTCGCCGCCGCGCTCGTGGACCTCGAACAGGTCGTCGATCACCAGCGCGGTCAAGATGAGGGTCCATGCCACGAGGACCATGACGAGGCGGCGGCGAAGGATGACGATGAGCATGACGATCGCAGAGATCAGAAGGATGTGGCCGAAGTTCTCGATGTAGGACTGTTCGATGTCTCCGTCCCAGGCCGGATTGGAGAACACGGGATCGTCGTCCCCGATCGTCCAGTGGATCACGTTCGCTGCGAGCAGGAGCGCATCCACGATCGCGAGGATCAGAAGGAGCATCCTCGACTGGTCGATCGGTGTCTCCATTCCCATCACGGTAGTGCAGAACGTGGCGAGGGTGGCGTTGTGCGAGGCTGGTGCAATGCCCTCGTTCGTGCCTCGGTTCCGCTGTGATCGCGGGGCTGAGCGCCGCCGCGGTGATGGTCGCTGCAACCGCGCTCGTGTTCTTGCTGATCTTCGTCGCCCCGCGGGGAGACGCAACGAGCAGCGTCATCCAGATGCTCGTCGGCTTCGTGCTGCTGGGGGCTCTTGCAGGAGCGACCATCGGATCCTGGCGCCGGGCACATGCCCTGCGGCGCGTCGCGGCCGCCCATCCCGAGGGTCTCGTGTTCCTTGCGCGGCGGCAGCCCGCGCTCGTCTCAGATCTCGCCGTGTACCTCGGTGCACGTGGGATCACCGCCGATGTTGCCGACCGCTGGCTTGTCGGCCTCGTCGACGAGCGGGGCATCTCGGCCTGGAGCTTGAGTGCGCATCCGACCGAGTTGCTGCTGATTCCGTGGGCGGAGCTCGGGTCGATCGAGGTCACCGACCTCGAATCGGGTGGGCGCGGCCGCGGGATCGCGGTGGATGTGAGACCGTTTGAGACCCCGCTGATCGTGGCGATCGGGTTCGCGGCATTCGGCGTGACGTCGTCGCTGGGACAGGATGGGGTCGCCGAGGTCGCGGAGCTAGCGAACGCTGTGCGACCGTAGCGGCGCGTGCGCGTCGCTACCCCAGTGCTCTCTCGAGCTTCTCGGTGAGCTCGTCCGTGTCGAAGTAGTTCTCGCACCACGATCACGTCGGCGGAGGTCGTGCCGATCGCCTCGACGAACTCGGGCGAGGTCAGGATCACCTGGGCGTCCTCGGCCTCGGCGGCGCAGCGACGTCAGGTCGCACGCCACGACGGTCGCCGCGATGCCGAGCCGCAGCAGCACGCGCTCGGCGTTCACCTTGAGGATGCCGCTGGTGCCGATGCCGGCGCCGCAGATCGCGACGATCTTCACGCCGCGTCCAAAGGCGACGACGGGTAGCCGTCGGGGGCGCCGAGGATCCCGCGCACCTCGTCCGCCGACGACGCCGCGGCCAGCTGCGGCCACGGCATCCGAATCGTTGAACACGTTCGCGAGCGCCGCCACGACCGAGAGGTGCGTCGCGTACCCGGCCGCCAGGCCGAGCACCACCGAGACCGGGTCGTTGTGCGGGTGCCCGAACGTCACCGGCGACGCCAGCGTCACGACCGACAGACCGTCGCCGAACACCTCGGGGCCGGGCCGCGCGTGCGCGAGAGCCAGACCCGGCGCGATCACGACGTACGGGCCGTGCTCCTCGATCATGCGGATCATCTCGTCCGCGTACTCGGGCGCGGCCGCACCGGTGTCGGCGAGCGCGGCACCCGCGAGCTGGACCGCGGCGCGCCAGTCGGCGACGGTCGCGCCGAGCTCGACGCCGTCGTCCGGGAGCGGGGGCAGCGTCATTCCGGCGCCGAATCCGGCGACGATGCGCTCGACGAGCTCCTCGCGGTCCTCGAGCGGCAGGAACGCCGACTCGGCGGCGTTGAGCTGGAAGGCGAGCACGTCATCCACGTCGTACCCGAAGGTGTCGACGAGGATGCCGAGCTCGCGCGTCAGCGTCGTCGCGCTCATCAGGCGGTTGTCGGTGTTGACCGTCACCCGGAAGCCGAGCTGGTACAGCATGTCGAACGGGTGGTCGGCCATCGTCGAGCCCCAGGCCGCGAACGCGCCGGTCTGCAGGTTCGAGCTCGGGCTGGTCTCGAGCGTGATGCCGCGATCCTTGACCCACTGGGCGAGCAGGCCGAGGGTGACGAACTGCGTTCTCGTCGTCCTCGCCCTCGAGCGTGATGTCCTCGGCGATGCGCACGCCGTGGCCGAGCCGCAGCGCGTGGCCGTCGACGAGGGCGCCCCGGATGCTCTCGAGCCCGTCGGCCTCGCCGGCGTGCACGGTGACCGGGAAGCATTCGCGCGCGAGCAGGTCGAACGCCTCGCGCTGGCGCGCACGCGGGGAAGCCCGCCTCGGGCCCGGCGATGTCGAACCCGACGACGCCGCGGTCGCGGTGGCGGAGCGCGAGCTCGGCGATCTCGGTGCCGCGCTCGAGGTGGCGCATGGCGCTGACCAGCTGGCCCGACCCGGATGTCGTGGCCGGCCGAGTGCGCGGCATCCGTCGCCTGCGTCGATGCCCTCCTGCACGGCCTCGACCGTCTCGTCGAGCGTCAGCCCGCGCTGAGGTGCTGCTCGGGCGCCCAGCGGATCTCGCCGTAGATCACGCCGTCGGCGACGAGGTCCTCGACGAAGTCGCGGGCGACCCGCGACGAGCCCCTCGCGGGTCTGCATGACGGAGATGGTGACGTCGAAGGTCTTCAGGTACTCGACGAGCGAGCCGCTGTCGGACTGCTCGGCGAACCAGGTGGCGAGAGCCGCGGCATCGGTCGCCGGCAGCTCGATGCCGAGCGGCTCGGCGAGCTCGATGATGGTCTGAGGTCGCAGCCCTCCGTCGAGGTGATCGTGGAGGGAGACCTTGGGAAGGTCACGGATCGGCACCCGGCTACCCGGAAGCGCGGCAGCAGCGTCGCTCATGCCCTCAATTTATCGTGCGGAGGTTCCCTGAGGCTGAGAGCATGCCCCGCAAGATCATCCTCGACTGCGATCCCGGCCACGACGACGCCGTCGCCCTGCTCCTCGCGTACGGCAATCCCGAGATCGACCTCGTCGGTGTCACGACGGTCATGGGCAACCAGACGATCGACAAGGTGACGCGCAACGCCCTCTCGGTCGCTCGGGTCGCCGGCATCACCGGGGTGCCGTTCGCGCGCGGCTCCGCCCGGCCGCTGGTGCGGCAGATCGAGACGGCGGAGAGCATCCACGGCGAGTCGGGGCTCGACGGCCCGGTGCTGCCCGAGCCGACCATCGAGCTCGACCCGCGACCCGCCGCGCAGTTCATCGTCGACACGATCATGGCCGCGGAGCCCGGCGAGATCACCCTCGTCCCGACCGGCGCCCTCACCAACATCGCGCTCGCCGCGCGGCTCGAGCCGCGCATCGTCCCGCGGGTGCGCGAGGTCGTGCTGATGGGCGGCGGCGCGCACGTCGGCAACTGGAGCGCGGTCGCCGAGTTCAACATCGTCATCGACCCGGAGGCCGCGTCGATCGTGTTCGACGAGCCGTGGCCGGTGACCATGATCGGCCTCGACCTGACCCACAGGCGCTCGCGACCCCGGAGGTCGTGGCGGCGATCGCGGCGGTCGGCACCGGGCCCGCGCGCTTCGTCGGCGAGCTGATGGAGTTCTTCGCCCACAGCTACAAGGACGCGCAGGGCTTCGACCACCCGCCCGTGCACGACCCGTGCGCGGTCGCCTACGTCATCGACCCGACGCTGATGCGCACCGTGCGCGCGCCGATCGACATCGAGCTGACCGGCGGCCACACGCTCGGGATGACCGTGGTCGACCTGCGCGAACCGGCGGGCCCCGAGGTCACGACCCAGGTCGCGTTCGACCTCGACCACGCGCGGTTCTGGGCGCTGGTCGTCGACGCGCTCGAGCGGATCGGAGACCCGCGGTCGATCGCGAGCATCCCACGGGTCAGCCGATCCGGCCCGCGATGAGCGGGCCGCCGTCGTCAACCGTGCGCCCGGCGTCGCCGATCGCGTACGCGCCCTCGAGCGCCTCGAGGGCGCGCTCGAACCGCTCCGGCTCGTCGGTGCCCAGCGTGAACAGCGGCTCGCCCGCCTTCACGGCCTGTCGCCGGGCTTCGACGTGCAGGTCGATGCCGGCGGCGTGCTGCACCGGGTCCTGCTTGCGCGCGCGTCCGGCGCCGAGGCGCCAGGCGGCGATGCCGAACGGCAGGGCCTCCTGCTTCACCAGGATGCCGTCGCGGTCGGCCGTGACGACCTGCGTCTCCGTCGGGGTCGGCAGCGCCGCATCCGGATCCCCGCCCTGCGCGGAGATCATCGCCCGCCAGGTGTCCATCGCCCGGCCGTCCTTCAGGGCGCCCTCGACGTCGGCGTCGGTCACGCCGGCCAGGTCGAGCATCTCGCGGGCGAGCGCGACGGTGAGCTCGACGACGTCGGCCGGGCCGCCGCCGGCGAGCACCTCGACCGACTCGCGCACCTCGTTGGCGTTGCCGATCGCGAGCCCGAGCGGCACGTTCATGTTGGTGAGCAGCGCACGCGTGGCGACGCCGGCGTCGTTGCCGAGCGCGACCATCGTCTCGGCGAGCTCGCGCGACCGCGCCGGATCCTGCATGAAGGCGCCGGAGCCGAACTTCACGTCGAGCACCAGGGCGGCGGTGCCCTCGGCGATCTTCTTCGACATGATCGACGACGCGATGAGCGGGATCGCCTCGACCGTGCCCGGTGATGTCGCGCAGCGCGTACAGCTTGCCGTCGGCGGGAGCCAGGCCGGAACCGGCCGCGCAGATCACGGCGCCGACGTCATCCAGCTGCGCCATGAACTCCTCGTTCGAGAGCTTCGCCCGCCAGCCGGGGATCGACTCGAGCTTGTCGAGGGTGCCGCCGGTGTGACCGAGGCCGCGGCCCGAGAGCTGCGGCACGGCGACGCCGAACGACGCGACGAGCGGTGCGAGCGGCAGGGTGATCTTGTCGCCGACGCCGCCGGTCGAGTGCTTGTCGGTCGTGGGCTTCTTGACAGCCCCGAGAAGTCGAGGCGTCTCGCCGGAGGCGATCATCGCCATCGTGAGGTCGCGGATCTCGTCGCGCTGCATGCCGCGGATGAAGATCGCCATCGTCATCGCGGCCATCTGCTCGTCGCCGACGTAGCCGCGGGTGTAGGCGTCGATCAGCCAGTCGATCTGCGCGGTGCGAGAGCGCTCCGCCGTCGCGCTTGGTGTGGATCAGGTCGACGACGTCGAACGCCTCGACGCATCACGCGTCGCGCCTGCGCTGGTACTCGGCCAGCGTGCGCGGCCCGAACGCGTCGGGGATCACCTCGTCGATCGTCTTGATGCCCGACACCGTCTCGAGCAGCATGCCCTCGGCGGAGTGCTCGAAGAGCAGCTGACGACAGCGTCCGCAGGGCATGAGCGCGTTGCCGTGGCCGTCGACGCAGGTGAACGCGACGAGCTTGCCGCCGCCCGTCATGTGCAGCGACGACACCAGCGCGCACTCGGCGCACAGCGTCAGGCCGTACGACGCGTTCTCGACGTTCGCCCCGGAGAGCACCCGCCCGTCGTCGACGATCGCCGCGACCCCGACCGGGAAGTTCGAGTACGGGACGTACGCGTGGGTGAGCGCCTCGCGCGCGACGGCACGCAGAGAATCCCAGTCGATCTCCGTGGCCAAGTTGTCCGACGGCACAGCGGTCTCCTCCTAGGTGGCACTTGATGTACGGCTTGCCGTCGGCCGCCGGGGCTCTCGACTGCCCGACCAGTCCCGCGACCGCGAAGATCGTCACGATGTACGGCAGCATCAGCATGAACTCGCCGGGCACCGGCGAGCCGATCGATGCCCAGCACGCTACTGCAGGTTGGTCGCGAAGCCGAACAGCAGGGCGGCGAGCGTCGCGCGGATCGGATCCCAGCGGCCGAAGATGACGGCGGCGAGGGCGATGAAGCCGGCAGCCCGCTCGTCACCTCCTTGTTGAACGAGCCGACCGAGTCGAGCGTGAAGAACGCGCCACCCGCGCCCGCCACGGCGCCGGCGAGCAGCACCGTCCAGAAGCGGCGTGCGGTTCACGTTGATGCCGACCGTGTCGGCGGCCTTCGGGTGCTCGCCGACCGCTCGCACCCGCAGGCCCCAGCGGGTCTTGTACAGCGCGAACCAGACCGCGGGCACCGCGATGTACATCAGGTACATGATGAACGTCTGCCGTTGAAGAGCGCCGGCCCGATGATCGGGATCTGGCTGAGGACCGGGATCGGCAGTGCGGCTCATGATCGGCGGACTGTTGAGCACGGCCTCGTTGGGCAGCAGCAGCTCGCTGTAGAGGAAGCCCGTGAGCCCGACCACCAGCACGTTCAGCACGACACCGACGATGACCTGATCGACGATGTACCGGATCGCGAACGACGGCGAGCACGCGGAAACGCCGACGCCGGCGAGCGCTGCCGCGACGATCGCCACGAGCGAGGCGAGGAACCCGCCCGTGCCCCGGTTGCCGTCCTCGCCGAGAGCCGCGGCGAGCGGGATCGCGAGCGACGACGCGACCATCGCCGAGAGAAGGCGCCGCCGAGCAGCTGGCCCTCGATCGCGATGTTGACGACGCCGGCGCGCTCGGAGATCACGCCGCCGAGCGCGCCGAAGATCAGCGGGGTGCTCAGGCTGATCGATCCGACCAGCAGGCCGGGCACCAGGATGCCGACGCGTGCTCCGGCGGCCGCCCAGGCGAGGAACGCCGACGAGGAAGAGCACGCGCGAACACGACGATCAGCCAGAGCGGCGTCGCTCTGCGCACGGAGCGCGTAGCAAGGCCGCGAGCGCGGTGATCAGGACGAGCGACCACGACGAAGACGATCCCCGCGGCGATGGCCGGCGACCTCGAGCTTCGGAAGCGCGAAGAAGTCGGATGCCGGTCGGCGAGCACGAACGGGCTGATCCCGGCGACGCGCGAAGCCGATGATGAGCACGGACAGCAGCAGTGTCACGATGCCGAAGGCGACGGGCGCCTTCCACAGGGCGCCGCGGATCAGCGTGCGCGCACCGGCCGATGGAGGTGGCCACGGCGGGTGCCTCGTCGATGGCGGTCATTTGGTCACCACCGCCTTCTGGCGTGCTCGCGGAATCGGAAGCCGGTCGGCGTCGGAAGGAAGAACAGGGCGCGAACCAGCGGCGGCGCCGCGATCAGCAGCACGATGACCGACTGGATCACGCCGACGAGGTCGATCGAGACGTACGAGCCGCATGTCGAAGCTTCCCGCGCGGAGGGCGCCGAACAGCAGGCCGGCGAAGAAGACGCCGAGTGGCCTCGACCGGCCGAGCAGCGCCACCGTGATCGCGTCGAAGCCGAGCCGTGCGGCGTCGAACCCGGCGAGAGAGCCCGTTGGTCGTCTGCGACGGACTGTTGAGGAACAGCGCCCGGCGAGACCGACGAGACCGCCCGAGATGAGCATCGCGTACAGGTAGACGTTGCTTGACGTCGATTCCGGCGACGCGCGCGGCATGCGGATTCTCACCGACCGCGCGGAAGCGGAATCCGAGGCTCGAACGGTTGAGCAGCCACCACACGCCGATCGTGACGGCGATGACGACCAGGAAGCCGACATCCACCTGCCAGCCCAAGCCAGGGAAGAGCGTCGGGAGGCGGGCATCCACCGGGATCGGCGGCGACTTCGGGTTGACCTGCCCCTCCTGCTGCAGCGCGGGAGTCTTGAGCAGGAACACCAGCAGGTTGAACGCGACGTAGTTGAGCATGATCGTCATGATCACCTCGTGCGCGCCGGTCTTGGCACGCAGGATGCCGACGATGCCGCCCCAGAGCGCCCCGCCGATGATGCCGGCGAGAATCGCCGCGACGATGGCGGCGAAACCCGGAAGCGGGAAGTGAAGCGAGACGAACGCCGAGAAGATCGCGGCCACCGTGATCTGGCCGCGCCCGCCGATGTTGAACAGGCCGACGCGGAAGGCCAGCGCCACGCTGAGTCCGGCCGCGATCAGCGACGTCGCGTTGAACAGCGTGTTGCTGAGCGGCTCGAGCCGTTCGATGAAGCGTGCCCTTGTCGTCGAAGATCGAGCCGTGGAAGAGCGCGGAGTAGGCCTGCACGACGACGTGCCACCGCGGCCGCAAAGGTGTCGCCGGGGCGGGAGAAGAAGTATCCGGCCGCCTCCTGCACGTCCTCGTTGAAGATCGCGATGAAGAGCGCGCCGACGACGAGGGCGACGAAGATCGCGAGGACCGAGATGACGGCGTTGCCGCCCACGATCTCCTTGAGGGCGAGCACCCAGCGAGACGGCTGCTCGGCATCCTGCTGCTCGGGGACCTGCCCCGGCTCGAGCGCCTTCTTCTTCGCCTTCGACTTCTGGTCCTGCTCGGGGATCTGGGCGGCGTTCACGCGGCGAGCTCCGTTCCGGCCGGAAGTTCGCCCGCCATCATCAGGCCGAGCACCTCACGCGAGGTGGTCGCCGGCACGATGCCGATGATCCCGCCGTGGTACATGACCGCGATGCGGTCGGCGAGCGCGTCGACCTCGTCGAGTTCGGTCGACACCACGATCACCGGGATGCCGGCGTCGCGCGTCGCGACGATCTGCGAGTGCACGAACTCGATGGATCCGACGTCGAGACCGCGCGTCGGCTGCGACGCGACGAGCACGCGCAGATCCCGGCTCAGCTCGCGGGCGAGCACGACCTTCTGCTGGTTGCCGCCGGACAGTGTCGCCCGCGTGCGAGGCGATGCCCTGGGCCCGGATGTCGTACTCCTTGAGCTTGTCGTCGCGAACTCGGCGAGGTCGCCGAGCTGCAGCGTGCCCCACTTCGACGAACGGCGCACCGTCGGACCGGTCGAGCATGAGGTTCTCGGCGATCGTGAATCCCGGCGATGAGGCCGTCTTCGGTGCGGTCCTCGGGAACGAACCCGACCCCGGCATCCAGCACCTTGCGCACCGAGCGGCCGAGCAGTTCCTTGCCGTCGAGCGTGATGGACCCTGTCACCCGCGGCTGGATGCCGAGCAGCGCCTCGGTGAGCTCGGTCTGGCCGTTGCCCTGCACGCCGGCGATGGCGAGGATCTCGCCCGCGCGCACCTCGAAGGAGACGCCGTTGAGCACCGCGAAGGCCGCGAGCGCTGCGCACCCGGAGATCCTTGACGCGAAGGGCGACGTCGCCCGGCTTCGCCGGCGTCTTGTCGACCGTCAGCTCGACCTCGCGGCCGACCATGAGCGAAGCGAGCTCGGCGTTGGTGGCGGTCGGCTTCGCCTCGCCCGACGACCTTGCCGAGCCGGATGACGGTGATCTTGTCCGCGACCTCGCGGACCTCACGCAGCTTGTGGGTGATGAAGACGATCGCGATGCCCTCGTCGCGGAGCTGGCGCATGATCGCCATGAACTCGTCGGTCTCCTGGGGCGTCAGCACCGCGGTCGGCTCGTCGAAGACGAGCACCTTCGCGTCGCGCGCCAGCGCCTTGATGATCTCGACGCGCTGCTGCACGCCGACCGGCAGGTCCTCGATGAGCGCGTCCGGGTCGACGTCGAAGCCGAACCGCTTGGAGATCTCGCGCACCCGCTCACGCGCCGCGTCGAGGTCGAGGACCCCGAGGGGTCCGGTGGGCTCGTGGCCGAGCATCACGTTCTCGGCGACCGTGAAGACCGGGATGAGCATGAAGTGCTGGTGGACCATGCCGATGCCGGCCTTCATGGCGTCGCCCGGACCGGCGAAGTGCTGAGGCTCGTCGTCGAGCAGGATCTCGCCCTCGTCGGCGTGATACAGGCCGTAGAGCACGTTCATCAGCGTGGACTTGCCGGCGCCGTTCTCGCCGAGAAGGGAGTGGATCTCGCCGGGCTCGACGATCAGGTCGATGCTGTCGTTGGCGACAAGGTCACCGAATCGCTTGGTGATTCCGCGCAGTTCGAGCTTCATTGCTCGCCATCCTTTCATCCCCGGCCCGATGGCGAAATCGGCGGGAGGATACGCATCGGGGAGACCGGCGAACCGGTCTCCCCGAGCGTGGTGTTCAGCTGTTACGGGTTGAGGTACGAGGTGACCTTGATGTCACCCGCGATGATCGACGCCTTGATGTCGTCGAGCTCGCCCTGCAGCTCCGCAGCAACCTTGTCCTCGTAGTCGTGGAACGAGGCGATTCCGACTCCGTTGTTCTCGAGCGTGCCGACGTACGGCGTCGGGTCGAAGTCGCCGGCGGCGGCCGCGGTCACGACGTCGTTGGTTGCGGTCGCGATGTCCTTCAGGATCGACGTGAAGTACAGGGCACTGTACGTCGGGAAGGTCTCGTAGACGTCAGCGTCGACGCCGAGCATGACGATGTCGCCACCGTTCTCCTCGATGGCTGCGCCACCGCTCTGGAAGATCGGTCCACCGACCGGCAGGAGCACGTCGGCGCCCTGGTCGAGGACGCTGGCGGCAACAGCCTTCGCGTTGTCGTCAGCGGCGAACCCACCGGTGGCGAGGGTCGCGTCGACGTTCGCCGGGTCGTAGCCGACCATCGTGACGGTGTCGCTCTTCTGCTCGTTGCAGTACGTCACGCCCTGGTCGAAGCCGTCCATGAAGATGGTCACGGTCGGGAACGCGATGCCGCCGAACGTGCCGAGCACCTTCGTCTTCGTGTAGCTCGACGAGGCGTAGCCGGCGAGGAACGCGGCCTGGGCCGTGTCGAACAGGATCGGCTTGATGTTCGGCGCGTCCGTCGTGCCGTCGAAGTCGTTGTCCGCAGCGTCGTCGACGATCGCGAAGTTGACCGTCGGGGTTGGCGAGCTGCGGCCTCGACGGTGGCGGCCGACAGCGCGAAGCCGACGGTGATGATGATGTCGCACTTCGGCGTCGATCAGGCTCTGGATGTTCGGGGCGTAGTCCGCGTCGCTCTCGGACACGATCGCCTCGAAGTCTGCGCCGGCGGCCTCGGCCGCTGCTTCGACACCCTCGTATGCGAGCTGGTTGAACGACTTGTCGTCGAATCCGGCGTCGGCGGTGTCGGAGACCATGCAGGGCAGGAAGTCGACGCGGTGCCGCCGTCGCCGCCATCCGGGGGCGGTGCGGCACAACCGGCGAGCACGAGCACGCTCGCACCGATCGTTGCGAGGCCGACGAGAGCGGCCTTGCGGGAAGTGAATGTCACTGTGTCCTCCAAGATCACGCAGCGGCAGGATGCCGCGCGAATTGGCACAACGTTACCCAATGTGACGCCAGGCTCAACCTGCGGCCCTTGCGTCTGTCGCAGAACAGTTACAAACGCGCCGACGGCAGGAAATGATTCGGAAATGATCACGCTCGTTTGAGCGTCAGAGCACGTCCGACCGCCCGCTCAGCTTGAGCGCATCGACGACGCTCTTGACACGCTGCGCATTCGCCTTCGTCGTCACGAGGAGGGCATCGGGGGTGTCGACGACCACGATGTCCTGCACGCCGACGAGCGAGATGATCCGGTCGGTCTGGCTGACCACGATGCCGGTCGACGCATCGGCGAGCACGCGCGCGTTCTCGCCGAGGATCACGAGATCGGACTTGCGGCCGCCCGACTGCAGCTTGGCGATCGATGCGAAGTCGCCGACGTCGTCCCAGTCGAAGTCGCCGGGGATGACGACGAGGCGCCCGGCGGCGGCCGCGGGCTCGGCGACCGAGTAGTCGATCGCGATCTTGCGGAGGCCCGGCCAGATCCGGTCGACGGCGGGGCCGCGCGTGGCCGGGTCGTCCCACGCCGCGGCGAGTTCCTCGAGCCCGGCGACGAGGTCCGGCTCGAAGTCGCGCATCTGCTCGAGCAGGCGGTCGGCGCGGGCGATGAACATGCCGCCGTTCCAGAGAGTGCTCGCCGTCGGCGAGGTAGCGCTCGGCCGTCGCGCGGTCGGGCTTCTCGACGAACGACTTCACCATGCGCGCGTCGGGTGCGTCGGGGATCTCGATCGGATCCCCGCGCTGGATGTACCCGAAGCCGACGGCGGGCTCGCGTCGGCTCGATGCCGATGGTGACGATGTACCCCTCGTCCGCCGCGACGACCGCCTGACGCACCGCCTTCTCGAACGCGCGGCCGATCCATGATCACGTGATCGGCCGCGAACGAGCCGATGATCACATCCGGCTCGCGGCGGACCAGGATGGCGGCGGCCAGCCCGATGGCCGCCGACGACTCCTTGGGCTCGCTCTCGAGGACGACGTTGCGATCGGCGAGCTCGGGAATCTGCTCCTCGACGGCGGCGCGGTGCGCGCGCCCGGTGACGACCATGATCCGCTGCTCGCCCGGCAGAGGGGCGAGAGGCGCTCCCACGTGCTCGCGCAGCAGCGTCGATGCCGGAGCCGGTGAGGTCGTGCAGGAACTTCGGCGCGTCGGCCCGCGAGAGCGGCCAGAGCCGCGACCCGATGCCGCCGGCCGGGATCACGCTGTAGAACCGGTCGAGCGGTGAGGTGTCGCTCATGCGTCCAGCCTAGGGCGCCGGGCGCGACTCCGCGGGCTGCGTTAGGCCGCTAACCTGCGCACCCCTCGCGCCGCCTAGACTGATGTCCGTTCACGCTTCGACCGACGTGCCACCGCGGCGATCGTTTCCGGACATCAGGAAGGAGCACGGTGTCGAGCCAGGCCGCGCAATCCGGACGCCGCCGCGTGCGGTCAAGATCCGCGCCCCGAAGCGGCCCGCGGGCACCCTGTACCGCGGCCGCGAAGGCATGTGGTCGTGGGTGCTGCACCGCATCACCGGCACCGCGATCTTCTTCTTCCTGCTCGTGCACATCCTCGACACCGCGCTGATCCGCATCGACGCCGAGGCGTACAACGCCGTGATCGGCACCTACAAGACGCCCATCATGGGCCTCGGTGAACTCGCCCTCGTCGCCGCGATCGGCCTGCACGCCCTCAACGGCCTGCGCATCATCGCGATCGACTTCTTCAGCTGGGGCACCGAGTACCAGCGGGTCGCTGTTCTGGGTCGTCGATCGTGCTCTGGGTCCTGCTGCTCGCCGGCTTCGTCCCCCGCCACCTGATGCACGTGTTCGGAGGCGAGTGAGATGACCGACGATCGAGGCTCCCGCGCAGCCGGCCCGCCCGCACCCGTCGCGTCAACTGGGAGAAGTGGGGCTGGCTGTACATGCGGGTCTCCGGCATCCTGCTGGTCGTCCTGATCTTCGGGCACCTGCTCGTCAACCTCTTCCTCGGGCGACGGCGTCAAGGCGATCGACTTCGCCTTCGTCGCCGGCAAGCTCGCCGACCCGTTCTGGATCGTGTGGGACACCCTGCTGCTCTGGCTCGCCCTCATCCACGGCGCCAACGGCATGCGCACCCTCGTCAACGACTACGCGCGCGGCAAGCTGCGCGTCGTCCTCCTCGTCGCGCTCGCCGGCGCGACCGATCGTGCTCCTCGTGCTCGGAACCCTCGTGCTCACCACCTTCGACCCCTGTATCGGCGATGCCACCACCGACGCTCTGATCGAGGTCTGCAGCTAGATGGAATTCACCGACAGCGCTGACGTCGAAGATGGCGACGTCATCGACGGCGTCCACTATCACCAGTTCGACGTCGTCATCGTGGGCGCCGGCGGCGCCGGCATGCGTGCCGCGATCGAGGCGGGCCCGCAAGGCGAAGACCGCCGTCATCACCAAGCTCTACCCGACCCGCTCGCACACCGGCGCGGCGCAGGGCGGCATGGCCGCGGCGCTCGCGAACGTCGAAGAAGACAGCTGGGAGTGGCACACCTTCGACACCGTCAAGGGCGGCGACTACCTCGTCGATCAGGATGCGGCCGAGATCCTCGCGAAAGAGGCCATCGACGCGGTCCTCGACCTCGAGAACATGGGCCTGCCGTTCAACCGCACGCCGGACGGCAAGATCGACCAGCGTCGCTTCGGCGGCCACACCCGCGACCACGGCAAGGCGCCGGTGCGTCGCGCCTGCTACGCCGCCGACCGCACCGGCCACATGATCCTGCAGACGCTGTTCCAGAACTGCGTGAAGCTCGGCGTCAACTTCTTCAACGAGTACTACGTGCTCGACCTCGTCATGACGACGGTCAAGGGCAAAGAGGTGCCGTCGGGCGTCGTCGCCTACGAGCTCGCGACCGGCGAGCTGCACGTCTTCCAGGCGAAGGCGATCATCTTCGCCACCGGCGGCTTCGGCAAGATCTACAAGACCACCTCGAACGCGCACACCCTCACCGGCGACGGCGTCGGCATCATCTGGCGCAAGGGCCTGCCGCTCGAGGACATGGAGTTCTTCCAGTTCCACCCGACCGGACTGGCCGGCCTCGGCATCCTGCTCACCGAGGGCGCGCGAGGCGAGGGCGCGATCCTGCGCAACGCCGAGCGGCGAGCGCTTCATGGAGCGCTACGCCCCGACCATCAAGGACCTCGCGCCGCGCGACATCGTCTCGCCGCTGCATGGTGCAGGAGGTCGCGGAGGGCCGCGGCGCCGGGCCGCACAAGGACTACGTGCTGCTCGACTGCACCCACCTCGGCGCCGAGGTGCTCGAGACGAAGCTGCCCGACATCACCGAGTTCGCGCGCACCTACCTCGGCGTCGACCCGGTGTACGAGCCGGTGCCGGTCATGCCGACCGCGCACTACGCGATGGGCGGCATCCCGACCAACGTCAAGGCCGAGGTGCTGCGCGACAACGACACCGTCGTGCCCGGCCTCTACGCCGCCGGCGAGTGCGCCTGCGTGTCGGTGCACGGCTCCAACCGCCTCGGCACCAACTCGCTGCTCGACATCAACGTGTTCGGCAAGCGCGCCGGCAACAACGCCGTCGAGTACGCGAAGACCGCGTCGTTCGTGCCGCTGCCGGAGGACCCGGCGAAGTTCGTGCGCGAGCTGGTCGAGCAGCTGCGCGACTCGAACGGCACCGAGCGCATCGCCGCGCTGCGCAAGGAGCTGCAGGACGAGATGGACCGGAACGCGCAGGTGTTCCGCACCGACGAGTCGCTCGAGAAGGTGACCAGACCATCCACGGGCTGCGCGAGCGCTACCGAACGTCGCGATCCACGACAAGGGCCAGCGGTTCAACACCGACCTGCTCGAGGCGATCGAGCTCGGGCTTCCTGCTCGACCTCGCCGAGGTCGTCGTCTTCTCGGCCCGCAACCGCAAGGAGAGCCGCGGCGGCCACATGCGCGACGACTACCCGAAGCGCGACGACGCGACCTACATGAAGCACACGATGGCGTACCTCACGGGCGACCCGCACTCGGCCGACGCCGCCGACCACATCACGCCTCGACTGGAAGCCGGTCGTCATCACGAACTACCAGCCGATGGAGAGGAAGTACTGATGGCCACCGCGACAGCCGGAGCACGCTCGATCGAGGCCCCGATCCAGTCCTTCACCGTCACCCTCATCATCCGGCGGTTCGACCCCGAGATGGACGACGAGCCGCGCTGGAAGGACTTCGACGTCGAGATGTACCCGACCGACCGCGTGCTCGACGCCCTGCACAAGATCAAGTGGGAGCAGGACGGCTCGCTCACCTTCCGCCGCTCGTGCGCGCACGGCATCTGCGGCTCCGACGCGATGCGCATCAACGGCCGCAACCGGCTCGCCTGCAAGACCCTGATCAAGGACCTCGACATCTCGCAGCCGATCTACGTCGAGGCGATCAAGGGCCTGCCGCTCGAGAAGGACCTCATCGTCGACATGGAGCCGTTCTTCGAGTCGTACCGCCAGATCCAGCCGTTCCTGATCGCAGACTCCAAGCCGCCGACGGCAAGGAGCGCGTCCAGTCGGTCGCCCAGCGCGAGGTCTTCGACGACACCACCAAGTGCATCCTCTGCGCGGCGTGCACCTCGTCGTGCCCGGTGTTCTGGACCGACGGCCAGTACTTCGGCCCCGCCGCGATCGTGAACGCGCACCGCTTCATCTTCGACAGCCGCGACGAGGGCGCGAAGGTGCGCCTCGACATCCTGAACGACAAGGAAGGCGTGTGGCGCTGCCGCACGACCTTCAACTGCTCGGAGGCGTGCCCGCGCGGCATCCAGGTCACGAAGGCGATCGCCGAGGTCAAGAACGCGATCCTGCCGGAAGCCCGAACCTCCCCGTCGAGTAGGACAGCGAGAGGCCCGGCGCCGCAGCGGCTGGGATCGCTACGGCACCGGGCCGATTCCACCCTCGAATGGGACGTCTGAGGGTGGGACCCACAAGTGGGCCTCACCTGAGAGACCGGTGAACCCGCGATCTATGACGCGGGCAGGCTGTCCCATCTTCGGGGGACAGGATCCGTCCCACGGCGAGCGGTTCGCGAGGGGTCAGCCGACGGCGATGACGGGCAGGCCGCCGAGCTGGACGAGATCTTCAGCGGCTTGAGCACGTTGAGGACCCCGCCGATCAGTCCGCCGAGCAGGCTCTGGTCGACCGTCTGGACGACCGAGATGTTTCCGACCGCCTGCGGGATGCCGCCTGCCGAGATCGAGTAGGTCCCGTTGGCCGAGACCGTCGTGGTCGCGTAGACGGTGCCGGCTGCCTTGAGGGCGACGCTCGCGCCGGGGGTCCCGGTTCCGGTGACGCTGACGTTGACGGTGACGGGCTGGGTCACGGTCTCGACGACGTCGTTCACGGTGTCGTCCACGACATCCGTCACGCCGTCGACGACGCCCCCGACTCCGCCGAGCACACCGCCGACGGTCTCGCCGAGTCCGTCCACGACGCCGCCGGAGCCGATGCCGCTGTCGGCGCCGGAGCCGGACGGAGACGGACGGGATGTGGTCGGGGTCGGTCGACTTCGGCTCGCTCGGGGTCTCGTCGGCCGGGGCGGCGGGCGAGGTGGAATCGACGACCGCGGCGACGACGGGCTCGTCGGGGACCGTGGCCGGTCCGCCGCCGAGTGCGATGGTGGTGCCGAGGACCGCGGCGACGGCGAGGCTGCCGACCACGGCGCCCGTGCTGGTCGCGGCGCCGAGCGAGAGCGCGCCGGCGATCGCGGGGGCCGCGACGGCGGTTCCGCCGGCGACGGCCTCGACGGCCTGCGGCATAGCGGGGATCAGCTCGGCGGCCATCGCGGACGACGGCTGGGCGAGCTGGGAGAGCAGGGTGCCGCCGGCGATCCCGCCGAGCAGCAGCGGCAGCATGACCATCGCGAGGTGGGAGCCGACCTCGTCGACCTCCTCCGAGACGATCGTGCACTTGGCGCAGTCCTCGAGGTGATCGGTCATGCGCTCTGCGTCACGGGCGCTCAGCCCGTTGCGGGTGTGGTCGCCGAGGTGCGCCATCGTCCACTGGCATTCGCCGGATGCGGTGGCGTCGCTGATGTGGGCCTGCAGCCAGGCCTTGCGCAGGCCCTCGCGAGCGCGGTACGAGAGCGCGGCGACGCTGTTGGCCGTGATGCCCATGATGGGCGCGACCTCGTGCGGGTCCATGCCCTCGACCTCGGTGTACCAGAGCACCGTCTGCCAGCGCTCGGGCAGGCCGCGGAATGCGCGCGCCGTCAGGGTGCGGTCGAGCGCCCAAGCGGCCGGATCGTCCGGGATCCGCTCGTCTTCGAAGTCTTCGATCATGTCCACCTGGATGTCGCGCGACGCGGCTCCCCAGGTGCTCGCGAGATTGCGGATCGTCGTATAGAGGTAGGGGCGGAAAGCCCCCGTGGGACCGCCGCCCGCCAATACACGCTGGAAGATCCGCGCATAGGCCTCAGATACGAGGTCATCCGCATCGATCGAGGTGAACTGACGGGCGACGCGAGCGGCGGGGCGGTAGTGACGGAGCCAAAGCTCCGCGAAAGCGCTCGTATCCCCCGATCGAGCGCTTTCGATCAATTCCGCGTCCGAAGTGGTCGGCTTCGGGTCCGAACCGCTCATCCCCCTGATCCATTCTGGGCCTCTCTATGTCCCTATGAATGAAAGGAAGTCGCAGCAACCCCCGTTGCCACTGACGTCCTCATAGGAAGAGACAGCCCGTCGGGTCAACTATGACGCTGTAGATCACCCCCCACTCACCCCCCTTTCGGGGGACGAAGCGAGATTGTCTCAGTCGGTTCGCGCGCCTAGGCGGCGGCAGCGGCGTCGCGGGCGCCCGCGGCGGTCGATGCCGCGAGCGCGGCCGTCGCCTTCTTCTTCGCCTGCGTCGAGGGTCACGGTCGCCAGCTCGGCCCGCACGTCGGCGAGCGCGGCGGGCGTCATCGACAGGGTCGTCGCTCCGAGACCGACCAGCACGACGGCGAGCTGCGGGTCGGCGGCGGCCTCGCCGCAGATGCCGACCGGCTTGCCCGCGTCGGCGCCGGCGTCGCCCAGCAGCTTCACCAGTCGCAGCACCGCGGGATGCCACGGGTCCTGATAGGCGGCGACGGTGCCGAGCATGCGGTCGGCCGCGAGCGTGTACTGGGTCAGGTCGTTGGTGCCGATGCTGACGAAGTCCGCGAGCTCGGCGACCTGGTCGGCGACGACCGCGAGCGACGGCACCTCGGCCATCACGCCGACGGTGTGCAGCCCGAGGTCCTTGCCGTACTCGACGAAGAACTGCGTCTCCTCGGCGTCGGCCACCATCGGCGCCATCACCCAGAGGTCGGCGTCCGTGGCATCCTGCGCGTTCTTCAGCGCCTGCAGCTGGTCGTGCAGGATCTGGATCTTCGCGCGCAGCGCGCGCAGGCCGCGCAGGCCGAGCGCGGGGTTCTCCTCGTGCGCGTCGTTGAGGAAGCTCAGCGGCTTGTCGGCGCCGGCATCGAGCGCGCGCACGACGACCTTCTTGCCGGGGAAGTGCTTCAGCAGCTCGGTGTACTGGGCCTGCTGCTCCTCGACCGTCGGAGCGGTCTGCGCGTCGAGGAACAGGAACTCGGTGCGGAACAGCCCGACGCCCTCGGCGCCGAGCTCGACGGCGCTCGGCGGCGTCCTTCGGGGAACCGAGGTTCGCGAGCAGCGGGATCTTCGTGCCGTCGGCGAGCGCGCCGTCGGTGATCGGGGCGGCGGCCTGCGCGGCGCGCTCGGCGATGCGCTTCTCGGCATCGGCGACCGCCTTGTCGGCTGGGGTCGACGGTGACGACACCGGATGCGGCGTCCAGGATCACGCGCGTGCCCTCGGCGACCGCGGCGTCGGCGCCGACCCCGACGATCGCCGGGATCGACTTCGAGCGCGCGAGGATCGCGGTGTGGCTGGTCGGACCGCCGTCGCGGGTGATCAGCCCGAGCACCTTGTTCAGGTCGAGCAGCGCGGTGTCGGCGGGCGCGAGGTCGCGCGCCAGGAGCACGAACGGCGTGTCGGACTCGGGGACGCCGGGCACCGGGACGCCGCGCAGCTGCGCGATGATGCGCTGCGACACGTCGCCGAGGTCGGCGGCGCGCTCGGCCATGTAGCCGCCGAGCGCGATGAGCTGCTCCTGGAACGAGCGGAACGCCTCGAACACGGCGCGCTCGCCGGTGGTGCCGGCGTCGATGCGCGCGCTCGACGTCGTCGGCGAGCATCGGGTCCTGCGCCATCTGGATCGCGGCCTCGATGACCTCGCGGCCCGCGCCGTCGGCGCGGCCGGCACGCTCCTGCAGCTCGGCGGCGGCGGCGGTCACGGCGGCCTGCACGGCGGCCTTCTCGGCGGCGGCGTCGCCGCCGTGCTTCTGCTCGGCGGGCTCGGGGAGCGGCTCCGGCATGGTGAGCACCGGGCCGACGGCGACGCCGCGGCCCACTCCGACTCCGTGCAGCTCCATCGGTGATTCCTTCCACGTGCGCGTGCGGGTGTCGACGCCTCGGGTCAGCCTATCCGCGCTGGCTAGGCTGAAGTGATGGCCGACGTCGAGAGCAAGGCGCCCTCCCCGCTGGCGCGACGGATGCAGGCGATCGTCGAGCGCATCCAGAAGCTCAAGCCGGTCCGGGTGTTCATGCACTACAGCGCCCGCCGCGGCCCGATCCTCGCGGCCGGGCTGTCGTACCAGGCGATCTTCTCGGTGTTCGCGGCGCTCTGGGCCGGGTTCTCGGTCGCCGGGTTCGTGCTCGGCGGGAACCCGGAGCTGCGCGACGGGCCTGTTCGGCGTCATCGTCGACATCGGTGCCCGGTCTCATCGACCGCGGCGACGGGCGGGGCGATCGATCCCGACGATCTGCTCGCGAGCAGCGTCCTCGGGCTGGACCGGCGTCGCTCGCCCTCATCGTGGCTCTCGTCACCGCCATCGGCTGGCTGGCCGCGTCGCGCGACGCCGTGCGCGACATCGCCGAGCTGGCGGCGCCGCCCACGAACTTCCTGCTGCTTCGCCTCCGCGACCTCGGCCTCGCGCTCGCCTTCGGCGTCGCGCTGATCCTCTCGGCCGCGCTGTCGATCGGCAGCACGACCGCGCTCGGCCTGGGTGCTCGACAGCGTCGGGGTCGACGAGAACTCGATGCGCGGCGACGGTCGCTGCCCGCGCCGTCGGCCTGGTGCTCGCGTTCGTGCTCGACGTCGCGGTGCTCGCCGCGCTCTACCGGGTGCTCGCCGGCGTCCCGATCCCCGCGCGCCCGCTCTGGCAGGGCGCGCTGCTCGGCGGCGCTCGCGCTCGGCGTGCTGAAGGCCCTCGGCGGGCGGACTGCTCACGCTGCACCTCGAGCAACCCGCTGCTCGCCTCGTTCGCCGTGATCGTCGGTCTGCTGATCTGGTTCAACCTGGTCTGCCAGGTGATCCTGATCGGCGCGGCCTGGGTCGTCGTCAGCGCCACCGATGCCGGGGTTCCGCTCGATCCGATCGGGGACCGGAGGCGACGGGAGGCCGAGGCGCGGCTGCGCCTCGAGATCGAGGAGGAGCTGCGGGCCGAGATCGAGGCGAGCCTCCCGCGCGCGGTGCGCTGGCTGGCGCGACGGCGTCGGAGGACGTAACTACGCTCGAGGGCGTGCCCTCACGCCGCCCCCTCCGCATCGCCACCGCCAACGTCAACGGCATCCGCGCCGCCTTCCGCCGCGGCATGGACGCGTGGCTCGCAGACCGCGGGAGTCGACATCCTCGCGCTGCAAGAGGTGCGGGCCGAGACCGACGATCTGCTCGGCCTGCTCGGGGACGAGTGGGACGTCGTGCACGACGCCGCGACGGCCAAGGGGCGCGCCGGAGTCGCGATCGCGAGCCGGCATCGGGCCGCGATCCACCGCGTCGCGATCGGTGCCGACGACTTCGACAGCGCCGGCCGCTGGCTCGAGGCCGACTACGAGGTCGACGGCACCGAGGTCACCGTGGTCTCGGCCTACGTGCACTCCGGCCAGGTCGGCACCCCGAAGCAGCGCGAGAAGTACAAGCTCCTGACGGCATGACCGAGCGGATGACCGAGCTCGGCGCCGACGGCCGGCTCGCCGTCGTGATGGGCGACCTCAACGTCGGCCACCGCACGCTCGACATCAAGAACTGGAAGGGCAATCAGAAGAACGCCGGCTTCCTGCCCGCGGAGCGCGCGTACTTCGACCGGTGGGTCGGCAAGCCGGAGAAGCCGCGCTACAACGAGGGCGCGGGCCTCGGCTGGGTCGACGTCGGGCGGCGGTTCGCCGGCGAGGTCGCCGGCCCGTACACCTGGTGGTCGTGGCGCGGCAGGCTCGTTCGACAACGACAGCGGGTGGCGCATCGACTACCAGCTCGCCTCGCCGGCCCTCGCGGCATCCGCCGATCGTCGTGCGCGGTCGACCGCGCCGCCACCTACGCCGAGCGCTGGAGCGACCACGCGCCGGTCGTCGTCGACTACCGGCTCTAGTCTTGAAGAGCGCCATGACCCCAAGCCCCGGCTCTTCTCGGGCATGCAGCCCTCCGCCGACTCGCTGCACGCGGGCAACTACATCGGCGCGCTGCTGCAGTGGAAGGAGATGCAGCGCACGCACGACGCCGTCTTCTGCGTCGTCGACCTGCACGCCATCACGGTCCCGCAGGACCCGGCGAAGCTGCGCGAGGCGACCCGGCGCACCGCCGCCCAGTACATCGCCGCCGGCATCGACCCGGCATCGTCGATCCTGTTCGTGCAGTCGCACGTCCCCGCGCACGCCGAGCTCGCCTGGGTGCTGAACACGATCACCGGGCTTCGGCGAGGCCGGCCGCATGATCCAGTTCAAGGACAAGTCGGCGAAGCAGGGTCAGGACTCGACCAGCGTCGGGCTGTTCACCTACCCGATCCTGCAGGCCGCCGACGTGCTGCTCTACGACGCCGTCATCGTGCCGGTCGGCGAGGACCAGCGGCAGCACATCGAGCTGACCCGCGACCTCGGTCAGCGGTTCAACTCGCGCTTCGGCGACACGTTCACGATCCCCGAGGTCGTCGATCCTGAAGGAGACCGCGAAGATCTACGACCTGCAGGACCCGACCGGCGAAGATGTCGAAGTCGGGCGAGAACGACAAGGGCATCGTCTGGCTGCTCGACGAGCCGGCGGTGACCGCGAAGAAGATCAAGTCGGCCGTCACCGACACCGACGGCGAGGTGCGGTTCGACCCGGCGAGAAGCCGGGCGTCTCGAACCTGCTGACGCTGCTCTCGGTGCTCGGCGGGTCCAGCATCCCGAGTCTCGAGACCGAGTTCGCGGGCCGCGGGTACGGCGACCTGAAGACCGCGACGGCGGATGCCGTGGTCGCCGAGTTCGAGCCGGTGCGCGCGCGCACGCTCGAACTGCTCGCCGACCCGGCCGAGCTCGACCGGATGCTCGCCGGCAACGCCGACCGCGCCGAGGCGATCGCGCAGGCGACGCTCGAGCGCGTCTACGACCGCGTCGGGTTCCTGCGGCGGGGGTAGGCGTGCCGCCCCCGACGGTCGTGCTCTTCGACCTCGACGACACGCTGTTCGCGCACCGCGAGTCGGTCGAGCGGGGCATCGCCGCGCACCGCTCGACCCTCGGCGGTGCGCTGGCCGCCGCCGACCGGGCCGCCGAGTTCGCGCGCTGGAACGCGCTCGAGGAGCGGCACTACCACCGCTACCTCACCGGCGAGCTCGACTTCCTCGGCCAGCGGCGCGAGCGGGCGCGCGGGTTCGTCGCCCCGTACGGCCTGACGCTCGACGACGACGCCGCCGACGCCTGGTTCGACGCGTACCTCGTGCACTACCGCGCGACCTGGACGCTGCACGACGACGTCATCGCCGTGCCTCGAGGCGCTGCGCCCCGCGCGGTTCGGCGTCATCACGAACGGCCACCTCGCCGTTCCAGCCGGCGAAGATCGACGGCGACCGGGCTGGACGCCTGGCTCGACCACGTCGTCGCGAGCGGCGAGGTGGGCGTCGCGAAACCGGATGCCGCGATCTTCGCCGAGGCCTGCCGCGTGTTCGGGGTGGCGGCATCCGATGCCGTCTACGTCGGCGACCGGCTGCACACCGACGCGATCGGCGCCGCCCGGGCGGGGCTCCGCGGGGTCTGGCTCGACCGCCACGGGCTCGCGACCGCTGAGCAGCGCGCCGAGGCCGCCGCGGAGGGCATCCCCGTCATCCGGTCGCTCGCCGAACTGCCCGCGCTGCTCGCCTGACGATGACCTGCGAATCCGCAACGTCGCGTGCAGGCATCCGTAGCGGATGCGCCGCGTGACGCCGGGAATACGGCCCGCGGGCGCGCGTTGTACGATGTGAACACGAAGCACGTGCTCCGGGGTCGGTGAAAATCCGAGCCGGCGGTGACAGTCCGCGAACTCCTGAGGCCGCAAGGCCGACGGAGCCGATCCGGTGGAATTCCGGGACCGACGGTTAAAGTCCGGATGGGAGGATGCACGCGCTGCTGCATGACGTTGCAGGCACGCGGAGCGAGCGCCGACTCCTGGCGTCCCCGGAACACCTGTCACCGACAGAGGACCGGGATGAACCAGGATCGACACGCAGCGGCATCGTACGACGCGGCGATGCGCCGCGCGTTCGAGCTCGCCGAGCAGGGTCCCGTCACCGGCGGCAACCCGCAGGTCGGGTGCGTGCTGCTCGACGCCGACGGGCGTCACCGTCGCCGAGGGCTGGCACCGCGGTGCCGGCACCCCGCACGCCGAGGTGCGACGCGCTGAGCAAGCTGCCCGCGCTGGGTCGCGCCCATGCCGACGGCAGCCCCGACGCATCCGGGCTCACCGCCGTCGTCACCCTCGAGCCCTGCAACCACACCGGCCGCACCGGCCCGTGCAGCGAGGCGCTGCTCGAGGCCGGCATCGAGCGCGTCGTCTACGCGATCTCCGATCCCGGCCACCGGTCGGGCGGCGGCGCCGAGCGGCTGCGCGACGGCGGCGTCGAGCGTCGATCGCGGGCGTGCTCGCCGACGAGGCCGAGGTCTTCCTGCACGTGTGGCTGACCGCCGTGCGCCGCGGGCGCCCGTGGGTGACCGTCAAGTGGGCGTCGACCCTCGACGGCCGCGCCGCCGCCGCCGACGGCACCAGCCAGTGGATCACCGGCACCGCCGCCCGCCAGCGCGTGCACGAGCAGCGTGCCGCGAACGACGCGATCCTGACCGGCACCGGCACCGTGCTCGCCGACGACCCGAGCCTCACCGCGCGCGGCGACGCCGGCGAGCTGATGCCGCACCAGCCGATCCCGGTCGTCGTGGGCGAGCGCCCGATCCCGGCCGACGCGGCGCTGCGGCGCCACCCGGCCGGCCTGATCGAGACCGGGAGCCGCGACCTCGAGGCGGTGCTGTCCGACCTCGACGCGCCGCGGCATCCGGCGGGTCTTCGTCGAGGCGGGCCCGACGCTCGTCACCGCGCTCATCGCCGCCGGACCTCGCCGACGAGTACGCCGTCTACCTCGCGCCCACCCTGCTGGGCGGCGACCGGCTCGCGATCGGCGACCTCGGCATCCCGACCATCGCGGACGCGCGGCGGCTGCGGATCGACTCCGTCGAGCAGCTCGGCGACGACCTCCTGATCACGCGACCCGCTCGATCGGCTCGCACCACCGAGAGGAGAGCTGATGTTCACCGGCATCATCGAAGAACGCGGCGAGGTGCTCGCCTGGGAGCGCGACGGCGACGCCGCGCGCATCACGGTCAAGGCGCCGCTCGCGGTGTCCGACGCGAAGCACGGCGACTCGATCTCGGTCGGCGGCGTGTGCCTCACCGTCGTCGACCAGGGTGCCGACTGGTTCACCGCCGACGTCATGGGCGTCACGATCGCGATGAGCACCCTCGGCGACGTGGCGCGTCGGCGACCGCGTCAACCTCGAGCGCGCCGCCGCGCTCGGCGACCGCCTCGGCGGGCACATCGTGCAGGGCCACATCGACGGCACCAGCGACGGTGCTGAGCGTCGAGCCCGGCGACGGCTGGCGCGTCGCTGCGCTTCTCGCTCGACCGCGAGCACGCCCCGCTCGTCGCCCGCAAGGGCTCGATCGCGGTCGACGGCGTCAGCCTCACCGTCAGCGCCGTCGGCGACGACTGGTTCGAGGTCTCGCTGATCCCCGAGACCCTCACCGCGACCACGCTCGGCGCCCTCGCCGCCGGCGACCGCGTCAACATCGAGACCGACATCCTGGCGCGGCACGTCCTGCGCATGAACGAGTTCAGCCACCGAAGGAGCAACATCATGAGCCTGTCCGACATCCCCGTCGCCCTCGAGGCGCTGCGCGCCGGCCGCCCGATCATCGTGGCCGACGACGAGGGCCGCGAGAACGAGGGCGACGTCGATCATGGCCGCCGAGTCGGCCAGCCAGGAGTGGGTCGCCTGGATGGTGCGCCACACCTCCGGCTACGTCTGCGCGCCGATGACGAACGAGATCGCCGACCGGCTCGACCTGCCGCTCATGGTGGCCGAAGAGCGAGGACCGGCGCGGCACCGCGTACACGGTCAGCGTCGACGCCGCCGACCGGCTCAGCACCGGCATCAGCGCCTCCGACCGGGCGCACACCCTGCGCGTGCTCGCCGACCCGGACTCGACGCCCGACGAGCCTGATCCGGCCCGGCCACATCCTGCCGCTGCGCGCCGTCGACGGCGGCGTGCGCGAGCGCGACGGCCACACCGAGGCCGCCGTCGACCTGATGAAGCTCGCCGGGCTCACCCCGGTCGCCGCGATCGCCGAGATCGTCGACGACGACGGCGAGATGATGCGCCTGCCCGGCCTCATCGCGCTCGGGCGAGCGCGAGGACGTGCCCGTCATCACGATCGAGGCGCTGCATGCGCTTCATGGAGGAGCGGCGCTGCGAGAACGACCCGACCGCCGTCGATCGACGTGCCGGAGTCGTCGCGCGTGACGCTTCGAGGTCGAGACCACGGTCCCGACCGAGCACGGCGACGTTCCGCGTGCGCGCCTACCGCGACCGCTCGACCGGCGCCGACCACGTCGCCTGGATCGCCCCCGACCCGACGGCGACGCGCCGGCGAACGGCGCGCTCGTGCGCGTGCACTCCGAGTGCCTGACCGGCGAGGCGTTCGGATCGCTGAAGTGCGAGTGCGGCCCGCAGCTGCAGTCGGCGCTCGACACGATCGAGGCCGAGGGCGGCGTCGTCATCTACCTGCGCGGGCACGAGGGTCGCGGCATCGGCCTGATCAACAAGCTGCGGCCTACCGCCTGCAGGAGGACGGCTACGACACCCTCGACGCGAACCTCGCGCTCGGGTCTGCCCGCCGACGCCCGCGACTACGGGGCCGCCACCGGCATCCTGAAGGACCTCGGCATCTCGTCGGTGCGCCTGCTCAGCAACAACCCCGAGAAGGCGCGCCAGCTCGAGGAGCGCGGCGTCACCGTCACCGAGCTCGTGCCGCTCGTCGTCGGCGTCGGCGACTTCAACGAGGGCTACCTCGACGCGAAGCGCGACCGCATGGGCCACGCCCTCCCGACCCACGACGCGCTCGACGAGGCCTCCGATCGTGTCAGCAGAAGGAACGACAGCATGAGCGGCGCAGGCCAGCCCGAACCTCGAGCACCGACGGCACCGGCCTCAAGGTGACGATCGTCTCCGGGCTCTGGCACACGCGCATCTCCGAGGGCCTGCTCGCGGGCGCGCACCGGGTGCTCGACGCATCCGGTGCCGAGGTCACCGTGGTGCAGGTGCCGGGCAGCTTCGAGCTGCCGGTCGCCGCGAAGGTCGCGCTCGAGAACGGGGCGGATGCCGTGGTCGCGCTCGGCGTGATCGTGCGCGGCGAGACCCCGCACTTCGAGTACGTCAGCGGCCGCGGCCACCGACGGGCTCACCCGGGTCGCCCTCGACACCGGCAAGCCGGTCGGCTTCGGCGTGCTGACGCTCGACGACGAGCAGCAGGGCCTCGACCGCGCGGGCCTCCCGGAGTCGAAGGAAGACGAGGCGCGCAGGCCGCCGAGGCCGCGCTCGCGACGGTCGCGTCGGGCGGATCCTGCGGGGACTCCGCGTGACGGAGCGGGTCGCCATCGTCACCGGGGCGGCGCGCGGCATCGGCGCCGCCATCGCGCTGCGGCTCGCCGCATCCGGGGTCGCCGTCGGCGTCATCGACCTGGACGAGGCCGACGACCGCGGCGACGCGTCGACGCCATCACGGTCGGCGGGCGGGCGGGCGCTCGGGGTCGGCGCCGACGTGGCCGACGCGGATGCCGTGGCGGCCGCCGTCGAGCGGGTCGCGACCGAGCTGGGCGCGCCGACGATCCTCGTGAACAACGCCGGCATCCTGCGCGACAACCTGCTGTTCAAGATGTCCGACGACGACTGGGATGCCGTGATCGGCGTCCACCTGCGCGGCGCGTTCCTGATGAGCCGGGCCGTGCAGGCGCACCAGGTCGCCGAGAAGTGGGGCCGGATCGTGAACCTCTCGAGCACGTCGGCGCTCGGCAACCGCGGGCAGGCGAACTACGCGGCGGCGAAGGCCGGGCTGCAGGGCTTCACGAAGACCCTCGCGATCGAGCTGGGGCCGTTCGGGGTCACCGTCAACGCGATCGCCCCCGGCATCATCGCGACCGACATGCTGCGCGGCGACGGCCGAGCGCATCGGCGTCGCCTTCGACGACTACCTCGCCGGCTGCCACGCAAGGATGTCCCGGCGCGTCGTGCCGGGCACGCCCGACGACATCGCGGCCGCTGCCGCGTTCTTCTGCTCGGACGAGGCGTCGTACGTCAACGGCCAGGTGCTCTACGTCGCGGGCGGCCCCACGGCGTAACGGCGGAGCGACCGCGTGCGGGCTCGGCGATCCGACGACGGGCGAGGCACCGGAGCCGGATGCCACCATCGCCGAGTCCCCCGAGGGCGACGCGGAGTAGTCGCCGCTCAGTCGCCGCTAGGTCGCCGCTCGTCCAGGAACAGCGCCCGCAGCCGGCGGGTCGTGAACGACAGCCCGAGCGCGATCATCACCAGGAAGTACAGCACGTGCACGAGCATCGCCGGGCCGAGTGACCCCGGTCGTCAGCCCGCGCACCAGTTCGACGCCGTGCCAGAGCGGCAGCGCCTGCACGACCCACTGGATCGGCCCGGGTACACCGTGATCGGGTAGAAGGTCGCCGAGAACAGGAACATCGGCAGCATGACGAACTGGATCCACTCCATCTGCTGGAACGTCTTCAGGTAGCTCGTGATGCCCATGCCGACGCTCGCGAACCCGAAGGCGATGAGCAGCACGGCCGGCAGCGCGAGGATCGCGGTCCACGCCAGGTTGAGCCCGAACGCCTGCATGACGAGCAGGAATCCGAGCCCGTAGGCGCCGCCGCGCAGCAGCGCGAGCACGATCTCGCCGAGCGCGACATCGAGCGGTCCGAGGCTCGTCGTGAGCATGCCCTGGTAGAGCCGGCCGAAGTTCATCTTGAAGAACACGTTCCAGGTCGAGTCGTAGATCGCGCCGTTCATCGCCGAGACGGCGAGCAGCGCGGGGGCGATGTACGCGGCGTACGGGATCTCGTTGCCGGCGCCGTCCTGCACGGCGCCGATGAACGAGCCGAGGCCGACGCCGAGCGAGAGCAGGTAGAAGATCGGCTCGACGAAGCCGGTCAGCACCACGATCCAGTTGGTGCTGCGGGTGGCGATCAGGCCGCGGCGAGACGACCGCGCGCGAGTTGCCGGCGTAGAGCGCGGCGACCCCGCCGACCGCGGGTGTCGGCCGGCGTGGCTCGCTGGTCGACGGTCATGTGTCGAGCCTCCGCGTGGCGATCCGCACGGCCAGCATCCAGCCGCCGACGGCGAGGGCCAGCAGGATAGACGACGTGGATGACGGTCAGCCAGATCGGCTCGGTCGCGCCGTAGGAGAACTGGCGGGCCGAGCATCGTGCCGTGCCAGAGCGGCGAGACCCAGCCGATCCACTGCAGGAAGATCGGCAGCTGGGTGAGCGGGAAGATCGTGCCGCTGAACAGCGTCAGCGGCAGCACGACGACCCGCATGATGACGGCGAACTGCCCCCGGTCTTCGCGTGACCGAGCTGCTGTAGGCGAGCAGCGGCATCCCGAACGCGAGTCCGCCCGAGGATGGCGGCGACGATCGCGCCCGCGCCCCAGGCCGACGGCACCGCCCCGAACAGCACCATCACGACGAAGTAGAACGCCGCCGGCGATGACCATGCGGATGGTGACGAAGATCACCTCGCCGTCCATGATCTGCCGACCCGACAGCGGGGCGGCGTTCATGCCGATGAAGAACGGGTTCCACTTGAACCCGAGCATGATCGGGTAGGTGAGCTCCTCGCGTCGCGATCGTGATCGGCGGCAGCGCAGATCAGCGCCGGCGCGACGAACGCCAGGTAGCTCACGCCGTCGACCGCGTTGTCGCCGAGGTTGGCGCTGACGAGGCTCGCGAGGCCGACCCCGAACGCGAACAGGTAGACGAGCGGCGTGCCGATCGTCGGTGGCGATCAGAGTCGGCGCGCCAGTTGCGCATGACGCGCAGCTGATGCTCGACGACGTACCAGGCGCCGATGCGCTGCACCTTGCGCGATGTCGATCGTGGGCGCTCATTCGATCAGGCTCCGCCCGGTGAGCCGCAGGAAGACGTCTTCGAGGCTCGACCGTCGCACGAGGCTCGTGATCGGCTGCAGCCCGCGCCGCGTGACCTCGGCCAGCGCGGCCTCGCCGTCGTTCGCGTAGACGAGGATGCGGTCGGGCAGCACCTCGAGCCGGTCGCCGATGCCGGCGAGCCGCTCGGCGGCGCCGGCGTTGTGGTCGGAGCCGAACCGCACCTCGAGCACCTCGCGCGTCGAGTACTCGCGGATGAGCGCGGCGGGCGACCCCTCGGCCATGATGCGTCCCTTGTCGACGACGACGAGCCGGTCGCAGAGCTGCTCGGCCTCGTCCATGTAGTGCGTGGTCAGCACGAGCGTCGTGCCCTGCTCCTTCAGCCGGAACAGCCGGTCCCACAGGATGTGGCGCGCCTGCGGGTCGAGTCCGGTGGTCGGTTCGTCGAGCAGCAGGATGCGGGGGTCGTTGATGAGCGCCCGCGCGATCGTGAGGCGGCGCTTCATGCCGCCCGACAGGTCGTCGATCTTGCTCATGGCCCGATCGGAGAGCTGGGCGAACTCGAGCAGCTCGTCGGCCTTGTCGCGCAGGTGACGACAGCGGCAGACCGAAGTAGCGCCCGTAGACGATGAGGTTCTCGCGCACCCGCAGCTCGGTGTCGAGGTTGTCGGTCTGCGGCACGACGCCGAGTTGCGACCGGATCTCGGGGCCGTGGTCGTTCGGGTCGCATGCCGAGAATGCTGCAGCTGTGCCGCTGGTGCGCGTCGACACCGCGCCGACCATGCGCATCGTCGTCGACTTGCCCGCGCCGTTCGGACCGAGCAGGCCGAACGACTCGCCCGGAGCGACCGCGAACGAGATGCCGTCGACCGCGGCCGTCTCGCCGTACGTCTTGGCCAGGTCGACGGCGTCGATGACGGGCGCGCTCACGCGCTCGACACTAGTCCTTCCGACCGACGTCCATGCCACCGTGGTGGCAGCTCGGAGCGGGCGCTGGAGCAACGTGCGAGACTCGATTCGGCGCGCCGCCTGCCCCAGCGGCGATCAACCGGAGTCGAAGAGAGATGGAATTCCGTGAGCACTGCCCGTCCCGCCCGTCGCGGTCGCTGCGGAACGCCTGAAGGCCCCCGCGCCCGCTTTCGGCACCTGCTGCCCTACCTCGCCGAGCACCGCCGCGTCCTGGGCGTCGTCGATCGTGCTCAGCCTCGCCGGCGCAGCCGCATCGCTCGCGCAGCCCGCTGCTCGTCAGCCAGGTCATCGGGGTCGTGCAGAGCAGGGCGAGCGCGCTGGGCTCGCTCGTCTGGATCCTGATCGGGCTGGTCGTCGCAGCCGGTCTGCTCAGTGGAGCGCAGCACTACCTGCTGCAGCGCACCGGCACGTCGCGTCGTGCTCTCGGCTCGCCGACGCCTGGTGCGCCGGATGCTGCGCCTGCCGATCGCGAGTTCGATCAGCGCCGCACCGGCGACCTGGTCTCGCGCGTCGGCTCCGACACCACGCTGCTCTACGCCGTCATCACCCAGGGACTCGTCGACGCGATCGGCGGCGCCGTGGTCTTCGTCGGCGCGCTGATCGCGATGCTCATCATCGACCCCGTGCTGCTCGGGCTCACCGTGCTCGTGATCGGCGTCTCGGTCGTGACGGTCGTGCTGCTTGTCGGGCCGCATCCGCGAGGCGAGCCGCGAGCAGCAGGAGAAGGTCGGCGACCTCGCCGCCGCCGTCGAGCGCGTGATCGGCGCGATCCGCACGGTGCGCGCCGCGAACGCGACCGACCGCGAGATCGCGGTCGTCGAGGAGGACGCGCGCGGTGCCTGGGCGCGCCGGCATCAAGGTCGCCAAGATCTCGGCACTCATCGTCCCGATCGCCGGCATCGCGCTGCAGGTCTCGCTGCTGGTCGTGCTCGGCGTCGGCGGCTTCCGGGTCGCGAGCGGCGCGATCACGATCGCCGACCTGGTGGCGTTCATCCTGTTCCTGTTCATGCTGATCATGCCGCTCGGCTCCGGCCTTCGGCGCAATCAACTCGGTCAACCAGGCGCTCGGCGCGCTCGGCCGCATCGAGGAGATCAACAGCCTCCCCAGCGAGACCGAAGGCGACGCCGCGATCGAGCCGGCGGCGCCGATCGAGACCGACGCGGCGATCTCCTTCGACGACGTGCGGTTCCGCTACCCCGACACCGGCGCACAAGACCGAGCGCGAGAAGGTCGATCGCCGAGGCGATCGGCGAGGACGCCCGTCGCGCCCGCGGATCGTGAGGTGCTCAAGGGCGTCTCGTTCGAGGTCGCCGCGCGGCTCACGCGTCGCCCTGGTCGGACCGTCCGGCGCCGGCAAGAGCACGATCCTCTCGCTCATCGAGCGGTTCTACGACCCGACCGGGGGCGTCGTCCGGCTCGGCGGCGTCGACGTGCGCGGTCTCGACCGCGACGAGCTTCGCGCACAGATCGGCTACGTCGAGCAGGACGCCCCGGTGCTCGCCGGGCAGCCTGCGGCAGAACCTCACGCTCGGCTCACCCGACGCGACCGACGAGGAGTGCATCGCCGTGCTGCGCGCGGTCAACCTCGGCGAGGTGCTCGACCGCGATCCCGCCGGACTGGACGCCGCGGTCGGCGAGGACGGCGTGATGCTGTCGGGCGGCGAGCGGCAGCGGCTCGCGATCGCTCGCGCCCTGCTGGCCGCGCCGCCCATCCTGCTGCTCGACGAGGCGACCGCCTCACTCGACGGCGTCAACGAGCAGCTGCTGCGCGAGGCGATCGACACGGTCGCCGAGCACCGCACGCTGCTCGTGATCGCCCACCGGCTGTCGACCGTCGTCGACTCCGATCAGATCGTCGTGCTCGACCACGGCCGCGTCGTCGGCGTCGGCACCCACTCCGAGCTCGTGGTCGTCGACGCCGCTCTACAAGGAAGCTGGCGAAGCACCAGCTCCTGGTCTGAGAGTGCCGCAGGCGCGTACTAGAGCAGCACGACGATCGTGAAGACCACGGCGAGCGCGGCGGCGCCCAGCACGGCGACGGCCATCAGCAGGTACGAGAGCATCAGGAGCCTCCGGTCATCGGGTGGTGACGAGCTCGGCGCCCGCGGCGGCGAGCTCGGTGAGGGCATCGGCGCTCGATCCGGGGCGACCCCGGCGACGAGGTCGGTGAGCACGCGGACGTGGCGACCCGGCGGCGAGCGCATCGAGAGCCGAGGCGCGCACGCAGTAGTCGGTCGCGATCCCGACGACGTCGACGTCGGTGACGTCGAGCTCGTCGAGAGCCTCGGCGAAGCGTCGCCCCCGGCGTCAGTCGTGCCCTCGAAGATCGAGTAGGCCGGGCTTGCCCTGACCCTTGCGCACGTGCACGTCGACGAGCGTCGTGTCGAGCGCCGGGTGGTAGTCGGCACCGGTCTCGCCGGCGACGCAATGCCGCGGCCAGGTGGTCACGAAGTCGGGCGCGGTGCCGGTGGCGAAGTGCCCGCCGTTGTCGTCGTCGGCGTCGTGCCAGTCGCGCGACGCGAACACGACGTCGTAGTCGTCGGGATGCGCGCGCAGGTACTCGGTGACGCCGGCGGCGACGGCAGCGCCGCCGTCGACGCCGAGTGCACCGCCCTCGGTGAAATCGTTCTGAACGTCGATGACGAAGAGGGCGCGGGTCATGGCCGTCCTAGGAAGGTTCGCCAGGTTGTCGCCGCACGTGTACACGCCGGTGACGAGGGTGTCGATCGCCTCCTTGGCATTGTCCTAGATGCCGTCGCCGATCGCATAGAACGCGAACGTCAGCCGCGTGCCGTCGTGCGGCATCCACGAAGCCGGACAGCGTGTAGGCGGTGTCGATCCAGCCGGTCTTCGCCGTCACATGACCGCGTGCGGCGGCGTTGTCGCCGGTGAACCGGCCCGCGAGAGTGCCCGACTTGCCCGCGACCGGCAGGCGCGTCGCGCACGACGTCGAGGTTGTCGGTCCGGCCGCGACCCGACGCATGAAGCTCCGCCATCACGATCGCCGGGACACGCCGTTCTCGTGGCTCAGCCCCGACCCGTCCTTGATGACGACCGCGGCCGCGGTCTCGGGATCGTCCGGCCAGCAGTGCGCTCGGGATGGCCTGCTGCAGCGACGCCGCCGTGCCGCCCAGTCCCGACTCCTTCGACACGATGCGGGCGAGCATCTCGGCCAGCGTGTTGTCGCTGTTGAGCAGCATCTGCTTGATGAGCACCCGCAGCGGCTGCGACTTCACCTCGGCGAGCACCGTTCCGCCCGCCGCGGTGCCGGTGCGTCACCGTCGCACGCCGGGTCGACGATGCCCCCGGTGTCGGCCGCCTGCAGGGCCTGCGAGGAACAGCTTGCCGGCTCGACCGATCGGGTCCGTCGTCCGCGGGCTGGTCTGCCTTCGTCGGGTCGGCACGATCACCGTCGACCTGCAGGGCCGTCACCTCGGAGTGGTAGCCGATCGTCTGCTCGACCGCGCTTCCAGGTCGGATCCCACTTGTCGGCTGGGTTCCAGTAGCTCGCATCGAGAATCACGTTGGTGATCGGCTGACCCGGATAGAGCGCCGCGTACTTGGCGATGACTGCGGCCGCGAGCGTGCTGAGCTTCGGGGCGCCGGTGTAGACGCTCTCGGTGCCGGCGGGCATCGCGCTCAGGGTCGCATCGCCGCGGCCGACCAGCACGATCGACCCGGCCGGGCTGCCGGTCGACGACCCGCGTGCGTGATCTGGAAGTCGGCGCCGAGGGCGGCGATGGCCGCCGACGCCGTCAGCACCTTGAGCACGCTGCCGGTGCGGTAGCGGCTTGACGTCCCGGTAGCGTACAGCTGCTCGCCCGTCTCGGCGAGCAGGACGGAGCCGACGAAGCGTCATCAGGCGGGGGTCTTTGGCGTGTCCTCTGAACCGAGCAGGTGCGAAGTTGCGCCGAGACTGGGTGCGCCGACGGCTGCGGGTCGCGGCGGCGACTCGGTCTCTTCCGGGGCTCGGCGGCGGGCGCGGCGTCGATCCGACGGCGACGCCCGCGAAGACGGCCCCGGTGCCGAGCAGCACGAAGACGACGGCGAGGGTCGAGAAGAGCCAGGCGGTCGGATGCTTGCGGATCGCGGCGACAGATGCCGCCCTTTGGGTGCGACCGGGTTGCCGTTCTCGTCGACCAGAACGGGGGTCGTGCGGCGCCTCGGTCTGCCGGCTTCCTGCCGCGCTTCGGGCCCGTCGGACTTGCGGGCAGCGCGGCGCGAAAGAGGTTGCTCGTCGGTCACCTCGCCATGATAGGCGACCTTCCCGTCAGCCCTCTGAGGGGTACCGGAGCCCGATCTGTGCGCGGATCTCGTCGAGCGTTGCCATGATCGCGACCGACTGCGACGGCGGCAGGATGTCGTCTTCGAGCGCCCCCGAGGCGACCACGATCGCTCGATCGCGGCGGCCTGGAACTGCATTCCGCGACCCTTCGATCGGCCGTCGAACTCCTCGATGACCGCTCTCGTCGGCGTCGATCACCCGCATCGTCGTGGGCGTGTACCAGACCGAGTCGATCTCGACGCGCGCCGCCGTCCCGACGACGGCCGGCCTTGTTGGGGCCCAAGGTGTCGAGCGCGGTATGCATGACGGCCTGCTGCCCATCCGCGTAGCCGAACAGGATCGCCGTCTGCCGATCGACCCCGGTCGCGGTCGGGGACGAGATGGCGTGGATCGTCGTCGGCGCACCGAACACGTCCCAGGCGAACGAGACCGGGTAGATCCCGAGGTCGAGAAGCGCTCCGCCGCCGAGCGCCGGGTCCTGGAGGCGGTGTGCCGGGTCCTCCGACAGCTTCTGGTTGTGATCGACCAGGATCGTGCGCACGTCGCCGAGCGTGCCCGCGGCGATGATCTCGCGGAGCCGGACCATGTGCGGCATCCAGCGCGTCCACATCGCCTCGAGCACGACGAGTCCGCGGTCGCGCGCGAGATCGGCGACGACCTTCGCCTCCGCCGCATTGATCGTGTACGGCTTCTCGACCAGCACGTGCTTGCCCGCCTCGAGCGCGAGCGTCGCGTCCGCGACGTGGGACGGGTGCGGCGTCGCGACGTAGATGACGTCGACGTCCGGATCCGCCACGAGGGCCTCGTAGCTTCCATAGGCGGCCGCGGATGCCGAACTCTGCCGCGTAGGCATCCGCCTTCGCCTGCGTCCGCGATCCGACCGCAGTGACGGGGGACCCGTGGATCGCCAGATCGGAGGTCATCTGGCGTGCGATCCAGCCGGTCCCGAGGATGCCCCAGCGCAGGTGTTCTGTCATTCGGCAAGCCTAGGGCGCGGTCGCCCGCCCGAAGACGGATGCCCGGGCGTGCGGGCTGAGATCCGCACGCCCGGAAGAGTGGGTACGAGCTAGCAGCTGCCCCAGCGCGCCGCGGCCCGCGTGAACGCCACCGGTTCGTTCGGCACGCCGCCGTGCGTCATCGCGAAGAAGATGCAGACGTTCGCGGTGCTGGTCTTGTGGCTCGGCTTGTACAGCGACGCCCGGTGCGCCGTCGACTTCCACCACTTGGTCGCCACCGTCTGACCGGTGTTGTTCATTCCGCCGGCGAGGTTGCCGTCGCAGCCCACCGACGGGACGCCGTCACTGCGCTTCGTACCGATGTGGCCCCAGGCGCTCGACGGGTCCGTGCTCGGGTCCTCCGCCATCCAGAACAGCCGCGCCTCCATGCACGAGTCGTAACGGAAGTTCGCGGGCGGGACGGGGCGAAGGCAGTTGGCGACGCGCATGCTGTTGAAGGCGACGGCGAAGGATGAGAGGTCGGCGGTCGAGGTGCCCTTGACGCCCTTGGGCGAGACCTTCGACGGCGCGCTTCCGACCGTTCCGCTGATGGCGGCCGGGCAGCCCGAGCTCGGGCCCTGCACCGCCGGAAGCGTGCGGATGGGGCTGGTGCCGGACTCCCGCCGGCGGAGCCGGTGCGGGAGACGACCGGGGGTGGGGTGCGCACACCGTCGCCCTTGGTGGGCGGGACCGGAGGCTTCGGAACGCGATCGAGGTGGCGCTGGACCCACCGGTGAGTGCCGATGCGCCCGCGGCGCCCGCGAACGTCAAGGCGATCAAGAGCATGGCCATGCCGGCAGCACCCCATGCGAACGTGCGCTTCATCGCCTGTGCTCCCCCCGAAACACGCGGCATCAACCGGGCCCCCGCCCGTTACCGTCCTCGAAAATTACGCCTCTGCACGACACGAGGACAAGGCGAAAGCACCCGTTTCCCCCCGTACTGGGGGTATGTCGCTCCTAGGCTCTGATCGCACCCTTCGACGACAGGTCTCCGATGCCGAATTCCGACTTCCTCGCCCAGCCCGCGCTGCCGCGACCGCTCGTCACGATCGATGACGCGATCCGGATCGCGTCGGAGCTTTTCGGGGTGACCGGCGAGCTGACCGAACTCGGCAGTCAGCAGGACCGCAACTTTCGAATCGACGACGGCACCACGCGGTGCGTGCTCAAGGTGTCGAACCCGGTGTTCTCGGTCGACGAACTGCTCGCTCAGGATGCCGCGGCCGCCGCGGTCGAGAGCGCCGGCCTCGAGGCGCCGCGCGCCGTCCCCTCGCTGAGCGGGCCGGCTGGTCGAGACGACCGTGGCCGGCGGCGTCGAGCTGCCCGTGCGCCTGCTGACCTATGTCGACGGCGAGCCGATGACCGGCGCCGGGGACTTCTCCGGCGACGACGCTCGCGCACCTCGGTGCCACCGCGGCGCGTGTGGCCCTCGCGCTCGTGGGCGTCGAGCACCCCGGCACCGCGCGCACGACCCAGTGGAACCTCCGGATCGGCGGCGAGGTCGTCGAGATGCTGCTCCCCTTCGTGACCGACGCGGCACGGCGCGAACGTGTCGCGCGGGCGGCCGCAGCGGCGCTCGCGGGGCTGGACGGCATCCGGGATCGTCTGCGCAGCCAGACGATCCACGGCGACGTCGTCGACGACAACGTCGTGCGCGGCGCGGACGGCGCGATCACCGGGGTCATCGACTTCGGCGACGTCGCCGACGAGCTGGACCGTCGCCGAGCTCGCGGTCGCCTGCGTCGCGATCCTGCACCACAGCCCGCGGCGTCCGCTCCTCGTGCTCGAGGCGATCGCCGCGTTCGCCGAGCTGCTGCCGCTCGACGACGACGAGCTGCGCGCGCTCTGGCCGCTCGTGCAGCTGCGCACCGCGGTGCTCGTCGTGAGCGGCGAGCAGCAGGTCGCGCTCGATGCGGCCGACGGCGCGGGCAACGCCTACGCCGACGAGAACCGGCGGCACGAGTGGCGCGCGTTCGACACGGCGACGGCCCTGGATGCGGTGCGCATGGAGGCGCTGATCCGCTGGCGGCTCGGTGGCCGGTCGGCGACGTTCACCCCGACGGGAACCGCTGGGCGACGTTGAGCGATGCCGCCGTCGTGGACCTCTCGACGACGAGCGCCGCCCTCGACTTCGGGCGCGTGGCTCGAGCCGGATGCCGAGGCGCGCCTTCTCGCGGCGGCTCGCGACGAGCACGGTGTCGCCGTCACCGTCTGGGGCGAGGCGCGGCTCACCCGGGCCGTGGTGCTCTCGTCGCAGCGAGGTTCCGACCGTCGCGCTCGGCGTCGAGATCGCCGGGGCTCCGCGGGACGCCCCTCTCCGCACCCGCCGACGGCGTGGTGCGCCGCGATCGACGACGCGCTCGTGCTCGCCACTGCCGACTACGACCTGTGGCTCACCGGACTCGAGTCGCCGGTCGACGAGGGCGAGCTCGCCGCCGGCGCGTCGGCTCGGTGTGCTGCCGGGCCTCACCGCATCGGCAGGCCCGGTCACCGTGCAGCTCTCGCGACTCGACAGCGGTGCGCGTCCGCCCTTCCTCGTCGAACCGTCGCAGGCCGACGTCTGGCAGCTGGTCTGCCCCGACCCGTCCGCCGCTGCTCGGCCTGCCGACGCGCCTGGAGCCCGAGTCGGACCGGGCGCTGCTGGCCGAGCGCGACGCCAACTTCGCGACCGTGCAGGAGCACTACTACGCCGACCCGCCGCGCATCGAGCGGGGCTGGCGCGAGCACTTCGTCGACACCGACGGCCAGACCTACCTCGACATGGTCAACAACGTCGCGACGACCGGCCACGGGCACCCCCGGCTGGTCGAGGCGGTCTCGCGGCAGTGGGCGCGGCTCAACACGAACTCGCGGTTCCACTACGCGGCGGTCGCCGAGTTCAGCGCCCGGCTCGCTGCGCTCGCACCCGATCCGCTCGACACCGTGTTCCTCGTCAACAGCGGCAGCGAGGCGGTCGACCTCGCGCTGCGGCTGGCGACCACCGCGACGGCGCGGCCGACCATGCTCGCGATGCGCGAGGCCTATCACGGCTGGACCATCGGATCCGATGCCGTCTCGTCGTCGATCGGCGACAACCCGCGCGCGCTCGAGACCCGGCCGGACTGGGTGCGTCTGGTCGACGCGCCGAACACCTTCCGCGGCACGCATCGCGGGGCGGATTCCGGGCCGAGCGTACCTCGCCGACCTGGATCGCGCAGCTGGCCGGCCTCGACGCCGACGGGAGTCGAGATCGCGGGCTTCATCGCCGAGGCCGTGTACGGCAACGCGGGCGGGGTGCTGCTGCCCGACGGCTATCTGGCCGGGGTCTACGAGCGGGTGCGCGCGCGCGGCGGGCTGTGCATCGCGGATGAGGTGCAGGTCGGATACGGACGCCTCGGCGAGCACTTCTGGGGCTTCGAGCAGCAGGGCGTCGTGCCCGACGTCATCACGATCGCGAAGGCGATGGGCAACGGCCACCCGCTCGGCGCCGTCATCACGACGCGCGCGATCGCGGATGCCTTCGCCGCCGAGGGCTCGATGTTCTCGTCGGCCGGCGGCAGCCCGGTGAGCTGTGTCGTCGGGATGGCGGTGCTCGACATCCTGGAGGACGAGGGGCTGCAGGAGAACGCCCGGGTCGTCGGCGGCGCGCTCAGGGCCGGACTCGAGGAGCTGGCGACCCGGCACGAGCTCATCGGCGCCGTGCACGGTCTCGGGCTCTACCTCGGCGTCGAGCTCGTGCGATCGCGAGAGACGCTGCGAGCCTGCCACCGCCGAGACCGCGGCGATCTGCGACGCGCTCCTGCTCGAGGGCGTCATCATGCAGCCGACCGGCGACCACAAGAACGTGCTGAAGATCAAACCGCCGATGCTGCTCACGCGCGAGAGCGCCGACTTCTTCGTGGCCGCACTCGACCGCGTGCTCGCCGAGCTATCCTCCTAGCATCCGGCCTTCATACAGTCGGGATCGCTCCGGTGACCATGCCGACCAGCTGCTCGTTCGACACGTCGGAGGTTCGGGTGCCACCGACGACCTTGCCGCCGCGCATCACCCACACCTGGTCCGTGAGCCGCTTCACCTGCTCGAAGTTGTGCGAGACCACGAGCACCGTCTGACCGGAGTCGACGACCCGCCGGATGAGCGCCTCCACCTGGGTGGTCTCGTTCAGTCCCAGCGCCGCGGTCGGCTCGTCGAGGATGATCATCCCCTTCGCCCACATCACGCCGCGCGCGATCGCGACCGCCTGGCGTTGGCCGCCCGATAGGCGCTTCACCGAGCGCGTCACCGGCGGCACGTTGACCGCAAGCTCCGACAACAACTCCTTCGCCGAGTCGCGCATGGCGCCGCGGCGCAGAAGTCGGAACGGTCCGATGCCGGCTGTCAGCTCGCGGTCGAGGTAGAGGTTCTGCCAGACGCTGAGCTGGTCGCAGAGAGCGAGGTCCTGGTAGACCGTCTCGATGCCTGCTTCGCGCGAGCCCTTGGGTGAACTGAACGCGACAGGCTTGCCGTCGATCAGGATCTGTCCCGAATCGGGCGTGTACAACCCGGTGAGGCACTTCACGAGGGTTGACTTGCCGGCGCCGTTGTCTCCGACGATTGCGGTGATCTCCCCGGCACGCACACTGAGCGAGGCACCCCTGAGCGCCTGGACGCTCCCGAACGATTTCGTGAGATCGCGGACCTCGACCTTGATGTCGCTCATTTGCGTCCTCTCATCAGGGTTGCGGCGGCGATCACGACGATGCCGATCACCAGCGGCGAGTAGAAGGCGCTCACGCCCAGCAGCGTCAGACCCGACTGCAGGAACGTCAGAAGGATGGCGCCGAGCACCGGCCCGTAGATCGTCGCCCGGCCACCGAACAGGCTGACGCCGCCCAGCACGACCGCGGCGATCGCCTTGAGCAGATAGTCGGTGTTGGTGGCGGGCTGGCTCGACCCGATGTAGCTGGTCAGCATCACCGCGCCCACCCCGCCCATCAGTCCGCACAGCATGTAGCCGGCGAGCTTGATGCGCGCGACCTTCAGACCCATCGCGGTGGCGGCTTCGGGGTTGTCACCGACGGCCAGCACGTGCGTGCCGAACCGGGTGTGGAACAGCACGATGTGCAGCACGATCGCGATCGCGATCACGATGATGAAGTTGAGGCGGATCCCGCCGAAGTTCATGGTGCTGATGGCGGTCAGGGCGCGCTCCTGGATGAGCACCGGCTTTCCCTGCGAGATGATCAGGCCAGCGCCCATCACGAGGCTCAACGCCCCGAGACTGACGATGAAGTCGGGGATCCTCACCCATCCGATGAACGTCCCGTTCAACGCGCCCACAGCCAGCCCTGTCGCCAACGCGACGACACAGCAGAGGAGGAGCGGCCATCCTGCCTGGTAGGCCACCGCCATGGTGACGCTGCCGAGCGCGACCGTCGCAGCGAGCGACAGGTCGATGCCGGCCAGCGTGACCGCGAAGGTGGCTCCCAGGGCGAGGGCGATCGGGATGGTCGAGTCCGCCAGCATGCTCGTGATGCTGGGCCACGAGATGAATCGCGGCTTCAGGATCGAGAACACCAGGATGAGGAGGAAGAGGGCCGTCGGTGCGGTCAGCTTCGTCCACGCATCCTCGGTGCCGAAGCGCCGGAGCGCCTCGCGCATGCGTTCGGAGCGTGAGACTCCGGGCGCGGACATCGGTTCGGTGGTTGTCATGGGTGAGGATCCCCGTTCAGCGGTTCAGAATGCCGGGACTACTCGAACGGGTTGGGCACGACGAACGAGGCCGGCGGTGCCGGGAACGCGTCGAGCGCCTCCTGGGCGTTGTCGGCATCCGCGATGAGGACCGGGGTCTCCACCGAGGACGGGATGTCCGCACCGTCGATCGCCGCGAGGCATGCCTGCACGGACTGGGCGCCCATCAGGTAGGGGAACTGCTCGATCGCCGCCGGCTGTCCGCCTGCGATGATGTCACCGAGCTGATCCTTGGTGCCGTCGATGCCGATGACGGCGACCTCGTCGTCCAGGCCCGCCTCTTCGACCGCCTGCTGGATGCCCATCGCCATATCACCCGACGGGGTGAAGAAACCCTTGATGTCGGGGTTCGCCAGGATGATCGTGGCCGCAGCGCTCTTGGCCTTCGCCTTGTCGAAGTCGGCCGCGACGGTCTGGGTGATCTCCAGCTTGCCCTCGACTGCGTTGGAGAAGCCCTCCATGCGGGCGTTGCTGCCCGGGTCGGCTACGAGCCCGCCGATGAGCGCGACCTGGCCACCCTCATCCACGTACTGCAGCATCGCCTCGCCGCCGGCCTCGCCCGCGGTGATGTTGTTGGTGCCGACGTAGGTGGTCACGTCCACGCCCGCGTCCTCGGCCGCATCCAGGTCGATGGGCAGGTCGAGGTTGACGATCGGCGTGCCCTCCTGCGACACAGGCACGAGGCCCGTGAGCAAGTTGGTCTGGCTGGTCGGGTTGACGACGTAGCAGTCGTAGCCCTCGGTGACGAGCGCGTTCAGCTTGGACGCCTGGCCGGAGTCGTCGGTGACGTTCTCGGCCGCGACGACGGTCAATTCGACACCGGCATCGTCGGCTGCCGCCTGCGCACCCTCGGCCATTGCGCCGAAGTAGGTGTTGTCGAGCGGCTTGATGACGAACGCGATGCGTGCAGCGGCGTCGCCCTCGTCGCCGCTGTCATCGGGCGAGGCGGAACAGCCCGTGAGGGCGACCGCTAGAATCGTGCCTGCCGCTCCGGCCGCGAGGCCGAACCGCTTGGTACGGGTGAGATGCTTCATCTCTTCTTTCTCCTTTGAGTCTGGACTTGATGGTGCGTTGGTTGCTCTTCCGAGCGGGTGACGCGGTGGCCGGCTGTGGTGCACTGCAACGTTGCCGCAGCCGGCCTTCCTCGGGGGCGTGCGTCGCCGCCGAGCTCAGGTCGGCATCGGGCCGACCATGAGCGGTGAGGTCAGGGGTACGCACCCGCAGGTGGTGCCGAACTCGATGTCGAGGTCGACGCTCACCGTGCGGGGCGGAATCGTAGGGTCGAGCATCCGCTCGGACAGCATGTTCATCGCGCGTGACGCGACCGTCTGAACCGGCACGACGGCCTGCGTCGGCTGGAGACCGGTCACGGTCGCCTCGCCGATGGAGTCGATCGTCGTCACGAGCACATCGCTGGGGATGTGAAGCCCGAGGCGGGCGATCGCCGCCATCGCTCCCCAGAACATCCGGTTGTTGGTGGTGAAGACGCCGAACGGTGGCTCGAGCGTCTTGAACAGCGCGTAAGCGCCGGCCGCGGCGTCGTCCGGCGTCATGTGCCCGCTCGAGATGTGCAGGTCGAGGCCCGCCTGCTTCATCACGCGCGTGTAACCGGATTCGCGGTCGCGCACGTTCGAGGCGCCGACGTTGCCGGCGATGAGAGCGATCTGACGGATGCCGTGGTGCTTGACCAGGTGGCTCACCAGCACTTCGGCGGCCTTCTTGTTGCCGGCGAGGACGTGGTCGGCGGTGTCCCTCACCGACGGAACGGTCCGGTCGACGATGACGATGGGGATCTCCGAGACCGCGTCGGGCAGGCTCGGCGCCCCGGCGGGGAGCACGATCAGGCCGTCGACCCTCTGCTGGCGGAACGCGCGCAGGTAGCGCTCCTCCTGCTCGATCTCCTCGTCCGAGTCGCCGAGCAGCAGGGTGGGGCTGCTCGGCGAGAGCCGCTCTTCGATCGCCCGCGTGAGCAGGGCGAAGTAGCCGTTGCGGACGTCGGGGATGATGAGCCCGATGAAGCCCGAGCGCTTGGTGCGCAGCCCGCTCGCGGCGGCGTCGCCGACGTAGGCGAGTTCTTTGACGACGGCCAGCACCCTCTCGCGCATGGCCTCGGTGACGTAGGGCTCGTCGTTCAGCACCCGCGAGACGGTCTTGACCGAGACCCCGGCGTGCTCGGCGATGTCGACGAGACGCGACGGACGACGCAGTCCGCTGGTGCGCTCGGTGGTCATGACGAGCACCGCAATGACGATGAACGCTTCATAGAGCGGTTCCCTCCTGCTACGCACGAGACGACTCCGTCCCTCGAACGGGTTCGCCCGTGGTCATGGGCACGACATCGGCCGCGGGATACTCCTCGGCCTTCCACCATCCTGCTGCCACCCCGGCGAGCACCGCGGCGCCGCGCGAGACGGCCTCGCGTTCGGACGCCATCGCGACGGGATACGTTGCGCGTCGCAGCTTCGCCTCGATCCACCGGCGGGAGCGCAGCCCGCCGCCGATGAGGAGGCTGGCGCCGGTGACGCCGGCCAGCTCGCGCATTCCGCCCTCTGCGGCGGACGCAGCGGCGGCATAGCCTTCGAGCGTCGCCGCCCAGGCCACCTCCGGTTCAGCGTGCAGCAATGCCTCCGGGATGACGCCCTCCTGGATGCCGACCAGCGTCTCAAAGGAGAGAGGCTCGGCGTCGACGCGGATGGCGGCGAACTCGATGTCATTGCGCGCCATGCCGAGCGCCTTCTGCAGGTTCTGCATCGCCAGGCCCGGTCGCAGCGTCTCCCACAGCAGCATCAGGCGGTCGGTGCCCGGCCAGGCGGTGACGGTCAAGTCTCCCGGCTGGTCCAGCAGAACGGGATGCGGGTCGCCCGGCTTCGACGTCCAGGCCACGACCAGCGGTTCGCCGGTGCCCATGGAGTCGATGACCTCGGTGTGCTCGCCCCCGGCACCGATGACGCCGACCGGGTGATCGTGGCCGGCGATGGTGACGGGGACGCCCTCCGGCAGTCCGCTCCACATCGAACCCGCCACGGTGACGCGGCCGAGCGCCGTTCCGGCGGTACGGGCGGGTGCCCAGGTGATCTCATCAAGACCGACGCGGTCAGGATCTCGCGGTCGTACTTCTGTGCGATCGGGTCATAGGCGCCGCTGGTGGCGGCCAGCGAGTGCTCCTGGCCGAGCGCGCCGGTCAGACGCCACAGGCTGAGGCCGGCGACACCGGTCCACGTGCCGGACACGTCGTGGCCGTGACGCTTGAGCCAGCCGACCTTGGCGATGCTGGTGACGTTGCGCGGCCGTCGGCCGGTGCGACGCAGGATCTCGTCCTCGCCGAACGTCTCGACCAGGTCGCGCACGACCGCTTCGCCGCGGGAGTCGTGCCATGCCACGAGCGGCAGGTCGCTCGGGCCGTCTGCGCGGATGACCGTTCCGGTCTCGCCCATGCTGGCGATGCCGACACCGGCGACACGGGAGCGGAGCTCACCGAGGTCGACGATCGCGGCGCGCACCGCATCGAACAGCGCCTGCGCGCTCATCTCGACGCCGTGGTCACCGGACGCGAACGGTGTCGGAACGGATCCCATGCCCCGCGAGCGACCGTGACGATCGACGACATTCGCCTTGATCGACGACGTCCCGAGGTCGATGCCGAGCAGCAGCTCATCGCGCATTAGCTGTCGTCTCCTTCGACGTCGGGGCTGGTGGAGCTTTTCTGACCAACGATGGACAAAGTAACACCGCTATGCGTATTCTGTCCACCGTTGTCAGAAATTCGCTCCACAGCGGGCGACGAAGCTCACGAAAGAGGACACTGTGCCGCTCATCACTCTCCGACAGGCGCTCGACGCCGCCCGCGACGGCGGCTACGGCGTCGGTGCCTTCAATGTCACCGACCTGGCGCAGGTCGAGGCGGTGCTCGACGCGGCGCGCGAAACCGACTCCCCCGTCATCGTGCAGACCATCGTCGGCTCGTCGGTGCACGCATCCGACGAGGCGTTCTGGGAGGCCATGAAGGGTCTGATCGCCCGCTATCCCGACGTCCCCGTCGTACTGCACCTGGATCACGGCGCGAACTACGAGCATTGCATCCGCGCGATCGATGCCGGATTCACCAGCGTCATGATCGACGGCAGCCTGCAGGACGACCACGTCACGCCGGCCACGTTCGAGCAGAACACCGACGTCACCCGCCGCGTCGTCGAGTACGCCCGCGAGCGCGGCGTTTCGGTAGAGGGCGAGCTCGGCACGATCGGCGGCTCGGAAGACGGTGGCGCGACTGTCAAAGAGATCATCCTCGCCGACCCCGACGAGGCCGAGGCGTTCGTTGCGGCGACAGGCGTCGATGCTCTGGCGGTCGCGATCGGCACCTCGCACGGGGCGTACAAGTTCACCAGCCCGCCCGATGGGAACGTGCTGCACATGAACCTCATCAGCGAGATCGCGAGCCGCATCCCCGACACGCACCTGGTGATGCACGGCTCGTCATCGCTGCCCGCCGACCTTCGCGAGATCATCAACGCCCACGGCGGAACTCTCCCCGAATCGTGGGGCGTCCCGGATGACGAGAAGGCCCGCTCGACCAAGCTCGGTGTGCGCAAGATCAACCAGGGCATGGACTCGCACATGGCCTACTCGGCCACGCTGCGCACCGTGCTCGCCGAGGACGGGCTCACCATGGATCCCGCACCGTCCCAGCGCGCGGCGCGTCGGGCGATGCAGCAAATGGTCGCCGAGCGCATGCACGTGTTCGGCCAGGCGGGGCAGGCATATCGCCACAGGTAGGACGACCGATTGTCCTGGCTCGCGCGTCGAACATTCTTGACACCAAGTTCGATTCGCTATACCTTGCGTATAGAAATACATACCAAGGGAGCACCGGAATGACGTTCGAAGAAAGAAGCACCTGGGTCGGCGTCGTCGTCGCGGTCGGCACATTCATCGCCTACCTCTCCGCGCTGCTCACGCGAGCGGGCGGCGGGGACATCAGCCAGGTGCCGTTCGCCGACCTGATCCTGATCTACGGCATCGGCATCCCGATCGTGGTCACGATCCTGGGGGTCATCGTGGTCACGGTGATCTGGCATCGCGACGGCCAGACCAAGGACCAGCGCGACAAGGCCATCGATCGCCACGGCGAGTACGTCGGGGGCGTCCTGCTCGCGGTCCTCATGCTCGTGCCGTTCGGCCTGGCGCTCGCCGAGTTCGACACCTTCTGGATCGCCCACGCCATGTACCTGGCGTTCCTGACCTCCGCCCTCATCGGCGGGATCGTGAAGATCGTCGTCTACCGCCGCGGCTTCTGATCGTGGGCAAGCCGACCAAGGTCACCAACAACATCCGGCGCCTGCGCTTCGACGCCGGTGAGATGACGCAGGCCGAGCTCGCCGACCGCGTCGCCGTCACCCGCCAGACCGTGATGGCCATCGAACTCGGCCGGTACTCCCCTTCGCTCGAGCTCGCCTTCCAGATCGCCGAGGTGTTCGCCGTCCCGCTCGAGGACGTCTTCCAGTACCCGAACCCGGGCCAGTAAACCCGGCTCTTCCGGCCGTCGCTCCCTGCGGCGGCTCTCATCACCATGCCCGGATTCGGGCTCACGCAAGGAGAAGAACATGCAGGACAAGACATTCGCCCGCATCACGGGCGCGCTCTATCTCGTGGTCGCCATCCTCGGCGGCTTCGCTCACCTCGGAGCGCGAGCTGCCGTCTACGTCCCGGGCGACGCCGCAGCGACGGCGGAGAGGATCGTCGACAACGCCACGATGTTCCGGCTCGGATTCGTGGCGGACCTCATCCAGGCGACCGTGTTCATGTTCGTCGGCCTCGCCCTGTACAGGCTGCTGCGGCAGGTCAGCGAGAACGTCGCCCGCGTGATGGTGATCTTCGTGGCCATCGCGGCATCCCTCATCCTGGCCAACCTGATTCACCACCTCGCCGCACTGCTGGTCGCCACCGAGCCGTCGTACGCTGCCGATCTCGGAGTGGCGGGCTCGCAATCGCTCGTGCTCCTGCTGCTGGACATGCATCACTACGGCTACCTGATCGCACAGATCTTCTTCGGGCTGTGGCTGCTGCCGCTCGGCTACCTCGTGTTCAGGTCGCGCCGGTTCCCGCGGGCCCTCGGCATTGCGCTGATCGTGGCGTGCTTCGCCTATCTCACCGAGCTGCTGGTGACCTTCCTCGTTCCCGGTCTCGACGCGACCGTGGCGATGGTCATCGTGATCCCCTCCGGGATCGCAGAGTTGTGGACAGTGTTCTACCTGCTCCTCTTCGGAATCCGGACGCCGGCGCGGGCGCTGCAGCCCGCCTAGGAACACCCAGTCGCGAGCGATTCGCCGGCGCTAGCCTCGCTTCATGGATGCTGCGCCGGCGAAGAGCGTCAGGGTGCGTGCCTGGGTCGGCACGATCGTGTTCCTGTTCCTGGCGCCGGGCATCGTGGCCGGGGTGATCCCGGCGCTCATCACGGGCTGGCGGATGCCGGACTGGGACGGCTGGATCTGGCCGGTCGGGATCGTGGCCGGCCTCCTCATCCTGGGCGGCATCGTCGTCCTGCTCGACGCGTTCATCCGGTTCGCCCGTGCTGACGGCACGCCCGCCCCGCCGGTGCCGACCGCGCACCTCGTGGTCGTCGGACCGTACCGGTTCGTGCGGAACCCGATGTACGTGGCGGTCGTGGCGATCATCCTCGGGCAGGCGCTGCTGTTCGGCAGCGTGTGGACCGTCGCCTACGCCGCCCTCGCGATGACCGCGGTCGCGCTGTTCGTGCACTTCTACGAGCAGCCGACGCTCGAGCGCACCTACGGCGAGGAGTACCGCACCTACAAGGCGAACGTGCGGGCGTGGCTGCCGAGGTTTCGGCCGTGGAATGGAGCCACCTGAGAGAATCGAACTCTCGACCTATTCATTACGAGTGAATCGCTCTACCAACTGAGCTAAGGCGGCGGGAGCTCCGGGTCTCGACAGGCTCGACCGGCGGAAGCACCGCACAGAATCATAACCGACTCAGCACGGCGCGGCCGCTCAGCAGTCCGGGTCGCTCTCCGGCACCGTCCCGTCGATGAAGTAGTCGTCGACCGCGTCGTTCACGCAGTCGTTCGACTTGTTGTAGGCCGTGTGACCCTCGCCGTGATACGTGATGAGGTGCCCGTTCTCGAGCTGCTCCGCGAGCGCCACGGCCCACACATACGGGGTCGCCGGGTCGTTGGTGGTCCCGAGCACCAGGATGTCGGCGGAGCCCGCCGCGTCGATCGGCTCACGAACCCGGGTCGCCGGGAACGGCCACCGCTCGCAGCCCACCCCGTACGACATCCGGGGCCCGAAGACCGGCGCGATCTCGGCCAGTTCCGCCGCCTGCGCGCGCAGGGTCTCGGTCGAGTAGTCGCTCGACGTAGTCGAGGCAGTTGATCGCGACGAAGGCCTCGGTCGAGTTGTCGGCGTAGCTGCCGTCGGGGTTGCGGTCGTTGTAACTGTCGGCGAGGAGGAACGCGGTGTCGGTCTCCCCTGCATCACCTCGGCGAAGAGATCGTCGAGGTAGGGCCAGTTCTCCTGGTTGTAGAGCGGCAGGATGATCGCGATGAACATCGTCCCCGCGCCCAGTTCGCGCCCATCTGCGGCCGGCAGCGGGCTGGCCTGGAGCGACTCGAGCAGGCGTCCGACCTGCGCCATCGCGCTCTCGACGCTGGAGCGGAACGGGCAGCCCTCGCGCCCGATGCAGTCCTCGAGGTAGGCGCGCATCGCGCTCTCGAAGCCCGTCGGCCTGCGTCGCCGTCACGTCGAAGTCGGTGGTGCCGGGGTCGAGCGCGCCGTCGAGCACGAGGCGTCCGGTCTTCTCGGGGTAGAGGTCGGCGTAGGTCGCGCCGAGGAACGTGCCGTACGAGTACCCGAGGAAGTTGAGTTTCGTGTCACCGAGGATGGCGCGCAGCAGGTCGAGGTCGCGGGCCGCGCTCATCGTGTCGATGTACTGCAGCAGGGGGCCGGTGTCTTCGAGGCACGCGGCGCCGAACTCCTCGCCGAAGTCGCGGCTCTGCTCCAGCCACTCGTCCGACCCGAACTCGCCGGGGATGATCCCGTAGTTGTACTCGTCGAGGAACGACGGGGACCCGCAGGCGACCGCCGACGATCGCCCGACGCCCGCGCGGATCGAACCCGACGATGTCGTAGCTCTGCTGCAGCCGCTCGCTGGTCGCGTAGTCGACGCTGTCGAGCACGAAGTCGTAGCCCGATCCGCCCGGCCCGCCCGGGTTGATCAGCAGCGACCCCTTCTTCTCGCCGGTCGCCGGCTGTCGCACCAGGGCGAGCTCGATCGTCGCCTGCGCCGGGTCCTCCCAGTTCATCGGCGCCTCGGCGGTGGTGCACTGCATCCCGTCGCCGCAGCTCGACCAGATCAGCGTCTGCGAGTAGAACGGCTGCAGCGCCGCATCCACCTGCTCGCCCGTCGGTGTCGATGTCGTCGACGGCGCAGGCGGGAAGAACCACGACACGCAGCCGCTCAGCAGCGTCGTCGACGACGGCGACCGCGGCGACGCACCGCGAACGCGCGAGCGGTTCGGGATGCGAGGTCGGGTCACCGAGAGCGGTCCTTTCCAGCGGGGCCGGCCGCGACCGGTTCGCGGATCGCGGAGATCAGCATCGACTCGAGCGCGAGGCGCCGGCGCGACGTTGCCCTCGATGCGCTCGCGCGCGGTCGCGATCGCGTCGAGGGTCGCGAGCGTGCGGGCGGGGGTCGTCGCGGCGGCCGCGGCCGCGAGGTCGGCGTAGATCGCCAGGTTCACCGGCTCCTGCTCGACGCCGAGCTGCAGCAGCAGCACATCGCGGTACAGCGAGAGCAGGTCGACCAGGATGCGGTCGATCCCGTCGCGGAGGCTGCGGGTGGCGCGGCGCTTCTGGTCCTCTTCGAGGGCCTTCAGCTGCGCGCGGAGACCCGGCGGGACGGAGCCGCCCGGCTCGATGCCGAGCGAGCGGAGGGCGCTGTCGCGCTCCTCGGCGTCCTTCTCCTCGGTGATCGCCTTCGCGTCGGCGGTCGCGACCTCGATCAGCTCGCTCGCCGCGATCACGGCCCCGGCGACGCTCCGGATGCCGAGGGCCAGTTCCAGCGTGCGTCGCCGCCGATCGCGCGCCTCTTCGTTCGTCGCGAGGCGGTGCGCCATCCCGATGTGGGACTGCGCCTCGCGCGCGGCGCGGGTCGCCTCCGGCAGGCTCACGCCGTCGCGGCGCGAGATCAGCTCGGCGACCTCGTCGACGTCGGGGACCCGCAGCCGCACGGTGCGCACGCGCGAGCGGATGGTCGGGATGAGGTCGGCCTCGCTCGGTGCGCAGAGGATCCAGACCGTGCGCGGCGGCGGCTCCTCGAGAGCCTTGAGCAGCACGTTGGAGGTGCGCTCGGTCATGCGGTCGGCGTCCTCGATGATCATGACCCGGTAGCGACCGACCGAGGGCGAGAACTGGCTCGAGGCGACGAGCTGCCGCACCTCCTCGATCGTGATCGTGACGCGGTCGGTGCTGAGGACGCCGAGGTCGGGGTGGGTGCGCTTCTCGACCAGCAGCTCGGTCGACTCCTCGTCGCCGGGGCGCGCGATGAGGGCGGCCGCGAACGCATACGCGAGGATCGAGCGGCCCGAGCCGGGAGGACCGGTGATGAGCCAGGAATGGGTCATGCCGTCGTCGTCGGCGGCGGCGCGCATCGTGGCGATCGCGTCCGCCTGGCCCGTCAGGTCATCCCATGCCACGTGCTGCCTCCGCTGAATCTATCCGAGCAGGACCGACACCCGGTCACGGATGCGCGCGGCCAGTTCGTCCACCGGCAGGGTCGCATCCAGAACCAGGAACCGCTCCGGCTCGGCCGACGCGAGCTCCAGGTAGCCGGCGCGCACGCGGGCGTGGAATTCGTCGGCCTCGGCCTCGAGCCGGTCGTAACGGGTGCGCGACTCGTCGAGCCGGGTGCGCCCGGTGTCCTCGTGCAGGTCGAGCAGCACCGTCAGGTCGGGGAGCAGGTTCTCGGTCGCCCAGAGCGAGAGGTCGCGGACCTCGGCGGGATCGAGCACCCGCCCCGCGCCCTGGTAGGCGACGGACGAATCGAGGTAGCGATCCTGGATCACCACGTCGCCGCGCTCGAGCGCCGGCCGCACGACGGTCGCGATGTTGTGCGCACGGTCGGCGGCGTAGAGCAGCGCCTCGGCGCGGGCGGCGATGTGGCCGCGGCGGTGCAGGACGAGCTCGCGCACCTCGAGCCCGAAGTCGGTGCCGCCCGGCTCGCGGCTGTGCACGACGGTGTGACCCTGCTCGACGAGCCAGTCGGTCAGCAGAGCCGACTGCGTCGACTTGCCCGACCCGTCGCCGCCCTCGAACGTGAGGAACAGACCGGGCATCGGCTAGTTCCTCTTCGCGGGGGCGCGCTTCGCGCGCGGGGCCGCTGCTCTTCGGCTTCGCCGGACCCTTAGCGCGCTTGTCGGCGAGCAGCTGGACGGCGCGGTCGAAGTCGATCGCCTCGATCTCCTCGCCGCGCGGGATGGTCGCGTTCGTCACGCCGTCGGTCACGTACGGGCCGAATCGGCCGTCGCGCACCCGGATCGGCTTGCCGCTCTCCGGGTCGGCGTCGAACTCCTTGAGCGCACTCGTCGGGCGGCGGGCACCGTACTTCGGCTGCGCGAACACCTCGAGCGCACCGGGCAGGTCGATCGTGAAGATCTGCTCCTCGGCCTCGAGCGACCGCGAATCGGTGCCCTTCTTGATGTACGGCCCGTAGCGGCCGTTCTGCGCGGTGATCTCGTCGCCCGACTCCGGGTCCTTGCCCACGACCCGCGGCAGGTCGAGCAGTTTCAGCGCGGTCTCGAGGTCGATCGTGCCCGGGTCCATCGTCTTGAAGAGGGATGCGGTGCGCGGCTTGGGCGCGTCCACCTTCTTCTTCTTGGGCGCGGCCTTCTTCTTCTTGGGCGCGATGAGCGACGACAGCTCGGCGGTCGAGCGTGACGCGACCTCGACGACCTCACCCGTACTGGTTTCGACCTGGGTGTCGACAGGCTCGACCACCGGCGGGCTCGACCACCGGGGTCTCGACGACCGGTTCGAGCTCGGTGACGTACGGGCCGTAGCGGCCGTCCTTCGCCACCACGGTCTTGCCGTTGGCGGGGTTGATGCCGAGCTCGCGGTCGCCGACGATCGGGCGCGTCGATGAGCTCGCGCGCCCTCGCCTCGGTCAGCTCGTCGGGCGCCAGCTCCTCTGGCACGTTCACGCGGCGCGGGGGCGCGTCGATCGCCGAGCCCTCGGCCGGCGGGATCTCGAGGTACGGACCGTACTTGCCGATGCGCAGCGTGATGTCGTCGGCGATGCGCACCGAGTTGATGTCGCGCGCGTCGATGTCGCCGAGGTTGTCGATGACCTTGCGCAGACCGCGATGCTGCTCATTGCCGAAGTAGAAGCCGTTCAGCCAGTCGACCCGGTTCGCCTCGCCGTCGGCGATGCGGTCGAGATCCTCTTCCATCTCGGCGGTGAAGTCGTACTCGACCAGGTCGCCGAAGTGCTCCTCCAGCAGCCGGACCACGCTGAACGCGATCCAACTCGGAACCAGCGCGGTGCCGCGCGGGGTGACATAACCGCGATCGATGATCGTCGAGATGATGCTCGCGTAGGTCGACGGCCGGCCGATGCCGAGCTCCTCCAGCGCCTTCACGAGGCTCGCCTCGGTGTAGCGCGGCGGCGGGCTGGTCTCGTGGCCCTTGGCCTCGAGCATCCCGAGGTCGAGCACCTGGCCGACCGTCAGCGCCGGCAGCGACCGCTGCTCATCGGACGCCGCGGCATCCTGCTCGTTGCGCTCCTCGTCGTGGCCCTCTTCGTACGCCGAGAGGAACCCGCGGAACGTGATGACGGTGCCGGATGCGGTGAACTCGGCCGTGCCGGTGGATTCCGTGGGCGCCGTGATCGTGACCGACGCGGTCGACCCGCGCGCGTCGGCCATCTGAGAGGCGACCGTGCGCTTCCAGATCAGGTCGTAGAGCTTGAACTCGTTGCCGCGCAGCACGTTCGACGAGCTCCGACGGAGTGCGGAACACCTCGCCCGACGGGCGGATCGCCTCGTGGGCCTCCTGCGCGTTCTTCGACTTGCCGGTGTAGACGCGGGGCTTCTCGGGGATCGAGTCGGCGCCGTAGAGCTTCGACGCCTGGTTGCGCGCCGCGGTGATCGCCTGCTGCGAGAGCGCCGGCGAGTCGGTGCGCATATAGGTGATGTAGCCGTTCTCGTACAGCCCCTGCGCGACGCTCATGGTCTGCCGGGCCGAGAACCGCAGCTTGCGCGCCGCCTCCTGCTGCAGCGTGGAGGTCGTGAAGGGCGCCGCGGGACGGCGCGTGTACGGCTTCGTCTCGAGGTTCGACACCGTGAAGGCGGTCGTCGGCAGGCGGAGCGCGGCGGCGAGCGCCTCGGCCCTCGACTCGTCGAGGGCGACGACATCGCCCTTCAGCCGCCCGAGGTCGTCGTAGTCGCGCCCGCTGGCGACGCGCTTGCCGTCGAGCCGGGCGAGCCGCGACTCGAAGGACGTGCGCGCCGCGGCGTCCTGCGGGATGAGCTCGGCGATCAGATCCCAGTAGCTCGCGGCGACGAACGCCTGCCGCTCGCGCTCGCGATCGACGACGAGGCGGGTGGCCGCGGACTGCACGCGTCCGGCCGACAGACCGGGTCCGACCTTGCGCCAGAGCACCGGCGAGACCTCGAAGCCGTACAGGCGGTCCAGGATGCGGCGCGTCTCCTGCGCATCGACCAGCGCGGTATCGAGCTCGCGAGGGTTGTTCCTCGCCTCGTCGATCGCCTCTTTGGTGATCTCGTGGAACACCATGCGCTTGACAGGGACCGTCGGCTTGAGCACCTCGAGAAGGTGCCAGGCGATCGCCTCGCCTTCGCGGTCCTCATCAGTGGCGAGGTAGAGCTCGTCGGCGTCCTTGAGAGCGCGCTTGAGATCCGCGACCGTTCGCTTCTTCTCGTCGCTGACCACATAGTAAGGAGCGAAGTCGTTCTCGACGTCGATCGAGAACTTGCCGAGCGAGCCCTTCTTGAGCTCGGGCGGGAGGTTCTTCGGCTCGATGAGGTCGCGGATGTGGCCGACCGACGCCTGGACGTCATAGCCGTCGCCGAGGTACTGCGCGATGGTCTTGGCCTTCGCGGGCGACTCGACGATGACCAGCTTCTTGTGCTCGGGCACTGCACTCCTTCTATTCGGGGGCCACCATACACATAGGTTCCTGGTGCGTGCTCGAACCGTCGAATCGGCGACGCGGGCGCGTCACGGCGGCGCGGCAGGCTGACCGCGCTGAGTCGTCGTCACTAGGATCAAGTGTCTGCGTCGGAATCTCCAGCGAGGATCTGAAAATGTCGAACGTCACCGAGTCATTGGAAGCGTCTTGTCGAGCTTCCCGGGGCGACGATCCGCGGCGCTCGTCGACAGCGAGACGGGAATGGTCCTGGGCCACGCGGGGTCGGATGCCGACCTCGAGATCACGGCTGCCGCGAACACCGAGGTGGTTCGCGCCCAGCTGAAGTCGATCGGGACCCTGGGGTCCGACGACGCCATCGACGACATCCTCATCACCCTGAGCACCCAGTACGACATCGTCCGGCCGCTCGCCGCGAACCCGTCGATCTTCCTCTACCTCGCCATGGACAAGAGCAAGTCGAACCTGGCCCTGGCGCGCCACAAAGTCGCCGAGTGCGAGAAGCAGCTCGAGCTGTAGCCCGTCTGCGCGGCCTGTCCTCCTAAATGCCCACAAGTGGGGGTTTCTGGCGCCATCCATCGATCGACACCATGGAGTCCTTCGACCCGATAGATGAGGAAGTCGTCCCATGAGCGTTGAATCGCGACCTACGCTGCGTGATCGCCGCCGCTCCAAGAAGGAACCGGACCGCCCGGACTATTCCGAGCCCGACTTCACCTCGTGGGCCGCGAAGCTCGACGACTTCGCTCCCGGCGGCGTCCTCCGCTCCGGCGACCACCTCCGCGACGAAGCGGCACCGCGGCGGCCACGGCCACCGCGGTGGATGTGGCGCCCGCGGTCGAGGCCGTCGACGACCGGCCGAGTCTCGAAGAGGTTCTCGAGAAGCTTCTGAGTTTCGACGGCGCGATGTGCGTCGCCGTCGTCGACAGTGAGACCGGGATGATCCTCGGCAAGGCCGGCTCCGGTGTCGAGATCGATCTGGCGGCCGCCGGCGCCTCGGTGATCCTTCGCGCGCGACTCGCGAGCATCAAGGCTCTCGGCAGCGACGAGAAGATCGACGACGTGCTGATCTCGACCACGAGCCAGGTCCAGATCATTCACCCGCTGCCCACCAACCCGTCGATCTTCACGTACCTCATCGGGGACAAGTCCAAGTCGAGTCTCGCCATGGCGCGGTACAAGGCGACCGAAGCGGATCTCCTGATTCAGCTCTAGCGCTCGCAGTATCCACGAGGTGAGGAAGCAGCATGACAACCGACGTCGACCACGTCGCTGGCGGATGCCGGCAGCGCGCCGACGCATGGAATTTCCGGTCACCGTGGGCTGGACTCAGGCGGCGATGGCGGTCAACTCGGTCCTGTCGCTTGAACACCCCGATGAACCTCAGGATGGACATCGAGATGCACGGGCCGCTGCTCATCGACTTCCGTCACCACGCGTTCTCGTGGTCCACGTCCCTGGACTACTTCCCGGTCGACGCCGTGCACACCCGGCTGCAGACGCTGCCGACCAGCGCTGACGCTCCGCCGTATCTTCGAACTCCCGGGCCAGGATCTCGACGGACTGCTGTGGGTGATGGGAATCAACTCCTTCGGTGGGGACGCTGCCGTGCTGGCTCTCGCCGGGCGAGCGCTACCAGCTCACCCGCTGGCCGAACCTGACGCGCCACTCGCACAACATGAGCCAGGTGCGGATGATCGCAGCGCTCGGCAACGCCTACGTCAGCACGGCCGAGCTGGCCGCCTTCGCCGGTGTCGACGATGTCGGAGGCCCAGCGCCTGATCAATGCGCTCAGCCTCATGCGCATCCTGTCTCGTTCGGCGGCGGCCCCGGCCCCGGCGGTGGCCCCTCCGACCGCCGCGGCCAAGCGCCAGAGCCTCTTCGGCCGGCTCCGCAAGCGGCTGGGACGCTGACACGATGGCCGAACACGTCATCCTGTTCACCGGTCCCGATGGGCGCGGGCAAGACGACGGCGATCGAGAGTCTCAGTGAGATCGAGGTCGTCCGAACCGAGGCGAACAACTCCGAGCGGCACATCGTCGACAAGGCGACCACGACGGTCGCGCTCGACTACGGCGAGATCCTCATCGGCGCCCAGGACAAGGTCCGGCTCTACGGCATTCCGGGTCAGAAGCGATTCGACTTCATGTGGGCCATCCTGAAGAAGCGCGCCAAGGGCATGGTCTTGCTGGTCAACAGCGATGCCCCCGACCCGATCGACGAGATGATCTTCTATCTCGAGGAGTTCCGCGAGCTCTACGACCGCGGTGGCGTCGTGGTCGGAGTCACCCGTTCCGACGTGAAGCCGGGTCCGGGGCTCGCCGAGTTCTCGGAGGCCCTGGAGCGGACGAATCCCGGACCTGGTCATCCCGGTGTTCACGGTCGATCCGCGCGAGAGGGATCAGATGCAGAACGTGCTGCTCGCTCTCGTCGTCAACATCGAGATGCGCGCGGCTTTCGGCACGGTGCGAGGCGGTGAGCTGCGTGAGCCCGGGACTTCACACGAAGCCGGCGGTGGTGGAAGCCGCGTCGACCCTGCTCGCGGAGATGAAGGCCGCTGCGAGCTCGCTCACCTACGCCGCCCTGCTGACCGACGACGGCTTCGACGTCGCCCGGTGGCCGGGCCGAGACGGACGGCGCGAGGTTCGCCGGAATGGCGAGCTCGATGCAGGCGCTCGGCGACGCCGTGACCCACGAGCTGAAGATCGGCGACAGCGAGTACCTCATCATCGCGTCGGGCAAGGGTCACGTCGTGCAGCTGCGGGTGCCGGGAAAGGAGCTCGTGCTCTCGGCCCTCTTCGACAACGACGCGACCGTCGGACACGCGCTGGCCATCGCGCGATCGTTCGCGCAGAAGATGGCCGACGCTGCTCAAGTAGTCGGTCACGGCGGCGGCCCGGCCGGTGGAACGTGCCGAGAACGGTACAACGCCGAACGCTCGCCGAGACCGTCACCGTCGCGACCAGGCCGTCGATCGCGCAGGCGCGCAGCGTCGCCCCGTTGGACTCGCGCGACCCGCGCTGCGCAGTCCGCACGGCATCCCCGGCGACGGCACCGCTCGCGGCATCCGCTGCCGCGAGCGCCGCCGCGTCGGCGGCCCCGATGACCCGCTGCCGCAGACGAGCGCCGCACCGAGCGCCAGAACGGCGACCAGCACGACGGTCGTCGCGCCGACGATCGCGAGGGCGAGCACGGCACCCGCGCCCGCGGTCGTCGGTCACCGTCCGCCGGCCAGAGCGCAGCTCACCCCGACCGCCGTCACCCCGAGTCGGGCGATGGGCCCGGACGGCGCCGCCTCGACCCGTGCGCACACCAGGTCTCCGCGCGCCGAGCGTCCACGCGAGCACCGGGGAGCTGCCGTGCGAGCCGCGCGGCGACCACCCCGGCCGGCTCGCCGCGCGCGTACGAGCGCGCGGCGTCGGCCGCCGCATCCTGCGCCCGCAGCTGGAGCCCCGCGAGCTGGACCGCCCCCGAGCGCCGTCGCGAGCACGAGCAGCACGGCGGGCATCGCGACCGCGAACTCCGCGGCGACGCTGCCCGCGCTCCGCCATCGACGAGCATCGCGTCAGCCACCCGACGCTGAACGCACTGCGCACCAGGCCGGAGAGGATCGCCTGCACCTCGCCCGATCTCAGGATCACCACCAGCAGGCCGGCGAACCCGACCGCCGCCATGATCGTGATCGCGTACTCGGCGGTCGCGGCGCCGCCGCTCATCCGTCACGACCCGCTTCGGTGCGCGCATCGCTCCTCCTTCTCGCCCGCGGACGGGCTCAGGGGCACGAGCGACTCCATGTTCTCGCGAGCGCGTTGCCCGGCCTGACGGGATCGTGCGCCGACAGGTGCACAGGGTTCACGCGGCGATCGCGGTGGACGAGACGATGGCGAGCGCGATCGGCACGACCCCGAGCAGCACGAAGGCCGGCAGCACGCACAGCCCCAGGGGCAGCAGCAGCCGGGTCTCGAGCTCGGCGGCGCGGCGGGCGGCGAGCGAACGGCGGCTGCGACGGCGCTCCGTCCGCCTCGGATCGCAGCAGCACCGACGCCGGGACCCCGGCCGTCCGCGCGAAAGCCGAGCACGGCATCCACCGTCGTCGCCCGGCGGATCGCAGCCCGGTCTCGACGCACGCGGTCTCGACGAGCTCGCGTGCCCGGTCGATCGACGAACCGCCCGCGAGCGCGACCGCGAACAGTTCGAACGCGAGACCGGGCGTCGCGTCGAGGTCGCGCGCTGCGCGGATCAGTCGTGCGGTTCCACCGCACGCGCGACGACGATCAGGATGCCGCCGGCAGCCAGGCAGATCGCCCCGGGACCGTGGCGAGAGCACCGATCACGTCGAAGCCGAGCAGCGCGCCGAGGGCGAGACCGACCGCGGGCAGCGCGAGCACGACCCGGCTCGTCGCCGTGCGGTCCCGCGAGCGCGACCTCGACCTCGCGAGCGGCCTGCGCGAGCGCCGCGCAGCACCTCGGCGGACCGGGCGAGCGTCGTCGACAGCGCCGCTCCCGCCTCCGTCGCGATCCACCACGTCGCGGCGAGCGCCGCCCACGCCGAACGCTCGGACGGATTCCGCGGCGCAGCGCGACCTCGGCGAGCCGCTCCGGCAGTTCATCGGCCGACGCCGTCCTCTCGACGACCCGCGCGCGGCGGCCGGTTCACCCTCCGCGGCGGCGTAGCGCCACGCCGGAGAGCGGCGCGATGCCCGCTCCGGTCAGCACCGCCAGCCGCTCGACGAGCGCGCGCGACCGGCTCGAAATCGAGGCGCGCTCCCGTGACGACGATCACCCGTCCACGATGACGCCGGCACAGAAGCACGGGCGCCGTCCTGCCGCTGACCGGTGGAGCGCCTCGGCGTCTGGGAGGACGCCTGGCGCAAGGCTAGGTCCGGAGGACTGCTGCCGCCCGGCCCGCACGCGCGACACCGCGTCGACGGTGGCCGCGAGGATCAGCACGCCACCGGTGACGGCGTAGTTCACGCCGGCCGGCAGGTTGAGCAGTCCGAGGCCGTTCGTGATGACCGCGATCACGAGGGCGCCGATCGCGGCGTGGATGAGCCGACCGCGTCCGCCGAAGAGCGAGACACCACCGACGACCGCCGCCGCGACGCCCGACAGCACCAGATCGCGACCGGCCGCAGCATCCACCGATCCGACCTTGCGTGATCGAGAACAGCCCCGCGAACGACCGCGAGGAAGTCGAGCAGACGATGAACGCGGTCCAGCGGATCGTGACGATCTTGATGCCGGCGCGGCGCGCGGCCTCGGCGTTGCCGCCGATCGCGTAGATGTACCGGCCGTACGGGTGCGGTCGAGCACGAAGGTGCCGATCCAGAGGATGAGCAGCACGATCGGCACGACGATCGGCACGCCCTCGATGACGTTGCCTCCGACCTCCTCGCCGTTCAGGATGGTCGGCGGCTGGCCGCGGTTGCGGTTCAGCAGGAACACGACGACGCCGCCGAGCACCGCGATGACGCCGAGCTTCGCCCAGACCAGCGCGATCGTGCGGTTCGGCACGCCCGCGCGCGTGCGCCGGCGGCGCGTCGCAGAACGACGTCACGGCGCGAGACGACCAGGACGACGGCGAGCAGCACCCAGCCGGCCCAGATCGGCAGGTTCTGTTCTGGATCGCCCGGATCTCCGGGATCTGCGACCCGGTACAGCGCCGCCGCGCCCCGATGACGATCAGCTCGAGGCCCTGGAGGCCGAGGAACAGACCCAGGGTCACGACGAACGATGGAATGCCGACCCTCGCGACGAAGAAGCCGATGAACGTGCCGATCAGGATGCCGACCGCCGAACGCGATCGCGAGCGCGACGATCCAGTTCACGCCCTGCACGTTGACCAGCACGACGAAGATGCACATGCGTCACGCCGGCGGTGACGCCCGCCGACAGGTCGATCTCGCCGAGCAGGATGACGAAGACGAGCGCCATGCCGAGCATCACCAGCGTGGCGGCCTGCGTCATCAGGTTGGCGAAGTTGCGCTCGGTGAGGAAGAACGGGCTGAGGACGGAGAACAGCACGCTGAGCACGACGAATCCGGCGACCGCGGGCAGGGCGCCCATGTCGCCGCCGCGCACGCGCTGGAACCAGGCGCGCACCTGGTCGATCAGGCCGCCCTCCTGACCGCTTCCGATGAGGTCGTTGCCGACCTCGGTGGTCGCCAGGTCGCCGGTGGGGTCGGCGGGGGTCCGCGTGCTGCTCATGCTTTCGCTCCGGTCGGGGTCTTGGTTCCGGTGATGTACCCGACGACGTCGTCGCTGTTGGTCTTCTTCGGCCTCGATCGAGGCGACCATCTGGCCGAGGTACAGCACGTTGATGTAGTCGGCGACGGCGAACACGTCGACGAGGTTGTGGCTGATCATGATCACGGCGACGCCCTGGTCGGCCAGGCGGCGCACCAGCGCGAGCACCTGCTCGGTCTGCGCGACGCCGAGCGCGGCGGTCGGCTCGTCGAGGATGACGACGCGCGCGTCCTTGAGGACGGCGCGCGCGATCGCGACGGTCTGGCGCTGGCCGCCGGAGAGGGACGACACCTTCTGCCGGACCGACTTCACGGTGCGCACCGAGAGCGACCGGAGGGTGTCGGACGCCTCGCGCTCCATCCGGCCCTCGTCGAAGGTGCCGAAGCGGGTCTCCTCGCGGCCGAGGAACATGTTCTGGACGATGTCGAGGTTGTCGCTCAGCGCGAGGTCCTGGTACACCACCTCGATGCCGAGCCGCGCGGCGTCGCGCGGGGTGTGCAGCACGACCTCCTCGCCGTCGAACTTGACGGTCCCCGGAGTCGTAGGGCTGCACACCGGCGAGGCCCTTGATCAGGGTCGACTTGCCGGCGCCGTTGTCGCCGACCAGGGCGGTGACCTTGCCGGGATAGGCCTTCAGGGCGACGCCCTTGAGCACGCTCACCGGGCCGAAGCTCTTGACGACATCGGACAGTTCGATGATGGGCGCATCCATGCGCGATTCCTTTCACACGACGCTGTGCCGCGCCCGCGTCCGGCGCGTCCGCTCTCAGAGTGGCACGCGCGGGCCGGGCACGCGAGATGGAATCGGGGCCCCGGGCCGCACCGGATCGGCACAGCCCGAGGCCCCGCATCAGTCTGGTTATCCGACTCCGTACGTCTCGCACGCGGCGGCGACTTCGCCGGCGCAGAGCTCGGCCGCGTCGGCATCGCCGGCGTCGACCACGGTCTGGACCTCGTCGGGACCGACGAGGACCGGGACGACCGCGATGTACGGCGTTCCGTCCTCGAGCTCCTGGTCGGCCTCGGGGGTCTCGCCGTTCAGCAGCGCGACCGCGGTCTCGATCGCGGCATCCGCCTCGAGCTTGATCGGCTTGTAGACCGTGGCGGTCTGCTTGCCGAGGAGCACGTTCTGCAGACCGGCGATCGAGGCGTCCTGACCCGAGACCGGAACAACCAGGTTGTTCTTGTCGAGGATCGTGATGACGCCCGCGGCGTTGGTGTCGTTGGCGACCCAGACCGCGTCGACCTCGCCACCGAGCGAGGTCAGCGCCTGCTCGAAGTTGGTCGCGGACTTGTCGCCGTCCCAGATTCCCGGCGGCTCGGCGGCCGGGCGTGATGCCGGCGGCCTCCATGACGGAGACTGCACCGTCGTGGAACATGGCGGCGTTGCCGTCGGCGGGGTCACCGCCCATGTAGACGACGATCGCCGTGGCCGGGTCCTTGCCGGCAGCCGCGAGGCCGTCGAGGATCGACTGGCCCTCGAGCGCGCCGACCTGGAAGTTGTCGAACGACACGTAGTAGTCGGCGCCCGCGATCGGACGGTCGTAGGCGATGACCGGGATTCCCTCGGCCTTGGCCTTCTCGGCGACAGCGGCACCTGCGCCGTTGTAGTCGACGAGCAGCATCACGCCGCAGCCCTTGCTGAGCTGCTGGTCGGCGATGGTGGCGTACTTGTTGGTGTCGCCCTGGGCGTTCTGGATGTCGGTCTCGAAGCCGGCGGCCTCGAGGCCCTCCTGGAGGTACGGACGGTCGTTGTTCTCCCAGCGCGGCGACGACGCGGCGTCGGGAAGGATCACGCAGGCGCGCGTCGCTCCAGCGTCACCTCCGCCGCCATCTCCGGGACCGGAACAACCTGCGAGCAGCAGCGCCGCGACTCCGGCGGCTGCGACGACAGAGATCAATGAAGGTGACTTCACGGCTCTCCCCTTCGTGGTGAGGTAGAGGTAGACCCCTCTTGGTGCCACCGTCGATCCTTGGCGGGGGCAAGACCCATGATCGCGCATATGTGGCCGACCCAGAACAAATGCGTAGATAACGCTTGGATAACTTCGTGTGACCGTTCTCATGCCTTTTCCTGCATCGACAGGCGTCCGCGGCGATCGAGAGCGAATCCGCCGAGCGCCGCCAGCGCGGCGGCGCCCGGCGTGTCGCGCTCGACGTGCAGCACCGCGTCGAACGCGCTGACCGCCTGCCGCGCGACGGCATCCACCGTCATGCCGGCGAGCGCTCCCGAGTGCCTCGAGTCGGGCGGGCACGTCGGCGAGCGAGTTGGCGTGCAGCGTGCCCGCGCCGCCGTCGTGACCGGTGTTGAGCGCGCCGAGCAGCTCGCGCAGCTCGGCGCCGCGGCACTCGCCGACGACGAGCCGGTCGGGCCGCATCCGCAGCGACTCGCGCACCAGGCGGTCGAGGCCGATCGCGCCGGCGCCGTCGAGGTTCGCCTGCCGCGCCTCGAGCGCGACGACGTGCGGATGCGCGATGCGCAGCTCGGCGACGTCTTCGACGACGACGATGCGCTCGTGCGCGGGCGCCGCCGCCAGCAGCGCCGCGAGCAGGGTCGTCTTGCCGCTGCCGCCCGCGCCGGTGATGAGCAGGTTCGCCCGCGCTCGCGACGAGGTCGCGGATGCGGTCGAGCCCCGACGTCGCCGAAGTAGCCCGTCGGCCTCGAGCTCGTCGAGCGTGAACGGCCGCGACCGCGGCAGCCGGATCGACAGCACCGCCCCGCCCGGCGACAGCGGCGGCAGCACCGCGTGCACCCGGATGCCGTCGCCGAGCCGCACGTCCATGCACGGGGTCGCCTCGTCGACGTGCCGGTCGCCGGCCGCGATGAGCCGCACCGCGAGGTCGCGCGCCTCCCCCGCCGGCACGACGACGCCGGCGACCGACCTCCGCGCCCGCGCCGCGGTCGACCCAGACCGCGCCGTCGGGATTGACGAAGACGTCGGTCACCGCGGGGTCGCGCACCAGCGGGCCGAGCACGCCGAACACCCGCGTGATCCGGTCCGCCGGCGGCGCGACGCCGTGCCCCGCTGCGCGTGCGCACGAAGCCATCCACCCGGCGATCGTAGCGGGCATCACGCGAGCCTGGCTGCGGCATCCGCGGAGCGATCTGTGGACGTCGCACGCGCGAACACGAGCCGTTGAAGAAGAGAGGGGCGGCGCCTATTGGGGGGAACAGGCGCCGCCACAGCAACGCTGGATTGGGGGGAATCGCGGGCGTTGCACACCGAGATTGCGCTCGGATGGAACCGAGTGTACTCCAAAAGGGGGACCGTGCAACCGACGAAATCCGGCGCGTTACGCACGATTCCGGTCAAGCCGGGTCAAGCACCCACGGCGGCGCCCTTGAACGACCCCCGAGCCGGCCCGGTTAGGATCGGACGAAACGACCCACATAATCGCGCGACCACCCAGGCTCGGTCGCGGATCGACACGAGGATGACGACGTCCATGACATCGATTGACAGCCTGCAGCACGAAGAGCGCCACTTCCCGCCGACCCCGGAGTTCACGGCGAACGCGATCGCGAAGCCCGAGCTCTACGAGGCCGCCGCGGCCGACCGGCTCGCCTTCTGGGCCGACCAGTCCCGCGAGCTGCTGCACTGGCACACGCCCTTCACGCAGACCCTCGACTGGAGCGACGCCCCGTTCGCGAAGTGGTTCGCCGACGGCAAGCTCAACGTCGCGTACAACTGCCTCGACCGTCACGTCGAGGCCGGCAACGGCGACCGGGTCGCGATCCACTGGGAGGGCGAGCCCGGCGACACGCGCACCATCACCTACGCCGAGCTCACCGCCGACGTGAAGCGCGCCGCCAACGCGCTGACGGCGCTCGGCGTCGACGCAGGGCGACCGCGTCGCGATCTACCTGCCGATGATCCCGGAGGCCGTGGTCGCGATGCTCGCGGTCGCCCGCCTCGGTGCGGTCCACTCCGTCGTCTTCGGCGGCTTCAGCGCCGACTCGCTGCGCGCCCGCATCGACGACGCCGAGGCGAAGCTCGTCATCACCGCCGACGGCGGCTGGCGCAAGGGCAAGGTCTTCCCGCTCAAGGACACCGTCGACGCGGCCGTCGAGGCCGCTCACGACGGCAGCCGAGCACGATCGAGCACGTGCTCGTCGTCAAGCGCGGCGAGAACGACGTCGCCTGGGACGACGGCCGCGACGTCTGGTGGCACGACGCCATGCAGGATGCGGCGGCCGAGCACGAGGCGGAGGCGTTCGACGCCGAGAACCCGCTCTTCATCCTCTACACGTCCGGCACCACCGGGAAGCCGAAGGGCATCCTGCACACCACCGGCGGCTACCTCACCCAGGTCGCGTTCACGCACAAGAACGTCTTCGACCTGCACCCCGAGACCGACGTCTACTGGTGCTCGGCCGACGTCGGCTGGATCACCGGCCACAGCTACGTCGTCTACGGCCCGCTCGCGAACGGCGCGACCCAGGTCATGTACGAGGGCACTCCGGACACGCCGCATCCGGGCCGCTGGTGGGAGCTGATCCAGAAGTACAAGGTGTCGATCTTCTACACGGCGCCCACCGCCATCCGGTCGTTCATGAAGATCGGCCGGCAGGTGCCCGACGGCTTCGACCTCTCGAGCATCCGCGTGCTCGGCAGCGTCGGCGAGCCGATCAACCCCGAGGCGTGGATCTGGTACCGCGACGTCATCGGCGGCGGCTCCGCCCCGATCGTCGACACCTGGTGGCAGACCGAGACCGGCGCGATCATGGTGAGCCCGCTGCCCGGCATCACCGACGACGAAGCCCGGGCTGCGCGCAGGTGCCGATCCCCGGCATCTCGATCGACGTCGTCAACGACGACGGGTCGCCGGTCGGCGCCGGCAGCGGCGGCCTGCTCGTCGATCACCGAGCCGTGGCCGTCGATGCTGCGCGGCATCTGGGGCGACCCGGAGCGCTACAAGGAGACGTACTGGGAGAAGTTCGGCGACCGCTACTTCGCCGGCGACGGCGCGCGGCTCGACGAGGACCACGACCTGTGGCTCATGGGCCGCGTCGACGACGTCATGAACGTCTCGGGCCACCGCCTCTCGACCGCCGAGATCGAGTCGGCGCTCGTGTCGCATCCGATCGTCGCCGAGTCGGCCGTGGTCGGCGCGAACGACGAGACCACCGGTCAGGCGGTCGTGGCGTTCGTGATCCTGCGCTCCGAGCAGGCCGACGGACCAGTCGCCCGACGAGGCGAGCGTGCTGCTGCGCGCCCACGTCAGCGACGGCGATCGGCGCGATCGCGCGGCCGCGTCAGATCTTCATCGTGACCGAGCTGCCGAAGACGCGGTCGGGCAAGATCATGCGGCGCCTGCTGCGCGACGTCGCCGAGGGCCGCGAGATCGGCGACACCACGACGCTCGCCGACACGACGGTGATGCAGATCATCTCCGACAAGCTGACCGGCGGCGCGGCGAAGCCCGAGGACTATCGGTAGCGGGCGCGGCTGCCGAGCTCGACTACGCGAACTCGAGGACCAGCTCGATCTCGACCGGCGCGTCGAGCGGCAGCACCGCGACGCCGACGGCGCTGCGGGCGTGCTGCCCGGGCTCGCCGAAGATCTCGCCGAGCAGCTCGGACGCGCCGTTGACGACGCCGGGCTGGCCGGTGAAGTCGGGGGTCGACGCGACGAAGCCGACGACCTTGACGATGCGGGTCACGCGGTCGAGCGATCCGATGACGCTGGATGCCGCGGCGAGCGCGTTGAGAACGCACGTGCGTGCGAGCTTGGCCGCGTCTTCTGCGGAGACCTCCGCGCCGACCTTGCCCGTCGCCTCGAGCTTGCCGTCGACGAACGGCAGCTGCCCCGCCGTGAAGACCAGGTTGCCCGTCACGATGGCGGGCACGTAGGCCGCGACCGGCTTGCTGACGGTCGGCAGCTTCAGGCCGAGCTCGGTCAGACGGTCCTCGATGACGCTCACGCGTCCTCCTTCTCTCGCTTCAGATAGGCGACGAGCCCGCCCTCGGGACCCGTCACGACCTGCACCAGCTCCCACCCCTGATCGCCCCAGTTGTTGAGGATCGCAGCGGTGTTGTGGATCATGAGCGGCGTCGTGAGATATTCCCACTTCTTCATCGTTAAGGGCGTCCGTTCAGCTTGACCAGATGAGGCATCGTCTACCCTGTACCCTATGCCCGCCCAGAAATCATCGGTCAGCAGTCTGTTCGGCGCCATCTTCGGCACCATCGGATTCAGCGCCCTCGCCGGAGTTCTCGCGACCGTCATGGTCGCCCCGGCCATCGCCATGACCGGTATCACCGCCAACAACACGATCGGCATCTTCGAGAGCCTTCCCGACTACATCAAGCTCAACGCCGGCCACCAGCAGAACGAGATCGTCGCCCTCGACAAGAACGGCAACCAGTTCCACATCGCGACGATCTTCGATCAGAACCGCGAAGAGGTCGAGCTCGACCAGATGAGCGACTACCTCAAGTGGGCGGCCATCGCCGGCGAGGACCGCCGCTTCAAAGACCACGGCGGCGTCGACGTCCCGTCGGTCATCCGTGCGGCCGTCGGCCAGGCGAGCGGCACCGACGCCGGTGGTGCCTCGACCCTCACCATGCAGACGGTGCGCAACATCCTCGTCCAGGAGGCGCTGAACCAGACCAACGCCCGACGGCTCCGCCGTCAGCGACGACAAGATCAAGGAAGACATCGCGAAGGCCCTCGCGCCGACCTTCGACCGCAAGCTCAAAGAGATGAAGCTCGCGATCGGGCTCGAGAAGCGCTACTCGAAAGACGACATCCTGCAGGCGTACCTGAACATCGCCGGCTTCGGCGGCAACACCTACGGCGTGCAGGCCGCGGCGCTTCAGTACTTCTCGAAGAACGCGGCCGACCTGACCCTCGCCGAGTCCGCGTCGCTGCTCGCGATCGTGCAGTACCCGACCACGCGAGACCTGCAGACGCCCGACAACTACGCGGCCAACGAGGCCCGTCGCGACGTCATCCTGAACGCGATGTACGCCGAGGGCTACATCACGAAGGCCGAGCGGGACGAGGCGCTCGCGATCCCGGTCGACGAGAACTTCGTCCACCCCACGCCGACCTCCAGCGGCTGCCTCGGCGCCACCAAGTACTTCGCGTTCGTCTGCGACTACGCCGACCGCAGCGTCAGCGAGCTCGAGTCGCTCGGCGGCTCGCCCGACGAGCGTCGCGCGGCGTTCAAGCGCGGCGGCTACACGCTCGTCACCTCGATCAACCCCGTCGCTGCAGGTGACGCGTCACCAAGATCGTGCAGGCCGCCGCGCCGAAGAACGAGACGCGCTTCCAGCTGGGTTCCGCCGTCACCTCGGTGCAGGTCAACACCGGGCGCATCCTGGTGATGACGCAGAACAAGGACTACAACAACACCCTCGAGGGCGGCGGCAGGACCACCACCGCGGTCAACTTCAACGCCGACCTCGCGCACGGTGGCTCGGTCGGATTCCAGCCGGGATCGACGTACAAGCCGTACGTGCTGCTCGCGTACCTCAACTCGGGCGGCGGGCTGGCACGAGGCGTTCAACGCGAGCAAGCTCGAGGTGAACCAGGCGGTCTTCAAGGACAGCTGCGGCGGCCCATGGGGCGGCAAGTTCAAGTACAAGAACGACTCCGGCGAGAAGGGCTCGTACACCGTCATGCGCGCCACCGCGTCCTCGGTCAACTCGGTGTTCGTCCAGATGGCCAGCAAGGTCGACCAGTGCGAGATCAAGCGGCTCGCCGAGTCCATCGGCGTGCACAACGCCTCCGGCGCCGAGCTGCGCCAGCCGGCCCTCGTGCTCCATCGGTGGTTGCGAGAACAACATCGCTCCGGTGACCGCTGCGGCGGCCTTCGCGGCGATCGCCAACCAGGGCGTCTACTGCGAGCCGACCATCATCGACAAGGTCATCGACCGCGACGGCAACGTCAAGCCAGGGCCAGGCCGCCAACTGCGGTCAGTCGGCGGTCTCGCCGGCGGTCGCGAACACCGCCGCCTACGCGATGGCCGGCGTGTTCACCGGCGGTACCGCCGAACAGCTCGAACCCCGGTGACGGCACGACCTACATCGGCAAGACGGGTACGACCGACAACGCGGTCCACGTCTGGCTGGTCGGCTCGTCCACCAAGGTCTCGACCGCGGTGTGGGTCGGCAACATCAAGGGCAAGCAGTCGCTGCGTCAGATCGCGGTCAACGGCACCCAGGCGGCGCTGCTGAGGCACGTGATCTTCCGGCCGACCGCCCAGGCGATCGACGCGTTCTACCCGGGCGGCGCCTTCCCGCCGCCCGACCCGTCGCTGCTCAAGGGCAACCCGGTGTTCGTGCCCGACATCCGCGGCCTGCAGCATGGAGGCGGCGAAGGCGGCGATCGAGCTCGCCGAGCTCAACTTCGTGAAGGGCAAGCCGGTCGACTCCGACCTGCCCGCCGGAACGGTCGCCCGCAGCAGCCCGGGCGCCGGTGAGTCGGTGCCACGCGGCACGGACGTCGTGGTCAGGCCGAGCAACGGCCAGGCCGCGCCACTCCCCGATGTCATCGGGCAGGACTTCAACGACGCGAAGAACGACCTGAACGACGAGGGCTGGATCAACGTCGTCGGCGCAGTGTGACGTGCCGAGATCGGCGATCCGACGCCACTCGGCGAGGTCTACTCGATGGATCCGGCCGCCGGCTCCGTGATCAACAAGGCAGCCATCATCACGCTGCACTACTACGGTCCACCCTGCAGTCCTGTGACGCGCGCGTCAGCCGTGCGGCCGCGACGACCCTCGGGGGCGTCGCGGCCGTCGGCGTGGCCGCGTTCGCGTGGGGCGTGCTCGTCGAGCGCAATCGGTTCACCGTGCGGCACGAGATCGTGCCGGTGCTCGAGCCCGGCGCACGTCCGCTGACGATCCTGCACATCAGCGACCTGCACATGGCGCCGTGGCAGACCGCGAAGCAGGACTTCGTGCGGTCGCTCGCCCGCTACGAGCCCGACCTCGTCATCGACACCGGTGACAACCTCGGCCACGTCGACGGCAACAGCGGCGTCGAGCGCGCGCTCGCGCCGTTCGCCGGGATCCCCGGCGTCTTCGTGCACGGATCGAACGACTACCACGGCCCGATCTTCAAGAACCCGCTGCGCTACTTCGTCACGACCGAGGACAGCCGTCCGGGGCGCGTCCCGAACCTCGACACCGCCGGCATGGAGCGGTTCTTCGCAGACCAGCTCGGCTGGCTCGACCTCAACAACACCGCGCGCGCCATCGAGATCCGCGGCACCCGCATCGAGCTGTTCGGCACCAACGACGCCCACCGCAACTGGGATCGGCTCGACCTGCTGCCCGGCGCCATCGAGGCCGTGCGCGAGAACGTCGGCTGGAGCGAGCGGACGCGCGACGAGGTGCTCAGCATCGGTGTCACCCACGCCCCCTACCGACGGGTGCTCGACGACTTCGTGAACCAGGGCGCATCGCTGGTGCTCGCCGGCCACACGCACGGCGGCCAGGTCCGCATCCCCGGTCTCCCGGCGCTGGTGACCAACTGCGACATCCCGCGCGAGCAGGCGCAGGGCCTGAGCCGCTGGCACAGCGGACTGCAACGAGGCGTACCTCAACGTGTCGGCCGGCATCGGCACCTCGATCTACGCGCCGTTCCGTTTCGCGTGCCCGCCGGAGGCCGTCGTGCTCACCCTCGTCGAGCGCAGCGCCGAGGACGAAGCCGGCTACGGAGACGATTAGGACGGCGCGGGTTATCGGCTATCCTTGACAGGTTGCCGCCCGGTCCGCCGGGCGACAGCGGGGTATGGCGCAGCTTGGTAGCGCGCGTCGTTCGGGACGACGAGGCCGCAGGTTCAAATCCTGTTACCCCGACCACAGGAATCGATCTCGGTCGTCGCTTGGTAGCCTCTGGCATGGTCGATGCCGAGAAAGTCGAACGAGTGCGCCGCGAGATCTACCGGCGATTCGCCGAGCACGCTGTCGCCGCGACCCGACCGGAGGTCGCCGCCGAGATCGCTCTGAGCACCGACGAGGTCGACGCGGCCTTCGCCACTCTCCACGAGCAACGCCACATCGTGCTCGGCGCAGACGGCGCGATCGTGATGGCGCATCCGTTCACATCCATCGACCTTCACTTCTCCGTGAAGGGTCACCGCACGCTGTGGTGGGGCGGCTGTGCCTGGGACTCGTTCGCCATCCCGAACCTGGTGCCCGGCGAGCCGAGCGTGCTCGTCGCGACGACGTGCCCCGGATGCGGGCGCGCCCACGCCTGGACCGTCACCGACCAGGGACCCCCGGACGGCGATCAGCTGGCGCACTTCCTCGTGCCGGTGCCGCACATCTGGGACGACGTGGTGCACACCTGCGGCCACCAGCGAATCTTCTGCGGCGAGGAATGCATCGGCCGCTGGCTGCGAGAGACCGGAAACGAGCGCGGATCGGTCTTCGACCTGGCGACGCTCTGGCGTCTCGCGTCCCACTGGTACGACGGCGGCTCGACTCACCGTACGTGCGGCGCGAACCCGTCGCCGCCATCGCGTACTTCGCCGACGCCGGGCTCACCGGGACGTTCTGGGGTCAGCCGGCCGACTAGGTGAAGTCGGCGTCCGGGCCGCTCTTGTACGAGAAGTCGAGCTTCGGCCGCCAGCCGCGGTTCAGCACGCCGCCGCTCTCGTCGAGGTAGCAGGCGCCGCAGAGCGACTCGTACGATGACCTCCGCGTCCCGTCGATCGCCACCTGGTCGCCGTCGAAGACGAACTGCCCGTCGACGGTGCGCGCGTTGAAGACCGCCTTGCGGCCGCAGCGGCAGATCGTCTTCAGCTCCTCGAGCGAGTGGGCGATCTCGAGCAGGCGCCGGCTGCCGGGGAAGGCGACGGTCTGGAAGTCGGTGCGGATGCCGTAGGCCAGCACCGGCACATCCTCCTGGATGGCGATGCGCAGCAGATCGTCGACCTGCCCCTCCCCCAGGAACTGCGACTCGTCGACCAGGAGGCAGCTGACATCCCGGCCCGTCTCGCGGATGACGCGCTCGCGCTCGCGCGTGAACGCGGCGTAGATGTCCTCGTCGGGCGCGATCGTGAAGTCGACGTCGCGGGTCATGCCGAGGCGCGACACGATGCGCGTTGTCGCCCTTCGAGTCGATCGCCGGCTTGGCGAGCAGCACGCTGCTGCCCGCGCTCCTCGTAGTTGAACGCGGCCTGCAGCAGCGCGGTGCTCTTGCCGCTGTTCATGGCGCCGTAGCGGAAGTAGAGCTTGGCCACTACTCCAGGTACCCGTCTTCCGCGGCTCGGCGGATCAGCTCGGCCTTCTTGCTCGCCGGACGCCCGACCTTCGTGTACTTCTCGCGGACGCGCCGCAGGTAGGTCTTCGCGGTCTCGTACTGCACGTTCATCTGCTCGGCGACCTCGGCGGTGCTGAATCCCGACGCGTAGAGGCGCGAGCGCCTCCTCCTCGCCGGGGCTGAGCCGCGGCTTCGCCTGGGCGTCGTCGCGCCCGAGGGGAGCGGCCGCCAGGCGCGGTGCGCGCCCGAGTCGGCCTCCATGCCCATGATGCGGCGGGCGGCATCCATGACGGATGCCATGGGCAGGGCCTTCGAGACGAAGTCGGCGGCGCCGGCGGCCAGTCGCGCGATCCCGTGCCTCGCGCGTGTCGATGCTCGACGAGCACCATGACGCGGGCGCCGGCGGCACGGCAGGTGCGCACGCGGGCCTCGATCGAGACCGGCTCCTTCAGCTGGAAGTCGATGAACACCAGATCGGTCGGGAAAGCCGGGCTGTGCACGAGCTGCAGCCAGGTCGCGGCCATCAGCACGACCTCGAAGTCGGGCGCGTGGCTGCCGATCCAGCTGCCGAGGCTGTCGAGCAGGACCTCGTGATCGTCGAGGATCGCGAGTCGGACCGGCTTTCGGTCGCGGACCCGCCGGCCTCATCGCCCGGGGCGCCTGCTGAGCGCCGGGGGTTCGCTCGTGGTCATGCGCCCAGCCTAATGAACCGCGCCCGTTCGGCAGTGCGACGAGCGTGGGCGTGCTCAGAAGAGCGTCGGCTGGATGCCGGCGGCGGCGTGTGCGGGGAGCTCGGCCGCGATGAGACCCCGGCCCGCTCCTCGCACCGAGTCTGTCGCGCACCCTTCTTCACGGGGCCGCGGGCGGCATCGTGCGTGACGTCACGGATCGCGCCGGCACGCGGCACGCCCGTCGCGGGATCGAGCCGCGCGGGCGCTCGAGGCCGTACTTGCGCAGCAAGGGCTTCACCCGTGCCGCGAGCCACGCGCGGTACCGCTTGTCGGCGTAGCTGCCCGTGCCGTAGACCTCGCGGTAGCGCGGCACCAGGTCGGGGTGCTCGCGCTCCTCAGCCACGCCCAGTACCACTCGCGCGCGCCCGGCCGCAGGTGGAGCGCGGAATACGCGACCGAGTCGGCCCCGGCATCCCGGATCGCGGCGAACGCGCGCTCGAGATGCGAGATCGAATCGGTGAGGAACGGCAGCACCGGCATCAGGAACACCGAGACGTTCAGGCCGGCCTCTTTGACAGCGGCGACGGTGGCGAGCCGCGCCCGGTCGTCGGCGCGCCCGGCTCGACCGACTCGCGGAGCCTCGGCATCGAACACGTCGATCGTCATCGCGACGTCGACGGGGACCCGTTCGGCCGCCGCCTGCAGCAGCGGGAGGTCGCGGCGCAGCAGCGTTCCCTTCGTCAGGATGCTGAAGGGCGTGCCGGATGCCGCGAGCGCAGCGATGATCCCGGGCATCAACCGGTAGCGCCCCTCCGCCCGCTGATACGGATCGGTGTTGGTGCCGAGGGCGACTGGATGCCGCCCCCAGCTCGGTCGGGCGAGCTCTTTCGTGAGCACCTCGGCCACGTTCACCTTCACGACGATCTGGGTGTCGAAGTCCTTGCCGCTGTCGAAGTCGAGGTACTCATGGGTCCTGCGGGCGAAGCAGAAGACGCACTGATGGAGACATCCGCGGTACGGATTGATCGTCCAGCCGAATGGGAGGGCGTTCGACGCACCGGGAACGTGATTCAGCGCGCTCTTGGCCAGCACCTCGTGAAACGTGATGCCTGCGAACTCGGGCGTCTGCACCGAGCGGACCAGGTCATGCCTCGTCGCGAGCGCCCCGGCAGCGCGTCGGAATCCTCCGCCCCATCGATCTCCTGCCCGCCCCATCTCACCCGGACATTCGAACATACGTTCGAGTGACCCGCCTCAAGGCCGTGAGGTCACGGTGCGATCGCGAGAGCCTTCGCGGTGCGGGTCAGGGTCGCCTTCGCGGTGGTCCTGTCGGCCGAGAGCTGCGAGCCGTAGCTGGGGATCATCTGCTCGAGGCCCGGTTTCCCAGGCCGCGATGCGGTCCGGGAGCACTTGGCCAGCACGTCGAGCATGATCGGGACGGCCGTCGAGGCTCCGGGCGAGGCCCCGAGCAGGCCGGCGATCGTGCCGTCGGCGGACGACACCACCTCGGTGCCGAACTGGATGATCGCCTTGCCCTTCGACGTCCCGTTCAGATCTGCACGCGCTGGCCCGCCGGTGATCAGGTGCCAGTCGCGTCGCCTGGCGCGCGGCGCGAACTGCTGCAGCGCGCGGTGCGCTCTTCCCGGTCGTGGACAGCAGCTCGGTGACGAGGTACCAGACCAGGGAGAGGTTGGTCAGGCCCGCGCCGATCATCGTGCCGAGGTTGTGCCAGCGGATCGACGCGAACAGGTCGAGGTACGAGCCGGTCTTGAGGAACTTGGGCGAGAACCCGGCGTACGGGCCGAACAGCAGGCTCGGCTTGCCGTCGACGACGCGGGTGTCGAGGTGCGGCACCGACATCGGCGGGCGAACCCGACGGCGGCCTTGCCGTAGACCTTGGCCGCGTGGCTTCGCGACCACGCTCGGGGTCGTCGGTGCGCAGGAACTGGCCGCTGACCGGGAAGCCGCCGTAGCCCCGGATCTCCGTGATGCCCGACTGCTGCAGCAGCGTGAGCGCGGCGCCGCCGGCGCCGACGAAGACGAACCGCGCGTTGACGTCGAGCGGCGTGCCGCCGACCTCGTGCCGCAGCCTGATGCGCCAGGTGCCGTCCTTGCTGCGCTTGAGATCGGTGACCCGGTGCTCGAGCTTGAGCTCGACGCCGTTCGTCGAGCAGCTCGTCGAGCAGCATGCGGGTGAGCGCGCCGAAGTCGACGTCGGTGCCCGCGGCGATGCGGGTGGCGGCGATCGGCTGCGTCGGCTTGCGGCCGGGGATCAGCAGCGGGCGCCCAGGACGCGGATGACCGCGGCGTCCTCGCTGTACTCGAGGCCCGCGAAGAGCGGGTGCGTCCTTCAGCGCCTCGTAGCGCTTGCGCAGGTACGCGACGTTCTCCTCGCCCCAGACGAAGCTCATGTGCGGGACGGGGTTGATGAACTCGCTCGGGCTCGGGCAGCATCCCCTCGCCCACCAGGTACGCCCAGAACTGGCGCGACACCTGGAACTGCTCGTTGACCTTGACCGCGCTCGAGATGTCGATCGGTGCCGTCGGGCGAGCTCGGGCGTGTAGTTCAGCTCGCAGAGGGCGGCGTGGCCGGTGCCGGCGTTGTTCCAGGGGTTGGAGCTCTCGAGCGCGACGTCGCCGAGCCGCTCGAAGATCGTGATGTTCCAGCGGGCTCGAGCTGCTGGAGCAGCGACCCGAGGGTCGCGCTCATGATGCCGCCGCCGATCAGGGCGACGTCGACGGGCGCACTCACGTATCTGATTCTAGGCTCGCGGGTCCGTCGGCACCGGCGGCGCGGGCCGCGGGCGCGAAGATCGGCCCTTCTTGCGGGCGTCAGAGCCCCAGCTCGGTCAGCGCCGCATCCATCCGCCGCGCCATCTCGGCGTACCCGTCGTCGTTCGGGTGCAGGCCGTCGGCGGCCATCCACTCGGGGTGGCCCTCGATCCAGTGCGAGGCGCCCGGGACCCAGTCGGCGCCGATGTCGTCGGCGGCGTCGTGCACCCAGCCGATGATCACCTCGACCGACTCGGGGCGCGTCGTCGGTGTACCAGAACGGCTCGACGACGATGAAGCGGGCGTCGGGCAGCGCGGCCTTCAGCGCGCTGGAGGTCGGCGTCGATCGCCGCGTGGATGTCGTCGGCGGCGACGTCGTAGCTGAAGTTGTCGTTGAGCCCCATGGTGACGAACACGATGTCGGGATCCTGCTCGATGACGAGGATCGGCGAGGTCGTCCGCCGACGGCCGGCGGTTGTTCACGAAGCCGAGGCCGTTGACGCTCGGGTTGAACTCGTTCCAGCCGCGGTCGGCGCAGATGATCGTCGACCAGCGGTGCGCCGGTCGGAGGCGCCGGTTCCCAGCGTGTACGAGTCGCCGTAGAAGGCGACGAGCGGGGCGTCGGGATCGGTCACGGTGGGCTCCACATCCGGGACGGCTGGCCGGAGCTTCGGTCGGGCGGCATGCCCGGGTCGCCGCTGGGGTCGCACGCCGGCCAACAGCGCGGCCGCCACGGCGAGCGCGAGCGGCAGCCGCATCCTGTTCATACCGGCTATTCGACACCCGTCGCGACTCGCGGGTATTGCGACCCGCGAGGGTGATGCTCCGGCCGCACGCCGCCGCATCGTGATGCTCGGCATCGTCGGCGTCGCCGCGTGCTCGCGGGCGTGCTGCTCGTCGGGCTGCTGCCGATCCGCGTCGACGGCGGCGTCGAGCCGCAGGTGCGCGCGTTCTCGACCTGGCTGCAGGCCGCCGGGCGCACCCGTGGGTGACCTACGACCTCGTCGACTTCGTCGCGAACATCGTGTTCTTCGTGCCGATCGGCCTGCTCGCCGCGCTGCTGCTGCCGCGGCGGGTGTGGTGGCTCGCGATCCCGATCGGCGCGGGCGCTGTCGGCGGCGCTCGAGCTCGGGCAGGCGCCGTTCCTGCCGGAGCGCTACGCGAGCGCGACCGACGTGCTCGCGAACACCGCTCGGCGCGATGATCGGCGCGCTGATCGGTGCCGGCGATCCGGGCGTCAGGATGCGCGACGGGCAGCTTCGCGGCGACGACCGTCCGCGATCTGCACCGCGTTGAGCGCGGCGCCCTTGCGCAGGTTGTCGTTCGAGATGAACAGCGCGAGGCCGCGGTTGCCGGGCACGCCCTCGTCCTGACGGATGCGGCCGACGAACTCGGGTCGGCGCCGGCCGCGTCGAGCGGCGTCGGGACGTCCATCAGCGAGACGCCCGCGGCATCCTGCAGCAGTTCGCGGGCACGCTCGGGGGTGATCGCGCGCGCGAACTCGGCGTTGACGCTGAGCGAGTGCCCGGTGAAGACCGGCACGCGCACGCAGGTGCCGCTCACCAGCAGGTCGGGCAGCTCGAGGATCTTGCGGCTCTCGTTGCGCAGCTTCTTCTCTTCGTCGGTCTCGCCGAGGCCGTCGTCGACGATCGATCCGGCGAGCGGGCACCACGTTGAACGCGATGTTCTTCGGGAACTTCATCGGCGCCGGCATCGTCACGGCGTGCCCGTCGTGCACGAGGCCGATGGTGTCGCCGGCCACGGCGGCCTGCGCCTGCTCGAGCAGTTCCTCGCCGCCCGCGAGCCCGGCGCCGCTGACCGCCTGGTAGGTGGAGACGATCAGGCGCTGCAGCCCCGCCTCGGCATCCAGCACCTTGAGGATCGGCATCGCCGCCATCGTCGTGCAGTTCGGGTTCGCGACGATGCCCTTGACGGCCTGCGTCGAGCGCGTGCGGGTTCACCTCGCTGACGACGAGCGGCACCTCGGGGTCCATGCGCCACGCGCTGGAGTTGTCGATGACCAGCACGCCGGCCGCCGCGAAACGCGGCGCCTGGGCTCGGGATGTCGTGGCGCCCGCCGAGAAGATCGCGATGTCCAGCCCGGTCGGGTCGGCGGTCTCGGCGTCCTCGACGACGATCGTCGGCGCCCTTGAACGGCAGGGTGGTGCCCGCGCTGCGCGCGCTCGCGAAGTAGCGGATCTCGGCGACCGGGAAGTCGCGCTCCTCGAGAAGGCGGCGCACGACGGCGCCGACCTGGCCGGTCGCGCCGACGACGCCGATGCGGATGCCGTGCGGTTGCTGGGCGCTGGGAAGTCATGTGTACAAATGGTAGCCGCGTCGCGATCCCGCCACCCGCCGCGGACTGCCGTCCGGCGTCGAGAACCGCGCACGCGACCCGAGTCGCCGTACGTGTCCGGCCCCGTGCGTGTGCCTCCGCGATGCTCTCGCGCCGCTGGTCCTGATCTACCGGATGCGCGTCGGCGCGTGCCTGATCACCCTCCGGGCTGGCGCGCGTCTCGGCACTCGGCGCTCGGCGTCGCGACTCGGACGCTGTCATCGGCTTCGTGACTCCTGATCTATGCGTCCTTCGCGCGAGGGCAGCGCAGTCGTTCGCGCCGAGGGCTCGCAGCTGCGCGCCGACTTCGGTCGGTCGAGCGCCGCCGGCTCGCGATCGCGGGCGTCGCGCGCTGCCGAGACGCACCGTCTCATGCGAGGATCGTCGGCACGTGCTCAGGGCGGTCAACGTGCATGCTCAGCGATGCCGACCCGCTCTGGATCGTTCTGACCGGCGTGCTGATCGGGTCGCTGATCGCGCCGTTCGTCGAAGAGCTGGTCTTCCGCGGGCTGATCATGCGGCCGTGCGCTATCGCGTGCTGCGCGGTCGCCGGTCGGCGCCGCACCCGCAGCCCGCGCCGCAGGGCGTGCAGGTGCGCGCGGTCGTCATCGCCATCCTGGTGAGCTCGGCCGCGTTCGCCGTGCTGCACCTGACCAGGCTCCCGGCGATCCGGCCCTGTTCGCGGTGCTCGCGATCGGCATCTTCATCGTGGGCATCTTCCACGCCGTCATCACCTCGTCACCGGACGGCTCGGGCGCCGCGATCGTGTCGCACATCGTGTTCAACGGCAGCGGGTGCTGCTGCAGGTGCTGCTCGCCGGATCGTTGCCCGGCGCGACCACCTAGCGCCCGGTTCCGCCGTGGACGACGGCGTCGACGTTCGCCGTCGAGGCCGAACGCGGTGTGCACGACGCGCATCGCGTGCTGCAGCGAGTCGGCGCGCGTGACCACCGAGATGCGGATCTCGGACGTCGAGATCATCTCGATGTTGATGCCCGCGTCGCACAGCGCGCGGAACAACTGCGCCGAGACGCCGGCGCTGGTGCGCATGCCGGCGCCGACGACGGCGAGCTTGCCGATCTGGTCGTCGTACTGCAGCGACTGGAAGCCCGCGTCGTCCTGCTCGGCGCGCAGCGCGGTCAGCACCTTCTCGCCCTCCGCCTTCGGCAGGGTGAACGAGATGTCGGTGCAGCCCGGTCGCCGCCGTCGACACGTTCTGCACGATCATGTCGATGTTGGCGCCCGTCTTGGCGACGATCGTGAAGATGTCGGCCGCCTTGCCCGGGACGTCGGGGACACCGACGACGGTGATCTTGGCCTCGTTCAGGTCGCCGGCGACGCCGGTGATGATCGGCTCTTCCACGTTCCCATCCTTTCGTTGTCGTACGGTCGACGACCCAGGTGCCCTCGTTGTTGTTGAACGACGACCGCACGTGCAGGGTGACGCCGTGCCGGCGCGCGTACTCGACGGCGCGGATGTACAGCACCTTCGCACCGGCGGCCGCCAGTTCGAGCATCTCCTCGCTCGTGACCACGTCGATCTTGTGCGCCTTCGGCACGACGCGCGGGTCGGCGGTGAAGACGCCGTCGACGTCGGTGTAGATCTCGCAGACGTCGGCGCCGAGGGCGGCGGCGAGCGCGACCGCGGTCGTGTCGGAGCCGCCGCGGCCGAGCGTGGTGATGTCCATGCGTGTCGCGGTTGAAGCCCTGGAACCCGGCGACGATCACGATCGCGCCCTCGTCGAGCGCCTCGCGCAGCCGCACCGGGGTGACCTCGACGATGCGCGCGGAGCCGTGCCGGGCATCCGTGATCATGCCGGCCTGGCTGCCCGTGTACGACCGGGCCTCGACGCCCATGCTCTTGATCGCCATCGCCAGCAGCGCCATCGAGATGCGCTCGCCCGTGGTGAGCAGCATGTCGAGCTCGCGGGCGTCGGGGATCGGCGAGACCTCGTGCGCGAGGTCGAGCAGCTCGTCGGTGGTGTCGCCCATGGCGCTGACGGCGACGACCACGTCGTTGCCCGCCTTGCGGGTCTCGACGATGCGCTTGGCGACGCGCTTGATGCTCTCGGCATCGGCGACGCTCGAGCCGCCGTACTTCTGCACGATGAGGCTCACGGGGGGACTCCCGGGTGGCGTGAGCGGACGCCAGTTACCGGACGAGTCAGGTCCGGATGCCGTGGTGCTGTGCGCGGCCCCTCGGACCTGCTGGCGGACAGCGCTCGGCGAGGAATCCGCCGACGCGCGGCGGTGTCCTCCCAGCCCTCGACCGCGTGGGTCGGGATGCCGAGGGCGACCACCGGGAAGTCGTTGCCGTCGGGATCGAGCCGGTCGCCGACGAAGACCATCTCGTCGAAGCGCGATGCCGGTCAGCTCGGCCAGCTTCCGCATCCCGTATGCCTTGTCGATGCCGCGGCGGGTGATGTCGACGCTCGTCGAGCCGCCGGAGCGCACCTCGAGGTCGGGCAGGTGCGGCTGGACCGCGGCGCGCAGCGTGTTCTTCTTCTCGCCGGTCGGGTCCCAGGCCTTCTTGGCGTCGACCGGCGCCGCCTGGCCGAGCGCCGAGAACGTGATCTGCGATCCGCGGTCCTCGAGGATCGGGCCCCAGGTCTGCTCGGCTCCCAGAAGCCGAGCCGCTTGGCCTCGCTCTCGACCGCGGCGAGCGCCGCGGCCTTCTGCGTCGTCGGTGAGGTTCTCGGCGTACTGCTGGCGCCACTCGCCGTCCTCGGAACAGGTAGTACTGCGTGCCGCAGGTCGGCATCAGATGCAGGCGCGTCAGCGCGTCGGGGTGGTCGACGGGCAGGTTCGCGATGAGCTGGCTCTCGAACTGGGCGAACTGGCCACCGGAGATGACGCACACCTGCACGACGCTCGAGCAGCGCGGACCAGCAGCTCGGCCATCCGCGGGTGATCGCCGTCTTCGACGGCGCGAGCGTGTCGTCGAGGTCGAAGGCGACGAGCCGCGGTGGGTCGCTCGACGCGCGCGGGCACCGGGCTAGTGTGCCAGACATGGAATCCGCGCGTCCCGCACTGACCGTGGACCGATCCGGGGCGCCGCTCGCGTCGTGCGGACGATGCCGGGACTCGACTTCCTCCAGGGGATGGTCGACGGGCATGTGCCGCCTCCCCCGATCGCCGCGTCGCTGGGGTTCGCGATCGCCGCGGTCGCCCGCGGCACGCGCGGAGTTCGCCCTCGAACCGCAGGAGTTCCACTTCAACCCGCTCGGGCTCGTGCACGGCGGCGTGCTGTGCACACTGCTCGACACGGTCGTCGGCTGCGCGGTGCACACCACCCTCGACGCCGGGTGGGGCTACACCGTCGATCGACCTGAACGTCACCTACCTGCGACCCGTCACCCTGCAGACCGGGATGCTGAGCGCGGTCGGCACCCTGGTCAAAGGGCGGGCGGCGGGTCAGCTTCGCGTCCGGCGCGATCACCGACGCGTCCGGAGCCGTCATCGCGACCGCGACGAGCTCGCTGCTGATGTTCGAACCCGGGGTCGGCTAGGCGGACAGCTGCCGACTCGGCTCAGGCTCGACGACGCGGCGGCCCTCGAAGGCACGGCCGAGGGTGACCTCGTCGGCGTACTCCAGGTCGCCGCCGACCGGCAGACCGGATGCCAGGCGCGTCACGCGCAGACCGGGCTGCACCAGCAGCCGGGTCAGGTAGGTGGCCGTCGCCTCGCCCTCGAGGTTCGGGTCGGTGGCGATGATCACCTCGGTGACGGTCGCGTCCGCGAGCCGCTGCACCAGCTGGGGGAAGCGCAGGTCGTCGGGCCCGATCCCGTCGATCGGGCTGAGCGCGCCGCCGAGCACGTGGTACAGCCCGCGGAACTCGCGCGTGCGCTCGATCGCGGCGACGTCCTTCGCCTCCTCCACGACGCAGATCACGGTCTGCGAGCGCCGCGGATCGCGGCAGATCGAGCAGGTCTCCTCCTCGGTGACGTTGCCGCAGATGTTGCAGAACTTCACCTTGTCGCGCACCTCGGCGAGGATCTCCGCCAGGCGCGTGGTGTCGAAGCTCTGCGTGGTGAGGATGTGGAACGCGATCCGCTGCGCCGACTTCGGGCCGATGCCCGGCAGGCGGCCGAGCTCGTCGATGAGCTCCTGGACGATGCCCTCGTACACGGGCTAGGCCTCCGGTCGTCGCCGGCTCGGGGAGTCGCGTGGGTCGAGCTGGGCTGACGGGGCGTCGCGGGCGGCGAGCGTCTCGGCCTGATCGCGGGGCGAGCGACTGCTCCTCGAGGAAGTTCGCGTTCAGCAGCTCGCGCACGACCGCCTCGCCGTAGCGGGCGTTCCGGATGCGGTGGTCGCCGGGCGGCTGCGGCGCCGGCTCGGGCTTCGGCGGCGCGGCGGCTTCGGCGCGGCGCGGGCTCTCGGCGGCTGGATTTCGCCGGGCTCGGCCGTCGGGTCGCCGGCGCCCGGGATCTCGGTCACGTTCCAGCCGGCCGGCCGGCGGAGTTGGCGCGGCGCGGCGGTTCTGGGTCGGCTGCGGCGTGTGGCTTGGCAGGCGGCGCCGTGCGCGGCTTCGGATGCCACGGCTCGGCGCTCGGCTCGGGCTCGCGGTTCGGGTGCGGGTCCGGCTCGGCGGGTGCGGGCGGCGCGGATCGAGCGTGCGGGCGGCCGCCGATCGGGCCGCGGCCGCCTCGACGCGCGGCAGGAACTTCACCCGCACGCCCAGCACCTCGAGGATCGCCGCGCGCAGCTGCTCGCTGACGCTCTCTCCGCGGGCGCACCCGGTGCGGGCCGGAAGCTCGCGACATCGCTCTCGTTCGAGAACCCGAGCGTCAGCACCTCGCCGTCGAACGCGTGCACGGTGGTCGTCGACACGACCGTCCACGACCGACGGCCCGGCCGCCTTCTGCAGCGACTCGAGCACCTCGGGCCACGCGTCGCGCAGCTGGGCGGCGTGACGGGCGGTTGCGCGCTCCTCGGGCGCGGCGTCGCTCGGCGGGGCACGCGGCTCGGCGGACTCGGGAGCGACAGGCGCGGCGGCGCCGGGCAGCGGTGGCGTCGCCGCGGCGCGGGCGGCGTGCGCACGCGCGGCGACCAGTGGCGACCGGCGCCCTCGATGCCGATGCGGCGCTCGAGGCGCTCGACGCGGGCGAGCGCACCGCGCTCCGAGTCGTCGATCGCCGGGCACCAGCAGCCGCGCCACCATCAGCTCGAGGTGCAGCCGCGGCGACGTGGCGCCGGTCATCTCGGTGAGCGACGTGTTCACGACATCGGCGGCACGCGACAGCTCGGCCGAGCCGAACGCGGCGGCCTGCGTCGCCATGTGGTCGAGCTCGTCCTGCGGCACGCCGCGCAGCACCGACGCGGCACCGTCGCGGGTGGCCGCGACGACGATCAGGTCGCGCAACCGCTCGAGCAGGTCTTCGACGAAACGGCGCGGATCCTGGCCGGTCTGCACGACGCGGTCGACGGCGGCGAAGGCCGCTCCGGCATCCATCGCGGCGACCGCGTCGACGACCTCGTCGAGCAGCGCACCGTGGGTGTAGCCGAGCAGCGCGACGGCACGCTCGTACTCGACGGTCGTGCTCGCCGCCCGCCGACTCTCGACCCGGCGATGAGCTGGTCGAGCAGCGAGAGCGTGTCGCGCACCGATCCGCCGCCGGCGCGCACCACGAGCGGCAGCACGCCCGGCTGCACCGTGACCCTCTCGGTCTCGCAGAGCTGCTGCACGTAGTCGAGCATCTGCGCCGGCGGCACCAGCCGGAACGGGTAGTGGTGCGTGCGCGAGCGGATCGTCGAGATGACCTTCTCGGGCTCGGTGGTCGCGAAGATGAACTTCACGTGCTCCGGCGGCTCTTCGACGATCTTGAGCAGGGCGTTGAACCCGCCCGAGGTGACCATGTGCGCCTCGTCGACGATGAAGATCTTGTAGCGGTCGCGGGCGGGGGCGAAGATGGCGCGCTCGCGCAGATCGCGGGCGTCGTCGACGCCACCGTGACTGGCCGCGTCGATCTCGACGACATCCAGCGACCCGCCGCCGTCGCGAGCGAGCTCGATGCACGACGGGCACACGCCGCACGGGGTGTCGGTCGGCCCCTCGGCGCAGTTGAGGCAGCGGGCCAGGATGCGGGCGCTGGTGGTCTTGCCGCAGCCGCGCGGCCCGCTGAACAGGTAGGCGTGGTTGACCCGGTCGGTGCGCAGCGCCGTGCGCAGCGGGTCGGTCACCTGCGACTGGCCGATCAGCTCGGCGAACGTCTCGGGCCGGTAGCGGCGGTAGAGGGCGGTGACCACCACCTCAGAGTAGTCGGCGCGGGTGACCGCGCGAGCCGGGCAGCTCGCAGGCCGGGACCGGCCGTGTAGACTTCCAGCGGCTCCTCGCGTGGCGCCATCCAGGCCAACTCCCCCAGGGCGGAAACGCAGCAAGGGTAACCCGGCTCTGGCGGGTGCGCGGGGAGTCCTCAGGAGGATTCGCCTAGTGGCCTATGGCGCACGCTTGGAAAGCGTGTTGGGTGAAAGCCCTCGGGGGTTCGAATCCCCCATCCTCCGCGAGAGCAACACCGAAGCACCCAGGACCCAGATCACCAGGGGAGGGCGACGTGACCGACCAGACGCTCGTCACCGTGCGCCCGCGCCGTTCCCTGATCCGCACCGGTTTCGTCTCGGTCGTGCTCGCGATGATCCCGCTGTTCGGGGTGCTCGTACTGGTTCTCGATCGAGCACGGCAGCTGGCTCGTCGTCTTCGTCGTGCACCTGCATCGTGTCCGACGCTCTTCGTGCTCGCGATCTGCGGCAGCTGATGGTCTTCTCGGCCGTCACCGAGACCGAGCTGATCGGCCGCGGCATCTTCAGCCCGATGATCCGCGTCCCGCTCGAGCGAGATCGCGACCGTCGACCTGGTCGAGACCTATGTCGGGCAGGCTCCCGAGTCGGTGACCCAGCTGCTGGTCCGCGATGACGACGGCAAGCGGCTGTTCCGGATGCGGGGCAACTTCTACCGCGACGGCGACCTGGAGACGATCGCGGCCGCGCTTCCGGTGCCGGCCCAGACCACCGCCGAGCCGATCGAGATCACCGAGTTCTTCCGCACCTACCCGGGCAGCGCGTACTGGTTCGAGCACCGGCCGATCCTGCGGATCGTGGTGTTCGCGGTGGCGCTGGTGCTCGCCCTCGCGATCGCCGCGTGGGTGATGACGATCCTCGGGATGCCGGTCGGCTTCGCGAGCTGAGCTCGGCTGCGGCGGCGGCTAGCGCGAGCGCCCGAACAGCTTGCCCACGAGCACCCGCGCGATCTTCACGCCGGCGTTGACGGTCTGCTTGCGCAGCCGCTCGGCCTCGCGCTCCTGGCGCCGCGCCTCGGTCGCCGCCTCGCGGTCGCGGCCGCTTCTGCGCGGCGAGGTCCTCGCGGGCCTGGCGCTCGGCATCCTTCATCGCCTGCTTCTGCATCGCGTCGAGCTCGCGCGCCTGCGCCGCCTGCTGCTGCGCGCGTCGTCTGCGCGGACTCCTGCTGCTGCGACTGCTGCGCGAGCACCTCGTTCGCGGTGCCGGTCGGCGTCGCGGCGCGGTACTTGGCCAGCAGCGGCGACGCGGCGACGGCAGCCTCGATCGCGGCGTCGGGTGTCGGCTCCATCGAGCCCTCCGGAGCGCGCAGCCGCGTCCAGGCGACCGGGAGTCGGCGCACCCTTCTCGTTCATGACGGTGACGATCGCCTCGCCGATGCCGAGCGAGGTCAGCACCTCGGCGAGGTCGTAGTCCGAGATCGGGTACGTCGACACGGTCGCCTTGAGCGCGCGCGCGTCGTCGGGGGTGTGGGCGCGCAGCTGGTGCTGCACGCCGACTGCCGAGCTGGGCGAGCACGTCGCCCGGTACGTCCTTCGGCGTCTGCGTCACGAAGAAGATGCCGACGCCGCGCGAGCGGATCAGCCGCACCACCTGGGTGATCGTCGACTGGAAGTCCTTCGACGCATCCTTGAACAGCAGGTGCGCCTCGTCGAAGAAGAACACCAGCTTCGGCTTGTCGGTGTCGCCGACCTCGGGCAGCGTCTCGTACAGCCGCGAGAGCAGCCACATGAGGAAGGTGGAGAACAGCTCCGGCTTGCCGAGCACGCTGCGCACCCCGAGCAGGCTGACCACGCCGCGCTCGACGCCGTCCGCGCCGGTCGCGGTGCGGAAGAAGTCGTTCACGTCGATCTCGGGCGTGCCGAAGAACACGTCGGCGCCCTGGTCGGCGAACGTGATCAGCTCGCGCAGGATGACGCCGACGGTCGCCTTCGACAGCCCGCCGAGCTCGGTGAGCTCGGCCTTGCCCTCGTCGCTGACCAGGTAGTTGAGCACCGCGCGCAGGTCCTGCAGCGTGATCAGCTCGCAGACCCTTGCTGTCGGCGTAGTGGAACACCAGGCCGAGGCTCGACTCCTGGGTCTGGTTCAGGCCGAGCACCTTGCTGAGCATGAGCGGCCCGAACGTCTTCACGCTCGCCCGGATCGGGACGCCGTCGCCCATGCCGCCGAGCGAGTAGTACTCGGTGGGCGAGCCGTGCGCCGTCCAGTCTGGCCGATGCTCTCGGTGCGCTCGAGCAGCTTCGGGTCGGGGGCGCCGGGCGTCGTCGCGATGCCGCTGAGGTCGCCCTTGATGTCGGCCGCGAACACCGGCACGCCCGCGGCGCTCAGCTGCTCGGCGAGCACCTGCAGCGTCTTGGTCTTGCCGGTGCCGGTGGCGCCGGCGACGAGACCGTGGCGGTTGACCATGGCGATCGGGATGCGGATCTGGGCGTCCGTGATCGGCTCGCCGTTGACGAGGGCGCCCATCTCGAGCGCGGGGGCGTCGAAGCTGTAACCGGCAGTGATGGTTTCGATCGCGGCCGTGTTCAGGGGGCCTTGGTGGCCCCAGCGGGGCCGGATGCGGCGCGGGCTTCGCCGCTGCCTTCTCGGCGGCCTCTCGCCGCCGCGAGCGCTGCCTCGGCCTCGTCGAGCGCCTTCTTCGCCGGCGGCGACCTGGTCTTCGGCATCCGTCATGCGACGAGCCTAGCCGAGCGGTCAGATCCGCTCGACCCGGGTCGCGACCCCGTAGAGCGGCGCCTCCGGAGTGCTCGACGGGCAGCTCGGTGAACCCGATCCTGCTCGTAGAAGCCGCGGGCCGTGACGTTCTCCGCGTCGAGCGACGCGAACACGCCCGGGAACGCCGACGTCGGCGAGCTCCGACCGCAGCCGCCCGATCAGCTTCTCGCCCCATCCCTGCCCCTGCGCCGCCGGCAGCAGGTCGATGTGCAGGTGCGCGGGGATAGTCGTCGACCTCGGCGATCTCGATGACGCTCGGGGTGGTACCCGCGCAGATCACGAGTCGTCCTCCTCCGAGTACGGCTGCCTCGGGCCGCGGGTAGCCGGCGTCGCGAACCACGGGCGTCCAGGTGTCGGCCCACCACGACGTGAAGGCGGTCGTGTCGGAGACGGCGACCAGATAGCCCTCGATCCGGGGCTCGCCGTCCGGGCCGGCCAGCTCGACGACCCACGCCCAGCCGGGCGCGAAGGTCACGTACGGCTCGATGAAGAGGTCTGGCAGCAGCGTCGTCGCTCGAGCACAGCGTCCGGTCGCGTCGCCGCCGGCAGCTCCGGTGAGCAGGCAGATCTCGCGCAGCCGTGCCAGATCGGCCGGTTCGTACGGGCGGATCACGCCAGCCTGTCCTCCATGCCCCAGGCCTGGCCGTAGCCGCCGTCGGTCTCGGGCTTCGCCATCAGCTCGAGGAACGGCCGCGGCGTCGAACGCCTCCGGGCCGAGCACCCCGGTGCCGGTCCAGGTGCCGTTCGCGAGCAGCTCGAGGGCGATGACCGGGATTGAGCGCTGTCTGCCACACGACGCACTGGCTCTCGTACTCGGCCATCGTCCACTCGTTGTCGCTGACGTGGTACAGGTACACCTCGCGCGGCTTGCCCGTCCTTGCCGGTGCCGGTGACCCAGAGCCCGGCGCAGGTCTTGCCGGTCATGCGCGGGCCGAGTGTCGCGGGGTCGGGGAGACCGGCGGCGACCACATCCCGAGGCGCCACCATCACCGGGCCGTCGGCGGATCGCACCCGCAACGGCTCGGTCTTGTCGAGGCCGAGCTGGTGCAGCGTCTTCAGGATGCCGATGAACTCGTCGCCGAGCCCGTACTTGAAGGTGACGCGCTTCGCGTCGACCCAGCGCGGCATGAGCAGCACCTCCTCGTGCTCGACGTTGACGCACTCGACCGGGCCGATGCCCTCGGGGAAGACGAAGGTCTCCGGCTCGGAGAACGGCGGCGTCGTGAACCACCCCTTGTCCTTCTCCCAGATCACCGGCGGGTTCAGGCACTCCTCGATCGTGGTCCAGATGCTGAAGCTCGGGGCGAAGATCTCTTCGCCGGACTCGTCCCGCACCACGAGGTTGGCGCCGTCGCGGGTGCCGAGCTCGTCGATCTCGCCGAACAGCTCGTCGGCGGCGTAGCGGGCGAACACGTCCGACAGCCCGGGCTCGACGCCCATGCCGACGAGGGCGAGGCGCCCGGCCTTCTCCCAGTCGTCGGCCTGCGCGAACTGGTCGTCGCCGAGCTTCACGCCGGTCTCGCTGTACGGGTTCTCCGGATGCGGCTCCGACAGGCTCATCGCCATGTCGAGGTAGTCGGCGCCGGCTGCGATCGCGCCGGCGAAGATCGTCGGCACGAACTTCGGCTCGACCGCGTTCATCACGTGCGTGGCCTGGTTGCTCGCGGGCGACCGATGCGACCGACTCGGGGTCGGAGGCGTCGATCTTGGCGGCGATGTACTTCGCCGCCTGATCCGGATGCTTCGCCGCGATCCAGGCGATGGTGCGCTCCGCGCGGCTCGAGGTCGTAATCGCTGACGATGATGGCGTCGAAGAAGGAACGTCGGGCCGCGATCTTCGCGATGGCGTCGCCGACTCCGCCGGCGCCGACGAGGAGGATTCTCATGGGCCGACGTTACATGTGCAGCCTACAGGTGGCGCCCCAGCAGCGACAGGTCGGCGGGGCCGAGACGCTTGCCCGCGCTGGCGGCCTGGTGCCAGTACGGGTAGAGCAGCACGGGCCGGCTCACCTCCTCGAGGCGGCGCGTCTCGTCGTCGGTCAGCACCAGGTCGGCGGCGGCGAGGTTGTCGGCGAGCTGCTCGGAGGTGCGGGCGCCGATGATGACGGTCGAGACAGCGGGGCGGGCCATCGTCCAGGAGAGCGCGACCTGCGCGGCCGAGACGCCGCGGCGCCTCGCCGATCTCGACCAGCACGTCCACGATGTCGTAGAGCTTGTCCTCGTCGGGGACCGGCGGCTCGTTCCACTCGGTGAGCAGACGGGACCCTGCGGGCGGCTTCGCACCGCGGCGGTACTTGCCCGACAGCAGGCCGCCGGCCAGCGGCGACCAGACCAGGATGCCGATGCCCTGGTCGAGCGCGAGCGGCACCAGTTCGTACTCGGCCTCGCGAGCGTGCAGCGAGTAGTGGATCTGCTGGCTGACGAGCTGCACGAAGTTCTTGCGCTCCGCGACGCCGAGCGCCTTCATCAGGTGCCAGGCCGAGAAGTTCGAGACGCCGACGTACCGCACCTTGCCGCTGTCGACGAGGTGGGTCAGCGCAGAGCAGCGTCTCCTCGAGCGGCGTCTGCCCGTCCCACTGGTGCACCTGGTACAGGTCGATGTACTCGGTGCCGAGCCGCCGCAGGCTCGCCTCGGCGGCGCGGATCAGGTGGTGGCGCGACAGGCCCTCGTCGTTGGGGCCGTCGCCCATCGGGAATCGCGCCTTGGTCGCGATCAGCAGGTCATCGCGCTTGCCGGCGACGGCCTTGCCGACGATCTCCTCGGAGACGCCGTTCGAGTAGACGTCGGCCGTGTCGATCAGGTTGACCCCGGCCGCGAGCGCGGTGTCGAGCTGGCGCTTCGCCTCGGCGAGGTCGGTGTCGCCGACGTCGGCGAACTTGCCGCCTCCCCCGAACGTCATCGTCCCCATCGAGAGGGCGGAGACCTTGAGACCGCTGGCACCGAGGTTGCGATATTCCATGGGTCGATTCAACACCCGCTCGGAGGCGGCTCGAGAGCCGCACATGTTGCCGGACGGAGTTGGGGCCGCCCGACACGCGAGCCACCGCGCGAGCTCGGGCGACCCCGCCCTCCCGACCATCACCTCGGGACGCGGATGCGACGTCGCCTGCCGCAGGATGCCGGCGAGGCGGTCTCGGATGACGCAGTTGCGGAAGGAGAACGCGTCGGCGAGCGACTCCGCGTCGGCGGGAGCTCACCCCGTCGAATGCGCGGGCGAAGTCATCGACCATCGCCTCGGCGAGCATCACGTGGCGGATGTGCCCGGCGATCCATCGCGGTGCGCTCCACGGGTACGGAGAGAAGTCAGGGAACTCCTCCTCGAACAGCTGCTCGATCGGCTCGATGAGATGCCGCACGCCGGCGTCCGTGGCGCCCCACGCGTCCACGCCGAGCCGCGCCTTCTTCTCGAGCACCGGCGCGATCCGGCGCATGTACGCCGAGCCGGGATCGGTCGTGACGACCCCCTGCAGCCCGATGTCCTTGTACGTCCAGAGCGCCCAGCTGGCCTCATGCCGCGCGTAGATCTCGAGCTGGTCCTCGAGCAGGCGAAACCGCTGCTCGTCGCGCGCGGGGTCGCCGGTGTACACCGGCCCGAACTCGCCGACCCAGATCGGCGTCCCAGTTTCGCGCATGTAAGAGCCGTACGGGCGAGGAACGTCTCCTCGATCCGTGTCGCGGTCGACGAACTCCTCCGCGGCTGACGCCGGGATAGGGACCGCCGTCGACGAAGCCCGGCAGCGCGTAGTCGTGCGCCGTGTAGACGGTGTTCGGGAAGCGGGTCGCCGAGCTGATCGAACTGCGTCGAGTACCTGTTGCCGTCGAGGAACAGGATGTGGTCGGGATCGACCGCGCGGATCGCCGCCTCGAGGCGGCGGTAGAAGGGCGCGATCGTGCTGCCCTCGGCATCCGCCGGTTCGTTCATCGGGTTGTATCCCGCGACCCAGGGGTTGCGTCGGTATCGGTCGGCGATCGCCTCCCACAGGTGCACGACCCGATCCTGGAAACTGCCGGTGGCTCCAGAACGACGCCCACTGGGTGGGGTTGTCGCTGTGCCAGTGCTGGTTCTGGGCGCCCGGGACGGCGTGCAGGTCGAGGATCGTGTAGATCCCGTGGTGAGCTGCATGCGTCGATGACGCGGTCGAGCAGGCGGAAGCCCGTCCTCCTTGATCATCAAGAGGCGCGTCGTCGTCTTCGAAATGGCGGTAGTTGAAGGGGATCCGGAGCGAGTTGAGTCCCGAGACCCGCGAGGAACGCCGCGTCCTCGTCGGTGAAGAAGACGTCGAGGAAGCGCTCGAAGAAGCGCTCGTAGCCCTCATCGCCGAGCGTGCGCCGCAGTGCTCGCCGCTGCTGGGACTCGGTGCCCGCGATAGCCGGTGATGAAGTTCTCCATGTTCATCCAGCCGCCGAGGCCGAAGCCGCGCAGCAGCACCGGTCCGTCGTCGCCGACGATCCGCGTCCCGTCGACCCGGAGGATCGCCTGAAGGCGCCCGTCATCGGAGGGTCACCGCCGTCCACGACACGGGGGGCAGCGACGATGCGGAGCTGGCCGTCGACCAGCTCGGGCGGTCTCGTTCGGCCGCATCGTGACCCGCTCCGGGTCGGACAGCGTGTTGGCGGCGTGCATGTCGTCGTCGTAGAGACTGTCGGCGCTCCGCAGCGAGACATCGCCCAGCAGGCTCGCGTCGACGACGAACTCGACGGCCTCGTCGAGGCTCCGGTTCACGATGAACACCGCCGTGTCGCCGGAATCCTCGTCGTGGGTGGCGACGGCGTCGACGATCCCGACCGTTCCGTGCCGCTCGGACTCGTACGTCGGGCATTCGAGCTTGAGCTCGAGCGTCACGCCGCGAGCGAGTCGTGACGTCATCGCGAACGGGAAGAAGGTCGTCTGCCGCCAGGCCGGCCCGCCGGGCTCGGTCATGATCGGGGCGATCACGTTCACCAGCTGGGCGAGGCTCGCCGCGGTCACCCGGTCCGCGTGCCGGATCAGGGAGATGAGCAGGTTGCCGAAGACGACGGCGTCGACGACCGAGTACACGTCCTCGAGCAGCCGCGGCGCGACCGGCCACTCCTGGGAGTCGGTGATCCGGTCGACCTCGGTGTAGCGCGAGTGGTACCAGACGTTCCACTCGTCGAACGAGATGTTGATCGACTTGTCGCTGCCGCGCATCGCCTTCACGTGGTCGGCCGTCGCGACGACGTCATCGATGAACCGGTCCATGTTCACCGCGGACGCCAGGAAGCTCCCGTAGTCGCCGGCGATCGGCTCGTAGTACGCGTGGCACGAGATGAAGTCGATCTCGTCGTAGGTCTCCTCGAGGACGATGCGCTCCCAGGTGCCGAACAGCGGCATCTGGGCACTCGAGCTGCCGCACACCACGAGCTCGAGCGTGGGATCGACCTGGCGCATGGCGCGCGCGGTCTTCGCCGCCAGCCGCCCGTAGTCCTCGGGGCTGCCGTGGCCCAGCTGCCAGGGGCCGTCCATCTCGTTGCCGAGGCACCACATCCGGATGTCGTGCGGGCTCGGAGGCGCCGTTGGCGATGCGGCGCTCCGAGAGCTCGGTGCCGCCCCGCAGGTTCGCGTACTCGAGCACGTCGAGCGCCTCCTGGACTCCGCGCGTGCCGAGGTTCACGGCGTACATGAGCTCGCTGCCGACCTTGCCAAGCCAGACGGCGAACTCGTCGAGCCCCACCTCGTTGGTCTCGAGCGAATGCCACGCGAGATCGAGGCGCCGCGGCCGCTGGTCCCTCGGGCCGACGCCGTCCTCCCAGCGGTAGCCGGAGACGAAGTTGCCGCCGGGATACCGGATCGTCGTCACGCCGAGCTCCTTGACGAGTTCGATGACGTCGTCGCGGAAGCCGTGCTCGTCGGCCGTCGGGTGAGCCGGCTCGTAGATGCCGTCGTAGACGCATCGGCCGAGATGCTCGACGAAGGAGCCGAACAGGCGGCGGTTGACGGGCCCGACCACGAAATGCGGGTCGATGGTGAGAAGTGCGGAGATCACGGAACCTCGATGTCGGAGAACGGTCGAATCGTGTGCGGTGGGCTACTTGAGGCTGCCGATGGCCAGCCCTCCTCGCCAGTACCGCTGGAGAGACAGGAACGCGATGATCAGCGGGATGACCGAGACCAGCGAGCCGAGGATGATGATGCTCCACAGGCTCTCTCCGCCCGCGGCACCGTAGGTCGATGCGGTGCCCTGCCAGAGCCCGATTCCGACCGTGACCGGGAAGAGCCGGTTGTCGGAGAGCATGACGAGCGGCAGGAAGTAGTTGTTCCAGGACGACACGACCGAGAGCAGCAGCACCGTGACGATCGCCGGGCGCAGCAGCGGCAGGGCGACCTGGAGGAACGTCCTGAACTCCCCCGCGCCGTCGACGCGAGCGGCATCCATGAGCTCGTCGGGCACCGCGTCGCGCACGTACACGTGCATGAGGTAGACGCCGAACGGGTTGAGCAGCGTCGGCAGGATCACCGCCCAGATCGTGTTCGTGATGCCCGACCTGCGAGAACAGGACGAAGGTCGGGATGACGAGCGCGGTCGTCGGGACCATGACGGCGCCGAGCAGGATCGAGAATCCGGCGCGGCGGCCCGCGAAACGGTACTTCGCGAATCCGTAGCCGGCGAGCACGGCCAGGACCGTCGCGCCGATCCCGCCGACGAACGCGTACAGGGCGGAGTTCATCAGCCAGCTGCGCGTAGATGCCGCCGCCGTAGCTGAAGAGCTGCCTGAAGTTCTCGAGGTAGTCGATGTCGGAGGCGAACCAGAGCGCGTTGCCGCCGCCGAACAGCCCGGCCGAGTTCTTCGAGCTGTTGACGATGACCCACCAGAACGGGATCGAGGAAGTAGATGACGAGGACCGCCAGCACGATCTGCAGCGGGATCTGTCCCGGCGTCCGGCGGGGGCTGCGCTCGATGCCGGCTGCGCAGCGAGGTGGCGCTCATGAGAGGAAGCTCCCTCGCTTGCGGGTGGCGAACATGAAGATGTAGACGCAGATGAACACGACGGCGCCGAGCGCGAACGAGATCGCCGACCCGTAGTTGTAGTTCGCCAGCTGGAACGCCTGTTGATACGCGTACATGTTCGGGGTGAAGTCGGCCGGGATCGCGCCGGCCGCCAGCTCGCGCAGGATCTGCGGCTCATTGAAGAACTGGAGGGTGCCGATGAGCGCGAACACGAGGATCAGCACCAGCGCGGGAGCGACCAGCGGGATCTTGATCCGGAGGATGATCTGCCACTGGGATGCGCCGTCGATGCGGGCGGCCTCGTAGAGGGTCGGGTCGATGCCCTGCAGAGCCGCGTACAGGATGATCATGTAGTACCCGGCCCACTGCCAGGTGACGACGTTGAGCAGGCCGTAGAAGATCAGGCCCCGTGCTGAGGAAATCCGGGTCCGGTCGCTCCGAACGCCGCGAAGATGTCGGCGATCGGGCCGAAGTTCTTGCTGTACAGGAATCCCCACATCAGGGCGCCGATGACCGCCGGGATCGCGTACGGCATGAAGATCATGAGCCGCGCGAACCGCGCGAACCGCGTCGTCACGATGTCGAGGATGAGCGCGATGGCGAGCGAGATCGCCATCTGGATCGGGATCAGCACCAGCGAGAAGCGGATGACGAACCAGACCCCGTCGAGGAAGGCGGGATCGGTGAAGGCCTTCGCGTAGTTGCCGAGGAAGACGAACCTGGTGCCGCCGATCAGCGCCTTCTGGAACAGGCTCAGGTAGAGCGCGAACCCGAGCGGGAGGATGAGCATCGCGAGGAAGACGATCCCGAAGGGGCCGACGAAGAGCCACGCGGTCACGTTCTGGCGCAGGGTCTTCGAGCGCCGGCGCACCCTCGGCGTCACGGGGACGGCGGTTGAGGCGGTCATGATTCCTTCTCTCGAAATCGGGAGGTATGACGGAGGGCCGGCCCGTGTGGTCGCGGACCGGCCCGCACGCGTCAGGTCACTTGACGGTGAACCCTTGCTCGGTCGCGTACGCCTCCACTTCGGCCTGCAACGCATCCGCCGCCTCGGACCCGTGACGGATCCGTCGTTGATGGCGGCGATCTGGTTGGTGAACGCGGTGTAGTAGAACTGGCCGATCGGCGTGTAGTTCATGCCCGTGTAGCCGTTGGCGGCGGGCACGTACACCTCCTTGTTGGCCTGCTGGCCGCCGAAGAACGCGACCTCGGCGTCGATGAACTCCGGATCGTTCAGCACGTTGACGTTGAGCGGGAAGATGATCTGGTTCTCCCACCCGTCCCTCAGCGACGCATCGTCGGCGTAGACACCGAACGCGACCTTCGCCGCGAGTTCCGGGATCCTTGGCCTGGCTGGTCACCGAGAAGGCGGAGCCACCCCAGTTGACGTCGACCGGGTTGCTCGGGTCCCACTGCGGCAGCGGGGCGGTCGCCCACACGTCCGCGTCGGCACCCTCACCAACGCCGGCACCCTGCAGGTAGCCGGGCGCCCACGCGGCCGAGATGTAGGTCGCGTAGTCACCGGCGATCACGCCGGAGATGTACTCCGGGGTGAACTGGTCCTGCGTGCCGACGAGTCCCTTCGAGACGAGCCCTGCCCAGTAGTCGAGCACCTCTTTGGAGGCGTCGTCGTTCAGGTTGATGCCGATCTCGCCCTCACCGGCGGGGTCGTAGGTGAAGGGCTCCGCGCCGTTCTGATACAGCAGCGCCATGATGGCCGCCGGCACGTTGGCGCCGAAGTCGCCGAAGAGCGGCCCGCCTGCGTCCTTCACCGTCTGCGCGGCGGTCTCGTACTCCGCCCAGGTGGTCGGAGGCGTGATGCCGTACTGCTCGAAGACGTCCTTGCGGTAGATCATGGCCATCGGGCCACCGTCGATCGGAGCGCCGTAGACGGCGTCGCCGACCGAGACGTCCTTCCAGGCGCCCTCGCTGAAGTTGTCCTTCACGTCCTCGTAGCCGAGGTCGCTGAGGTCGACGAGTGCGTCCTGGATCTGGTAGACCGCGATCCGGTCGGCCTCGACCATGACGACGTCGGGAGCTCCGGTGCCGGCGGTGATCGCCGTCTGGAGCTTGTCGTACTCGTCGCCACCGGCGCCGGCGTTCGTCCAGCAGACCTGGACGTCGTCGTGCTCGCTTGTTGAAGTTGTCGACCACCAGCTCCATGTTCGGATACCAGGCCCACAGCGTCACGACCGGTGCGTCGGTCTTGGTGATCTTGTTGGTGCAGTTGGCGTCGTCGTTGCCGCCGCCTCCGCCGCCGCCGGAGCAGGCGGCGAGAGCAGGCGCGACCACGAGGGCCGCAGCGGCAGCGATGACTTTTCTGGTCTTCACTGTTCGATTCCTTTCGGAGTGCATGGACATCTTCGTCAGTGCGTCGAGTCGGCGAGCGGGGGACGGGGTCGGCTTCGACCTGTGCCGTGACAGCCTCGGGGGTCCGAATCGCGGTTTGCAACGTTGTACTTGCAACGTTGGAAATAGACTATTGCCACCCGTGGCGTCGATGTCAAGCGATTCCCGCAAGTCGGCAACGGCGAAGCCCGTCCGTCGTGCGGCCCGAGACGGACCGGGCCGGATCGCTACACTGACCGCACGATCGGGCCGACGAGCGAGAGGACGGAGTCCCATGGGGTCCACCCTGCACGACGTGGCTCGGGTCGCCGGCGTCTCGATCAAGACGGTCTCCAACGTCGTCAACAACTACCCGCACGTGCGCGCCGCCACCCGTGATCGCGTGCTCTCGGCCATCGCCGAGCTGGACTACCGGCCGAATCTGTCGGCGCGCGGTCTGCGCTCTGGACGCACCGGGGTGATCGGCCTCGCGATCCCCGAGCTGCGGCAGAACTACTTCGCCGAGCTCGCCGACACGATCATCCGCACGGCGGCGCGGCACAACGTCGACGTCGTCATCGACCAGACCAGCGCCACGCGCGAGGGCGAGCTCGCCGTGCTCTCCGGGGAGCGCCTCCGCCTGACCGACGGAGTGCTGTTCAGCCCGGAGCGCCTCGGGCAGGAGGACATCGAGCTGCTCAACGTGGGTTTCCCGCTCGTCCTGCTGGGCGAGCGGATGTTCGGCGGCCCGACCGACCACGTGACGATGCACAACGTGGAGTCGGCGCGGGCCGCGACCGAGCACCTGATCGGGATCGGTCGCCGCCGCATCGCCGTCATCGGAGCCCACCCCGTCAATCAGGACGACATCCGCTCAGCCAACCTGCGGATCCGCGGCTACCGCGAGGCGCTCGATGCCGCCGGACTCGCCCACGATCCCGCACTGGTGCGCGTCGCCGCCCCCTGGCACCGTGAGAACGGGGCAGCCGCGATGCGCAGCCTGCTCGAGGAGGGCGTCTCGTTCGACGCCGTCTTCACCCTCAACGACACGCTCGGGCACGGTGCGCTGCGAGCCCTCGGCGAGGCGGGTGTCCGCGTCCCGGACGACGTCGCCGTGATCGGCTTCGACAACATCGACGAGTCGCGCTTCTCGGTCCCCTCGCTGTCGAGCGTCGAGCCCGGACGTGACCAGATCGCCCAGGTCGCCGTCGATCTGCTTCTCGAGCGGATCAACGAGAAGGGCGAACGCGTACCCCCGCGCCAGGTCCTCGCGGACTACCGCATCGTCCGCCGCGAGTCGACCGGCTTCTCGGAGCCTGCCGAGCCGGTGAACGCGGTCACCGCGGATCGAAGGCGCCGTCGCTCTCTCCTGAACGTGCCGTCGTCCTCGACCGGTGCGAGCCGCTGACGCAGCGAGAATATTGCCCGTGCGCCGCCGCACTTCGGTCGATCTGCGCGATAAGCTCGCTGCGTGACCGACGTAACCGTTGCGCCGGCCGACGGGCACATCAACGCCCTCGGCTCGTCGGTCACGAGCGACCTCTTCCAGATCCTCCGCGACGGACGTCCCCGCACTCGCACCGAGCTCTCCGCGATGACCGGGCTCGCCCGCTCGACCGTCGCCCTGCGCATCGACGCCCTCATGCGTCTCGGCCTCGTCGGACCCGTCGGCGACGCGGTCTCCACCGGTGGCCGCCCGTCCTCGCAGTTCGCCATCACGGCCAGCGAGCGCGTCGTGCTCGGGGTCGACGTCGGCGCCTCCCATGTGCGGATCGCGATCAGCGACCTCACCGGCCGGATCCAGGCGGAAGACGGGGAAGGCATCCTGGTCACCGAGGGCCCCGAGGCCGTGCTCGGCTGGGTCGAGACCGCCACGCGCGGACTGCTGGAGAAGCTCGGACGCGAGCCCACGCGACCTGCTCGCGATCGGCATCGGCCTGCCCGGCCCGGTCGAGCACTCGACCGGCCGCCCGATCAACCCGCCGATCATGCCCGGCTGGGACCGCTTCGACGTGCCCGGGTGGTTCCGCGACAGCTTCGACGTGCCCGTGCTCGTCGACAACGACGTCAACATCATGGCGCTCGGCGAGCGCGAACTCGCGTGGCCCGAGGTCGACCACCTGGTGTTCGTCAAGGTCGCGACCGGCATCGGCTCAGGCGTCATCTCGGGCGGGTTCCTCCAGCGCGGCGCCCAGGGCACGGCCGGCGACATCGGCCACGTCTACGTCGCGCGGGGTGCCGAGGTGCCCTGCCAGTGCGGCAACCGCGGCTGCCTCGAGGCGCTCGCCTCCGGTCCGGCGATCGGCCGCGCGCTCCGCGAGGTCGAGCTGCGTGCCGAGACCAGCCAGGATGTCGTGGAGCTCGTCAAGCGCGGCAACATCGACGCGATCCAGGCGGTGCGCCAGGCGGGCCGCGACATCGGCGAGGTGCTCACGACGTGCGTGTCGCTCATCAACCCGAGCGTCATCGTCATCGGCGGCTCGCTCGCCCAGGCGGGCGAGCACCTGATCGCCGGGGTGCGCGAGGTCGTCTACACCCGCTCGATGCCGCTCGCGACCGAGCACCTGCAGATCACCCAGTCCAAGGCGGGCCCGGATGCTGCGGTGCTCGGGGCGAGCATGCTCGCGATCCACCACGCCCTGAGCCCCGTGAACATCGAGGCGATGGTGGTGGGGGTGACGCCCGTCGGCGTTTAGCTCAGTCCTTGGAGCTGAAAGCAGCGTCGAAGGCCGCGTCGGGCGCATCGAAGGCCAGCCGCCGCACGAACTCGAGGGCCTCGGGCGCGCCGATCAGGCGATCCATGCCGGCGTCCTCCCACTCCACCGAGATCGGGCCGTCGTAGCCGATCTGGTTGAGCATCCGGAATGCCGACTCCCACGGCACGTCGCCGTGCCCGGTCGAGATGAAGTCCCAGCCCCGCCTGCCGTCCGCCCAGGCGAGGTGCGATCCCAGCCGACCGTTGCGGCCGTTGCCGTTGCGCATCTTCGTGTCCTTGCAGTCCACGTGGTAGATGCGGTCCTTGAAGTCCCAGAGGAATCCGACCGAGTCGATGTCCTGCCACACCATGTGCGACGGGTCCCAGTTGAGGCCGAACGCCTCGCGGTGGCCGATGGCCTCGAGGGTGCGCACCGTGGTCCAGTAGTCGTACGCGATCTCCGCTCGGGTGCACCTCGTGGGCGAACCGCACGCCGACCTCGTCGTAGACGTCGAGGATCGGGTTCCAGCGGTCGGCGAAGTCCTGGTAGCCGGCGTCGATCATCTGCTGCGAGGCCGGCGGGAACATCGCGATGTACTTCCAGATCGACGATCCGGTGAAGCCGATGACGGTCTTCACCCCGAGCTTCGCGGCGAGCCGCGCGGTGAGCTTCATCTCCTCGGCGGCACGCTCGCGCACGCCCTCCGGCTCGCCGTCGCCCCAGACCTTCGCCGACAGGATGTCGCGGTGACGCTGGTCGATCGGGTCGTCGCAGACGGCCTGGCCCTTCAGGTGGTTCGAGATCGCCCAGACCTTGAGGTCGTACTTCTCGAGCATCTCGAGCTTGCCTTCGACGTAGCCGTCCTCGTCCCAGCGCCACGGGTCGAGATGGTCGCCCCAGCAGGCGAGCTCGAGGCCGTCGTAGCCCCATCCGGAGGCGAGCTTCGCCACCTCTTCGAGCGGCAGGTCGGCCCACTGGCCGGTGAACAGGGTGACGGGGCGAGCCATGGGGTCCTCCATGGTGATGCGTCGTGGTGACAGGTTAGACGTCGGTCCAGGCGCTGTTCGCGCCGGAGCTGGCCTCGACGGCGGCGAGCACTCGCTGCACCTGCACGCCGTCGGCGAACGACGGGCGTCGGCTGGCGTGCCGGCGGCGATCGCCTCGACGAAGTCCTTCGCCTGGTGCACGAAGCCGTGCTCGTAGCCGAGCATGTGGCCGGTCGGCCACCAGGCCGAGACGTACGGATGCTCGGGCTCGGTCACCAGGATCTTGGTGAAGCCCTGCTCGCGCGGCTCGGCCGTCGCGTCGTAGAACTCGCAGCGAGTTGAGGTCCTCGAGGTCGAACGCGATCGCGCCCTTCGAGCCCGACACCTCGACGCGCAGGGCGTTCTTGCGGCCGGTCGCGAAGCGGGTGGCCTCGAAGATGCCGAGCACGCCGGAGTCGTAGCGGCCGGTGAAGAGGGCGACGTCGTCGACGGTCACGTCGCCGAGCTCGCTGCCGCCGGTTCCGCCGAGGCCGGACGTGCTCTCGAGCACCGGGCGCTCGCTTGATGATCGTCTCGAGGTGCCGGAGACGCTCGTCAGCCGCATGCCGGTGATGTACTGCGACGAGGTCGATGATGTGGGCGCCGATGTCGCCGAGCGCATCCGGAGCCGGCGTAGCTCCTTCTGGAGGCGCCAGACCAGCGGCGTCGGCCGGATCGACCAGCCAGTCCTGCAGGTAGCTCGCGCGCACCTGCTGCACGGTCGCCGATCCTGCCGGCGGCGACGAGGTCGCGGGCGAAGGTCGTCGCGGGCACGCGGCGGTAGGTGAGGCCGAGCATCGCGTAGACGCCCTTCGCCGGCGGCCTTCTCGGCGGCGGCCGCCATCGCCTCGGCCTCGGCGACGGTGTTGGCGAGCGGCTTCTCGCAGAGCACGTGCTTGCCGGCCTCGAGGGCGGCGATCGCGATCTCGGCGTGCGAGTCGCCGGGGGTGACGATGTCGATCACGTCGATGTCGTCGCGGGCGATCGGCCTCGCGCCAGTCGGTGGAGGTCTCGGCCCAGCCCCACTTCTCGGCGGCGGCCGCGACGCGCATCCGGCGTTGCGGCCGACGAGCAGGGTCATCTCGGGGAAGGCGGGGAGGTCGAAGAACCGCGGGGCGACCCGCCAGCCCTGCGAATGGGCGGCTCCCATGAAGCCGTAGCCGATCATGGCCACGCGCATCGAGGTCATGGTGATGGTCTCCTCTCTCGGAGTGGTCGGTGGTGGTGGAAAGGGCAGGGGGTATGCGGACGCCCGCGCCGGAGGTTTCGCGGCGCGGGCGTCCGTGGGGGTACTAGCTGGCGAACGCGGCCGGCAGGTACTGGTCGACGTTCTCCTTGGTCACGACCGGCGCGCTGAGCACGATGCGGTTCGGGACCTCGACCTCGACCAGGTCGGACAGCGCCTTGCCCTGCACGACGAGGCGTGCCAGGCGGATGCCGTCAGCGGCCTGCGTCGACGGGTAGATGATCGTCGCCTTCAGCACGCTGTTGTCCGCCTTGATGGCGTCCATGGCGTTCTTGGAGCCGGCGCCGCCGACCATGACGAACTCGTCGCGTCCGGCGGCCTCGATGGCTGCCAGCACGCCGAGACCCTGGTCGTCGTCGTGGTTCCAGAGAGCGTCGATCTGCGGTGCCGCCGCGAGCAGCTGCGAGGTCACTGCCTCGCCGCCCTGCACGGTGAAGTCGGCCGCGACGCGGTTGTCGACGTCGAGCCCGCAGTCGCTGAGCGCGTCAGCGAAGCCGCGCGAGCGGTCCTGCGTCAGCGGCAGCGAGTCGATGCCCGCGACCTCGGCCACGATGGCGTCGGGGTTGTCGCCCACCTGCTCGCAGATGTAGGTACCGGCGCTGACACCCATGCCGTAGTTGTCACCGAGGATGGTGACGCGTGCGGCGAAGGTGCTCGAGAACTCGCGGTCGACGTTGATGACCGGGATGCCGGCCTCCATCGCCTGGATCGCGACCTCGGTGAGTGCAGCGCCGTCGGTCGGCAGCAGCACGATGGCGTCGACGCCGTCGTTGATGAAGCCCTCGACGTGACTGATCTGCAGGTTGGCGTCGTTCGTGCCCTCGGCGACCCGGAGGTCGATGTCGGGGTACTTCTCCGCCTCGGCGATGGCCGACGAGTTGATGGCACCGAGCCATCCGTGGTCGGCGGCGGGACCGGAGAATCCGATCACGATCGTCTCGCCGGTCTCGTCGTTGTTCGCGTTGTTGGTGGGGCCGGTGTTTCCGCCGCCACCGCCCGTCGTGCAGCCGGCAACCAGACCGGCGATCGCCAGTGCGCCGGCGGCGACGAGCAGACGCTTGCGAATTGCGAGCATGTGCTTCCTCCTTGGTGGGGGATCCCGAGTTGGGGTGTTCCCTGTGTTCGTGAATGTTCCGCAGTGTGTCGACGTGGACGCCGTCCGCACCGCTGCCCAGGAGGGGCCGCTCGGTCCGTGTCCGCGCTGACTTCGGTCACGGTATCAGAAGTTCGTCACAGACTGGCAACTTTTTCTTGTTGGTCGTCATAAGTGCGTCGGATGCTATCGTCCCCCTATGGTCAAAGGCGATTCTGCGGCGTCATTACTACCCGCGCCGCTGCTCACGATGCGCGGCATCACCAAATCGTTCGTCGGAGTGCCCGCGCTGCGGGGCGTCGACCTCGAGGTGCTGCCCGGCGAGGTGCACTGCGTTCTCGGCCAGAACGGCGCCGGCAAGTCGACGCTGATCAAGATCCTGTCGGGCGCGTACCAGCCCGACGGCGGCGAGATCATCTGGCAGGGCCAGCCCGCCACGATCCCCTCGCCCACTGCCGCGCTCGCTCTCGGCATCGCCACCATGTATCAGGAGCTCGACGTCGTCGACGGGCTCACGATCACCGAGAACATCTACCTCGGCCACGAGCGCTCGACCGGCGGCGTGCTGCACACCGGCGCGGCGAACCGTTCGGCGCGCGAGCTGCTCGAGCGCCTCGGGCACGGCGACCTCAACCCGTCGCGAGAGGTCGGCAGCCTCTCGGCCGCGAACAAGCAGATCGTCAGCATGGCCCGCGCCCTGTCGCGCGACACCCGGCTCATCGTCATGGACGAGCCGAGCGCGGTCCTGGACTCCGAAGAGGTCAAGAACCTGTTCCGCGTGGTCGAGGAGCTCACCGCCCAGGGCATCGCCGTCATCTACATCTCCCACCGCCTCGAGGAGATCCGCCAGATCGGCGACCGGATCACCGTCATCAAGGACGGCAGCAGCATGGCCAGCGGCCTCCCGGTCGCCGACACCCCGACGAAGGAACTCATCCGGCTGATGACCGGGCGCAACGGTCGAGCACGTCTTCCCGCCACGGCGCGACCTGCCGAAGGACGCCCCGGTGGTGCTCGAGGTCGACGGGCTCACGCTGCGCGGGACCTTCAGCGACGTCTCGTTCACCGTGCGCGCCGGCGAGGTCGTCGGGCTCGCCGGCCTGGTCGGGTCGGGTCGCTCCGAGATCGTCGAGACGCTCTACGGCGCGCGCAAGGCGACGAGCGGCACGGTGTCGATCGATGGCAGGGCGCTGCGACCGGGATCGGTGCGCGACGCCGTCAACAAGGGCATCGGCCTCTCCCCCGAGGAGCGCAAGAGCCAGGGCCTGCTGCTCGAGGAGCCCGTCTTCAAGAACGTGACCCTCTCGTCCTTCGCGCGGTTCGCCCGGCGCGTCGCTGCTCGACGAGCGCCGCGAGCGCAGCGTGAGCCGCGAGCAGATCGAGGCGCTCGAGCTGCGTCCCGCCGACCCCGACCGCATGGCCGGCACCCTGTCCGGCGGCAACCAGCAGAAGATCCTGCTCGCCCGGTGGCTCGTCCACGGCACCAAGGTGCTGCTGCTCGACGAGCCGACCCGCGGCGTGGATGTCGGCGCCCGCACCGAGATCTACCAGCTGATCCGCCGCCTGGCCGACGCCGGCACCGCCATCGTCGTGGTCTCCAGCGAGATCGAGGAGGTGCTCGGTCTCTCCGACCGCGTCCTCGTCATCGCCGAGGGCCGCGTCATCCTGACCACCCCAGCCACCGAGATCGACGAGCACGGCGTGCTCGACCTCATCATGGAAGGAGACGCCGCGTGAGCGAGCAGACCCCCACCCCCGCCCCGGCGACCGTGAACCCGGCCGCCGCCGCGCCGGTCAGTCCGGTCCGCCGATTCCTCGGCGGCGGCGTCGGCCGCAACCTCGGGCTGGTCATCGCCCTGCTGCTGATCGTCGCGGTCGGCGCGATCACATCGGGCGATCGATTCCTCGACGTCAACAACGCACTCACGATCATCAGATACGCGTCGGTCATCGGGGTCATCAGCCTCGGAATGACTTTCGTCATCACCGCCGGCGGGATCGACCTGTCGGTCGGATCGGTGATGGGTCTCTCGACGATCGTCGCGACCCTGTCCGCGACGCAGGCCGCAGCCGACTCCACCAGCTGGCTGCTCATGGTGCTCGTCGCGCTGGTCGTCGGCGCCGCTGCGGGCTTCGTCAACGGCGTGGTCATCGCGTACGGACGGGTCGTCCCGTTCATGGCGACCCTCGCGATGCTCGTCGCCGCACGCGGGCTCGCGGAACTGCTGTCGAACAAGCAGACGCAGATCATCAACGTCATCGATTTCAAGGAGTTCTTCCGGGGCGACCTGCTCGGCATCGACTGGCTGATCTGGATCTTCGCGATCACCGCAGTCGTCGCCTGGTTCCTGCTCTCTCGCACGACCTTCGGGCGGCGCACGGTGGCACTCGGCGGCAACTTCGAGGCATCCCGCCTGGCGGGCCTGAAGGTGAAGCGGCACACGGTGATGCTCTACGTGCTCGCCGGGCTCGCGGCCGGGATCGCCGGCGTCATGATGCTCGGCCGCACCGGAGTCGGCACCTCGACGCACGGAACCCTGTACGAGCTGGATGCCATCGCCGCGGTCGTCGTCGGTGGCACCCTGCTCATCGGCGGACGCGGCACCATCATGGGCACCGTGCTCGGCGTGCTGATCTTCTCGACCCTCGTCAACGTCTTCACGCAGAACAACCTGTCGACGTCGGTGCAGGCCGTCGTGAAGGGCGCGATCATCGTGATCGCGGTGCTGCTGCAGCAGCGCTTCGCGGCTCGCGGCTCGCGGAGTACGTAGGCGCCCTGGCGCTGGAAGCTTACGGGGTGGCGCGCGTCTCGATCAGCTTCTGGAGCCAGCGGCCGCTGTCCTTCACGATCCGCTCCTGCGTGTCGTAGTCGACGCGCACGATGCCGAACCGCTTCGTGTAGCCCCAGGCCCACTCGAAGTTGTCCATGAGCGACCAGACGAAGTAGCCATGCAGCGGCACTCCGCGTTCGATTGCCCGATGCGCGGCCGTGAAGTGCCGGTTCAGGTAGTCGACGCGGTCCGCATCCGGGACCGTCTTGCCCGCGTCGCTCTCGACGACGCGGTCGGGGAAGGCGGCGCCGTTCTCGGTGATCATCAGCGTCTGCCCGGGGAACTGCTCGTGCAGCGAGACGAGCAGTTCTTCGAGGCCGTCGGGTGCGATGTTCCAGCCCATGTCGGTGTACGGGCCGGGCTGCACCACGAACTCGACCTCGCCGCTGCCCGGCCACGGCGAGCCGCCGACATCCTGATGCCCGTCGGCGTTCTGGCGCGGTGAGACGCCGTCCCACATCTTCACCGTCACGGTCGAGTAGTAGTTGACGCCGAGCACGTCGATCGGCTGGTGGATCTGCTCCTCGTCGCCGGGACGCAGGAACGACCAGTCGGTGACGCCGGCGGTGTCGGTCAGCAGGTCGTCGTCGTACCGGCCGCGCAGCAGCGGGCTGAGGAACGCCCGGTTGGCCAGCGCGTCGATGCGGCGCCGGGCCTCGTCGACGCGATCCTCGGGCGTCGCGTCCTCCGGCGTCCGGATGACGTGCAGGTTCAGCGTGATCGACACGTCGGGCTCGTTGCGCGCCGCGCGCCGGATCTCGGGCACCGCGAGGCCGTGCGCGAGGTTGAGGTGGTGCACGGCGGCGAGCGCCGCGGCACCGTCGGTGCGTCCCGGCGCGTGCGCACCTGACCCGTACCCGAGGTAGGCCGAGCACCACGGCTCGTTGAACGTCGTCCAGGTGTGCACGCGGTCGCCGAGGGCCTCCACGGTGTGGGCCGCGTACTCGGCGAAGCGCGACGCGGTGTCGCGGTTCACCCAGCCGCCGGCGTCCTCGAGGGCCTGGGGCAGGTCCCAGTGATACAGCGTCGCGATCGGGCCGGATTCCGCGCTCGAGCAGGCCGTCCACGAGCCGTCCGTAGAACGCCAGGCCCTTCTCGTTGGGCTTGCCGGCGCCGGCGGCCTGGATGCGGGGCCAGGCGATCGAGAACCGGTACGCCTCAAGGCCCAGGCTCTTCATCAGATCGAGGTCGGAATCCAGCCGGTGGTAGTGATCGTCGGCGATATCGCCGGTGTCGCCGTTCACGGTCTTGCCGGGCGTGTGGCTGAAGGTGTCCCAGATCGACGGACCACGGCCGTCCTCCTGCACCGCACCCTCGATCTGGTACGACGCGGTCGCCGAGCCGATCAGGAAGTCGGGGGCGAACACGAGACCGCTGTCGCGGTAGTCGGGGGATCCGGTGGTGGCCATCCGGCTATTCTCCCGTACCCTGACTGCGCCGATGCGCGCGGTCACGCCGTAGCGTCAGCAGTCCCGCCATGGGCGGTGGGATCGGCGAGCAACGCAGCGAACGTGAGCTCGGCGGCGCCGATCATCAGCAGATCAGAGCCGAGGCCCGCGCGCGTGATCGTCACGTCCTCGTATGCCGCGGTGAGCGCGTGCGACGCCACCCGCTCGGCCAGGTACTCCGGATCCTTCTGCAGGATCGTCGCGAGGAACCCACCCAGCACGACGAGCTGCGGGTTCAGGATGTTGATGGAGTCCCCCAGCGCCGACCCCAGGAATCGCGAGCTGCCGATGAACGAGCTCGGTGACGGCCGGGTCGGTGGATTCGAGCAGCAGCATCTCGAGCTCGTCGGCGCTCGCGGCGGTGATGCCGAGGGCGGCGAGCAGATCCGCCCGGTTGACGAGCGACTCCAGCGTGGGCGAGGGTGGGCCGGACTCCGGGCCCCCGACGTCGCGGGTGTGGCCGAACTCCCCCGCGTACCCGCTCCTCCCGCCGAGCAGGGCGCCGTTCGCGATCACCCCGCCGCCGATGCCGCTCGGGCCGCCGTTGAGGTACATGATGTCGCCGCAGCCCACGGCCGGCGCCGAAGGTGTGCTCGACCATGCGCACCGAGGCTGGCGTCGTTGCCGACGTACACCTCGAGACCCGTCGCCTCCGCCAGCATGGCCGCGACCGGTTCGTCGACCCAGTCGAGGTGGGGGGCGAGCTTCACGAGCCCGTCGTCCGCGCGCACCAGGCCCGGCACCGCGACGCCGATCCCGGTGATACGGCCGCGCTCCAGGAGCTCGTCGGTGAACCCCTCGATGATGGCGGTGCTGATGTTCACGGCCTCGCGTGCGGTCGGCGGTCGGTCTGTCTCGTAGCGGATGCGCTTCGTGACCTGGCCGCCGAGGGCGACGACGCCGATCGTGATCGCGTCGACCTCGGGGTTGATGGCGATGCCGACGTTGCGCTCGTCGGCGTTGACCGTCGGGCTCGGCCGGCCGACCTGGCGGGTGGGATCGGGCTCGGTCTCGTAGACGAGACCGCGTTCGACGAGCTCGCCGACGAGGGCCGCGACAGTCGAGCGGTTCAGACCGGTCTGCGCGGTGAGCATCGAGCGCGGCTGCGAGCCGTCGTGGTGCAGGAGGGTGAGGATCGCCGACAGGTTGTGCCGACGCAGCTGGTCGCTGCCGACGCCGCTGACGCTCGGCGAGCGGAGTCTGGCCGTCGCCGCGTCCGGCCGGATCGAGCCCGCCATCTGGTGCTCCTCGGATGAGTCGTTCCCCACCCTAACGGGAGGGGATGCCTTGACCGCTTCCTCAGTCTCCGGTATGTTGCTTACACAAACATATCGCGGCTCGAGGGAGGCTTCCACTCCCTATTCTGCCGCGTGACAAGGTCCATGTGACAAAGAAACTGGGCTGAGACGCGCCGGATCGATGCGATATGTTGCCCCCGTAACTATTCGCCGAAGATGCCGGAGCCACGATCCCCATGAGCACCACCCCGACCCCCGCCGACAAGTTCACGTTCGGGCTCTGGACGATCGGCTACAACGGCACCGACCCGTTCGGCGGACCGACGCGCAAGCCCCTCGACACCGTGCACGCGGTCGAGAAGCTCACCGAGCTGGGCGCCTACGGCCTCACCTTCCACGACGACGACCTGTTCGCGTTCGGATCGACCGACGCCGCGCGCGACAAGGAGATCGGCCGCCTCAAGGGCGCGCTCGAGGCGACCGGCCTGGTCATCCCGATGATGACCACCAACCTGTTCAGCGCGCCGGTCTTCAAGGACGGCGGGTTCACCTCGAACGACCGCGCGGTCCGCCGGTTCGCGCTGCGCAAGGTGCTGCGCAACCTCGACCTCGCCGCCGAGCTGGGCGCGACGACCTTCGTCATGTGGGGCGGACGCGAAGGCGCCGAGTACGACGCCGCCAAGGACATCCGGCAGGCGCTCGAGCGCTATCGCGAGGCGGTCAACCTGCTCGGCGACTACGTCGTCGACAAGGGCTACGACATCCGGTTCGCGATCGAGCCGAAGCCGAACGAGCCGCGCGGCGACATCCTGCTGCCGACCGTCGGGCACGCGCTCGCCTTCATCAACAGCCTCGAGCGGCCCGAGATGGTCGGCCTCAACCCCGAGGTCGGCCACGAGCAGATGGCCGGGCTGAACTTCGCCGCCGGCATCGCCCAGGCGCTCTACCACGACAAGCTCTTCCACATCGATCTCAACGGCCAGCGCGGCATCAAGTACGACCAGGACCTGGTCTTCGGGCACGGCGACCTGCACAACGCGTTCGCGCTCGTCGACCTGCTCGAGAACGGCGGGCCGAAGGGCGGCCAGACCTACACCGGTCCGCGACACTTCGACTACAAGCCGAGCCGCACCGAGGACGAGACCGGCGTCTGGGACTCGGCGGCCGCGAACATGCGCACCTACCTGCTGCTCAAGGAGCGGGCCGCCGCCTTCCGCGCCGACCCCGAGGTGCAGCAGGCGCTGGCCGCCGCGAAGGTGCCCGAGCTCGCCGAGCCGACGGTCGGCAAGGGCGAGGGATACGCTGGCCTGCTCGCCGATCGCAGCGCCTACGAGGACTTCGACACCGATGCGTACCTGGGCGGCCACGGCTTCGGCTTCGTCCGCCTGCAGCAGCTCGCGACCGAGCACCTCCTGGGCGCTCGCTGACCTCATGGCCCTGTTCCTCTCATGACCGCTGTCGCCGGCGTCGACTCCTCGACGCAGAGCTGCAAGGTCGTGATCCGTGACGTCGCGACCGGAGCCGTGGTGGTCTCCGGCCGTGCGGCGCACCCCGAAGGTTCCGAAGTGCATCCGGATGCCTGGTGGGTCGCCTTCCAGGCCGCGGTCGCGGACGCAGGCGGTCTCGCCGACGCGTCCGCGATCGCGGTCGCGGGGCAGCAGCACGGAATGGTGGTGCTGGATGCCGATGGTCGGGTGATCCGGCCCGCTCTGCTCTGGAACGACACGCGGTCGGCCGCCGCGGCGACACGCTCATCGACGAGTTCGGGTCCGCCGAGCTGGCCAGGCGCACCGGCAGCGTGCCCGTCGCGTCGTTCACCGCGACCAAGCTGCGCTGGCTGCGCGACGCCGAGCCCGAGAACGCGGCACGCGTGGCCGCCGTCGCCCTGCCGCACGACTGGCTCACCTGGCGGCTGCGCGGGTACGGCCCCGTGGACGAGAGCCCGCTCGGCCCGGTGCTCGATCAGCTCACCACCGACCGCTCGGATGCGAGCGGCACCTCGTACTGGTCGCCGGCATCCGGCGAGTACGACCGCGAGCTGCTCATCGCCGCCCTCGGTCATGATGCGGTCCTCCCCCGCGTCCTCGGCCCGGCCGAGAGCGCCGGCGTCACCGTCGAGCTGCCCGGCATCCCGGCCGGGCTCGTCGTCGGCGCGGGCGCGGGCGACAACGCCGGGGCCGCCCTCGGGCTCGGTGCGCGTTCCGGGGATGTCGTGGTCTCGATCGGCACCAGCGGCACGGTGTTCGCCGTCACCGATTCCCCGTCGTCCGACCTCTCCGGCGCCGTCGCCGGATTCGCCGATGCGAGCGGCGCCTTCCTCCCGCTCGTCGCGACGCTCAACGCCGCCCGCATCCTCGACGCCGTCGGCGACCTGCTGGGGGTGGGCCACGACGAACTCGGCGCCCTCGCCCTCGAGGCGGAGCCCGGTGCCGGCGGGCTGGTGCTGCAGCCGTACTTCGAGGGCGAGCGCACCCCGAACCTGCCGGATGCCACCGCGACCCTCTTCGGCATGACGCTCGCGACCACCACCCGTGCCGGTCTCGCCCGCGCCGCGATCGAGGGACTGCTCTGCGGCCTCGCCGACGGACTGGATGCCGTGCGCGCGGCCGGCGTCGACGCCCGGCGCATCCTGCTGATCGGCGGCGCCGCGCAGAACCCGGCCGTCGCGGCGATCGCCGCGCAGGTGTTCGACGTGCCGGTCGTCGTGCCCGATCCGGGCGAGTACGTCGCCCTCGGCGCCGCCGTCCAGGCGGCCTGGGCGCTCGGCGGCTCACGTCCGGCGTGGCCGGTCGCGATCGCGGCTGAGCCGGCACCCGACCCGCACCCGGAGATCCGGGCGGCGTACGCGGCCCGGCGCTGACCCTAGGCGGGAGGATCGGTCGCCGGTTCGTACCCGAAATCGGCGACCGCCTCATCCACCTGCGCCCGGGTCCAGTACCCCGAGCGCACCAGGAGCGCGTCCACCTGATCGGCCCGCACGGTCTCGGGCAGCAGCAGCGACGCCGGCACCTGCCGCGCGCCGTTGTCGACGCTGACGCCCGGAGGCGCGGCGGTCGGGTCGACGACCCCGGGCGGCCCAGCGCGTAGGGCGGCGATCACCCGGTCGGCGGCCTCCTCGGCGAGCAGGCGCGGGTCCTCGAGCTGAGTCGCGTACTGGCGACCGTCGAGCAGCGCGGCCACGGAGCGGAGCTCCGCGCCGCGACCCGTGACGACCGGGAATCCCTCGCCGGGGACGGCGCCCGCCGCCAGGAGTGCATCGATCACCCCGCGGGCGATCGCGTCGGACGGGGCCAGCACGGCATCCGGGAACGGCGGCTCGCCGTGCGTCGTGTAGGCGTCGTGCAGCAGCCGGGTGAGCCGCGACTCGGCCGTCGCCGCGTTGCCGCGCAGTGTCGTGGCCTCGGCGAGCGCGGTCTCACCGGATCCGACCGTGATCGTCCCGGCGTCGAGGAACGGCTGCATCGCGGCCATCGCCCCGGCGAACGACGGCTCCGTGCGTTCGTCATCGATGGAGTCGGCGAACAGCTCGATGCGGAACGGCCCGGCCGCCGCATCCGGCACCGCGATTCCCGTGGCGTCGACGAGGCCGAGCCCCTCGACCAACGCCATCCCCTGCAGGAACCCCTCGATCGCGGCATCGAACGCCACCAGGCGATCGACGGCCGCGGTGTCGCGGATCAGGGTGCCGAGCGCGACGACCTCGGTCTCCGACGGCACGCGATCGAGCACGGCGGTCAGGCTCGTGGCATCGACCGGCGCGACGATGACTGCCGCCGGCGCCGCGGCGAGCAGCTGCTCCAGCTGCCGCACCTGCGTCGGGATGTCATCGTCGGCGACCCGGAGATCCACCGTGTACCCGGACTCCGTGAGACGTTCGCTCAGCACGTCGGCGACGTCGTCCCAGCGCCCGTCGTCGCTCGGCAGCGCGATGGCCACGAGCGGCGCAGACGGCACCGCGCAGCCGGTGAGCCCCGACGCCGCGAGCGCGACGGCGAGCACGGCGCCGCCGAGGAGACGGATGCGCTGGGAGGTCACCGGCCTGAGACTACCGATCTAGCGATCGAGCGACACGGTGCTCTCGACCGCCGCTACCGGCCGCCAGAGCGCCGCTTGTTGAACACGTCGAAGGCGACGGCGAGCAGCAGAACGAAGCCCTTGACGGCCTGCTGCCACTCGATGCCGATGCCCATGATCGACATGCCGTTGTTCAGCACACCGATGATGAGACCGCCGATGATCGCGCCGCCGATCGTGCCGACGCCGCCCTGCACGGCCGCGCCACCGATGAAGGCCGCGGAGATCGCCTCCAGCTCGAAGCCGTCACCGGCCTTCGGTCCGGCCAGGTTGAGCCGGGCGGTGAAGATCATGCCGGCGAGCGCGGCGAGCACGCCCATGTTGACGAACAGGAAGAAGTCGACCTGGCGCGTCTTGATGCCCGACAGCTCCGCCGCGTGGCGGTTGCCGCCGATCGCGTAGATGTGGCGGCCGATCACGCTGCGGTTCTGGAGGATGCCGTAGATCAGCACGAGCACCGCGAGCACGATCAGCGTGACCGGGATGCCCTTGTAGACCGACAGCGCGTAGGCGAACAGGCCGACGCCGACCACGACGAACACCATCTTCGCCACGAACCAGCCGAGCGGCTCGACCTCCTGCGCGTAGCTCACCCGCCCGCGACGGGTTCGGACCTGTTGCACGATCAGGCCGACGATCGCGACGGCGCCGATGATGAGCGTGATCGGGTCGATCTGCGCACGAAGCCCGGTCTCGATCGGGAAATTGATGAAGCCGTTGCCGATGGCGCGGTACTCCGCGGGGAAGGAGCCGATGTTGGCGTTGCCGAGCACCACGAGCGCCAGGCCGCGGAAGATGAGCATGCCGGCCAGCGTCACGATGAACGCGGGAATGCCGACGTACGCGATCCAGAATCCCTGCCACGCGCCGACCAGGGCGCCGACGGCGAGCGACAGGATGATCGCGAGCCACCACGGCAGACCCCAGTGCACGGCGAACACGCCCGAAACGGCGCCGATGAACGCCGCGACCGAACCGACCGACAGGTCGATGTGGCCGGCGACGATGACGAGCACCATGCCGATCGCGAGAACGAGGATGTAACCGTTCTGCACGATCAGGTTCGAGATGTTCTGCGGTCGCAGCAGGATGCCGTTGGTCGTGACCGTGAAGAACAGCACGACCGCGACCAAGGCGATGAAGATGCCGTTCTTGCCCAGGTCGCTGACGACATGCTGGAGAGCCAGCGTGAACCGGTTCGTGGGCGGGCCCGGTGCGGGGGCGACTTCGGTGTCTGAGGTGGGGTTCGACATCAGCGCTGCTTCTCCATGGTCATGAGCTTGATGAGGGCTTCTTGGGTGGCCTTCTCCACCGGCAGTTCGCCGGTGATGCGGCCTTCGGACAGGGCGTAGATGCGGTCGCAGATGCCCAGCAGCTCGACGAGCTCGGACGAGATGACGATGATCGCCTTCCCCTCGGACGCGAGGCGATGGATGATCGTGTAGATCTCGTACTTGGCGCCCACGTCGATACCGCGGGTCGGCTCGTCGAGGATGAGCACGTCGGGCGTGGAGTTGATCCACTTCGAGAGGACCACCTTCTGCTGGTTTCCGCCCGACAGCTTGCCGGTCGACACCATCACATCCGGGGCCTTGATGTTGAGGTCCTTGCGGAACCCGTTCGCGACCTGGAACTCCTTGCCGTCGTTCACGAGGCCGAACCGGGCGACCTTCTGGAGGGATGCGACGGAGATGTTGCGCTTGATGTCCTCGATGAGGTTGAGGCCGTAGTACTTGCGGTCCTCGGTGAGGTACGCGATCCCGTTGTCGATCGCCTCGGACACGGTGCGGGTCTTGATCTCCTTGCCGCGCATGAATGCCCTGCCGGAGATGCGCGTACCGTAGCTGCGGCCGAAGAGGCTCATCGCGAACTCGGTGCGGCCGGCGCCCATGAGGCCGGCGATCCCGACGATCTCGCCGGCGTGCACCTTCAGGTCGACGCTGTCGACCATCACCCGCGTGGGATCCTGCGGATGGTGTGCCGTCCAGTCCTCGACGCGCAGCACCTCCTCGCCGATATTCGGCGTGTGCTCCGGATACCGGTGCTCCAGGTCGCGGCCGACCATGTCCTTGATGATGCGGTCCTCGGTGACGTCCTTCTTGTCGATCGTCTCGATGGCCTTGCCGTCGCGGATGACCGTCACGCTGTCGGCGATCTTCTTGATCTCGTTGAGCTTGTGACTGATGATGATCGACGTGATCCCCTGGCCCTTGAGGTGCAGGATCAGGTCGAGCAGGTGGTCGGAGTCCTCGTCGTTGAGTGCGGCCGTCGGCTCGTCGAGGATCAGCAGCTTCACGCGCTTCGACAGCGCCTTCGCGATCTCGACCAGCTGCTGCTTGCCGACGCCGATGTTCTTGATCCTGGTGGTCGGATTCTCCTTCAGGCCGACGCGCGCGAGCAGCTTCTGCGCCTCCTGGTTGGTCTTGTTCCAGTCGATGAGGCCGATCGGGCCCCTGACCTCGTTGTTGAGGAAGATGTTCTCGGCGATCGACAGGTGGGGGCTCAGCGCCAGCTCCTGGTGGATGATGACGACGCCCTTCGCCTCGCTGTCGCGCAGGTTGTGGAAGTGCATCGTCTCGCCCTCGAAGACGATCTCGCCCTCGTAGGTGCCGGTTGGGTAGACGCCAGAGAGCACCTTCATGAGGGTGGACTTGCCGGCGCCGTTCTCACCGCAGATCGCATGGATCTCGCCACGCTCGACCTCGAGCGTCACGTTCTGGAGCGCCTTGACGCCGGGGAACGTCTTCGTGATGGAGCGCATCTCCAGGATGGGGGTAGTCACGTGAGCGACCTTCCTTGGTCGGGCTTGCTGCCTATCCGGCGAGCGTAATGGAGGACTGCCGGCGGCGGGGAGGGCTTGCCTCCCCGCCGCCGGCTCTGATGTCGTTACCGGAATGCGGGTCCGGCCTTAGAGGCCGAGCTCCTCAGCGGTCCAGTAGCCGGTGTCGACCAGGGCCGACTCCACGTTGTCCTTCGTGACCGGCACCGGTCCGAGCAGGTACGACGGAACGACCTTGACACCGTTGTCGTACGTGTCGGTGTCGTTGATCTCCGGCTCGCCGCCTTCGAGGACGGCGACGGCCATGGCGGCCGCGACCTTCGCGAGTTCACGCGTGTCCTTGAAGATGGTGGCGTACTGCTCACCCGAGAGGATCGCCTTGACCGAGTCGACCTCGGCGTCCTGGCCCGAGATGATCGGCCAGCCGTCGCCGACCGAGTAGCCGGCGTCCGTCAGGGCGGAGATGATTCCACGCGAGAGGCCGTCGTAGGGCGAGAGCACGGCGTTGACCTTGCTTCCGTCCGAGTAGGCCGACGTGAGGAGGTTCTCCATGCGCGCCTGAGCGACCTGGCCGTCCCAGCGAAGGGTGGCGGCCTGCTCGATGTCGGTCTGACCCGACTTGACGACGAGCGTTCCGTCATCGATCAACGGCTGGAGCACGTCAATGGCACCGTTGAAGAAGAAGAACGCGTTGTTGTCGTCGAGCGATCCGGCGAACAGCTCGATGTTGAACGGGCCCGCCGGAGCATCCGCGATCGCGGTGCCGTCGAGCTCGGTCAGTCCGAGGCCGTTCAGGAGGGTCCACGCCTGCTGCTGGCCCACGAGGAAGTTGTCGAACGTCGCGTAGTAGTCGACGTTCTCCGAGTCGCGGATCAGGCGGTCGTACGCGATGACCGGGATGCCGCCGTCGGCAGCTTCCTGGAGCACGTTCGTCAGCGTGGTGCCATCGATCGCGGCGATGATCAGGGCCTTCGCGCCCTTGGTGATCATGTTCTCGACCTGGCTGACCTGGGTGGGGATGTCGTCCTCTGCGTACTGCAGGTCGACGGTGAAGCCCTGGTCTTCGAGCGTCGCCTTGAGGGCGTCGCCGTCCGCGATCCAGCGCTCGGACGACTTGGTGGGCATCGCGACACCGATGAGGCCGCCTTCGCCGCCTCCGTCGCCACCCCCGCCGGCCGGTGCGCAGGCGGCGAGGCCGAGGGCCATCGCTCCGGCAGCAACAACCGCGAGAAGGGATGTCTTCTTCACTGTGGTTCCTTTCGTGATGGTGTTTGGTGCTTGCCCGGCTTCGTCGATGAGAGCCGGACACCTGTCCGGGCGGTAGACGCCCGGCAAGATCATGGGATGGATGGCGGCGAGCATCAGATGCCTCTCGCCAGCCGGTAGTAGGCCGCGTTCCAGCGCGCTTCGCGCTCGAAACCAGCCAGGGTGGTTTCACTGTCGATAACCAGCAGCTCGACACCGGACATGGCCGCGAAGTCGCGGAACACCTCGACGCCCACCTGCGTGGTCATGACGGTGTGATGGGCCGCGCCGGCCGTGAGCCATGCGGCCGCAGAAGTCTGGAAGTCCGGGGTCGGCTTCCAGACCGCGCGGCCGACGGGCAGCTTGGGAAGGGGAGCGGGCAGCGCCACGTTCTCGACGACGTTGGCCACCAGCCGGAACCGGTCTCGCATGTCGCTCAGCGCGACGACGACCGCGGGACCGGCGTCTGCCGTGAAGACCAGCCGCACCGGGTCGTCCTTCCCGCCGATGCCGAGCGGGTGGATCTCGAGGCTCGGCTTCGCCGTCGTCAGGCTCGGGCTGACCTCGAGCATGTGGGCGCCCAGCACGAGCTCGTTTCCCGGCTCGAGATGGTAGGTGTAGTCCTCCATGAGGCTCGCGCCGCCCGGAAGGCCGGCGCCCATCACGGCGGCCGTCCGGACGAGCACGGCCGTCTTCCAGTCGCCCTCGGCGCCGAAGCCGTAGCCGTCGGCCATCAGGCGCTGGACCGCGAGGCCGGGCAGCTGCTTCAGCGCGCCCAGGTCCTCGAAGCTCGTCGTGAAGGCGGTGAATCCGCCCTCCTCGAGGAATGCGCGCAGGCCCAGCTCGATGCGGGCGCCGTAGCGCAGCGATTCGTGGCGGTCGCCGTCGGTACGCAGCGCCGGCACGACGTCGTACGCGTCGAGATACTCGGCGACCAGGCTGTCGACGTCCTTGTCCTTCGTCGCGTGCACGGCATCCGCGAGCTCGTTCACGCCCCAGGTGTTGACCTGGACGCCGAACCGCAGCTCGGCCTCGGTCTTGTCGCCCTCGGTGACGGCGACGTAGCGCATGTTGTCGCCGAAGCGGGCGAGACGCATCCGGCGGGTGGCCGCACGGCCGGACGGCGGCGCGCGCCCAGACGCCGACGCGGGCCGTGACCGCGGGGTCGGAGACGTGGCCGACGACCGTCGTGCGCGGGATGCCGAGGCGGGACTCGATGTAGCCGAACTCGCGGTCGCCGTGCGCCGCCTGGTTCAGGTTCATGAAGTCGAAGTCGATGTCGGCCCACGGCAGCTCGACGTTGGCCTGGGTGTGCAGGTGCAGGAGCGGCTTCTGCAGCGCGTCGAGGCCGGCGATCCACATCTTCGCGGGGCTGAACGTGTGCATCCAGGCGACCAGGCCGATGACCGAGTCGTCGGCGTTGGCGTCGAGCACCGCCCGCCGGATGCTGTCGCTGTCGGTCAGCACCGGCTTCCAGACGACGGTGACCGGGATGTCGGAGGACTTCTGCAGGCCCTCGGCGACCGCCTTCGACTGCTCCGCGACCTGGCGCAGGGTCTCCTCGCCGTACAGCCCCTGGCTGCCGGTGAGGAACCACACCTGGTATCCGGCGAGGTCGGGGACGATGCTGCGCGTGCTCACTGATCGTCTCCTTCAGGAGAGTTCGGGGACATGGCCCCTGCGGGCTCTGTCCGTAGACGTTCTGGTAGCGGGCGAAGAGGGCGTCGATGCTCTCCTGCGGGATGGCGATGGGCTCACCGAGCTGGCGGGCGAGGTGCACGGTGCGGGCCACGTCCTCGCACATGACGGCTGCCTTGACGGCGTCTCGGGCGTCGCGGCCGATCGTGAATACCCCGTGGTTCTGCATGAGCACCGCGCGGCTGCGGTGTCCGTCGAGCGTCGCGACGATCCCGCGGCCGATCGAGTCGTCGCCGATGATCGCGAACGGGCCGACCGGGATCTCGCCGCCGAACTCGTCGGCCATCGCGGTGATCACGCACGGGATGGCCTCACCGCGCGCGGCCCAGGCCGTCGCGTAGGTGGAATGGGTGTGGACGATGCCGCCGACCGCCGGCATGTTCCGGTAGACGTAGGCGTGTGCGGCCGTGTCGCTCGACGGGGCGTGCGCTCCATCGACCACGTTCCCGTCGAAGTCGCAGAGGATCATGTCGCCTGCGGCGAGCACGTCGTAGTCGACGCCCGACGGCTTGATGACGAAGCGGTCCTCGCCGGGCACGCGCGCGCTGACGTTGCCGCCGGTCCAGACGACGAGCCCGTACCGCACCAGGGTGGCGTGCTGCTCGACGAGATCCGAGCTCAGCGCCGCGACGTCCACGTGGGTCATGCGAGCACCCCCTCGTGATCGTCGACGGCGACCTCGATCTCGAGCGCGTCGCGCCGGACGGCCTTGAGACGCTTCATCACGTCGTCGCCGCCGCGGCCGAAGTGGTCGTGCAGGCCGCGGTACTCGGCGTAGAGCACGTCGTACGCATCGGCCGCCGCGCTGTCGGGCGTGTAGGCCGCGCGGGTCACCCGCCCCATCGCCGCTCCGGCGGTGCGGACGTCGGGGTAGGCGCCCGCCGCGACCGCCGCGTGGATCGCCGAGCCGAGCGCAGGGCCCTGCTCGCTCGCGATGACCGAGATCGGCATCCGGAGCACGTCGGCGTAGCACTGCATGAGCGTCGCGTTCTTGAGCAGGCCGCCGGCGACCACGAACTCGGTGACGGGCACGCCGCTGGCGCGCGAAGGTCTCCACGATCATCCGGGTGCCGAACGCCGTCGACTCGAGCAGCGCGCGGTACACCTCCTCGGCGCGGGTGGCGAGCGTCTGACCGATGATGAGGCCGCTCAGCTCGGTGTTCACGAGCACCGAGCGGTTGCCGTTGACCCAGTCGAGCGCGACGAGGCCGTGGGCTCCGACCGGCGCCTCGAAGGCCAGGTCGGTCAGGTGCTGATGGACGCTCTTGCCGGCCGCCGCGGCATCCTGCTCGTACCGGGCTGGCACCTGGTTCTTGACGTACCAGGCGAAGATGTCGCCGACGCCGGACTGGCCCGGCCTCGTAGCCCCAGAGCCCGTCGACGATGCCGCCGTCGACCACGCCGCACATCCCGGGGACCTCGGCGAGGTGCTGGCCGTTCATCACGTGGCAGGTGCTGGTGCCCATGATCGCGAGCATCTGACCGGGCTCGACGGCCTGCGCGGCGGGTGCGGTGACGTGCGCGTCGACGTTGCCGACCGCGACGGCGATGCCCTCGGGGAGGCCGGTCCACGCTGCGGCCTCGGCGGTCAGCGTGCCGGCGGCGGCGCCCAGACGCCCGATCTCGTGCGCGACCTTGGTCTCGGCGAAGTCGGCGAAGTCGGGGTTGAGAGCGGCGAGGAAGTCGCGGCTCGGGTAGGCGCCGTCCTGGAAGATGCCCTTGTAGCCTGCGGTGCATGCGTTGCGGACGTAGCGGCCGCAGAGCTGCCAGATGATCCAGTCGGCGGCCTCGACCCAGTGCTCGGTGCGCGCGTAGACCTCGGGGTCCTCCTCGAGCAGCTGGAGACCCTTGGCGAACTCCCACTCGCTGGAGATGAAGCCCGCCGTAGCGCGGCAGCCACGACTCGGCGCGCTCGCGGGCGAGGTCGTTGATGCGATCGGCCTGGCCCTGCGCGGCGTGGTGCTTCCAGAGCTTGACGTAGGCGTGCGGGCGGTCGGCGAACTCGGGCAGCTCGCAGAGCGGCGTGCCGTCCGCGGTGACCGGAAGCGGAGTCGAGGCGGTGAAGTCGGTCGCGATGCCGATGACGGATGCCGGGTCGACTCCCGCGGCGGCGACCGCCTCGGGGACGGCGGTCTTCAGCACGCTCGACGTAGTCGGCGGGAACCTGGAGAGCCCATTCCGGCGGGAGGGCGGCGCCGCTCGACGGCAGTGTCGTGTCGATGACGCCGTGCTCGTAGTCGTGGACGGCCGAGCCGAGTTCGGCCCCGTCAGAGACCCGCACGACCAGCGCCCGGCCGGACAGAGTGCCGAAGTCGACCCCGATGACGTAGCTCTCCGCGGGATCGCGGTTCGAGGGCGTCGTCGTCGACAACCTGGGCTCCTTCGCCGTGCAACGGGGGATGTTAGCGCGCACATGGAAGTGCGTTGGAATGATGTTAGCGCTAACACTCGCCCGGATGTCAAGCCCGAGATGACGCCTGCCCGCATCCGTGACCTAACCGTGACCGATCGGGCACCTCCGTCCTCGCGGATTCGGAGATCCGGCCAACACGCCTTGCCGATGTGACGTCAGTGCGGCGTGTCGCGCAAAACTCCGAATCCGCGAAAGGCAGCGGGCCGACGCTGCCCGCGGGCGGCACTACCCGGGGCGGCCCCACGCGGGGCGACCTTACCCGCGGGGCGGGGCCGTCGACGCGCGGACGATCAGCACCGGATCGATGGCCGGCACGGGCGCCCGCTCGCCGCCGGCGATCTGGCCCAGCAGCACCTCGACGGCGAGCTCGCCGATCCGCGCGAAGTCCTGCCGCACCGTCGTGAGCGGCGGCAGGAAGTGCTCGGCCTCTGGCACGTTGTCGAATCCGACGACGCTGATATCGTCCGGGACGCGCAGCCCCCGGTCCGCGAGACCGTGGATCAGCCCGAGCGCCATCTGGTCGTTCCCGCAGAAGACGGCCGTGGCATCCGGGGAGATCGAGGCGGCGGCCCGATAGCCCGCCTCCGACGTCCAGTCGCCGACGAAGAGCGGCAGCGGCGCGATGCCCGCCTCGGCGAGGCGTCGCCTCGTAGCCGTGGCGGCGCGCGGCGGCCTCGAAGAACTCCAGCGGCCCGGCGACGTGCTGGATGCGGCGGTGACCCAGTTCGAGAAGGTGCGCCATGGCGAGCTGGGCGCCTTCGAGCTGGTCGATCGAGATGCCGGTGCCGGATCCGAGCTCGGTGGACTGGAGGGTCACGATCGGCAGCGACAGCTCGAGCTCGCGCACCGCGTCGAGCACGCGGATGTGCGGCGCGATCACGACGAGCGCCTCGACGCCCTGGTCGAGCAGGAAGCCCAGGCTGGAGAACACCGACGCGCGATCGGTCGGCGTCGTCGTGACGAGCGGGTGATAGCCGACGAGCCTGGCCGCCCGCTCGAGCGACTGGACGGCGCTCGTCGGGCCGTAGTCGCTGCTCGCGGGAGCCAGCACGCCGATCGCATGCGTGCGGCTGGTCGCCAGAACGCGGGCGGCGGCGTTGCGCCGGTAGCCGAGCTGGCTGATCGCGGCGACGACCCGCTCGCGGGTCTCGGGCCGGATGTTCTCGAACCCGTTGAGCACCCGGCTGACGGTCTGATGCGAGACGCCCGCGACATCCGCGACGTCCTGCATGTTCGGCGAACGACGCGCCACGGTATCCGTCACCCTCGCCGCCCTTCCCGCTTGCTCGCCCATTATGCCGGTCGGGGGGAGCGCCTGCGGACGCCAGAGCGCCCCGGCCGAATCGACCGGGGCGCTCCAGGTGGTGGTTTCGATATGCGTCCGTCTGCGACGGGCGCTCCTCAACCCAAGGGTGCCTAGCTCGTTCTATCCCTCGGTGAGGGGAGCGAGCGAGGGGTTCTCGGCGTAGACCTCGGCAGCGTTCTCCTGGGTCACGACGATCGGTGCGAGCAGGTACGACGGCACGACCTTCACGCCGTTGTCGTAGGACTCGGTGTCGTTGATCTCGGAGATCTCGTCACCCGCAGCCAGCTCGTTGACCATGTCGATGGCAGCCGCGACCAGCGCGCGGGTGTCCTTGTAGATGGTCATGTACTGAACGCCCGGCGACGATCGACTTGACCGACTCGACCTCGGAGTCCTGACCGGTGACGACCGGCTGGTCCTTGCCCGCGTCGGCAGCCGACGTCAGGATCGAACGCGCCAGGTTGTCGTTCGGCGCGAGCACACCGTCGATGTCCGCGTCGGCGTAGTTGCCGGCGAGGAGGGTGTCCATGCGCGCCTGCGAGTTGGCGGCGAGCCAGCCCTGGGTCGCGACCTGAGCGAACTCCGTCTGCCCCGACACGACGGTGAGGGTGCCATCGTCGATCTTGGGCTGGAGCACGCTCATCGCGCCGTCGAAGAAGACTCCGGCGTTGTTGTCATCCGGCGAACCGGCGAACAGCTCGATGTTCCACTTGTCCTTGTCGCCCTTGCGCTCTGCGAGGCCGTCGAGGAGTGCCTGGCCCTGCAGCTCGCCGACCTTGAAGTTGTCGAACGCGAGGTAGTAGTCCACAGCCTCGGTGTTCAGGATCAGGCGGTCGTACGCGATGACGACTGCGCCGGCCTCCTTCGCAGCCTCGACCTGAGCCGAAAGCTGCGAGCCGTCCTTCGCACCGATGATGATCACCTTGGCGCCGTTGGTGACCATCGAGGTGATCTGGTTCTGCTGCTCGGCGACGGTGTTGCTCGCCGGGGCGTACTGGACGTCGGCCTCGTAGCCGGCATCTTCGAGACCGTTGGTGAACAGGTCGCCCGCGAGCACCCAGTTCTCCGAGGTCTTGTCGGGCAGAGCGACGCCGATGACCGAGCCGGCCTCGAAGCCACCCTCGCCCCCGGCGTCGGGGGTGTCGGCGCGACCCGAGCATCCCGCGAGCGTCAGTGCTGCGGATGTGGCGACGACGATCGTCGCCAACGCGATTTTGCGCATGTGCATCTCTTTCTATCTGTTGGTGGTGATGGGAGGGAGTTGAGTCACTTGTCAGCCGACGCGGCGGCCTGGCTGTTGGATTGGGCGGAGTTCTCGCCAGACGGCGTGGGCGCCCCAGAGCCGACGCCGTCGCCGCCTTTGCGGCCGAAGCGGGCGAGGATCGACGGGCGCCCCTGGCGCTTGCTGTAGACGTCGATGCCGACGGCGGCGAGCAAGACGAGTCCCTTGATCATCTGCACCAGGTCCTGCCCGGTGCCGAGCAGCTGGAGTCCGTTGTTGAGGACCGCGATCACGAGGCCGCCGACGATCGACCCGACGATGGTGCCGATGCCGCCCGCGACCGCCGCGCCGCCGATGAAGACGGCCGCGATGGCGTCGAGCTCCCAGCCGACGCCGTCGCCGGGGCCGGAGGCGTGGGAGCGAGCGATCCACATCATGCCGGCGAGCGAGGCGATGACCGACATGTTCCACATGACGAAGAAGTTGACGCGCTGGATCTTCACGCCCGACAGCTCGGCCGCGCGCCAGTTGCCGCCGACCGCGTAGATGTGGCGGCCGATGATCGTGTTGTTGGTGATGAACGAGTAGCCCAGCACGAGCACCGCGAGGATGATGCCCGCGATCGGGTAGCTGGTTCCGACGCGGCCGCTCGCGAAGAGCAGAGTGGCGCCCACCACCACGGCGAGAAGCAGGCCGATCTTGATGCCGCTCACCCACAGCGGCGCCTTCTCGGCGTTCATCGCGGTCTGGGTGCGGCGCAGTCGCCACTCCTGCCAGACGATCGCGGCAGCGATCGCGAGCCCGAGCAGCAGGGTCAGGTTGTTGTATCCGGTGTTCGGCCCGATCTCGGGCAGGTAGCCGCCGCCGATGAAGGTGAACTCGCGGGGCACCGGCACGCTGGTCGAATTGCCGACGAACTGGTTGGCGCCGCGGAAGAAGAGCATGCCGGCCAGCGTCACGATGAACGCGGGGACGCCGACGTAGGCGACCCAGAACCCCTGCCAGGCTGCCGACGAGCGCTCCGACGACGAGGCCGAGCAGCATCGCGGCCGGGATCGGCCAGCCCCACTTGTCCATCGACTCCGCGACGATGATGCCGACGAACGCAGCGACCGACCCGACCGACAGGTCGATGTGGCCGGCGATGATCACCATCACCATGCCGATCGCCAGGACGAGCACGTACGAGTTGCCGTTGACGATGTTGATCAGGTTGCTGGGGTCGAGCGTCTTGCCACCGGTCATGATCTGGAAGAACACGATGATGACGACGAGGGCGCCCAGGATGCCGAACTGGCGTCCGCTGGATTGCGCGCCGCCGAACATCTTGGTCAGGTCGCGGAGGCGGAATCCTCCGCCGGGCTTCCGGGCTGTGGTGTCGCTCATCGCTGCGTGACTTTCTTCTGGGTGGAGGTCATGTGACGCATGAGGGTCTCGGGGTCGGCGTCGGCGACCGGGATGTCGGCGGTGATCTGGCCTTCGAAGATCGTGTAGATCCGGTCGGAGATCCCGAGCAGCTCCGGGCAGCTCGGACGAGATGACGATGACGCCCTTCCCCTCCGCCGCGAGCTGCTGGATGATGCCGTAGATCTCGAACTTGGCGCCCACGTCGATGCCGCGGGTCGGCTCGTCGAGGATCAGCAGGTCGGGGTCGGTGAACATCCACTTGCTCAGGACGACCTTCTGCTGATTGCCGCCCGACAGCTTGTTGACGCCCTCGTCGACGCTCGGTGTCTTGATGCGCAGCGACTTGCGGAAGCCCTCTGCGGCGATGCGCTCCAGGAAGCCGTTCACGACGCCGCCACGCGAGATCTTCTGAAGCTTGGCCGCGACCGTCGATGCCTTGACGTCATCGAGCAGGTTGAGGCCGAGCACCTTGCGGTCTTCGCTGACGTAGGCGATGCCGTGGGCGATCGCGTCGGCGACGGACTTGAGCTCGATCTGCTCCCCGTCCTTCACGATGGTGCCGCTGACGTAGCTGCCGTACGAACGGCCGAAGATGCTCATCGCGAGTTCGGTGCGCCCGGCGCCCATCAGGCCGGCGAGCCCGACGATCTCGCCCCTGCGCACCGAGAAGCTCTCGTCCTTGCAGACGAACCGGTCGGGCACCTGGGGGTGGCGGACGGTCCAGTTCTTCACCTCGAAGAACACCTCGCCGATGTGCGGGGTGCGATCGGGGAAGCGGCTCTGGAGGCTGCGGCCGACCATGCCGCGGATGATGCGGTCCTCGTCGACCACGTGCTTCTGCACGTCGAGGGTCTCGATGGTCTTGCCGTCGCGCAGGATCGTGATCGAGTCGGCGATCTGCTCGATCTCGTTGAGCTTGTGGCTGATGATGATCGAGCTGACGCCCTTGCCCTTGAGCCCGACGATCAGGTCGAGCAGGTGCTGCGAGTCGCTCTCGTTCAGGGCTGCGGTCGGCTCGTCGAGGATCAGCAGCCTGACCGACTTGTGCAGCGCCTTGGCGATCTCGACGAGCTGCTGCTTGCCGACGCCGATGTGCTTGATCTGCGTGCCGGGGTCGTCGCGCAGGCCGACGCGGTGCAGCAGTTCGGCCGCCTGCTTCTTCGCCTCGCGCCAGTTGATGACGCCGCCGCGGTTCAGTTCGCTGCCGAGGAAGATGTTCTCGGTGATGGACAGCTCGGGGATGAGCGCGAGCTCCTGGTGGATGATCGCGATGCCGGCGGCCTCGCTCTGGCGGATGTCGCGGAACCGCACCACCTCGCCCTGGTAGACGATGTCGCCCTGGTAGCTGCCGAACGGGTAGACGCCCGACAGCACCTTCATCAGCGTCGACTTGCCGGCGCCGTTCTCGCCGACGATCGCGTGGATCTCGCCGGCCTCCACCTCGATCGACACGTCGTCCAGCGCCTTGACGCCGGGGAACTCCTTGCTGATGGAGCGCATCTCGAGGATGTTCGGGTTAGCCGGCATCGCACGCTCCCCGCGGGATGGGGAGCGCGAGGGGGGACTTCGTCACCGTTCTCCTCCATGCTCGACGTCTTTGTCGCCGGCTTCCTCGAGAAGCCGGTCATGTGACCGTTCACACGCTGCGGACAAAACTAACCCTCCCGGTGTTCCGTGTCAAACGCCCGTACCGGGAGCGCCGGTGGACGATCGAAGGACGAGCTGCGGCCTGATCAGTTCGGTGATGCGTTCGTCGTCGCTCGAGCCGAGCTCGGCGAGCAGGAGCGCGAGCGCACGGCGGCCCACCTCGGCGAAGTCCTGCCGGATCGTCGTGAGCGGCGGCCAGTAGTGCGCGGCCTCCGGGACGTCGTCGAATCCGACGACGCTGACATCCGCCGGAACCCGGATCCCCGACTCGCGGAACGCGTGCAGCAGACCGAGCGCCGTGAGGTCGTTCGAGCAGAAAACCGCCGTGAAATCAGCCCTGTTGAGCAGTTCGCGGCCCGCGCGGTAGCCGAATTCGGCGGTCCAGTCGCCCAGCACCGGAGGCCGCACCATCAACTCGGCGTCCGACACCTCGCGCAGGTAGCCCTGCATGCGCGCCTCCGCCTCGATCCAGTCCTGGGGGCCGGCGATGTGGATCACCTGCGTGTGGCCGAGCTCGATGAGGTGTCGCGTGGCGAGGCGGGCACCCTCGAACTGGTCGACCGCCACGGTGTGTCCGAGGTCGCGACGGGCCGAGTCGAGCAGCACGAACGGCACCTTGAGCGGCGTCGCGGTGAGCAGATCGAACACGCGCGACTGCGGGGCGACGACGACGACCGCTTCCGCCGCCTGACCGATCAGCTGGTCGAGCGCCTCGCGCACCGAATGCTCGTCGCTCGGGCAGGTCGCGATGGCGATGCGGTAGCCAGCCTCGCGCGCCGCATCCTCGATCTCGTAGAGGATCGTCTGCACGCCGTAGGCCGCCGCGCGGGTGGCCACGAGCACGCCGATCATGTTGGATTTGCTGGTCACGAGGGCCCTCGCGGCCTGGTTCGGCCGGTAGCCGAGCTCGTCGATGACCTGCAGCACGCGATCGCGCGTCTCGGGTCTCAGGTTCGGGGAATCGTTGAGGACGCGAGACACCGTCTGGTACGAGACCCCGGCGACGCGCGCGACATCGCGGATGTTCGGCGCACGCGGCGTGCTCGATTCCGTGCTCACGATGGTCCCGACGTCTTCGGCGAAATGTGTACGTTCACATTTGGGTAACGACTCCCATTATGCACACAACCGGCAGCCCGTCGAAGAACCGCGCGATCCGACCGCTATCCGATGGTCGCGAACGCCCGCACCGGGAACGTGCCGAAACCTCTCGACCGCGGGCGGCGCCGCCGTGAACCGGGCGCCGCGAGCGGGGAGCGTCGCCGAGATTCGTCATGTGCTCGACGACGTGGATCCCGGCCGCCAGCAGTGCGGTGTGCGCCGGGCGCTCGCCCCCCGACTCGGCGTCGTCGATATTCAGGCTGTCGATGCCGACGAGGGCGACACCCTGCGCGACGAGGTGTGCGACGCCCTCGACGGAGAGGAACGGCGCGCCCGTGCCGTACGCGGGCGTGCCGAAATGCGCGTCCCATCCGGTGTGCAGCAGCACGGCAGCTCCGCGCAGCTCGCGGTCGAAGAGCACCTCGGCCGGGATGCCGCGTGCGCCGTCGCCGCCGGGCGCGACGTCCGTGAGGTGGAACACCTCTGCCGGCAGG
>CAWJWQ010000006.1:0-75766 GCA_963846615.1 uncultured Actinomycetota bacterium | reverse complement strand
CGATCAAGGCTAACGCGCGGCAGCCGTGCCCTCCGGCCGCGACGGCAGCACGACTTCGCGCCCCATCGTGAGGCCGTCGCTGACCGTAAGAACCTCATCCACGAACCACCACTGGCAGGAGACGAGCTGCGTGCTCGTCTCGATGACCGCGAACCCGTGGCTGTCGAGGTCGCACCACTTCATGTCGGGCAGCATCCGGATCATCGCCGCCTCGTAGTTCTTCGACTCGGTGCCGCGCGGCCAGCCCATCTTGTCGTCGAGGTTGGCCGAGGTGACCGAGGTCACGGTCCACTCGATGAACTCGCCTGCCCGGATCGCAGCGTGTTCACGTGCTCGGCCGAGAAGTGCACGTCGCCGCTCAACACGACGGTGCGATCGGCGGCCGCCACGGTGTCCATCAGGGCGTCCTGCTCGACGTCGTAGCTGTCCCACAGGTCGTGGAACGACTCTGGCTCGTCGGCTTCCGCCATCTTGAGCTTGTGCAGGGCGAACAGCGCGTCCTTGTCGGTGACCGCGGCATCCAGGTCGGAGAGCATCGACGGCAGGGCGAGGAACGTCCATCCGCTGTGCGGGGTGTTCATGTGGTCGAGCATGAACTGGCGCTGTGCGAGGCCGAGCGCGGTCTTCTCGGGCGTGCGCGGGTCGTCGGGGTTCGAGCGCGACAGCCGGGTCTCGCCGAGCAGGATGCGGCCGGCCTCGCCGAGGTCGATCTCCTGCCAGATCGGGTCGCCCTCCGCCGGCCGCCGCATCGTCGGCATCCAGTCGCTCCAGACCTCCATCGCCGCGTTCGAGCGATCGATCCAGGGTCCGTGGTGTTCTTCCTCGTGCTCCTGCGCTCCCCCGAGCCAGGCGTTGTCGCTCAGCTCATGGTCGTCGATCGTGGCCATCATCGCGTGACGGCTGTGCAGCAGGGCGAGGTCGGCGTCGCCGCGATAGAGGGCGTAGCGCCGGTCGTAGTCCTCGCGCTTCATGCAGTCGCCGAGCGGATCCATCGGCCGGCCGATGTCGGCCCCCGGCGTCTGCTTGCCGGTCGGGATCTGCGCCGCCTCGTAGATGTAGTCGCCGAGGTGCAGCACGAAGTCGATGTCGTCCATCTCGGCGACCGCGCGATAGGCGTTGAAGAACCCCGAGTTGTACTTCGCGCACGAGACGACCGCGAACTTCACGGGGCGGTCGGTCGGGATCGTCTTGAAGAGGCCGATGACCGAGGTGCCCCCGTCGGACTCGAACCAGTAGCGGTACTGCTCGCCGGCCTCCAGCCCCTCTACCTTGACGTGGATGGATCCGGTCAGCGGATCGCTTGCGGTGTCGCCGGTCTGGCCCGCGCCGTCGTGGTCAGCCGGTTCGAGATGCCAGGTGGCTGCGGCGCCGGGTGTCGCGAGCTTCGCCCAGAGCACGACGCCGTTGTGTGTGACGTCGCCGCTGGCGACGCCGTAGATGAATCCGGATGCGGTGGTGCCTTCATCGGACATGGCGCCATCGTAGGACTAGCCGCGTCGTCTGCCGAGGGCCGCCGTCGCCGGGATCCGGTCTCGCACGAGCTTGCGAATGGCGATCCGCGCGGCCGAGCGCGGGGATGCATCGAGCAGTGGCCGGCCGCTGAGGAGGGCGGCATCGAATGCGGCGGGATCCCACGGCACGAGCACCGGGTCCGAGATCCCCCCGAATCGGGCAAGGGTCTGCGTGATCTGAGCCGACGGATTGAGGCCGATCGCGCTGGAGCGCACCTTGTTTACGACGGTTGTGACCCGATCCGGGGCGGCGGTCTCGAGCAACTGAGCATGGGCACGCAAGTAGCGAGCAAGCCCGATCGGGTCGGCAGCGCCGACAGCGATCACATGATCGGCAGCTCGCACGGAGGCGATCGTCGCGGCGTTCCGGCGCGGAGCCACGAGATCGCTCGACAGCTCCTCGTCCTGCTCGAGACTCGACGCCGTATCCAGCACGAGCACCTCGACCCAGTCGCGGGCCGCCGCGATAGCGCCGGCGACCCGGTCAGCGGTGAGTTCGGGCCAGCGACTCGGCCGTCCGAGCCCGGTGAGCACCCAGAACCCAGAGTGGCCGGATCGGTTCCACTCGGCGATCCGCTCGAACTCGGAGACGTTCAGAGCACCGCTGCCGGCCAGGCGACAGGCAGCAGCGAAACCCGGTGCCTCATCGAGGAGTCCGAGCGACGGATCGATCGACGCGGCGTGCGTGTCGGCGTCGCCGAGGGCGACGGTCGCACCCGCCTCTGCGAGCTCGGCCGCGATGGAGATCGCGAGACTCGTCCGACCGGGCGAGCCGGCGGGGCCCCAGACCGCGATGACGGTTCCTCGCCGCCGATTCCGTGACGTCGCCCGCGACGTTGTCTGCTCGACGGGGTCGGTAGCGGAACCGACCGGAGCCTCGTCCGACGCAGATTCGCCGGCCGCCGTGCCAGCCACGGTCTGCCAGGTGAGCTCACCCACGAAGGCGTCGATGATCCCCAGGGTGCGTGCGTAGCGCAGGTGGTCAGGCTGAGAAGCGATAACGACCAGCCGGATTCCGGCCGCGTCGCATTCGTCGACAAGTCGGGAGTTGAGATACTGCGGAGTCGCCAGCACAAGGGCTGCGTCTGGGGACGAGGTCGGCAGCCGTCCGGCGAGCTCGTCGGCTCCCGAGCAACGTACGACGATCGAATGGCCGTAGCGGGCGGACTCGGACACGAGCCGCTCTTCGTCGTCGAGCGGCACAGCCATTGCGAACGACGTCACCGATCACTCAGCGGGATGCCGGCGGGCACGATCGCGAGCGCGTCCCCATTCGCGATTGCCTGCAGGAGTCTGGCGATCCGGACTCGCGGCACGAGGACCTCCACGGAATCGCCATCGGAACTCGCGATGATGCCCTCGTCATCCACGATCCTCGAGACGACGGCGTCCGTCGCGAGCACGACCGGCGGGCCGAAGGCGCCCAGGCTCGCGGCATCCCCTGAAGCCGCCGCGGCCGACCAGATGTCGACGGCCGCACCGGGCACGACGGCAGAGCTGACGCGCACTTTCAGTTGGACGACGATCGATGTCGAGCTCTCACTCTCGACACTGCTGACCGACGAGAGGGGGATGAGCTCGCCGGTGCGGATCACCGCGACCGTCACGAGCCCGGCGGGCGGAAGATCCTCGGGGCCGAGGTAGAGGTCGTGAGCATCGTCGAGGGAAACCTGCCGGACGACGAGATCGGCGGCATCGACGGTGTCGCCCGGGCTCAGACTCGATGACGCCGCATACACCGTCACACGCCTGTCGGCGGCGCTCACGACCGCGAGTACTCCAGCGATCGAACCGACGACGAGGACTATGCCGATGATCAAGCGGACGTCGACCACGACCGGACGACGTCTGGACGCGGACGGTGTGTCGGGCACGAGACTCCTCGGTTCGGGCTGGCGACGACCATGGTGACTGCCGGGCAACACCGGCGTCGCAAGTTATCCACACCCCGGTCTGGCACCGTGGCGCCGCCGCATAATCGGAGCATGACGGCTACGGAACCAACAGGATCAGCGGACCTCGGACGGTTTCTGACGTTGGTCGACATCGCCGAGGTACTCAACATCTCGGCAAGCCAGGCGTACGCGCTCGTGCGCACGGGTGAGCTACCGGCCATCAAGGTCGGGGGGCACGGCCACTGGCGGATCGAGCGCGACGTGCTCGAGTCCTACATCGCTGACAAGTACGAAGAGAACCGCCGGAGGGGGATCTGGCACCAGGCGGAGTTCGCATCCCTCCCCGAGCTGTTCGTCACCTGACTCAGAAACGTACGTGCACTATCTCGGCGACGTGCACCAGACGGATCGCCCGCACCGAAAGCTCGCGTCGTGCTGCACCCGGCTCGTGTTCGGCCAGATCGAAATGATCGCGCCCGACCCGGTCGATCGTTCCGTGGAGAAGCTCATGACGGGTGCGGATGTGAACGGCAGCCCGGCGACGGCATAGATCGCGGAGCACGAAAGGGAGCCCGAGCCGCGATGCCAGCGAACCCAATCCGGTGCCGGGTTCCGCGACGACACTGGCAGCGGACTGCGTCGGCGAAGGAACGCATCCGGCGATCGCCGACATCGGGATGACACACGACGCGGAGAAGTTTCCGTCGCCGCGGAGCTCGCCCGCGATCCAATCGCGACCGAGTGCGCCGATGTCGATCGCGACCCGCGTTCCGTCGGTAAGGATCATCCTGATCGATCCGTCCGTCGCCGCCATCGCACGCAGCCGGTCGCGCAGTCCGAGGCGGCCGAGCCGCAGCCGCTCTTCCTCGGCGAGCAGGTCGATGTCCTCTGCGTCGAGTTCCTGTTCCAGCTGGCTCTCGAGATCGTCGAAGAGATTGTCCCAGCGCATGGCGCGACGCTACCCAGCAACCTTTCCGCGGCCTAGCGATTGTCCACAGACTTCGTCACATTGCTGCACGTGAGCCACCCTCATGCTTAGGTTGATCCGTCGCATTGGCGTGGCGACTTCAGTTGAGATGTCAGGGGTGGGCATGAGCATTGCGACGGGTGGCACCGGTGAGCGGGTGGATGGGTCATCGGCGCGCACACTGAAGCCCAGGTTCGACGAGCGGGAGTTCTTCGGGCAGCAGCCGACGTCGACGGCATCTCTCCCCGATCCCGATCCGCTGCTCGAGAACCTGACGCGCTGTGTGATCGAGATCCTCGCCGGTGCGCGCGAACTCGAGCAGATAGCTCGGTGGGTGAGCGACGACGTCTACCGCCATCTGTTGAAGCGCGTCGTCATCTCCTCACGCGCACGCCAGGCCAAGGGACAGCAGCCCACCCGCCCGTCGTTCGTCATCGGCTCGACCAGCATCTGCGAGCCCCGCGACGGCGTGGTGGAGGCGGTCGTCATCGTGAGAGGGCGGGCGCGTGTGCGGGCGGTCGCGCTCAGGCTTGAGGGCCTCGACAACCGCTGGCGTGCAACCGCGATCAACGTGCTCTAGCGAGCCACGAGGGCCGGGCTCCTACCGCCCGCGCTTCTCCTGCGCCCGGCGCTGCGCCCGGTTCATCGGGGGCTGCTGGCCCGCATCCGGGCGCTGGCCGAAGGCGCCGCGAGCCGCGGGCTGGGCCTGCTGACCCGAGGGGCGAAGGCCGCCCTGCTGCGGGGCCGCGGGCTGCTGCGGCTGCTGGCCCTGCTGGCGCGCGAGCGCCGCTGCCTGCTCAGCCTGCTGCTGCTGGGCGAGACGCGTTGCCGCCTGCTCGATCTGGCCGCGCTGGTTGCGCACCTCGACCTCGCCCTGGGCGTCGGCGCTCGGCGCCGAGTACGACAGGCCGTCCGTCGGGGCGCCCGACTGGCCGAGACCCTTTGCGGCAACCGACGCGGTGCCGGCGCCGCCGGTCACCTCGACCTCGAGGTTGAACAGGAAGCCGACCGACTCCTCGCGGATCGCGCCCATCATCTTCTGGTACAGCGCGAAGCCCTCGCGCTGGTACTCGACCAGCGGGTCGCGCTGCGCCATCGCGCGCAGGCCGATGCCGTCCTTGAGGTAGTCCATCTCGTAGAGGTGGTCGCGCCAGCGGCGGTCGATCACCGAGAGCACCACGCGGCGCTCGAGTTCGCGGGTCGCCTGCGCGCCGAGCGATCCCTCGCGGCGCTCGTAGGCGAGCTTCGCATCGGACAGGACCTCTTCGCGCAGCGTCTTGGCGCTCAGCCGGCCGCGGTTGCCGACCTCGCTCAGCACCTCGTCGATCGTGATCGACACCGGGTAGAGCGTCTTCAGCTCGGTCCACAGCGCGTCGAGATCCCACTCGTCGCTCTGGCCCTCGGCGGTGTGCTCGTCGATCACGTCGCCGATCACGTCGTCGAGGAACTTCTGCACGCGATCGTGCAGGTCGTCGCCCTCGAGGATGTGGCGGCGGTCGCTGTAGATCGCCTCGCGCTGGCGGTTCAGCACGTCGTCGTACTTCAGCACGTTCTTGCGGATCTCGGCGTTGCGCGCCTCGACCTGCGACTGCGCAGAGCGGATGGCCCGCGAGACGATCTTCGACTCGATCGCCATGTCGGCGGGGGCGCGGCCCATGAGGGCTTCGGCCGCACCCGCGTTGAACAGGCGCATCAGGTCGTCTTCGAGCGACAGGTAGAAGCGGCTCTCGCCCGGGTCGCCCTGGCGGCCGGAACGTCCGCGCAGCTGGTTGTCGATGCGGCGCGACTCGTGGCGCTCGGTGCCGAGCACGTAGAGCCCGCCGGCGTCGACGACCTTCGCGGCCTCCTGCTCGACGTGCGCCTTGACCGACTGCGAACACCGCATCCCATGCCGCTTCGTACTCGTCCGGGGTCTCGATCGGGCTCAGGCCCTTGTCGTGCATCTGCGCGACGGCGAGGAACTCGGCGTTGCCGCCGAGCATGATGTCGGTTCCGCGACCGGCCATGTTGGTGGCGACGGTGACGGCGCCGAGCTGGCCGGCCTGCGCGATGATCGCGGCCTCACGTGCGTGGTTCTTCGCGTTCAGCACCTCGTGCTTGACGCCGCGCTTGGCGAGCAGCGTCGACAGGTACTCGCTCTTCTCGACGCTCGTCGTACCGACGAGCACGGGCTGGCCGTGGCGGTGGCGCTCGACGATGTCTTCGACGACCTGGTCGAACTTGCCGGTCTCGCTCTTGTAGACGAGGTCGGCCTGGTCTTTGCGCACCATCGGCATGTTGGTCGGGATGGGGACGACGCCGAGCTTGTAGGTCGACATGAACTCGGCGGCCTCGGTCTCGGCGGTACCGGTCATGCCGGAGAGCTTCTCGTAGAGGCGGAAGTAGTTCTGCAGCGTGACGGTGGCGAGGGTCTGGTTCTCGGCCTTGACCTGCACGCCCTCCTTGGCCTCGATCGCCTGGTGGATGCCCTCGTTGTAGCGGCGCCCGACCAGGATGCGGCCGGTGTGCTCGTCGACGATCAGCACCTCGCCGTTCATCACGACGTAGTCCTTGTCGCGCTTGAACAGGGCGCGCGCCTTGATCGAGTTGTTGAGGAACGAGATCAGCGGGGTGTTCGCCGACTCGTAGAGGTTGTCGATGCCGAGGTAGTCCTCGACCTTCTCGATGCCGGGCTCGAGCACGCCGACGGTGCGCTTCTTCTCGTCGACCTCGTAGTCGGTGCCCTCGACTGGAGGCGGTTGGCGACGTTGGCGAACTCGCCGAACCAGCGGTTGGCCTCGCCCGACGACGGGCCGGAGATGATGAGCGGGGTGCGCGCCTCGTCGATGAGGATCGAGTCGACCTCGTCGACGATCGCGAAGTGGTGGCCGCGCTGCACCATGTCCTGCGCCTGCCAGGCCATGTTGTCGCGGAGGTAGTCGAAGCCGAACTCGTTGTTCGTGCCGTAGGTGATGTCGGCGGCGTACTGCTCGCGTGCGCTCGGCCGGGGTCTGGCCGGAGAGGATGACGCCGGTCGTCATGCCGAGGGCGCGGTAGACGCGGCCCATCAGCTCGGACTGGTAGCTCGCCAGGTAGTCGTTGACCGTGATGACGTGCACGCCCTCGCCGGCGATGGCGTTGAGGTAGGCGGCGGTGGTCGCGACGAGGGTCTTGCCCTCACCGGTCTTCATCTCGGCGATGTTGCCGAGGTGGAGGGCGGCGCCACCCATGAGCTGCACGTCGAAGTGGCGGAGGCCGAGGGTGCGCTTCGACGCCTCGCGCACGGCGGCGAACGCCTCGGGCAGCAGGTCGTCGAGCGACTCGCCGGCGGCGTAGCGCTCGCGGAGGGTGACGGTCTCGTCGCGCAGCTCGTCGTCGGTGAGCTCCTCGAAGCTCTCCTCGAGGTGGTTGACGGCCTCCGCGTAGTTCTTGAGGCGCTCGCAGAAGGCGGCCCTCTCCGACGCGCAGGACTCGCTCGAGAACGTTGGCCACGTACTACTCCTCAGGGTTCCGGGCACAGCAGGCAGCGCCCGCCGTTACCGGCGCGTTACAGCCTAGTAGGCGGCTGACCTGGGGAAAACCCGGAGTCGTGCACTACCGCGCCGGTGCGCGGCGCCGCGCGCCAGCTCGTCGGCGGACTCCTCGAGACCGATGACGCCGTAGTCCCAGCCCTTGCGGCGGTAGACGACGCTCGGGCGGTCGGTGCGCGCGTCGATGAAGAGGAAGAAGTCGTGGCCGACGAGCTCCATGTGGTCGACGGCGTCCTCCTGCGGTCATCCGCGTCGCCGGGAAGACCTTCTTGCGGATGACGACCGGGCGTCCACTCCGCCTCGTCGGCCGGAGCGTCGGGCAGCGGGATCGAACCGGTCGACACGGCGTCGATGACGTCCGCGCTGGCCGGCACCACATCCAGGACCCGGCCGTTGGAGGTGGCCTCGCCGAGCGAGACCGGACGGTGCTGCCCGCGGTGCACCTTCTTGCGGTCCTTCGCCTGGCGGATGCGCTCGATCATCTTGTCGAGCGCCATGTCGAAGGCGGCGTACTTGTCGGCGGCGCCGCGCCTCGGCGCGGACGATCGGTCCCGGGCCGATCAGCGTGAGTTCGACACGATCATCACCCGAGCTGCCGTTGGTCTCGTGGTGGCGGACGAGCTTGATCTCGAGGGCGAGGGCCTTCTCGGCGAGCTGGGCGACCTTGTCGGCCTTCTCGGTGGCGTAATCCTCGAACCGATCCGGGATCCCCACTCCGCGACCGGTGATCGTGATGTCCATGGCACACCCTCCCCTGTCATCGGCGCCTGCCGCTTCCGGGTTGAGGCGGTTCCGACGCCTTGTCGGCCACGCTAGTCCTCGCCACCCGGGAAGTCACGGATCGGTAACTGTGCAGGTCACCCAGAGTCCGCCACGCGATCCGCGCGTCGCGTCGAGGCGACGACGGCGGCCCCGACCACCTCGGCGCCGCCCTCGCGCGAGCACCCGCGCGGCCTCGCGCAGCGTGGCGCCCGTGGTCACCACGTCGTCGATGAGCAGGATGCGGTGGCCGGCGACCGAGCGCGGCAGCCGGAAGGCGCCGCGCAGGTTGCGATCCGCGTTCCCCCACCGCCAGCCGCTTCTGCGACGCGGTGAGGTCGCGCCGCCGCGAACACCGCGGCTCGCGCCGAGACCCGCGCGCGCGATCAGCAGCCGCACCGGGTCGTAGCCCCGGCGCCGGTAGGCGGCGCGCGTCCCCGGGATCGCCACGAGCTCGACGCCCTCACCGCGTCCCGCAGCCGCGGCCGCACGCACCGCGGCGGCCAGCGCCGGCGCGAGCGCCGACGCCGCGTCCACCCGCTGCCGTGCCTTGAGCGCGAGCATCACCGAGCGCGCGACGCCCTCGTACTCGAGCCCGGCCCATACCGGCAGGCCGGGCTCGCCCGGCGGAGCCCCGACATCCCGGACCCGCGCGGCCGGCGTCAACGCCGACCGGCACGAACTGCACACCCCGCGATCCCACGCCCCGCATCCGGCGCACTCGACCGGAAGCAGAACGGCGAGCGCATCCAGCACGGCGTCCCGCAGCAGCTCGAGCACGCTCCATGGTCGTCGTCGCCACGGCTCCCGGCCGCCCGAACGAGCGACCCGTGCAGAACCCCTACTGCTGTGTGGCGAGGAAGGAGGCGATGAGTCCGGTCTCCTGCCAGCTCGTGCCGCCGCCGGGGCGCACGATCTGGCCGTCCGCGTCCAGCACACGGGTACCTTCCAAGCCGTTGCCGCCGACGATCGCGACCGCGTTGAGCGGGGAGCCGAGCGAGAGACTCTGCCCGCCGATGACGTACGCCTCGACGGTCGCGGTCTCGCCCGATCCGGAGAGGGCGACGAGAGTGACCCCGTCGACCCACGCGGCGTCGACCAGGTCGGTCTCCCCGACGGGCAGCTCGACGACCTCCGAGCTGAGGTTGACGGGGGCGTCCTCGGCGTTGCGGACCACGCCGGCCACAATGAGACGCGGCCCGCTCGCGGTGTCGAGCGCCGCGAGCACCCGTGCCCCGTCGCGCGACACCTCGAACGACACGATCCGCCCGTCGGTCGGCAGGCCGGGAACGGCGAATTGCGCACCGTCGGGGGCGATCGCCCACAGGGCGCCCGGCGAGGTCGCGGGGACGGTCCAGGTGTACCCGAGGGGATCGAGCGACGGTGGCAGCAGGCCCGGCCGCGCATCGAGGACCACCGGCTCGGCGCCGTCGTTGATGAGCTGGATGCTGCCATCGTCCGCTCGAATGGCCATGGCATCGCGATCTCGGGCGAGCGATGCCGCGGTCGCCCCCAGGGGATCGGCGCCCCGCCCGATCGCATTCAGCGGCGTGATACCGGTATCGGTGACGATGCCCACGCGACCGTCCAGCCCGCCGACGGGCTCATTGCCGACGAGAAAGCTGCTGTCGGCCGGCGATCCGCCGTCCGGGATCGCGAGAGTGAACCCGGCCGACCGGATTGTCACATCGCGCACCGAGCTGATCGAGCCGAGCGACTCGGTGAGTTGCTGCAGCATCCGGCGCTTGGTCGTCGCGTCGACGGCCTGCACCTCCGAGGTCAGCTCGACCGTCGCTACGCCGGAATTGATGACGGGCGCGTCCTCCTGCTCGGTGCCGGTCGGGAACGCCGTGAACAGAACGCCGGACCCCTGCCACGACGAGGGGCCGAGGAGCAGCTGGCTGACGAGCCGGTTGGGGACGTTCGATCCGCTCGGGAACCACCGCCGGTCGGGTACCAGGAAGGCGAACGTGGGATCGAAGAAGTACAGGTCGTAGGCGCGGAAGATGCCGGTGAACGCGGTCGGCGGCAGAAGGGTGCCGTCGGGTGCGGAGGAGATGCGCCACTGCCCCTCCGCGTCCTGAACGATTCCGAACTGCAGGTCGACGGTGTCCGAGTTCACCGCGTACTGTCCGTCGGCATCGACGCTGGCCGAGGTCGTCGCCGTGACGCTCCAGGTGTTATCGGCGAGCGGGTCCGGCGTGATCGGCGTAGCGCTGATGAGGGTTCGGGCGCCCGGGGTCCAGGTCAGGCGGAAGTCGTCGGTCAGGTACTGACGGGCGACGTTGTAGTTCTTCTGCGGCCCGCGTCCCGCGCTGATGAACCCGGTGATGATCTCCGAGGGCGACGCGTCGACGGCCGGCCCGGGCGGCAGCGAGGGGAGGTTCTCGTCGGTGTCACTGGAGTCGATCTGGTCGGTCGAGACCCCCCCGCCGGTCGGGATGCTGACGCAGCCGCTCAGCAGCGTTGCGAGCAGCAGCATGGCGGCCACCGTCATCCGGCGCCTCATGTGCTGGCCTTCTTCTTCGGTGCGGACCTGCGCGGGGCCGGCGACTTCACGACCTCGAGTTCCTCCGCGACCAGGTCCAGCCCGTCTTCGGGAGGCAGCTCGAGGGGCGACGCCCCGAGCAGCCCGCCGATGTGCCGCGGGATCGTGAGGCGGAAGCAACTGCCGCGCCCTGGCTCCGACCAGACGTCGAGCTCGCCGCCGTGCACGATCGCGTCTTCCTGCGAGATCGCGAGGCCGAGACCCGTGCCGCCCGTCGAGCGCTGACGCGACGGGTCGGCGCGCCAGAACCTGTCGAAGACGCGCACCATGTCGGCGGCGGGGAGGCCCACGCCGAAGTCGCGCACAGCGATGGCGATCGCGTCCGCGTTGCTGTCCACGTAGACGACGATCGGCCGGCTCTCACCGTGGTCGATGGCGTTGCCGAGCAGGTTCTGCAGGATGCGGCGGATGCGACGCGCGTCGACCTCGGCCTCGAAGTACCCGCCTGGCGCCACGAGGCGGACTTCGGACTTCCGGTCTTTGGCGAGCGGCATGACGGCCTCGATGGCGTCCTCGACGAGTCGCACCAGGTTGGTCGGCTCGACCTCGAGCTGGACGGCACCGGCGTCGTAACGGCTCATCTCCAGCAGGTCGGAGAGCAGCAGCTCGAACCGCGCGGTCTGAGCGTGCAGCAGCTCGGCGGTGCGGGCGGTCGCGGGCGGGAAGCTCTGGCGCTGGTCGTACAGCACCTCCCCCGCGAGCCGGATGGTGGTGAGCGGCGTCCGCAGCTCGTGCGACACGTCGCTGACGAAGCGCTGCTGCACGCGCGAGAGGTCGGCGAGCTGTCGGATCTGGCGCTGAAGGCTGTCCGCCATCCGGTTGAACGAGCGGGCGAGTTTCGCGAGCTCGTCGTCACCCTTCTCGGGCAGGCGCTCCTCGAGCTGCCCGGCGGCGAGCTTCTCGCTCGTCTCTGCAGCGACCCGTACCGGGCCGACGACCAGTCGCACCACCAGGTACGCGACGGCACCGATGAGCAGCACGAGCGCCATCCCGCCCAGGAAGAGCGTCTGCTGCACGAAGTCGAGCGACTCCTGGACGTCGTGGAGGTTGTAGACGAGGTAGAGCTGGTAGTCCTGCGCCTGCACGCTCAGCAGAGTCCCGGTGATCAGCGCCGGATCCGAGCCGACCCCTGATGGATCGGCGATCGACAGCGACTGCCACGACACCGTGTCGCCATCGCTGCCGAGAACGGCCGCACGCAGGGATTCGGATGCCATGACCGGGTCCCATGGGTCGCTCGCGCGGTCGATGAACGGTGCATGCCCCTCCTGGCCCGGAGCCCGCAGGATGGCGACGAGCGGCGAGGTCGACACCGATCTGTTGATGGCGCCCACCGCGTCCACGACCACGCTCTCCAGATCCTGCGCCTCGCTGGCCTCCCCCGCCGTGGTGAAGACGGACTGCGCGCTGGTCGCCGCGCGACCCGCTTCCGCGACCACCTGGTCCTTGCGCGAGTCGAAGAGGTTGGAGCGGACGCTCGTGGAGATGTAGGCGCCGATAATCGTCACGGCGAGCGCGGAGAGCAGGACGGTGATGGCGACCGTGCGCAGACGGAGCGAACCCCGCCAGAGCCGGCCGAGCCGGTCCAGTGCCGCCCGCCAGTCGAAGCGCCGCACGAGGCTCCTAGGTGACGGCGCCCGCGCGGTATCCGACGCCGCGCACGGTCATCACGATGCGCGGGTTGTCGGGGTCATGCTCGACCTTGGCGCGCAGCCGCTGGACGTGCACGTTCACCAACCGGGTGTCGGCCTTGTAGTGGTAGCCCCAGACCTGCTCGAGCAGCATCTCGCGGGTGAAGACCTGCTGCGGCTTGACCGCGAGCGCGAGCAGCAGCTGGAACTCGAGCGGGGTCAGGTTGATCTTGTCGCTTCCGCGGCGCACCTCGTGACCCTGTACGTCGATCACCAGGTCGCCGATCCCGACCGTGTCGGCGCTCTCGGGCAGCACGGGGCGGAGGCGGGTCTTGATGCGCGCGACCAGCTCTTTCGGATTGAAGGGCTTGACCACATAGTCGTCGGCGCCGCTCTCGAGGCCCTTCACGACATCCGTCGTCTCGCCCTTCGCGGTCAGCATGATGATCGGGACGCCGCTCTCGGCGCGGATCGCGGCGCACACCTGGATGCCGTCGATCCCGGGCAGCATGAGGTCGAGCAGCACCAGGTCGGGGCGCATGACGTGGAAGAGCTCGATGGCCTCTGCGCCGTCGCCGGCGAACTGCGGCTCGAAGCCCTCGGCCTTGAGCACGATGCCGATCATCTCGGAGATAGCGGTGTCGTCGTCGACCACCAGGATGCGTGCGTTCATCGTGTTCAACAGTAGTCGAGTGTGAAAACATGAACGTGAGAAGCGCATGCCTTCTGATGCGGAGTGAGTCGTGACCGACAACCAGACCTGGCAGGCGCCCGCACCCGGTGGGTCGACTCCTCCCCCGCCCACCCCGTCCGCCTACGGACCTCCGCCGTCCGCTCCGCCGCCGGGCGTACCGCACGGCTGGACGCCTCCGCCCAAGCCCGGCCTCATCCCGTTGCGGCCCATGGGGCTCGGCACGATCCTCGGGGCGTCGTTCCTCGTGATGCGGCGCAACCCGCGCGCGACCCTCGGGCCCGCGCTGATCCTGTCGGCGGTGATCACCGTCGTCGTCGCGCTCGGTGCGACTGCATACATCTCCGCTTTCGACCGCATCGCGACCGCGACGACGGCCGACGATGCCGAGGCGTACGCGGCCGGGACCCTGGTGGCGACCGTGGCCCTCGGTCTCGCCGGGGTCGCGGTCGTCGTGATCGCGACCGCGTGGCTTCAGGCGATCATCGTGGTCGAGGTGGCGCGCGCAACCCTCGGCGAGAAGCTCAAGCTCAGCCAGATCTGGGCGATCTCGCGCGGCCGGCTCGGGGCGATCGTCGGCTACACGACGCTGCTCGCCCTGGGCATCGCGCTCTTCGTGGCGCTGTTCTTCGGAATCATGGTCGCCATCACCGTCGCGACTGCCACGGGCACGGGCGGCACCGGCAACGTCTCCACGAACGCCATCATGGGCGTCATGCTCGCCACCTTCGGCGTCATGATGGTCGGGCTGCTGCTCGGCGGCGCCGCATGGCTGTGGCTGAACACCAAGCTCGCGTTCGTCCCCGCCGCGATCGTCCTGGAGCGCCGGTCGGTGCGCAACTCGATCGTCCGGTCGTGGACGCTCGTGCGCGGCTACTTCTGGCGCACCCTCGGCATCCTGCTGCTGGTGATGGTGATCGTCTGGCTCGCCGGGCAGGTCACGTCCATTCCGGTGAGCATCGTCTTCTCGCTGGCGGGGCCGCTGCTCTTCCCCACCGGCGGCTCGGCCGATCCGACGGCCGGGATCGTCGTCGCCGTGATCGCGTTGATCGTCGGCTCGGCGCTGACCACTGTGGTGACCGCGATCGGGCTCGTGCTGCAGTCGGCGACGGCGTCGCTGCTCTACCTCGACCTCCGGATGCGGAAGGAGGGCCTCGATCTCGAGCTGAGCCGTTTCGTCGAGGCGCGCCAGACCGGCGCCGAGGTCCCGGACCCGTACCTGCCGGGAGTCTGATGCCTCTGGCCGTGCCCGTCGACGTCCCCGTCGATCCCGACGCGCCCGAGGCGCGCGACTGGCTGCTCGACGAGCTGAGCAAGCAGCCCTACCAGGAGGCGAAGCCCACCTTCATCGACCTGCTGGCCCAGCAGATCCTGAACTGGTTCCAGGGCCTGATCGACTGGCTCGGCGGCGCGACCGGCGGCGGTCAGCGCACCGACGTGCCGGTCTGGCTGCTGGCGATCCTCATCCCGGTCGCCCTGATCCTCGTGCTGGCCTTCCTGATCTACGGGCTCCCGCGGCTGAACCGACGCAGCTCCGTGAGCGGCGCCCTCTTCGGCGACGACGACGTCCGGGATGCGGTGAGCCTTCGCCGGGCGGCGGAGCGTGCCGCAGCGGCCGGCGACTACTCGACGGCGATCGTGGAGCTGTTCCGCTCGATCGCGCGCGGCCTCGGCGAGCGCACCCGGGTATCCACCTTCCCGGGCACGACGTCGCGCGAGTTCGCCCGGCGCGCGGCCATCGCCTTCCCCGGCGAGGCCGGGCCGCTCGCGACGGCCGCCCTCGACTTCGACGGGGTCCGCTACCTCGAGCAGACCGGCACGGTGGAGCAGTGGGATGCCATGGTCGCCCTCGAGCGGCGGCTGCGGACCGCGCGCCCCGCGCAGGGCACCGACGCCGCCCACGCGGAGCTGGTGCGATGAGCACCGAGCTGCGGATCCGGCAGGAGGATCCCGAACAGGAGTCGCTGACACCGACCCTCCGCCGCACCGGTCGCCGGGCCGTGTTCTGGACCGTCGTCGGGATCGTCGTGCTGCTCATCGTCATCCTGCTGATGGCGCTCGGTCAGCGCGGCGAGGCAGGCATCCCTCTGGCGGCCGACAACCCCGCACCCGACGGAGCCATGGCCGTGGCCGAGGTGCTGCGCCAGCAGGGGGTCGAGGTGATCGAGACCTCCAGCCTCGCCGACACCGAGGACGCCTTGGAGGGACGCGCGAGCGAGACCACGGTGCTGCTGTGGGACGTCGACCTGCTGCTCGACTCCGCGCAGCACGACCGCCTGCTGCTGGCCACCGACGATCTCGTCGTGCTCGACCCCGTCTTCCTCGAACTCGAAGACTTCGCCCCCGGTATCGCGCTGGCCGGGTCGACCGATGGACGTTTCGACACCGACTGCGATCTCCCCGCGGCCGAGAAGGCCGGATCGGTCGACTCCGCCGGATCGGCCTACCGCATCGTCGACGCACCCCGGGCCACCGGCTGCTTCGCCGACGACGACCGCTACGGCCTCGTCGAGACCGGCCACGGCGGGGGAACCGTCACCGTGCTCGGCCTCACCGAGGTGCTGACCAACGGCCAGATCGCCGAGGCGGGCAACGCGGCCCTCGCCCTCAACCTGCTGGGATCCCACGAGACGCTGATCTGGTACATCCCCGGCGTCGACGATCTCGGCGACCAGGTTCCGCCGACCATCGGCGAGCTGACGCCCGCCTGGGTGACTCCGTTCGCGGTCATGCTCTTCATCGTCGCCCTCGGCGCCATCCTCTGGCGGTCCCGCCGGGTCGGGCCGCTCGTCGTCGAGGACATGCCCGTCGTCGTTCGCGCCAGCGAGACGATGGAGGGACGCGCCCGCCTCTACGAGCGCAGCGACTCACGCCTGCACGCCCTCGACGCGCTGCGCATCGGCACGGTCTCCCGGCTGGCGAGCTCCTGCGGGCTGCCGCGCACCGCGTCCGTCGCCGAGGTGGTGGATGCCGTGGCTGCCCTGACCGGACGTGACCGCGCCGCCGTCGCCGACATCCTGATCGACCACGCACCGAGCTCCGACGCGGAACTCGTGCACCTCTCCGACCAGCTCCTCCGCCTCGAGAAGGACGCTGCCGAGCGCAGCCGCCCCTGAGCCCCGCCACGCTCTGCCCGCCCCACGCTCTGCCCGCCCCACGCTCTGCCCGCCCTACAGAATGGACCCCATGGCAACCGACAGCAGCTCCCTCCGCGATTCGTTCGCGCGCGTCCGCACCGAGGTCGGCAAGTCCGTCGTCGGGCAGGACGGCGCCGTCACCGGGCTGCTCATCGCCCTGCTCGCGGGCGGGCACGTGCTGCTCGAGGGCGTCCCGGGCGTCGCGAAGACGCTCCTCGTCCGCACCCTGAGTCACACGCTCAACTTGGACACCAAGCGGGTGCAGTTCACGCCCGACCTGATGCCGGGCGACATCACCGGATCGGTCGTCTACGACCCGAAGTCGGGTGAATTCGAGTTCCGCGAGGGGCCGGTGTTCACGAACCTCCTGCTCGCGGACGAGATCAACCGGACGCCGCCGAAGACGCAGTCGGCGCTGCTCGAGGCGATGGAGGAGCGCCAGGTCTCCGCCGACGGTGTCACCCGTCCGCTGCCGGTGCCGTTCCTGGTCGCCGCGACGATGAACCCGATCGAATACGAAGGCACCTACACGCTGCCCGAGGCGCAACTCGACCGCTTCCTGCTCAAACTCGTGCTCGACCTGCCCGAGCGGGACGGCGAGATCGAGGTGCTGACCCGGCACGCGAACGGCTTCAATCCACGCGACCTGAAGGCGGCCGGTGTGAAGCCGGTGCTCGACGCGAAGACGCTGGCCCTCGCGCAGAAGGACGTTGCGACGGTGACCGTGAGCCCCGACGTGCTGGGCTACGCGGTCGATCTCGCTCGCGGCACCCGGCAGAGCCCGTCGGTCAAGCTCGGCGTCAGCCCCCGCGGCACGACCGCCCTCGCTCGCGGCGTCGCGCGCCTGGGCCTGGCTCACCGGCTCGGCGGGCGTGACGCCAGACCATGTGCAGGCGATGGCGGTGCCGGTGATGCGCCACCGCATCCAGCTGCGCCCCGAGGCGGAGCTCGAGGGCGTGGCTCCGGATGCGGTGCTGCGGTCGATCATGCAGCAAGTACAGGTGCCCATCTAGCCATGGCGGTCTCCGGCTGGTTCGTCGCGCTGCTCGCCGTGGGCACCGTGCCCGTCGTGCTGCTCGGCGGCTGGCCCGGCGTGCTGCTCTGGCTCGCTCTGACCGTGGTCGCCGTCGCGATCGACCTGGTGGTCGCGGGTTCGCCGCGCAAGCTGCGATTCGCGCGCGAGGTTCCGGCCAGGGTGCGCCTCGGGGAATCGGTGGCGGCCGACCTGTTCGTGACGAACGGCGGGCGCCGCACGGTGCACGGCATCCTGCGTGACGCGTGGCAGCCCTCGGCTGGCGCCCGGCCCACCCGGCGGGTCGTGCGGCTGCGCGCCGGCGAGCGACGCGTCGTCACCACGACACTCACCCCCGTTCGGCGCGGCGAACGACGGGCCGAGCACGTCACGGTGCGATCGTTCGGGCCGCTGCGGGTCGCGGCACGGCAGGCCACGATCCGGGTCGCCGGATCGATCCGGGTCCTGCCGCCGTTCACGTCGCGCAAGCATCTTCCGTCGCGGCTCGCGCGGTTGCGCGAGCTCGACGGCCGCACCAGCGTGATGGTGCGCGGACAGGGCACCGAGTTCGATTCGCTGCGCGAGTACGTCCGCGGCGACGATGTGCGGTCCCTCGACTGGCGCGCGACGGCGCGTCGACGGGATCCGGCGAGCGGCGGCGTGAAGCTCGTCGTGCGCACCTGGCGTCCCGAGCGGGACCGCCGGGTCGTGCTCGTCGTCGACTCCGGGCGCACCTCCGCCGCGCGCATCGCCGACGAGCCGCGGATCGACACCGCCTTCGAGGCGTCGCTGCTGCTGGCGGCTCTCGCGTCGCGGGCCGGCGACCGGATCGATCTGCTGATCTACGACCGCCGCGTGCGGGGGCGCGTGCAGGGTGCGACCGGCGCAGAGCTGCTCGCCCGGATGGTCGACACGATGGCCCCCGTCGAGCCCGAGCTCATCGAGTCCGACTGGAGCACGGTGCCCGGTCTGGTGCGCCAGGTGACCTCGCAGCGGGCGCTCGTCGTGCTGCTGACATCGATCGAGACGCCCGGCGCGGCCCGCGGCCTGCTCTCCGTGTTGCCGCAGCTGACCCGCAAGCACACCGTCGTCGTGGCGTCGGTCGCCGATCCGGATGTGCTGGCCGCCACGAAGGAGCGCGGCAGCCGCTCCGAGGTCTACCGTGCTGCCGCCGCGGAACGGGCGCAGCTCGACGCGGCGCGCGTGGCCGCAGCGATCCGGCAGTCCGGCGCGGAGGTCGTGACCGCGGCTCCCGCCGACCTGCCCCCGGCCCTCGCCGACCACTATCTCGCGCTCAAGGCGGCGGGGCGGCTGTAACCATCCCGGGCCCCGGCGGTATCCTGCGGCCATGGCTAACGCAACCGCAGCTCCTTCTCTTGTCAGCCGCCTCGTCGCCGAGGTGTTCGGGACCTTCGTGCTCGTCTTCGGCGTCATCGGCACGGCGCTCTACGCGGGCGAGAACGTCGGCAATCTCGGCGTCGCGATCGCCGTCGGACTCGCCGTGCTGGTCGCCGCCTACGCGGTCGGCCACATCTCGGGCGGCCACTTCAATCCCGCCGTCAGCTTCGGTGCCGCCGCGGCGGGGCGCATGCGCTGGGCCGACGTCGCGCCGTACGTCATCGCCCAGATCCTCGGCGGGCTGATCGCCACCCTGGTCATCTGGCTGATCGTGACGCTGAGCGGGTTCACCGCGAACTTCGGCGCGGTGTCCAACGGCTTCGACGCGCATTCGGCCGGGCTGTACTCGATGGGGTCGGTGCTGCTCGCCGAGGTCATCGCGACCGCCGTCTTCGTCTGGATCATCCTCGGGGTCACCGCGCCAGGGTCGACGACGGCCGGCTTCGCGCCCCTCGCCATCGGCCTGGCGCTGACGATGCTGCACCTCGTGATGATCCCGGTCAGCAACGCATCGCTGAACCCGGCGCGCTCGATCGCGACGGCCGTCTTCGGCGGATCCGACGCCCTCATCCAGCTCTGGGTGTTCCTCGTCGCACCGGTCGTCGGCGGACTCATCGCCGGGATCACCTGGCGTCCGCTCTTCGGCCGCAAGTAGCAGCCCGGCTCCCGTCAGCGACTAGGCGCTGACGATCTGACGCGCCCCGGCGTCGAACTCGCCAAGGTCGCCGGTCTGCCCGCCCGGAATGCGCGGCCGCCGAGCACCCACTGGTACACGAGCACGACGACGAGGGCGACGGTCCCGATCCCGATCTTCACGACCCACGGCCACTCCTGGCGCGTGACGAAGCCCTCGATGATGCCCGAGATCAACAGGGTGAGCACGACCCCGACCACGATCGTGAAGAACGCGCGGCCGTCCTGCGCGAGCGCCTGCAGGCGGGTGCGCGGGCCGGGTGAGATCCACGACCACGAGATCATCAGACCGGCCGCCGCCGCGAGGAAGATCGAGTACAGCTCGAGCTGCCCGTGCGGGGCGATGTAGAGGAAGAAGTGGTCGAGCCGCCCGAACTCGTTCATGATCGCGGCCGACTGGCCGAGCCCGGCCGCGTTGCTGAAGACGACCCAGGGCACCCAGAGCCCGACGATCCCGAACATGACGCACTGCGCCGCGATCCAGGCGTTGTTGGTCCAGACCTGCCCCGCGAAGCCCGCCTCGGAGGACTGCGAGTAGTAGGAGACGAACTCCTGCTCGGCATAGCGCTCGAGCAGGTGGCGCGGCCCCAGCGTCGCGAGCACGCGCGGGTCGCTCGAGTACCAGACCGCGAACACCAGGGCGATCAGCACCGTCGCCGCGGTCACAGCGAGGGTGAGCCACCGGATCCGGTAGAGCGCCGCGGGCAACTGGTGCACGAACAGGACGGTGAGCTGCCGGAGCGGGTTCGCCGCGGTGCCGGTGAAGCGCTGTCGGGCGCGCCAGAGCGCGAGCGAGAGCACATCGCCTTGGGCCGACTCCCCGACCGTCGTGCGGATCGTGGAGAGGTGCGATGAGCCCGCCTGGTAGTGCTCGATCAGCTCGTCGGCGGCTGCGCCGTCGAGGCTGCGGCGCTCGGCGAGCCGGGCGAGACGGTCCCACTCCGCGGCGTTCGCGGCGGAATAGGCGTCCAGGTCCATGTGCTGCGATGATAACCGGATGGCGGTCGAGGACTCGGAGTCCGTGCTCACCGGCGAGGCCGTCGCCCTCGATCTCCGCCCCACCGGGTACGCCCTCCGCGCGGCAGGCTCGATCATCGACTGGCTGGTCTACTTCGGCGGGTACATCGCCATCGTGCTGATCCTGTTCACCCTCGCCGAGAGCTCCGCTACCGAGGATGCGGTGTTCGGCATCGTCGCGATCGTCGCCGCCGTCGGGGCGCTGGTCGTCGCACCGGTCGTGGTCGAGACGGTGAGCCGGGGCAAGTCGCTCGGCCGACTCGCGGTCGGCGCGCGGATCGTGCGCGACGACGGAGGGGCGATCGGGTTCCGGCACGCGGCCATCCGAGCCCTCGTCGGGGTATTCGAGATCTTCATGACCCTCGGCGGCGTGGCCGCCCTCGTCGGGCTGTTCAGCGCACGCACAAAGCGGCTCGGCGACCTCGTCGCCGGCACCTACAGCCAGTACGAACGGGTCACCCGCGTCGCGACCCCGCTGTTCGCGGTGCCCGTCCAGCTGAACGACTGGGCACAGATCGCGGACGTCGCCCGCATGCCGGACGCCCTGTCGCGTCGGGTCGCGCAGTTCCTCTCGCAGGCGCCGAAACTGACGCCGGAACGGCGGCGCTTCCAGGCGTCGCAGCTCGCGGGCGAGGTCTCACGATTCGTGTCGCCGCTGCCCCCCGTCGACCCCGAGCTGTTCCTCGCCGGGGTCGCCGTGGTGCGGCGCGAGCGCGAGTACGCGGCGCTGCTGCTCGAACGCGATCGGCTGGAGCGGGTCGCCCCCGCGCTGCGCGACCTGCCGCACGGGTTCCCCGAGCGCGGCTGAGGAGCAGGGGTCTCGATACGCGATCGGGGGCCGCTCCTCGACCGCCGGACTAGTAGCGGTAGTGGTCGACCTTGTACGGCCCGTCGACCGGGACGCCGATGTACGCGGCCTGCTCGGGCGTCAGCTCGGTGAGCTCGACGCCGAGCGCGTCGAGGTGCAGTCGCGCGACCTTCTCGTCGAGCACCTTCGGCAGCACGTAGACGCCGATCGGGTAGGCGTCCGGTGCGCGTGAACAGCTCGAGCTGCGCGAGCACCTGGTTCGAGAACGAGTTGCTCATCACGAACGACGGGTGCCCGGTCGCGTTGCCGAGGTTCATCAGGCGACCCTCGCTGAGCACCAGGACGCTGCGGCCGTTCGGCAGGCGCCACTCGTGCACCTGCGGCTTGATCTCGACGCGCTCGGCGCCGGCCAGCTTCTCGAGCCCGGCGATGTCGATCTCGTTGTCGAAGTGCCCGACGTTCGCGACGATCGCCTGGTGCTTCATCCCCTGCAGGTGCTCGAGCGTGATGACGTTCTCGTTGCCGGTGGCGGTGACCCAGATGTCGACCTGGTCGAGCACGCTCTCGATGCGCGCGACCTGGTAGCCGTCCATCGCCGCCTGCAGCGCGTTGATCGGGTCGATCTCGCTGACGATGACGCGCGCGCCCTGGCCGCGCAGCGCCTCGGCCGACGCCCTTGCCGACGTCGCCGTAGCCGGCGACGAACGCGACCTTGCCGCCGATCAGCACGTCGGTCGCGCGGTTCAGGCCGTCCGGCAGCGAGTGGCGGATGCCGTACTTGTTGTCGAACTTCGACTTCGTGACCGAGTCGTTGACGTTGATCGCCGGGAAGAGCAGCTCGCCGCGCTTGTGCAGCTCGTAGAGCCGGTGCACGCCGGTCGTGGTCTCCTCGGTGACGCCCTGGATGTCGGCGGCGACCGTCTGCCAGCGGTCGGGGCTCGTCGGCGAGCGAGCGCCGCAGCACGTCGAGGATGACGGACAGCTCGTGGCTGGCGTCCGGCATCCGTCGTCGGGCACCGCGCCGGCGAGCTCGTACTCGCGCCCCTTGTGCACGAGCAGGGTGGCGTCGCCGCCGTCGTCGAGGATCATGTTCGGCCCGTTGGCGTCGCCGTAGCGCTCGTCCGACCAGTCGAAGATCTGCTCGGTGCACCACCAGTACTCCTCGAGCGTCTCGCCCTTCCAGGCGAAGACCGGCACGCCGGCGGGTGCGTCGACGGTGCCCGTCGGCCCGACCGCGATCGCGGCGGCCGCCTCGTCCTGCGTGGAGAAGATGTTGCAGCTCGCCCAGCGCACCTCGCGCGCCGAGCGCGACGAGCGTCTCGATGAGCACCGCGGTCTGCACGGTCATGTGCAGCGACCCGGCGATGCGCGCGCCGCTCAGCGGCTGCGACGGGCCGAACTCGTCGCGCAGCGACATGAGGCCGGGCATCTCGTGCTCGGCGAGGCGGATCTGGTGGCGTCCCGCCTCGGCGAGCGAGAGATCGGCGACCTTGAAGGGCAGGCGGGTCTTGGAGGATGCGGAAGCCGGCATGCCGACATTCTCGCAGGTGTCAGCGGCGTGATCGCTAGAGCCGCTCGAGGGCGACGACGTGACGGACGACCTGCCAGCCCTGCGGGCGCCGAGAGCCGCTCGGCGTGACGCGCGCAGAGGTCGTAGCTGTGCGGCTCGGATGCGGTAGCTCAGCGGGCCGAGAACGGCCATCGCATCCGCGTAGTCGTAGGTGAGGGTCGCCACGGCATCGGCGCCGCAGGCCACCTTGCTGCACAGACGGGGCGTCACGGCGTCAGGATACTGCGGAGCCGCCGACCGGCGCCGACCTAGACTTGCCGACATGGCTCGATCCGTTCGCCGCGTGTCCGCCCGTTCGGGCTCGCGCGACCGGCACGGGCGCGGTCTGCGCTCCCCCGTGACCGGGCCGCACCTCGACGTGCTGCGCACCCGATCCGAGTTCTTCGACGCCTGCATCGCGTCGGCGGTCGAGTACCTGCGCGAGCTCTGGCCGGACGAACTGGCCGGCGTCCGCTTCGAGGTCGCCCGGGTGCCGGCAGGCGAGCCGGGACCGCACGGGCGTCGACCGCTGGCGCGTCAGCGTGCCCGAGCGGCGCATCGTGCTCTACCGGCTGCCGATCGAGCGGCTCGCGCACCTGCACCGCGACGACGAGTGGCATCGCCGGTCGTTCATCGAGAGCTGCGTGTTCCGCGCGGTCGCCGAGCTGCTCGGCAAGGACCCGTGGGACATCGCGCCGGAGCGCTACCGCCACTTCTGAGCGGTGGTCGAGCCTGTCGAGACCTACGGCCGGATGACGATCGGCCCCGACACGGGCCGCGCCGAGCGTGACCGGGTACGCCGCCATCCGGTCGTCGGCCGCGTAGCTGACCGCGGCGAACAGTCCGGCCGCGTCCTGCAGCAGGTACGTCGTGCCCTGCCACGACCGGCGTGCTCGCCGCCCCGCCCGCCGGCACGACCAGCGTGATGTCGGCGCCGCCCTGCGCCGTCGAGCACGAGGGAGACCTCGGCCGAGGTCGGGTTCACCGCCGACGAGCGTCGGCTCGGGGCCGGGTGCGATGGTCACCAGCGTGTCGCCGCTGAGCGCAGGCGAAGCGGCGTACCAGGCGAGGTCCGAGACGGGCGCCGCGACGGGGCCCTCGGTCTCGACGGCGCCGATGTCCGCGGCCGCCGAGACGCGCACCCCGCCGACGATCGGCTGATCCGCGCGTCATCGTGACCGTGTACAGCCCGTCGGCGAGCGCGACGCCGCTGTCGACCTCGATGCCGGCGTCGAGCGCGACCTCGGTGACGATTCCCGGCTCGGCCTGCACCGGGAAGCTCGTGCCCTCGAGCGGCGGGGTCGAGCGGGGTGACGCTGACCGTGACCTCGGTCGGTCGTCGGTGCCGGGGTTCAGGATGCGGACGACCGGCACGACGTCGTCCCAGTCGTCGAGCGAGAGCGCGCGGTTCGTCGCCGACCGAATCGAAGATCCGCACGCCCGGGAAGGTGAGGTCCGTCGCGGGGTCGGGGGCGGCATCCACCATGTCGACGCCGACCGCGTCGAGGCCGCGCACGATCGACTGCTGCAGGTACGCGACCACCTGGCCGCCGCGCGCCTCGACGTGCACGACCGGCGAGAGCGAGCCCGGGCGCGAAGCCGGCGAGCGACAGCACGCGCTGGGTGCCGGCCGGGACGTCGATGCCGTTCATGCCGGGCGCCTCGACCTCGCCCTTCTCCCCGAAGATGGTGAGCGTCACCGAGCGCGTCGACCGCCGTCGGGTTCGAGAGGGTCAGGATGCTGGTGCGGCCCACCGTCGTCGCCCCGCCCACCAGCCAGATCGACCCGCTCGGCTCGGCGCAGGCGGCAGCGGTGAAGCCGACGAAGTCGCGGGCGTCGACGACCTGCGACTGGGCGCCGGCGAGCTCGGCGCCTTCGGCCGGGCTCGATGCGCAGCACCTGCGGGGCCGCGGACGTGCCGCCCGTCGACGGCGTCGGTGTCGCGATCGGCTCGACGGTCGAGCGTCGGTGCCGAGCGCCTCGGCCCGCACCGACGGGATGCCGATCGCGATCGGGGTGTCGGCGTTCGCGCCCGTCTCGTCGCCGAGGCGCAGGACGGAGCCCGCGCAGACCCGCACCTCGATCGGCCGGGACCGGCGACACCGTCACGCCGGGCGGGACGATGCCCGTGGTCGGGATCGGGATGAGGCCGACCGCGGCGATGGTCGCGGCGGCCGCCACGACGGCGACCGTGCCCGCGACGAGCCGCAGGCTGAGCAGGGCCACGCGGCGGGCGCCAGGCCCGTCGCGCGGGACCGGGCGGCCTCGTCGTCGATGTCGATCGGGTCCGATCGGGCTCAGGCATCGTCGTCCTCGTCGAAGGTGTCGGCCGGATCGGACTCCAGTGGACCCAGCTCGCGTACCGACCGGCGGCGGCGGCTGGTCGGGATCGCGAGCAGCAGGGCGATGGCGAAGACGACCCCCTGTGCGATCGGGATCGCCGATGCCCGATGACGGTCGGGCTGTACGGCAGTGCCGCCCTCCTCGAGGGCGCGGTACTCCCAGAGCGGGGTGTTGCCCGTCGGGGTCAGCACGAGCGTCGCATCGAGAGCCTCGGTCGTGCGCTGCCGTACCGCCGACTGCGGGCCGGTCGCGGAGTCGCCGACCTCGGGCACGACGACGAACGCGATCCGCAGCTCCTGGAGCGCCGGCTCGGGATCGAAGCCGCTGCGCGACGCCAGGTTGCCCGCCAGCTCGGCGAGGGCGGCATCCTGTTCGCGCAGTTCCGGGCGGGTGGTCACGAGGGTCGACGTCTCATCGAGCGTCGTGCCGCTGTCGCGGGCGACCGTCGCCGCAAGCGACCCGTCGCGCTGCGCGGTGAGCACGAGAGTGCCGATCCCCGGATCGGCGTCGGCGCGTGCCTCGACGAGTGCGGGAAGCTGACGCGCAGTCCCGGCATCGACCGCGGCCGTGCCGAGCGGCCGGGGCGACGAGGAGCGGCCCGACGGCCGCGCCGGCCGTGAGCACCAGCGCGAGCCCGGTGAGCACGCTCGCCCGGCCGATCGCCTCCAACCCGACGACGGCTGCGCCGACCAGGCCGAGCCAGTACAGGCTGAGCGCGCTGCCCACCCACGGCGTGACCGGCTTCGGCGCCCGGCCGATGCGACGGCGACATGCGCGGCGAGCACGGCGGTCGACGAGTCCGGCCAGCGACGATCGCGAGAGCCGGGATCGCGCGACGGGCTCCGGGCAGGAACACGGCGAGCAGGGCCACCACGGCGAGCGGCGCGAGCAGCACCGCCGGTGCGAGAGTCGCGAGCGGCAGCCCGAGCGCGGTGCCGATCGCGGCCCAGCGGTCGTCGGCGGCGGTCGGCAGGCCGAGCAGCAGCAGCCAGCCCGACGGCGCCTCGGTCGGCACGGCCGGGCCGGGGTCGGCGAGCAGGCCGAACGGAGTGCCGCGGCTCAGCTGCCAGAACACCAGCGGCGCGAACAGCGCGGCCGCCGGGATCGAGGATGCCCACCACCCGGACGATCGCCGCGCGGATTGACCGCCGCCCACGCGACCACGAGCACGACGAGCGCCGGGGCGAGCACCGGCGAGGCCGCGACGGTCACCGCGAACAGGATGGATGCGGTCGCGGCTGCGCTCCACGAGCGCCGGCCCTCGATGCCGGCGAGCACCAGGAACGGCAGCGCCACGTGCACGAGCACGCCGGTCGGGCGGCCGTCGCTCAGGGCGGCCAGCAGCGGCGGCGCGAGCGTCCAGAGCAGGGCGGCGACGATCGGCGGCCAGCGGCGCTCGCTCAGGCGGGTGGCGCACCACCAGGCACCGAGCGCCGCCATCGGCAGGGCGGTCAGCCAGAGCAGCACGAGCGAGAACGACGGGATTCCACGCGGTGAGGCTGCCGAGCGCGGCGACGCACGGCGCTGAACGGGATCGGCCGGGCCGATCAGGTCGACGGCGCCCTCGCGCGGACCGATCGCGAGGTTCGTCCAGAGCTCCCCGACGCTCGTCGCCGATCGGCAGGAGCGCGCCGCCGCGCACCACCTGCGCCTGCAGCAGCCTCCAGAACACCCCGAGTCCGGCGAGCGCGGCCGACCAGCACGATCCAGGCGCCGCCGCCGGCGAAGAACGAGGCGCGCACCAGCTCGGGCTCGTCGTCGGCGCCCAGGGCACGCTCGCGCTGCGGCCGCCCGCCGCTCGCGCAGCTCGTCGGGTGGCACGCGCAGCGGCGCGATGGCCGTCCACGGGATGCGGCGGGTGCGGCCAGCCGGCGCGCGCGCTGCGGGGACCGAGCCGTCGAACGCCGCGGCGAACCCGCTCGCCAGCTCGCCCCCGATCAGCGTCGGGCGCTTGCCGAGCAGGTGCCCGATCGAGCGCAGGATGGCGAGCGGCACCAGGCGTGAGCCAGAGGAAGACGAGAGCGCCGCCCGGCGCGTAGACCATGCGGCGGTGCAGCTGTGCCGCCCGGGCGATGCGGGACCGGACGCGTTCGGACGCGGGCTTGCGCCGACCGTAGTCCTCCGGGCGGGCGCCGCGGGCGACGCGGGCGTTCGGCGACCCGGACGACGCGGGCCCCGGCCAGCCGGGTGCGGATCGAGAAGTCGAGGCCGGCATCCGTCGTCGGCAGCCCCGGATCGAAGCCGCCCAGCTGCGACCACGCGGACCGGCGCACCAGCATCGCCGACGAGCTCACGGCGAGCACGTCGCCGTCGGCGTCGTACTGGGCCTGATCGAGCTCGCCCTCGACGAGGCGCACCGTCTCGCCGAGCCGCGAGATGCTCTCGCCGTAGGAGAGCAGCGTCAGGCGATCGTCGGGGTCGACGAGCTTCGGCCCGGCGATCGCCACGGACGGCGCCACCTCGACGGCCGCGAGCAGTCGCTCGAGCGCGCGCGGCTCGGGCGCGGTGTCGGCGGTCAGCAGCCACAGCCACTCGTCGGGCGACTCGACCGGTGCGAGCGAGCGCAGTCCGTGGTTCACCGCGGCGCCGAACGACAGCGCGGGCGCGGTCACGAAGCGCGTCGGGCTGGCCGCGGTGAGACGCGCAGCACTGCCGTCGCTCGAGGCGGCATCGACGAGGACGAAGTCGTCGGGCCGTCGCGTCTGAGCCGCGAGGGCCGGAAGAGTGCGGTCCAGCCACTCCTCGCCGTTGCGCACGACGAGGATCGCGGTGACTCGGGGCTGCATCGTTTCGAGGCTAGAGGCGGGGCGCGCGACAAGCCCCGCAGGACACGCGACCCGGTTCAGATGCCCAGGAACGCGGTCTCAGGCGCTGCGCGCGCGGCGCAGGCGACGGCGCTCGCGCTCGGAGAGCCCGCCCCAGATGCCGAACCGCTCGTCGTTCTGCGAGGGCGTACTCGAGGCACTGCGCCTTGACCTCGCAGGTGGTGCAGATCTTCTTCGCGTCGCGCGTCGATCCGCCCTTCTCCGGGAAGAAGGCCTCGGGGTCGGTCTGCGCGCACAGGGCGTCGGTCTGCCAGGAGAGCGGGTTGTCGTCGTCTTCGTCGGGGCGAGCGGATCTGATGCCGGGAATGCCCAGCCGGACCGGATCGACGAACCAGTCTTCGGGTACGGCGGGACGGAACTCGTTCCTCGCCATTTCCCACCTCCGTTTTTCAAGGACGCAGCGGTCGAACTCCCCTGGCTGACCCGTTCCTTGGAGGTAATTACACCGTTGTCATTACCCCCAGTCAAGTCGCAGAGGATATTTCTTCGGCGTTATCGGCGTGTCATGACGCGCCGAGGGCTCCGGATGCTTTGCGCGCCTCCCACGCGCTGTTCACCATCTCGTCGATCGAGTGCCGCATCCGCCAGTCCAGGTCGCGGGCCGCGAGCTCCCCGCTTGCGACGATCCGGGGCGGATCCCCCGGCCGGCGGGGCCCGATCTCGGGGGCGAAATCGATCCCGGTGACGCGCGCCATCGCATCCATGATCTGCCGCACCGAGAGCCCGTCGCCGCTGCCCAGGTTGTAGGCCGGCTCGAGCGCCTCGCCGGCATCCAGTCGCTTGGCCGCCGTGACGTGCGATGCCGCGATGTCGGAGACGTGCACGTAGTCGCGCACGTTGGTGCCGTCGGGCGTCGGGTAGTCGTCGCCGAAGATGCGTCGGCGTGCGGCCCTCGACGAGCGCCTCGAACACCAGCGGGAAGAGATTGTGCGGGCTGGTGTCGTACACGTCGGGGTAGCCCGACCCGACGACGTTGAAGTAGCGCAGGCTGGTGTGCCGCAGCCCGGCCGCGATCGGCCTGATCGCGCATCAGCCACTCGCCGATCAGCTTCGACTCGCCGTACGGCGACTGCGGTGCCTTCGGCGTGTCCTCGGTGACCAGGTCGACGTCGGGGGTGCCGTACACCGCGGCGCTCGACGAGAACACGATGCGGTCGATGCCGGCCTCCTGCATCGCGGCGAGCAGCACGGTGGTGCCGTCGACGTTCTGCTCGTAGGTGTGCAGCGGCCGCTGCACCGACACCCCGGCGTACTTGAAGCCCGCGATGTGGATGACGCCGGTCACCTGGTGGTCGTGAAGGCGCGCAGCAGATGCGCGCCGTCGAGGATCGAGCCGCCGACGAACGTGACGCCCGCGCGGGACGAAGTCCTGGTGGCCGCTCGACAGATCGTCGACGACGACCGCGGCGAGGTCGGCCTCGAGGAGGGCGCGGACCACGTGTGCGCCGATGTAGCCGGCGCCGCCGGTCACGAGCCAGGTCATGTGGCTCAGGCTACCGGCGGCGCCGAGGCGCTCAGTGCGCGAGGCGGCTGGGGCTGGTCGGCACCTGGCGGTACCCGTCCGACATGGCGATGCGGACGTTGGCGACGATGATCGCGGCGACTGCCACGACTCCGATTGCGATTGCGATCTCCATGGCAGTAAATCTACGGTTGACCACTGACAGCCACGAGTGGCATGATCGACATACTTCGTCGAATTACCGCCAGGAGGCTCGCGGCATGCTGCAGAAGATCGTCGGTTCTCGCCATCCCGGGCACCGCTCCGTTCGAGTTCGGCGTCATCTGCGAGGTGTTCGGCATCGACCGCAGCGACAGCGGCGGGCCGACCTTCGACTTCCACGTCGTGACCGCCGACCCCGGCCCCGTCGAGATGAGCCTCGGCTTCACGATCAACGTCACCGAAGACCTCTCCGCTCGCCGCCGACGCCGACCTGATCGCCGTGCCCGCCCACCACCGGGGCCGCGTCGACGAGCGGTACCTGGATGTCATCCGGGCCGCCGAGGCACGCGGCGCCTGGGTGCTCAGCGTCTGCAGCGGCGCCTTCGTGCTGGCACAGGCCGGCATCCTCGACGGTCGCCGCTCGACCACGCACTGGATGTACACCGACAAGCTCTCGCGAGCGCTACCCCGGACACCGAGGTCGACCCCGACGTGCTGTTCGTCGAAGACCGCCACGTCGTCACCAGCGCCGGCACCGCCGCCGGCATCGACGCCGCCCTGCACATCGTGCGCACGGAGCTCGGCGCCGCGGCGACCAACATCATCGCCCGCCGCATGGTCGTGCCGCCCCAGCGCGACGGCGGGCAGTCGCAGTACATCGAGTCGCCGGTGCCGGAATGCCGCACGCGACTCGTTCGCCCTCGTCACCGAGTGGATGCTGGAGAACCTCGAGAAGGACCTCACGGTCGACGTGCTCGCACGCCGCGCCCTGATGTCGTCGCGCACGTTCGCCCGCAAGTTCCGGGCCGAGACGGGCACGACGCCGGCCGCGTGGCTGAACCGCCAGCGCATCCTGCGGTCGCAGCAGCTGCTCGAGGAGACCGACGAGGGGCTCGAGCAGATCGCCCAGCTCGCCGGCTTCGGCACCGCCGCGGTGATGCGGCACCACTTCCTCAAGGTGCTGCAGACGACGCCGACGAACTACCGGCGCACGTTCGGGGCGCGCGCCGCCGGCTAGCCCGTCGTGGCGAGGAACACCAGGCCGTCTCCCGAGATGTGCACCGTGCGCTCGCCCGAGATGTACACGGCGCTCCCGCGCTCGAGCGTGTGCGACGCATCGACCCCGTCGAGGGTGACCGCACCGGATGCCACGAACGCGATCGCGGGGCCCCCGCCCGGGATCGTGAGGTCCACGCCGCGCTCCGCAGCATCCGGAGCCACCACCGTCAGCACGAAATCGGGCACATCGGGGCGGAACACCGAGACCCCCGGTGCCAGTACCTCGGGCCGCAGGTACGGCGCCGGCAGCGGCCGGAAGTCGAGCACCTCGAGCAGCTCGGGCACGTCGACGTGCTTCGGCGTGAGCCCGCCGCGCAGCACGTTGTCGCTCGCCGCCATCAGCTCGATGCCGACCCCGCCGAGGTAGGCGTGGATGTTGCCCGCCGGCAGGTACAGCACCTCGCCGGGTCGCAGCGAGATCGTGTGCAGCAGCAGCGAGATCGGGATGCCGGGGTCGCCCAGGTAGTACTCGGCCAGCAGGCGCACGGTCTCCCACGACGGCCCGTCGACCACCTCGCCGGCCTCGACCACGGCGGCGATCACGTCCTCGACCCCGTCGCCGCGCGAGATCAGCCAGGTGAACACGTCGCGCAGCGACGTGTCGTCGGTCAGCCGGCGAGACCAGCGGCTCGAGCCGCGCGTCGGCGGCGACCGGCTCGAGCACCGCGAGGGTCTCGGCGACCGGCCGGAACCCCGACAGCGCCGTGAACGGGTCGCTCAGCGCGTAGATCAGCTCGGGCTTGTGGAACGCGTCCTTGTAGTTGCGCTCGGGAGCGTCGAGCGGGATGCCGGCGGCGTCCTCGCGCGCGAACCCCGCCTGCGCCTGCGCGGGCGTCGGATGCGCCTGCAGCGAGAGCGGCTCGTCGGCCGCGAGCACCTTCAGCAGGAACGGCAGCCCGCCGGGCACCAGGTCGGCGAGCGTGCCCGTCGCGGCCGACCAGCTGCGACGGCGAGCCCGGATGCGTCCCCAGCCACAACTCCGCCTGCGGCGCTCCGGTCGGCGCGATCCCCCGCAGAACCGGGATCGCGGTCGTCGAACCCCAGGCGTAATCGCGCGGCGTATTGGTGATTCCGACGAACATCGGGGCCTTCTCCTGGAGGTTCACTACGAAATTGGGCGCCTTCTACAACCAGCACGCCGAGATCGCAGGGCGACTTGCACCAAAGTACCAAGCGCTTTGGGGCGCTCGAAGCCGCGACGTAGGCTCACCGCATGACTGTGACCGCCACCTCGACCTTCACGCCGATCCCGAGCGACTTCTACGGGATGGAGGCCAAGCTCGCCGACCGCGAGAAGGACGTGCTGATGCGTCTCCGCGCCTGGATCGAGAGCGACGTCAAGCCGATCGTCAACGACCACTGGGCGCGTGCCGAGTTCTTCCCGATGAGCGTCGTGAAGGGCCTCGCCGACCTCGGCCTGTTCGGGATGCCGTGGGCCGAGACCCAGCCCTTCGAGAACTCCGCGGTCTTCCGCGGCTGGGTCGCGCTCGAGCTCGGTCGCATCGACGCGAGCCTCGCCACCCTCGTCGGCATGCAGAACGGCCTCGTCATGGGCGCCATCGGCGTCGGCGGCTCCGCCGAGCAGCGCGCCGAATGGCTGCCGAAGTTCGCGTCCGCCGAGTACCTGGGAGCGTTCGGCCTGACCGAGCCGCTTTCCGGCTCGGACAGCGCGCAGGGCCTGCGCACCACCGCCGAGCGCGAGGGCGACGAGTGGGTCATCAACGGCGCCAAGCGCTGGATCGGCAACGGCACCGTCTCGACCCACACCATCATCTGGGCGAAGTCGACCGAGGACGGCCAGGTCAAGGGCTTCATCGTGCCCACCGACAACCCCGGCTACAAGGCCACCAAGATCGAGAACAAGCAGGCGCTGCGCATCGTGCAGAACGCCGACATCGTGCTCACCGACGTGCGCGTCCCCGAGGCGAACCGCCTGCAGAACGCGAACTCGTTCAAGGAGACCGCCGCCGTGCTGCGCCTCACCCGCGCCGAGGTCGCCTGGGCCGCCGTCGGCAACTCGATCGGCGCCTACGAGGCCGCCGTCAAGTACGGCGCCGAGCGCATCCAGTTCGGCAAGCCGATCGACGAGCACCAGCTCATCCAGGAGCACTACGCGAAGATGCTCGGCAACATCACCGCATCCATCGCGATGTGCACCCGCGTCTCCGAGATGCTCGACGAGGGCACCCAGCGCGACGAGCACGCCGCGCTCGCCAAGGAGTTCACCACCAGCCGGATGCGGGAGACCGTCGCGTGGGCGCGCGAGAGCATGGGCGGCAACGGCATCGTCCTCGACAACGACGTCATCCGGCACTTCGCGGACGCCGAGGCGATGTTCTCCTACGAGGGCACCCGCGAGATGAACACCCTCATCGTCGGCCGCGCCATCACCGGCAAGGCCGCCTTCGTCTGAGCCTTCGGTGCGCCGCCGCTCCTGCGGCGCACACCGCTCCCTACTTCTTCTCGAAGAGCCAGTAGTGCAGGGTGTCGAAGTCCTGGTCCTTGCCCATCTCACCGGAGTCGACGAGCGTGAGCTCCGGCGCGATCCTCTGATAGATGCCGCCGTAGTCGCGGCCGATGAACGATTCGGGGATGCCGCGGTACGGGATCGAGTTGCGCTCGGGCGAATACACCTCGCCGCACATGACGTACTTGCGGCTGACGCGCACGATCTCGCTCATCACGGTCTCGAGTGAGTCGTCGGGCTGGTGGATGAGCACGCCCATCGTGAACGCGAAGTCGAACCAGCCGTCGCGGAACGGCAGCTCGCTCGCGTGCTCGAGCATGAAGTTGCCGTCCGGCACGATGTCCTTGACGATCCCGAGCGCCTTGCGGTTGATGTCGATGCCGTAGATCTGGCGGCCGGCGCCTCCGTGGCGATGTAGCGGAGGTTGCCGCCGACGTTGCAGCCCACCTCGAGCACACGGGTGGGCGACGTCCGGGCGATCATCTTCTGCCACCACGGCCCGCGCTTCGAGTACGCCTCGAAGTTGCGGTCGACGTACTCGTCGCCGTGCTCGCCGGCCCACAGTTCTTCCAGTCGGCGAATCTCGTCGCTCGTTCCTGCGTCAGTCATGCGTGCGATCTTATCCGAGCCTCGCGGCCCCGATAGCCTGGACCCCATGACGGAGATCAGCCTGTACCGCCGCACGCTGGCGACGCTCGGGCTGTTCACGATGGCGGCCGGCGACGTCTGGCGGTACCTGATCAGCTGGTGGGGCTGGGGCGCCATCGTGCTGATACTCATCGCGCTCGTGGTGATCGAGCTGGTCCGCATCCGAGCCGATCTGCGCCGCCTGCCCTACCCGCTCATCGCCTACCTGGTGCTCGCCACCGCTTCCATCGCCTGGTCGGCCTACCCCGGGGTGAGCGCCCTCGGCGTCGCCGGGCTGCTCGCGACCGTCGCCTACGGCCGTCTTCCTCGCGACGGCGCTCGACCTGACCACGTTCGTGCGCTGCCTCGGCACCGCCCTGCGCTGGATCCTGGCCCTCTCGCTCGCGTTCGAGCTGTTCGTCTCGACGGTCATCCGCGACCGGCTGCTGCCGTTCTGGGTCGACTACTCGCACCTCGACAAGATCCCCGCCGCGTTCTACTGGTCGCGCAACCTGCTGTTCGAGGGCGGCCGCATCCAGGGCATCGTCGGCAACGCGAACATCCTCGCCTTCGCCGCGCTGCTCGCCGTCATCACGTTCTCGCGTGCAGATCGCGGCGCGCTGCGACGTCGCGGTTCTGGACGACCGGCTGGCTGATCATCGCGCTCGGCGTGCTCGCCCTGACCCGCTCGTCGACGGTGCTGATCGCCGGCGCCGCCGTCGCCGCTGGTCGCGCTGTACCTCTGGCTCGTGCGCCGGGTGCCGGAGGAGCGCCGGGTCCCCTGGTTCGTCGGCGGCGGGGTGCTGGCCGCGGCCGGGATCGCCGCCGTGATCGTCTTCCGCGAGCACCTGCTCGCCCTGCTCGGCAAGAGTCCCGATCTGACCAACCGCCTCGACATCTGGGACACCGTGATCGGCCTCGCCAACCAGCGTCCCGCCTTCGGCTGGGGCTGGATCGGGCTACTGGTGGCCGTGGGTCGAGCCGTACCAGGACCTCATCGTCATCAACGGCGTGCCGTACTACCAGGCCCACAACGCCTGGCTCGACATCTACCTGCAGCTCGGCATCGTCGGGCTCGTGGTGTTCGGCGCGCTCGTCATCTCGACCCTCGGCCGCGGCTGGATCCGCGCCCTCGACCTCGCCCACGGTCGCGGCAAGGCGATCGGCCTGCTGCCCGTGCTCGTGACGGTGATGCTGATCGTGCACAGCCTCGCCGAGAGCCGTCTGCTCATCGAGATCGGGTTCGCGCTGCTGGTCGTGTTCGCGATCCGCACCCGCTCGAACCGCGGTCAGAACCAGCATCTGCCGGGCATGGCGACCCCGGCATGAGCGAGCCCGCGCCCGCGACGCGCCCGGTCTTCGGAGTCGTGCTCGACGTGGTCGCGTCGCCGGCCTTCCGGCAGGCGCTGACCGTCGTCATCTTCGGCCTGTCGCTCGCGACGCCGTTCTTCCGGGTGGTGATGGGCTGGCCGGGCGTCGTCGCGGCGCTCGCGGTCATCGTGGTCGCGGCGGCCGTGTCGCTCGCGGCCCGGCGGGGCGAGATCGAGTGGCGCGGCATCCTGCCGGTGTCGCTGCTCGCGTTCGTCGGCTGGATGACGCTCAGCGTGTTCTGGAGCGAGTACACCTGGACCAGCATCGGCGGGGTCCTCTACGCGCTCGTCTTCGCCTTCCTCGGGGCGTTCGTCGCCCTGTCGCGCGACCTCATCCAGGTGGTGCGGGCGCTCGGCGACGCGCTGCGCGGCCTCCTGCTCGCGTCGATCGTCGTCGAGGTCATCGCCGGCATCCTGATCGACACAGCGCTGCCGTTCCTCGGCGTGACGGGCGACCTGGCATCCGGGCGGCCCGATCCAGGGCATCGCCGGCACGCGCAACGCGCTCGGATTCCTCGCGGGGCTCGCGATCCTGACGTTCTGGATCGAGATCCGCACGCAGTCGGTGCGGCGCATCGTGAGCATCCCGTTCCTGGTGCTCGCCTTCGGCCTCGTGCTGGCCTCGCGATCGCCGGTGACCTTCGTCGTGCTCGGCGTGGTCGGGCTGGCCGGGCTGCTGCTGGTGCTGCTGCGCCGCATCCCGCCCGCGGGCGCGGACGACGCTGCAGCCGATCATCCTCGTGGTCGGCGTCGTCGCGGCGGCCGTGTCGTGGGTGTTCCGGGTGCGCATCCTGAACTTCCTCGACGCGGCGTCGGACTTCGATGCCCGCACCCGGATCTGGCAGACGCTCTCGGCGCTGTCCGACCGGCATCCGGTCGAGGGCTGGGGCTGGGTCGGACTCTGGCCGTCACCGGATCTTCCCGTTCTCGACCGTGCGCACCCGCTCCGGGCGCACCGCCGGCTCGGCGCTCAACGCGTTCGTCGACGTCTGGTTCCAGCTCGGGCTGATCGGCCTGCTGCTGCTGGTGCTGGCTCTCGGGCTCGGGTTCGCGCGGTCGTGGCTGGTCGCGTCCGAGGCTCGCAGCACCGTCAACGTCTGGCCGGCGCTCACCCTCGCCCTGCTCGGGGCGACGGGCATGGCCGAGAGCTACCTGCTCGCCGAGGGCGGGCTCGTGCTGGCGTTCGCGGCGTGCATCGCCGCCGCGCGCAAGAGATCGTGGCGCAAGCTGCTCACCTGAAGCTCAGGTCAGAGGACGCTCAGACCAGCAGGTCGAAGATGCTCCCAGCCCGTTGCCGAGCTGCACCCGCGTGGAGAACCCTCCCGAACCGTTGCCGGGGTAGAGCCAGAGCTTGCCCGTCGCGTCGCGCGCGAACAGGTCGACCCGCCGTCCGCGGTGAAGTCGCCAGGACCGAACAGCGTCGATGGTCGTCCAGCCGTTGCCGATCTTCACGCGCGTGAACCAGCCGCTGTCGCCGTCGCCGGGGTAGAGCCATAGGGCACCGGCCGAGTCGACGGCCATGACGTCTCCGGCGCGATCGCCGTCCCAGTCGCCGACGGAGATGATGCGGTAGCGTCGACCAGCCGAGCCGACCTGGACGGGCGCGGCGAAGCCGGACCCGGTCCCCGCCAGGAGCCAGAGCACGCCGGCGCCGTCGCGCGCGAGGACGTCGGGGCGCAGGTCGCCGTTGAAGTCACCGGCGCTCACGACCTGGTCGTAGATCCCCCAGCCGGTCGCGAGCGCGACGGGAGTCCCGTACCCGCCGGCCCCGTTGCTCGGGTAGCGGCTGACCGTACCGTCGGTCGTGACGACGAGCAGGTCGGGGACGGCCGTCACCGTCGAAGTCGCCGACGCCCTGGGCGAATCGCAGGTCGGACCAGTCGGCCGTGACCACGATCCGGCCGTTCCAGGTGCTTGCCGACCTTGCCGCGATAGAGCCACATCGTTGCCGGTCGAGGTCTCGCGGGCGAGCACGTCGCGGCGGCCGTCGGAGTTGAGGTCGCCGACGCCGGACTGCACGACGACCTTCGAGCCCGGCCCGGGTCCGACGCCCGAGAGGTGGCCATCACGTTCCAGCCGGAGCCGACCTGGACCCTGCTCGAAACCTTGCCGGCGCCGTTGCCCTTGTAGAGGTACAGCACACCGGCCGGAGTCCGGGCGAGCAGGTCGGCCTTCTTGTCGCCGCTGTAGTCGCCTGGGCCGACGAGAGTGTCGTAGATGTTCCACCCGGTGCCGAGCAGCACGCGCGCTGCTCACCGTTCCCGTGCCGGTTCCTCGGTAGAGCCAGAGCTTGCCGTCGGTGCCACGGGCGATGACGTCGACCTTGCCGTCGCCGGTGAGGTCGCCGGGGCCGACAAGCTCGTTGTAGATGTCCCAGCCGGTCCCGATCTGCACGGGTGCGCGGAATGCACCGAGTCCGTCGGAGGCCAGGAGGTGGAGCGCGGCATCGGCGGACCTGACCAGCAGGTCGGGACGCCCGTCGCGGTTCATGTCGCCGACCGAGGCCGTGAGGTCGTACGCCCAGTCGGTCGCGACCTGCACCCGGTCGCCGAACGCGAGGATGCCGTCCGAGGGGTAGAGCCAGAGCGTGTCGGCGGCGTCGAGAGCCAGGATGTCGCGGTGGCCGTCGCCGTTGAAGTCGCCCATGCCGAGGATCTGATCGAGACCGGTCATGCCCGTGGCGACGATACTGCGGGGCTTCCACTTTCCCGGAGACGGCCGCGTAGTGGTAGAGGGTGCCGTCGGTGTGGGCGGCGAAGACGCCTGCTCCGGTGTCGATCCAGCCGCTTGCGCTGCCCTGCGTCGAGCCGAACCACTCGGTGTAGAACCGCCAGAAGTTGCGGTTGCCGTACGACGAGCACGAGTCGCCGGTGCCGTACAGGTTGGCGAGGGCGGCGCGCGTTGGGCTGGTACGGGGTGTAGTTGTAGAGCGCCGCCGTCGCGTAGTTCTGGATCTTGATCGTCTTGGAGCCGCAGTCACTCGTTGGGGTGGTAGGCGATGGCGTGATAGCCCGGCTGCCGAAGGTACGCGCTCGACCTTGTAGATCTTGAGCTGACGGGTTCCGCGATAGATCTGGGACGCCGAGGCCGGCGGCCGCGGCGGAGCACCCCGACGTGTCGGGGCAGTTCATCCCCATCGCGAATCGGAGCGCGTAGTCGCTCGGCGCGGTCTTGGTGACGAGCCCCTGCTCCTTCTGGAGGGTGACGAGGATCACCTTGGCGCTGATGCCGCAGGCGACCTGGACCCGGTAGATCAGGGCGGCCACCTTCACGTTGCTCACCGCTGAGAGCGCAGTGCACGCCGTCCGGCCTGTCGAGTCGGAGACGTAGGCGGGCTGGCTCGCCAGCGAGACGTTGATGACGTTGAGGCACTTGCCGTTGGTGCAGCGTCCGACCTTCGCGTCGAGGAAGGTCTGGATCTCGCCCTGCGTCATGGCGCTGCCGTTGTAGAAAGTTGGCATCGCTGATGATGTTGCCGGCGACGAACTGGCTGCCCGAGATCGCGGCGACGCCGCGGCCCGAGTGCGGGGCGCCCGACGCGGCAGCGGGAGCGACGATCCCGGCGGTCACGACGACCCCTGCGAGCAAGACCGCAGCGACGCGCAGCATCAGCGCTCGAAGCTTCGTCATGCGACCTAACCCCCGTCGAATCGCGGGCATGAACACGCTCACCTTACCTTCCGACCCCTAAATCGGGCAGGAAGCCGGTCGCCCCGTGTCGAGAGCGGGGGTTCGGGTGCTACGCGTGTTGTCGGGCCTCCCAGGCCGACGACAGGATCTCGTCGAGGCCGGCCTTCGCCCGCCAGCCGAGCTCCGCGGCGATCAGCGAGGGGTCCGCGACCACGATCGCGGGGTCGCCGGCCCGGCGCGGCTCGATCGACGGCGCGATGTCCGAGCCGGCGAGCCTGGTCATCGCCTCGACCAGGTGCCGCACGCTCGATCCGCTGCCGGTGCCGAGGTTGAAGACACGGTATGCGGGCGAATCGCCTGCGGCGAGCGCGTCGAGCGACACCAGGTGGGCGTCGGCCACATCCGCCACGTGCACGTAGTCACGGATGCACGTGCCGTCTGGGGTGTCGTAGTCGTCGCCGAAGATGAGCGGCGCCTCGCCCTTCTCGAGCCGGGCGAACACCATCGGCACGACGTTGGACTCGGCGGTGTCGGCGAGCTCGGGGCGGGCCGCCCCGGCGACGTTGAAGTAGCGCAGGCTGATCCCCCGCATCCCGCTCGCCACGGTCTGCGCGTTGAGCAGCCATTCGCCGGTGAGCTTGGTCTCGCCGTAGGGGTTCGCGGGCTGCGTCGGGCTGCGCTCGGTGACCGGCTCCTCCGACTGGCCGTACACGGCGGCGGTCGATGAGAACACCACCCGGTCGACGCCGGCGGCCGCGCAGGCCTCGAGCACGTTGACCAGCCCGCCGATGTTCTGGTCGTAATACCAGAGCGGGCGTTGCGACCGACTCCTCCACCTTCTTCCGTGCGGCGAGGTGGATGACGGCGTCGACCTCGTGCGCGGCGCATCGCTTCGACGAGGCGGCCGGCCGCGCCATCGGCGGCCAGGTCGATCCGCTCGAGCGGGAGATCGCCGATCCGCGACTGCGAACCGGCGCTCAGGTCGTCGACGACCACGATCCGGTCGCCGCGTCTGTCGCAGCGCATCCACGACGTGTCCGCCGATGTACCCGGCTCCGCCGGTCACGAGAACGGTCACCGTCCGAGTCTAGGCGGGCACCCGAGCCCGACCGTCTACGATTGAGGCGACCCCACCGAACGTTCCCGGAGGATTGATCTTGCCGAGCGGCAGCATCGCGCCGAACGCCGACGTCTCCGACTCGGCGACCGTCGCCGACACCGCGAAGATCTGGCATCTAGCCCAGGTCACGGGAGAGCGCGACGATCGGCGAGAACGTCATCGTCGGCCGCGGCGCCTACATCGGCACCGGCGTCAGGTCGGCGACAACTGCAAGATCCAGAACTACGCGCTCGTCTACGAGCCCGCGAAGCTCGCCGCCGGTGTCTTCATCGGCCCGGCCGTCGTGCTGACCAACGACCACTTCCCGCGCGCGGTCAACCCCGACGGCACGCCCGAAGTCGGCGCACGACTGGGAGCCGGTCGGCGTCGACATCCGCGAGGGCGCGTCGATCGGCGCGAGCGCGACCTGCGTCGCCCCCGTCGTCATCGGCCGCTGGGCCCTCGTCGGGTCCGGGCTCGGTCGTCATCAACGACGTGCCCGACTTCGCGATCGTCGTCGGCTCCCCCGCGCGCCGCGTCGGCTGGGCGGGCACGGGCCGGCGAGCCGCTTGTCCGAGGCCGAGCCCGGAATCTGGATCTGCCCCGTGACGAACGCGCGCTACCGCCAGGTCGGCGCCCGACAGCCTCGAAGAGATGGAAGAGACGCATGATCCCCGCAGCAAAGCCCGAGATCGGCGCCGACGAGCGCGCGGCCGTCGACCGCGTCATGCAGTCCGGCATGCTCGCCCAGGGCCCCGAGGTCGCCGCCTTCGAGCAGGAGTTCTCCGCGCTCGTCGGACGGGCTCCACTCGGTCGCCCTCAACTCCGGCACCTCGGCGCTGCACATGGCGTTCCTCGCCGGCGGCATCGGTGCCGGGCGACGAGGTCATCGTGCCCTCGTTCAGCTTCGCCGCGACCGCCAACGCCGTCGCGCTGACCGGCGCGACGCCGGTGTTCGCCGACATCGAGCTCGACACCTTCAACATCGATCCGGCCGCGATCGAGGCGGCCATCACGCCGCGCACCAAGGCGATCATGCCGGTGCACCTGTACGGGCACCCGGCCGCGATGGGCGCGATCCCCGCGATCGCGAAGAAGCACGACCTGCAGGTCTATCGAAGACGCCGCCCAGGCCGTCGCCGCGTCGCTCGACGGCACCCCCGTCGGCGCGTTCGGGCTCGCCGCGTCGTTCTCGTTCTACCCGACGAAGAACATGACCTCGGGCGAGGGCGGGCATGGTGACGACGCCGTCCGCCGACCTGGCCCGCGCGGTGCGCGTGCTGCGCAACCAGGGCATGGAGAAGCGCTACGAGAACGAGGTCGTCGGCTTCAACACCCGCATGACCGACATCCACGCCGCGATCGGGCGCGTGCAGCTGACCAAGCTCGCCGGCTGGACCGCGAAGCGTCAGGCGAACGCGGCGTTCCTCACCGAGCACCTCGAGGGCGTCGTCACGCCGCCCGTCGCCGCCGGGCGCCGTGCACGTCTTCCACCAGTACACGATCCGCGTCGTCGACCACGATCGCGATGCCTTCGCCGAGCAGCTCGACCGCGAAGGGCGTCGGCAGCGGCGTCTACTACCCGACCCCGATCCACCGCCTGCCGTCGTTCCGGCTCGACCTCGACCTGCCGGAGACCGAGCGGCCGCGACCGCCAGGTGCTGTCGCTGCCGGTCTACCCGGCGCTGACCGACGGCGAGCTCGAGACCATCGTCGAGGCGGTCAACGCGGTCGCGAAGGCCGGGAGCTGATGCGTGCTGCGCGCCGGCGTCATCGGCCTCGGCGTGATGGGGCGCCACCACACCCGCGTGCTGAACGGGCTCGAGGGGGTCGAGTTCCAGGGCGTCTACGACCCGGCGCCGACGACGCCCGACGTGATCGAGGGCAAGCCGGTCTACCGCGACCTCGAGCAGTTCCTCGACCTGGGCCTCGACTACGCCGTGGTCGCCGCCCCGACCATCTACCACCTCGACCTCGGCCGCACGCTCGCCGAGCGCGGCATCCACGCCCTCATCGAGAAGCCGGTGGCATCGACGACGCCGAGGCGATCGAGCTGCGCGACCTGTTCGCCGCGAAGGGGCTCATCGGCGGCGTCGGCCACATCGAGCGCTTCAACCCGGCCCTGCAGGCGCGCGCGGCAGCGCATCGAAGACGGCCTGATCGGCGAGATCTACCAGGTCGCCACCCGCCGACAGGGTCCGTTCCCCGGCCGCATCGCCGACGTCGGCGTCATCAAGGACCTCGCGACCCACGACATCGACCTCACCGCCTGGGTCACCCAGCAGAACTACGTCAGCGTCAACGCCCGCACCGCGCACCGCAGCGGCCGCGAGCACGAGGACATGGTGCTCGCCGTCGGCACGCTCAGCGGGGGCACGATCGCCTCGCACACCGTCAACTGGCTGACGCCGTTCAAGGAGCGCACCACGATCATCACCGGCGAGAAGGGCGCGCTCGTCGCCGACACCCTCACCGCCGACCTCACCCACTACCAGAACGGCGTCATCGAGCACACCTGGGATCGCGTCTCGTCGTTCCGCGGGCGTCTCCGAGGGCGACGTGACCCGCTTCGCGCTCACCAAGAAGGAGCCGCTGCTCGCCGAGCACGAGGCCTTCCGCGACTCGGTGCTCGCGGGCGAGCCGCAGGGAATCGTGACCCTCGCCGAGGGCACCGACGTCGTCGAGATCGCCGAGAAGCTGGCGCTCGACGGCCTGGATCACAAGCTGACCTGACCGCAGACGGCGCCGACGGATAGCTACGCTGGCTGCATGCATCCCGCCGCCGCCCGGTTCGATCTGACCGGCACCGTCGCCTGGGTCGTCGGGGGCGCCGGCCTCCTCGGCTCCGCGAGCGCCCGCGCACTGGCCGAGCACGGGGCGCACGTCGTCGTCTCCGGACGCGACGCGACGCGCTCGGCCGCCGCGGCCGCCGCGTTGGTCGCCGATGGGCTTCTCGCGTCGAGCGCGATCACCGACGTCGCCGACGAAGACGCCGTCGAGGTCGCGGCGGATGCCATCGTGGCCGAGCACGGACGCCTCGACTCCTGCGTCAACTTCGCGCACCACTCGACCGGTAAGCCCTTCGAGGAGCTCACGGCAGCCGACTGGGAGGCGGGGCTTCGCATCTCGGCGACCGGCGCCTTCCTGGTCGCCCGCGCCGCGGCCCGCCGCATGCGGACCGGCGGGAGCATCGTCCAGCTCGGCAGCATGTACGGCATCGTCAGCCCCGACCCCGCCAACTATCCCGAAGGCGTCGCGATCAACCCCCCGGACTACGGGGTCGCCAAAGCCGGGATCCTGCAGCTCGTGCGCTACCAGGCTGTTCAGCTGGGCCCGCGCGGCATCCGGGTCAACGCCGTCGTCCCGGGACCGTTTCCCGGCCCGGCAGCGCGGACCGATGAGCAGTTCGCCGGCAACCTCGCCGCACGCGTCCCGCTCGGTCGGGTGGGTGAGGCGGATGAGGTGGCCGGCGCCGTGGTCTACCTCTGCTCCCCCGCGGCGTCGTTCGTGACGGGCACGAGTCTCGTCGTCGACGGCGGCTGGACGGCGTGGTGAGCCGTCAGCTCGACCAACGTCGCGGGTCGAGCACGTCCTCCGCGACGCTGACCGTTCTGCCACGCCGGGGTGACCGGCGTCGCCCAGGCGCGGGCGATCGCGCTCGAGCTCCCCGGCCGACGTCGGCACCGACGACGACGCCGGCGACGGTCGTCACGGCGAACGCCCGAGCAGGAGCGACGGTCAGTCGGTCGACGCCGTGCCGGCCCGCGACGTCATCCAGCGCCCGCACGACGGGCGCGAGCTCGCGGAAACGCGCGGGGAGGTCATCGGCGGGCTGGAGCAGCAGGCCCTGGAGGAAGACGCTCCGCGACCTGGCATTCCACCCCGCGATCCGCGCAGCTCGCGCGACGAGCGGGTGATCGAGCAGCCGGGTGTCGACGACGCTGCCCGGGAACTGCAGGAGGTCGAGGTCGGGGAAGGCATCCACCGACCGCTCGAGGTCATCGAGGTCGTACACGCTGACGCCGATCCGGTCCGACACGTCCGGCGTCCCGCGCCTCGCGCAATTGGTCGAGCACGTCGGGAAGACGGGGATCGGCCAGATCCGCCGATGCGGTGCAGCAGCACGCCGTCCAGCCGCCCTGCACGCAGCCTCGTCGACGAACGCGCGACCATCGCCGCCGACGTCCGGCGGTCGGTCCGGATCGAGGCTGAACTTGGTGACGTACCGGGCAGCGGCCGAGGCCGGCATCAGCGTGCCGAGCCGCGACTCGGCGTCGCCGTATGCTTCGGCGGTGTCGAACAGGTTGTGATTCCGGCGGCGACGGCCTCGGTCAGCAGGAGCGGCCACTCGGGGGTCGTCCAGCCGGCCGGTGGTGTTGGTGATCCCGTACTCCTCGTCCGAGCTGGGCGGTGCCGAGCACGAGTTCGGTCATGACGCCGCGTCCGCCTGGGTCCGCGGTCAGCCCGGGCTCCCGCGTCGAGCAGGGCGATGACGTCGTCCTGCCCGAAGGCCGGGTCGTTCCGGATGCAGTCGTTCGTAGACCGACGTCGCCCACGCGAAGTCGGCCGGGTAGTCGACCGTCCAGCGCAGGTCGGAGCGGTCGACGTCCTGCGCGACCGCGTGCAGCCGGTACTCCTCCGGCCGTCGGTAGATGCCGAGGGTGACGTGCTCCCGCTCCGCCGGATCGGATGTGGCCTCCGCGATGCGACGGAGGGATGCGGCCGAGACGACCTCGACGTCGAGACCGTGCGGGAACGTGTGCGACAGGCCTGTCGAGCTGTAGTCGGCATCGGAGGCCGAGATGCTCGCGGACGACCAGGTCGATCACGAGGCTGTCGATGAGCGGATTGTCGCCCGTGAGCCGCACGACGTGCGTCGGCTCGAACTCGTCGATGACGAGGAGGAACCGGGAGAGGACGTCGTCGAGCGGGCCCCGGCGGACGGTCACGCCGTGCTCCTCGAGCGTGCCGGCCAGAACGTCGTCGGAGGCGATCCACGGAGGTCGCGACCACAAGCTCGTCGATGGAGGTCGCCCGCCTCACCCGCTCGATCTGACGGATGATCATGGGCTGACCGAGTATCGGCCGGAGAACCTTGCCGGGCATGCGGCGGGAACTCATTCGAGCCTGCAGGATCGCGAGGTTCACGTCGTCCAGCGTACTGACGGGGTGCCGGGGAGGCGCGAGTGCTCGGGCTCTTGGTGCGAGAAGCGCCTAGGCCAGAAGATCCCAGCTGACCGGCGTGCCGAGCGCGAGCATCGCGGCGGAACGTCCGGCCCATCACCCGGTCGATCTCGACCGGCGGCAGGCCGCCGCTCGGACGCACCGAGCGGACGTTCAGCGGCGTCGCCGACATCGCCGGCCGTCACGTCGGCCGAGACGTAGAGCGAGGGCCGCAGCCGCAGCGACTCGGTCTCGGCGGCCGTCGCCCAGACGCTGGCCGAGCCGAGCGCACGGGCGGCGGCGTCGCATCCCGTCGACCAGCTGAGCGCAGCTCCTCGGGCTCCAGCGAGAACGCCGAGTCGACGCCGCCGTCGGCGCGGCGCAGGGTCACGTGCTTCTCGATGACGGTCGCGCCGAGCGCGGTCGCCGCGATCGAGACGCCGACGCCCATGCGTGTGGTCGGAGAGCCCGACCTTGCAGCCGAACAGCTCGCGCCATGACCGGCATGCGCAGCAGGTTGGCGTCGTCGGGGATCGGCCGGGTACGAGCTGGTGCAGGCGAGCAGGGTCAGGTCGGTGCAGCCGCCGGCGCGCGCGGCGTCGACCGCGGCAGCGACCTCGGCGATCGAGGCCGTGCCGACCGAGATGATGACCGGCTTGCCGGTCTGCGGCGACCTGCGTGATCAGCGGCAGGTCGACGATCTCGAGCGACGCGATCTTGTAGAGCGGCACGTCGAGCGACTCGAGGAACTCGACGGCGGTCTCGTCGAACGGCGTGCTGAACGCGATGCATCCCGAGCTCGCGGCGCGAGCGTCGAAGACCGGCTCGTGCCACTCCCACGGCGTGTACGCCTCGCTGGTAGAGCTCGTACAGGCGTGCGGGAGCCCCAGAGCTCGTGGCCCTCGCTGAGCCGGAACGCGGGGGTGTCGACGTCGAGCGTGATGGTGTCGGCGGTGTAGGTCTGCAGCTTCACCGCGTGCGCGCCCGCGTCGGCGGCGGCGCGCACGATGTCGAGCGCGCGGTCGAGCGAGCCGTTGTGGTTGCCGGAGATCTCGGCGACGATCAGTGGGCCGACGCGGTCAGTGGGGGCCATGGGCTGCTCCTTCGGTGCGGCCGGTCACGCCAGGACTCCGCACCAGCTCGATCACGCGGTCCTGGTCGGACTCGGTGAGGCTCGGCGTACATCGGCAGCGAGAGCTCCTCGCTGTAGAACTGCTCGGCGACCGGGCACAGGCCGCGTCGGTAGCCGAGGTCCTCGAAGTACGGGTGCCAGTAGACCGGGATGTAGTTGACCTGCACGAGCACGTCGTTCGTCGCGCAGGAAGTCGTAGACACGCGCGGCGCTGCCCGTCGAGGACGCGCAGCGGGAACAGGTGCCACATCGGGTCGACGTACTCGCGCCGGGTGGGGAGCGTGATGACCGTCGACGTCGGCGAGGCCCTCGATGTAGCGCTCGAACACGCGCGTGCGCGGCGCGCCTTGAAGTCCGCGAGCCGCGCGAGCTGGCTGATTCCGAGCGCGCAGAGCACGTCGGGCAGCCGGTAGTTGAGGCCGAGCTCGTGCACCTCGTGGTACCAGCCGCCCTCGTCGGGGCGCGCAGCGTCGGCGGGCTCGCGCACGATGCCGTGGCTGCGGAAGCGGCGGGCGCGCTCGAGCAGCGCGGCGTCGCGGGACCGACCACCGCGCCGCCCTCGGCCGTCGTGAGGTTCTTGGTCGGGAAGAACGAGAACGTCGTCACGTCGGCGAGGCTGCCGACGGGCTCGCCGCGATAGGTCGAGCCGATCGAGTGCGCCGCGTCCTCGAGCAGCAGGGCGCCGGATGCCGACGGCGAGCTGCGACGAGCTCGTCGATGTCGGCCGGGTGGCCGGCGTAGTCGACGGCGGCGATCGCCCGCGTGCGATCCGTGACCGCGGCGGCCGCGGCATCCGGGTCGATGTTGCCGGTGTCGTCCTGGACGTCGGCGAAGCGGATCGTCGCACCGTGCAGCGCTGCGCCGGCCGCGGTCGCCACGAAGGTCAGTGGCGGGACGATCGACCTCGTCGCCCGCGCGGAGTTCCATGGCCGCGTATGCGGCGTGCAGAGCCGCGGTGCCGTTGCTGACCGCGACGGCTGCCGTGGCGCCCGCGACTCGCGCGACCAGGGCGCTCTCGAACTCGCGTGACGGTCGGGCCCATCGTCAGCCAGTCGCTGCTGCAGCGCCTCGACGACCGCGTCGATGTCGCTCGGCGTCGATCGACTGGTGTCCGTACGGGATCGCCACTAGTCGATGGTCTCCAGCACGTCGCGGATGGCGCCGGCGTCGAGCCACTGGTCGTTGGTGTCCGACCGGTACGCGAAGCCGTCGGGCAGCGGCTCGCCGTCGGGCGTCGTGAAGCCCCAGTTCGGCGATCGTCGGGAGCACGACGTACCGGTCGCCGATGCGCAGCGTGCGGCGCGCGTCGTCGAGCCGAGATCATCTCCTCGTGCAGCTTCTCGCCCGGCCGGATGCCCATCTCGTAGGTCTCGGCACCCGGGCGCGACCGCCTCGACGAGGTCGATGATCTTCATGCTCGGGATGCGCGGCACGTAGAGCTCGCCACCCTGCATGAGGTCGAACGAGTCGTTGACGAACTCGACAGCCTGCGGCAGCGTGATGAAGAAGCGGGTCATGCGCAGATCGGTGATCGGAAGCGGCTTGCCCTCTTCTGCGAGCTTCTTGAAGAACGGGATGACGGAGCCCCGGCTGCCCATGACGTTGCCGTAGCGCACGACGCTGAACCGGGTCTCGTAGCCGGCGGCGTAGTGATTGGCCGACTGGAAGAGCTTGTCGGCCGCGAGCTTCGTCGCGCCGTAGAGGTTGAGCGGACTGGATGCCTTGTCGGTCGAGAGCGCGACGACCTTCTTGACCTCGGCGTCGATCGCCGCCTCGACGACGTTCTGCGATCCGACGATGTTGGTCTGCACGTACTCGAACGGGTTGTACTCGGCCGTGTCGACCTGCTTGAGCGCGGCCGCGTGCACGACGTAGTCGACGTCGTGCATGGCGCGCGTGAGACGGTGGCTGATCGCGGATGTCGCCGATGAACCAGCGCAGGCGCGGGTCGTCGTCGAACTTGAGGCGCGCCTCGTACTGCTTCAGCTCGTCGCGCGAGTAGATGACGATGCGGCGCGGGTTGAAGTGCTCGAGCGCGTGCGCGATGAAGGCCTTGCCGAACGAGCCCGTTCCGCCGGTGACGAGGATCGACGATCCCTCTAGGATGGCGATGTCAGACCTCCACGGTCGATGGGTCACGGGCGCGAGAGCCCATAGAGACTACCCATGAGAATCCTCCTGCGGTCCGACGCCGGCGTGCAGACCGGCACCGGGCACGTGATGCGGTGCCTGACCCTCGCCGAGGAGCTGCTCGGGCGCGGTCACGAGGTCGTCCTGCTGGGCTCGATCGGCGACGTGGCGTGGCTGCGCGAGCAGGTGGCCGACAGCGGCGTCGAGGTGCAGGATGTCGAGCGGCACCCTCGACGCTGCCAGCCGTTCGCCCCAGGGCTTCGATCGCGTCGTCGTCGACTCGTACCGGATCGACCGGCTCCGATCGCGGCCCTCGACTCCCGCATCCCGGTCCTCGCCTGATCGACGGCGACGACCGCGGCATCCGCGCTTCGGCATACCTCGATCAGAACCTGGGCGCCGAGGCGGTCACCGGCCGGCGCACGTCGCCCGCCTGCTCGCCGGCAGCCGCTACGCGCTCGTGCGTCGGGATGTCCTTGCCGAGCGCCGCGACGACGCGCCCGGCTGCTGGGCGCGCGCGCCCACGTCGTCGCCTTCATGGGCGGAACCGACCCGGGGGAGCGATCGTGACCGCGGTCGCGTCGATCCTCGCCGCCGACTCGACGTCGAGCTCACCGTCATCAGCGCGAGCGCCAGGTCGGCGAGGTGCCCGCGCCGCGACCGCGCCGGCCGCGCGTGCTGCCGCCGACCTGCGACCTGCCGGCACTGCTCGGCGCCGCCGATCTGGTCGTCTCGGCGGCCGGCACCAGCGCCTGGGACGTCTGCACGATGGGCCGCCCGGCGGTCTTCGCGGCACTGGTCGGGCAATCAGCAGGAGTCGCTCGCCCGTGTCGCTCGAGGCGGGTCTCGCCCTCGGAGTCGACGCCGCGGACGACTCGGGCGCACTCGACCGCATCGGGCCGCTGGTCGCGCGCCTGCTCGCCGATGAGGCGCTCCGGCGCACGCTGGCTGCGGCCTGCCTGACCGCGTTCGACGGCCACGGCGCGGAACGGGTCGCCGATGCGCTTGAGGCGCTCACCTGACGGGTGGGCGGGTCAGCTGGACGCGGGACCCTTGCGCGGGGCGGGCTTGGTCGACGTCTTCTGCGGCGAGTGTCCCCGGTCGCGCTCGGCGCCGAGCAGCGCGATCTGCCGCGACAGCTCGGTGATCTGCGTCTCGAGCTGGCGCGAGCGGCGGTAGCTGGTCGCGGCGAACCCGAGGAACGCGATCACCAGGATGTAGAGCAGCAGGTCGGTGCCGCGGCCGATGCCGACCAGGTTGGCCAGCCAGGTGAGCAGCTGCGGGAAGAACACCGAGACGCCCGCGCCGACGACGAACAGCACGAGCAGGATGCGGCGCACGGCCTGATGACGGGCGCCTCCGCCGCGCAGGACGAAGAAGGCGATCACGAGCGACGGCGACGACGGCGACGATCTGGAAGACGATGGTCATGAGGGTCACCGGAAGATCAGTTCGAAGAGGATGTTGACCGAGTTGAGCAGGGACTGCCCCTTGGCCTTGGAGTAGTCGGTGTAGATCACGTGGGTCGGGTACTCGGCCCACGGCACCTTCGCGTCGCCGATCTGGTCGACCAGCTCGACTGGCGTGGGCCATGCGGTTCTGCCGCAGGTGGATGCGCTCGAGCAGCCGGCGGTCGATGACCCGCAGGCCGTTGTGCGCGTCGGTGAGCGCCATGCCGGTCGTCCAGCGCGTGTAGACCGCCGCGGTCTTGAGGATGGCCTTGCGCAGCCGCGCCATCTCGGTGCGGTCGTCGAGGAAGCGCGAGCCGATCACCACCTGCGAGCTCGGGGTCGGAGTGCAGCTTCTCGACCATGCCGACGGCGTCGGCGACCTGATGCTGGCCGTCGGCGTCGAAGGTGACGACCTCGGTCATCAGCGGGTCGCGAGAGGACGAACTCGAATCCGGTCTGCAGGCTGGCGCCCTGCCCCATGTTGATCGGGTGCTCGACCACGACGGCGCCCCCGGCGCGCGCCGCCTCGGCGCTGTCGTCGGTCGAGCCGTCGTCGACGCACACCACGTGCGGGAAGGTGCGGCGCACATCGCGCACGACGTCTTCGATGACGCGGCCCTCGTTGTACATCGGGATGACGACCCACGTCCGCGCCATGGGTCAAGTTTCGCACGTCGCCCGTGCGAGAGTTGCCCTATGGAACGTACCCTCAGCACGGGCGCTCTCATGGCGCTCGAGGACGCCGCTCCCGACATTCTGTTCGAGTCACTGCCGGGCACCGACATCGCCGTGGTGGCCTCTGTTCCGCTTTCAACTCAGCCAGGCCCTGGCGGTCGGAGAGATCGGCGCCGGCGACGCCCCGCCTCCCGCCTCGCGCCTCGCGAATGTTTAACCGGGTGCGCAACGCCGTGCTCCCCCATACGCATGCATCACGCCGCCTGCGCGGGCCGGCCGACCATCTGTTCGTGCTGAGCGGCACGACCAACGTGCGCTCTCCTGGCGGCGGCCTCCGCAACTGGCTCGCCCAGCCGCACGTCGAGACGCTCGGGCACGGGGCCGTCGTGCTCCAGGATGCGCCGTACTCCCGTGACGCGGCGCTCCGTCCGACGTTCGCGGAGACCTACAGCTTCGAGGACGCGATCGTGCGCGCCGAGCTCGCCAATCTGCTGGCGCCGGCGCCGAAGGCGCGACAGGACGCCGTCCGCGACCTGGCGCGAACCGTCATCGACGGCCTGGAGGTCCGGGTCGATCCGGCCAGGGCGGAGCAGGCGATCCGGTTCCTGCTCGGGCGCGCCGGGCGCGCGGTGCACATCCGTCAGGACTTCGAGCGCATCCTCGATCGGGTGCAACCGAAGGTCGTCTACATGCAGACCGCTGCATACGGCTTCGAATCGCACTTCATCCGCATGCTGCGCGGTCGTGGCATCGTGGTCGCCGAGCTGCAGCACGGCTGGATCGGGCCGTCGCATGCCGCCTACAACTACGGCGCCGCAGCCCGCGACCCGCGTCTCGAGCCTGGCCTGCCGGACACCCTCCTGACCTTCGGCGACTACTGGGCGGGCGGGATCGATGCGCCGTTCGACACCGTCACCATCGGAAAGCCGTACCTCGATGCCGCACGTGTCGACCTCCCGCCGCTGGCAGCCCGTCCCAAGCGGGTGCTGGTCGCGTCCGGAGCGACCGCGACGGCCGCGACGGAGAAGTACGTCCTCGCCGTGCGCGACGCCCTCCCGAACGACTGGCGGGTTGCATTCCGAGTCCATCCGATGGAACGCCCGCACATCGCCGAGCGCTACCCCCGGCTGGTCGGCGCGGACCGGGTCGAGATCGACACGGAGCCCGACGTGTACGCCTCGCTGCGGGCATCGCGGGCGGTGACGGGCGAGTCGAGCACGGTGCTCTGGGAAGCCCTGGCGATGGGGTGTCCGGTCATCGTGCGGGATTCGCCCTGCGCGACTTCTACATCGACCGTTCGGTTTTCGGGGATGCGGTCAGCGTCGGTGACGGCTTGCGGCAGCGGTTCGCCGAACTCGCCGGTGCCCACCCGCCCGAAGTCGATCGGGCCACGCTCGATGCGATCTGGGCACCCGACTCGCTGTCGCGTTTCGCCGAGTACGCCGGCCGGTTCTCGCGATGAAGAGGGTGATCATCGCCAGCCGAATCTACGAGCCGGAGGCCGGAGCCGCTCCGTATCGCCTCGCGGCGCTCGCCGGCGAGCTCGAGGAGCGCGGCGTCGAGGTCATCGTGCTCACGACCCGGCCGCCGAGCGGAGAGCGGACCACCCCGCGGGTTCGGCGCTGGCCCGTGCTGCGCGACCGCGGCGGCGCCGTGCGCGGCTACCTCCAGTACGCCGAGCTTCGATATCCCGCTGTTCTTCAGGCTGCTGTTCGGGCCGCGTGCCGATGTGGTGGTCGTCGAGCCGCCTCCCACGACCGGGCTCGTCGATCCGCCTGACCTCATGGCTCCGCCGCCGTCCCTACGTGTACTACTCCGCCGACGTCACGACGGTGGCCGCGCGGGGCATCGGCATTGGTGGCCTCGCGCTGCGCATCATCGAGGCCCTCGAGCGCAGTGCCCTCCGCGGCGCGGCCTGCGTCCTCGCGGTGTCGCCGACCGTGCGCGAGCACGTCATCGGGCTCGGAGCTGCTACGCACCGTGTCGTCGACATCGGCACGGGGGTCGACACGCGAGCGTTCACGACCGAGGGTTCGGCGCGTGCGCTGAGCGCACCGTTCTTCGTCTACGGCGGCACGATGTCCGAGATCCAGGGCGCGGGCATCTTCATCGACGCGTTCGCAGCGCATCGCCGAGGCACACCCCACCGTGCGGCTGATGATGTTCGGGCAGGGCGTCGAGCGGGACGTCGCTGCGGCTCCGCGCCGAGCGACTGGTTCCTGGTCGCGTCGAGTTCCGGCGACCCGTCCCGGCGGCCGAGCTGGCGCCTTGGCTGCGGGGCGCCGTCGCGTCGCTCGCCTCGGTGCACCCGCACAGCGTGTACGACTTCGCATTCGCGACGAAGGCATTGGTGTCGCTCGCATGCGGCACGCCCGTCGTGTACGCCGGCGTCGGTCCGATCGGACCGCTGCTGACCGAGCACCGTCTCGGGTGGGCGGTCGATTGGGACGACGCCGGCGGTGGCCGGAGCGCTCGAGGAAGCGCTGGCCGCCACGGACTCCCAGGCCGAGCGCGCCCGCCGCCGCGAGTGGGTCGCCGAGCGCTACTCGCTCGGGCCGTCGCCGACCGCGCTGCGACGGTCGTCGACGCCGCCGCACGCGGCGTGCGCCTGGGTCGAGGCGAATAGACTTCCGAGGATTCCACCCCGAGACCGCGACGAGGAGAGACGGCCACCGTGCGAGGTCTGATCCGGCTGTTCGGCGAGGTGCTGTCGGTGCTGCCCCGTTCGGCGAGCCGGTTCCTGATCGGCTACATGGTCCTGCTGGCCGCGCTGTCGTTCCTCGACGCCGCCGCACTCGGCCTGCTGGCCGCGGTATCGGCACCCATCCTCTCGGGCACCGTGCCGACCCTCCCGATCATCGGCGAGGTGTCGAAGGTCGGGCCTGCTGGTCATGCTCGGCCTGGTCTGCCTGCTGGTCATCGCCAAATCCGCGATCGCCATCGCGCTTCTCTGGGGTGCGACCCGTCGCTTCGCGACCTACGAACTCACGATCGGCGACCGGCTGTTCGAGAGCTACATCACGGCACCGTGGGTCGAGCGGTTGAAGCGCAACTCGTCCGAGCTCGTACGGCTCTCGGACACCAGCGTCGCGATCACGATCTCCGGCTTCCTGCTGCCCGGCTCGACGCTGCTCGGCGAGTTCATGACCTTCGTCGCGATGCTCACCGTGCTCGCGATCGCACAGCCGCTGCTGGCCGCCGTCGCGTTCGTCTACCTGTTGGTGATCGGCCTCGTGCTGTTCTTCTGGATCACCGAGCGCTCGAAGCAGGCGGGCCGGGTCAATCAGACCTACGCGGTGCGCAACGTGCGGCCTGATCGCCGAGATGGTCGGCGCGCTGAAGGAGATCACGCTGCGCGACAAGACCGACCACGTGGCAGCGGTGGTGCACGCCAACCGCGTTCAGACCATCGCGTTCACGTGCGAACGTGCAGTTCCTCGACCAGGTGCCGCGTTACGTGCTGGAGGCGGGGATCATCGGCGGTTTCGTGCTCGTCGGCATCACCGGCTTCCTCAGCGGTGGCGGGATCACGGGCGCGCTGAGCGCGGTCGCCCTGTTCGGGCTGGCAGGTTTCCGGCTTGCACCGTCGATCATCCGGTTCCAGTCGATCGTGTCGCTGGTCACGACGAACCAGCCGCACGCCGAGGCGGTGGTACGCGAGATCCGGGCCGTCGAGACGGCGTCTGAGCACCTGGCCGGGCGAGCCTCGAAGCCGCTCGCGCCACATCCCGCAGCCATGACGTTCGAGCACGTCAGCTTCCGCTACGCGGAGGACTCGCCGGCAGCGGTCAGCGACCTCGACTTCACCATCCCGATGGGATCGAGCGCGGCGTTCGTCGGCTCGTCCGGCGCGGGCAAGTCGACACTCGTCGACCTGGTGCTCGGACTGATCGAGCCCACCTCCGGCCGAATCGCCATCGACGGCGTCGACCTGCACGAGCTGACCCAGTCCTGGCGCGCCCGCGTCGGCTACGTGCCTCAGGATGTGGCGCTCTTCGACTCGAGCATCGCGCAGAACGTCGCGCTCAGCTGGACCGACGACATCGACCGCGACCTCGTGCGCACCGCCCTCAGGCAGGCCCAGCTGCTCGACATCGTCGACGCGCGGGCGGACGGGATCGACGGCCTCGTCGGCGAGCGCGGCCTCGCGCTCTCAGGCGGGCAACGCCAGCGCCTCGGCATCGCACGGGCCCTCTACGCGCGGCCTCTCGTGCTGGTGATGGACGAGGCGACCAGCGCCCTCGACACCGCGACAGAGGCGGCGGTCTCGAAAGCGATCCGCAGCCTGCACGGCAAGGTGACCCTGATCACCGTGGCGCACCGTCTGTCGACGATCCGCGACGCCGACCGGATCTTCTTCATGAGCGAGGGCAAGGTCGCCGCCAGCGGCACGTTCGACGAGCTGCTCGCCGCTGTGCCAGAGTTCGCGCTGCAGGCGGCCCTGGCCGGGCTCACCGGTCCCGCCGTCGCTCCGCCCGATGCCGCGAAGAAGGCCGCGAAGACCACCCCTGCGCGCAGGGCGCGAACCGCGAGCTAGCGCGGAGCGAGCAGCGTCTCGCGCAGGATCGTCCGCGCCACCTCACCGTCGCTCTCGAAGCTCAGCTCGTGCGCCGCCGCATCCGAGGCCCGCTTCGCCGCAGCGATCTCTGTGGGACCGAGCCGCAGGATCGAGTCGCGGCACTGCGCCGCCTCGAAGCCGGCGCTCACCTCCCCGAGCCGGTATCGCTCGATGAGCCGAGCCATCTCGATGCTCGGTCCGACCGCGATCGCGAGCCGGGCCTGGACGAAGTCGAAGAACTTGTTCGGCAGCGCGTAGCGCGCATTGGTGTGGGTCGGCGGGATCCAGAACACGCCGACGTCGTACCCGTTGAGCACGTCCGGCAGGGTCTGCGGGGCCACCGCGTCGTTGAACCGAATGCGGGGGTCGCCCGCCGCGCGGGACTTGAGGCTGTCGAGATAGGCGCCGCCGTCGCCTCCGGGCAGCAGGTAGAGGTCGAGGCTGTAGCGCTCGTCGAGTTCGCTCATCACCTCGAACATGAGCTCGAGCCGCCGGCCGTGCACCGCCGTCCCGCTGTGCACGAGGCGGATGCGGCTCTCGATCTCGTCCGTCACAGGCAGGTCCCGCCAGGGTCCCGAGTTGCGCATCACCCGGGTGTGCAGGCCGAAGCGCTCGTCGTAGAGCTCGGCGATCGACTGGCAGACCGCGGTGACCGCGGCGGCGCGCGGAAGGTACGTCGCGCACAGATGGGTCATGAGGGGCGCGACCAGCAGGCGCCAGATGAGGATGTGCGTGCGCTCCTCCGGGGCCCACTCGTGCATGTCCGCCCAGACCGGCGCGCCGTCGGCGACACGATCCGCGAGCGCCGAGCACGCGCGCCTCGTTCGCCACGACCAGGTCGAACCGCCGACCGGCCAGAGACTTCAGCGCCCAGCGCACCGCCGGCGCTGCCAGCTCGGATGCGCGCCAGCGGCGGAGCGGCCAGCCGCAGCACGCCCGACAGGGTCTGCGGAAGGGTCTTCAGGTTCGCGGGGTACCGCGATGTGCTCGGCGACCCCGGCGGGGCGTCACCGTAACCGATCGTCGTGACGTCGCCGAACTCGGCCAGCACCCCGATCTGGCGGAGCACCCTCGCGTCGGACGTGATCGGAGACAGCGAGATGCAGAGGATCCGCGGTCGCGCGCGGCGCGGTGTGCTCATAGACGGGCACGCTCCTCGCTGCGGGTCGACAACACATCGGCGACCGCGTCGACAGCGCGACGGCGACCGCGCTGAGCGAGATAGTCCGCGGCCGCACGCGCTGCGAGCCGTGCGCGGTCGGTGTCGCTCGCCGGCGTCGTCAGCGCCGGCGCATCGCCTCGGCCACCTGGTCGACGTCGTAGTCGACCGCCCAGCCCATGCCGGGCTGCTCGGCGAACGTGCGGCCTGGCACCGTGCCCGCATAGACCACGCGGGTGCCACAGGCGATCGACGCGTACATCTTCACGGGGAACATCCGGTCGATAGGCGGTGGCGGGTCGGACGCTGGCCAGAGTTGCCGCCGCGCCACGGATCCACTCGGCCGTCTCGGACGACGAGAGTCGCGGCTCGAAGAGCACCGCACCCGGAGCGAGGCGCTCGGCGGACTTCTCGAGCAACTCGCGATCAGCGCCCTGGCCGACGAACACCACCCGGGCGTCGGGCAAGGACGTGCGCAACCGGGCGATCGCGTCGATGAAGATGGCGGCGCCGTGCATCTCAGATGCCGTGCCGGCGTAGAGCAGGTACGGATGACCGATGCTGCGGCGCGGGCCCTCCGCGGTGAACAGCGTCTCGTCGGCCCCGTTGCCGACTGTGACGACCCGCGACCGGACTCCCAGTTCGGCGATTCGGTCGCTGAACTCCTTCGACGCCGAGATGACTGTCGCGGCCCCGTTCAGCGCGAAGAGCTCGACTCTGCGCAGGATGCGCGCGACCGGTCCGGGGCTGTCGATCGCCACGGCGGCATCCGACCAGATGTCGGCCAGGTAGTAGACGTACGGGATGCGGCGGATACCGCACGCGAGACGCACCGCGGCGCCGGTGGTGGGCGGCGGCTCCACGACGACCGCATCGAGCCGCCGCGTGAACAGCACCCGGAAGAACGCCGGGATGTCGAAGCTGAGGTACTGCAGGTAGCCGCGCACGTAGTCGTTGCGGTCGCGCAGCACGGGCGCGCGGCGGATCTCGATCCCGGAGTGGCCGGGCACCTCACCGCGGTACTGCTCCGGCGAGGTGGTCGTCAGCACCCGCACTCGAGGCCCCGGCGTCGCGCATCGCTCGCGCCAGGGCCCCGAGGCGATAGGACGCGACCCCGGGCTCGGGCCCGTAGAGGCGGGTCACCAGCGCAATGGGACGGCCGGCGAGCGGGGAGGGCATCCCACGATTCTTCCACGCGGCGACGAGCGGTCCTCGCCTCGTAGAATGAAGTCGTGAAAATCGCCGTCATCGCCCTCGGCAAGATCGGCCTCCCCCTCGCCGTTCAGTTCGCCTCACGCGGGCACGAGGTCGTCGGGGTCGACATCAACCAGGCCGCGGTCGACTCGATCAACGCCGGCATCGAGCCGTTCCCCGGCGAGGCCCACCTGCAGGACATGCTCTCACGAGCTCGTGCCCGCCGGGCAGGCTGCGCGCGACGACCGACTACGCCGACGCCGTTCCCGGCGCCGACGCCGTCGTGCTCGTCGTGCCGCTGTTCGTCGACGAGGAGACCGCGCAGCCCGACTTCGGCTGGATGGATGCCGCGACCCGGTCCCTCGGCGAGCACCTCACCCCCGGCACCCTCGTCGCCTACGAGACGACGCTGCCGGTCGGAACCACCCGCACCCGCTGGAAGCCGCTGCTCGAGGAGGTCAGCGGCCTCACCGAGGGCATCGACTTCCACCTCGTGTTCTCGCCCGAGCGCGTGCTCACCGGCCGCGTCTTCGCCGACCTGCGCAAGTACCCGAAACTCGTCGGCGGCCTCAGCGAGGACGGCGCCCAGCGCGCCATCGAGTTCTACGAGGCGGTGCTCGAGTTCGACGAGCGCCCCGATCTGGCTCGACCCAACGGCGTCTGGGACCTCGGGCTCGGCCGAGGCGGCCGAACTCGCCAAGCTCGCCGAGACCACCTACCGCGACGTCAACATCGGCCTCGCCAACCAGTTCGCCCGGTTCGCCGGCGACCAGCGGGATCGACATCTACAAGGTGATCGAGGCGTCGAACTCGCAGCCGTACAGCCACATCCACCAGCCGGGCATCGCGGTCGGCGGCCACTGCATCCCCGTCTACCCGCGGCTCTACCTGTTCAACGACCCGGAGGCGACGGTCGTCAGCGCGGCGCGCGCGCGGCGAACGCCGGCATGCCCGAGTACACGATCGGCCTCCTCGAGGGCGCGCACGGCGACCTCGCCGGTGCAGCGCGTCGTCGTGCTCGGCGCGGCGTATCGCGGCGGCGTGAAAGAGACCGCCTTCTCGGGCGTCTTCGGCGCCGTCGAGGCGCTGACGGCGCGCGGGGCCGACGGTGCTCGTGCACGACCCGCTGTACACCGACGACGAGCTGACGAAGCTCGGATTCACGCCGTACCACCTGGGCGACCCGGTCGACGCGGCCGTGGTGCAGGCCGACCACGCCGAGTACCGCGACGCTCGGACCGGACGATCTCCCCGGCATCCGCACGTTCATCGACGGGCGTCGGGTGAGCAGCGCCCGAGCAGTGGCCCGGCGTCGCCTACCGGGTCATCGGACGCGCGACGCAGCCCGCCTGATCGCCTGCGACGCATCCCGACGGCCTCGTCAGAGCGGCACCAGCCGAACACGACTGCCCCGCGAAAGCGAGCGAGCCGACGATCCACACCGCGTTCGGACCGACCGGGGACTGCCACCACCACTCGGCTCCCGCGTCGAGGTTCGGACCCCGCGCCGTCGATGCCGGTGACGTAGCGGCGCATGGTCACGTGCAGCGCGACGAAGTTCGACGCCCGCGAGCGCGGCCGCGACGAGCCAGGCCTGGAGCCTCGTCCCCACGATCGGTTGCCCGAGCGTCGTCAGCAGCACGAGCAGCCCGCCGAGCAGCACGATCAGCGGGAGCAGGTAGCGCGGCTGCACCTGCTCGCCCGACGCGATCGCCGCCGGCCTGCAGGACGTAGAGGGGGAGCACGACGAGCACCGCACCGATGAGCGCGAGCGCGATCCCCTTGCGCCGGCTCAGCCGGAAGAGACCGGCGAACGCCATCACCAGGAAGACACCGACGCCGGCGTAGGCCACGATGCTCGGCATGGGTGTGTCGAGCCACCCCAGCCCGCCCTCGGTGAGCATGCCCGCCCATAAGGAGGGGAGGTTCAGGATGTTGTAAGCCAGCAGTGAAGGCCCGCTCAGCGCCTCGGGCCCGCCTCCGGTCGACGGGCTCCCCCCGAACCCCTGCAGTCCGCTCTGCGACTGCCGTGAGGTGAGGAAGAACGCCACCGCCCCGAGTGCGACCACCGTCGGAAGGATCGCCGGAGCCACCAGCGGCGGGTGTGCTCCCAGGTGAGCACGGCGACCACCACGATCGCGAGCCCGACGTAGAGAGCGGCATCGCCGCGGGCTCCCGCGGCGAGCAGAGCCGCGAGGGCGAAGACCGCACCGAGAGCGATCGTGCGCCGACCGATCCGTGCTCTCGACATAGCCGAGCAGGGCGAGCCAGCCGGTGCCGACGCCGATGATCGCCCAGGCGCTCGGGTTGTTCGAGGTCACGAGGAACAGGCCGAGCGGCACGGAGCTGATGAGCCAGCCCCAGACGAGCACCGGCCGGCGGTGCACGGGGAGCAGCGCCCAGAGTGCGGCGCCGAACCCGAGGAAGATCGCGACCGAGAGCGTGCGCATGAGCAGAGCCGAGGTCTGCACGTCCGCCGACGCGAGCAGGCCGTTGATCGCATAGAAGACGGGCGGGTAGCCTCCGCCGACGTTGCTGCGCCTGGTCTCGACCGTCTGCCCGAGATCCCACGAGAACTCCTCGCCCTGGCAGGCGGCGCTCTCATTCGAGTCGAAGGCGTAGCAGGCGATGCGCGCGAGCGCTTCCGGAACGGCGCGCTCGCCCGGTTCAGCACCCGCCGGCGCGGCGCACCACTCCCCCGCTCCTGTGCTCGCGCACCAGGTGCTCGTCAGGTGGTAGTCGTCGTCCGGTGAGGCGCCGATCGGCGAGGCGAAGACCCACGCCAGGAGAGCGAGCACCGCGAGGACGGGCGCGAGGATCCCTGTCAGGCGCTGCCGCGGCGTCCTGTGGACGACGACGGATTCGCGGATGTCGGCGGGGATCACGAGCCGTCATCCGCTCGCTGGCCGGTCGCCGGCCGTCGCCTCGACCGGATGCGACGCAACACCTCGCGGGGCCCAGAGTGCCGGAGGTGGTGAAGGCTCATACGCAGATCGTGCAGCGGGCCGGCGGTGCGCGCGGGACGCGGGCCTGCCGCACCCATTCCGCCGCGACCGGCGACATAATCGGACGCATGCCGCGGCGCCGCGACGAAGCTCACGAGCGGCGCGACCACGACCGACCAGGTGAACCGGTCCCGCACCCGGGCGACGCCCGAACGGGCGCGCGCGACGGCACCGGCGTCGGTCAGAAGGGTCTCGATCGCGGATGCCAGCGCGATCTCGTCCTCCGGTGGCACCACGATCCCGAGCTCCTCGTCACGCACGAGCTCGGCGAACCCGTCCCCATCCGTCACGACCATCGGCAGGCCCGCCCAGAGGTAATCGAGAATGCGGGTGCGGAAGGCGAACTCGGTCTCGACGTGCACGTGGTGGGTGCTCACGCCGAGGTCTGCCTCGAGAAGGTAGGCGCCCCGTTCGTCGTAGGGGACCCATTGGTCGTTGAAGATCACCTGGCGGCCTTCGACGCCGAGAGCAACGGCCAGGTCGTAGGAGTCGCGGACGATGCCCATGTCGTCGACCCGGGGGTGGCGGGTGCCCAAGAAGAACATCCTGAGCTCGGGCATCCGCTGAGCCAGCGCTGCGACCGCGCGGATCAGCGTGAGGGGATCGAACCAGTCGTATACGCCTCCGCCCCAGATCAGAATCCGCGAGTCAGAATCCACGCCGGGCACGACATCGCGGATGGCGGGGGCGGGGCGGGGCGGGTCCGCCTCGAGTCCGAAGGGCACGAGCGCGAGCAGTCGCTCCAACTGGGGGTCGTCGACGTAGGTCGCGGGGTTGATGCGGCCGAGCGAGGCGAGGTGCCCGAGATAGAAGAGCCGCTGTCGCTCGCTCGCGCAGAGCACGAGATCGGCCCGGCGCAACTGATCGTTGAGAGCATCGCGAGCAACGGCGACCCGGTGCTTCCAGGTGGCGTCCGGCAGCTCCCGGCCCTGCTCGAGCAGTTCCAGGTGGATCGGATCGTAGGCATCGACGACCAGATACCGGTCGGTGCGCCGCAGACTCGCGAACTGGCCGAGCCCGTAGCCCTGCACGACGATGACCTCCGCCCACCGCTCGTGCGTCCGGAAGGCGCGATCGTCGCCCGGGCGCACCTGGACGAGCGTGACGGGGGTGGCATCCCGTTTCGCCGCCGCGGTCGAGACCAGTCGCACCTCGTGACCGTTGGCGAGCAGTTCGAGTGAGATGTTCCAGGCGCGGATGGCAGGGCCCGCCATGCGTTCGCCGACCGGGTCGCCGGTGAGCACGAGCACGCGCGTCATGGCGCCTTCCTCCCGGCCGGCTGCACGAGATCGCGCAGGACATCGATCCAACCCCGACTGTAGCGACGGTAGTGGCCGCGCGCGGCGTGGGCGACCACCCGCGGTGCCCGCGCGAGCGGCACGCGCGGCAGGGCCGGCCCGCCTCGCCTCGTGAGCCAGCCTTGTGCCGCGCCTGCTCGAGTCGACCGTCGGGCACGCCGAGTTCGCGCAGACGCTCGGCCAGTTGCCGTGCTCGGCGCTCGAGGCGCGCCGCCCGCTCGAGACGTGGTTCCCGCAGGCGCGCCCAACGGTCGGCCATGGTCGGTCGGCGCGCCCCGATCTCGTTTCGGCCGTGCTGTCGGTAGTCGATGAGCGGCTCTGGCTCGAGCCGAACGCCCCGGGATGGGCGTCGAGTGCTGCGGCGATCATGGCGAGCCACTCGTCGTGGATCCAGTCGGCGCCGATCGGCAGCGCCGACGTGAGCAGGTCGCGTCGCAGGACGACCGTCGCACCCGTCACGAGGTTCCGGCGCAGCAGCACGGCGAACGCGTCTCCCCGCGTCAGACCCTCGCGCTCGGCGGCAGTCGCCTCGAGCGCATCGAGCAGGGTGAGCCCGAGCGGCGCCCCGGCGCCGTCGATGAGCCGCGCGTCGGAGTGCACGAGGCGCAGTGCGGGATCGGCCGTCGAAACGCGCGACGAGTCGGGCGAGCTTGCCAGGTACCCATGCATCGTCCTGATCGCTCAGCGCGATGAGGTCTCCGCGGCACGCGCTCATCGCGTCCGCGAAGTTGCCTGCCACACCGAGGGCCGGATCGTGCCGGCGCACCACCAGCTCGGTCGCCAGGCCGGGGTTCCGGGTGCGCTGCGCTTCGAACGCCTCGGCCACGACATCCAGCGAGCGATCAGACGACGCGTCGTCGCCGATGACGATCTCGAGCGGCTCGGGCCGCTGCTCGAGGATGCGTGCGCACCTGTTCGGCGAGAAACGCCGCGCCGTTGTGCGTGCACAGCGCCACCGAGACCGTGGGGTGCGCACCGCGTCCGACCTGGCTCACCCGGCAAGCCTAGGCGAGCCTGGCGCGGCTAGGATCTCCTTCGATGACTTGGCCCGCGGCACGTTCCGATGCGGCGTCGCCGTCGGTCGGCGTCGTCACCGTCGCCTACCACTCCGATGACGTCCTCGACGGTCTTCCTCGAGTCGCTCGTCGAGGCGAGCGCGGGCCCGCTCGCGACCGTCGTCGTCGACAACGCGGCCGAGCCGAGCACGCGCGCGATCGCCCTCGCTGCCGGCGCGATCTATCTCGCACTCCCGTCGAACCCCGGCTACGGCGGCGGCCGTCAACGCGGGTGTGCGCGGCTCTCCCCGCGAGCGTCGAGTGGGTGCTGTTCGCAACCCGGACGTCGAGTTCGCATGCCGGGGTGATCGACGTGTTGCGAGTCGCCGGCGATGCCGACCCGGCGATCGCCACCGTCGGACCCGTGGTCCTCAACCCCGACGGCACGATCTACCCGTCCGCCCGCGCCGTGCCGTCGCTGCGCACCGGAGTCGGGCATGCCCTGTTCGCGAACCTGTGGCACGGCAACCCGTGGACCCTGCCGTACCGCGCAGGACACGACCGACGACTTCGGTCGCCGCGATGCCGGCTGGCTCTCCGGGTTCGTGTCTTCTCGTCCGGCGCAGCGCATTCGACGAGGTCGGCGGGTTCGACGAGGGCTACTTCATGTACTTCGAGGACGTCGATCTCGGGTTCCGATTCGGGCAGACGGGGCTACCGCAACCGCTACGAACCCGAAGTCGGAGTCACCCACCTCGGCGCGCATTCGACATCGTCCGAGTCCGCCCGGATGGTGCGGGCGCACCACGAGTCGGCCCGGCGCTTCCTTCGCAAGAAGTACGCCGGTTGGTATCTCTGGCCGGTGCGCGCTACCCTCGCGGTCGGTCTGGCCGCCCGGAGCGCCTGGGTGGTACGAAGGGCGCGCCAGTCGAAGAGAACCGGTTGATCCCGCCCCTGCGCTCAGCCGGCCTCGAGCGATGTCTCGTAGTGCGTGGTCACCTCATCGGCCGGACCGATCTCTCGCAGCTCGCCCTCGTGCAGCCACGCGACCGTGTGACACATCTCCCGAACCTGTTCGAGGGAGTGCGAGACGAAGACCACGGTTCGCCCCTCTCCCGTGAACTCGAGGAACTTCTGCCGCGACTTCTCGCGGAACGCGCCGTCCCCGACAGCGAGCACCTCGTCGACGACCAGGATGTCGGGCTCGGTGTGAACCGCGACAGAGAAGCCGAGTCGAACGTACATTCCCGAGGAGTAGTTCTTGACCGGCTGATCGATGAACTGCTCCACGCCTGAGAACTCGACGATGTCGTCGAATCGGGCGGTCACCTGCTTTCGGCTCAGACCGAGGATCGAGCCGTTCAGGAAGATGTTCTCCCGCCCACTCAACTCAGGGTGGAAGCCCGACCCCACTTCGAGCAGCGAAGCGGCCTTACCCGTCATCGTGACCGAGCCCTTGTCGGGATAGTAGATGCGCGCGAGAGTCTTGAGCAGCGTCGACTTGCCGGAGCCGTTGCGCCCGATCACGCCGAACGTCTCACCGTGAGGAACCTCGAACGAGACGTCTTTCAGCGCCCAGAATTCGTCCGCAACCGTCTTTCGGCCGCGCATGATCGCCGACTTCAAGGTCTGATTGCGCTCGTGGAACAGCCGGAAGCGCTTGGACAGGTGGTCGACCACGATGGCCGCTTCTTCACTCACAGCAGCTCTGCCAATCGCTTCTCGTTGCGGGAGAACACCAGGAACCCGACGGCGAACACGACGCCTGCCGACCCGATGCAGAAGAGGGCATCCGCGAGTTCCGGGAAGCGGTTGTCGTACAGCAGATTGCGGAACACCGCGACGAAACGTTCCATCGGGTTCAGCCGATACAGGTCGAGAATCCACGAACCGCGCTCGGCCGCGACATTGGCGACCAGGCTCACCGGGTAGATGATCGGCGTGAGGTACATCCACATCTGCAGGATGATCGTGACGAAATGCTGCGTGTCGCGGAAGTGCACATTCAGGATCGCGAACAGCATCGAGAAGCCGACCGCCATGAGCGCCAGGAGCGCCATGAAAACGATGACGATGGGGATCCACGGCAGCGGGAACGCGCCGAAGACCCAGAGCGCGAGCACGAGGACGCCCATCTCGATGAGCCAGGTGAAGCCGACCGAGAGCATGACCGACAACGGCAGGTGCACGCGAGGGAAGTAGACCTTCTTGATGAGGTTGGCACTCGTGACCATCGTGGTCAGGCCGCCATTGATCACCCGGCTGAAGTACAACCACGGGAGCAGGCCGCACATGAGCCACAGCGCGTAGATGTCCAGACCGCTCGGGTCGCCGGTGCTCGGCTTCGCCCGGAAGATGACCGAGAAGACGAGAGTGTAGACCAGCATCGTCGCGATCGGGTTGAGGAGCGACCAGAGCTGTCCGAAGACTGTACGTCGATACTGGCCTTTGACCTCACGCATGGTGAGGTTGACCAGCAGCTCGCGCGTGGCGAACAGCTCCTTCACGTATTTCATTGTGTGCTTTCGGGCGGGCGGAAAAGACGTCACTCAGCGAAGCGGACTGATGGAGGGCAAGCGCTCGATCAGGCCTCGACGCCCTGCGTGAGGGTCTTGAATCCCGACGCGCGGGATGCGACTCGGCGCGACGCCGAAGACGAGTTCGCAGAGCTCGCTCCGCGTAGGCCTCGGTGACGTAGGCGTCCGCCCCAGCGGAACCGGTGACGAGCGCGGCCGCATTCGCGGTCACCTCGATGCTCTCCGGTACCCCCAGCAAGGCTCCGCGACCCCAGACCACGACGTTCCCGGCGCGGATCGGCTCGTCGCGGCAGATGAACTCGGCCGCGAGACCGTCGTCGAGGACGCGATGATAGATGGAGGACAACCTCTTCTCCTGGGAGCCGTGCAGGAAGCCGGGAGCGTGCATGAGGGCGACGCGTCGCCCCGCTGCCCTCGCGGCCGAGAGGGCGGACCGGATCGCGGCTACCCTGCCGATCGAGCGTGCCACCTTGGCGCGCATCGAGAACGAGCAGCACGTCGACCTCGCCGCGGTCGCGATCGCCGTCGACAATGCGGCTCGGGGCATGGTACGGCCTCGACTCGAGCGGGAATGGCAGCCTCGGCGTTTCCCCTCGTCCGACGGTACGATCGATCCAGTTCGAGTAGGAGCTTCGGTATGCGACCCGCGCCGGATGCGTCCAGCCGTCGGCCATGTCCGATCCGCTGAGCGAGGCCGAGTCGAAGCGCATGAGCATGAGAGGGCCGCGCGTCGTGAGGTGCGGCACTTCCTGCTTGAACTCCGCGCCGATGCGCACGCGGTACTCGGAGTCCGCCGACTTCCTCGTCGAATCGAAGTAGCCGATGCGGCCGACGACGAGCTCACGGCGGAACATGAGCGAGGGCTCGCTCAGCCGCAGGTAGAGTCCACGCCCCTGTGTGAAGAGCAGCTGGCTCGTGACGCGTAGCGCGGAGCACAGGTTCGCCGGGCGTTCGGAGTGTTCGAGCAGATGCCGCACCTGAAGCTCGAGCCGCCGTGGATGGCTCCAGTCGTCGGAGTCCTGCATCGTGACGAAGTCGCCGGTGGCACGCTGAAGTGCCTCGTTGCGCCGGACGTAGGTGCCGGCATTGACCTCGGCGCGCACGACGGTGATGCGCGAGTCCATCGCGGCGATCCGCGAGAACACCTCGTCGAAGTCCGCGCCGGAGGCGTCGTCCATCACGAGGAGCTCCCACTCTCTCCAGGTCTGGTCCATGATCGAGCGGACGGAGTGGATCGTGTCGTCGTTCGGGCGATAGGCGGTCATGATGACGGTCACCCGCGGTCCCGTCGCGCTCGACGGGACCGCGGCAGGCGCAGCAAGCCGGTCGAACGGCACACCCGGCGCGTCGAGGAGCGCGAGTGGCTCGATGCCGGTCGCCGTGAAAGAGGGGTTCATGAGCGCGAGCCACGCGGTCTCGTCGTCCGCCTGCGTGTTCACATGGGGATCGACGAGATCGGCGAGCAGCAGCCGTCGCTGCCACGATTCCTTCTGCACCAGGTCGACGACGTCCCCCGCGTCATCGAAGCGTCCGGCCGTCACGCAGAGCTCGGCCAGCCGGAGGCGCGCGGCGTCGCTGGCCTGCTGCCGTCGTGAGACGGCGAGGTCGAGAAGCCGTTCCGCGGCCATGCTGCCGAGGTCATGAATCGCCCCGACGCGCGCGATGCCGACGAGCGCGTCGGCGTCGACCATGCCGAGCGACCGGGAGCGCGCCGCAACGGGAAGCGCTGCTACCGCAAGGAGCGCGCGGAGGTCGAGGGCACCGCCCGTGGCTCGAAGGATGACGGCGTCGATCGCCGACCGTGTTCCGGTGTGCAGTGCGAAGGCGAGCAGCTCGTCGGCGGAGGCCTTCTCGATGAGGCGGTTGATGGTACGCCGGGCGGCGCCCGGGTTCCCGCTCAGCTCGGCGCTCTGCTCCGCATCGTCGAGGAATCCCTGCGAGAGGAAGCCGGTGACCTGCGGGTTGTGGCGGGTCTGCCAGCGACTCTTGACGCGACGACGCAGGAGGACCCCGGCGTAGATCCCGATCACGACGACCTGCACGAGCCACACGAGCAGGATCCACGGGTACTCGATCGCTGCGATCACGAGGGCGAGCAGGATGAGCACGAGCGGCTGCACGGCGAGGGCGAGCATCGTCAGGATCTCGGCGCGGCTGAACCGCCTCAAGGGCGCGAGCAGCCGCCTGAACTCAGCTCGCACGGTCGAGCAGCCTTTCGAGGTAGACACCGTAGCCGCTCTTACGCAGCGGTCGGGCGAGCGCCCTCAGCTCGTCGTCGCCGATCCATCCTGAACGCCACGCGATCTCTTCGATACAACCGATCTTGTGGCCCTGCCTGCTCTCGATCACGCGCACATACTCGGAGGCCTCCATCATCGACCCGACGGTACCGGTGTCGAGCCACGCCGTGCCGGGGGCGAGCAGGCGCACGGCGAGCCGTCCAGCGCGCAGATAGTGCTCGTTGACCGCGGAGATCTCGAGCTCGCCGCGCTCGCTGGGCGCGATGCCGCGCGCGATGCCGACGACGTCGTTGTCATAGAAGTAGAGCCCCGGCACCGCATACTTGCTCTTCGGGTGCGCCGGCTTCTCCTCGATCGAGATCGCCGTCATCTCCTCGTCAAACTCCACGACGCCGTAGGCGGCCGGGTCGGCTACCTCGTACGCGAAGATGAGCCCGCCGACGAGTTCGCTTGACGCATCGAGGGCGCCATCGAGATCGGCGCCATGGAAGATGTTGTCGCCGAGGACGAGCGCGACACTGTCGTCGCCGATGAAGTCCGCGCCGATCAGGAAGGCCTGAGCCAGACCGTCGGGGCTCGGTTGCACGGCGTACTCTATCCGCATTCCCAGGCGCGCCCCATCGCCGAGGAGCGTCTCGAACTGGTCGCGGTGTTCGGGTGTCGTGATCACGAGGATGTCGCGGATGCCGGCGGTCATGAGGGTCGACAGCGGGTAGTAGACCATCGGCTTGTCGTAGATCGGCATGAGCTGCTTCGAAATGCCCTGGGTGATCGGCCAGAGCCGCGAGCCCGAGCCGCCGGCGAGGATGATGCCGCGCATCAGAGCTACCCCGGCAGTCGCGTGAGTCCATTCCGAATCGTATCGACGCCGCCGCGGTCAGCCCGCAGCCCGGAACCGCGCGGCCCTCCGACCGGCGCACGGCGCGCCGCGGGTTCCGCAGGCCGCGGAGACCGCGCCGGAGCGCACCGTGAGCCGTCGCGCACGCGCAGCACCCTGGGGCGCCGAGGCCGTGTGAGTGCAGCGAGGTCCTCGCACCACCGCGCCCAGCGGTCGGGGAGCGTAGCCGGCGGCGCGGAGACCGCCGCTCGCAACAGGAGCGACGGCCGCCGCCGGCGTGTGCGGCCCGGTGGTCAGAGCATCGGCGCGCTCGACGCGCCGCGACCCCGTGCTGTCGCACGAGACCCGGGATCCGCGCGCGTAGTCGTCGAGGACGCCGCGAGGCCGGCGATGTCGTCGGGATCGACCAGACGGCCGCTCACTCCGTCGACGACGAGCTCGGCGCCGGCGCCCGAGCGCGTCGTGATCGACCGGCTGCCGAGCGCGAGGCACTCGAGCGTCGAGCGGCCGAAGGCCTCCTTCTCGGAGGGGATGACGCAGACGTCGGCGGAGCACGAAGGGGAAGGGGTTGGACTGCTCGCCGAGGAATCGGACGCGCGCGGACGGCGATATCACCCGAGCACGCGAACGGAGTGCGACATCGGCGCCGCGGTCCAGCACCTCGCCCACGAAGACCACGCTCGATCCCGGGCTCTTCGCATACCGGAGCGCCTCGACGACCCGCCACTGCCCCTTGCTGCGCGTAACGCGGCCGAGCACTACCACCCGCAGCACATCGGCCGAGGCATCGGCGAGGAACTCGGCCAGATCCTGGCCCAGGTCATCCACAGGGAGGTCTAGCGCGCGCGCGCGCAACTAGGGCGGGGTCCACGGGCGGGTACACCACATCGACACGCTCGGCCGGCATCACCTCATCGAGCATCGCCTTCACCGCATAGGAGTTCGCGACGACACGATGGGAGAGAGCACCGATGTCGCGCAGGGCCGCCTCCCGTCCCTCCGGGAAGTGGAATCCCTGCACCGGTTCGCCGAACTCACGCACGAACCAGACGTGCGGGATGCCGAGCTTCGCGGCCGCGATGGCTCCCCACGGGACCACCAGCGTGTTGGTGACGACGAGCTGCACCTGGTGCTGCGAGAGCAGCCTCGAGTATCGACGACGTGGCCTCCGCGTTCTCGGCGGCGCGTAGTCGTCGCTGGGCCGACCCGCCGTCGACGTCCCAGACCGCCCACCCGGTCATCGCGAGTTCGAGGGACTCCAGCCCACGCGCGTCGCACCTCGTCGGTAAGCGCGGCCGCCGGTGCGGGACCGATCACGATCGGCTCGACTTCGGGGTCCGCGTCGCGCCAGGCATCGATGATCGCCAGGAGCGACTGCTCCGCGCCGCCGAGGTGCGACGAGGACTGGTGACTGATAATGCGACGCGTGTCACGGCGCGAGTTCGCGATAACGCGCACGGCAGTCGTCCCAGGTCGCCAACAGACCGGCATCACGCGCTTCAGCCAGCCGAGGCGGCCGGGTCCTTGGGCGAGAGCCGGAGATCGTCCGCCGGAAGCGGGAACTCCAGGGCGATCTCCTCGTCGAGCGGGGTGCACCACCGTGCTCGCGCTCGGGACGGAACACTTCGGTCACGAGGTAGTGACACCACCGTGTCATCGGTGAGCGCCACGAAGGCGTGGCCGAAGCCTTCCGGCATGAAGACAGCCGTCGCGGTTGTGGACGGTGAGCTCGGCCGAGTCCCACCGGCTCGAAGGTTGGGCGAGCCGAGACGGAGGTCGACCACGTAGTCGACGATCGCGCCGTGGGCGACCGTAACGTACTTCGCTTGACCTAGCGGGACCTCTGCGAAGTGGATTCCGCGCACGACACCGCGCGCAGACACCGAAGTGTTCATCTGCGCGATCGGCATCCTACGACCAGTCGCTTCGGCGAGTCGATCCGCGCGAAAGATCTCAAGGAACGCACCCCTCTCGTCGGCGAAGCACCTGCGGCTGGACCAGCAGGGCATCGGGAACCGATAGGGCGGTGAACTCCACGCGAGGAGCCTACGGGACCCGAAGGACGGTCGTCCGCTCGCGTTCCTCGATCAGGACGGGGTGGTCGCCGTCGCGCTCGAGGGCGAGCCAGTCGTCGACGATCGTGCGCTCATCGTCTCGGTCGGTATCGTCCATCACGACCATCCCGCCCGATGCGATCCGTGGACCGAGGTGCTCGACGACCGCGGTATCGAGCCAACGGCCCGGTGCTTCGGGGGACCGTCCACGAAGAGCAACGGCGATGTCGCGCAGATCCGACCACGCCTCGGCTGCGATACCACGCCTGGTCGCCGCGGCTGGTCGGGATCGGCTCCATCTCCGCGACGCGCAGGTCGACGAGGTCTTCGACGCCATTTCGCCGCAGCGCGCGACGCGTGACATCGGTGTAACTCGGCGGAGTGATCGAGGGACACGATCGAGACGTCGCCGCCGCGACGCTGGGCGGCGAGGGCCATCCAGACGGTCGTCGCCCCACCTCCGAGCTCGACGATCAAAGCGCCTTTCGGAGCCTCGCGCACCAACTCCGTCAAGAGCAGTGCGGTCGCGGGGAGCGCCGAATAGCTCGTCAGCGGCACGTGCTCGCCCGGCGTCGGATAGAGGTCGTGCAAAGTCAGCAACGCAGCGGAGTCGCGGAGCATATGATGCCGGAGGCGCGCCTCAAGGGAACCGGGTTGCTCCCCGAGTCGACGCGCGATCCGTTGGACTGCTTCGCGCAGCCACGCCAGGTGTTCCAGGTTCGGCATTTGTCGATGCAGCACCGTGATGATGGCCAAACCGACTCCGATGGCGGTGCCGACCACAAGCAGTAGGCCAAGGACAGTGACGACGGCGTTTACGGACGCCGCCCCGACGAGCGCGATCACCGCGCCTGCCAGGGTGCTCGCCGAAGTGGCGACAAGGAACTGGCGGTAACGGAGCGATCTCATTTCACCAAGATAGTCACCCGCCCGCATCGGACGGAGCTCACACGCGCAGTCGGCGCTCGCATCGAAGTCGGTGCCATAGGCTCTACTCGGTACTCGCCGCCCTTCCCCTCGGAGTCATTGATATGGTCTGTTCTCGCGTCACCAGCCAGGCGAGCGGGCCGCTCGAGTGAAGATGAGCCGTCTCGCCACGAAGCGAGAAGGGGTGCGTCCGGAGATCCAGGCACTCCGTGCCCTGGCTGTGCTGGTGGTCGTCGTCTTCCATCTCTGGCCGAACCGGCTCACCGGCGGTTACGTCGGAGTCGACGTCTTCTTCGTCATCTCGGGGTTCCTGATCACCTCGCACCTGGTGAAGGAGCTCTTCACGACGAACCGCATCGATCTGGCCCGGTCTACGCCCGACGGATCCGCCGCCTGCTGCCGGCCGCCTTCCTGGTGCTGGCCGCGACGCTGGTCGGCATCTTCCTCTTCGCCTCGAGGGCTGATCTGACGATCATGCTGCGAGACATCTTCGCGAGTGCTCTCTACGCCGTGAACTGGGTGCTCGCGGCGTCGAGCGTCGACTATTTCGCGGCCGAGGACGCTGTCTCGCCGGTACAGCACTACTGGTCGCTCGCCGTGGAAGAGCAGTTCTACCTCATCTGGCCGCTTCTGCTTCTCCTCGCCTGGATATCCCGCCGGAGATCGATCGTCATCGCGGCCCTCGTCGTCGTCTTCGTCGGGTGCCTGGGGTATTCGATCTGGGGCGCGTACTCATTCCGCGACTTCGCCTACTTCTCCACGCCCGCGCACGGCTGGGAGTTCGCTGCCGGAGGCCTCCTCGCGCTCGTCGCATCCGGCCGGGCACTGCCGGAGAGCCGCTGCTGCCGTTGCTCAGCTGGGTCGGATGGATCGCGATCGCCGCAAGCGCCGTGCTCTTCACGGCGGCGAGCCCCTTCCCCGGCTGGATCGCTCTCCTCCCCGTCGGCGGCACCATCGCGGTCATCGCGGCCGGGATGCCTCGCGCCCGCTGGTCGCCATCGGCAATCGTGAGGTTGCGCCCCGTGCAATTCGTCGGGGACGTCTCGTACTCGCTCTACCTCTGGCATTTCCCGCTCGTCGTGCTGATCCCGATGGCTCTCGATCGAGAATCTCGGCACGATCGACAAGATCGTCGTCTTCGCGATCTGCATCGTGCTCGCGGGGCTGACCAAGCGATTCGTCGAGGATCCGGCGCGAACCTGGCCCCGACTCCAGCGGAAGCTGACGACCTACCTCGCCGCCGGCGCCGCGACAGCTGCTCCTCGTCACCGCCACCGCAGTGCCGTCCGCGGTGCTGGGACGCAGCTACGATCGACGCGGCACAGCAGGCACTCAAGACCGTCACCGCTGTGCTCGACGCCGGGCCGGAGGCGGTCAACGACCCGGACCTGACCCAGTGCCTGGGGGCACTTGCCACGGTCACGCCCGAGGAGTGCCCCGACTCACACACCTCGGCCCTCGGCTACGGTCCACCCTTCGCCTCGCTGGACAAATACGACACCTGGACAGAGCGGGTCGACGTCCGACCAACCCGTACTTCGTCCCCGATTGCCACACGGTACCCGGCACGGTCATCAGCGAGTGCGCCTATCGCAGCGGCGATCCCGATGCATTCACCGTCGCGATCATCGGCGACTCTCACGCGGGCCAGTGGCTTCCGGCCATCTTGACGCTCGGAGAGGACGCGACGGCTGGGATGTCATCCGGTACCGAGAGAGCGGCTGCCGGCTCGCGCTCGACGTCTACGATTCGGAGACCCCCAATGGGATCGAATGCCGAGCGTGGAAAGAGGACATCGTTCCCTACATCACCGAGTCGGACGACATCGACCTCGTGACGACGTCGGCGTCCGTGAACGGCATCTACCTGCTTCGGCCGAACCCGCCTACGGTGGCCGAGTTCTCACAGGGCTTCCTTCGGGTCTGGGAGCCATGGCTCGAATCGGGCAAGCGATTGTTCGTCATGAGCGACGGGCCCAGCTATGGCGAGTCGGTCCCGGCCTGCGTGGAGCGCCAGATCACCGAACCCTCGCCGTGCGCGAAGCCCCGTGATGTCGTTTCGTTCGAGGACCCGCTCACTCGCGCGAGCGAACTCATCGACGACCAGGACTTCGGCTACTTCGACGTCATCCCGGTGCTGTGCGACGAAGATCTCTGCCACCCGGTGGTCGGCGGGCTCATCGCGCACAAGGACGGGAGCCACATCGCCGCGACCTTCATGGTGACCATGGCGCCGATACTCGCGTCTCGTTTCGAGGACCTGGTCCCCGGCGCCTTCGCCCGCTCAACAACAGTGACTGGTTCGGGTGAGGGTCTTCCATTCCCCAGGATGACCCGCGCGTGGGACCCCGAATGCGCCGCCCGAACCGGCCCGCACCGTCGCCTATCTCGATGAGCACACCCTCAACCTGCGATACCGCGCACCAGGTCGTATCCGGTAAACCAAGGACCGTCGAACCATGATCCAAGCCCTCCGGCCACGTGTGAAGAGGTCGATTCGCGAGGCCGCCCGCGTCCTGGTTGAAAACCAGGCGATCGCCTTCTTCCTTCAGCGCGTCTTGGGGACGCGGCGGCGTTGTCGGATTGGGCGTCCGATTGGACGATGAACTCTCTCGGTTGCTGTTTATGCGTCCTGGTACTGGATGAATCGATGTGTAGCTCGACTCGGACAGGATTCGACTACACCCGCCTCCGTATCAGTTCATCCTCTACAACTGGATGGCTGTCGTCGGTGATGGCGAACAACCGCCGACGCGGACCCTTTCCAACGCCTATGTGACGCTCGCGGCCGCTTTCCTGTACGCGATCGTGCTGCTGTGGCGTCTATCGCGTTCGTCAGTCTCGTCGCGTTCTCCTCATGAACGTACCCATGTACTTCGCGCTTGAGGCCAGGTCGTACGGGCAGACAATTCTGCTAGTCACGGTGTCGTCCTGGATCGTATTCCGGCTTCTTCTTACAATGAAGCGAACTGGCAACTGGTCGATGCGCGGCCGATTCGGGCAGACTATCGCGATCGTTCTCTTGAACTCCGGCATTGCCCTGACCCATTACTACAACTTGTTCTGGCTTCTCGCGCAAGCTGTCTTCGTCGGTGTCTTCCTGCTACTCGAGCTTCCGCGACAGAGGGTGAAGCTCGGCCTGACCGCATTGCAGTGGTCGCGGTACTGCCACCGACGATCTTCGCTCTCACGTGGGGGGCCGTCTTCGTTCAACAGTATGCAGACCGAGCGAGCTCGTTCGAGGTGAACGGTGCAGTGGCCGGCACACCGATCCACTTGATCTACAACTCCGTCCTCAGCCCGAACCTGATGTTTCCTGAGGTGACGACCGTGGCCGTGACACTGCTAGTCGTGGGTGCCCTCGTTTGGCGTCGATCGCCGGGATAGCCCGGAGTCGAGGGGTCACGAGCGACTCGCGAGCATGGTCGTACGTCCACTTCTTCTCCTGGTTGGTCCTGCCGTTGGTCGTCGTCTTCACCACTTTCGTTTTCGCCGGAGTCGAACGCTACTCCGCCAGGTATTTCGTTCTCGGTCCCGCCCCTCAGTGCCCTGATCGTGATTGGCATCGCGGTAGCCACGTCCGTGTTGGCACGACGACGCCACCCGCTGACCCGGAGCGTTATCGCCGGCGTTACCGCCGCTGTTCTCTCGCTTGCCCTGATAGCTCCCCTCGGATTCGTCGCGGCCACTGATCGCAAGCACGACTGGCGCGGGATGATCTCCGCCGTCGCGTCAGCGATCGAACATGCTCCGGACACCGACTACTACGTCCTCGAGACGGGATATAACAACTCGCCGCGGGCGAACTTCTACTTCGAGAAGGTCTCCACGACAGTCAGGGTGGACGGCAACTTCACGCGCAAGGAAGAAGATGAGGGAGATTTCACGCGTTTGGACGCTCGTCTTCCCGAGCCCGGTGAGGGTGGCCGGGTGGTGGTGCTCTTCACCCATCAGCGGAGTCGCTTCTTCACGGGACTGCTCGCCCACCTCGGTTCACGATACGAGCAGGTCCACATGGAACTCGACATCAATGGTCGAGGATTCATCGTATACAGGGTCGGAACGTCGCCTACACCCTGACAAAGCCTACGGGTCGCTACGTCCGACCGAGAACTCCCCGCTCTAGTGCCGGTCCCGGTTGCGCCCGTAGACGACGAGTTCGGCGAGCAAGCCGAACACGAGCAACTGAATGCCGATCACGA
>CAWJWQ010000005.1:0-144524 GCA_963846615.1 uncultured Actinomycetota bacterium | reverse complement strand
TCATCAAGGACACTGACGTCAAGTTCCTCGACATCCGGTTCACCGACCTGCCGGGAATCCAGCAGCACTTCAACATCCCCGCGGCGACGGTGGACGAGGAGTTCTTCTCGGTCGGTCAACTGTTCGACGGATCGTCGATCCGTGGGTTCCAGTCGATCCACGAGTCGGACCTGCAGCTCATCCCCGACATCTCGACCGCGTTCGTCGACCCCTTCCGCACCGAGCGCACGCTCGTGATCATCTTCGACATCTACAACCCGCGGAACGGCGAGATCTACGGCCGTGACCCACGTCAGGTGGCCAAGAAGGCGGAGAAGTACCTCGCCTCCACCGGCATCGCCGACACCGCGTTCTTCGCCCCCGAGGCCGAGTTCTACATCTTCGACGACGTCAAGTACGAGGTGAAGCAGAACAAGAGCTACTACGAGGTCGACTCGAGCGAGGCCGCGTGGAACACCGGACGCGAGGAAGAGGGCGGAAACCTCGCCAACAAGACCCCGTACAAGGGCGGATACTTCCCGGTCACCCCGGTCGACCAGCACGCCGATCTGCGCGACGACATCGTGCTCAAGCTCATCGACGTCGGCCTCGAGGTCGAGCGCTCGCACCACGAGGTCGGCACCGCCGGCCAGGGCGAGATCAACTACAGGTTCGACACGATGGTGCACGCGGCCGACGACATCCTGAAGTTCAAGTACATCGTCAAGAACACCGCCCTCGAGTGGGGCAAGGTCGCGACCTTCATGCCGAAGCCGCTCATGGGCGACAACGGCTCGGGCATGCACACCCACCAGTCGCTGTGGAACGACGGCAAGCCGCTGTTCTACGACGAGAAGGGCTACGGCGGCCTCAGCGACATCGCGCGCTGGTACATCGGCGGCATCCTGAAGCACGCCCGCTCGCTGGCGGCGTTCACGAACCCGACGGTCAACTCCTACCACCGGCTCATCCCCGGATTCGAGGCGCCCGTCAACCTCGTGTACTCGGCGGGCAACCGCTCGGCGTCCATCCGCATCCCGATCACCGGCACGAACCCCAAGGCGAAGCGCATCGAGTTCCGCGCGCCCGACGCCTCCGGCAACCCGTACCTCGCGTTCGCGGTGCAGCTGATGGCCGGCATCGACGGCATCAAGAACAAGATCGAGCCGCACGAGCCCGTCGACAAGGACCTGTACGAGCTGCCGCCCGAGGAGGCCAAGGGCATCCCGCAGCTTCCGGGTTCGCTCGACGAGGCGCTCCTTGCGCTCGAGGAGGACCACGACTACCTGCTCGAGGGCGGCGTGTTCACGCAGGACCTCATCGACACCTGGATCGCCTACAAGCGCGAGAAGGAACTCTTGCCCTTCGCGCAGCGTCCGCACCCGTTCGAGTACGAGCTGTACTTCGGGGTCTAGACCCGCACCATCACAGCAACGAATGGCCGTCCCTCGGGGCGGCCATTCGCATGGGCACAGTGGGCCGCCCGCAGCGCCGTGTCCTCCGGGATGCGGCCCGACGCTGTGTCCGGCCCGTAGAGCCGGGCGACCACGCCGCGGTACGGTCGGCGGGTCAGCAACATTGCGCGTGCACGTTTGCGGCGAACGAGCACGTTCCGCGATGCTCGTTCGACGCATGCACCCTCGGACGATGAACGCGGCGCTATGCGCCGCCCTTGCCGTAGAACGTGCGCTCGAAGACCTGCCGGGCGAGGCGGGTGGTGCGGAGGTAGTCCTCCTCGAGCCGCGAGGCGCTGCCTACCGGGTACTCCAGGATGCGGGAGACGCCCTCGAGCTGGCGGCGATCGGCGGGCAGGACGTCGGCCGTCTTCGCGGTCCACAGCGTCATCGCCGAACGCGCGCGGGACGCGATCAGCCACGCGGCCCGAAGCCGCTCCGCATCGGCGTCGGGCACCAGTCCGGCGGCGACCGCAGCATCCAGGGCCCGGAGCGTCGAGGTGGTCTGCAGCGACGACTCCGCGGCCCCGTGCTGAAGCTGCAGCAGTTGCACGAACCACTCGACGTCCGAGAGCGACCCGCGGCCGAGCTTCAGGTGACGCGCAGGGTCGGCGCCCTGCGGCAGCCGCTCCGACTCGACCCGCGCCTTGATGCGCTTGATCTCGCGCACCTCGGCCGCGCCGATCTCGACCGGGTACCGGATCCCGTCGGCCAGCTCCTCGAACGCCTCCAGCAGTGGCGCATCGCCGACGACGCCCCGGGCCCGCAGCAGGGCCTGCGCCTCCCAGGTCAGCGACCAGCGCTCGTAGTACGCCGCGTACGACTCGAGCGATCGCACGATCGCGCCGTTCTTCCCCTCGGGACGCAGCCCCGCATCCAGGTCGAGCGGAAGTCGCAGGTCTTCTGTGAGCCGCGTCAGCTCGTGGACGATGTGCTCGGCACGACGTTGGGCCTCCTCCGGATCGATACCGGCGGGTCGGTACACGTACATGACATCGGCGTCGCTGCCGAACCCCAGCTCGGCTCCCCCGTACCGCCCCATGGCCACGATGCCGAACTCGATGCCGTCGCCGTACCGGTGCACGAGGGCCAGCGCGCCGGTCAGGATCGCGGTGGTGGTGGAGCTCAGCGCGACCCCCAGCTCCTCGACTCCGACCACGCCCAGGATGCCGGCCAGCGCCAGGCGCAGCACCTCGCGCCGGCGGGCGGTGCGCAGGGCAGCCGCCGCCGCATCCGGATCGTCGGAGTGCCGCGCGACCGTCGCCGCCGTCTCGTCCAACAGCTCTTCGAGCGAACGCGCCCGCAGCTCTCCGTCGCTCTCAAGCCAGGCGGCCGCCTCGGGGATGCGCTCGAACAGGATGCCGACGAACCGTGAGCTGGACAGCACGTGCGTGAGACGGCGGGCCGCGCCCGACGAGTCGCGGAGCATCCGCAGGAACCAGTACGCCTCGCCGAGGTCGTCGCTCAACCGCCGGAACGTCAGCAGGCCGTAGTCGGGGTCCGCACCCTCGGCGAACCACTGCAGCATGACGGGCAGCAGCGTGCGCTGGATCTGGGACCGACGCGAGACGCCGCCCGTAAGGGCCGCGATGTGGTGCAGCGCGCCCTTGGGGTCGGCGAACCCGATCGCCGCCAGCCGCGCCTCTGCCTGCTCGCTGGTGAGTGCGTATCCGTCCTCGGGCAGCGCCGCCACCGCCGAGAGCAACGGTCGGTAGAACAGCCGCTCGTGGAGCGTCCGGACCGCAAGTTTTGTTTGCTGCCAGGCGTCGAGGAGACCCTCGGCCGTCGTGGCGACGCCCGAGGCGCGCGCCAGCACCCGCAGCGCATCCTCGTCGCGCGGCATGAGGTGCGTGCGCCGCATCCGGGACAGCTGCAGCCGGTGCTCGAGAAGGCGCAGGAAGCGGTAGTCACGCGCGAAGTCGGCGGCTTCCACCCGGCCGATGTAGCCATGCTCTGCCAGGTCGTTCAGCGCGCCAAGCGTCGAACGCTCCCGCACGCCGGGGTCGGCCTGCCCGTGCACGAGCTGCAGCAGCTGGATGGTGAACTCGACGTCGCGCAGGCCGCCCGGCCCGAGCTTCAGCTGGATGTCCACCTCCGACGCCGGGATGTTCTCGGTGACGCGCTCCCGCATCCGCTGCACGGAGTCCACGAAGCCGTCCCGGGACGCACTCGACCAGACGAACGGGGCCACCCTGGCGACGTACTCGTCTCCGAGCTCGCGGTCGCCGGCCAGCGGACGCGCCTTCAGCAGCGCCTGGAACTCCCAGCTCTTCGCCCACCGCTCGTAATACGCGACATGTGACTCGAGGCTGCGCACCAGCGCCCCGTCCTTGCCCTCCGGGCGCAGGTTCGCGTCGACCTCCCAGAGCGGCGGTTCCAGCGCGAGCTCGGCGACGCCCTTCATGGTGTCCATCGCAAGCCGGGTGGCGATCTCGACGTCGTCCTCGTCGCCGGTCACGAAGATGACGTCGACGTCGCTGAGGTAGTTCAGCTCCCGCGCTCCGGCCTTCCCCATGCCGATGATCGCGAGCCGGGTCGACTCCACGTCGGACGCCGCGGACGTGTTCGCGGACCGCGCCAGCAGCAGCGAGGCGTCGAGTGCGGCCCCGGCGAGATCGGCCAGGGCGACCCCGACCAGATCGACGACGCTCAACCCGCTCGGCTGCTCCAGGTCCCACGCGGCCAGACGCAGCAGTTCGCGCCGGTACGCCTTCCGAAGGGCGTTCCAGCCCTTCTCTCCCGACAGCCTGCTCACCGACTTCTTCAGCAGCGCGCGATACTTCGCCTCGGTGAGCGGAAGCTCGAGCGGGTCGCGGATCGCGGCGAGCTGATCGGGATGCCGGACGAGGAACGCGGCCATCCCCTCCGAGGCGCCGAGCACCCGCAGCAGCCGCTGCGCATCCGCAGGGTGCTTCAGGATGTCGGCCACGGCATCCGGAGTCGCCTCGCGCAGGACTTCCACGAATCGCAATGCCTGGTCGGGATCCGCCGCCGCTGCGAAGAGCGGTGTCACCGTGGCAGGAACGGACGCGAGCGCCTCGCTGGCGCCGCCGAGGTCGGCGAAGCCGATCCGGGCAAGCTCGGTGAGGGTCGTCGTCGTCCGCGTCATGCTGTCAGGCCGTGAGGCCGCCCCGCTTCGCTAGAGGATCCCGAGGTTGCTCTCGAGCTCGAACGGCGTCACCTGGGCGCGGTATCCGGCCCATTCGCGACGCTTGTTCGCCAGCACGAATTCGAAGACCTGCTCCCCGAGGGTCTCTGCGACCAGATCGCTCCCCTCCATGAGGCCGAGAGCGCGGTCGAGGCTCGCGGGGAGGCTGTCGTAGCCCAGGGCACGTCGCTCGGCGTCGCTGAGGCTCCAGACGTCGCCCTCGGCCTCGGGAGGCAGCTCGTAGCCTTCCTCGATGCCCTTGAGTCCCGCAGCCAGCAGCAGCGCGAACGACAGGTACGGGTTCGCCGCCGAGTCCATGGCGCGGTACTCGATGCGCGCGCTCTGCCCCTTGCCGAGCTTGTAGAGCGGCACACGGACGAGCGCTGAGCGGTTGTTGTGGCCCCAGGTCAGGTAACTGGGCGCCTCACGCGCGTAGTCGCCGCCCCAGAGCCGCTTGTACGAGTTCACGAACTGGTTCGTGACGGCGGTGATCTCCGGTGCGTGCTTGAGCAGGCCCGCGACGAACTGCCGCCCGATCGTCGACAGCTGGTACTGGCCGGACGGATCGAAGAACGCGTTCGTGTCGCCCTCGAAGAGCGAGAGGTGGGTGTGCATGCCGGATCCGGGCTGTCCTGCCAGCGGCTTCGGCATGAACGTGGCGTACACGCCCTGCTCGATCGCGACCTCTTTGATCACGGTGCGGAAGGTCATGATGTTGTCGGCCGTGGTGAGCGCGTCCGCGTAGCGGAGGTCGATCTCGTTCTGACCGGGTCCGGCCTCGTGGTGGCTGAACTCGACCGAGATGCCGAGGTCCTCGAGCATGCGCACCGACCGGCGGCGGAAGTCGTTCGCCGTGCCGCCCGGGACGTTGTCGAAGTATCCCGCCGAGTCGACCGGCTGCGGCAGGCCGCCGTCGAGCTTCGACGACTTGAGCAGGTAGAACTCGATCTCGGGGTGCGTGTAGAAGGTGAAGCCGCGGTCGGCGGCCGTGTTCAGGGCCCGCTTCAGAACGTTGCGCGGGTCTGCCGTCGCCGGCTGTCCGTCGGGCGTGGTGATGTCGCAGAACATGCGCGCGGTGGGGTCGATCTCGCCGCGCCATGGCAGGATCTGGAACGTCGTGGGGTCCGGGTGCGCGAGCACGTCGGCCTCGTGGGTGCGGGTGAGTCCCTCGATGGCGGAGCCGTCGAATCCGACGCCCTCGTTGAAGGCGCCCTCGACCTCGGCCGGGGCCAGAGCGACGGACTTCAGGGTGCCCACCACATCCGTGAACCACAGGCGCACGAACTTGACGCCGCGCTCCTCGATCGTGCGGAGAACGAAGTCACGCTGCTTGTCCACGGCGGCCCTTTCAGATGCGAATGTCGCGGTTATCAGGCTACCGTCATGCCCGGTTCCGGAATGCCGGGGCCGGTCGCAGGGCGAAGCGCTTCAGACCCCAGTTAACTTTCAGTTAAGCGCTTGACCCATCGCGGAGCGCGTTACTACCGTGCAGCCATGCGGGTCTTCTTCGCCTCGGACATCCACGGGTCGACCGCGTGCTTCACGAAGCTGATCCGTGCCCGCGACTTCTACAAGGTCGACGCCGTGCTCATGGGCGGCGACATCTCGGGCAAGGAACTGGTGCCGCTGGTGGACTCCGGTTCCGGTTGGACAGCGTCCTACCGCGGGGCGCAGCACGAGCTCGCCACAGAGGCCGAGGCGGCCGAGTTCGAGCGCAGGGTCGCCCTCGTGGGCGGCTACACCACACGAATCAGCCCGGAAGGACTCGAAGCGCTCCGTGCCGACCAGCGGAACGTCGAGGACACGATGCGCCGCCTCATCCGCGAACGGACGACCGAATGGGTCGAACTGGCCGACCTCCGCCTATCGGGGACGGACCAGCGCGTCTTCATGGGACTCGGCAACGACGACCAGGAAGACCTGATCCCCCTCCTCGAGGGTGCGCATATCGGGTACGCCGTCGAGGGCGCAATGGAGTTCGGCGACGTGACCCTGGTCTCGCTGGGCTGGAGCAACCCCACCCCGTGGCACACCCACCGCGAGGCGAGCGAGGAGGAACTGGCTCGCCGACTCGCTGAGCTGACCGACGGGCTCGACCCTCAGCGAACGGTGCTCAACGTGCACGTCCCGCCGTACGCCTCGGGTCTGGATTCCGCCCCGCGCCTGGACGACGAGCTCCAGATCCAGCTCCAGGGCGGCGAACCCGACATGATCCCCGTCGGATCGACCGCCGTCGCGGCGGCCATTCGCGAGTTCCAGCCGATCGCGAGCCTGCACGGCCACATCCACGAGGGGCGCGGAACGACCACCCTCGGCCGCACCACGGTGCTCAACCCCGGCAGCGAGTACGACCAGGGCACGCTCCTCGGCGCGATCGTCGACGTGCGACCCGGCAAGAAGACCCGGACCCAGTTGGTAACGGGCTGATCAAACACGGAGGTAGTCATGAGTTCCCCTAGCAAGACTGACGTCTTCGCCCGGAAATCCTCGGGTCTGGTGCGTGCCGCGTCGGCATTCGACGCGTCGCTCGTCAATCTCTACGTCGCCACATTCCCGATCATGGTGTCGTTCATCCTCGCGATCGTGCTGCCGTTCTACGCCGGCGCGAACGTATACCTGACGCTGCTGATCGGCGCGCTCGTCGCGATGCCGATCCTGATCACCTACGCCGTCGCATCGGCCGCGCTGAAACGCAGCGGCGGCGACTACGTGTTCATCAGCAGGATGCTCCATCCGGCGCTCGGGTTCGCGGCCAACTTCGTGTTCGTCCTGTTCCAGATCCTGTTCCTCACGTCGGCCGGCTACTACTTCTGCCAGTGGTGCCTGGCGCCGCTGTTCCGCGTGCTGGGGGCCTACCTCGGAAACCCGGACCTCATCGGCATCGCAGACGTCCTCGTACAGCCCCTGGCGATCTTCATCGTGAGCGAGCTGTTCGTGGTCGGCTTCGGCCTGCTGTTCATCCTCCGCAACACCCGCGCGGTGCTGAAGGTCTTCCGTTACACGCTCCCGGTCAGCGCCCTCGGTCTGCTCGCATTCTTCGCGGCGCTGCTCTTCCAGTCGGGCGACCAGCTGCTCGCGAACTTCAACAGCTACGTCGAGGCGGCCGGCGGGGTGGCGAACGCCGCGGATGTGGCACGCCAGTCGGCCACGGACGCCGGGTTCGTGATCACCGGCTTCTCGATCTCGGCGACCCTGCTCGCGGTGACCTGGCCGTCGTTCTCCCTGCCGTACTACCTCGGCTCGGCGTACTTCGCCGGCGAGGTTCGTTCGGCGAAGCGCAGCCAGCTGCTGGCCGGCCCGATTACCGCGCTCATCGGCATCGCCGGTGCGGCGCTGCTGCTGTGGGTCAGCCTCGGCAAGCTCGGGGACGACTTCCTCGGCTCTGTCGCCTACGCCGGTGGAGAGGCCCTCGGCCTGTCGAGCGCGCCGACGTACATGGAGACCGCGGCCGCGGCATCCGGCAACGTCGTGCTCGGAGTGCTCATCGTGCTCGGTTTCGGATCGTGGCTCATCCCGACGGTGCCGATGTCGCTGCTCATCATGAGCCGCTGCATCCTGGCCTGGTCGATGGACCGCGTGGTACCCGAAAAGCTCGGCGCGGTGAATCCGAAGACGAACTCGCCATGGGTCGCTGTCCTGGTGATCGTGATCCTGTCGGCCATCGCATCCTGGTTCTGGGCGTACACGAGCTTCTTCACGGTCGTGGTCGGCGCATTCGGCCAGATCATCACGCTTGCGATCGGCTGCCTCGCCGCGTCCCTCATCCCGTTCAAGAACAAGGATCTCTACGCGACTGCGCCGATCACCGGCAAGTGGGGACCGATCCCGAAGCTCACCCTGATCGGCCTGCTCGGCGCGCTCGGCGCGACGCTGATCGTGATCAACTTCGCCCTCGACCCGTTCTCGGGCGTCAACCCCGAGGCGAGCCCGGTGATGTTCTGGTTCACGCTGTCGATGTTCCCGCTGGGCATCGTGATCTACTACGTCTCGAAGGCGATCCGTCGCTCCCAGGGCATCGACATCGCGCTCGCCTACAAGGAGATCCCGCCGGAATGACCCGACTCGACCGCGCGCGCGAACTCGTGGCCGGCGCTCGCGCCGCCGGGGTGGGGCTCACCCTCCTCGGCGGCGCGGCGGTCGCCGAGCTCTGCGCGTCCGCGCGCACGGGCGCGTACGCCCGCGATCTCGGCGACATCGACTTCGCCGGGTCGTCGCGCGACCGGTCGCGCATCCGGGCGTTCGCCGGCGCGAACGACCTGCGAAGCGACGACGCGTTCAACGCGGCGAACAGCGACATCCGGATGCGGTTCCTCGACACGGACGACTCGCACATCGACGTCTTCCTCGACGAGCTGCGGCTCTGTCACGCCGTGAAGTGGGGTCGGTCCCCCGGGGATGGTGCGACGTTGCCGCTTCCGGAGCTGCTGCTCACCAAGACCCAGGTCGTGGAACTCGAGCCCAAGGACATCAGCGACCTGTCGGCCCTGCTCACCGACCGGTGGGAGGAGATCTGGGGTACGCGCGACCGTCTCGCCGACCTGGTTCGCAACGACTGGGGGCTCTGGCGGACCAGCCGGGGTTCTCTCGAGCGCCTCACCGCGGTGCCGGATGAGACGATCGCGTCCCGCGCAGAGGAGCTGCTCGCGCACTGGAACGAGATCCGCTTCGGACCGGCGGCGCGGCTCCGCGCCGCAGTCGGCGACCGCGTGCGGTGGTACGAGGAACCCGAGGAGGTCTGACATGACAGTTCCTGGAACGCGCGACGTGATCGACGGGATCTTCGCGGACGCCGCGACCGGCGATCTGGAGGCGGTGCTGCGCTGGTGGCACGACGACGGGACCCTCGAGGACGTCACACTCGCGCAGGCGTTCGTGGGAAAGCCGGCCCTCCGCGCCTACCTCGACATGTACTACAAGGCTCTGCCCGAGGTCCGTTACGAGCCGATCCGCCTGGTGGTCTCGGGCGAGACCGCGATGGTCGAGTGGATGCAGACCGCGCGGATCTCGGGTGCCTTCGACGGGGTCGCGGCCGACGGTCGCGAGGTGGTGCTGCACGCGATGGACGTGTTCCACGTCGTCGACGGGCTCATCGTGCACGAGGTGTCGTGGTACGGGGATGGCTGGCTTCGCCAGCGCCTGGAAGGGGCTGCGGGCCTCCCGTCCGCGCTTGCCTCTGACACCGCCGCTCGCGGCGGATGGATCGCGCTTCGGCGCCGATGGAACGGAGTGGCGGGCATGACCGCGGAACGCATCGACTGGGTCATCTCGAGCTGCCGGCTGCTCGCAGGGATCGGCGACGAATTCGAGAGCACCCGCCCGTTCGACGGCCTCACCATCGGGACAGGCATCCACCTGGAGCCCAAGACCGCAGCGCTTCTGCTGACCCTCGCAGCGCGGCGGCGCTCGGGTGGTCTCGACCGGCAACCTCAACAGCACGCAGCCGGCAACCGTCGACTACCTGCGGGCCAACGGCGTCGACGTCATCGGAGAGCCGACCGCCGACTCCGGTCGAGCACCTGGAGGATCTCCGCGGCGTGCTCGCTGCTCAGCCCCACCTGCTGCTCGACAACGGCGGCGACCTGTTCATGGAGTACCTGGCCGCGCCCTACGAGGGCCTGCGTGGCGGCACCGAGGAGACCACCTCGGGCCGCGACCGGCTGACGACCGTCCGCGCGGAGCTCGGGCTGCCGGTGCTCGTCATCAACGACAGCCCGATCAAGCAGTTCGCCGAGAACACCCACGCCGTCGGGCAGAGCGTGTTCGAGTCCTACATGCGCCTGACAAACCGGTCGACCCAGGGCAAGCGGGTCGTGGTCTTCGGGTACGGCTCGTGCGGCCGCGGGGTGGCGGCCAACTTCCGCAACGCATTCGCGCTCGTCACGGTTCTCGAGGCCGACCCGGTCAAGCGGCTCGAGGCCTGCCTCGACGGGTTCGACGTCTCGGATCGCGACGAAGCCCTCGCCGAGGCGGACGTGATCGTCACGATCACGGGCGCGCCCGGCATCCTGCTCGGCGCCGACCTCCCTCTGCTGCGATCGGGGGTGATCGTCATGAACGCCGGGCACTTCCCGCACGAGATCGAGGTCGACGCCTTCTACGCCGCAGGGCAGGTGGAAGCCGCGGGACCAGGCCTCGAGACCATCACGCTCCCGGACGGCCGCCGCATCCATCTCGCCGGCCGCGGGCCACATGGTCAACCTCTCCGGACCGTCCCCCCTCGGCAACTCGATCGAATCGATGGACCTGGGGTTCGCACTGCAGTCACGGTCGCTCGAGGCCATCGCTCGAGGTGCCGTCGGAGCTGAGTCGGTTGTGGTCCCGGTGCCGAAGTCGATCGACGACGCCGTCGCGTCGGCCTATCTCCGCGAGGTCGTGCGGGTCACGGCACCGGACCCGTCGACTCCCTGACCGACAGCCGTGGCTGCAGCGTCGCCCACGAGGGATCGCCGCCGCTCAGAAGCTCCGACAGCAGGACCGCGGTGCGCAGGCCGAGGTCGCGCGCACGCAGGTCGACGCTCGTCAGGGACGGCGTGACCATGCCCGCGTAGGGCATGTCGTTGAATCCGGCGATGGACATCGCGCCGGGCACGGCGACATCGCGTTCCTGTGCAGCGCGCATGCACACCGAACGCGAGCAGGTCATCGGCGCAGACCACGGCGGTGACGCCTGCGGCCGTCCACGTGTCGATCGCGGTTGCCGCGGCCTGGTAGCCCGCATCCATCGTCATCCGCGCCGCCACCAGGTCAGGGACCGCGAAAAGGGCGCCGAGCTCGCGCAGCCTGCTGCCGAGCCGGTCACGTCGCGTGCGGAGCGTGAGCTTGTCGCGGTCGACGCCGACATAGGCGAATCGGCGGTGGCCGAGTTCGACCAGATGATCCGCCAGGATCCGGCCGGCCTCGGCGACGTCGACGTCGATGCCCGACATTCCCTTCACGCGCACGCCGGCATCGATGAGCACGGTCGGGCGGCCCGAACGCAGCGACCTGACCAGCTCGTCACCGGGACTGGCCAGGACGAGCGCGGCCACGTCGCCCGACTGCACGCGGCGCACCGTCTGGGGGTCGTAGTCGTCACCACCGGTCGGCGTGGCGAGGCTCAGCGAAAGGCGTTCATCGAGACCGTCGAGGAGTCCGTCGAGCAGCAGGGAGAAGAACGGGTTCGTTGGATCCGGCGAGAGGAACACCACGTTGCCCGGGTTGCCCGTGGCGAGCCGGCTCGCGGCGGTGTGCACTCGGTAGTCGAGCTCCCGGACGGCGTTCCAGACCCGCTCCTGGGTCTCCGGCGTCACGCGGCCGTCCGCCTTGCCGTTGACCACCAGCGAGACGGTCGCCGTCGAACACCCCACCAGCGCGGCGACATCGCGCGCCGTGGCGGGCTTGTGCTCGGGCTTCGCGACAGTCACGGTCAGATCGTCTCACGCAGGCAGCGACCGCTTTCTGCGCATGCCAGACTCGACTCATGGCTGAGCCCGTCAAGAAGGTCCGCACCCGACACTTCCAGAACGCCAAGGAACAGGGCATCAAGATCACCGGGCTGACGAGCTACGACATGCTCACGGCCGCGATCTTCGACAAGGCGGGCATCGACTTCCTGCTCGTCGGCGACTCGGCCGGGAACAACGTCTTCGGGTACGACACGACGATCCCCGTGTCGATCGACGACCTGATCCCCTTGACCCGCGCCGTCGCCGGCGCCGTGCAGCGCGCGTTCGTCATCGCCGACATGCCGTTCGGCTCGTACGAGACCGGCACCGACGAGGCGCTCCACACCGCCTTCCGATTCATGAAGGAGACGGGCGCGCACGCGGTCAAGCTCGAAGGCGGCGTGCGCATCGGCCGAGCAGATCCGGCGAATCGTGTCCGCCGGCATCCCGGTCATGTCCCACATCGGCTTCACGCCGCAGAGCGAGCACCAGCTGGGCGGTCACGTCATCCAGGGCCGCGGCGAGCGTGCCGCCGATGTGCTCGCCGACGCGCATGCGGTCGAGGACGCGGGCGCGTTCGCCGTCGTGCTCGAGATGGTGCCGACGGATGTCGCCAAGCGCGTCACCGAGGAGCTCAAGATCCCGACGATCAGCGTCGGCGCCGGTCCGCACACCGACGGTCAGCTCCTCGTCTGGACCGACTGGGCGGGACTCACCACGGGTCGCATCCCGAAGTTCGTGAAGCAGTACGCGAACATCGCACAGGTGCTGACCGATGCTGCGACCGCGTGGATCGCCGACGTCGGATCGGGTACCTACCCCGACGCCGAGCACTCGTACGACGAGTAGCCGCGTCTAGCCGTCGGAGTCGTCTTCGGCAGCCCAGGCCGCCGCGCGCTCCTGCGCGATCTCGGGGGCGCGCGCGGCGTCCTCACGGCTCGCGTACGGCCCGTCGCGATCGGATCCGAGGGACTGCGGCCCCTCTTCGACCTCACCGGTCTTGTGGTTGTACCACCACTCAGTCATGCCCTCACCCTACGCGCGCACCTAGGCTCTGACCATGCCCCGAGACGCAGCCGGACATCTGACGGCCGGGCGCATCTCCCCCGCTCGCGCCTGTCCCGGCGCACATCCCGCGACCCGAGTACGTCGGCCGACCCGAGCCGCGCGATCGGACGACCGCAGCGACGTGTACACGCCCGACGAGATCGAGCTCATCCGCGAGAGCGGACGCATCGCCGCGGGAGCCATCGACGCCGTCGCGGCCGCGATCCGGCCCGGCATCACGACCGACGAGCTCGACGCGATCGCGCACGACTACCTCATCGAACGCGACGCCTACCCGTCGACGCTCGGCTACCGCGGCTTCCCGAAATCGTGCTGCACCTCGCTCAACGAGGTCGTCTGCCACGGCATCCCGGACGACACCGTCCTCGTCGAGGGCGACATCCTGAACATCGACATCACGGCGTACAAGAACGGCATGCACGGCGACCTGAACGCGACGTTCGCGGTCGGGCACGGTGACTCAGGATGCTGCGCACCTGATCGAGCGCACCCGCGAGGCCCTGAACCGCGGCATCACGGCGGTCGCACCGGGCCGCCAGATCAACGTCATCGGACGTGCGATCGAGTCGCTACGCCAAGCGCTTCGGCTACGGCGTCGTGCGCGACTTCACCGGCCACGGCGTCGGCGCGAGCTTCCACTCCGGGCTGGTGATCCCGCACTACGACGCGGCGCCCGGCTTCGACACCCTGATGGAGCCCGGCATGGTGTTCACGATCGAGCCGATGCTCACCCTCGGCTCGATCCGAGTGGGACGAGTGGGACGACGGGTGGACGGTCACCACCCGCGACAAGAGCCTGACCGCGCAGTTCGAGCACACCCTCGTCGTCACCGAGCGCGGCGCCGAGCTGCTCACCCTGCCGTAGGGGAGGATGGGGACATGACGACTCTCGCCATCGGCATCGACATCGGCGGCACCGGCATCAAGGGAGCCGTCGTCGACGTCGGCACCGGCGACCTGGTGAGCGAGCGCGTCAAGGTCGCCACTCCCCCGGGCGGCGAGCCCGACGACATCGTCGCTGCCGTCGTCGAGATGGTCGACGGCTTCGGCGAGATCGCCGACAGCGCCCCGGTCGGGGTCTGCTTCCCGGCGGTCGTGCTGAACGGCCGCACCATGTCGGCCGCGAACGTGTCCAAGGCGTGGATCGGGCTCGAGGCCGAGAAGCTGTTCGAGGCGTCGCTGAAGCGCGACATCCACTTCGTCAACGATGCCGACGCCGCGGGCGTCGCCGAGGCGCGCTACGGCGCGGCCAAGGGCAGATCCGGGCTCGTCATCCTGACGACGCTCGGGACCGGGCATCGGCACGGCGTTCCTCTACAACGGCACCCTCATCCCGAACACCGAGCTCGGGCACATGGAGCTGGACGGCAAGGACGCCGAGATCCGGATGTCGTACGCGGCCAAGGAGCGCAAGGGACTCAGCTGGGCGGCAGTGGGCGAAACGGCTGCAGACGCTACTACGAGAAGCTCGAGATGCTGTTCTCGCCGATCCTGTTCATCGTCGGCGGCGGCGTCTCGAAGAGCGACGAGGAGTTCCTGCCGCTGCTCGACGCTGCACACGCCGATCGTGCCCGCCGACGCTCGCAACAACGCCGGCATCCTGGGCGCGGCGGCCCTCGCCGCCGACCCGTCACGCCTTGCGGCCGGGCGCGACTGACGGGAACGTCCCCGGTCGCGTCGCCGGCGGCCCGGCGCACGAACGCGAGCCGCGCCGCTGCCGAGCTCGTCGCCCTTGCCGGCGCCCGGCCAGACGCGCTCGACGAAGGCGCGCCCACGCGCGCTCGTAGGCCGGCGCACGTGCCGGGAGGAACGATCGCGCAGCGACGACCGCGAGCAGGCAGGAGCAGTGCCGCGCTCGCGATCCAGATCTCGCGCCCGTCGACCGGATCCTCGCCGGCGATCGCGCGCATCACCATGAGCACCACCGGGGCGATCACCGCCACGACCGCGAAGATCAGCAGCAGGTCGAGCACGAAGCGACGAACGAGCGCGGTGCGGGCCGCCTGCGGCCGCCTGGACGTCGAGCGGATCGACTCCGGTCTCGGCGAGCTCGGCCGCGACGGTGCGGGCGGCGTCCCAGCGTGCGGAGTCGGATGCGGCTTCGGCATGCAGCCAGCGTATCGAGCGGAACGACCGGCTGGGCGTGAAGCTACGGCGTCGGTAGTCGGCGGCGACCGGGCAGTCGAACGAGGCACCGGCGTACAGGCCGACGCGGTTCATGTAGGCGATCACGGCTGACCCAGGCCCGAGCCAGCGTCGTCTCGGTGTAGGGGATGCCCTCGCGCGCGCAGACCTCGCGGACCATGCGGCGGGCCTTCGCAGAGGTGCGGCCGCGCCATGCTCGGGAACAGGTGGTGCTCGACCTGGTGGTTGAGGCCGCCCATGAAGAACGTCATCCAGCGTCCGCCGCGGATGTTGCGCGACGTGCGCACCTGCTTGCTCAGGAAGTCCATCTTCGTGCCGGCCGGGATGATCTCCATGCCGATGTGGTTCGGGGCGAACGACGCGCCCATGTAGATGCCGAACACGGCGAGCTGCACGCCGAGGAACGCGAACGCCATGCCCGACCGGCAGCACGCAGGAACACCGCGGCGACGACGAGGCCGATGCGGAGCGACGATCAGCGTGATCTCGAGCGCGCGGTTGTCGACCTTGCCGCGGCCGAAGATGTGGCCGAACGACTTGACGTGCAGGTTGAGGCCCTCGAACACGAGCAGCGGGATGAAGAACGCGCCCTGGTGACGGGTGATGAAGGCGCGGATGCCGCGTGCGTCTGCCGCGTCCTCTTCGAGGAACGAGATCGTGTCGACGTCGATGTCGGGGTCCTTGCCGACCGTGTTCGGGTTGGCGTGGTGGCGGGTGTGCTTGTTCATCCACCACGAGTAGCTGATGCCGACGAGACCGGACGAGAGCACGCGGCCGACGCGGTCGTTCGCGCGTGCCGGACTCGAAGACCTGACGGTGCGACGCCTCGTGACCGAGGAACGCGAACTGGGTGAAGATGATGCCGAGCACGCCGGCGATGATCAGCTGGAACCAGGAGTCGCCGAGCAGCACGAAGCCGGTGATCGCGCCGCCGAGTGCGAGGACGAGCGTCGTGAAGACGCTGATGTAGAAGACGCGCGTCCGGCCAGCAGCCCGGCACCCTTGACGTCGGCGAGCAGCGCGGAGAACGTGCTGATCGGATTGGAGCCCGGCGACGCGAGGGGTCGTGGAACGGATCGGGCCCAGGGTAGCGGTGAGTGACATGCTGCCTCGAAGTCGATTTTCGACTTCACAGCCGGCGGTGAGCGGAGCGCTCTAGATGTCCCGAGTGTAGCGGCGCGCAGTACCCACAGCCTGTGAATGGACCAGAACGCGCCGATATCGAAGTATTTCGGTTCGGTGAAATTTGTTGACACGAGGCCACCACTGGACCCATTGGTGCACTACGGTTGCCCACAGTTGTTGTGTTGCGCAAGTGAAGTGACGTCGTTATCCTCCGCCGGAGGATTCGCCGGATCGGAAAGAGCGGATCAAGACACACGACGATCCGCTCCGAACGACGGAGCAGAGCATTACAGAAAGCAGCAAAGAATGCCCACTGGAACCGTGAAGTGGTTCAACGCCGAAAAGGGTTTCGGCTTCATCACCCCCGACGACGGATCTCAGGATCTGTTCGCCCACTACTCGGCCATCGAGGCCTCGGGATACCGCAGCCTTGAAGAGGGCCAGCGCGTCGAGTTCGAGGTCACCCAGGGCCAGAAGGGCCCCCAGGCAGCTGCAATCAAGCTCGCCTGACCTACCTTCACGAGAGCGCGTCGTCCCCTCGGGGGACGGCGCGCTTTCGCGTGCCCTGGGACCCGCGTACGCGAAGCCGCACGCCGGTGAGCGCAAACGGGCCGGCCGATACGCCGGGTTCTGTACGGATCCGAAGGTCCGTGACGGCCATCTATCTCGGGCTACGTTGCCGCAGCCCTCTAGCGGTCTACCCGACACCGCGGCGAGCCGCCTCAACGGTGTCTGTCTGACCTTGCTCCGGGCGAGGTTTACCCAGCGAGCCCGATCACTCGGGCCCCTGGTGGTCTCTTACACCACCGTTTCACCCTTACCGCCGGCCCGAAGCCGGAGGCGGTCTGCTCTCTGTTGCACTTTCTCGCGGGTTGCCCCGGGTGGGTGTTACCCACCGCCCTGCTCTGTGGAGCCCGGACGTTCCTCGGCACTCCCACCGAAGGCGGAGTGACGCGACCGTCTAGCCGGCCCGTTTGCGTTCCCCAGGGTAGCGGCGTCACGCGCTCGAACGAGAGCTTCTTGTCCATCGACTCGTTCGCGAGACGGTCGGCGCGCGAGTTCTCGGCCGCGGGATCCACTCGAACGAGACCGGGGTGCCGGTGAGGATCTCCCGCGCCTCGGCGGCGAGCTCGGCCATGGCGGGGTGCTTGATCTTCCAGCGGCCCGACATCTGCTCGACGACGAGCTTCGAGTCCAGCCGCACGTGCAGCACGGCGTGCGGGTCGATCGCGATCGCCCGGCGGACGCCGGCGATCATCCCGTTGTACTCGGCCACGTTGTTGGTGGTGATGCCGCAGTAGACGCCCATCTCGGCGAGCACCTCGCCGGTCGCGGCGTCGATCACGAGCGACCCGCCGGCGGCGACGCCGGGGTTGCCGCGCGATCCGCCGTCGGCCTCGACGATCAGCTCGCGGGCGTCGCTCACAGGCCCGACTCCCCCGTGCGCACGAGCACGGCGTTCGAGTCGGGGCAGAGCAGCACGTCGTCGGGCGCCGCGGCGCGCATCGTGCTCATGTCCGACGAGTTCAGCGCGACGCCGCTGGCGAGCGAGACGCCGCCCTGCAGCATCGATGCGCCGACGCCGTAGCGGGCGCGCTGCTTCTCGTAGAGGGCGAGCAGGTCGTCGGGCACGCGGCCCGCGATCGCCGCGCGCTCGGTCTCCGCCTGCTTGCGCTCCTCGTCCAGGCCGCCCATGGCCGCATCCCGTGCCGCCGTCGCCTCGGCGATCCGGGCGTCGAGCTCGGCGAGCGCCGCCGCGGCTCGCGGCCAGGGCGTTCTCGCGCTCCTCGGCCGTCTCCATGACCGCGAGCTCGATGTCCTCGAGGTCGTTCTTGCGCTTCGCGAGCGCCGCGAGCTCCTGCTCGAGCGCCGCGACGTCCTTGACCGACGAGCTCGCCTGCAGCCGCTCGCTGTCGCGGGCGATCCGCGCCTCGACGACCGCGACATCCGACTCGGTGCGCTTCAGTTCGGCCTGGGCGTCCTCCCACGCCCCGGTCTGCTCGGCGACCGTGCGCTGCAGTGTCTCGCGCTCCGCCGCCGAGGGTCGCGAGCGGTCGCGAGCTCGGGCAGGGTCGACGTGCGATGCCCGAGCTGCTGCAGCTTGGTGTCGAGCGCCTGCAGGTCGAGCAGCAGCGCCTGGTCGGCGGGGTCGGCCTTCAAAGCCATGGATGTTCCGTTCTTCTGATGCGAGCCGTCATTGGAGGATCGCGAAATCCCAGGGGTCGGTGCGCAGCTCGCTGACGGTGACCTCGACGCCGGGGAGCGCCGAACGCAGCTGCTCGGCGGCGACCTCGAGCCAGAGCCATTCGCTCGCCCAGTGCGAGACGTCGATGAGGGCGGGGCCGCCGGCGACGCGCGCGTTCTCGGACGCCTCCGACGCGGGATGGTGGCGCAGGTCGCTCGTGACGTAGACGTCGGCGCCGACGACCTCGGGATGCGAGAGCAGCGAGTCGCCGGCCCCGGCGCACAGCGCGACGGTCGCGATCGCGCGGTCGTACTCCCCCGCGACGCGGACTCCGGATGCCGTGGCCGGCAGCAGGTCTGCGAGCGAGCGCGCGAGCGCGCCGAGCGTGGTCGGTTCCGGCGAGCCGTCCGACGCGCCCGAGCCCGAGCGCCGGGTCGAGCGACGGGACGATCGGCCGGGTGTCGATGAGCCCGAGTCGCTCGGCGAGCACCGCCGAGGTGCCGCGCGCGACGATGTCGGCGTTGGTGTGCGCTGCGACGAGCGCGCATCCGCCGCGGATCAGCCGGGCGATCACCGCGCCCTTGTAGCGGTCCTCGGCGACGCTCGTGACGCCGCGCAGCAGCAGCGGGTGGTGCACGACCAGCAGCTGCGCGCCGCTCGGCGACCGCCTCGTCGACGGTGTCGAGCACGGCGTCGACGGCGAGGTGGATGCGGGTCGACGGCCGCGGCCGGATCACCCGACAGCAGTCCCGGTGCGTCCCAGGCCTCGGCCTCGTCGAGCGGCCAGAGCGCCGTGATGGCGGCGTTCGCGTCGGCGAGGGTCGAGGTCACGGCTCCAGTCTAGGAGGGGGCGGTCGAGGCTCGGGGTCGACCCCGTCACCCGCGGAACCGATCCGGTCTGCCGCGGGATGCCGCCGGTGATGCGCGGGATCGAGCCGGTCGGAGTGGCCTTGAGCGAGTCCCTCTCCTGGCGGCGGATCGCCGGGATCGCGGTCGCGAGCGGCACGATGATGCCGAGCACGCAGCGCGACCAGCACGCCGACGTCGCTGGTGGCGAGCGGGTCCTCGAGCGCGACGCCGAGCAACGGGACACAGGAAGCCCTGCCAGGTGAGGCCGGGGAACGTCGCCGAGCTGAGACCGAACCCGATGCCCGTGAGCAGCAGGAAGGCCGAGGAGGTTGACGATCCGCACCCGCGGGTAGACGCCTCCGGGCGCGAGCAGGACGGCGAGTCGAACTGGCGCGTGCGGATCATCATCTCGGCCGCGAAGATGCCCGCCCACGCGGCGACCGGCACCGCGAGGGTGGTCGCGAGGTCACGGGCGATGGCGTGGGCGTCGGCCGCGAGCACCACCAGGCCGGCGGCGACCGCGGCGACCAGGACGGCCGCGACGATCGCACCGGCGAACCGCGGCATCCGGAGCCCGACCGCCTGCAGCGCGAACCCGCCCGAGTAGATCGTCAGCACGATGCCGGAGAGCAGGCCGAGACCGGCGGCGGCGAGCAGCGGCGCCGGGTACCAGAGCGGCAGCATCCGCGCGATGCGTCTGAAGCGGCGACGCCGTCGAGTCCGGTCGCCAGATTGCGGGTCGGACGCGGCGAGCATCGCGCCCCAGACGATCAGGGCGAACGGCGGCAGCGTCGCGCCGACCGTCGCCCACAGCATCGAGGCGCGCACCGGAGCTCGCCGGGCGCTGATAGCGCGCGAGATCGGAGCTGCCTGCACCCAGGCGAGTCCGACGAAGCTGAAGACGATGACGGCGCCGCCGAGGACGAGCATCCACGAGCCGTCGCCGGTCGCGAGCGCGGCGTCGAGGTCGAGGCGCGGGTAGGTCAGGACGATCAGCGCCCGCGACCAGCAGACCGCTCAGGATGCTGGCGATCAGCTGCAGGCGCGCGACGAACCCGTAGCCGAAGATCGCGATCACGATGGCGATCACGAACCCGATGCCGAGGATGACGAAGGTCCAGACCGCTTCGCCGAGGCCCGCGTCGAGGCCGGCGAAGACCAGCAGGCGGGCCGACGAGACGGCGAGCAGCCAGAGCAGCACGCCGCCCCAGAAGACGCGGATGAGCACCGCGACGATCGCCGGCAGGATGTTGCCGACGTGCCCGAAGGTCGCGCGCGACACGACCATCGTCGGCTGGCCGCTCCACTTGCCGGCGAGCGTGCCGAGGCCGAGCGGCAGGAACGACAGCGCGACACCGGCGAGCGTCGCGACGATCGCCTGCCGCAGGCTCATGCCGAGCGTGAAGAGCACGGCGCCGATGGCGAGGCTGACGATCGACGAGTTGGCCGCGAACCAGAGCCAGAACAGCCGGCCGGCGCGGCCGGCGCGCAGATCGAGCGCCGTGGGTTCGGTGCCGGCGGTCTCGACCAGGAAGACCGGATGGTTCTCGGGCTTCTGGTCGACGAGCGCCGGCTCGCCCTCGCGCGAGTCGCTGGGTCGCGATCGGCTGGGACGGCGGCGCGAAGAGGTCGTCGTTCCCCGGCGCGGTCACCGGGAGGGCGTCGGCGCCGAAGATGCGGTCGATGTCGTCGACGGCGTCGTCGTTGTCGTCCAGCGAAGGCGGCGGGAAGCCCGGAGCGGCGACCGGGGTCGAGTAGGGTCCGCCGAACGCGGCGGGCGAGAGCGGAGGCGCTGCGGTCGGATCGGGCGGCGCGATCGGCGCGTTCGGATCGTACGGCGGGAGCGCGGCGGCCTGCAGCCCGATGGGCGGCGGGAGGCCCTGCACGTCCTCGAGGCGCACCTCGCGCTGGGCGGGCGGGAGCACGGTCGGCGCGACGTACTTCGCGCCTTCGGTCGGCGGGGGTGCCGGGAGGTGGGGGCGCGGCGTCGGGTCGGCGGGGCCGGCGGCTCGCCGAACGGCGGCGGCTCGACGAGCGGCGGCGGGGCCGCAGCCATCGGGCGCGGTCGCGGCGGGCGGCGACGTCGACGGGGTCGGTGAACGGCTGGTACGGGCTCGGGAAGACGTGACCGGGCGCGGGGTGGTCGAGCGCGGGCTCCCAGACCGGCTCGGCCGTCGGCGTCCGGCGCGGCAGGCGGTGCTGCGGGTGGCGCTGCGGGTGGCAGGCCCTGATCGCGGCGCCGCAACTCCTCCTCGAGGCGGCCGATGGCATCCAGGGTCGTCGGGCCGGACGGGCTGCCGCCGGCCTCGACGGGCAGGTCGTAGGGCTGGCCGTCGACGACGCCGGGGGCTCGAACGCCGGGGCGGGCGGTACCTCGTAGGCGGGAGCGGGAGGCGCGGGCGGCACGACGTACTCGGGGACGTCCGGCGGGTTGTACTCCGGCTCGGGCTCGACGTAGGCCGCGGGCGGCGGCGCGGCCGCCGGCGGCACGGGCAGGCGCGGCGGGACGCCGCAGGCGGGATCACCGGGATCGGCTGCGTGTACGGCGCGATGTCGGCCTCGAGCGCCGCCGCGAGCGCGTCGTCGTCGAATGCCGGCGGCGGCCCCGCGGCGGCGGCGGATAGGCCGGCACGCCTCCGCCCGCACCGGAGCCGTCTTCGCCCTCCGGCTTGCCGTTCGGAGGCACGTCGGTCATGCTCCGGATTCTAGAGTCGTTCGGCCATTTTCGGCCCGCGGCGGGCCGTCACGAGCACGGTCAGTCCGGCGAGCACGAGAGCCAGTCCGACCCATCCGACGGGCGCCAGACGCTCTCCGACGACCACAACGGCGAGCACGGTCGCCACCACCGGCTCGAGCAGCGTGATCGTCGTCACCGACGAACTCCGGATGCTGCGCAGGCCGATTCCGAACAGCAGGTAGGCGATGAACATGGGCCCGATCGCCAGATACGCGGCGATCCCGATGGTGTTCCAGGACTGCAGGAGCGGCGCACCGGTCACGAGCAGCACGGGCAGCAGCAGCACCGCGCCGAGCCCGAACATCGCCCCCATCACGTCCGTGGCTGGGCTGCTCGATCGCCCGATCGCCCGCGACGAGGCGTAGGTGTACAGCGCGTAGGCGAGCCCGGCGAGCAGGCCGAGCGCGACGCCCGCGACGATCGTCGACGCGGCCGGCCCCGGCATCCACCTGCTTGCCAACCGCGAGCAGCGCGATGCCGCAGCACCGCGAGCGCCGTCGACACCGCCCAGCGCGCCGAGAGCGGACGGCGCTCGCACAGCCACTCGAGCAGCGCCGCGAACACCGGGCCCGAGCCGAGCGCGACGACGTTGCCGACCGCGACGCCCGCGAGATCCATGCCGGCATAGAAGGCGAGCGGATACACGAACACCCCGAGGGCGCCGATCAGCACCCAGCGCCGGGCCGTCGCGATCGCGCAGCACCGCCGATCGCACCCGCGAGCGGTCGCCGCGAAGAGCAGGAGGCCGCCGATCGCCCATCGTCGACGCGCCGACCGCGAGCGGGCTGACGTCGTCGGGCAGGAAGCTCGCCGTCGTGCCGGTGGTCCCCCACAGCAGCGAGGCGAGCACGAGCGCGACGACACCCGACCACGGCACGTGGGCCCTGAGGGACTCGAACCCCCGGCATCCACGGTGTAAACGTGGCGCTCTAACCAACTGAGCTAAGAGCCCGGACGGGCCGCAGCCCGCATCCGCCACGATGGTATCGAGAAACGCTATTCTGAGCCGAACTCCCCCGCTCAGGCACGACGAAAGAGGCCACGGATGTCCGTCACCCGTTCACCGATCGCACGCGTCGCCGGGGCGATCGCCGCCGCGGTCGTCTCGGTCGGGAACCCTCTCCGCGTGCGCAGGGGGGCCGGGTGGAACGCCGCTCGCGGCGGACGACAGCTGGACCGTGATGACCTACATGATCGCGGACACCAACCTCGAGTACTTCCAGATGGAGGACATGGCCGAGCAGGAGGCCGTCGGCTCGCGCCCCGGATTCAACCTGATCTCGTATCTCGACCGCTCGGCCGAGTACTCCGACGGACGACGTCCTCGGCATCCCGGACTGGAGCGGCGCCAAGGTCATCGAGGTGAAGCGCGCCGGCGGCAGCGAGGTGCTCCGGGACGAGGGCGACGTCAACACCGGCGACCCGGACGTGCTGGCCGACTTCATCGCGCACACCATCAAGGACTACCCCGCGGCGCACTACGCGCTCATCCTCAACGACCACGGCAGCTCGTGGCCCGGCGTCGGCGCCGACGGCTCGGCCGACAACGACCAGCTGACGCTGGCCGAGCTGCACGAAGGGATCACGGCGGGTCTCGACGGCGGCGGGCTCGACAAGCTCGACCTGATCGGCTTCGACGCCTGCCTCATGGCGACCTACGAGACCGCGTCGACGCTGCAGGACGTCGCCGACCGCATGCTCGCCTCGCAGGAGCTGGAGCCCGGCTACGGCTGGAACTACACCGCACTCGAAACCGCGGCCCGCGGTGGCAGCGTCGACGACCTGGCGGCGTCGATCATCAAGGCGTACGACGAGCAGTCGACGGAAGAGGGCGAAGCGCAGGTCACCCTCTCGGAGACCGACCTGACCCAGATGCCCGCCGTCGACGAGGCGCTCGACGCGTTCGCCCAGGCGCTCATCGGCGACGTCGACCGGAGTCGGCCCGACCGTGGGGCGAACGTCTCGCCCAGAACCTCGGGTTCGGCGCGACGCCCGACTACAACTTCTACATGACCGACCTCGGCCTGCTCGCCGGGCAGATCGGCGTCGACGCCTCGACGTCGCCGACGAGGCCGACGCCCTCACCCACGCGATCGACGACGCGATCCGTCAACAAGGTCGACGGTCAGGCGACCCGCGGTGCGAGCGGGATGGCGATCTACTTCCCGCCGCAGGAGGCCGCCTTCACTGCCGACTACGACCAGGTCGACGCCGCGAGCCACTGGACCGAGTTCCTGAAGACCTACTACGCGGACGGGCAGGCGACCGGCGGCACGCCCGAGTTCGCGTCGGCGACGGCGCAGTCGCAGTTCCACAACGGCGGTTTCGTGATCGGCCAGCAGGTCGTCAGCGACATCAACCAGGTCACCGACGTCTACGTCTCGTACGGCTACGTCGAGTCGGACGGCAGCGTCACCCTGATCGGCGACGAGGCCGCGAACATCGACGGCGACGGGTTCGCGATCGGGTTCTTCGACACCTACCAGCTCTGGATCGGCGACGGATCGAACGAGACGTCGTTCTACAGCTCGTACGACGTCAACCAGGAGTCCGACGTCGCCACGATCGGCGTCCCGATCGCCTACTTCCTCGCCGGAGCCGACACCGGGTCGCAGGCGTTCCTGCAGATGACCTACGCGCCGAGCACCGGCACGATCCTGTCGGAGACCTTCTACGGTCAGGACGAGTCGGGCGCCTTCGCGGAGATCGCACCGAGCGCCGGCAGCACCTTCTAGCCGCTGAAGATCCGGCTGTCGAGCAGCGGGACGATGGAGTACTTCCTGTCCTCCGACGTGGCGCTCTCGGCCGATCCCGACGCGCTCATGTTCGAGTACCGGCCGCTCGACTCCGGCACCCTGGTCTACGCCGAACTGAACATCGAGACCTCGGCGGGCGAGACCGCGACGACGTCGGCCACCGGCACGATGCCGTAGCCGGGCTCCCGGCGATGGCCGCGACGACGAAGGAACGAGAACGAGCCGAGCATCGCTGGCCGGCTGCCATCGCCATCCTGGTCGCCCTCGTGCTCTACGCGCTGCTGCCGTCGAGCTTCACCCCGTCGCTGCGCTACGTCGTCGTCGGGCTGTGCGTCCTGATGTTCATCCCGCTGTTGATCCTCAACCCGCACCACCTCCAGCGCGAGACCCGTGGTCGAGGTGGCTGGGCGGCGGCACGGCGCTCGCTTCTGCTGATCGCCAACCAGATCGCACTCGTGCAGCTCGTGTACCTCCTCGTGACGGAGCGCTCGGACGGGCCGAGCCTGCTGCTGGCGGCGCTGCAGGTCTGGGTGACGAACGTCATCGCGTTCGCGCTCGTGTACTGGGAGATGGATCGCGGCGGGCCGGTCGCACGGCGCCTGAAACCGCGCGGCGAGGTCAAGCTCGCCGACTTCCGGTTCCCGCAGGACGAGGACCACGACGCGATCGACGAGGTGCGCGGCCGCTCATCGAAGGTCGCCGACTGGATGCCCGGCTACGTCGACTACCTGTACTTCTCGGCGTCCAATTCGATGGCGTTCAGCCCGACGGACGCGATGCCGCTGTCGCACCGCGCGAAACTGCTCATGGTGTTCGAGGCGTTCGCGGGGTTCGTGATCCTCGCGCTCGTGATCGCTCGCGCGGTCAGCCTGCTCGGCTGATCGGTGATCGAGTAGCCGCGCAGCGGCGTATCGAGATCACGCAGAGACCGGCAGCACCTCGTCGAGTGCGGCGCGGTACTCGTCGATCGAGCGCGCCTCGCCGGGCGCGGTGATGAACGAGGCCCGGATGACGCCCTTGGCGTCGATCACGAACGTCGCGCGATTGGCGTAACCCTTCTCGTCGAGGAACACGCCGTACTCCTTGGCGACGGCTCCGTGCGGCCAGAAGTCGGCCAGCAGCGTGAAGTCGTAGCCCTCCTGCGTCGCCCACGCGCGAAGCGTCGCCTTCGAGTCGACCGAGATGCCGATCAGCTCGACACCGTGCTCCGTGAACAGCTTCAGGTTGTCGCGCAGCGCGCACAACTCACCGGTGCAGGTGCTCGAGAACGCGAGCGGGAAGAAGACGAGGGCGACCGGCTTGACACCGCGGAAGTCGCTCAGCCGGACGTGCTCGCCGTACTGGTTGGGGAGGTCGAAGTCGGGAGCCTGGGTGTCGTTCTCCAGCGCCATGCGGGGCGGTCCTTTCGCGAGTGCAACGGCTGATATTACGCCTGCTGTCCCCGTTCTGCAGGAGCGTCACCGTGCGAACGTGCCCAGCCGACCGCGAACTAGACTCGAAAGGCACAAAAGGGCCACGAACCCGGAAAGAGGTCAACGGTGACGGTGAACGACCAGGACCCCTACTCGGTCAGCCACACCGATCAGGACCCGGACGAGACCGCCGAGTGGAACGAGTCGCTCGACGCCCTCGTCGACGAGAAGGGCCGCGGTCGCGGGCGCGACGTCATGCTGAGCCTGCTGAAGCGCTCGAAGGAGCTGCACCTCGGCGTCCCGATGGTCCCGACGACGGACTACATCAACACGATCGCGCCCGAGAACGAGCCCGACTTCCCCGGCAACGAGGATCTCGAGCGCCGCTACCGCGCCTGGATCCGGTGGAACGCCGCGATCACCGTGCACCGCGCCCAGCGTCCCGGCGTCGGCGTCGGCGGCCACATCTCGACCTACGCCTCGTCGGCCGCGCTCTACGAGGTCGGCCACAACTGGTTCTTCCGCGGCCAGGACGCCCCCGGCGGCGGCGACCAGATCTTCTACCAGGGTCACGCCTCCCCCGGCATGTACGCCCGCGCCTACCTCGAGGGCCGGCTGTCCGAAGACCAGCTGAAGGGCTTCCGCCAGGAGAAGTCGCAGGCCCCGCACGGGCTGAGCTCGTACCCGCACCCGCGTCTCATGCCGGAGTTCTGGCAGTTCCCGACCGTGTCGATGGGTCTCGGCCCGATCAACGCCATCTACCAGGCGCAGTCGAACCGCTACCTCAGCAACCGCGGCATCCACGATGCGAACGACCAGCAGGTCTGGGCGTTCCTCGGCGACGGCGAGATGGACGAGGTCGAGAGCCGCGGCGCCCTGCAATGGGCCGCGAACGAGAACCTCGACAACCTGACCTTCGTCATCAACTGCAACCTGCAGCGCCTCGACGGTCCGGTCCGCGGCAACGGCAAGATCATCCAGGAGCTCGAGAGCTTCTTCCGCGGCGCCGGCTGGAACGTCATCAAGGTGATCTGGGGCCGCGAGTGGGACGAGCTGCTCGCCCGCGACACGACGGTGCGCTCGTCACCCTGATGAACCAGACGCCCGACGGCGACTACCAGACCTACAAGGCCGAGTCCGGCGCCTACGTGCGCGAGAACTTCTTCGGCCGCGACCCCGAGGTCGCGAAGCTGATCGAGGGCTACAGCGACGACCAGCTCTGGAACCTCAAGCGCGGCGGCCACGACTACCGCAAGGTCTACGCGGCGTTCAAGGCCGCGACCGAGCACACGGGTCAGCCGACCGTCATCCTCGCCAAGACCGTCAAGGGCTACGGCCTCGGCCCGAGCTTCGAGGGCCGCAACGCGACCCACCAGATGAAGAAGCTCACCCTCGACAACCTCAAGCAGTTCCGCGACGAGATGCGCATCCCGTTCACCGACGCGCAGCTCGAAGAGAACCCGTACGAGCCGCCGTTCTACCACCCCGGTGCCGACGACGAGGCGATCCAGTACCTGCAGGAGCGCCGTCGCGCGCTCGGCGGATACCTGCCGGAGCGCCGGTCGAAGTTCACGCAGATCACGCTGCCCGACGAGTCGGCGTACGAGATCGTCAAGAAGGGCTCCGGCAAGCAGGAGATCGCCACGACCATGGCGTTCGCCCGCCTGCTGAAGGATCTGCTGAAGGCACCCGACTTCGGCCAGCGCATCGTGCCGATCATCCCGGATGAGGCGCGCACCTTCGGCATGGACGCCTACTTCCCGACGGCCAAGATCTACAACCCGAACGGCCAGCACTACACCTCGGTCGACCGCGAGCTGCTGCTGGCCTACAAGGAGAGCCCGCAGGGCCAGATCCTCCACGTCGGCATCAACGAGGCGGGCGCGTTCGCCGCGTTCACCGCGGCCGGCACCCAGTACGCGACCAACGGCCAGCCGCTCATCCCGTTCTACGTGTTCTATTCGATGTTCGGGTTCCAGCGCACCGGCGACGCGATGTGGGCCGCCGGCGACCAGATGGCGCGCGGCTTCATCATCGGCGCGACCGCTGGCCGCACGACGCTGACCGGCGAGGGCCTGCAGCACGCCGACGGCCACTCGCACCTGCTCGCGTCGACCAACCCCGCCGTGGTCGCCTACGACCCGGCGTACGGCTACGAGATCGGGCACATCGTGCGCGCCGGGATCGAGCGGATGTACGGAGTCGGGCGCCGACGGCGCCCCGTCGCATCCCGACCCGAACGTCATGTACTACCTGACGGTCTACAACGAGCCGATCGTGCAGCCGGCCGAGCCCGAGGGCCTCGACGTCGACGGCGTGCTGCGCGGCATCTACAAGCTCAGCGCGGCCCAGAACCTGGGGCCGAAGGCGCAGCTCCTGGCATCCGGCGTCGCCGTGCCGTGGGCGCTCGAGGCGCAGCAGCTGCTCGCCGCAGGACTGGAATGTCGCCGCCGACGTGTGGAGCGTCACCTCCTGGAACGAGTTGCGCCGCGACGGCCTCGCCGCCGACGAGCACAACTTCCTGCACCCGTCCGAGCCGCCGCAGATGCCGTACCTGTGGTCGAAGCTCTCGGGTTCCGAGGGTCCGTTCGTCGCCGTGTCGGACTACATGCACGCGGTTCAGGACCAGGTCCGGCCGTACGTGCCCGGGGACTTCGTGACGCTCGGCGCCGACGGCTTCGGCTTCAGCGACACCCGCGCCGCCGCCCGCCGCTTCTTCAAGATCGACGGTCCGTCGATCGTGGTGCGCACGCTGCAGTCGCTCGCCCGCCGCGGTGAGGTCGACCCGAGCGCGATCGGCCAGGCGATCGAGAAGTACCGCCTGCTCGATGTGACCGCCGGGACGACCGGGTCCGCCGGCGGCGAGTCCTAGGCCGCCCGCGACCCGATGGCCGCACGCACGAAGGCCCAGACCCTCGCCTGGCTGCGCACGCTGACCGGTGAGCTGTCGACGGCGACCCTGAAGCGTCTCGACGACACGCTCCCCTGGTACCGCGACATGCCGCCGGGACGCCGCAGCGCCGTCGGGCTGGTCGCGCAGAACGGCATCACGGCGTTCATCTCGTGGTTCGACGACCCGAAGTCGATCCCGTGGATCGCCGCCGACGTGTTCGGCGCCGCGCCGCGCGAGCTGCTGCGCTCGGTGAGCCTGCAGCAGACGCTGCAGCTGATCCGCGTCACGGTCGAGGTGGTCGAGGAGCGCGTCAAGGACGACGACGAGTCGCTGCGCGAGGCGATCCTGCTCTACTCGCGCGAGATCGCGTTCGCCGCGGCCGACGTCTACGCCCGCGCGGCCGAGGCTCGGGGCCTGTGGGACGCGCGCCTCGAGGCGCTCGTCGTCGACAGCATCCTGACCGGCGAGTACGACAGCGAGCTGCCGAGCCGCATCGCGGCGCTCGGCTGGAACGGCCACGGCGAGGTGAGCGTGCTCGTCGGCACCGCGCCGCGCATGCTCGACGTCGACATGCTGCGCCGCACCGCGCGGCATCTCGACGCCGACGTGCTGATCGGGGTGCAGGGCAGCCGTCTCGTGCTCGTGATCGGACGCGTCGACCCGCAGGAGGACGCCGAGAAGCACGAGCCGATGACCTTCCTCGAGATCGCCGGGCAGCTGGAGCCCGGATTCGGTCCAGGGCACCTGGTGCTCGGTCACGAGGTGCCGTCGCTCGTCGAGGCCGCACGCAGCGCCCGGGCCGCTCTCGCCGGTTTCGCCGTCGCGAAGGCCTGGCGGAACGCCCCGCGACCGACCCTGGCCGACGACCTGCTGCCCGAGCGAGCCCTGGCCGGCGATCAGGCGGCGCGTGCACGCCCTCGTCAACCGGATCTACAAGCCGCTGCAGAACCACTCCACCGAGTTGCTCAACACCCTGTGGTGCTACCTCGACAACGGCCGCTCGCTCGAGGCGACGGCGCGCGAGCTGTTCGTGCACCCCAACACGGTGCGCTACCGGCTCAAGCGCATCAGCGAGGTCATCGGCTGGGACGCCACGGGTGCGCGCGAGGCGCTCATCCTGCAGTCGGCGCTCATCGTCGGCTCGATCGCCGAGAACGATCGGAAGCCGTAGCCCAGAGCTTCTTCGACGGCCACCAGATGACCGGCCCCGATGTCGTACGAGAGCGCCGGCACGAGCAGCGACCGCACCACGATCGTGTCGAGCAGCACGCCGAACGCCACGATGAAGGCGATCTGGGCGAGGAACAGCACCGGGATCACGCCGAGCGCCGCGAACGTCGCGGCGAGCACGATCCCCGCGCTCGTGATGACGCCGCCGGTCACGGTGAGTCCGCGCAGGATTCCTGGCCGCGTTCCGTGCTGGAGCGGATTCCTCGCGCACGCGCGTCATCAGGAAGATGTTGTAGTCGATCCCGAGCGCGACGAGGAACACGAACGCGAACAGCGGCACCGACGGATCGGCGCCCGGGAACCCGAGCACGTGCTCGAACACCAGAGCCGACACCCCGAGTGCGGCGGCGAACGAGACCACGACTGAGGCCACGAGGAGCACCGGCGCGAGGATCGACCGCAGCAGCAGCATGAGGATGAGCAGGATGACGACCAGCACGACCGGGATGATGACGGTGCGGTCGCGGATCGAGGTGTCGTCGGTGTCGACGGCCATGGCGGTGACACCCCCGACGATCGCGTCCGGGTCGACACCGTGCACCGCATCGCGCAGTTCGCGAACGGTCCGTTCCGCGTCGGCGGAGTCGGCGGCGTCCGTCAGCGTGACCTGCAGCATGACGCGGCCGTCGACCACCGTCGGTTCGAGCGGCACCAGCGTGGGGAACGGGAAGGGTTCGGCGTCGGTACCGACCGGCATCGTGCCGGTCGGCGAGTTCGCCGACGAGCGCGACGACCCCGTCCACGCCGTCGAAAGCGTCAGCCGCGGCTCGGCGAGCTCGGTCAGCCGGTCCTCGTCGCCGACGACGACCGCGGGGCTTCCCGAGCCGCCGGGGAAGTGCTCACCGAGCACACCTGTTGCCGTCGCGCGCTGGGCTCGCGCCCAGCACGAGCTCGCTCTGCGCGACCCCGTCGGCACGCAGCTGCAGGCATTCCGCCCGCTGCGGCGAGCAGCACGAGCGTCGAGATGATCCACACCGGACGGGCGTGCGCGCGAGACCAGGCGGCCGACGCGTGGCCAGAGGCCGCGAGCGTCGTCGCCGGTGACCGGCGGGTGGGCCGAGCCGAACTTCGGGCGCAACGGCCAGAACGAGGTCCGCCCGACGGCGAGAAGCAGGGCGGGCAGCAGCGTGAGGCTCCGAGCAGCGCGCAGACGATGCCGATCGCCGCGACCGGGCCGAGCGCCTTGTTCGAGTTCAGGTCGCTGAGCAGCAGGCAGAGCAGCCCGACGATGACCGTCCCGCCCGATGCGACGATCGGCTCGACCGAGCCGCGCAGCGCGGTCCAGGTGGCATCCCACCGCCGCTCGGAGTCGCGCAGGGCCTCGCGATAGCGCGAGACGTACAGCAGCGCATAGTCGGTCGCGGCGCCGATCACCAGGATGAACAGGATCCCCTGCACCTGACCGTTGATCTGCACGATGTCGGCCTTCGCGAGCCACCAGACGGCCAGGATCGCGAGGCACAGCGAGAACACGGACGTGCCGAGCACCAGGACCGGCAGCAGCGGCGAACGGTAGACGATGAGCAGGATGACGAACACGGCAGCGAGCGCGACGACGAGCAGCAGGCCGTCGATACCCGCGAACGCCCCGACGAGATCCGCGGTGAACCCCGCCGGCCCGGTGATCCACACCTCGAGGCCCGCGGGAGCGGCGTCCTCGAGCACGGATCGCAGCTCGACGACCGTCTCGTCGACGTCGCCGCTGATCGGCACGAAGACCTGGAGCGCCTCGCCGTCGTCCGACTCGATCGCGGGGCTGGCCTCTCCGACGCCGTCGACGCTCGTCAAGCACGTCGGCGAGTTCACGCGCCCAGGTCGCGGTCGGCCTCGGTGAGGCCGCCGTCGCGCGTCAAACACGACGATCGCCGGGATGTCGTCCGACTCGCTGAACTCCGGAATCAGCTCCGAGACCTCGGTCGCCTCCGCCGTAGCCGGCAGGAAGCTGGCCTGGTCGTTCGACGACACCTCGGAGATGCGCCCGAAGTACGGCCCGCCGACGGCGCCGGCGGCGAGCCAGACCACGATGAGCAAGGCGGGGATCAGGATGCGCAGTGCGCGGGCGGGGTCACAATCAGGGTAACCGGGCCGGTCCGGTGAGCGCGCGAACCTTCACCCCCCCCTTCGCGGATTCGGAGATCCGCACGACCCGCGCACCCCGACGCCGAGAAGGCGGCGTGCCTCCAGATCTCCGAATCCGCGAAGGGAGCGGGCGGCGTTGTGGAAATCCGCCAACGTTTCGCCGGGTATCTTCGTGGGCCCGGTTCGACGCGCGGCACGGGCACAGGGCAGGATGGAACCCGTGACTGTCGTTGTCGTCGCGCCCGGACAGGGCTCGCAAACCCCCGGATTCCTCGAACCCTGGCTCGCCGAACCCCGGTTCGCCGAGCACCTCGATGCGCTCGCCGACGCCTCCGGCGTCGATCTGCGCACCCACGGCACGGTGAGCGACGCCGACACGATCCGGGATACCGCGGTCGCCCAGCCGCTGATCGTCGCGTCCGTCGCTGCTGAGCTTCGCCGCGGTCACCGACGGCGGCCGCCGGGACAAACTCGCGGGCGTCGCCGGTCACTCGGTCGGTGAGCTCGCCGCGGCGGCGTGCCGCCGGCATCCTGAGCGAGCACGATGCGATGAAGCTCGTCACCCAGCGCGGCGTCGCGATGGCCGAGGCCGCCGCGAAGGTCGAGACCGGCATGAGCGCCGTGCTCGGCGGCGACGAGGCCGAACTGCTCGAGAAGCTCGCCGAGCTCGGCCTCGACCCCGCCAACTTCAACGGCGGCGGCCAGATCGTCGTGGCGGGCGCGCTCGCATCGCTCGCCGCACTGCAGGAGGCGCCGCCGTCCGGAGCCCGCGTCATCCCGCTGCAGGTCGCCGGCGCGTTCCACACCCGCTACATGGAGTCGGCCGTCGACACCCTGCGCGCCCTGGCCGCGGGACTCGAAGTTCACGACCCCGAGCATCCCGATCTGGACCAACAAGTCCGGCGAGCAGGTGACCGACGGGCGGATGTTCCTCGATCTGGTAGTCGGGCAGGTCGCCTCGCCCGTGCGCTGGGACCTCACGATGCAGTCGTTCGAGAAGGCGGGCATCACCGGCCTCATCGAGCTCGCTCCCGCCGGCGCCCTGGTCGGACTCGCCAAGCGCGGCCTGAAGGGCATCCCTAGCGTCGCCGTGAAGACGCCGGACGACCTGGCGGCCGCCCACGCACTCATCGACAACGACGGAGCCGCCGCGTGACATCCATCAAGCAGTCGCAGGGCGCGAAGTACACCCGCATCCTCGGGTTCGGTGCCGCGCGCGGCGATGTCGTCGTGCCCAACTCCGAACTCGTCGAAGCGATCGACTCCAGCGACGAGTGGATCCGCCAGCGCACCGGCATCATCACGCGCAAGCGAGCCAGCAAGGGTGTGGATGCCATCGACCTTGCCGAGACGGCATCGATCGAGGCGATCAAGAACTCCGGCATCAAGCCGAGCCAGATCGGTGCCGTGCTGGTGTCGACCATCAGCAACGTGATGGCGACCCCCTCGATGTCGTCGCTGCTCGCCGAGCGCATCGGTGCCAGTCCGGCGCCGGCCTACGACATCAGCGCCGCGTGCGCCGGCTACACCTATGCGATCGCGCAGGCCGACGCTCTGGTCCGCAGCGGCGCGGCCGAGTACGTGCTCGTGGTCGGCGCCGAGAAGCTGTCGCAGTTCGTGCAGCCCGACCGATCGCTCGATCTCCTTCCTGCTCGGCGACGGCGCCGGCGCGGCCGTCGTCGGCCCCGCCGACGAGCCGGGCATCTCTCCGAGCGTCTGGGGCTCAGACGGCTCGAAGTGGGACGCCGTCGGCATGGACGCGACCTTCGAGCAGTTCGTCGACGGAGAGAAGCCATGGCCGACCATGCGCCAGGACGGCCAGACCGTCTTCCGCTGGGCGGTCTGGGAGATGGCCAAGGTCGCGAAGCAGGCGCTGGATGCCGCGGGCATCACCGTCGACGACCTCGCCGCATTCGTCCCCCACCAGGCAAACATGCGCATCATCGACGAACTGGCCAAGCAGCTGAAGCTGCCGGAGCACGTGCAGATCGGCCGCGATATCGAGACGACCGGCAATACGTCGGCGGCCTCGATCCCGCTCGCCACCCACCGGCTCCTGGAGGAGCACCCGGAGCTCAGCGGCGGACTCGCACTGCAGATCGGCTTCGGCGCCGGACTCGTCTACGGAGCCCAGGTGGTACGGCTCCCCTAGGATTGACCACGGTCAAACGACACCTCACAAGCCCCACGCAAGGAGAAACAACATGGCACTCACCCAGGATGAGGTTCTCGCCGGTCTGGCTGAACTGATCAACGACGAGACCGGCATCGCCACCGACACGGTGGAGCTGGGCAAGTCCTTCACCGACGACCTCGACATCGACTCGATCTCGATGATGACCATCGTGGTCAACGCCGAAGAGAAGTTCGACGTGAAGATCCCCGACGAAGAGGTCAAGAACCTCATGACCGTCGGCGACGCCGTCACCTACATCGTCAACGCGCAGGGCTAGCACTTCCGGGCGGGGGCATGGCGTCCCCCGCCCGCACTCTGTTAACCGGGAGCACAGTCGAATGACCAAGAAGATCGTCGTCACCGGCATCGGCGCCAGTTCGCCGCTCGGAGGCACGGCACCCGAGAGCTGGACCGCGCTGCTCGCCGGAGAGTCGGGAACGCACGCGCTGACCCACGACTGGATCGACAAGTACGACCTGCCGGTCAAGATCGCCGCCGAGGCGCGCGTTCGCCCCGAGGAGGTGCTCGAGCGCCAGGAGGTCAAGCGCCTCGATCCCTCGTCGCAGTTCGCGCTCATCTCGGCCCGCGAGGCGTGGGCGGATGCCGGCGCGCCCGAGGTCGACCCGGTGCGACTCGGCGTCGACTACGCGACCGGCATCGGCGGCCTCTGGACCCTGCTCGACGCCTGGGACACCCTGCGCGAGAAGGGGTCGCGGCGCGTTCTGCCGATGACCGTCCCGATGCTCATGCCGAACGCGGCATCCGCGGCCGTCAGCATGGCCCTCGATGCCCGCGCCTTCGCCCGCACCGTCGTCTCCGCCTGCGCGTCGAGCACGGAGTCGATCGCCAGCGCCTACGAGCACCTGCAGCTCGATCTCGCCGACGTCGTGATCGCGGGCGGCGCCGAGTCCTGCGTGCACCCGATCACCCTCGCGTCGTTCTCGTCGATGCAGGCGCTGTCGCGGCGCAACGACGACCCGGCCACCGCATCCCGGCCCTACGACGTCGACCGCGACGGCTTCGTCATGGGCGAGGGCGCCGCCTCGATCGTCATGGAGACCGAGGAGCACGCGAAGGCCCGCGGCGCCAAGATCTACGCCGAGATCGCCGGCGCCGGCGTCACGAGCGACTCGTACCACATCACCGCTCCCGACCCCGAGGGCCGTGGGGCTGCCCGCGCCGTGTTCGCCGCGCTCGAGCAGGCGGACGCGTCGGTCGACGACGTCACCCACATCAACGCGCACGCGACCAGCACGCCCGTCGGCGACATCGCCGAGTACAAGGCGCTGCTGGCCGTGTTCGGCGACCGGGTGCACGGGATCCCGCTGTCGGCCACGAAGGCCGCGCACGGCCACCTGCTGGGCGGCACGGGTGCGCTCGAGGCGATCTTCGCGATCCTGGCGGTGCAGGAGCGCATCGCCCCGCCGACGATCAACATCGCGAACCTCGACCCCGAGATCCCGCTGAGCGTCGGCACGTCGACGCAGAAGCTCGGCGACGAGCCGCAGCTCGCGATCACCAACTCGTTCGGGTTCGGCGGCCACAACGCCGTCGTGGCGATCCGGTCGGTCTAGCGGTCTCGATACGCCGCTGCGCGGCTACTCGACCACGCTAGCGGTACTGGCCGAGTTCGAGCGTGCGCTGCTGCGCGCAGCTCGAACCACGGGTGCGTGCGCACCGTCGCGCCGGTCGCGACGATGCCGCGGCATCGTGCGATGACGGGCCGCTTGCCGATGATCGTTCGCGGATGACCTTCACCTCGACTCACCCCACCTGGTGCAGCCAGATGACCGGGCTGTCCTCGCTCGCGCGGCGGAAGGGCTCGAGCTCGTCGTCCCACGCCTGACCGAGCGTCGAGGCGCAGCTCGCGCAGCAGCTCGAACGCGTCGGAGCCCGCGGACTCCATGGCGAACCGGATGCGGTCCTCGGGGATCACGACGTTGCCGGCCGTGTCGGTCTGGGCGAAGTAGATCCCGAGCTCGGGCGTGTGCATCCAGCGGCCGCCGTCGGTGCCGAGCCCGGCGTCCTCGGTGACCTCGTAGCGCAGGTGCTCCCAGCCGCGCAGAGCGGAGGCCAGTTCGGCCCCGGTGCCGCGCTCGCCTTCCCAGAAGAACTCGGTGCGGTGGGCGCCCGGGAAGCACGGGCTGGTCACGCCAGTCGAAGTTCACGGCACGACCGAGGGCGCGACCTGCAGCCCATTCGACGTGCGGGCAGAGGGCGCGCGGGGCGGAGTGAACGTAGATCACACCGCGTGACAGCGCGCGATCACTCGGCGCAGCATCCACTTCTCTCTCCATTCCTAGGTGCGACTTCCCCATCGACCTGTGGAATGGATGCTGTGGTGCTTCGAGCGCCATTATGCCCGATGAACCCTCGAAATCACAAGATTGTCAGTTACTGCGCGTCGGAGTAGCGATCGACGACCGACACCGAGAGGGCGAACTCGACGGGGGCGGCTCCGAACAGCATGCGTCCGGCGTCTGCGGCGGCGGCGCGCAGCTGCCTCGGCGACCGCGGGAGCGAGCGCGGCGGGCGTGTGGACGATCAACTCGTCGTGGAGGAAGAACACCAGGTGCGGGCGCTCCGTGAGCGGCCGGTCACTCGCCCTCGCCCGCAGCTCCCAGAGCCGGCGGCGCAGGGCGCCGATCCAGCACAGTGCCCACTCGGCAGCCGTGCCCTGCACCACGAAGTTGCGGGTGAATCGCCCCCACGCGGCCGCCTCGTTGCGCGCACGACGCACCTCGGCATCCGTCGCCGTCTCGTTGTAGACGGCACCGGCCCCGCGCGGCGAGCTGCGGCCGAGCCAGGTGCTCACGACCTCACCGTGCTCCCCCGCGCGCGCGGCCGCCTCGACGAACGCCATCGCGACCGGGAACGCCCGCTCGATCCTGGGCCGCATCCGCCCGCTCTCGCCGGTCGTCCCGCCGTAGATGGCGCCCAGCATCCCGTACTTCGCCTGCGGGCGGGTCTCGACGGCGCCCGCGTCGACCATGCCCTGGTACATGTCGGTCGCCCGGCCGGCGCGCGCCATCGCGGTGTCGCCGGAGATCGCGGCGAGCACGCGCGGCTCGAGCTGCGCGGCGTCGGCGACGACGAACGTCCAGCCCGGGTCGGCGACGACGGCGCCGCGCACCTGCTTCGGCAGCTGAAGCGCTCCCCCGCCGTCGGACGCCCAGCGCCCGGTCACGACCCCGCCCGGCACGTAGCGTCGGCCGGAACCGCCCGTCGTGCACCCACTGGTCGAGCCAGTTCCAGCCGTTCGCGCTCAGCAGCCGGGCGAGCTTCTTGTACTCCAGCAGCGGTTCGATCACCGGATGCTCGATCTCTTTGAGCTCCCAGGATCGCGTGGTCGAGACCTGCAGACCCGCTCGCTGCAGGCCCTTGAGCAGCTCGACGGGCGAATCGGGATTGAGAGTCGGGTCGTCGAGGGCGTCGCGCATCTGCGTGAGCACGGCCTCCATGCGTGCGGGGCGGCCCGCGGCCGGGCGAGGCCCGAGCACGTCGGAGAGGATCTGCTCGTGGAGCTCGCGACTCCACGGCAGCCCGGCGAACTGCATCTCGACGGCGGCGAGAGCACCGACGCTCTCGGCCGCGAGCAGCAGGTTCAGCTTGCCGGGAGTCGGTCGACTCCTCGACGGCGATGCGCTGCCGTCGCAGCTCGACGACCGGGTCGGGATCGGCCGTCGCGGGCTCGAGGTCGAACAGCGCGTTCGAGGCGCGGGTCGCAGTCGGCGCGGGCAGATCCCAGTCGTCGGAGGGGGCCGCGGCGAACGACGTCTCGGCCGTCGAGGTCGACGCACGCAGGATGCGGCGGCAGAGTCGCAGGTCGAGCGCGCGGTCGACGCGCGTGCCCGCTTCGAGCAGCGGCGGATACCAGCGGGACGTGTCGTCCCACACCCAGCGCGGCCGCTCGCCCTCGCGCGCGGCGACCCATTCTGGCAGTTCTGCGGGCCGCACGACGCTCATCCGCGGGTGCTGGGCGGTGTCATCGAGCTCGGTCGCGACGATCCCGTCGGCGACGGAGCGGAGGGCGATGAACACTCCCCCAGTATCGTTCGGGCTATGGCGATAGAGCGCCTCGCCACAGCATTCTCCCCGAGGTCGGAGCGGACTGGCTGACGGCTAGTGCAGCAGCGAGCCGTCGGCCGCCATGGCGTTCTTCTCGCCGGCCTCGAGCGGCGAACGGGAAGCGGTTCTGCTTGGGCGGCAGCGGGCAGTTGAACGCGTAGCTGAACGCGCAGGGCGGGATCACGGCGCGGTTGAAGTCGAGGGTGATCGTGCCGTCGGCGTTCGGCGCGACGTAGAGGAAGCGCCCGACGCTGTAGGTGCTGTCGCCGTTGGTCGCGTCGGCGAACACGAGCTGCAGCGCTCGGCCCGACTTGAACGCGGCGATGTCGTAGTCGGCGCCGTCGTGCGAGAACGTGATGCGGCCGGGGATCGACCTCTTCGCGGGTGTGGCCGTCGTCCTTGAGGTGCTCGAAGCCCATGGTCGTGCCCTCGGGGTTGTCGCTCCAGGCGCCGGTGATGACCCACGCCGGGTCGTAGGCGAAGGCGTCGATGCCGCCGAAGTTGCGGATGCCCTCGGACTTCGCGTCCCAGACGCGCAGCGCGTAGCTGCCGCCCTCCTGCGCGATCACGAACCCGCGCACCGTCGGGCTGAACACGATCTCGGAGGGACTCGGGTCGTCCTTGCCGCGGACGATGGCCTCGCCGTCGACCAGCTCGCCATCGACGTGGATGCCGTCGGCGGCCTCGGCGATGACCTTCAGGCCCGACTCCCCCGCGGCGAGCGGCGCCCAGCGACCGGGCACTCCCCAGATCGTCTGCTCGGAGTCGACCACCTGCGTGTTGACCAGCGCGAGGCTGCCGAGCGGCTGCACGACCGCGAGCTCGCGGCGTTCGTGGTAGGTCTGCCACTGCTCGGCGGGTCGGTCGGGCAGTCTCGGTCACGGTGTCAGCCACGAAGGTATTCAACCATCGACCCCTCTGCCCCATTCCGGCGACGCGGCGTACGGTGACAGACGGAACACCCCAACGAATGGTCCCCCAGCCTCGTCTTAGTGAGTGAGGAGGTCATCGATGACCGCACCGATCGAATACGGAAAGACCGACGCCCCCGCACGCCTGCCGCGCTGGCTCACCCTCGTGCTGATCTCGGTGGCGACGCTGGTCGCGATCGGGACGCTCTGGTCGCTCGCGCCCGGCATCGCTGCGGCTGCGGCGGAGTACTACGCCGACGCGACCAGATCCTGCCCGGTCCGCAGCCGTGTCCCGAGGTCGACGGCGAGGGCCCGGCGCTCGTGACCGCCGGGCTGCTGCTCGCACTCCTGGCCGCGATCTTCGTGGTGTCGTTCACGGTCGGACCGCCTGCGCGCGCGGATGCGTGCTGATCCTCGGCGGCGCGATGCTGCTGGTGTTCGTCGTCGGGCTGCTGGCGACCGTCACGCTGGCGAACACGCCCCCGCCGATCATCTACTACTGATCGGCGGATGCCGCCCCGCCTAGACGGCGACGACATCGACCAGTTCGCCCTCGGCCGGAGCCTTCGGGCCGTCCGATGCGGCGGCCGACGAATCGGTGTCCGCGGCGTCGGCCTCGTCGACCACCGGGGCGAGCGACAGCTTGCCGCGGTCGTCCATCTTGGTGATCTCGACCATGATCTTCTGGCCGACCGCGAGCACGTCCTCGACGTTCTCGACGCGCTTGCCGCCGGCGAGCTTGCGGACCTCGCTGATGTGCAGCAGTCCGTCCTTGCCCGGCATGAGCGACACGAAGGCGCCGAAGGTCGCGAGCTTGACGACGGTTCCGAGGAACCGCTCGCCCACCTCCGGGTTGATCGGGTTGCCGATCGCGAGCACCTGGGCGCGGGCGGCCTCGGCCGAGGGACCGTCGACGGCGCCGATGTACACGGTGCCGTCCTCCTCGATCGAGATGTCGGCGCCGGTCTCGTCCTGGATCGCGTTGATCGTCTTGCCCTTCGGGCCGATCAGCTCGCCGATCTTGTCGGTCGGGATGTTGACGCTGATCACGCGAGGCGCGGTCGGGGCCATCTCATCCGGTCCGTCGATCGCCTGGTTCAGCACGGCGAGGATCGCGGTGCGCGCCTCTTTCGCCTGCTTCAGCGCGCCATCCAGAACACTCGAGGGCAGGCCCGCGAGCTTCGTGTCGAGCTGGATCGCGGTGACGAAGTCGCTCGTGCCGGCGACCTTGAAGTCCATGTCGCCGAGCGCGTCCTCCGCACCGAGGATGTCGGTGAGGGCCGCGTAGCGCGTCTCGCCGTCGACCTCGTCGGAGATGAGGCCCATCGCGATGCCGGCGACCGGCGCGCGCAGCGGCACACCGGCGTTGAGCAGCGACAGCGTCGACGCGCAGACCGAGCCCATCGACGTCGAGCCGTTGGAGCTCAGCGCCTCGGACACCTGACGGATCGCGTAGGGGAACTCCTCGCGCGGCGGGAGCACCGGGACGAGCGCGCGCTCGGCCAGGAAGCCGTGCCCGATCTCGCGACGCTTCGGCGAACCGACGCGTCCGGTCTCACCCGTCGAGTACGGCGGGAAGTTGTAGTGGTGCAGGTAGCGCTTCTTCGTGACCGGGGCCAGCGAGTCGATCTGCTGCTCCATCTTGAGCATGTTCAGCGTGGTGACACCCAGGATCTGGGTCTCGCCGCGCTGGAAGATCGCCGAGCCGTGGACGCGCGGGATGACCTGCACCTCGGCGTCGAGCGCGCGGATGTCGCTCAGGCCACGGCCGTCGATGCGGATGCCCTCGGTGAGCACGCGCGTGCGCATGATCTTCTTGCTGACCGACTTGTAGGCGGCGCTGACCATCGGCGGCACGTCGCCACCGAGCTCGCCGGCATCGACCTTCTCGTTGATCGCGAGCTTGACGCGCTCCTTGAGCTCGTCGTCGGCGTTCTGACGCTCGATCTTGTCGGCGATCTGGTAGACGCCCTTGAGCTCGTCGTAGGCGAGCTCCGACACCGCGTTGTAGGCGGCGTCGTTGTACGGCGGGAACAGCGGGAACTCCTGCACGGCCTTCGCCGACTGCGCGGCGAGCTCGCTGCTGCGCCTTGATGAGCTGCGTGAGGAACGGCTTCGCCGCCTCGAGGCCCTGGGCGACGACGGCCTCGTCGGGCTTGGTCGCGCCGGAGCGGATGAGCTCCCAGGCACCCTCGGTGGCCTCGGCCTCGACCATCATGATCGCGACGTCTTCCTTGCCGTCCTTGTCGGTGACGAGGCGGCCGGCGACGGTGAGGTCGAACACGGCCTCGGCGAGCTGCGAGTGCTTCGGGAACGCGACCCACTGGTCGCCGATGAGGGCGAGGCGGATGCCGCCGACCGGTCCGTAGAACGGCAGGCCGGAGATCTGGGTCGACGCCGATGCGGCGTTGATCGCGAGCGCGTCGTAGAACTCGTCGGGCGCGATGCTCAGCACCGTGATGACGATCTGGACCTCGTTGCGCAGACCCTCGACGAAGGTCGGGCGCAGCGGCCGGTCGATGAGACGGCAGACCAGGATCGCCTCCGTCGAGGGGCGACCCTCGCGACGGAAGAACGAGCCGGGGATCTTGCCGGCCGCGTACGAACGCTCTTCGACATCCACCGTCAGGGGGAAGAAGTCGAACCCGTCACGCGGGTGCTTGCCGGCGCTGGTGGCGCTCAGGAGCATGGTGTCTTCGTCCAGGTACGCGGCGACCGCGCCCTGGGCCTGCTGCGCGAGCCGGCCGGTTTCGAACCGGACGGTGCGCTTGCCGAACTTGCCGTTATCCAGAACGGCTCTCGGCGAACTTGATTTCGGGACCCTCCACGAGGTGTCTCTCCTTTAGCTGCCGCGCATTCGGCGCGGCGATATGCAACGGAGCAGGGAGCGGGCAGGAAGTACGCGGCAGGGGGCGTACTGGCCAACAGTAGAAATGCACCGAACGTCGGAAAGCGTTCGGTAGATCACCACCGGTGACCAGCGCTGTGCCCTTGGGCACTGCGCCGAGTCTGAATCGGCACTGAGCGCAGTCGAGCCGGCCTGCTCCGGGTTCGGCCGCCGGTTGACGGCCTCGCACATGCTATCAGCCCGCCAGGTACTCCGGCACGGAAGGACACGCCGCGGCGAGGCAGACTCGGGCAGTCCGCCTTGCGCGCGCCAGGCAGCGCGTGCGGTGATCGGCGGTGCGTGGCGATCGATCGGGTCGTGCCTCAGAGCCGAGGTACGGCGGACGCTCCGGGCACTCGGCCGACAGCTGCGAGCAGTTCGTCGAGCGTGCGGCCGGGTGCGAGAGCCGATACGGGTCCCAGACGTAGAGGCGCACCACGAAGTCGGCGCGCGACGGGATGGGTGGCAGGTCTCCGAGCCCACGCGGGACTCCAGGCACCCCTTGAGCACGCCCGAGAAGTAGTCGTAGAGCAGGTTGCGGCTGTACTGGTCGCGCGGCAGCTGCTGGGTCGGCTCGATCGGGTACTGCGCGAGGCAGTCGTTGAGCGCCGTCAGCTTCTCGGGCGGAAGGCCGGTGACGCTGCCGTCGCCCGGATCGAGGGTGTGCAGGGCGCCGTCGTCGGTGAACCGGTAGCCGATGTCGGCGCCGAGCAGGCCCGGCCTGCTCGATGCAGGCCGCCTTGATCGCCGGGATGAAGACGCGGGTGATGTGCGGTTCGGCCGACCGGCGCCGACGGCACGGTCGGCAGCACGACGCGCGAGGATCGATCGCCCGCCACGACCACGAGGACCGCGGCGCCGAGCAGCAGCAGCGCGACGCATGCCTCATTGTCCACCCGGACGGGTCAGCCGGCGGCGGTCGGCCTCGCTCAGGGATCGCAGGCCGCGGCGGGCAGGCGTCGTAGAGCTCGATGAGCCGATCGAACGGCAGGTCCAGTCTCGTAGTACGGATTCCAGGGCTCTCCGCCGTGCCGGATCGCATGAAGGCCGCGCGCGGCCGTGGGGCGACCTCGATCCCCTCGGCGGACAGGCACGGGAGCACGAACATCGTGTAGTTCTCCCACAGGCGCTCGCGCTCGTACGGATCCACGAACGCGTCGGAGCGCTCCTCGTAGCGGTGAGCGGTCAGGCAGGCCTCGATCTGCGACTCGAGCGCCGGGATGTCGAGGGCCGGGTCGGTGGATTCGTCGAGCTCGACGTACGCGCCCTCGTTGCTCCATTCCATGGCCGCGACGCTCACCTGCCCGGCCGACTGGATGCAGCTCACCGCGTACTGCCACGACGATCCCGTGCGGGATGATCATCGGTCCGTCGTGCGCACGCGGGGCCGCCGTGCATCCCGCCACCGCCGCACCGAGCACGGCCACGGCGAGCGCCGCTGCCGTGAGTCGTCCTCGGCTCCGCATGACGCCATCCCATCACACGGTCACCCCTCACAGGGCCGCGCGCTCTAGAAGTTCGGCCGAACCAGGAGTTGGATGGACGGGAGAACGAAAGCAGAACTGCCGATCGAGGAGGAACTCATGGCTTCAGTTGCAAAGGTCTCGACGATCACCGCCCGGTCGACGAAAGGCTTCGACGACGCGATCGAGGCGGGACTGGCCCGCGCGAACAAGTCGCTGCGCAACATCTCCGGCGCGTGGGTGAAGGAGCAGAAGGTCGAGCTGACCGACGGCAAGGTCGTCGGATGGCAGGTCACCATGGAAGTGACCTTCGTCCTCGACGACAAGTCCTGAGAGCGCGTCAGGCGGCCTGCATGGCGCCGATGATCACGCCCATCACGGTGAACGCGATCACGTTGTAGCCGGCGTTGATCGCCCAGAGCTTCAGCGACCTGCGTTCGAACAGGTAGTTGATGCCGAACGCGGCCGCGACGAAGGTCAGCCCTGCGGCGAGCCCGGCGAACAGCCCGAACGCGACGCCCGGCGCCCCGATGAAGGCGGCGAGGCTCGCGGCCATCACGATCGCGATCAGCGCCGAGCCGATGAAGATGCGCGGCGCGCCGGACTTCAGCTGCTCATCGGTGACGCCGGCGGCGCGCTGCCACGGCTTGGCGAAGAGCAGCGAGTACCAGAGGCCCCCGAGGACGAAGGTGGATGCGGCGGCGGCCGCGACGGCGAGCGGGTTGAGAACGAGTTCCATGCGCGCAGTCTGGCGGCAGCCGGCGCGCGCCGGATTGGTGAAAACTAACCTGCCGCGCACCTCGTCGACGGGCAGGAACGACGGGTCGGCCGCCCCGTACCTGCGGCGGTGCTCGAGGAACGCGGTCGGCGTCATCCCGGTGAACCGCCGGAACTCGCGGATGAACGCCGGCTGGTCGTAGTACGGCGCGTGCGCGAGCAGCTCGGTCCAGGTCGGCAGCGGCCCCTCGACCGGCAGCTGCTGCAGGAACGCGTGGTGCCGGCACACCTCCGCGAAGCGCTTCGGCGTCACGCCGCAGTGCCGCCGGAACAGCGCGATGAACCCCTTCGGCGTCAGGCCCGCGTCGGCCGCCAGCGCGCTCATCGGACGCTCCGGGCCGCTCGACGCATCGAGGCGACGGCATCCAGGATGCGGGGGTCGGCCCGCCAGCGCGGCGCGAGCCGCGAGAGCAGGTACGCCTTCGAGCTCGTCGAGCGATCGTCACCTCCCCCACGCCGGGGAACACCTCCTCCGCCTCCACGACCCGCTGCGCCACCCGCACCGGGTCGATGCCGAACGCCGGCAGCGCCCACGGCGCGAGCTCCGCGCCGACGTGGTGGATGAGCGGCGGATTCTCGTTCAGCAGGTAGTCCAGCTGCACGCCCGGAGACGAACGCGCCGGTGATCACGGTCGTCGACGGGCGTCCGGCCGCGAGCGACCACCCGGTACGGCTCCCCCAGGTTCACGATGAGGTGCACCGCCGGGATCGGCACGATCCGCTCGAAGCGCTCGGGCGACGGCATGCTGCAGCCACCACATCCGGGTCACCGCCGGTCGCAGCGCCGGCGGGTACCGGCTGTTCGATGTAGGGGGCGTCCACGCACCACAGGAAACCACTGACCGGGTCGCTGAGCGCCGACCGCGTCAGCCAGCGCGACCGCCCGGCCCGTTTAGGCTGGAACGCATGGCAACCGTCGAACTGAGCGAGCAGAACTTCGAATCCACCGTCCTCGAGGGCGGCATCGTGCTCGTCGACTTCTGGGCGGAATGGTGCGGCCCGTGCCTGCGCGTTCGCGCCCGATCTACGGCGCCGCGGCCGAGGACAACGACGACATCGTGTTCGGCAAGGTCGACACCGAGGCGCACCAGCAGCTGTCCGCGCGCGATGCAACATCCAGTCGATCCCGACGCTCATGATCTTCCGCGACGGCATCGGCGTGTTCTCGCAGGCCGGTGCGCTCCCGCGCCCCGCGCTCGACGACCTCATCGGGCAGGTGCGCGCGCTCGACATGGATGCGGTGCGCAGCCGAGATCGAGAAGGCCGCGAGCAGATCGCGCATCGGCCGAGTAGCACCGCGACGTGACCGCCTCCGCCTGCCGACTGACGCCCGCCGCGACCCCGGCCGTTCCGGCCGCCGCAGCCGCCGACGTCGTCGTCGTCGCCGCGCCGCGAAGAAGAGCGGCGCGCTCGGCGGCTTCGCCCTCGTCCTCGCGCATCCTCGCCGTCCTCGGCGACATCGTCGTCATCGTCATCGGCGTCGTCGGTCGCTGTCGCATCGCGTCAGCGGCTTCGACGTGGCAACTTCGAGTTCGGGACCGATCCTCGCCGCGCTCGGCGCGTTCGCGTGCATCGCCGTCATCGCGCTTCTTCGGCGGCATGATCGTCGCGGCGCTCGCGCCTGCTGCTCGGCCTCATCGCCGCGATCAAGAACCGCGGTCGCGTCGCCGGCGTCTTCGGCGTCGATCTTCTCGATCCTGGTGCTCATCACGCACGGCTCCGTCGCCCTGCGCGATCGCCCAGATCCGGCGACAGCGTCACCAGCCTCATCCCGTCCTAGCCCTGACGCCGAGCGTCGCGCGCCGTAGATCGCGTCGAGCCCCCGCCCATCGCGCACGCCGTCCCGCCGACCGCAAGGCCGCGGGCGTCGCGAGCCTGGTGCTTCGGCATCCTGGCCGTCGATCCCGCTCGGGCTGTTCCTCGGCGCCGCAGGTCGGGCTCGCCGACACCAGCACGGTCGACGAGAACCTCGCCTGGGGCAACCGCGTCGTCACGTTCGGCGCTGTCGCGATCTACGGCGGCATCGCCGGCCGCGCTGCTGGCGATCGGCGTCGGCCTGGTCGCGCTGGTGCGCAACGGCGCGCATCGGCAAGGGATGCGGCCTCGCCGGCCTGCTGCTCGGCGGCGTCGTGCTGGTCTGGCTCGCGATCGCGGTCGTGCCGCAGCTCGGCGGCGTCGCGTTCGCAGCTGCGGCTACTTAGCGCAGCGCGCCCATCAGCAGCTGCACCCGCAGCGCGCCCGGCTTGCCGACGATCCTCGCCGGGATCCGCACCTTCTCGCCCGTGTCGTCGAGGCGTCGCAGCGTCTCGTCGATCACCGACTCGAGCCCGCGCGGGATGCTGCCGACCACCCCGCTGACGCGGCGCCCGGTGAAGAGCCGCACCGGCGATCCCGGCGTCGACGCGCTCCTGCTCGATGCGTGCGCGGCGAGATCGCGGTCTCGGCCGTCGGACTCGCCCGATCTCGACGATCGTGCGCAGCTCGTCCTGATGCGGATCGCTGTCGGCCAGCGTGATCGTGACGCGCTTGTTCTTGGCGCACGCAGGTCGTAGTCGTAGTCGTCGAACGACCCGTGCCCGCGATCGCCCCGCGGCAGGCTCTCGTCGGTGCCGCGCTTGCTGAAACAGCCCCATCGGCGCTCAGCCCTCCGCGAGCACGATGATCTTGTCGCCCGGCGCGTAGACGTGCGACTCGGTCTTCGTCGGGTTCACGCTGACGCCGTAGAAGTGCTCGGCGCTGCGGGCGTGCTCCTCGAACCGGTGCCCGATCGCGGTCTCGCCCTTGCGGCGGGCCGCCTCGATCACCGAGTAGAAGTCGGCGCTCTCGCCCGGCTTCACGTACTCGCTCGGCGCGGCCGCAGGTAGATCTCGGCGCCGTCGCTGGAGAACAGCTGGTCGAAGACCTCGGTCAGCTGCTTGTTCTCGCTGACCTGCGACAGCATCAGGCTGATCAGCTTGTCGCTGACGATGAAGTCGTCGGCCTGGGTGACCTCGGCCAGCTCGCGGTTGCGGTCGTCGAGCATCTCGCTGACGACGTTGAGGTCGACGTCGTGCGCGTCGGCGATGTCGCGCAGGTGCAGCAGCGTGATGAGCGTCTTCGCGTCGGCGCGCTGCGCCGCGAGGCCGCTCGGACGCCAGCACCAGGATGTGGTCGAACGTCGTGCGCGTGCAGTGCGTCGAGCGCGGCCCGGCTGGTGGTGTCGCTGCGCTCCCAGCGTGATGTCGAGGTCCTTGAAGTCGCCGAAGTCGGGCTCGATCCTGGTCGGCGACGATCGTGACGCGCGAGCGCGGCGTCGAGTACTCGTCGAGCTCGGCGAGCATCACGGTGCAGGCTGTCGTTGTAGCCGAGCACCAGGGTGGTCTCGGGGCGCTCGTCCGGCGGCTCGACTGTCGCTGACGACGCCGAGTCGTCGGCGGTGCCGGGCGTGCGCGAGCTTGATCGTGTCGTCGTCCTCGGCGATCACGATGAGGCTGTCGCCGGCCGCGATGACGGTGTCGGATGCCGGGTTGAGCAGCGCCTTGCCCGTCCTGCACGAGCCCGATCACCATCGAGTCCACGAACGCGAGCTGCGCGTCGAAGAAGGTCTTGCCGACCAGCGTCGGCTGCTCGGTGAAGTAGATCTCGGCGCCGTCGAAGTCGAGCAGCTCGGAGTAGACGACGCTCAGGCCGCTCTGCCGGCAGGTCTGCACCATGATGCGGCTGATCAGGTCGTTGGCGAGCACCCAGTGCGCCTCGTCCGTGCCGACCAGGCGGGCCGCCTCGAGGTTGCTCGGATCCTGCAGCTCGCCGACGATGTGGTACTCGCCGTCCTTGCGCTTCGGGTTGTTGGTGACCGCGAGCGTGGTCTTGATGACGACCGAGTCGGGGTCGTCGTCGTCCTCGGGGGCGAGCACGATGATGCTGCGGGCGGCGTTGGGGTTCGCGACCTCGAGCTCGGCGAGGTTCATCGGGTCGCCCGAGCGCACGATGATCTTGCGTCTTGCCGCGTCTTCGCGCGACCTGCGCCTTGATGTCGTCTTCCATCTCGACCTTGTCGCGGTCGGCGAGGATGACGATGGCGCTCTTGCCGCGCGACTCGTTCGCGATGCAGAGCTCGTTGACGATCGGGAAGACCTTCGAGCTCCAGCCCAGGATGAGCGGTGTGGTCGTTCTCGAGCACGCGCGAGCGGCCCTTGCGCAGCTCTTCGACCTTGCTGTCGAACGCGCCGGAGATGATGCCGATCAGGCTCGCGACGATGATGAGACCGCCGATGGTGATGATCAGCATGAAGATGCGGAACGCCCAGCCCGTGTCGCCGCCCATCGTGCCGGGGTCGAGCGTGCGCATCAGGTTGCCCCAGAGCATGTCCAGCGGGTTCGATGTCCGGGTCGTCGTTCGGGTACTGCCCGAAGAGCCGTGAACAGCATGCACGAGCCCGAAGACCACGAGCACCAGCACGACCGTCGCGATGCCCAGCAGCGCCATCAGCGCCAGGGTGCCCTTCGCCATCCAGTTGTCGAACCAGTAGCTGAAGCGCTCGCGGAAACTGGGCTTGTTCATGTGTCCTCCGTCAGGCCCCGCGACGCGGGCGTGAGTGAACTTTACTGTGATCCGGGCGGTCGACCGTGTCGATCGTCAGCGCCGCGATGATCGGGATCGAGAGCCACAGCAGGCCGAGCACGATGAGGGCTCCGTCCGCGAACAGGCTCGGGATCGCGAGCACGAACACCACGAGCGCCAGCAGTTGCGCGAGCGAGGCGCCGATGCACGTCGTAGGCCGTGCCGGGTGCGGTCGGCGGCGACCGGCGGCATCAGCCAGAACAGCGCGATCAGCACCGCGATGACGACGCACGACGCGGCCGAGGTCCGACCACGCGGCCGGCAGCAGCCAGCCGGCGTGCACGGCGATCGAGCGGCACGACGGCGAGGCGGGTGACGAGGCTCGGGTTGACGCGGCGGCCGGGCGCGACGAGGTTCCAGATCGCCAGAGCCGAGCGCGGCCGCGAGCATGAGCAGCAGCACCTGCACCGGGCGTCGCGGGGAACCCGTCGAGGCCACGGGCGGCAGCTGGATCCCGGCGGTCGTCGAGCGCGCCGGTCGAGCGTGCCGGGGATCAGGAAGAGCGCGGTGATGAGGCCGATCCAGCGCGCGGCGGTGCCGCGGAACGTCGGCAGCAGCACGACGATGGCGAGCAGCACGACGCCCGACGAACTTCAGCAGCGGCACGAACGCGAGCCAGCGCGTCCGGCAGGAACACGGCGCCGGTGAGGATCGCCACCACCATCGCCAGCGCGATCACCAGCGACCGAGATCGACGAGCTCGAGGTTGCCGAGCGCCGCCAGGGCCGCGACGACGCGGCGCTCGCCGAACCGGGTGAGCGGCCGCCGGGAGGCGCGCACCGCGACCACGACGATCAGCGTCGCCACGACGCAGGGCGATCGATCCACGACAGCGGGCTCCTGCCGAACGGCGACCAGAGCTGCGGGTCGGGTGTCGGGAAGAGCTCGCGGGCGACCGTCAGGCGCAGCACCGACGAGGACGCGCGCAGGCCAGCACGATGCCGAGCACGAGCAGCGGATGCAGGTCGGCCCGGTACAGGAACGTCAGCCGCGAGCTCCGCGACTCGGCCGCGACGGGCGACCCCGTAGTACGAGCCGAACGCCGCGAACGCGGCCGCGATCCCGAACAGCGACGACCCAGAGCCAGGAGTTCGAGCGCGAGCCGGCCGCGGTCGCCTGGTAGTCGAGCAGCGACAGCCAGGTGACGGTGGCGACGAGACCGGCCAGGGCGATGCCCCGAGTGCGAAGCGCGCACCGGCGGGAGATGGGCCAGCACGATCAGGGCGACGCCCGGCAGCGAGGGCGATGAGAGCCCGCACGAGTTGTGCGTCGGCGATGAGGGCGAAGGCGGGGAACAGCGCGACCGTGACGATCAGCGACCTCGCGCAGCACAGCATCCCGGCGCGGCATGTCGCGCGACGACACCCGGTCGCGCAGCAGCACCCAGACGACCGAGGCGCCCACCAGGATCGCGACGCCGATCAGAACCGACGAGACGGAACAGGCAGCGGCGCGAAGAACTGCGCGATCACGCCCTCGCCCTCCGCCGCGACGGCGTCGGTGAGGCCGGGGATCAGGATGACGGCGGCCAGTCCCAGCGACACGAGCACGCTCACGACGAACCAGATCCGATACGGAACCGGCAGCAGATCGGGCCGGAGCCGGCTCAGACGGAGCCGCAGTCTGTCGAGGGTCTTGGCCATGCCTACAGTCTGGCGTGATCGATGCTTTTCGCGCATCAGCGGCGAGGAGAACCACGCAGATTCCCGCAAACCAGCCGACACCAGAAACCGCCGTGAGCCATCCGAACGGGGTCGCGGTCGTCAGGAATAGCACCAGGAGGAGGATCTGGGCTCCGGATGCAAGCAGAACGTTGATCCCGTGGCGCTTTCGATCCGCGGCGACCTCTGGCATGAGCCCTAGAAAAGCAACCAGCACTCCCGCTGCGACGAGGACGCGGGCGACCGGTTCGGGGAAATCGAGGATGACGACCGCGTGAACGACCAGCAGCGGCGCTACCGCCAGGCGCAGAACGGCACTTGGCGACACCGGTCGGCTCGAGAACAGGTTCCAGATGGCCAACAGCAGGGCCAACCCGACAAGCACGGCAGTGAAACCGGCCGGTGTGATGAGGGGCACACGATCATCGTGGAAGACGGGCACAAACAGCCAACCTGGAATGGTCAACAGGCCAACGAGTGCAATAGGCCGAGCGATGGAGCCTCGGAAGGAGCGGCGGATGAGCACGACTCCGAGGATCACCAGTAGTACGACGAGTTCAGCGAGGTAGAGGAATGTGTTGGAGTACACCACGCCGCTGATGAGCTCCACGAAATCCAGGAGCCCAAGCATTTGGAGATACCCCACGACGAACCAGATCACAAAGTGCAGGTTCGCGGTGATCGCCAAGGCGATGAGCAACCAACGCTCATCGCCCCGCCGGAACGGCCGAATCGCGGAGCGCATCACCATGACCATCACGACGACTCCGACCACACCGGCAAGCGCCCAACCCGTCCAGGCGAATCCCTGGCGCCAAATCAACTCGTCGGCGACCCCGAAGGTAGGGATGACGGTGAACCTGCCGACGACTACGGCCGCGGCGGCGACCACCACGGCCAGGACCAGTCCAGGGTGGACGTCTTCCCTATAGACCGGGCGGAGGGCCTGCATCCGCGCCTCGCTCACCCGGAGCACCGCGTAGAACGCGGTGATAGCCACGATCGCTGGTGAGGCACTCATGATCGCCAGCCAGTGGTAGGTGCCGATATTGACCGACACAACGACCTCGGTGTAGACGGCAGTTGCCCAAGCCAAAGCCGTGAGTAGCCCGGCGACCGAATGCAAGGTCGGCCTATCGTGCCGCCTGGGCAGGTCGAGTGAGCACCTCGACGGTGACAAAGAGCAGGACCGCAGCGACACCCAGCTGCAGAAGCTCTGTCCTGCCTCTGCCGACGAGCCCCACGAGCGCTGCGACGGGGGTGCCTGCGGCCAACAGAACAGCACCTTCGCGAAGCCAGACAAATGGCTTCGAGCGCCGTAACCCTGCTCCGCCCGTATCACCACGACGGAAACGCCGGCCAGGACTCCGATCGAGGCGAGAATCGCAACGCGTAGCCACTTGTCCTGGACGGGTCCCCCGTACATGTCCGTGGGAAGCCGAACGAGTCCGGGTATCAGGATGCAGACGAGAAGCCCGACAACAACGATCCAACTGACGAGCACCCACGGCAGGTAGGCCGGTGGGATGTGCCGAGGGTGGATGCGACGGATCCGCCGTGCGATTCTCGCCCCAACCCCGAGTCGCTTGTGGTCGGCTTCGCGGGTCGTCATGGACCGACGGTCAGCGATCGCTTCCCGCAGCATCCCGACGCCGTCGACGATCGCCTCGGCGTCAGACGTCCGCCGCACCGACCGCGGCCTGCGCGGCCCGTTCTCTTCGATCGCCGACGCCCTCGCCTGAGCCGCCTGTTTACTCCCCCAGCATCCGGTAGAGCTCGCGACGCAGCTCGTCGAGCTTGGTGGCGGCGGCGGTGCGCTGCTCGGGGGTACCGGCGACGGCGACCTGGCGGACGACGCCGGCCAGCTTCGCGGCGGAGCCCAGCAGTTCGCCGTGCTCGTCCCAGCTGTGCTCGGAGGCGGTCCACGCCGAGGCGAGGTGCTCCTTGTGCTCCTCGACGTGGGCGCGGCCCTCGTCGGTGAGCTCGAACTCGGGGCGCGGGCCCTTGCCGTGGACTGGATGAGCCCCTCGTCGACGAGCTGCTGCAGCGTCGGGTAGACCGATCCGGGGCTCGGCCGCCACATGCCGCCGGTCTTGGCGGCGATCGCCTTGATGAGGCCGTAGCCGTTGCTCGGGCCCTCGGCGAGCAGGCTCAGGATGACGGCGCGCACGTCTCCCTTGCGGGCGCGGCCGGGTCCGCCATGGCCGCGACCCGGACCGAAGAGGCCGCCGGGGCCGCCCCAGCCCCAGCCGGGCTCGCCGAATCCGGGGCCGGGTCGGTGCGCGAAGTGAGGATCGTGGATGTGGTGGTGGCGTCGTTTGTGCATGCCGACACTCTACGAGTGTCAGCGATATATCGCAATAGTCTCCGTTAGATCACTTCGCTCTTCGCCACAGCAGGAACCTGCAACACGAAGAACACGATCACGGCACGATCGCGACGAGCACCAGCCGGAACACGAAGTAGACGAAGTGCAGCGTGAAGTCGACGAGGAACCACGCGATGATGGCCGCCGCGACGACGAGCAGGACGGTGACGACGGTGCGGGGCATGGCGCGAGCCTAACCAGAACGGGCCGCCACCCCGAAGGATGACGGCCCGTCTGCAAGAGTTCGCGTTGTCAGCGACGCTCCGCGCTTAGCGCACAGGTGCTAGCGGCGGAGTCCGAGACGCTCGATCAGCGAGCGGTAACGCTCGATGTCGATGTCCTGCAGGTAACCCAGCAGGCGGCGACGCTGTCCAACCAGGAGCAGCAGACCACGACGCGAGTGGTGGTCGTGCTTGTGCTCCTTCAGGTGCTCGGTGAGGTCCTTGATGCGGCGGGTCAGCATTGCGACCTGCACTTCAGGGGAACCGGTGTCACCGGGATGGGTAGCGTACTCGTCGATGATCGCCTTCTTGACGTCTTGTTCCAGTGCCATAGATGGGATCCCCTCTCTGCTCGTTGCGCGGCGCCGGCTCCCTGATGGAGTGGCTCTCTTTCTCCGCGGCCGTTGGACGGCAACCTTGTGATGTTAGCAGAGGAGTGGCGGGACGGACGCCGTCCCTACGGGCTGACCGTCTCGCCATCGGCGCGTCGTCGGGGATTGCTCGGGCTCCGCCGCCGCCTTCTCGCTCCGCACGAACCCGATCCCCACGAGGATCAGCACTCCCCCGAGAATCTGCACGAGCGTCAGCGCCTCGCCCAGCAGCATCCACGAGTACACCGCCGCCGCGACGACCTCGAGCAGCCCGACGAACGACGCCAGCCGCGACCCGAGCATCTCGGCCGCCGTGATCGACGCCGCATACGAGAACCCGGTCGCGATCACCGCGACGAGCAGCAGCGGGATCCACCACGGCACCTGCGCGCCGGCCATCGTCACACGTGCCGAACGTGAAGGTGAACGGCACCAGGCCGGTCAGCCCCGACGAGGCCGAGCGACACGCCACCGAGCAGCAGCCCGAAGCCGGCCAGCGCGACCGGCGGCAGGCCATCCGACGGGCGCGCCGCGACCACGTAGTAGATCGCGCACCCGACCGCGGCCAGCGCCGCGAAGATCAGGCCGAGCAGGTCGAGCGCGCCCTCGGCGCCCGGCGAGACGACGAGCACGAGGCCGGCGATCGACACGACCGACCCGATCAGCACGACCGACCTTCGGGCATGCGACGCGACGTCGCCCAGACGAACACGACCAGCAGGATGGGCGCCATGTACTCGACGAGGATCGCCGTCGACACCGGGATGCGCTGCAGCGACGCGAAGTACACGAGCTGGGTGCGCGGCGACGCCGATGAATCCCATCGCGGCGATGCGCCAGCGGCCGCGCCAGACGGCAGTCCCACGTCCGCGCAGAGCGACGAGCGCGAACGGCAGCAGCACGATGCCGCCGAGGAGCGCGCGCACGGTGACGGCGGCGGCGGGGCTCCAGCCGGCCTCGAGCAGCGGCTTGATGAACGCGCCGGACATCCCGAACGCCAGCGCGGCGAGCAGGCCGATGACGAGACCGAGCGAGGTCGACGAGCGCTTCATGATGCATCCGGTTGTCATGGTCTATCGTGACTGTTACCCCTGACACTTCCAGAACCGGGAGTAAGGAGTCAAATTGCATTTTGCCCCTGACACCGAGACGAACCTCGAGTTCATGACGGCGCTCGCCGACACCATGCCCACCGCATCCCGCAGCGGCGACGACGAGCTCACGACCGTCGAGCAGCTCGACGCGTTCCTCGACCAGTGGCCGTGGTCGGGCCGCCGCGATCACGACCAGCGCGAGGTCGACGAGGTGCGCGCGACCCGCGACCTGCTCCCCCGCCTCTGGACGCGCTCAAGACCGACGAAGCCGTCGACGATCATCAACGAGATGCTGGCCGACGCCAACGCGCTCCCCTACCTGTCCCGGCACGACGGACTGCGACTGGCACCTGCACGCCACCGCGCCCGACGCTCCGCTCGCCGAGCGCATCCGCGTCGAGATCGCGCTGGCGCTGATCGACGTGATCCGGTCGGGCGAGCAGCAGCGCCTGCGCGTCTGCGAAGCCGACGACTGCGAGGGCCTCTTCGTCGACCTGTCGCGCAACGGATCCAAGCGCTTCTGCAGCGTGCGCTGCGGCAACCGGATGAACATGATCGCGTTCCGCGAGCGGCAGGCGTCGAGGTCTAGCTGCAGCACCGGATCGCGGCCGGAACACCAGCACCGCGATCGCGAGCCCCACGAGCATCACCGCTCCGCCGATCACCTCGGACAGCGTCGGCTGCTCGTTCACGACGATCCACGCCGCGAGGATCCCGACGATCGGCACCAGCAGCGTGAACGGCACCACCGCCGACGTCGGGTACCGCGCGAGCAGGTGGTTCCAGATGCCGTAGCCGACGAGCGACGCGAGCCCCGCGGTGTACAGCGTGCGCAGGATCGCCTGCCACGACAGGTGCGCGAGCGCGTCGAACACGACGGGCGGCGCCGTCGAACACGCAGCGACAGCAGGAACGCCGGAATCGGCACCACCAGCCCCGACCACACCACGAGCGACACGCTGACGCCTCGCCTTCGCCCTGCGCGGCGAGCACGTTGCCGATCGCCCACGACAGCGACCCGAGCAGCAGGATCACGACGGGCAGCCACGGCGCCGCCTGCCCGTGCCCGATGACGACGATCGGCCAGCCCCGTCATCCCGATCACGATGCCGATCAGCTGCCGCCGCGTCGGACGCTCGCGCAGCACGATCACCGACACGATCACGGTCAGCACCACCTGCGACTGGTGCAGCAGCGACGCGAGGCCGGGCGGCATCCCGAGCGAGAGGGCGATGTAGAGCAGCGCGAACTGGGCGAGGCTGAGGAAACCGCCGATGAGCAGGATGTTGCGCCAGCCGATGTCCGGCGGCTTCAGGAAGAAGATGGCCGGGATCACCACCAGCGTGAACCGCATCGCGAGGAACAGCAGCGGCGGCACGCCGTCGAGCCCGAAGTCGATCGCCAGGAAGTTGAGTCCCCAGATCACGACGACCAGCAGCGCCATGCAGGGTGTGGCGCGGGGTCATGTCCTCAGCCTGGCAGCACCCGCCGACCGGGGCGGCATGCCAACCGCAGCTGGCCGCCGTGGCTACGCCGCGCGCGCCTGCAGCCGGCGCTCGCGCGCGCGACGCACCGCCGCCGGCCAGGTCACGATGAGCGCCGACCACGACGCCGACGAACGCACCCACCGAGTTGGCGAGGATGTCGCGGGGGTCGCTCACGCGATCCGGGAGGAACAGCTGCGCGAACTCGATCCCGCAGGTGAGCACGATGCCGAGCACGATCGCGAGCCACCAGCGGCGGCGGCCGAGCAGCAGCAGGAAGAACAGGCCGACCGGCACGAACATCGCCACGTTCGACCAGAACTCCAGCAGCGAGTAGGTGATCCAGTCGGTCGAGCGCGAAGCCGCGAGAAGAAGCCGAGCAGTCGCCACACCAGGCTGTCGGTGCCCTCGTCGAACGGCTGCGGGCCGAGCGTGATCCAGCCGACGACGCCGAGATACACGAATGTCACCACCGTGAGGATCGGGTGATGGCGGAACATCCGTCCATTCTTCCCGACGAAAACCGCGAGAACGCCTCACACGGCAGGCTATCGCGCGCCCGCGTCGGTGCCTCATAGTGAAGGCATGGCCGCAGAGATCGACACGACGGCGCTGCCCGACAAGGCCGCGTTCGCCGCGGCGAATGGATGGAGGTACGAGCCGTCGGCGCCGGCTCCCGGCTTCCGCGGGTCGATGTTCGAGTTCCTGCAGGACGCGACCGTCACGGACCGCTTCACCGACCGGCATCCGCGACGCATCCGGCGACGTCGAGGTCGGCGTCGTCACCGGCAACGTCGGCGGCGGCCAGGCCTGGGCCGGGCACCGGCGGCGCGGTGCGCGTGTCGTTCTCGACCAACGAGGTCATGACGGTCGGGTACCTGGCGATGCGGCTCGAGCGGAAGCTCCCGCAGTTCGTGCTCGACTCGTCGCGCAACGACGACGGCAGGCTACTCGAACCTGCCGATGCCGATCGCCGCCGGCCAGACGCTCAGCCTCGAGGGCGACTTCGACGAGCACTTCACGCTGCACAGCCCGCGCGGGTACGAGCGCGACGCGCTGCTACATCTTCACGCCCGACCTGATGGCGCTGCTCATCGACGAGACCGGCGACTTCGACGTCGAGATCGTCGACGAGTGGTTCTTCGTCTACGCGCGGCACGGGTTCGACCTGTCGAACGCGACGCTGTGGCGGCGGCTCGAGCGCATCCGGCACGTCGTCGGTGCCAAGGCGATCACGCAGACCGACCTGTACGCGAACGCCCGCGATCCCGCGGCGATCGCCGAGGGCTCCCGCCTGCGCATGGGGTTCTTCAGCGGCCGGTCGAAGATCGGGGTCAAGCTGGCGTTCATCCTGGTCCTCACCGGGCGTGATGCTCGTGCTCGGTTTCGTCGCGTTCGTTCGTCATGTTCGCCGTGGCGGGCTGACGTGGCCCTCGAGCCGGTGTACGTCGGCGCCATCGCCGCCGGACGCGCCATGTTCGGGATGCTGCGCGTGCGTCGCGAGGTGCATGGCGCCGAGAACCTCCCCGACACCGGTGGCGCGGTGCTCGCGATCACCCACTTCGGGTACCTCGAGTTCGCCATCGTCGAATGGATCACCTACCTGCACAACCGCCGCCACATCCGGTTCATGGCCAAGAAGGCGGCGTTCAAGGGCTGGCCGCTCGGCGCCCTGATGCGCGGGATGAAGCACATCCCGGTCGATCGGGCGGCGGGTGCCGGGCGCGTTCGACGAGGCGATCGCGGCGCTGCAGCGCGGTGAGCTGATCGGCGTGTTCCCAGAGGGCACGGTGAGCCGCGCGTTCCAGGTGCGGCCGCTCAAGACCGGGCGCGGTGCGGCTGGCGCAGAAGGCCGGCGTGCCGCTCATCCCGATCGCGGTGTGGGGTGGGCAGCGGCTGCTGGCGAAGCAGGTGAAGTCGCGGTTCCGCGACCGGTTCGGGGTGCCGGTGCACGTGTCGGTCGGCGAGCGCCATCCCGGTCGCGGCCTCGGATGACGCGCGGGCCGATCAGCCAGCGCCTGCAGCGCGAGCTGCAGCGGCTGACGACGAGTTGCAGGCGGGGTACCCGGATGACGGGGCCGGCGCGTGGTGGCAGCCGGCCGAGGACGGCGGGTCGGCGCCGACCCCGGCGGAGGAACTGGAGCAGGATGCGGTGCGCGCCGATGCGAAGGCCGCGAAAGCCGCGGGGCGCGCGTCGCGCAGAAAGAACTCCGGCTGAGCTGTCGTCCGCCGGCCTGCGCCGCACCGGCCCGCGTCGGCACGCCTCCACCCCTCCCCAGGCGACCGTTCTGCGGTTTCTAAACCAACTCTGATCAGGTCATGCTATTTGTCAGTAGCGCCCTCCATAATCTTTCCATGACCACCCGCACCGAGCTCCTCGCCGTCGCTCACGACGCGCTGGCCGAGCTTGCGCTCACCCCGGTCGAGGCGATGACAGACGAAGAGGTGTGCGCCTTCACGGGCGAGGTCGAGGCGCTCGGCCGGCTGGTCGACGCAGCGCGGGTCACCGCGGCCGGCGAGATCGACGACCGTTCGCGCCGCACCCTCGGCACCGAGGGTCTTGCGTACCGCAACGGTTGCGGTCGCACGGTCTATCTCCTCGAGCGGCTCACGCGCACCTCGCAGTCAGAGGCCGCGCGGCGCATCCGCGTTGGGCGGGAGCTGCGCAGTCGCTCGGCGCTCGACGGGTCTCCGCTTCCTGCGCCCTATCCGCTCGTGTCGGCGAGCGTCGAGCGCGGCGAGATCGGCATCGACTCTGCGGCGGTGATCGCGAAGAACCTCACCGACGCGTCGCTCATCGCCTCGCCGGCGCAGCTCGCCGTTGCCGAGGAGCGGCTCGTCGAACAGGCCAGCGTGCTCAGTGCCGACCTGATCGCCCTACAGGCGTCGACGTGGCGAAACGCCCTCGACCCCGACGGCTCAGAACCGCGAGTCGAGCGCCTTCGCGAGAAGCGGCGGTTCTCGATCGGGCACGAGACGATCGACGGCCTCACGCCGTTCTCCGGGCTCGCGGAGCCGCTGTTCGCCGCGACCCTGCGCGCGGCGATCGGTGACCGCACGGCGCCGTCACGGCAGCCGCGATTCCTCTCCTCCGACGATCTGCCCGAGGGCGTTGATGCGGTGGACATCACCGACGACCCGCGCAGCCGTGACCAGCGTTCGTACGATGTGCTGGCCGGCCTCCTCACGGCGGGCATCCGCGCTGATTCCGCTACCGCCGGGCCGCTGCACAGCACAGCGACGGTGACCGTGGTGGTTCGCGCCCGTGATCTGGCGGCCGAGACGGGTCCGGCATGGCTCGAAGATGTACGCGAGCCGATCTCGGCGGCCCTCGCAGCGCAGATCGGCTGCGATTCGGGCGTCACGCTCATCGGCGTCGGCGACCATGGTCAACCGCTGTGGATGGGGCGCCGCGAGCGCTACTTCACCGCCGCACAGCGCCGGGCCCTGGCGCTCCGCGACGGTGGCTGCGTCTGGCCCGGATGCAAGGCTCCGCCCTCCTGGTGCCACGCACATCACGTGGTTTCCTGGCAGCAGAACGGCCCGACCGACGTCGACAACGGCGTCCTGCTCTGCTCGTTCCACCATCACCTCTTACATCGCGGGGAGTACCGGATGCGGATGGTCGACGGGCTCCCCCAGCTCCTGAGTCCCAGATGGATCGATTCGCAACAGAAGTGGAGACCGGTCGGCCGTCCACGGTGGTCAAGCACCGCCTAGCCCGCCGGGCCGCGCCTCCCGCGACCGCAGATTACGATGGCAGCGGAGGCCGACCCGACCATGCTCGCCGCGCGATTGCTCGACGTGTTACTGATCCTGCTCTTTCTGATCTACCTCGGCGAGGGCTGGCGCAACGGATTCGCGCGCAGCATCAGCACGATCGCCGGCATCGTCGCGGGCGGTACGCCGCGTTCTTCGCGATCCCGCTGGTGGCCGGCATCATCCCCGAACCGTTCTGGCGCACCGTCATCACCATCGCGATCGCCGTCGCACTCCTCGTCGGCGGTCACGCCATCGGCTCCGCGGTCGGCCGCGCGATCCGCGGCAGGGTCGCCACCACCGCTCTCAGCGCCCCCGACCGGGTGTTCGGCGCCCTCGCCAACCTGATCGCCTCCGCGCTCGTCACCGCGCTCATCGCCGGCAGCGTGGGCGCACTCGGCATCCCGTTCCTCTCGACCGCGATCTCCGGCTCCTGGGTGCTCAAAGGCATCGAGCGCATCACGCCCCCACCGGTGGATGCCGCGCTGGCCCGCCTGCGATCCATCGTCCTCGAAGAGGGACTTCCGAGCATCGGGGAAGCCCTCGGCGGCATCGCGACCTCACCCGGCGTTCCGGACGTCGACACCGGCACCGACGCGCTGAACGCCGCCGCGCAGTCCGTCGTCCGCATCAGCGGCACCGCCTACGCCTGCGGGCAGAACCAGTCCGGCACCGGATTCGTGGTCGCACCCGACCGCATCGTCACGAACGCCCACGTCGTGGCCGGAGTCGCGGAGCCCGTCGTCGAAGCGCCCAACGGCCAGGCCCTCGACGGTCGCGTCGTCTACTTCGACCCGGAAGACGACCTCGCGGTCATCGCCGTGGTCGGCCTCTCCGCCGCTCCGCTCGACCTCGCCTTCACCCTCGGCGTCGGGGACGAGGCCGTCGTCGACGGCTACCCGTTCGGCGGCCCCTTCACGACCGGACCCGCCGAGGTGCTCGCGATCTCGACCGAGCAGATCGCCGACATCTACGGCCAGAGCACCAACCCGCGCGAGGTCTACTCGCTGGCGGCGCACGTCAATCCGGGCAACTCCGGCGGGCCTCTGCTCACCATCGACGGCGACATCGCCGGAGTCGTCTTCGCCCGCAGCGCCACCGACGACGACCTCGGCTACGCGATGACGAACACCGAGCTCGGCCCGGTCGTCGACGCCGCGCCGTCTCTGGCGACTGCGTTGAGCCCCGGTAGCTGCGTCACTGGTTAGGGTGCGGCTCCGACTCGTCGGGGTGACGCATGTACCACTCGGTGAATGACTCGGCTCGTCCGTCCGCCGCGAACCGGATGACCCAGAGGTTCGCGTACCGCCGCGAATCCCTGTACTGCGTGTCGCCGTTCACGAACGCCGTGTCGCCGTCGATCCCCGCCTGAGACCAGGTGAACTCGTGGTCACCCGGCTGGTCCTGGTCGTCGGTCCAGCCCGCGACGATCGCATCCTGCCCGACTCGCGGCTCCTCGAAGGGAGCGGTGCGGTATTCGGCGTCGTCGGTGAAGAGAGCCCGGATGTCGTCCGGCGCGTTCGAATCCCAGGCGCGCAGGTACCCGGCCATCCAGTTGCTCACTGTCGTCGAATCCGTCATGGGATGGTTCTACCTCAGTCCACCGATATCACGATCCAGGCCGCCTATTGACTCACCGGCCCGACGGGTGCACCCTGGACGCAGATCAACTCATCGCCCAGAAGAGTCGGAGTCAATGACCCGCCACTGGGCGATGAGTCTGTGTGTGAGACGGCACCGTGCGGGGATGTGGGGAGCTAGGCCGGAGGCGTCGGCGCGGTGACCTTCTCGCGCTCGACCGGCACCGCCGCCTGCTTCGGCGTGCGACGCAGCGAGCGCCCGACGCGACTCGGCGACCTGGTACAGCAGCACCTGCTCGTCCTTCTGCGATCCGATGCGGTCGCGTCCGGTGACGATGCGGTTGCGGGTGAACGCCAGGTGCGTCGCGTCCTTGATGTACTCCTTCATGACCTTGCCGAGACCGTGCTGACGCGCCCACTTGCGCGCCTGGCGACGTCCGGCCGGGGTGCCGAGCGTCGTCACCTCGTCGCTGTTCAGCCAGCCCGCCGACGCGTACTCGGCCAGGTGCGGCTGCGTCATCTTCGCCTCGCGACGACGCAGCAGGAACACCATGCAGCACCGCGAGCCGCGAACAGCGGCACCTGCACGATCAGGTAGTAGCCGTAGAAGTCGTAGACGAAGAACAGCGCGCCGTTCCAGAACATGTGCAGCAGCGATCGCGGGGATCAGACCCACGAAGAACGCACCGATCGAGAGCAGGATGCTGCCGCGGCGTGCCGCGAGACCGATCAGCAGACCGGTCATCGCCGTGAACATGACGTGCGCGAAGGGCGACAGGATGCCGCGGACGAAGAAGATCTCGCCGACCGATGCCGTCGAATCCACCGGCCTCGGCGATCTGCAGGCCGAAGTACTGGATGTTCTCGGTGAAGGCGAACCCGCTCGCGACGGTCGCCGCGTAGACGATGCCGTCGACGGGACCGTCGAAGAACCGGCGCCCGACGATGAAGATCAGCAGCACGCCGAGGCCCTTGCCGAACTCCTCGACGATCGGCGCCTGGAAGACGGTCTGCGCGAAGATCGTGCCGTTGGTGGCGCCGCCGCCGGCCGCGATCTGCTCGGAGATGCCGAAGTCGACGAACAGCGCGAGCAGCACCGAGACACCGGCACCCCAGAGGAACGCGAAGATCAGGCCGCTGCGCGGCTCTGGCTCCCAGCGGTCGATCCAGCGGATGCCGAGCAGCACGATCGTCAGCGGGATGAGCGCGAGCACGCCGCCGAGGATGCGTGAGGGTCGGGCCGAGCGCGAGCAGGAAGTAGGCGGCGATCAGCACGATCGCGATGGTCGCGACGATGAGCCCGACGACGACGAGAGCGATCGGGCCGGGACGCTTCTTGATGGGCTGCGCGAAGACGACCTGAGCCGGGTCCTTCGTCGCGGCGGCGACGGCCGCGGGAGCCGACTCGGGAGTGTGGTCGACCTGCACGGCGCGCGGGGTGTCGGCTCCGGCCGGCGCGACGACGGCGCGCGGGTGACGCGGAGGGCGCGATGGGCTTGATCGGCTCGGTGCGGCGGCTTCGGCCTTCTTCGCCGCTTCCTCGGCGGCCCGGGCGGCGGCCTGCGCCTGCTTGCCGACGGGCTTCGCGGCGGGCGGCGGCGCGGCCAGGCCGCGGGCGTCGCCGGCTTCGCGCGGCGGGCTTTTTGCGGGTTCGTGGAGTCGTCAGACGTGCTGGCCATGGCTCACACCCTAGCGAACAGAGCATGCTCCTCGCGTGCGCCGATGCGCGCGGATTACTTCTGTTGTTCCCGCAGGATATTGAGCGCCCGGGTGACCCGATCGCGCAGGCCGGGGACGTTTCCGCGCTGCGGGATGCGGGCCCGCTCGAGCAGCGCCACGACCTCCGCGCGCTGCACGTCGAGCACCGCGTCCAGGGCGGTCAGTCGCACCGCCCCGGCACGCACGGCGACGACGAACGCCGCGATGCTGAGCAGGGCCGCAGCGCTGAATCCGACGATGAGCAGGGTGTCGCCCGCCGCGATCCCGGCCCACGACCACGAGACCCGACAGCACGACCACCGCGAGCACGCCGATCGCCCGCAGAAGGGTCGCCGCTTGCGACCGGCGCTCGCGCGAGCGGTCGGCACGGGCGAACCGCTCCTCGAACTCGGCGAGCTCCTCGGCGTCGAGCGTGAACGACGACCGGTCGCGCAGGTCGCGGCGGATGCGCGCATACGTCGGGCGCTCCCGGCGCACGACCGCGACGACCGCCACCAGGCCGATGAGGAAGGCGACGACGCCGCACGCCAGAAGCACCAGGGCACCCACCAGCGGACGCTCGTCGTCCCAGACCAGGCGGGCCGCGCTATCCACCCCGAACGCGACGAACACCGCGATGCGCGGCGGTGACGGCGAGGGTCCAGACGAGTTCCCGGATGCGGGTGCGCGTCAGCTTCTCGGGATCGTCGTGTCCTCGCTCAGCCTGGCACGCTGCGCGCATCGATCACCGAGATGATCGCGTCGAAGATCTGCAGGCCCAGCACCACCGATCCGACGAACAGGGCGATCGTGAGCAGTGCTTCGAGATCGAGCACGCTGCTCAGCGCTACTCGGGTGTCCGGTCGGTAGGGCGAGGCCTCAGCGCGTGAGCAGACCCGCATCCACGACATGCTGCGAGCCTGTCACGTAGCGCGCGCGGTCGCTTGCCAGATATCGCACAAGTTCTGCCACGTCCGGGTCTCGATCCACGGGCACGCCGGGCTGCAGGTTGCCGGCGCTGCGCTCCGCGATCTCCTGCGGGGTCGCGCCCTCCATGGCGGCGAGGCCGTCGTTCATCGGGGTGTCGACGCCGGTCGGGTGGATCGACACGACCCGGATGCCGTGCGGCGCGAGCTCGATGGCCCACGCCTTCGTGAGCCCGGTGAGGCCGTGCTTCGAGGCGACGTAGTGCGAGAGGCGGTTGCCGCCGCGCAGCCCCATCACGCTGGAGTTGTTGATGATCACGCCGCGCCGCGCCCGGTGTCGTTCACTTCATGAGCGGCACGACCGCGCGCGTCACGACCATGGGGCCGGTGAGGTTGATGCCGATCATCGCGTCCCACTCGTCGTCGGTCATGCGCGTCGATCTCCGCGTAGGCGACGATGCCGGCGTTGTTGATCAGGATGTCGATGGTGCCGAATTCGGCGACCGCGGCATCCACCGCCCGCTGCACCGCCTCGCGGTCGCGCACGTCGGCGACGGCCGGGATCGCCCGGCGACCGAGCGCCTGCACCTCGGCGACGAGGCTCTCGAGCTCGGCCGTCGTGCCCTGCGCGTAGGCGGGGTAGGCGCAGCTCGGCGCCGACGTCGAGCGCGACGATGTCGGCGCCGTCGGCCGCGAGCGCGAGGGCGATCGCGCGGCCCTGCCCGTGCGCGGCGCCCGTGATGAACGCGACGCGGCCGGAGATCGCCGGTGCCACGGCCGTCGACGAGTCAGACACGCGTGTCGCCCGGCTTGCGGAACTCGTACAGCACCTCGTCGAGCGGGATGCGCCCGACGGTCACGACGATGTTCGTGGCGACCATCTGTCCGGCGAACGCGACCAGCAGCACGCGCAGCTGCGGGCTGAACGCGGCCTCGAGGCGCGCGATAGAACTCGTCGGGGATCTCGCCCGGCGTCGTCGCGATCAGGCGGCCCCACTCGAGCAGCAGCTGCTCGGTCTCGGTCACCGTCGGGTTGTCGGGGTCGTCGCCCGACTCGATCAGGATGCGGCGGAAGAACACCGAGCACACCAGGCAGTCGTTCGCGTCGCTGATCGCATACGAGAACAGCGAGACGGCGCGCTCGCCGATGAACGGCTCCAGCTCGTCGCGCAGCGTGTACCAGCTCCATGTAGGCGTCGAAGCTCGGCACATGCGCCGAGCAGCGTGCGCTTCATGTTGGTGATGCGACCGCCGTGGTCGTTCAGCTGGCGCTCGGCGGCGGCCTGCGCGTCGGGACTCGAGCTCGTCGTCGGTCGGCATGCGGCAGAAAACCCATGCCGTCAGCCTATGGGGCGGCCAGCGTCTAGGCCGCGTGTCGCTGACGTCGTTCCGCGTACATCGCGCGCACGCCGTCGAAGACGCCGGCGCGGATCGCCTGGAACACCTCGACCGCGGCCTGCGCGAGCTTGCCGTGGCTGCCCAGGACGCTGCGGCGCGCCTGCGGCTCGTCGTGGATCGCGAACGTCGCCGCCCTGGTCGACGACCCGGGCACCGAGGGACTTGGCCCACGCGGCGGTCATCTCCGCGATCAGCGGATCGGTCGAGACGATGCGGACCTCGTCACCGCGGACGAACGGGCGGGTGCGCACGAGCGCGCGGGCGATCAGGCCGGCGCCCAGGTAGCTGACGACCTGGTCGTCGGTGATCCACGACGGCACGCCGAGCACGTCGTCCTGATCCATCAGCAGCAGTTCGCCGAGGCGCCTGCTCGGCCGGCTGCGCTGTCGATGCGCGGCAGATCGCGCCAGGCGACCCGGTCGCGCGGGGCGAAGCCGTTCGTGTCGGGGCCGGCGGCATCCACGATGCCGACGACGAAGCCGCGACCACGCTGGGTCGGGCGCAGGCGGAGGCGGCCGGTCGTCGGGGCGCGGGACAGGCGGACGCTGGGTCATCTGCAGTGGTATCGGTCGTTTCGGTGGTGTTCATCTCAGTGAGTGAAACGACCGGGATGCGGCGGCTATTCCCGCTATTCCCGGCGAGAAGACCTTGCCCGGGTTGAGGATTCCCGGCCGGATCGAAGACCCGCTTGATGCTCGCGCTGCAGCTCGTACGAGTCGTCGCCCAGTTCGTCCCGCAGCCAGCGGCGTTTGAGCAGGCCGACGCCGTGCTCGCCGGTGAGGGTGCCGCCGAGGCGCAGGCAGTCGAGGAACAGCTCGTCGGCCGCGGCCCAGACGTGATCCGGCACCTCGACGTGGCCGTCGGCGCTCCGCGGGGCGTCGAACACGAAGTTCGGGTGCAGGTTGCCGTCGCCCGCGTGCGCGACCGTCGGGATCGAGATGCCGTACTTCGTCTCGATGCGCTCGATCGCCTCGAACATCGCGGGCAGCGCGCTGCGGGGCACGGCGACGTCCTCGATGAGCACGGTGCCGCGCTGCTGACCAGCGCCGGGTGGAACGCGCGCCGGATCGCGAACAGCCGCTCGCCCTCGTCGGCGATCGGTGGTGAGCTCGACCTCGCCGCCGAGCGAGCGCATGACGGCCGCAGCATCCGTCGCCTCGGCTTCGGCGCCGGAGCCGTCGGTCTGCACGAGCAGCTGCGCGCCGCGGCCGCCGAGGTCGAGGCCGAGGTGCGCGCCGATGCCGTCGAGGGCGGTGGCGTCGAGCAGCTCCATGATCGCGGGCTGGATGCCGGACGAGACGATGACGGCGGCCGCGCGCGCGGCCTGCTCGACGGTCGCGAACGAGCGCGACGAGCGTCGCCACCGGCCCGGTCGGCAGCGGCCGCAGCCTGAGCGTCGCCTCGACGATGACGCCGAGCGTGCCCTCGGAGCCGATCATCAGCGCCGTCAGGTCGTACCCGGTCACGCCCTTCACGGTGCGGTGCCCGAGTGCTGAGCAGCCGGCCGTCGGCGAGCACGACCTTGAGGCCGAGCACCGCCTCGCGCGTGACGCCGTACTTCGCGCAGAGCAGGCCGCCCGCGTTCGTCGCGATGTTGCCGCCGATCGTCGAGATCGCGCGGCTGGCCGGGATCGGGTGCGTACCAGAGGCCGCGCGGCTTGAGCGTCGCGTTGAGGTCGGCGTTGATGCACGCCGGGCTCGACGACCGCGAGCTCGTCGTCGACCGAGACCTCGAGGATCCGGTTCATCCGCTCGGTGGAGAGCACGAGCTCGCCGGCGCCGCCGATCGCGGCGCCCGCGAGCCGGTGCCCGCACCGCGCGGCACGACCGGGATGCGCGTGCTCGCTCGCGAAGCGCAGCGTCGCCTGCACGTGCGTCGATCGGTGCGTCGCCTCGACGACGGCGAGCGGCGGCCGCGGCGGCGACGCTGGCCCGAGACTTGTCGGCGCGCAGCGCGTTGCAGCACCTCGGGATCGGTGCGAGCGCGTCGCCGAGCGCTCGCGCAGCGCACTGCGGACGCGTCGTCGTCGGCGTGACGCTCGCCGGGAGCCTCCGTGGTCATGGTGTCGAGGCTACTGCGTCGAGCTCCGGCACCCGATGTCCGATTTCCGCTGGTCGGTGTCGGCGGCGGGTGCGAGGGTGAGGGCGTGGACATGACCTTCGATCATCCGATACGCGGCGCTGTCGTCGCGCGACGCGCGCTTCGACGGGCAGTTCATCGCGGGTGTCTCCACGACCGGCATCTACTGCCGTCCGAGCTGCCCGGCGCATCACGCCGAAGCGCGGCAACGTCCGCTTCTTCCGCACCGCCGCGGCGGCCCACGACGCCGGCCTCCGCGCCTGCAAGCGCTGCCAGCCCGACGCCGTGCCCGGCTCCCCCGACTGGAACCTGCACGACGATCTCGCCTCCCGCGCCATGCGGCTCGTGCAGGACGGCGTCGTCGAGCGCGAGGGCGTCGACGGCCTCGCCCGCCGCCTCGGCTACACGCCGCGCCACGTCTCGCGCGTGCTGCAGACCGAGCTCGGCGCCGGCCCGCTCGCGCTCGCCCGTGCGCACCGCGCCCAGACCGCCCGCTCCCTGCTCGCCGCCACCGATCTGCCCGATCTGCGACATCGCGTTCGCCGCCGGATTCGGCAGCCTGCGCCAGTTCAACGACACGATGTCGGCGGTCTACCGGGCGACGCCGAGCGAGCTGCGCGCGATTGCCCGGCGCGGGTCGCGGGGTCATGGGCCGATCGCCGGCGGCACGGGTCAGGATGCCGGCAGGGCGGCGAGCTCACGCTGCGGCTCCCGGCGCGGCCGCCGTTCGATGCGACCGGGCTGTTCCGGTTCTTCGCCGATCACGCCGATCGCCGGCCTCGAGCAGGGCGACGACTCTCGTTACGAACGAACGCTGATGCTTCCCGGTGGCCGTGCCGAGGTCGTCGATCACCCCCGACTCGCAGCGCCCGGGCGTGCTCGTCACGGCCACGGCTCGCGCGCTGGCCGACGTTCCGGCCCTGGTCGCGCGAGTACGCCGCATGTTCGATCTGGACGCCGACTCGGTCGCCATCGACGCGCGCTCTCGCGCCGACCCGGTGCTCGCGCCGCTCATCGCAGCGGTCCCCGGCATCCGGATCGCCGGAAGCGTCGACGGCGAGGAGGCGCTGTTCCGCACCCTGTCGGCCAGCAGATCTCGGTCGCCGCCGCCCGCACGGTGCTCGGGCGGCTCGTCGCCGACCTGGGCGGACGGCGACGGCGTGCGTTCCCCTCCGCCGCGACGATCGCCGAGCACGGGCGCGGACGTGCTGCGCGGTCCCGCGTCCCGCATCGCGACGATCCTGCGGGCCGCGGATGCGGTGGCGAGCGGCGACCTGCGGCTCGACGTCGAGACCCCGGCCGCCGAGCTGCGGGAGCGGCTGCTCGCCCTCCCCGGAATCGGACCCTGGACCGCCGACTACCTCGCCGATGCGCGTGCTCGGCAACCCCGATGTCCTGATCTCGACCGACCTGGTGGTCAGGCGCTCCGCCATTGCGCTCGGCCTTGCGGCCGACGAGCGCGGGTCTCCTGCGCCGGGGCGCACGGTGGGCGCCGTGGCGCAGCTACGCGAGCGTTCATCTCTGGCGGGCGCGGCCCGTAGCGGTGGGGGCGGCACCGTCCTAGGCTGACCGCCGTGCCGAGCATCAGCGTTGTCATCCCCGTGCGGAACGACGCCGCGATGCTCACCGCCGCGCTCGAGTCGCTGAGCGCGCAGACTCGCGCTCCCGACGAGATCCTCGTCGTCGACAACGGCAGTTCGGATGCCTCCGCGATGATCGCCGAGCAGGCTGGGGCGCGTATCGTCCCGGAGCCGCGCCGCGGCATCCCGTATGCGAGCGCGACCGGCTACGACAACGCGCGCGGTGACGATCATCGCCCGCATCGATGCGGACACCGTCTGCCCGCCCGGGTGGCTGGCTCAGATCGAGCGCCGCTTCGACCGGGACCCCGGACTCGACCTGCTGACCGGGGGCGCGACGTTCTACGGCGGGAGCGAGCTTGCCCACCGGCTCGGCCGCGCCTGGTACATCGGCGGCATGTACTGGGCGGTGACGCCGTACCTCGGGCACCCGCCGGTGTTCGGCTCGAACTTCGCGATGCGTCGCGAGGTGTGGGCCGAGCTCGGCGGCGAGGTGCACCGCGAGACCGGCATCCACGACGACCTCGACCTGAGCCTGCACGTCGCGCCCGTGGATGCGCGTCGAGTACGACCGCGACCTGATGGTCGAGATCTCGGCGCGTCCGTTCGACACCTTCGCGGGGCTGCACGCGCCGCCTGTCGTGGGTGGTGCCGACGCTGCGCAACCACTGGCCCGAGGATTCGCCGTGGCCGCCGCGCGCCGCGCGGGCCGCGAGCCGGGACGTGCGGTCGAGGACTAGTGCTCAGGCCGCGGAGGCGTAGAGCTGCAGCAGGTCCCTGCGCGAGCGCGTTCGGCGTCGTCTCGCACGGGCTGTGCCCGGTCTTGTAGACCGCGAGCGTGGCGCCGATGCGCTCGGCGAACTCGGCGTGCAGTCGTGTCGGCCACAGGTCGTGCTCGCCCACCGCGACCAGCTTCGGGATCGGTACCGCCTTCACGCGATCCCGCAGGTCGGGTGCCTGCTTCATCAGCATGATGATGTGCTCCATGCTGCGGCGGCTCGTGTCAGTCGAACCGCATCCGCACGAACTCCAGGCGCTGCGGCGGCACGTGGTTCTTGTTGGTCACGATGCCCCAGGTCATCAGCGCCGCGCCGACCTTGCCGCCCACCATCCAGGTGAACGGGCCGAGACCGCGCACCCCGCGGAACCCGTTGCCCGGCTCCGGCGGTGCCGCCAGCAGCGTGAGGCTGCGCACGAGCTCGGGTCGCTCGACAGTCACGAGCTGGGCGACGGTGCCGGCGAACGAGTAGCCGAGCACGTGCGCGGGCCCGCCCGATTCGAGCAGCGCGACCATGTCATCCCGGAACAGCGCGTAGTCGTACTTCTCCTGCTTTCCGCGCTTCGGGCGGCGGGGCCGGCGTCCGCCGACTCGTACTGCCCCGCGATGTCGTAGCTCTGCACGTAGTAGCCGGCGGCGGCGAGCACCGGCGACACGAGCGTGAAGTCCTCCTTCGACCCCGAGACGCCCGGGCGCGAGGAGCACGCGCGGATGCGTCGGGTCGCCGAGAGAGACGACCGCGAGCGAACCGCTCGGCGCCGCGAAGCGGGATGTGACGGCGCCCTCCGGGAGCACGGTCCAGTCGATGTCGCCTTGGGCGCGATCCAGCCGCTCCGCCTCGTCGGCGGGCTCGCCGACGTACTCGGTCTGGTGATCGAACACCGGCCCAGATTAGTGGGACGGCGCATAGCATCGAGACATGGAACCTGAGCCCGACCGCACGGAGACGGAGGCCGAGCGACTCGATCGCAACTGGACCGAGATGCTGCAGGAACTGCGCGTGACGCAGACCGGCACGCAGATCCTGACCGGCTTCCTCCTGACGATCCCGTTCCAGCAGCGCTTCACCGATCTCGAGGACGTCCAGCGCGCCATCTACCTGGTGCTCGTCGCCTTCGCCGTCCTCGCCACCATCCTGGCGCTCGCGCCGGTGAGCCTCCATCGGACGCTCTTCCGGCGGGGTGCGAAGACGCAGATCGTGGGGACGACCAACCGCCTGCTCATCGGCGCGCTCTTCTGCGTCGCGATCACTCTGATCGGCACCGCGTGGCTGATCTTCGACGTGGTGGTCGGGCATCCGGCAGGCGTCGCCGCGGGTGCCGTCACTGCGCTGTTCACCTCGGCGGCCTGGCTCGCGCTGCCGCGCACGACCGGGCGGCGCCGGTGACGGAGGCTGCGGCCCCCACACCCTCCAGACTCCCGCGCGGAAGTGGGCGCGCCGCGATCCGGCGGGCGTGGAACGGGTTCATCCGGCATCGCGGGATCGACGCTGCCGCGGCTCTGACGTTCTTCACCGCTCTGGCGACCCTCCCCGCCCTGCTCGTGCTGGTGTCCGCGTTCGCGTTCGTTCGACGACCGGAACAGTGCGGCCGCAGACCTCTCCGCCGTTGCCGCCACGGTCCTTCCCGATGACGCGGCGCTCGACATCGAACGCGGCCTCCGCGAGCTGCTGAGCCTGGAGAACCCCGGCCTGGCCCTCATCGCCGGCATCGTGCTCCTGCTCTGGACCGTATCCGGCTACGCCACCGCCTTCGGCCGGGCCCTGAACACCGTGTACGAGGTCGAGGAGGGCCGCCAGTTCTGGACCTTCCGGGCCGGATGCTGCTGGTCGCCATCATGCTCATCGTTCTCCAGTCCGGTATCGCGGCGGTCCTGCTGGTCACTCCGTCGGCCGCCGACGACATCCTCGGGCGGCGCGGGCTGGCGCCGGTCGTCGCAACGGTCTGGAACTGGGGCAAGTGGCCGCTGCTGCTCGGTGCTTCTCGTGCTGTTCGTCGCGGTGCTCTACTACTTCACGCCGAACGTGCGGCACACCCGCGTGCGCTGGGCGAGCGTGGGATCGCTGTCGGCGATTGGGATCTGGCTCGCCGCGACCCTCGGCTTCGCGCTGTACATCGTGATCGCTGGGCACTACTCCGCGCTGTACGGCTCGCTCGGCGGGATCGTCATCGCACTGATCTGGGGCTACCTGACCAACGCGGCACTCGTCGCAGGTGCCGAACTCGACGCGGAGTTCGTGCGCCTTCGACAGCTCGCCCGCGGTGAGCCCGCCGAGGAGATCGTGCGCCTCCCGCTCCGCGACAGCGCCCGCAACCGGATGCTGGCCCGCCAGCGCGACTCGGACGTCGCGGCCGCCCGACGCATCCGGGACGGTGAAGAACCGGACTAGACCGGACTGCGCTAGACCCGACCGCGCTAGACCGGCACGGGGGTGGTCAGCGTGGGCTCGTCGCCCAGGTGCAGGCCGCCGTTGCTGTTCGCGCCCATCGTCATGGCTTCGAGCCATTGGCGGCTGAGCTCGATCGGCTTGCTTCCGTAGTACTTGAAGAAGATCGGGATGTTGGGGCCGATCCAGGCGGCGCTGTGGCCATCGCCGACCGACGGGTCGTCACGCCAGTTGAGGAAGAACCCCTCCCCGCGCCGCAGCTTGGTCGCGACGACGGCCTGGAGGTGTGCCATCGCGCGGTCGTCGATGTCGATCTCCTGGCGCATCGCGCCGTAGATCATCTTGCCCACGCGCGCTCCCCTCCACCGATGACTTCTGACAAGTATGGGACCATCCGCGCCCGCGCGCGCACACTGGGAACCGCCTGTTCGTCGGCTGGATGCGGTTGCCCGTGCGGCGGGGTGAGCGTAGGCAGGAAGAGTGAAGACGGCAGCCATGAAAGACCCGACGACCCTGTACAAGCACGACGGCTTCGCCCGGCAGGAGCAGGAGCAGCCCGGCTTGACCCCGGCCACCGATCCGGTTCCCGATCACGGCGAGGAGACCTACGTCGGGTCAGCGGCCGTCTCACCGGAATGCGCGCTCTGATCACAGGAGGCGACTCGGGGATCGGTCGGGCGGTCGCGATCGCCTTCGCCCGCGAGGGCGCCGACGTCGCGATCTCGTACCTCCCCGAGGAGGAGGACGACGCGAGGACACCGCCGCGTGGATCGAGAAGGCGGGCCGCACGGCGCTCAAGCTTCCCGGCGACGTCGCTCCGAAGAGCAATGCTCGACAGCTGGTCGAGACGCGTCGTCACCGAGCTCGGCGGCCTCGACATCCTGGTGCTGAACGCCGCGTACCAGAAGAATCGCGACGGTCTCGAGAACACGTCGACCGAGGAGATCGAGCGCGTGTTCGACACCAACCTGTACGCCCCGCTCTGGACGGCGCGCGCCGCGATCCCCCACCTGAGCCGGGTGCCTCGATCATCACGACCTCCTCGATCCAGGCCTTCAACCCGTCGCCCGAGCTGTTCGACTACGCCATGACGAAGGCGGCCCAGGTGGCCTTCACCAAGGCGCTCGCGCAGCAACTCGGTGAGCGCGGCATCCGGGTCAACGCGGTGGCACCCGGACCGATCTGGACCCCCCTGATCCCGGCGACGGAATGGCCAGACAAGCTCCCGACCTTCGGCCAGGACACACCGCTCGGTCGCGCGGGCCAGCCCGCCGAGCTGGCGTCCGCGTTCGTCTTCCTCGCGTCCCCTGAGGCGAGCTATGTCTCCGGGGCCATCGTGCCCGTCACGGGCGGAAAGGGGCTGTAGTCATGCCAGGCAAGGCGTATCGCAGCTCGGAGACCCCGAGCTCTATGAGGCGTTGCGGGAGGACGGCGCGAGCAAAGCAGAAGGCCGCGCGCATCTCGAACGCGGCGGCCGCTCGCGGGCGTTCCGCCGTCGGTCGAAAGGGCGGCGAATCCGGCGACTACGACGACTGGACCGTACGCCGAGCTCCGCAAGCGCGCCAAGGAGATCGGGATCACCGGGTACTCCGGCAAGAAGAAGGCGCAGCTGATCTCTGCCACTTCGGAACAGCTGAGCCCTCCGGAACAGCTAGGCGCTCTTCTTCTTGGCGGGAGCCTTCTTCGCCGGGGCCTTCTTGGCCGGCGCGGCCTTCTTCGGCTCCACCTCCGCGCTTGTCCTCGACGGATCGCCGCAGGGCCTCCATCAGATCGAGCACCTCGCCGCCACCCTCGGTCTCGCCGACCGAACGTCGCCTCGGTGTCGAGCGCATCGCCCTGCTCGAGCTTCGCCTCGACGAGCGTGCGCAGCTGCTCCTGGTAGTCGTCGCTGAACTTCTCGGGCGTGAAGTCGCTGACGCGAAGCTGTCCACCAGCTGGCGGGACATCTTCAGCTCGGCCGCGCTGATGCTCGGCATCTCGTCGAGCTCGGGGAATCGCGCCTCGCGCACCTCGTCGTCCCAGAGCAGCGTCTGCATGGTGAGCACGCCGTCCCGCACCCGCAGCGCCGCGAGACGCGTGCGCTGTCGCAGGGCGAACTGCACGATCGCCGTGCGGTCGCTGTCCTCGAGCGTCTTCATGAGCAGCACATAGGCCTTCGTCGACTTCGAGTCGGGCGCGAGGTAGTAGCTCTTGTCGAACATGATCGGGTCGACCTGGTCGCTCGGCACGAACTCGACGACGTCGATGTCCTTGCTGCGCTCGGCCGGCAGCGCCTTGAAGTCCTCGTCGGTGAGGATGACGGTCTGGTCGCCGTCGACGTAGGCCTTCGCGATGTTCTCGTAGTCGACCATCTCGCCGTCGATCTCGCAGACCCGCTTGTACCGGATCCGGCCGCCGTCCTTGTCGTGCACCTGGTGCAGGGGCACGTCGTGGTCTTCGGTGGCGGAGTACAGCTTGATGGGCACGTTGACGAGCCCGAAGCTGAGCGAGCCCTTCCAGATGGAGCGCATGCTGACATTTTCCCCCGCAATGTGGACGCTGTACACCCCGCGCTCTTTAGCGTGAGGGCATGGCAAGCACCGAGACGTCGTGGAGGTGGGCGGCCATCGGCTGAGCCTCACGAACCTCGACAAGGTGATGTACCCCGAAACCGGCACCACCAAGGGCGAGGTCCTCGACTACTACGCGCGCGTCGCCGACGTACTGATTCCCGCACGCGCGCGACCGCGCCGCAACCCGCAAGCGCTGGGTCAACGGCGTCGGGACCGCATGCGAAGCCCGGTCAGATGTTCTTCGAGAAGAACCTGCCGTCGCACGCACCGAGCTGGATCAAGCGCCGCGACATCGAGCACAGCGACCCCGCAAACGTCTATCCGCTGTCAACGACCTGCCGACGCTGGTCTGGCTGGCCCAGAAGGCGGTCGCTCGAGCTTGCACGTTCCGCAGTGGCGCTTCGGGCGCAACGGCGCGCAGCAAGAACCCGGACCGCATGGTGCTCGACCTCGATCCCGGCGAAGGCGCGGGTCTGCCCGAGTGCGTCGAGGTCGCGCGGCTGGTGCGCGAGCTGCTGAAGGGCATGGGCCTCGATCCGATGCCCGTCACGAGCGGCAGCAAGGGCATTCACCTCTATGCGGCCCTCGATGGCATCGCAGACGAGCGACGAGATCTCCGCGGTCGCGCACGAGCTGGCCCGAGCGCTCGAGGCCGATCACCCCGACCTCGTCGTCAGCGACATGAAGAAGGCGCTGCGCGGCGGCAAGGTACTCGTCGACTGGAGCCAGAACAACGGCGTCGAAGACCACGATCGTGCCGTACTCGCTGCGCGGGCGCGCCCGCCCGACGGTGGCGACGCCGCGCACCTGGCGCGAGCTCCTCTCACCCGACCTGAAGCAACTCGAATTCGACGAGGTGCTGATGCGCCTCACGAAGCGGCCCGATCCGCTCGCCGATCTGTCCGCGAGGACACGTCGACGAGACACCTCGGCGTCTACCGCTCGATGCGGGATGCGTCCAAGACCCCCGAGCCGATGGGCGGCAAGAAGGGCGCCAGGAAGAGAGGCGCCGGCGACACGTTCGTCATCCAGGAGCACCACACCCCCGGCCGTGTGCACTTCGACTTCCGCCTCGAGAAGGACGGCGTGCTGGTCAGCTGGGCGGTCCCCAAGAACGTGCCCGCTCGATCCGGGTCAGAACCACCTGGCCGTGCACACCGAAGACCACCCGCTCGAGTACGGGTCGTTCGAGGGCACGATCCCGAAGGGCGAGTACGGCGCCGGCACGTGTCACGATCTGGGACAGCGGCACGTACGAAGAAGAGAAGTTCAGCGACGACGAGGTCATCGTCATCCTCCACGGCGAGAAGCTCGACGCGAAGCGCGTCGCGCTGATCCACACCGGTAAGGGCGACGACGCCGACAAGTGGCTCATGCACCTGATGAAGGACCAGCGCAAAGGAGTCTGGAGCTCCGGCCCCGGCGCCAAGCGCCCGGCGCCGAGCAGCAAGCCGCTGCGCAAGCCGGGCAAGACCGTCGTCGGCACGCGCACCGGCGGCGCAGCGACCGTCCATCCCATGCTCGCGACGCTGGGCGACATCGACGCGTTCACCGGCGGACGACCGGACTGGGCGTACGAGATGAAGTGGGACGGCTACCGCGCGATCGCGACGATCACGGCAAGGCGATGATCGCGAGGTGAGCCTCCGCTCACGCAACGGACTCGACATGACCGCCACGTATCCCGAGCTCGCCGAACTGGCTCGACGCGGTCGACGGCGACGCGATCCTCGACGGCGAGATCGTCGCGCTCGACGAGAAGGGCCGTCCGAGCTTCGAACGACTGCAGCGGCGCTCGGGCCTGACCAAGCACGGTGACGTCGAGTCGGCCCGCACGAAGCAGAAGGTCGAGTACTTCGTCTTCGACGTCCTCGAGCTCGACGGCGAGTCGCTCGTGAAGCTGCCGTACGACGAGCGGCGCGACCGCGCTCGAGGGCGCGATGCGCGAGACCGGGCCGATCAAGGTGCCCGGCGGATGCCGGCAGCGACCTGACGAAGGCCCTCGCCACGAGCAGCGGCTGGGCCTCGAAGGCGTCATGGCCAAGCGCCGCGACAGCCCGTATCGCGAGGGCAAGCGCTCGCGCGACTGGATCAAGCTCAAGCACACGCGCACGCAGGAGGTCGTCATCGGCGGCTGGCGCCCCGGCAAGGGCGCGCGCGCCGACACCGATCGGTTCCCTGCTGCTCGGCATCCCGGACGGCGACTCCCTGCGCTACGTCGGCCGCGTCGGCACCGGGCTTCACCGACGACGAGCTCACCAGACTCCGCGCCCGGCTCGACCGGATGTCGCGGCAGTCGAGCCCGCTCGAGCGACGTCCCGCGCGAGGACGCCCGCGACGCGCACTGGGTGACGCCCACCCTCGTCGGCGAGGTCGAGTTCGCCGAGGCGACGAGCGAGGGCCGCCTGCGCGCCCCCGCCTGGAAGGGCTGGCGTCCCGACAAGGACCCGAAGGATGTGGTGCGCGAGGCTCCGTGAGGGGGCAGAGTCGACTCATGATCGACCCCACCCCCCTGCCGGGCCTCGCCGAGCACACCGTCGTCGTCATCGGCGCGGGCAGCGAGCTGGGCGTCGCGACCGCCGTCACGCTCCTCGCATCGGGCACGCGGGTGCTCGCCACCGACTCCTCAGCGACGCTGCCGAGCGCACTCGTCGATGCGGGCACCGGTCTTCCCGGCGAGCTGCACTACAAGTCGCTCGACGTGTCGTCCGGAGCCGACTGGGCCGCACTGTCCGACTGGATCGGCGAGCAGACCGCCGGCATCCACGGCATCGTGGACCACGAGCCGGGCCATGACGGTCTGACCACTCTCGCGGCTCACGTCCTCGATGGAGCGTCGGTCGTGCGCGTCGGTGCCGCCGCCCGAGCCGAGAGCAGCATCCGGTCGAACACGGTCTCGCCGCATCCGGAATCGGAGCCGCTGGCCGTCGCGGCCGCCGTCGCATTCCTGCTCTCCGACCTCGGCGAATTCTGCGACGGCGCCGTCATCCCGATCCGGGAGCGCCCAGCCCCCGCGATCTAGCGCGCGCTGCTCAGTAGATGAAGATCGGGATCCAGTCGCGGTTGTGCGCGTGCACGATCGCCAGGAACACCAGCGCATCGAACAACAGGTGCACCGCGAGCACATACCCGAGCGACCGCGTCTTCGCGAACAGGTAGCCCTGCAGCAGCGCGAACGGGATCGTGAACAGCGGTCCCCACGCGCGGTACCCGAGCTCCCACAGGAACGACACGAAGATCACCATCTGCAGCAGGTTCGCCTGCCAGAGCGGAAAGTGCCGGCGGAACAACACCAGGCAGGTGCAGATGAAGAACAGCTCGTCCCACGTCCCGACCGCGTTGACGCCCGACGAAGAATCGCACCAGTTCGCTCAGGTCGGTGATGTGCGGCCAGTTCTCGTACGCGCCCGACCGGATGAAGTAGAACGGCAGAAGCAGGTAGCCGAGCAGCGGCACCGCGAACACGTACGCCGATCTCGAGCCGCGTCTTCTTCTCATGGCTGCGCCACGGGAAGCGGATGACCTGTCGCCTGAAGACGAACCGGTCGATCAGGAACGGCAGCAGCACGGCCAGGCCGAGCACCGTCCCGATGCGCACGAAGCTCGGCCACGCGACGTCCGCCTCGACGGAGGTCGTGCTCACGATCGCGACGCCCAGCCCGATGAGCGAGAGGTCGATGCCGAACTCCCGATCGATCAGGATGGCGGCGAGCAGGCTCACGAAGAGGATCGCCAGTCCGATGATGGTCAGCCGCAATCCGAAGAGCACGAACGCCGACAGCGAGACGCCGATGGCGGGCAGCCAGCCGCGACACCGCACCGGAACCGCCTGTCGCGGCTCCGCCATGAGGTCGGTCACGGGTGCGTCCGCGGGAACGATACTCCGGGCACGACGACGCTTCCCTGGAGCACGAACGACGCCCCGCCTCCGACCGGATCCTCGAGGAAGATCGGCAACCGATACTCGCCGGCGAGTGCGTACCCGGGCCGCGGAGTCCTGAGGACGCAGAGCAGCTGCTGGTACGGCCAGACGATCCCGCCCTCCTGGCAGAGTGCCCGGAGCGCGGAACGGGATGTCGCCGATGTTCATGATGCGGTAGCGCAGCGCGCTCGTCTGCTCGCCGCGAAGCTCGACCGACCCGCGCGCCGGAACGACGCTCCAGCTGCCGTCGTCCTGCCGCGCCTCGAGCACCGGCACCATCGTCAGCGAGGCGCCGATCACGATGCCCTCCTGGCTCCGGATGCCGTCGAAGCTGGCCGACTGGAGATCGAACGTCGAGGTGGTTGAGCCCGCGCGTCATGGGCATGTCGAACCCGCAGATCACGGGGACTCGATGCGCCGGTACTCGTCCCCGCAGTACAGGATCCGCTCGCCACCGAACGCAGTCGGGAGCGCGTGAGTCGGCCGTAGTAGCCGTGCAGCCCGCCCTCGCCGGGGTCGATCCGCACCGTGATGTGCGTCGACGGACCGTTCGCCCCGAGGTGCGCCCACGCGGCGACACTCGGCGTCGACAGGTCGACGTCCTCTCCCCAGTTCTCGACCGAGAGGTGGATGGTGGGGCCGCCATGCTCGCCGGGAACCCAGCGCGCTCTGGTCCTGACCCGCGAACCGCCGGCACCTCCGCCCCCAACGGCACCACCGTCTGGCTGCCCGCGAGCAGCAGAACAGCGACGGCGGCGAGCAGGGTCATGTCACAGCGTGTCATGTCAGGAGCGCGTCATGTCAGGTCGGATTCTTCCTGATGCAACGGCGCGAAGGTCGATGACGCCCGTCACCGGCATGATGCCGCTCAGCCGCTCGGGCGAGAGCACGCGCATCACGTCCTCCTTCGACATGAGGCCGGCCTCGACGACGAGCTCGGCGATCGACGCGTTCGTCGTGAGGGCGGTGTGCGCGAGCGTCGCCGACGCCGCGTAGCCGATGTACGGCGTCAGTGCGGTCACGACGCCGACGCTCGACTCGACCTGCATGGTCAGGCGGGCGATGTTCGCCTCGATGCCGTCGATGCAGTTGACCCGCAGCGTGTGGCAGGCGTTCGTCATCCAGGCGATCGACTGCAGGAGGCTGTGGGCGATGACCGGCTCGAAGGCGTTCAGCTGCAGCTGGCCGGCCTCCGCCGCGGCGGTGACCGTCGCATCCGCCCCGATCACGCTGAACGCGACCTGGTTGACGACCTCCGGGATGACCGGGTTCACCTTGCCGGGCATGATGCTCGACCCGGCCTGGCGCGCCGGAAGGAAGAGTCTCGCCGATGCCGGCCTGCGGTCCCGACGACAGGAGGCGCAGGTCGTTGCAGATCTTCGAGAGCTTGACCGCGGCGCGCTTCAGCGTGCCGGACAGGGTCATGAAGATGCCCGCGTCGGCCGTCGCCTCGATCAGGTCGGGCGCGGTCTCCTGCGGGATGCCGGTGAGCTCCTCGAGCTGGCTGCGGACCGCCTCGGCGTAGCGCGGGTCGGCGGTGATGCCGGTTCCGATCGCGGTGGCGCCCATGTTGATCTCGTTGAGCCACTTGATGACCTCGCTGAGACGGTCGTAGTCCTCTTGCAAGGTGTGCGCGAACCCGGTGAACTCCTGCCCGAGGGTCATCGGCACCGCATCCTGCAGCTGCGTGCGCCCGACCTTGAGCACGTTCGAGAACTCGCGGCCCTTCGCGGCGAAGGCCTCGGTGAGCAGCGGCGTGCTCGTCGAGCAGGCGCTTGCACCCCGAACACCATGGCGAGCTTGATCGCGGTCGGGTAGAAGTCGTTGGTCGACTGGCTGCGGTTGACGTCGTCGATGGGGTGCAGCTGCGGCGTAGTCGCCGAACTCGAGCCCCATCGTCTCGAGGCCCGCGTTCGCGATGACCTCGTTGGTGTTCATGTTCGTGCTGGTACCGGCGCCGCCCTGGATGACGCCGACCACGAACTGGTCGTGCAGCTCTCCGTCGACGATGCGCTGGCAGACCGCGTCGATCAGGTCGGCCTTCGCGGGCTCCAGGACGCCGATCTCCTTGTTGGCGCGCGCGGACGCCTGCTTGACGCGGGCGAGGGCGACGACGAGGTCGGGGTAGTTGCTGATCGCGCGGCGCGTGATCGGGAAGTTGATGAGCGCCCGCGCGGTGTGGATGCCCCAGTAGACGTTCGCGGGGATCTCCATCGATCCGAGCGAGTCGCTCTCGGTGCGGGTCGGCCCGCCGCCCGACAGCTGCTCGGGCGCGTAGTCCGGGCCGTTGGTGGCGACGTTCTCGTCACCGTGGATGAGCTGCTCGGTCATCGCGTGCCCCGTCTTCGCTTTGCGAGGCGATGCGACCTTGACGCGCTCGGTGGGTGCTTGTGGCATCCGAGTCTCCTTTGACTGTGATGTCACCAGGGTACGCACAACCCCGAAGGCCTACAGCCCCAGGGGACGGTGGAGCGCGGGAACAATCAGGAAAATTCCGAACGCGACAACAAACACGCACACCGTGAACAGCGCGATCGCGGCGAGCCGGCGCCAGCGGCCCTTGCCGTCGGCGAGCCGGAGGCCCCACGCGAACAGCGTGACGAGCAGGCTGGCGGAGACGACCGTGGCGACGATCACGGTCACGAACGCCATCCAGTCGATCACTTCTTGCTCCGCTGCTTCTTGCGCTTCTTCGGGCGGACGAAGGCGCCGGGCTGCGGCTGGTGGAAGTGCCGGTGGTCGATGTGCTTGCGGCGCGACAGCAGGAAGATGGTGAGGATCGCGGCCGACGGCGAGCACCACATCCACGATCACGCCGTATTCCCAGATCTTCGCGATGAACGCGGCGACCCCGGCGATCAGGGCCGCGGCGGGGACCGTGATGACCCAGCCGAGGGCGATGCGACTGGCGGTCCTCCAGCGGACCGAGGCGCCCTTGCGGCCGATGCCGGTGCCGATCACGGAGCCCGAGGCGACCTGGGTCGTCGAGAGCGCGAAGCCGAGGTGGGTCGAGGCGAGGATCGTCGCCGTCGTCGATGCCTCCGCCGCGAAACCCTGCGGCGGCTCGATGCCGTCCGTGATGTCCTTGCCGAGCGTCTTGATGATGCGCCAGCCGCCCGAGTAGGTGCCGAGCGCGATCGCGACGGCACACGCGACGATGACCCAGAACAGCGGGCCCGAGCCGACCGGCTGCATGCCGGCCGCGATGAGGGTCAGGGTGATGACGCCCATGGTCTTCTGGGCGTCGTTGGTGCCGTGCGCGAGGGAGACGAGCGAACTGGTGAAGACCTGCCCGATCTTGAATCCGTCGCGCTCGCGCTTCTTCGTGATCCCGTAGGCGATCTTCGTGGCGAGGTACGCGACCGTCCCGGCGAGCAGCGGGGCGAGCAGCGCCGGGATGAGGATCTTCGACACCACCACGGCGCCGTCGATCGGGCCGAAGCTCCACGCGCCGACGACCGCGGCGCCGATGAGGCCGCCGAACAGCGCGTGACTCGACGACGACGGCAGCCCGAACAGCCAGGTGACGAGGTTCCAGACGATCGCGCCGATGAGGCCCGCGAGGATCAACGCCGGGGTGATCTGCAGACCGCCGTCGCCCTCGCGGATCAGGCCGCCCGAGATCGTCTTGGCGACCTCGGTGCTCAGGAACGCGCCGACCAGATTCAGGATCGCGGCGAGCGCGACAGCCGTTCGGGGTTTGAGCGCACCGGTCGCGATGGGGGTTGCCATCGCGTTGGCCGTGTCATGGAAGCCGTTGGTGAAATCGAAGATCAAGGCCAGTGCGATGACGAGCACGACCAGCAGGGTGAGGTCCACTGCGCGCCAGTCTCACACGCGAACGGACCCCACACAACTCGTTGACAAACCCGCGAGGTACCGCCTAGCCCGGGAAGCCGAACAGGCCGATGATGAGCCCCATCACGACGAGTGTCACGAGCTCGAGCGCGAGGTTCAGAACGGTCAGCGACGAGGGCCGCTTGTCGAACAGATCGTGCACGAGCATGCGGGATGCGGTGAACCCGATCCAGAGGATCACCGCCGTCAGGACGGCGTTCAGCAGGAAGTTGCCCTCGTAGAAGTGCTGGGCGAGCGCCGCCGCACCCGCGAGCACCGCCGCGGTGAGGAAGCTCACGACGAAGGTGATGATGAGGGGAAGCGCGGCACCCTTCGTGTCCTCTTCCGTGATGCCGCTCAGTCGCATCCAGCGCGCACCGAATACCGGCTTCGCGTACCAGATGAAACCGACGACCATGCTCGACACTGCCGCTAGCACAACGGCCAGCCAATTGATCTCAGGAACCATGCCTGCATCATGGCCCCAATGGGGGCGCCACCGGAATGGGGAATTACGGGGGGTACCCCATTCTTCCTAGCCTGGCGACACGAGTCCGGTCTGCGGACTCTCCTCAGCAACCAGGGAATCGCACAGTGTTTTCACGCCGGGCACTCGGGATCTTCGCGCTCGTCGCGGTGATCCTGGCCGCCATCAGCTTCGCCGTCGTCGACGTGTCGATCGCGAACGCCAACGGCTGCGTCGGCGTGTCCGGACCGTGCTCGGACGACACGATGCCCTTCGTCGCAACCCTCTTCGCGAGCATCGGCACGATCTCCCTGCTGCTCAGCCTCGTGCCGGCGATCAACTGGTTCGTCGGCGCGATCCACCACCCGACACCACGACGCCGACATCGAGCCGATGCGTGCGTCGCCCGCGTCGCCTATCAGGAGGAGGAGCTGTGAGCGAGCACGCTGATTCGACGGCAGCGCCTTCGACGGCAGTGCCTTCTTCGCGGCGCACCGCGCCATCCCGGTGCCGGCCTTCCCCGATGCCGACCCGCAGGATGTCGTGCAGGTCCTGCGCGCACGCTCGGTCCCGAAGCACCGCGCCCGCCGACGGCAGTGGAAGCCGCCCGCACCCGATCCGGTTGCGTCGGAACTACAGCCGGTCAAGCCCCAGCACGCGTACCACAGCGACTCCTTCGTCCGCTGACGCCGACAGGTCCACCTCGGCCCGGATGCCCCAGTCGTGGTGCCCGTCCGGGTCGTCGATGATCTGACGCACCTTCCACACCTCGGGCTCCTCCTCGATGATGATCCGCGCGCTGCTTCGCGCGTCGGGTCCGGTCCCGATCGAATCGTGCTCGTCGAAGTAGGCGTCGAGCGCCTCCGGCCAGCCGGCCTCGGGATCCAGGGCCACCAGCTCGTCGTCGCGCTGCAGCGCCGCCAGCTGCACGCGCCGCCACAGCTCGTTGCGCACGAGCACCAGGAACGCGCGCCGGTTCGTGACCGACGCTGGTCGGTGTCGGGCGGCACGATCGGGCGCCTCGGGGTCGATCGACCGGGGTTGGTGAGCGCCTCCCACTCGTCGAGCGAGCGACGAGTCCACCTGCCGCACCAGCTCGCCCAGCCACTCGATGAGGTCGCGCAGCTCCTCGGTCTTGGCGTCATCCGGGATCGTCTGCCGCGCGGCCCGGTACGCGTCCGACAGGTAGCGCAGCACCAGTCCCTCGCTGCGCCCGAGCTGGTAGAACGCGACGTACTCGGCGAACGTCATCGCCCGCTCGTAGAGGTCGCGCACGACCGACTTTGGGCGAGAGCTCGAAGTCGCGCACCCACGGCTGGCTCGACGCGAACGTCTCGAACGCCTGCTCGAGCAGCTCGTCGAGCGGCTTCGGCCAGGTGACGCTCTCGAGCAGCTCCATGCGCTCGTCGTACTCGATGCCGTCGGACTTCATCGCGGCGACCGCCTCGCCCCGCGCCCTGAACTGCTGCTGGCTGAGCACCGGGCGCGGGTCGTCGAGCGTCGACTCCAGGATGCTGATCATGTCGAGCGCGTACGTGGGCTCGTCGGCGTCCAGCAGCTCGAACGCGGCGAGCGCGAACGGCGAGAGCGGCTGGTTGAGCGCGAAGTTCGGCTGCAGCTCGACCGTGAGCCGGATGCGGGCGCTGCCGTCGAATCCGCCGCCCTGCTGCTCGACGACGCCGGCGTCGCGCAGCGTGCGATAGATGCCGATCGCGCGCCGGGCGAGCTCGCGCTGGCGCGCCGGCCCCTCGTGGTTGTCGAACACCAGGCCGCGCACGATCGAGAACGCGCTGGCCGGGTCGCTCGCCGGCACGTCCGCGCCGTCGCGACCGATGAGGTTGATGAGCATCGCCGCGGTGAGCTGCATCGAGCTGGTCAGCGTCTCCGGCTGAGCCGCGATCAGGCGCTCGAAGCTGCCCGGTCCCCAGTTGACGAAGCCTTCGGGCGCCTTCTTCTTCACGAGCTTGCGCTTGGCCTTCGGGTCGACGCCGGCTTTCGCTGCGCCGCGGGCGTTCTCGATCTCGTGCTCGGGCGCCTCCGCGACGACATCGCCCGCGATGTCGTACCCGGCGCGTCCGGCGCGGCCGGCCACCTGGTGGAACTCGCGCGCGCTGAGCTGCCGCATCTTCACGCCGTCGTACTTGGTGAGCGCCGTCAGCAGTACGGTGCGGATCGGCACGTTGATGCCGACCCCGAGCGTGTCGGTGCCGCAGATGACGCGCAGCAGCCCGCGCTGGGCGAGGGTCTCGACCAGCCGGCGGTACTTCGGCAGCATCCCGGCGTGGTGGACGCCGATTCCCGCCCGCACCAGGCGGTTGAGGGTCGCGCCGAACCCCGCCGAGAAGCGGAACCCGCCGATCGCCTCGCCGATCGCATCCCGTTGCTCGCGGGTCGCGACCTTCGCGCTCGACAGCGCCTGCGCCCGCTCGACGGCTGCGGCCTGCGAGAAGTGCACGATGTAGACCGGGGCGAGGCCGTCGGTGAGCAGCTCCTCGACGGTCTCGTGCACGGGCGTCATGACGTACCGGTAGTGAAGAGGTACGGGTCGCTCGACGCCGGTGACCTGGGCGACCTCTCGTGCTGTTCGTCGCTGAAGGTCGGCGGCGAGCTCGGTCAGGTCGCCGAGCGTCGCCGACATGAGCACGAACTGCGCGCGCGGCAGCAGCAGGAGAGGTATCTGCCACGCCCAGCCGCGGTCGGGGTCGGCGTAGAAGTGGAACTCGTCCATCACGACCACGTCGGCCTGGGTGCTCGCGCCCTCGCGCAGGGCGAGGTTCGCCAGGATCTCGGCGGTGCAGCAGATGATCGGGGCGTCCGGGTTGACGCTCGAGTCGCCGGTCACCATGCCGACGTTCGCAGCGCCGAAGGTGTCGACCAGCGCGAAGAACTTCTCGCTGACCAGGGCTTTGATCGGTGCGGTGTACCAGGAGCGCTGTCCCTGGGCGAGCGCCGCCGCGTGCGCGGCGACCGCGACGAGCGATTTGCCGGTGCCGGTCGGAGTGCTGAGCACGAGGTGCCGGCCGAGCACGAGCTCGAGAACCGCCTCCTCCTGTGCGGGATAGAGACGGAATCCGCTCTCGCGCGCCCAGTCGTCGAAGGCGCCGACGAAGGCATCCGGATCCCACGGACCGGCCCCGTTCATTCCGGGCAGGGCGTCGGTCAGCACCCGTCGAGTCTGTCACCCGTCGCGCTCACCGTTTGCTCCCACCCCGTTGCGGTACCCCCTGGTATGGGGTATGGCAGACGGGTTATCCTGATAGACCGCCTTCCCCTACTATTTCCAGGGATCGGTGAACTAGCGCTGACAGGTGCACCGATGAACCCGGATAGGAGCGTGCGCCTTGGCTGACGAAGACGTGCGCGTACCCGCAGGCTGGTACCCCGATCCGCTCGGGCTCCCCCAGCTGCGCTGGTGGGACAACCACGCCTGGACCGAGCACACCTCGGACGCGCGTCAGCCGATGGTCTCCGAGACCGTCACCGTCACCGCGCCGCTTCTGGCCTACGCCGACGACGACGACGGCGCAACGACAACGTCTTCAACCTCGATGACGATTCTCCCGAGGACCTGACCCGCCGCGAGCGCCGCGAGCGCGAGCGCGTCGACACCGGCAGCATCCGCACCGAGACTCCGGCAGAGCCCGCGTTCGCCGACCCGCTCCTCTCCCTCGAGGCCCCGGCGGTGACCGAGGTGTTCGCCGAAGAGCCGTCGCCCGGCATCAAGTTCGCCGAGTCGCACATCCTCGACGACGCCCCGACCAGTGGCGCGTACGACCTGGGCGTCCGCTACGACGACCTGCTGGGTGAGCCGCTCGGCGCCGCCAGCTCCCCGCGCTCCGCATTCGCTCACGTCAGCGAATCCGCCACCAGCTTCGTTCCCGACCCCGCACCCGAGCCGATGTACGCCGGGTACGCGGGCCGCGTCAGCGCCGTGGTCGCCGAGGACGACATCGACACCAACACGGGCCAGTCCTGGATCATGAGCCTGATCCCGGTCTACACGCTCATGGTCGGCCTGCTGATGCTGCTCTCCGGCTCTGCCATCAAGCCGACCGCTGCTCGCGATCGCCCTTCTGTACGGGATCCCGCACGTCGTCGGCATCGTCCTGGCGATCCTCGACTACCGCGTCCTTCGCGACCGCGGCATGGACCACCCCGCGCACTGGCTGTGGGCCGTGCTGGGCGCGCCCGTCTACCTCATCGCCCGCCTGACCAGGACCGTTCGCGTGTCGGGTCAGGGTTTCGGCCCGCTGATCACGCTGCTCACGCTGGGTGCGGTGTCGATCGGTGCCGCACTCGCGGCGCCCGGCCTCCTCATCCAGCTGAACCCCGGATACTTCTCCGTCGAGGCGCAGCAGTCGGTCCGCAGCGACGCGATGATCCTCGGCGCCGACCTGACCGTGAACTGCCCTGACACACCGCCGCTGCTGATCGGTCAGAGCTTCCAGTGCTCGGCGACGAACGAGAGCCAGGAGTTCTTCCAGGTGCTCGTGAGCCTCCAGCGCGCCAACGGCTGGATCGAATGGCGCGTCGACAACTGGGGCATCTACTCGATGGACAACTAGCGCGACATACCCCTACTGGGGTCATGACTCCCCCGGTTACGACTTCTAAGCTTCAAGAAGCAGCATCCCGAGACCGAGAGGAGCAGCGCGTGACGACCGAACAAGCGACCCGCGTGGTTCCCGCCGGGTGGTACCAGGACCCGGCCAACCCCGCCAACGTGCGCTGGTGGAACGGGATCACCTGGACCGACCACGTCGAGCTCAAGCCGGCCGGCCAGCAGGCCGCCGCCGCAGGAGCCCTGGCGCTCGAGGCCCGCGCCATGGAGCGCGAGTTCGGCATCAGCACCGCCGAGAACGACATCATCACCAGCGCCGCCACCGGCATCCCGATCGCCCACCCGCGCACCGGCACGATCGCCATCGTCGGCGCCGGAGCCGCACAAGGTCCCGACGAGCACCGGCGACGTCCTGGCTCCTCGCCTTCACGCCCGCCATCGCCGTCGTGCTCGCGATCGTCGCCGGCTACGTCTACTTCTACGTCACGCCGACCCCGCTCGTCGCAGCCGTCGCGGTCGTCGTGCTCGTGCTCGGCTTCCTGTGGGCGGTCGGCGACGCCCGCACGCTCACCGTCCGCGGTCACAAGCCTCCGAGCGCCGCTGCTGGCTCTCGCCCTGCCGGTCGTCGGCCCGCTGCTCTACCTGGTGGTCCGCCGCCTGAAGGTCGACGGCAGCAAGCCGCTCATCGCCTCTCTCGTTCTCTTCGCGCTCTCGGTCGGCATCCCGCTGGCCGGGGTCGCAACGGGAGGCGCCTCGGTCATCACCAAGCCGCTCGAGGTGCAGCAGGCGGTTCGCGCCGACCTGGTCGGCACCGGTTCGGTGACCAGCGTCAGCTGCCCGCCGATCCTCGAGTCCGTGGCCGCCGGCACCGTCTTCACCTGCGACGCCGTTCTGCCGTCGGGTGAGACCGTGCACGTCTGGGTCAGCTTCGACAACGAGCAGGGCCAGTTCAGCTGGGCTCTCGCCAACCGCTGAGCCGCTGCGCTTCTCTGCACGACTCCTGTGCGCCTGCTTGACGTCCCGCGCGGTTTGCGTAGCGTAACGGCATGACCGGACGACACGCGGCGCCGCCCGACGAGGCATTCGATCAGCGAGAACGGGATCGCGCGGGGGCGCACCGGGCCGACGTTCCGGTGCCCCTCGGGCCCGAGGATGCCGCGCCGCCGCCCGCCAAGAAGGCTGCACCGGCGAAGAAACCGGACGCGAAGCCGCCCGTCTCCAAGATCTCCGCGCACAGGCAACCACATCAAAGGCAGCATCCAAGAAAGCAGGCAAGTGATGAGCGACAAGAGCGACGAAGAAGTGGCCGACGCGATCCGCGCCCGCCAGTCCCTCGAGGGAGACGCCAGCCCCGGCGAGGAGCTCACCGGCCACCCCTTCGCGGCCGGCGAACGCCTCGGCGCCCTCGGAGACTTCGAGAAGACCGACGCCGACGAAGCCCTCGACGATGACGACGTGGAAGACGCGGAGTTCGGCAACGACGAGAAATAGCACCGCGCGTCGTACCCGCCTCGTACCCTGAACCGATGCGACTCCTGCTGATCCGGCACGGCCAGACGCCCGCGAACGTGCGTGGCGAGCTCGCCACGGCGAGTCCGGGTCCTGGCCTGACCAAGCTGGGTCGCAAGCAGGCTGCTGCACTGGCCGATTCGCTTCTGGCGGATGCTGGCGTCGGCGAGCAGATCGCCGCGATATTCGTGTCTCCCCTCACGCGAACGGCGGAGACCGCCGCGCCGCTCGCCGCATCCACGGGTCTCGACCCGCAGGTGCTCGAGGGTCTCGCGGAGATCGAAGCCGGAGACCTCGAGGACCGTCGTGACATGCCCTCGGTGATGACCTACATCCACACGGTGTTCGGCTGGGCGGCGGGTGACCTGGACGTGCGGATGCCGGGCTCCATCGACGGTCACGAGTTCTTCCGGCGATTCGACACGGCGATCGAGCTCATCGCGGCGGAGCATCCGGAGGGCACGGTCGCGGTCGTCTCGCACGGTGCCGCGATCCGGGTCTGGTCGGGTGCACGCGCCGCCAACCTCGGCGCGGAGTTCACCCAGAACAACCACCTCGACAACACCGGCGTCGTGGTGCTGAACGGCTCCCACGCGGGCGGCTGGACGGCGGAGACCTGGGCCGGCGAGCCCGTCGGCGGCCTGGAGCTGGCCGATCACGCTGCAGCGGATCCGCTCGGCGATCCGATCGACGAGGTCGAGGACGAGGCGCGCGGATGAGCGCCTGGTCGGAGGCCCGCGAGCGCATGTTCGGCGAGCCGTACATGGTCTGGCATGACGGCCCGGAGTTCAGCGGCCTGCGCGAGGAGTGGAAACGCGACCCCGAGGCGCTGCTCGAGCTGCTCTTCGAGGGCATGGCCGAGGACGACGCGCTGGCCGGGCAATCGTTCGCGGAGCTCGAGCCGGCGCCGACGGGTGAGCAGGCGATCCGCGTCATCCAGAAGCTCACGGAGCACCTGCCGACCTCCGGGCCGTCCGCGGTCGTGCAGATCTCGCGGACGCTGTTCCGGCTGACCGGGACCCCCGTCACCATGCAGCCGATCCTCGACGTGCTCGACAGCTCCGTGCACTGGGGCGACCGCATCAACGCCGCGATCGCGCTGCGCGACTTCCCCCCGAGCGACGCCGGCAGGGCGTGCCTGCTGCGCAACGTGCAGGCCGAGGACTACCTGGTGCGCTATCACTCGGCCTCGACGTTCCTTGCCTGGGCGGGAGTCGAGACCAAGATCGAGGACGACGACGAGCTCTTCACCCTGCTCGTGAAGGACGAGGACCCGGATGCGTGGGCTGAGGTCGCGGCGGCGCTCGAGAAGCGCTGAACAGCATCTCTGTCGGTTCCGTGGGAGAAATCGTCTTTCTCTTGCCGAATGACGGGGCAGGGCATCTCATGGGGACATGAGCATCGACAACCCTCCCTCGAGCCCCGAGGTTCCCAGCGACCCGACCTCGCCCGAGCCGTTCGCCCCGCACCCGGAGGAGCCTGCGCCCTTCGTCGACGGGATGGCGGGCGCTCCGAGCGTCGACGGCTCCCCTGCGGGCGTTGACGACCCCACCGGCGTCGACGACGAGCTCACGCCGTCCGACATCGACTGATCCGCCGAGGACAACACCTCGTTCTTCTTCGACGCTCGGGTTAGGGGGTACCCGCGAACCCGAGCGCGCGAAGAGTTTCTATCGCTCCGGTGGCGAAGCAGGAGCTTCGTCAGGGAAGACGCGCTTGTAGCGTGCGGCCGTCGGGCAGGGTGATCGTCTCGGCGCGCAGCTGGCCGCGTGAGACGCGCAGATAGATGGCCTGAGGCGTCACGTCGAGGGCGGCCGCGGCCTCCGACGACCGAGAGCCCCGGCAGGTCGACCGGACGCGAGCTCGGCCTCGCCGCACGCTTGCGGCCGGCCTCGTGACGCGCAGCGATCTCCTCGTCGGTCCCCTGCCAGCGCCACTTCGCGGCCGCGAGGCTGAGCCCCGAGGCGCGGGCGATCGAATCCCAGCCGGCCCCGGCATCCAGAGCCTCGCGCACGGCGGCGAGCGGCGCCGAGTCCGCCTCCAGCGCCGTGACGGCCTCACGGATGCCGGCCAGGCGCTCAAGCGGCGAACGAGCGCTCGACAGGGCCTTCAGCGCTCGCCGCGAGGCGTCGGAGAGGAACCGCACGGCACCCAGTCTGGCGTTACTCGCTCGGCTGGAACCAGGGCGGGAAGACGGAGACCTTGGGCGCGTGTCCGCCGGAGTCGGCCAGCAGGCGCTTCACCCGGTCACGCACGCGGTCGTTCGGCACGCCGATCAGCGTGATCGCCTCGAACGGCACCGACGACGGTCCGAGGATCTCGGGCTCGAAGAACTCGGGATCCTCGCTGCGGAGACGGCGGATGAGGGGTGCTCCCCCATCGGTGCCGATGCCGAACTTCGACATCGAGTCGGCGGCATCGCGGTCGGTGACCACCACATCCGGACCCAGCTCGCCGGCAGTGCTGACCAGCATCACGTACTCGAGGGGCTTCGTCGCCCGTGCCGCGTCGGACCAGTGGATGCCAGCGGCGCCGCGGCGCAGCTCGTCCCAGCGCGAGGCGTCGGGCGAGAGGTAGAACGGCACGTAGTCGGCCACGGTGGCGCCGTCGACGACCTCGACGGTGGCCCGCAACTCACGAGTCGTCGCCGACGAGACGTCGACGGCAGGGGTCGCTCCGGCGCGCAGAGCCTTGTCGCCGAGGATCGCCGGCAGGTTCTGCTCGTGCGTCACGTGGAAGATGCGCTGCTCGGCGAGCGTCACGGTCGGGGTGACGGCGGTGCCCGCGGCGCGTCCGCCGGCGTGACGCACGCGAGCGCCCGGAACCCGGCGCGCAGGAGTCGGCCTGACCTCGTTCGGGTCGCGGCGGGGGAAGCAGATATCACACAGTCCGTCTTCGAAACCGTGGATGCATTCGGCCAATGGATTCCCCTCGTGAACTATCTACGTTACGCCACGCGAACGGGGCCCCGCCGCGATGGCGAGGCCCCGAGGGTGTACGCGGGTTAGCTAGCGCTTACTTCTTGCCCCAGCGGTCACCCTTGTCGTCGTGACCCCAGCCGGAGTTGCCCCAGCCGTCCTTGTCACCCCAGCCGTGGCCGCCACCGTGGTGGCCGTGGCCACCCTTGGTCTTGGCGTTGGACAGCGTGTAGGCCGCGTGAGCCATCGCGTCGGCGTTCACCTCGAGCGTCATCTTGGAGACGTTCGCCTTGGTGTCGCACGCCGCGTGGTAGCACGGGTCGTAGGCCGCACCGGCGGTTCCGCCGAAGATGGCGGCCTGCTCGGCGGTCTTGATTCCCTCAGCTCCGGTGAAGAGTCCACCAGCCGGGATGCCGGCGTTGATGAATCCGAAGTAGTCAGAGCGACCGTCGAACGCGGTCGGCTCGTACGGGACGTTCTGCGAGTCGAAGTAGTCGTTGAAGACGTGCTCGATCTCTGCAGATCCTTCCGGTCCGGCCGTGCCGAATGCGTCACCATCGCCGTCGTAGACGAAGTTGACCGCGTTGGGCGACCCGATCATGTCGAAGTTGAGGTTCAGCGCGATGTTGGCCGCTTCCTCATCCGTCAGCTCCGACACGAAGAAGTTCGACCCCTGGAGGTTGTCCTCTTCGCCGCTCCAGAACGCGAACACGATCTGGTTCTTCGGGACCGTCTTGGTCTTCGCGATCTGGATCGCGAGCTCCAGGATCGCGGCTGTGCCGGATCCGTTGTCGTTGATCCCGGGGCCCTCGGCCACGGAGTCGAGGTGTCCGCCGACGATGACCTGCTTCGTCGGGTCACCCTTCTTCGTGGATGCGAGCACGTTGAACGTGTCGACCGTGACGGTCGTCGTCTGCACGTTGACGCGCAGCTCGAGGCCCGCCGCGTTGACGAGCTCCTCACCGATCTCGAAGCTCGTGCCGACCACGGGGATGTTGACCCCGAAGGCGCCGAGCGTTCCGAGCACCACACCGAAGCGGTCATCACCCGGGACGTCGTTGCCCTGGTTGAAGACCACGGCACCGGATGCGCCGGCAGCTTCTGCGTTCGCCGCCTTCACCGCGAAGCTGCAGCTACCACGCTGCATGACGGCGATGTTGCCGGCGGTGAAGCCCGCGAAGTCCGCCGCCTCACACCCGCTGGTGTTGGCACGGTCGCCCGCGAGGTTCACGTCGACCGCGGTCGCTGCCGCGGTGGCGTCTCCCTCACCGGAGTAGTCCATCGGATAGAACTGGTCGAGAAGCACGTACTCCGTGGCGGTCGGTGCGACCTGCTCGAAGTTCGTCTCGTCGACGTTGGTCTTGTCGTAGCTGAAGGCCTGACGGGTGGTGTCATACCCCGCCTTGTCGAGCTTCGCTTCGACGTACTCGGCGCTCCCGACGTGGCCGCTGGTGCCGGCCGCGCGGTTGCCGCCGTTGGCGTCCGCAATGTTCTGGAACGCCGCGAGGTGCTTCTGGATGTTCTTCGCCGTCACTGCCTTGCGCAGCTTGGACGAACCCTGATCCTTCGGACCGCCGATGCTCTGCTCCACCGAGGTCTGAACCCCGGACGCAGCGAACACCGGCGTTGCCATACCGACGGCGAGGATCGCCCCCGTCGCGATGGCGGCTGCCGAGATGACTCGGCGATGCCGTGTTTCGATCACGTGTGTTTCCCCTTTTCACGTATCGCGGCCGACCGCTTTTCAGCCGGCACGGTTACTCTCGACGCTAACCCCCGTTTGGGGGACACATAGGCGATGTGGAGCGTATCCGGAGGTTGTGTGGGCCTTTCGGGGGACCGTCGCGTCGAGTCGGCGGCGGGGTACAGATCCAGTAGCGTTTTCGGGTGAAGATCGTCCTCCCCCTGCTGCTTCTCTCGACCGTTCTGCTCTCCGGATGCAGTGCTCCAGTGCCGGATGAGGTGGAGGACCCAGCGCCCCGCGTCGCGATCACGCAGACCCCGCTCGCCGACCCCGACGCCGACCGTCGCGCCGGCTCCCGTCGTCGTGGAGGCGGAGCCCGAGCCCGCCCCCGTGACGGCTCCCGCCCCCGCGTACGTCGACTACATCACGCCCGTGCAGAACCGCTGGGGTGGATGCTTCGCGAGCCTGGGCGTGGGCGACCTCTACTACGACTCGCTGACGAGCACGGTGCACGCCGGCTGGAACGGCGGGGCGCTCACGTGGACGGTCGGCCCGGGCAACAAGGCGGGCACCCCGGCGGATCAGGAGTCGGTGGACGCGTTGGCTGGGTGCTGAGTGGTCCAGCGAGCGCTCGTCGACCTGAGGCACGAGACGCGACGGTTTCGATGACGCGATAGCGCCGTCGCGACCGACACGGGCGCGAACCCCCTTCTCACGCGAGCCGCCGAGTACGATCGGGCCGTGGCGAATAGCGGATCCTCAGAGTTCGGACGCACTTCGATCAGCACTTCTCTGCCGATTCGGGGCTCCGGTCGCGAAGCTCGAGGACGCTCTCCGTGCGAACGTCAATCGCGTCGACCCGACCGACCGAGCGAATAGGTTCGGCTCAGGTGCCGCAGTCGAATGGATCATCGCCTCGGTGGCCTTCCATGCAAAACTCCTCACTGTGCCCGGTGGCCACAACGCGAACGGCTTCGACCTTCGCGACCTCCGCGAATCTGCTCGAGGACTGTGGTCCATCAAGAACACGACCGCGCGATCCGATTTTCGGCTCTCGAACGGAATCGCAGGTGCGGGTCGCGATTCTCCGACTCGCAGATCCTCCTGTCGCCAGCTTCTCCCTGGACTCGTGTTTGCTGATCCCCAAGTCCACCCTGACCTCGCGGCAGCCGTAGTCGTCAAGAGCGACGCAACGATCCTGCCGTTCCGAGCAGTCGAGACTCACGCCATCCTGCACCCCGAGTGTGTGGCCGCGTGCACTATTCCCGCCAATCCGCGCACCGGCCAAGACGATCCATGGATGGATTACGTCCAATCGCTCCTCGAGCCCCTCCGTTTTCCTCGCCTGTCCCGACTTTTCAGCGAGTCTCGCCCACCGACACGATCCGTTTCCGATGAAATCCTTCGACTTGTCGCTCTGCGCGACAACGGAGCGATTGACGAAGAACAGTTCAACAAGTTGGTTTCCGCCGTTTCCGGCGGGTGAGGGAGCGAATGACAGAAGCCACCACTACCGTCGAAAGCTATGTTCGAGACCAGGCGCAGACGGTCTGCCGCAACTGCCTCAGCGATTCCACGAATCGCGGCATTGCTCGATCGACTTGGTACACGAGTCACATGGCACTCGTCGGTCGTTAGCCATGTGAGAGCCATTGCGCCCGACCTTTTCCCCCTGAGGTGCGCATTGACCTTTCGGACGCAATTGACCTGGGCGACGACTTGCTGTCCGGCCTGTCGATCAGCGACATTTCTGTGGCCTACGAGTATTCACTTGCGCGAGAGGATCGGGTGAGCCCGAAAGAACGAAGGACAGTTCTTCACCCCCGACGACGTGGCTGCTTTCCTGGCATCCCATGCAAACGAGTTCGAACACGAGAGCAACGTGGCTCGATCCATGTTCCGGTGTTGGAAACCTCTCCTATTGGCTGGCCGTGCTCAACCCGATCCAGAGGGCTTTGTTCGAGATGAACTGATCGTTCTTGACCGCGATCCCCTTGCTCTATCGATCGCTTTCGCCCTACTCTCGGCGAAGTTCTACAAAGGCAGCTCGGAAATCAACGAAAGCCTCAAGAGCAGAGCGATCCGCGGTGACTTCTTGAGTGTTGCACTCCCGGACTTCGACTTCGCCATCATGAATCCGCCCTATGTCCGGACTGCTCGTGACGCTCGGTTCGCATCAGCCGACTCGCGCGATCTTTACGCTTACTTCGTTGAACGCGCATTGGCTCATGGTCGAGGTCTAATCGCCATCACACCGCAAGGGTTCACGTCTAGTGCAAACTTTAAGGGCTTCAGAAATTTCCTCCTGGAGCAGACCAGCTCTTCCTGAACATCTATTGCTTTGACAATGTTCCGGACAGCATCTTTAGAGGCGTCAAGTTCGGGCTGCCGATCAATTCGAACCACGTCAATAGCACCAGGGCTGCCGTAACAGTCGCTCGAAACTACGGGCCGCGACGCAGGCGAATCACACCACTTCTTCGGTGGCGCGCAAAGGAGCCTGCATCTACTCTTTGCTTCGGCGCCCGCGTTTCTCCATTCGCTGAAAGCAACGGATTCCGCATTCCCGAAAGTCGAACGTGGCTTGACGCCACTCTATGAACGGCTGCTCGACAGCGGACTCACCGTCGGAGATCTTGTGGTGTCCAGGCAGACCGAATTTCATCTCGATGTACCGAGCACACCGCGATATTTCCTGAGTGCAGTTGTGCGGGACCTCGATCGTGGGCAGGCGCATCGCCTCTATTTCCCGACCGAGCAGGCACGAAACCTCGCATACGTGACACTGAACTCAAGCGTCTCGTATTGGTGGTGGAGGGTCTACGACGGCGGAAGTACTGTACGAAGGGCACGCTGGCGACGATACCCGTGATCCGTACTGACGCCGCCGAATCTCTGACCAGAATGCTGAGAGACTCAGACTTGCGAATGTGGTTGTGAAGTTGAACGCGGGGCGCCCGAATCAAAACGTAAAGCACCCGTTCGAACTGGTTGACCGGCTAAATCGAGCCCTCGTCGGTGACTTCGCCCCAGCTTCTTATCTCAGTCCATTCCAACTCACACCTAGGCCCCAGAGCCGCTTAACCTACAGTTCACACCAAACCCGCTGATGAGCGAGTGCTGCCCGCGAAGGACGCAACGCGGGGTCACTGGGAAGATTTGGAATCGTCCCTGTCAAGTGTGAATAGTCAGAAACCGACCCGTGGACTAAGACGCGACCATCGTCCTCATGAATCGCGAGTAGACCCACGTCCCAGAGGAGGTGAAGGTCGGCGCGCAAGAGTATGCCGTTCTGAACGACGTTGGTCGGTTCGCCGCGATATGGGCTGACGTGGGCTGCCTGCAACACTTCTGCATCTGACGTACCAGTAATCGCGCACGCGCCCCCATACGCCGAAAGCAGTTCCCTCCGGAACCGTCCCTGTCCAACTCGCGACTTGATCGCACGAATGGCTTGGAGACGCTCGTCGGTAACGTCGGCAGGATCGAACTCAGGGAGAATCGTCAGATCGATGTCGATTCCGACGACTCGGCGTCTTCCTGCCCAACCGTGGCACGTGCTGAGGCGGCGCAGGCGCCCGCCCGACAACCTGGAACGGCGAGCCGATAACGCCAGCAATGAATGCGTCGAGCGCTGCATTCGTTACGGTGCCCCCGCGGGATATCAATGATGACGGAATGCGAGCGCCATGCAGGGCTTGGTAAATCTGGTCCATGACCGCTTCTTTACTAGGGAGAGAGCCCGGCCCAACGATTCCAACCGCCGTGGCAATGTCCTCAAGAAACGGGCGAAGCACCGACCCTCCTGTTGACGTCAGGTGGTGAGGCGCGCCGAGGAGATCGGACAGCAGCGCCATCTTTTCTCGTTCAGGCCCAGCAAAGTAGCTTGCTCCGCCGGCAACTCGCACTGTGTCCTCCCTGACCTTGAACGGTTACACAATCACCGGAAGTCGGGCCAGACCTTTATCGCGACTTTGGCGAGCGCTGTCGATCGATCGTCGATCGTCTTGCGATTCCAGAACTTGTGCGCCGCGATCGACTCACCCAGTTTCAACGCTCCCTTTTCTTCGATCCACGCCTTCTTGTCGGCGAATGATCCATTGGATAGTTCGGGGTTGTATGCAGTGAGAGTTAGAGTTCCCAAGGGAGTGACGCCTGGTGGACCACGTCTGAAACGGGTTGGGATCCTTCCATGATTCAAGATCGTCCAACCACGACGTCTCGCTGATCGTCTGAGGTAAGACGTGCTCGATACTGAATTGGTGGGACGCGACTCCTTGGACCAACAGGCCGTGTTCCTTCCCTCGGAGCGATTCCTCAAGCCGCCTCAGCACTGCGAACAGCTGAACGTTCGAGCCCTTGCGATAGACCGCGTTGCCAATCACCGCATCGAGAATGTCGTCGTCGGTCGGCATTCGTCGTCCAGAATCCAGAAGGGCGGTTCTGATCGACTCAACGGCGTCCCCTTCGCTTGCGGTCGAAACCTGCACTCGGGCGAGACTGCTGCGAAGATCGTGGGGTGGCACTCCGCCAGAAACCGCCGGACAAGAAAGGTTTCCAGCCACCCAAGAACCTTTTCTGCCAGCTTTGGGGCAAGGGTTTCCGATCTCCAGCGCCCTATCACGTCAAGTAGCAACGGCTGGGCTGGCGCATGCCCCACGCCGCAAGGAACCTCAATCGCTGTGCAACTTCGTAAGGGGTCTTGGTCTCCGCCAGATTTTCGTCAGGATTCACCAGAAGGGCGAAGTTCACGGCTTCGGTATTCAATGCGGTCAAGACGTTGAACACGTCGGATTCGGCTGAGCCGGCCGCCTTCATGACTCGCAGCATGCTCGCGTACGTACCCTTTTGGGGAACATTGTGGCCACGCTTCATCACCCATGCATGCAGGTATTGCCCAAGAGTGGCTTCGCCAAAGCGTTGCTCGAGTGGCTTCCAAATCTTCTGATACGCATCGTCATTCATCGTCGGGAGCTGCATGAACACGGCATTTCGAACCAGATCGACCTGTGTGAGGGCGAGACCCGAGTCGTTAAGGGTGTGAAAAATCTGGTACGCGCGCTCAGCCGGGACATTTGAGATCGAAACCAGCTCAAGATCCTTTGAGAGGACCTCTAAAAGAATCTCCCAGTCCCATGTCGTCTCGTGATCAGTGACGGTCTGTACGCTTTCGTCCCCCGAGTCCTCGGGTTCCGCCTCATCCGCTCACATCCTCAGTATCGGTTTCCGCTGTGTTATCCAGTGTCAGCGGCTCGCGAAGCCGAGCGCAAATGAACTCGTAAGCCTGAAATATGAGACTGCTCGTCGACGCAACGTCGGGGTCTCCTACAACGATCGCCTCTAGTCCGGGTGACGGCCTGCGAAAGACGAAGTCGAAGAATCCCCCCACTTTGGAAACGCAAGATAGCTGTCGGTGACGTCCGCTTGCAGATGATTCATCGTCCACTAGGACATCGCGTACTGCGGCAATGATAAGGCTGAGAGTCGTCATCCGCTGCTGCCCGTCGATGACGAAGCAAGGCCCGGGGCGAAGCGCCTTTGATTCGGTTTCGCCAACCACGAGCGAGCCTATGAAGTGGCGCTCTGTAGGGCTGCCCGATGACGAGCGCCTTTGCCCGTACATGCGGACAATGTCGTTCCAGAGTTCGAGCACCTGACGCTTTGGTTTCCACGAATAGCGGCGCTGATACAACGGCACGGTGTAGATCCTCGATACGTCCATGAGTTCCTTGAACGTGCCGTAACCGGTATCCAGTTTTGCCATTCGATGTCCGCCCTCTCTGACGCTCAGAGCATGACAGTGCCACTGAGGTTTCGCTAGCCGTCAATGCATCGATCAAAGGCGAAGGCAACCCTGCTGGGTGCCCGGCAACTTTTCTGGGCGGCGGGGGAACTCGACTCCCGAGGAGGTTTAGGTCGACTATTGCAGACTCAGTACCAGATGCTGAGGAACGGGGTGGTCTCGCTCCGGAGCAACGCATCCGCGAGAGCAGCAGCACCCGGGGCGGATTCACATGTCCGCCCTGCTCCGACGAGGGTCGTGGCCTTCACTCCCCCGAGGTAGAGCGCAGAGACCTCGGGAACTCCGAGTGTGAAGTCGGGGCGCCGCCTCCCTTGGCCAACACTGCGACGCGACCCACGCCATCCTGCACCGTCAACTCGAAACGACCCGAGGCGTAGCCGTATGGGTCGTCGACTTCGAACTCGATGCGACCGTCGGTCGTGTAGCCGCGCGCCTCGAAGACCGTCGGCACGTCAAGGATCCGCAGGTACTGGTGCTCCCAGACCTTGACGGTCGCGGCGCGCCAGTCGGTGATCATCCAGTGGACGGGTTCTTCGAGGTGCCGGTGAACGGCCTTCACCTTCGCGACGAGCGGCACCTCGAGGAGGTAGCGCCAGAGGGCGGCGTCGGCGTCCGGGGTCTCGGAGACGAGGTGCTCGACGTCGAGCTTGTCGCGAGGTGAACTCGTCGTCGCTGCCGGTCACCTTGTAGAGCGCGACTCCGCGGGTGGCGCCCCCGGCATCCTGGTATCTGATCGCACGCAGCTTCTGCGCGGTCCTCGTCGGCGGCGCTGGTGCCAGCACTTCCTGGCCGATCGCCAGCGTGCCAGATGTCGATCCGGCCGGACTCGTGGCAGCAGCACGCGGGTGCATCTCGGCGAGGTGCTGTCGGCGAGCTTCCTCGATGGTGATGTATTCGATGCGTCCGTCGGGGGTCGGACCGACCAGGTGAACGCGGCGAATGTCGAAGCCTCGTAGCGGCGAACGCGGCCGGCGCAAATCCGTAGCGCTGATAGAGGCTCGACTCGCTCACGGTGAGCATCGCCATCGGCACGTGCTTCGCGGCGGCGCGAGCTCGGATTCGAGCAGGGCGCGAGCGATGCCGCGCTTGTGATGCGTGGATGCGACGGTCACCGTGCTGATCGCCCAGGCGTCGATCGTGCGGTTTCCGGGGACGGCGAGACGGCTGATCCAGGAGTTGCTGGTGCCGACGGGTTCGAGGCTCGGGCTGGCGTCGTCCCAGACTCCGGTGTTGCGGCGGGCGGTGTTCGCTTCGCGGTATTCAGCGAAGCGTTCGGGGGTGAGGTTGGCGCCGTGGAATCCGCGCGTCGCCGAGTCGACCCAGGCGTCTGCGAGTTCTTGATTTGCGCCGTCTAGGAGGTCCATTCGGAGGCCGGCGACGCGAACGCGCTCGGCCGTTGACCGGTCGACGGGCTCGGTGCGGAAGTCTGTCTTGCTCACGTTTCGAGGCTATCCGGCCTCAGTTGCCTTCTTGCCAGCTTTTCGGTTTGCGAACGGCAGGCGCCCGAAGACTTCAATGAACTCGGCGATCAGTTCAGTTTCGACCGCCTCGGGATCCTCGTCGGGCGTCTCACGCCAGGCAACCAGGAACTCTCTCCCTTGCGCGACCTGCCAGACGTAACGACCACCCCAGTGGCCGACCTTTTGCCCAAGACCGTGCCGGCGGTACTCGGTTAGTCGCTTGCGGAGCCCGCGGCGACCTGACCGACCAAGTGCCGCTTTGCCGATGTACACAACCGGAGCCTCAGGGATCCACGCGGCCGCGAGGTGGGAAACGAACACCGACGGGTCTCGCTGCCTTAACCACCCGGCGGAACTCCTCTCCAAGAACGCTGGCTGCGAGTCGTCACGACTCACCACGATGTACACGCCAGCGCCACGCGGGATATCCGCTGGGATGAGAGCGTCGAAAGTCACAAACCCGACGAACACCAGCTCGCTCGAGACCTGGGCGCGACCAATCCACTGTTTCACACCTCCGCACGTTGCGAAGCAACGAACTCAATGCCACAGTGTTGGTCCGTGCAACGCCATTCGGGTTGATCGTCAAAGACCATGCAGCCGCCGAGCGCGGCCTCCCCTCGTTTCGCGGCGTGAAAAATTCCGGACCCGGCAGCCCGTAGACAATCGGAATCGCCAGTCCGCCGCAGCGCGGGCACACCGCTGTCTCGAACTCGGGTTCACTCACCCACGCATTGTGACGCATGCCGCCGACGAGTAGCTCCGCGAACCCGCCAGCTTCGTTCATCCGTCGTCATCCTCTTCACCGTCGGCCGCCGCCAACTGTGACGTCACTCTGGGGCTGCGGCGGAGCGCCACGAGGTTCGTATACCGCTGGCCCTGGGTCCACCCGGTCGGTCGACCGGCCCGGGTCGCCTGGTCGTTGGTGACCGGGCCGGAGAGAGAACGGTTTCCGAATCCTGCGCCGACGACAACAGCACGACCTTGAAGCGTCGCCCGCCGCACGTTGGCCGGAGGCAAGGTTCTCCGCAATCAGGGAGCCAACCTTCCGCACGTCGTCGTGCTTCGATCCAGCTCTCGCGCCGCGGCCTCCTCTTCGGTGAAAATCACCGAGTCCTCGACGTATCGGATCTCGGCGATCTCCGGCTTGATCTCCCCGTCGCTGTACAAGCCCAGGTGGGGTAGTGGAGGCCCGGAAGTAACGGTCCGGCTGACAGATGTACGCGGCCGTCTCGAGGTACTCGCGATAGGCGTAACGTGCGGCAACGACAACTACGTCACTCGAGGTGCCTGCGGCGCGGGCCTTCGCAGGCGCCGTCCCGACCTCCTCGTTGGCCGCTGGTGCCGGACCCCGGTGCGGTCCGACGTACATGATCGGGTTCGCGGCTCCGGGTTTGAAATAGTGGGCCACCGACTTCCAGCGATAGCGGCTCCGAACGTCAGCCGGAGCCAAGCGACCGACGAACTCGAACCGATCTGATGGCCCGATGTCGCGGCTCGGGTCGGCGTACATCAGTCGACTCGGCGGGCAACCACTCGGCGATCTCGTAGACCTCGCGCACGACGCCTCCGTAAACGGCCAGCGCGTACTTGGCCTTCTTGGCGCTACCCAGGCCCACCTTCCAGGTGCCACGCGTGGCGTCGTACAGCTCGAGCGCAGACTGTTTGGATGTGCCAGCCCACGTGTCGTTAATGCGGATAAGGACGCAATCGTCGTCGAACTGCTCAATGGGGCGGGACGACAGCTTGCCGTGAACCTCGTCGACGCTCATGCGCCCGAACCGGGTGGCACCGTGCCCAACGACCAAGTTCGTCAGATTCTCGAAACCGATTAGGTCGATCGCTGCTGCCTCCACCTTGAATGCGGTCGTCTCATCCAAACCAAACGCGAGGATCTCGATCTGAGGTTCAAACCCGGCCTCGCGGATCTCTCGGATGCGTGCGACCTTGGCGGTCTCGGATCCGTCCTTGAGATGCGAGAAGGCGCGGTTGCCGATGCCCTTGCCAATGTAGAAGGGCGTCCCGTTGCGCGGGTCGGAGTACACGTACACGTAGTACTTGAGGGCCTCGGACTCGATGGAGTTGAACTGATCGCTCATGCGGGGTCCTCAGCCGACGGACCGCGACGCCGCCAGCTTCGCGCGCTCTTCGACCAGCCACGCTGGCATCTCCTCGAGCAACGCCTTGATCTGCGGATGTCGTCAGCGCCTCCGTCACTCCCCCGCGAGCCGAGGCCCGAGTTCGAGACGCCGAGCTTGCGAGCTACCTCGGGACGCGGGTGCGGTCCATCGCGTCGGAGGTCGACCAGCCAGGGAGGCGGGTCGGACTGCAGGGCCACCAACTCATCCCGAGTCACCGGATTCGATCGAAACGACTCGGGCGTCGCGCGGCAGGTAGACCGCGAGCTTCTTGGCCGCCGTCTCGGGCTTCAGCAGCTGCGACTTGCGCGGCTTGGGCTGCTGGCGGTTGTCGGGGCGCTCGGGGTCGGTCACTTCTTCTTCTTAGCAGGCTTCTTCTTGCCGGCCTTCTTCTTCGATCCCGACTTGGAGCCCGACTTCTGCTTAGAGGCGCGCTTTGCAGCCTTCTCCGCGCGCTTGTCGATCAGGTCGAGGAGGCCCTTCGCGGCCTTCGCGATGTCGGCGTGGTCGTTCTGGGCGGCCCGGGCTTCGGCGGCGATGACGCCAGACCGGTGCACGTTGTGGAAGTCGCTGAACGGGAAGCCGAAGCGGCCCTTCGTCTCGGCGGGCTTGTCCGTGTCGACTCCGAGGTGCCACTTCACGTAGCGGTTCCAGCCGTTGGACTTGACCCACGCGGTCTCCGCTGCGGCGCTCAGTTGGTGCCCCGTCCAGTCGCCGAGCTCGTCGTGCACCACCTTGCCCGCCTTGATGAGCTTGCGGGCGTGGGTGACGGCCGGTTTGTTGAGTTTCATGGGCATGGGTCGGTTCTCTCTTCTTGAGGTGGTTTCGATACGCCGCGGAGCGGCTACTCAACCACCGCCGGCGACGGCGGCCAGGATCAGGGTGGCAACGAGGGCGACAGCGGCGATCGCCAGCATTCCGCCGGCCATCAAGCCGAGGCGCAACCGACCGGGCCGGACCACGAAGCGCACCAGCCACATCCCGGCGTACAGCGCGACGACAAGAACTGCCGCCACCAGCGCCACGCCCGGCGGCGGCAACGGCACCAGCACCACGAGCACGCCGAACGCGATCGCGGCGAAGATGCCGCCCGACGACGAGCCAGATCAGCCCGCTCGACTGAGTCAGAGCGGGCTGATCACGTTGGCGCGTGGGGTCGGTCACTGATGGGTGGCCTCGATACGCCTTCGGCTACTCGACCGCCGTGTCGTCCATCATTCCGGCGCGGTCGACCCGGCGGTGGTACCGCATGCCGGCCATGCCACCGAGAACGGCGGCGACCAGCGGGATCAGAGCCAGCACGATCGCGGTGATGATCCCCGGAAGCGTGAGCTCGTCGGCGGCCGGGATGCGCGGGAACGCATCGAGGTTGCCCAGGATGTTGAAGCGGTCACCCAGCAGGAAGCCCAGTCCCGCGGCCAGCAGCGCGATGATGATCGCCCACAGCCAGACGGCGAGGCCCTGCGCGGCGCCGCTGAAGCGGGCCATGCGGCCGGCCACGTAGCCTCCGGCGAAGTAGGCGATGAACACCACGATCGCGGCGCCGATCGCCCCGGCGATGCCGAGGGTGGTGACGCGGGCGACGCCGTCGCCGACGTCCTCTGCGCTGAGGCCGGCTGCGGTGGCGATCGCGGCGACCAGGCCGGTCAGCAGGACGCCGAGGCCCGTTGCGGTCAGCCATCCGAAGAAGGCGGAGCCGAACTTCATGCCGCCGAACTGTGCGCGCTCCGCGGCGCGGATCTCGTCGCGGGTGTCGACGTCGTCGTTGACGACGACCTTGCGGTCAACGACGGGGGTCTTGCGCTCGACGACGGTGCCGTCGTTGTCCATCGATGTGTCTTTGGTAGCCATGTTCGAGTTCTCCTCTTGTCGCCGTTTGTGACGACGTGGCTCCACCATCCTCTCTTTAGGGCTGCCGCGGCCTTCTTGTTCAGGTGGCTCCCAGATAACGCTCAGACAACGTTGACACGCGCCGGATGGTAACCCGCGGTTCTGCGGGCTGCAAGGGGTTGGAGCGCGGGGCGCCGATGAGGTTTCCTGAAGATCGACCAGGAGGTCCCCCATGTCAGATCCTCGTCATCGGCTCGATCCGGGCGGCGCCAGCTCCGACTCGGACGCCGTCGCTCCCCCGAGCGCACCGGAGCACAGCGCACCGGAGCAATACGTACCGCCGCAGACTCACCGCTCGCCGTCGGGCGAGGGGCCCGACCAGTGGGCGGAGGACGAGACGCCGGAGGCGGACGAGACGGTATCCGGGGCGGCAGAGCCCGAGGCGGACGAGGCCGAGGCAGAGCCCGAGGCGGACCAGCCCGACGAAGACGAGCCCGAGGCCGACGAGCCCGACGACGCCAAGCCCGACGAAGACGCCGCCTAGCTCGCGGCCGCCATCCACAACTCGCGCTGAGCGCGCAGGGCCAAATCCCTCAAGGTCGCCACGTCGTCGGGGGTGAAATGACGTGGCGACCGGTCCATGACGCAGAGTGCCCCGATCCGCTGCCCGCCGGGCGCCTCGACCGGGTAGCCGGCGTATGCCCTGATGTGCTCGCTGCCCGCCACCCAACTGGCGTTCCGGAACTCGGGGGTCGCCGCGGCATCCTCGACGATGTAGACGCCGGGAGTCTGGATCGTCGTGTTGGAGATCGCCTCGGTGCGCGGCACGTCCTCCGCGCGGATGCCGCTCGCGGACATCATCCATTGACGGTCGTGATCGATGATGGTGAGGGATGCCGCGGGCACCCCCAGCATGTCGCGCGCCATCTCGACGATGCGGTCGACGATCGCGTCGGGGTCGCGCACCGATGACACCGAGGGCGTCGAGAGCATGCTGCCGCTCGGACTCGTCGATCGGCACATCGTGCTCGTGCAGCGCGGGGGCGGCGGCCATCGCCGACGCCAGCGGGGCCACGATGGCCGACGCCCAGATCTCGTAGGCATCGGCTGAGCTCGATCCGACCTGGGGCTCCGGACCGGCTCCGTCGAGTTCGACGAAGGTGGCGATCCCGGAGTCTGCGCACGCCTTCTTGGTGATCTCGTTCATCCGGTCGATGTTGCGGGAAATGAGCTTGCGCACGAACGCCGGCACATCGAAGGCGCCGGAGAACGGCGGGATCGCCGTGATGACCACGGGCGGGCCGTACGGCGTGATCTCGGCGATGGTCGCGAGCAGGGCGGGGATGTCGCGCCGCCACATCCGGCGCGGCCGCAGCGTCAGCACCTCGCCGTTGCCGACCATGACCACGACGCCGTCGAATCGCTGTAGCTGCTGCTTTCGCAGTTCCTCTTCAGCACGGGCGGTCGTAAGCATCGGGATGCCGTGGGACTCGACGTCGGCACCGCGCCCGGTATAGGCGGCCAGCTTGCGGGCGAGGTTACCGGGGATGCCGAGCTCGTAGGAGCGCACGCCCATGCCGCGCACGAGAGTGCCGCCGAGCAACAGGATGCGGTCGGGATCGGGCCCCGAACCGTGCGCCACCGGCAGATCATCGGGGTACGGCATCTCGCCACGCCTCCAGGCGCGCGACATGAGGTATCGAGCCATCGCTGGCCCGAAAAGCCGGTGCATGACGTTCTTCCACACGGTAGAGCCCCCTGAAACCCCCGTCGAGATGCTCAGCCCCGACTCGCCCACACTGTACCCCCGTTCGTCCGTCGAAACGAGGACATCAGCGAGACCTCATCAAAGCCGGCCCCGGCTAGCCTGGGGCGATGCCCGATCGGCGAGAGTCTCGCGCAGCGGAGCCGTTCGTCGTGACCTTCGTCCCGGGCGTGACGCCCGGCAAATGGGCGCGCATCTGGGGCGAGCGGATGCGGCGCGAACCGCTGTCGCTGGTGCCGTTGCCGTCGGTGGACGCGCTGGCCGCGGTGCTCGACGGGACGGCGCACATGGGGCTGCTTGCGCGACGTGTCAGCGTCGGAGATGCTGCACGTCATCCCGTTGTACCGCGAGCAGCCGGTGGTGGTTGCGGCGCGCGATTCGGTCGTGGCGGCGTTCACGACGTTGGCGTTGGCTGATCTGGCGGGCGAGACGGTGCTGGAGGGTCAGGACGCTGAGGCCGTCGAGCTGGTCGCCGCCGGCGTGGGAGTGGCGCTGATGCCCCACTCGGTCGCGCGCCTGCACTCGCGTCGCGATGTCGTGGCCCGCCCCGTCTCGGACGCACCCGACTCGGGAATCGGACTCGCCTGGCTCGCGTCGGCATCACATCCACGTCTCGACACCTTCGTGGGGATCGTGCGCGGCCGTACGGAGAACTCGAGCCGCTCCTAGCCCGCGATCACCTTCGTGATGCTCATGACCAGGATGACGCGGTCCTCCTTGTCGCGAGGCGGCCGGTCGCTGGGGTTGCCATAGCGGTTCTGGAGGTGCACGTAGAAGGCGCCCGTGGGATCCGGGATCGCGTCGATCAGGGCACCGCGCACCTCGAGGTAGGTCAGCGGGTCGTCCGGGTGGAAGATGGCCAGACTCATCGCGGGGTTGCGCTGCAGGTTGCGGTACTTCGCGCGGTAGGTCGTGTGGGTGAAGCGCACCGTGTGGCTCTCGGCGTCGTACTCGAACCACATCGGGTTCACCTGCGGTGTGTCGTCGGGGCGGATCGTGCCGAGCATCCCGAAATTCGGGTCGACGATCAGCGGGAGGTAGTCGGCGGGGATCTCGGTGCTCATGCCTAGATGCAACGTCCGGATGCTGGGGGGATTCCCGCGGTCTCCCCGCCTTCACCGCCGCGGATCGGGGATGCTTTCCACAGATTGAGATCCTCACTCGAACACAGGTTCGAATGTTGTGAGAATTGGGTCATGACAACGGATGCCGACTGGGGCACGATCACCGACCTCGCGGTCGAGCTGATCGTGCCGTCGGTCGACGGGTTGTCTGACGACGACCTGCTCGGAATGCAGGGTGTCATCGCGAAGATCCGGCAACGCGCCGATGTGTGCGCGGCCACGATCGCCGGTGAGATCGCACGGCGATCGAAGCATGAACTCGGCGGCTCCGGCCTCGCACAACGCAAGGGTGCGCGCACGCCCGAGCTTCTCATTCAGCGACTGTCCGGCACCTCAGGGCGCGACGCCCGCACGCTCGTGCGAGTCGGCGAGATGATGCCGAATGCGGCCGCACGACCTGTTCCGCTCGCCGGCTGGCTCGAGGTGATCGCGGGCGCGCTCGCCAGCGGGCAGCTGTCGCTCGAGGCCGCTGACGCGATGCGCGGTGCCCTTGGCACCCCCGCCGAGCACGTCGACCTTGAGCGGCTGAGGGATGCGGTCCGCGAGATCGTGGAGGAGGCCGACACGCTCACTGTGGAGCAGATCGGCGTGAAGGCGCGGGAACTGCGGGATGCCCTCGATGAGGCGGGTGTCGTGTCGCGCGAGCAGGAGAGGCGGGACCGTCGGTACCTTCACCTGTTTCCGCAGCCGGACGGGATGACGCGAATCTCGGGGCTTCTCGATCCGGAATCCGCTGCTGTCGTCTGTGGAGCGGTGGACAGCATCACCTCGCCGCGCCGCGGTGGACCTCGGTTCGTCGACCCTGACGCCGCCGCACGCGAGGAGGAGGCTCTTCGCGACGAACGGACCATTCCGCAGATGACCGTCGACGCGCTCGTCGACATGGTGCGCATCGCGACATTCGCGGATTCGGGCACGGTCCTCGGCGGGCGACGGCCGGCGGTGCAGGTGCTGGTGGCGGAGCGCGACCTGCATAGCGAGTCGGGAGTCGCGCATCTCGAAGGCCAGGTCGACGCCGTATCCGTTGCTACCGCGAAGCGGCACATCTGCGACGCCGGCGTCATCGGGGCCCTGTTCGACGACGATGGTCAGGCGGTCAACGTGGGCCGCGCACACCGGCTGTTCACCCCGCGCCAGCGGGTGGGTCTGGCAGCACGGGACGGCGGCTGTCGCTTCCCCGGGTGTGACCGGCCGCCGTCCTGGACGGAGGCGCACCACATCAACGAGTGGCTGCTGGATCACGGCAAGACGGACATCGCTGACGGGATCCTGCTCTGCCGACATCATCATCTGCTCACCCACAACAACGGTTGGCGAGTCGAAAGGTCAGGTGGCGCGTACTGGGTCGTGCCTCCGGCGTCGGAGGACCCTGCCCGCCGTCCGATACCGGCCCCGTCGCGGAGTGCTGCACTCAGGCGCGCCCTGGCGCCGGCGGGCTGAGCCTTGGCCCTGTCGCTCGGGTTCGGTCGCGCTCGCGCGGTCAGACGAACTCGACGGCGCTCGCGACGCGGGTGCGCACCTCGAACAGGTCGGTGCCGCCGGTGCCGACGCCGGGCAGACCCGTCGCGCACGCAGGTGCACGAGACGCGGGCGCTGCACGAGCAGCGCCTGCGCGCCCCGGACCGACCCCAGCGCGCTCACATCCTCCGGCGCGATGCACCGTCCGGCACCACCACCACGAGCGCCGAGAACTTCACCCGCGCCGCCCGGCGAACGCGCGCGCGCGCACCGACAGCTCGTGCATCGGTCGCTCCCCCGTGGCGATCGCCGGACCGATGAGCTCGCCGCGCTTCGTCTTGACGGGCTCACCCCAGTCCTCGCTGAGCATCGCCCACAGGCCCGACGGACCGAGCACGATGTGGTCGAGCTTGCCGCGATCGTCGCGTCCGCGACCGCCGCGTTCCTCGCTGCGCACGTCGTGCCAGACCGTGAAACCGATGCCGAGGGTCGAGAGCACGCGAGCGGTGTCCTCCTCGGCGACGGCGGCGGCGAGCAGGTGCCGCACCTCGCGCGGTGCCGACCGCAGCAGCGCGGCGTCGTACGGGATCGGGCACGTCGACGCCGCGACCGACCCACTCGTGCAGCAGGTCGAGGTAGCGCTCGCGGAACCAGCCGCCGGGGTGCCCGTAGGCGCGCGCCTGCGGCCGCGCATCGGGTCGCTTCGGTGGTGGTGCCGGTGCCCAGGCGCGTGCCGGTCCGTCGCCTGTCTGCGCTGTCGCAGTCGTGCAGGCCGCGTCCTGTGCGGTCGTACGCGGCCCGAGCCTCCGGGGTGCCGATCAGCTCCCAGGCGTGCTGGACGGCGTGAAACCGTGCCGCGGCTCCCCCGGTATCCGGATGCGTCTCGCGCAGCTTGCGCCGGTACGCGCGACGCAGCTGGTCGTCGCTCGCCGTCGTCGGCACCCCGAGCACCTCGTAGGGCGACGACGACAGCGGGCCGCGACGGCTCACCGACCGCCTCCCCCGCCGCCGCCACCGCCGCCGCCCGAGAACCCGCCGCCGAACGATCCGCCCGAGAAGCTGCTGCCGCCGCTGCCGCTCCAGCTCGAGCCGCTCGTCGACACCGGAGCGCTCGTCCCGGCCGCACTCCCGAGACAGCGGACCCAGGAAGTACGCCGACTGGAACGCACCCGTGCCGACGTACCAGTCCAGCTCCTCGCCGAACTGCTCCAAGCCGGACCTCGAGTTCGCGCGCCCAGGTGTCCTCGATGCCCCAGATGATCGCCCAGGGCAGCAGCTTCTCGTAGAGCTTCACGATCTGCCTGCCGTCGGTGGTGTCGATGCGATCGGCTCCCTGTCGCGCTCTGCAGCATCCGGAACCGGTCCTTCTCGGCGAGCTCGAGGTACATCTTCATGCCGAGGAGGTAGTCGACCCATCTCGCGCCCGTCGGGGCTGAGCGTCGGCGCTTGCGGGCCGCGAACGCGGCGATGCCGATGCCGATGAGCCCGACGATCGTGCCGAACAGCCCGAGCGAACAGCGCCGACCCAGCCCGCGGCGATCGACCCGACGATGCCGGCGACGGTCAGCGACGACCGCGGCGATCACGAACCACCACTCCCGCGGGTCCGCGCCGACGCTGCCCTCGAATCCGCTCGCCGTGATCGCGCGCGGGCAGCGCCGCGACGATCGGCCGCAGCGCGTCGGCGAGCTCCGTCGTCGCCGCTGCGCTTCAGGTCGCGAGCGTCCCCGGATGTCGCGTCCGCCCCGAACAGCGCCGTCGACGACCGCCTGCTCCCAGCTCTCGAGCCCCGTCCCGTCGACGAACTGCACCGCGTAGTCGGCGGTATCGGCATCGTGCACCGGATACCCGAGCAGCCGGATCTTGCGCTTCACCGCCAGGCTCACGATCTGCGCCTGCAGCGCCGTGTAGCGCTCGCTCGATCAGTTCGGCGGCGAGCATGACGTCGAGGACCTTGGGCACCGAGTACTGCGGGACGATGAAGCTGGTCGGGACGGCGCGCTTGCGCCGCAGCACGACCGCGCCGACGATGCCGAGCGACGAACGACGAGTCCGCCCGCGAGCGACAGCAGCACGCCCAGACCGGACGGGCGCGGCCCGAGGTCGACGCGGCGGCTCGGGGTCGTACGGCGAGCCGTTCGGGTCGGGCGTGCCCTCGACGAACGTGTGCCGGCGGCGAACGCCGACCGCGATGGTCAGGTTCTCGCCCGGCTCGAGGTCGTCGGCTCGCGCGCTCGATCACCGTGCCGCCGGTCGCATCCGGCGTGGCCGTGACGCCCTCGCGAGCAGGGCGTCGTCGACTCTCGCGGCCCCTGGTAGCAGGCGAGCGTCGCCGGTGAGGGCTGCCGTCGAGATCGGGGTCGAGGGTCACCCGCGCGCTGACCTCGCCGAACGGCTGCTGCCACCCGGTGCCGTTGACGTCCCAGTAGAACTCGTCGTCGTCGGTGTCGGCGAAGGACCGGATCGTGTCGACCTGCGTGTAGTGGATGACGTAGGTCGTCGCGCCGTGCACGAACAGTGTCGTCGCCGAGCAGCAGGATCGTGAACCCGCCGTCGCTCTGCACCTCGTAGGGGACGTCGGTCGCCGTTCTCGTCGGTGACGCCGAGCACCGTGGTGTCGAGGAAGACGTCGCCGTAGTAGTCCGGGATCGACGCGGATGATGCCGCGGTTCTGGTCGATGATCGGGAACACCGCGACGGCCGTCTCGACCACATCGAGGTGCGGCGTGCCGGTCCGCGTCGCGGGTCAGCGTGTAGTCCGCGTGGAACGACTCGGAACTCGAAGTCGCTCGTGTCGCTCGGCAGCGCGCAGCCGAGCCGGGCGGTCAGCACGAGTGCCAGGCCCGCGGCGGCGACGAGCAGTCGGGCGAGCCTCGGCATGTGACGACCCTAACGCGCGTGCCCTCCGCGCCGCGACACTCCTTCCGTCACGCGCGCCACGTCTGCCAGATTCGATGTCGGCGGGCCAGGCATAGGCTCGAGCGTATGGATATCCGGGGTCCCGCGACGCGCCAGCCTCGAGGTGCTGCGCGCCGAGGCCGGCGACGAACTCGGCACCGTCGTGTTCGAGCGGCTGCGGGCCGGCGAGGACCCGTGGGCGTTCATGGAGCAGATCCCGACCGTCGACGAGCTCGTCGTGCTGATCCTGCGCGCCGAGCTGATCGAGGCCGACGGCGGCCGCATCCCGAGCCGCGACGTCAACTACCGGATGCTGCGGCAGATCGCGCTGGCCTACCCGGCTCTGTCGAGCACGATCTGGTCGATGCTCGGCGACCAGTGCGGCACGAAAGAGTTCGGACGTCGGCATGACGGACGTGACCACCAGCCCCGCCGGCGCAGCACCGACCGGCGCAGGCACCAGCCACCGCCCCGTCCTCGCGATGATGGAGTTCGCGGCCGACGGCGGCGCGACCCTCGGCCACCGCATCGTCGACGCGCGGCGCCCGCAGCTCGAGGTGATGGACCTGTCCGCCACCCGCGGCGACGGCATCTTCGAGACGATCAGCATCGCGACCGGCAGCCTGCAGGCGCTCGAGCCGCACCTGCGACGATTCGCCCACTCGGCGGCCCTGCTCGAACTGCCCCCGCCCGACCTCGACGAGTGGCGGGATGCCGTGCTCGACGTCGCCGACCGCGCTGCGGCCCCGTCGACGAGGGTTTCGTCAAGATCGTGCTCACCCGCGGCGTCGAGGGGCAGCGACGACCCGACCGGCTGGGCGTACGCCGCCGCATCACCCGACCACACCCCGGCGCGCACCCACGGCATCCGGATCGTGCTGCTCGACCGCGGGTACCGGCACGACGTCGCGCAGACGTCGCCGTGGCTGCTCGCCGGCGCGAAGACGCTGAGCTACGCCGATCAACCGTGCGGCGTTCCGCGAGGCGGCGCGGCGCGATGCCGACGACGCCCTGTTCGTCAGCAGCGACGGCTTCCTGCTCGAGGGGGCGGTCTCGAATCTCGTGCTGCGCACCGGCACGCGCATCGTCACCCCGCGCACCGACCTCGGCATCCTGGAGGGCACCACGCAGGCCGACCTCTTCCGCTTCGCAGAGGCCGAGGGCTACGAGACCGGCGTACGAGCTGCTCACCCCCGACGATCTGGCGTCGGCCGACGCCGCCTGGCTGGTGTCGAGCGTGCGGCACGCGGCGCCGATCCGCGCGGTCGACGGCCGGGAGGTCCCGGTCGACCGCGACCTGTCGGACGCGATGAACGACTTCCTGCGGGCCGCACCGAGTAGCTGACCCGGTGATCGGCCCGTCGAGATCCCGACGCCGAGATCCCGACGCACGAATGCCCCGGGTCTAGAAATCCCGGGCCGTTCTGTGCCGAATCGACGGCCACCGACCCGCGAGCTCTCGGGTCGGGGCATGCTCCGCGACGGCGGGAGTAAACCCCCGCGGCACGGAACCCACCCCCGCTCTCGGCTTGCGCTTCGGAGCGGAGCGACCATCCGCAGGGCGGCTGCCACTTCCATTGCTGGCTGGTGCAGGCCGACCGCTTCCGGTTTCGCCTCATCGGTTGTGACGAGAGATACTCAGCCGCGGACGGGCGCACAAGACGTGAAGTTTCGCTAGATAGTTGAAGGTCCGGCACCGGCGCTGCCGCGGCGGTCTACTTGTCGTGTCGCCGTTGCCGCGCGCGTCCTGCGCCTTCTTCGAGCGCGTGAAGGCGATCCCGAACGCGATGCCGATGGCGAGGCCGACTCCGATGCCGACGCCGATGTTGTCCATCGCGATGCCGAGCGAGACGCCGATCGCGACGCCGACGAGCGATGCCGAGATCCCAGCCCGAGGAGTCGCCCCGATTCCGCGGACTTCGCTGTCGTTCGGCCATGAGCGAGACCGTACGTCGCCAGCATGGGTGCCGGCTGGGCTGCGAGCACGATCGAGCCGCAGATGCGGGACAGCGACCTGGCCGTTAAATACTGGCGGCGGTGTCCTCGTCCGGAAATCTGAATACCCCCGTATGTCGACTCCCGTTGGTGACGAGATCACCGCCGCCGCTAGTCCCCCAACTAGTGCACTCACGAGATTAGCCAGGTTGTCGACGCTCGGTGTCTGCCCCCATTGCGGGTGTCCGCACAGAGGGGGACACGAAGGAGGACGAGCGGGGTACAACCCGGACCGGTGACACCGGTCTGGCGGCCGAAGCTTGAATGGAGGCAAAGTACGGGAATAGGGGCACATAACGAAGGGCCCCCGATTCCGCGTTCCGCCTGGCCGCGCCTGGCGGTTCGTCGAGTCCCGAGGGCCCTTCTGTTACTTCGGGGCTTGCGCCCCTCAGTGATGTTGAAGTTACCGGCAGGTGAACAACGCCCGCAAGACGTGAAGTCTCGCTAGATAGTTGAAGGTTCGTGCGACGCGCGCTACTCGACGCAGCAGCGTCGTCAGCAGCGTCACAGCGCCTCCAGCTGCACCGATCCGGCCGCCGCCTCGATCGCCGTCCTCGCCGTCGAGAGCGCGTGCCGCGAGGCCCGGCCTTCGAGTCGATCAGCTCCGAGATGCGGCCGTCGATCGTGCCGGCGGCGATGATGCGCCACGCGGTGACCGGCAGCTCCTGACCGATGCGGTGCACGCGGTCGATCGCCTGCGTCTGCTCGGCGTTCGTCCACGACAGCTCGGCGAGCACGACGTTCGACGCCACCTGCAGGTTGATGCCGACGCCCGCGGTCATCAGCGAGCAGACCGCGACCGCGACATCCGGATCGTTCGTGAACGCGTCGATCGCGGCGGTGCGCGCCTTCGCGGTCTGCTCGCCGCGGATCGACACCGTCTTCAGACCGGCCGCCGCGAAGTGAGCCTCCGCGGCATCCATCACGTCGATGTGCTTGGCGAAGAACACCACCTTGCCGACGTTGCGGGCCAGGTTGACGGTGTAGTCGGCGGCCGGGCGTCGCCTTCGCCTGGCCGATGCGGCGCACCATCGCGAACACGTTGTCGCCGGTCTCGGAGCCCTTCGAGTCCTCGAGCTCGGCCGCCGCGACCAGGCGGATGAGGTCGTCCGGCGCGCTGTCGGGGCGCGCGATCGAGCCAGGCGGCGGTAGCGCTCGACGAGCCGGGCGACGAGCGCGGCCTCGGCCTCGCGGATCGAGCGACCCGACTCGCCGTCGAGCTCGACCGGGATGTCGGCGATGCGACGGGCGGGGATGTCGGCCGCGACATCCTGCTTCTTGCGTCGCACGATGCCCATGTCGATCACGGCGGAGCGCGCCGCCGCGAAGAAGCCCGGCTCGCCGGGGTCGAGCTCGGTGTCCTCGAGCTTGCGCATCAGGCGCGGCAGCGGCTTCTTGTCGTCGATCCAGCCGAGGTACTGCCAGATCATCCGGAAGTCCTCGATCTGGTTGATCAGCGGCGTTCCGGTGAGGGCGATGAACAGCGCGTTCGGCTGCGCGGCCCGGATGCTGCGCGACGAGCGCCAGCACGTTCTTGCGAGCGCTGCGAATCCTTGTTCTTGATGAAGTGCGCCTCGTCGACGACCATGCCCTTGAAGCCACGGCGCGACAGCCAGGCGACGTGCCGGTCGAGCACCTCGTAGTTGACGATCACGACGTCGGCGAACGCGTCGATGTCGTCGCCGTCGCCGTGCACGACGGTCGCGGTGCGCTGCGGCGTCCACTTCTCGACCTCGCGGGCCCAGTTGACCTTGACGACGTTCGGCACGACGACCAGCAGCGGGTACGAGCCGGTGACGGATCGCGGCGAGCAGCGCCTGCGCCGTCTTGCCGAGTCCGGGCTCGTCGGCGAGCAGGAAGCTGCGGTGACCGGCACGCGCGCTCTCGACGAAGCGCGCCTGGTGGATCATCAGCTCGAGCCCGCCGGGCGCGTCGAGCGAGCGCGGGGCGGGCAGGTTCATCGTCGCGGCACCGCCGCCGGCGCCGGTCTCGAACGAGCGGAACAGCGGCTCGATGAGCTCCCAGTTGTTCAGGCGACCCTCGTGTCGGCGTGCGCCTGCGCCGCACGAGAAGTCGGGCGCCAGGAACGGGTTCGACATCTGGTACTGCTTCACCGACTGCGGCACGACCTGCTTCTCGTCGTCGGCGGCGACGGCGGGCGCCTCGGTGACGACGATCAGGTCGTCGGGGCTGAGCTCGCTGCCGGCCTCCATCAGCATCGTGCGGCGCATCTCCTGCGCGGCCGGGCGTCAGCGGCGCGTTGTCGGTGAGCAGCTGGATGAGGCTGGTGTCGCGCGACGCGGTCTTCGCCATGATCGTGGCGATGCCGTCGAGGCGGGTGAGCTCTTTGGTGCGCTCGGCGTCGGTGAGCCCGGTGTCGGCCTTGATGCGGGCGCGCTCCTCGCGCACGAGCACCGCGACGACGCGGAACCGGGTGCGGTTGCTCGGGTTGACCTTGCCGCGCTCGGCGGAGTTCTCGATCGTGCGCACCGTGCGCGCGAGCACGGGGATGATGCCGGTCTCGTCCTGGTGCTGACGGCGGCGGGTCTGCGTCGCGGGGCGCTTGCCGCTGGTGCGCTGGACGACCCTGGCCGGATGTGGCCATGTGCTCCTCGGGCGCCGAACTCGTCGGCGCCGACTGTGGGTGATCAGTCCGCGGGTGCGGGGTGCGGACCGGATCGGTGGTGATGATCCAGTTGCGGATCGATTCTCCCTGACCCGGCTTGGCCGGTGGGACGATCCGCTCATTCAGATGGTATCACCCGAGCGTCGACCAGTACCAGAACGGTGCGACAGCGGCACGTCACCCCCGCGCGTCCTCGGCTTGTATGGCACCTTGATGAGGACTCCCGCCAGCACGAACACGAGGATCGCGACGTAGTGCGCCGCAAGCCACCAGGGGCCGGAGATGTCGAGCGGATAGACGGGATTCCAGACCACCGCGATAGCCACGAGGAACGGCACCCACCACCAGTGCCGCGCCTGAACGGCGAACACCAGCACGATGAGGGCCAGGATCGCGACGACGAACCGGATGACGATGAACGTCTCGGTCTCGATGAGCGCGACCCCGACGAGCAGGGCGACCGAGGCGAGCAGACCCGGCGCGAGCGCCGTGCGGCGGAACGCCGGGCGACCGTAGCGGTCGCGACTCTCTGTCTGCCATCCCGTCCACACTATCCGGCCATTGCCGTGCTCCCCGCCGCTCCAATACCCTGGCGCGGAACCCGAAACTCGGCGAGAAGGAGCACCTCATGGGCTGGCTCGGTGATCTTCTCGGCTCGACCGACGACGAGCTCATCCAGAACGGCCTGCTCGGCCGCGCCGACGTGCTCGGCATCGACGTCTCCGGCATGACGCTGCAGATCGGCAACGGTCTCGTCGAGCGCAAGTGCACGCTCACCCTCAACGTCATGCTCGACGACGAGCAGCCCTACCAGGCGCAGGTCACCCAGCGGATCCAGGAGATCTACATCCCGCAGCTCTCCGCCGGCGGAGCGGTCGTCGCGGTACGCGTCGACCCGACCGACGTTCGAAGGTCGCGATCGACTTCGATACCGCCCGTCCGACGGTGACCCTCCCCGCGAGCGAGGGCAAGGACAGCGCCGCCTGGATCCTCGCCAACGGCAAACCGATCACCGTCGTGCTCGTCGCCAACGCGCCGATCGGCGTCAAGAGCGCGAAGGGCGACGACGTGCAGGCGCTGACCCTCACGGTCGCGACCGGCGTGCCGACGCCGTACCAGATCCAGGTCGGCAACGCGGTGCCGGCCTCGGCGCTGCCACTGCTCTTCCCCGGCTCGAAACTGCACGCGAAGCTCGGCGAGGGCCCGAACGACGTCGTCGTCGACTGGGCGGCCGGCGCGGTCACGTAGCGCGAGTAGCCTGCGAGGGTGCCAGCACAGCCGCCAGAAGCCCGTCCGTGGGGCCCGCCGATCGAACGGTTCCTCGAGCTGCTGCGGATCCCGACCGTGTCGCGCAACGACCCGGCGCTCGTCGACCCGGCGGCGTTCGCGACGATTCCGCGTGAAGCTCGCCGGCTCTACCCGCTGGTGCACGACCGCCTCGACCTCGACCTCGTCGAGAGCGACGACGGAGCCATCAGCCTGCTCTACCGCTGGCCAGGGCAGGGCACGGGGCGACCGTCGGTGCTCATGGCGCATCACGACGTGGTTCCGGCCGACGAGCCGGGGTGGGAGCACGCGCCATTCGACCCCGTCGTCTACCTGGGCGGCCCCCGAGGACCGGATCTGGGGCCGCGGCACCCTCGACGACAAGGGCAGCCTGGTCGCCATCCTGGAGGCCTGTGAGGCCCGTCTCGCGGCCGGGTACGTGCCCGGCGCGGACGTCTACCTGTTCTCCGGCGCGAACGAGGAGACGAACGGCACCGGCGCCGCCGCCGCGGTCGAGCTGCTGACCGAACGCGGCATCCGCCCGGGTCTCGTTCTCGACGAGGGCGGCGCGGTGGCCTCGGATGCTTTCCCCGGCGTCGAGGGGCCGGTCGCGTTCGTGGGGGTGAGCGAGAAGGGGATCGCGGGCATCGAGCTCTCGGTCGAGAAGAAGGGCGGACACGCGGCGACCCCGGCGCGCGACGGCGCGACGACACGGCTCGCCCGCGCGATCGTGCGACTCGAGTCGCACCCCTCCCGTGCCGTGCTGACGGAGCCGGTCAGCGCGATGATGCGCGTTCTCGCCCCCCGTGCCCGCGGCATCCAGAAGCGGTTCTTCCGCCACCCCGGCGTGTACCGCCTGCCGCTGTTGCGCGCGCTGACCCGCGGTGGCGGGGAGGGCGAGGCCCTCGTGCGCACCACCCGAGCGGTCACCCGGCTCACCGGCAGCGCGGGCGACAACGTCATCGCCGAGCGCGCGACCGCCATGCTCAACGTGCGGATCGCGGTCGGCTCGAGCGTCGACGAGGCCGTCGCGGACATCCGGCGCGCCATCGCCGACGATCAGGTGGCGGTGCGCGTCGTCTACGGCTACGACCCGTCTCCCGCCTCGCCGAGCGACGGGCCGGAATGGGACCGGCTGACCGGCGTGATCGCCGAGGTGTTCCCGGATGCGCTCATCGCCCCGTACGTGATGCTGCAGGCCAGCGACAGCCGGCACTTCACGCGCATCAGCGACACCGTGTACCGGTTCCTGCCGTTCGAGCTGACCGCCGCCGAGCGCGGAACTCTGCACGCGATCGACGAGAGCATCGCGCTGTCGACCTGGGAGCGCGCGATCGGGTTCTACGACCGGTTGCTCGCCCGGCTCTGATCCGCCCGGCTCTGATCTCGACAGGCTCGATCACCGACACCGCTAGGTACCTGGCGCGGTCTCCGCGATCCAGTCGTCGAGCTCCGAGGGCGCATCCGTGACGATGCCGTCGACGCCGTGGCTCAGCGCCTCGTTCCAGCGCTTCTCGGAATTGAGGGTGTACACCAGCACGCCGAAACCGGCCGCGTGCATGTCGGCCACGGCATCCGGATAGGTCTCGAGCGACCACGGCGAGGTCATGATGGCGATCGCGCCGTAGAAGCGCCGCGAGGCCGACCGGGTCGGCGGGCAGGTCGCGCCGGATGATGATGCGCGGGATGGCGGCGGCCACGTCCCCGAGGTTCGCGATCGTGCCGAGGTGGAAGCTCGCGAACACGACCCGGTTCTGCACGCCGCGCAGGAAGATCTCGTCGAGGATGCGGCGGATCTCGTCGCCGGTCCAGTAGCTCCTTCAGCTCGATCAGCGCCTTCGTGTGCGGCGTGGTGGCCAGCAGGTCGAGGAACTCGCCGAGCTGCGGGATGCGGGTGCCCGCGAACTCCGGCCCGAACCACGAGCCGGCGTCGAGCGCCTGCACCTCGGCGAGGGTCAGCTCGGCGACGGCGCCGGTGCCGTCGGTCGTGCGATCGACGGTCTCGTCGTGCAGCAGCACCGCGAAGCCGTCGGCCGTGAGCTGCACGTCGGTCTCGACGAACTCGAGGCCGCCGGCGAACGCCGCCTCGAACGCGGGCATCGTGTTCTCGGGGGCGTCGGCGCGGTCGCCGCGGTGTCCGGCGACGAAGGCGGGCTCGCCCGGCGAGCGCAGCGTGCCGATCATGTACGGCGCGTAGGCCTGCACGGCGTCCGGGACGAGCACGAGCACGAGCACGGTCGCGATCGTGAGGCCGGCCGCGAAGGCAGCGCGCCAGAGCGCTCGAGGATCGGATGCGTGGTCGCCATTGACCGGCTTTCGGGTTCGTCGACGACGTGGCACCGCGGGGTGACGGCACCCGCTCCGTCGCGGGTGAGCCGACTGTAGCACGCCCGTTACCGTTTCGTTACCTTGCTTGGCGGCGGAGGTGGTGAAATCCGGCGCGATCGCCTCAATGCTTGTAGTGACCGGTCGCCTTCGCGAGCAGCAGCTGCACCGCGCGGTCGTCGGCGGCGCGGTCGAGAGCCGTCGCGAGGCGCTCGGCCGCCGTGCCGCGCACGGTCGTCACGAGGCGCCCGCCCCGGCTGATCAGCACGGTCCCGGATGCCGTCACGCGCGCGTCGAACGGGTCCGACTCCAGCCGCCCCCGCCTGTCGACGTCGCTCATGACGACGCCGAGTCAGATCAGCGCCTTCGTGTGCCAGACCGTCTTCGTCTCGACGAAGGCCAGGATGCGATCGAGGCTGCGGGCCGGGATGCCCGGCTCGGGACGCAGCACGCGCTTCAGCGTGTCGGCGGCGCTGATCTCGAGGTCGATCCAGTCGAGCGCCTCGGCGCCGGTCAGGTCGAGCGCGTTCACGTCGGCGTGCGAGGCGAGCCACGGCGCGATCTCGGCGGGCGAGCCGGTGAGGATGTTCACCACTCCGCCCGGGCACGTCGCTCGTCGCGAGCACCTCGCCGAGGCTGATCGCGCTGAGCGGGCGCTGCTGGTCGGCGATCACGACGACCGTGTTGCCGGCGACGAGCGCCGGGGCGATGACCGGCACCAGGCCGAGCAGGTCGACCCGCGCACGTCGAGCTTGCCGACCTGACCCCGCCCTGCGGCGCGACGATCGCGACGACGCCGGTCGGCTCGGGCACCGAGAGGTTGAAGTACGGGCCCGCGACCGGGTTGCCGGTGCCGGCGACCTGCGCGTACTTGTCGGCCCAGCCCGCGTACCAGATCCAGGTGTCGATGGCCTCGTCGACCTGGGCGCCCGCCGCAGCGGCGGACGACGCCCTCGGACGCCGAGATCTCCTCCACGAACTGGGCGCGACGGCCGTCGAGCAGCTCCGCGATGCGGTACAGCACCTGGCCGCGGTTGTAGGCGGTGGCACCCGCCCAGCCGGACTGCGGCGCCGCGGGCGGCGACCACGGCATCCCGAGCGTCCTTGCGGCTGGCCTGGGCGGCGTTCGCGAGGAACGCGCCCTTCGCCGAGTACGACCTCGTAGGAGCGGCCGCTCTCGCTGCGCGGGAACGCGCCGCCGATGTAGAGCTTGTAGGTCTTGGGGATCGTGCAGGCGGCTCATTTCGCGGCTCCCTTGGCCTCGATACGCTTCGCTCCTCGACCGGCGGGCTGCAGGTACGCGGCGAGGCCCTGGCGGCCGCCCTCGCGGCCGTAGCCCGACTCCTTGTAGCCGCCGAACGGCGACGCCGGGTCGAACCGGTTGAACGTGTTCGCCCAGATGACGCCGGCGCGCAGCTTGTCGGCGACGGCGAGGATCTTCGAGCCCTTGTCGCTCCAGATGCCGGCCGAGAGGCCGTACGGCGTGTTGTTCGCCTTCGCGATCGCCTCGGCCGGGGTGCGGAAGGTCAGCACCGACAGCACCGGGCCGAAGATCTCCTCGCGCGCGATCGTCGACGACGTCTGCACGTTGTCGAAGATCGTCGGCGCGAACCAGAACCCGTTCTCGGGGATCACGCACGGCGCGGTCCAGCGGTCGGCGCCCTCGGCCTCGCCGATGTCGCTGAGCGTCGCGGATGCGCTCGAGCTGCTCGCGCGAGTTGATCGCCCCGATGTCGGTGTTCTTGTCGAGCGGGTCGCCGAGGCGCAGCGTCGAGAGGCGCTGCTTCAGGCGGTCGACGACCTCCTCGTGGATGTTCTCCTGCACGAGCAGACGCGACCCGGCGCAGCAGACGTGACCCTGGTTGAAGAAGATGCCGTTGACGATGCCCTCGACGGCCTGGTCGATCGGCGCGTCGTCGAAGACGATGTTCGCGGCCTTGCCGCCGAGCTCGAGCGTGACCTTCTTGCCGGTGCCGGCGATCGCCTTGGCGATCTCGCGGCCCGACGCCGGTCGAGCCGGTGAACGCGACCTTGTTGACATCGGGATGCCGCACCAGCGCCGCGCCCGTCTCGCCCGCGCCGGTGACGATGTTCACGACGCCGGGAGGCAGGTCGGCCTGCTGCAGGATCTCGGCGAAGAGCAGCGCGCTGAGCGGCGTGGTCTCGGCGGGCTTCAGCACGACCGTGTTGCCGGCGGCGAGCGCCGGGGCGATCTTCCACGCGAGCATCAGCAGCGGGAAGTTCCACGGGATGACCTGGGCGGCGACGCCGAGCGCGCGCGGGTTCGCGCCGAGCCCGGCGTAGTCGAGCTTGTCGGCCCAGCCCGCGTAGTAGAAGAACCAGGCGGCGACGAGCGGCACGTCGACGTCGCGGCTCTCCTTGATCGGCTTGCCGTTGTCGAGGCTCTCGGCGACGGCGAGCTCGCGCGCGCGCTCCTGCACGAGCCGCGCGATGCGGAACAGGTACTTGCCGCGGTCGGACCCCGACATCTTCGACCAGGTCTTGTCGTAGGCGCGCCGCGCGGCGGCGACGGCGATGTCGACGTCGGCCGTGTTCGCCGCGCGCGATCGTCGCGATCTTCTTCTCGGTCGCGGGCGAGATCGTCGAGAACGACTGCCCGTGGCCGTCGACGAACTCGCCGTCGATGAAGAGCCCGTAGCTCTTCTTCAGGTGCAGGATGCTGGTCGACTCGGGCGCGGGCGCGTACTCGAGGAAGCCGCGCGGGCCTTCGCGGTTCGATATCTGTCTTCGCCATGTGTCGTCCTTGGGATCCTAGTCGATCGTCACGTAGTCGGGGCCGCTGTAGTGGCCGGTGGTGAGCTTCTGGCGCTGCAGCAGCACGTCGTTGAGCAGGCTGGAGGCGCCGAAGCGGAACAGGTGCGGCTGCAGCCACTCCTCGCCCACGGTCTCGGCGACGGTCACGAGGTACCGGATCGCGTCCTTCGACTGCCGGATGCCGCCGGCCGGCTTCACGCCGATCTTCTCGCCGGTGAGGCGGTGCCAGTCGCGCACGACCTCGAGCATGAGCAGCGTCACCGGCAGCGTCGCGGCCGGCGCCACCTTGCCGGTCGAGGTCTTGATGAAGTCGCCGCCGGCCAGGATCGACAGCCAGGATGGCGCGGCGCACGTTGTCGTAGGTGTTCAGCTCGCCGGTCTCGAGGATCACCTTGAGGCTCGCGTAGCTGCCGTCGTCGCGACGGCACGCCTCCTTGACCGCGACGATCTCGTCGAAGACCTGGCCGTAGCGCCCGGAGAGGAACGCACCGCGGTCGATGACCATGTCGATCTCGTCGGCGCCGGCGGCGACCGCGTCGGCGGTGTCGGCGAGCTTGACCCGCAGCGAGGCGCGTCCGCTCGGGAAGGCGGTCGCGACGGCGGCGACCGAGATGAGGCCGTCGTCGGGATCGCCGTGGGCGGCGCCGAGGGCCGCGACGGCATCCGGCACCATGTCGCCGTAGACGCAGACCGCGGCGACGCGCGGCGTCGTCGGGTCGGAGGGGTCGGGCGTCATCGCCTTCGCCACGAGCGAGCGCACCTTGCCGGGGGTGTCGGCGCCCTCGAGCGTGGTCAGGTCGATGAGCTCGATGATGCGGTCGAGGGCCCAGGCCTTCGAGCGTGGTCTTGATCGAGCGGGTCGCGAGCCCGGCGGCGCGCTGCTCGAGGCCGACGGCGTCGACGCCGGAGAGTCCCTCGAGGTGCAGGCGCAGGCTCGCGTCGGTCAGGTCGCTGCCGAGCAGCGCGATCGCGCGCTCGGCGGGCGCCAGGGCACGGGCCGCGGTCGGCCGATGGAAATTGTCCCGTGCGATGGTCATTGGTCCTCCAGAAGTGCCCGTGCGGTGTCCTCGTCGCTGACGAGGACCGTGCACAGCCCGCTCATCACGATCGCGCGGGCGACATCGTGCTTGGTCTCTCCCGCGACCACGAAGATCGCGGTCGCGGCGGACCGGAGCTCGTCGAGCCCCAGTCCCACCGTACGCTCATCGAGTCCGGGGTCGACGATGTGGCCGTTGGCGTCGATGTAGCGGCCGACGACGTCGCCGACGGCGCCCTTGCGCACCAGCTCGGCCACGTCGTCCGGGGTCAGGTAGCCGCTCTCGACGAGCACGGAGCTCGCGTCGGCGACGCCCGCGCTGTAGAGATAGGCGGATGCCGTGGCGGCCAGCGCGAGCACGTCGGCGACCGTGCGGTCGGCCTCGATCGCGCGCTTGGTCTCGAGGCGCTCGAGGATCGCGGGGCTCGGCAGCAGCACGGCCTGGCCGCTGCCGCGCTGGGCGATCGTCGCGGCCATCGTCGCGGCGGCGCCGGGGCGGCGGTTGAGGCTGACGCCGCCGTTGATCTGCACGACGGTGACGCCGGTCGCCCAGCCCGTGCGGCAGGCGGCCGGCGACCTCGTTGAGGGTGCGGCCCCAGCTGACGCCGAGGATGCGCGGGACCGGGCGCAGCGCCGTCGAGGTAGTCGGCGGCGGCCTGGGCGACGCGGCCGGTGGCGTCGGATTCGGACGTCGGGGTCCGGCACGATGACGGCGTCGGTCAGGCCGAAGCGGCCGCACAGCTCGCGTTCGAGGGCGAGGCGGCGGGCGCGCGGGATGGACGATCTCGATGCGGACGATGCCGGCCTCGCGGGCCTGGGTCAGCAGGCGGCCGGCCTTCCAGCGCGAGATCCCGAGGAGGGCGCCGATCTCGTCCTGGGTCTTGTTCTCGTCGTAGTAGAGCTCGGCGACGCGCACGGACAGCAGCTCGTCGGTGTCGTCACCACGGGGATCCGGACGCGCGAGATCGAGGTCGCTCAGACTCGACAGCGCGCGCTCCACCCTTCGACGGTAGAACGTCGTCGGATCTCGCGCAACATCTGTTGATCGTTCTGCTCATATGAGCAGCCGCAGGTGGAGCGCTCTCAGGCCGAGCCGTCGACCCTCTGTTCCTGGTTCGAGGAATCGCCCCATCGGACCGGATGCCCGCGCAGCAGGTTCTCGAGATCGTCGATCCGGTCTTCCCAGCCCGAGCCCGTCGCCTGCAGGCGGAAGATCGTCGACGTGCCGCGCGTCCCGCCGTCGCGCTCGTCGAGTTCGAAGCGCAGCCGCCCGAACGGCTCGAGCGCCGTCTCGAGGACTGCCGTGGCATCCGGGGACGGTTCTCTGCGCTCGCGCACCTCGCCGGAAACGAGCCGGGCGGTGGGGTGCAGCCAGCCCTCGACGAGCACCGGATCGAGCAGCGCATCCCAGACGATCGCGCGCGGCAGGTCGATCAGTCGTTCGAGATCGCCGGCACCGTCCACGGCGTCAGTGTACGACCGGCCGCTGACCCGGCGGACACTACGCTGGCTGCATGTCGACGCCCCCGACGCCAGCCCGCCCGCCGCTGCGGATCATCGACCTCGTCGCCGGAATCGTGCTCGCGATCATCGGAGCCCTCCTTGGGTTCATCATGCTCGCCCTGATCGGGCAGTTCGGAGGGTTCTCTGCGGCATGCGAGGGCGTCACCCCCGACGGAATCCAGTGCGACGGCGGCTTCCTCAGCGCGGTCCTCATCATCGGAACCGCGCTCGTGGTGTTCGGGTGGTTCGTCACCGTGGGCTTCTTCATCGTCCGGATACTGCGGCGGAGGCTTGCGTTCTGGCTGCCCCTCGTCGGCATCCTGGTGATCTTCGCCGCGTATTACGCCGTCGCGATCCTGCTCCAGCCCTATCTTCCGAGCTGACGGAGCCTTCCGAGCGGGCTAGCGCGCCAGCTCGTCCTCGACGAAACCGGGACGGCCGAGCACGAGAAGTGCGGGAATCGCGAGCACGAGCGTGCCCAGCAGGAAGTAGATCGGCACGGTCCAGCCGCCCGTCGCATCCCGCAGCAGGCCAACGACGAGCGGGCCCGCCGCGCCGATCACGTAGCCGAAGCCCTGGACGAATCCGCTGAGCGCGACCGCGCCGACCTGACTGCGCGTGCGCAGGTTGATCAGCGTGAGCGTGAGGGGGAACACCAGCGGGCCGAGGCCGATGAAGCACGCTCCAGACCAACGGCGCGACCGTCGGGGCGAAGAGGAAACCGGCGAAGCCGGCGACGAAGAAGATGAGCGCCCGCGATGATCAGGGGTCGCACCGACCTGAGGCGCACCGCGAGGATCGGGACGATGAGCGCGGCCGGGACGCCGCAGATCGCGAACGCACCGAGGAGCGCCCCCGCCTGCGCCGCGTCGACGCCCGAGATCTCGACCGCCAGCGACGGCAGCCAGGCGAACATCGCGTAGACGGAGATCGTCGGCATCGCGAACAGCAGCGCCATCGACCAGGCGATCTTCGACCGGAACAGCCGGGTTCCGATGCCGGCATGCGCCGCCTCGATCCCGCGCGCCTCGGTGTCCAGGTTCTCGACGTGCCGGCCGCGGACCACCAACTGCCAGATCCAGGGCGCAGCGGCGACGACGGCGAGGAGGCACCAGACCCCGAGCGACACGCGCCAGCTCGATGCGTCGGCGATCGGCACGGCCACGATCGGCGGCACGGTCGCCCCGACGCGACATGACGGTCACGTAGATCGCGGTCACGGTGCCGATGCGATCGGGGAAGTAGCGCTTCACGATGGGCGGCAGCAACACGTTGGAACAGCCCGCACCGAGGAGGGCGAGCACCGTGCCGAGCAGCAGGACGCTGGCGTCGGGCGCGAGCGCCCGCAGCAGATGCCCGGCGCCGCCGACGAGGGTCAGCGCCAGGAGTGCACCCTCGAGCCCGAGCCAGCGCGAGACGAGCGGGGCCACCAGTCCGGAGAGGGCGAAGATCAGAGGCGGGGCGGCGCCGATGATCGAGAGCACCAGAGTGATCGAGGTGCAGATCTGCGTCGATGAGGCCGATGATCGGCGACATCGAGCCGACCGCCGTGCGCATGGTCAGCGGCGACGAGCGGCGATGCCGACCAACGCGAGGATGCGGCCTCGCGCGAGGGGCCCTGCTCCAGACGGAGGGGGCGCGGGGGGTGTCACCTGGCCAGCCTAGGCGCGACCGCGGAAAGGGTGTCACACGGGCAGCCGTAGAATCCGAGCGTGATGCCTAGCTCCGGCACTCCGGGCGAGCCTGCCCGGCCGGCCGACCTCGCGCGATACCTGCCGCTGAGCGCGCGCCCGCGGTTCGACGAGTCCGGCGTCACCGGCGACTGGGGCCCGCGGTTCGCGGAACTGCTGACCGCGATCGACGCGATGATCGCCACCCTTCCGCCCGCCACGGCGAACCGCCCGGACGTCGTAGCGGCACGCGATCGGCTATCGGCGGCGGTCGCCGCCGTGAAGCCCGGACGTCGGGTCCGCGTGCCGGCGCTCGGTGGGGTGCTCGCCGAGGCACTGGAGTTCGCCGCCGTCACCGGCTCGGCGCTCGACGGTCGACCCGGTCACCTCGGGTGCCGTGGCGCTCGACCGCAGCCTCCGGGCGCCCCTTGCGATCCGTGCCGTGGTGAAGAACCGGACGATCCGCGCCACCGACGCCGGCTGGGAGTTCGGCAGCGGACCCGAGCTTGCGGGCACAGCGGCCGCGATCGTGCTGTTCCTCTACGGGCGCGCGGGCGTGCCGGGGAGCTGAGCGGCGAGGATCGCGCGGATGCGCTCCTCGTCGGAGTGCATCTGGCTGACGAGCTCCTCCACCGAGCCGAACTTCTGCATCGAGCGCACGTAGTCGACGAACCCGATCTCGATCGTGGCGCCATACAGATCCAGCTTCTGGTCGAGCAGGTGCGCCTCGACCTGGTGCTGCGGGATGCCGTCGAATGTCGGGTTGTTGCCGACCGACACCGCCGCGCCATACCGATTCCCGTCGACCGTCGCCCATGCGGCGTAGACGCCGTCCGCGGGCAGCAGCCCCTCGATCGCCGGGTCCAGATTCGCGGTCGGGTAGCCCAGCTCGCGTCCGCGCTGCTTGCCGCGTACGACCTTCGAGCGGACCGTCGGCGGTCGCCCGAGCAGCTCGCCCGCCTCACGAACGCGTCCCTCAGCCAGCAGCTCTCGGATCCAGGTCGACGAGGCGCGGCGCTCCGCTCCCCCGTCATCGTGATGCACGTCCTCGATGAGGACGACCTCGAAGCCGTACTGCCTCCCGAATCGGCGCAGGGCCTCCAGGTCGCCGGTGCCGTTCTCACCGAACCGGAAATCCGATCCCGCCAGCACCACCTTGGCGTTCAGCGTCTCGACGAGCACGCGCCGCACGAAGTCCTCCGGCGACAGGGCTGCGAACTCGGGGGTGAACGCGAGCATCACCGTGACGGCGATGCCGGACTCCTCGAGCAGCTCCGCCTTCTGCGCACGACTGACGAGCACCGGCGGCGCCTTGTCTGGGCGGATGAGGCTCAGCGGGTTGCGGTCGAAGGTGACGACCGTCGGGATCAGGCGCGCGGCATCCGCCCGGTCGCACAGCTGCGCGAACACTCCGCGATGCCCCAGATGGATGCCGTCGAACTTGCCGACCGAGACGGCCGAGGGCCCGAAGCCATCCGGGACCGCATCCAGGCCGTCGTAGAACTTCATGCCGCCACCGCGCGGGGCCGGCGGAGCCAGAGCAGGCCCAGCACGGGCAGCGCGAGGGGGACGAACAGATATCCGGCGCCGTAGGCGCTCCACACGGTCGCCTCGCGGCCGAACGGGTCGAGTCCGTCGAGTCCGAGCAGTCCGGGCGCGAAGACGGAGATCGTGCCGACCACGAGCACGCCGAGGAGCTCGAAGCCGATCGTGAGGAGAGCGACGCGTCGCCAGCCGAGGGCCAGAGCGATCGTCGCCACGATATAGACCACAGCGGAGAGCGCCGACAGGGAGAACGCGATCGGAGCCTCGTCGAACCGGTCCAGGATCTGGAACACCGAGCGCCCGGTCGCCGCCATGGCCAGGATCGTGTACACCGCGACGAGCACGCGGCCGACGCCCGTGCTCTTTGCGGCTGTGAACGTGGACATCGATTCCAGATTAGTGTGCGCGGCTCAGGCGAGCTGGACCGTCCAGATCTGGTGCATCCGGTACGCCATCACCGCGACCGCGAGCGCGCCGACGCCGAGCACCAGGGTGCTCCAGCGGGTCCGCTCGACCAGCGACCAGAAAACGGCCAGCGGCGGGATGATGGTCGCCGTGATCAGGTACAGCCAGAACTCGAGAGGGTTGCCGGTCGGTGAATTGCCGAGGGCTGGCGCGACGATCGCCATCACGACCTGGGCGAGGAGCAGCACCTCGACGATCCCCAGCGCGACGATGGTGATGTCGGAGGGCTTGCGACCGGCGAGGCCGAGCACGACGCAGAGCAGCCCCGCCAGCGCGGCCGCCCCGACGAGGACGATCGTGAATCCCAGGATCATGTGAGCACCTCGTCCGTCGGGAAGTTCACGAGCACCCGAGCAGTGCCGTCCGTCACCGAGACGAGACCGGCGAGCCGGCCGTCCTTTGTGACCGCCGCGACGACGGGGGCGTCGGCGACCTCGAGCTGCACGCGCTTGCCGTGCGTCAGCTCGGTTGCCTGCACCGCACCCAGCGCCGTCGTCGGGAAGATCTCGGCCGCCACCGATGCGGGCGTGCGAAGGAGCTGCTCGAATGCGGGGCGGTTGGCCTCCGCATCGTCGGTGACGGCTGCAGCGTCGCCGACCCCGAACGGCCCGATCGACTGACGACGCAGCGCCGTGAGGTGCCCGCCGACGCCGAGTGCGGCGCCGAGATCGCGAGCGAGGGCGCGGACGTACGTGCCGGATGAGCAGGCGACCTCGACCTCGAGATCCACCGTCCCGCCCTCGCGGCGTTCGGAGATGACGTCGAAGCGCGACACCGTCACCCTCCGCGGCTCGAGCACGACGTCCTCCCCTGACCGGGCACGGTCGTACGACCGCCGGCCGTCGACCTTGATCGCGCTGTAGGTCGAGGGGACCTGCTCGATCTCGCCGGTGAGCGCCGCGATCGCCTCATCGATCGCCTCGCGGCCGATGTCGCTCGCATCCGTCGTCGACGTCACGGTGCCCTCGGCGTCGTCCGTATCGGTCGCGACGCCGAGCCGGATCACCGCGGTGTACTCCTTGCCGAGCCCGACCAGATAGGTGAGCAGGCGGGTGGAGCTGTCGATGCCGAGCAGCAGCAGACCTGTCGCCATCGGATCCAGGGTTCCGGCATGCCCGACCTTGCGGGTGCCGAGCGCCCGGCGGGCGCGGGCGACCACATCGTGGCTGGTCATGCCTGCCGGCTTGTCGACGAGGAGGATGCCGGATCGGCTCACGCCCGCGGCCTGACCTCATCCGGATAGGGGAACCAGCGCAGCTCCTCGAACTCCTCGCTGGTGTCCGGGAGCCCGAAGGGTTCCCGCGGACGGGTCGCCGCGGCGTCGAGCTCGGCTCGCGCCGCCGTCAGGTAGCTGGCGAGGTCGCGGTCGGGGCGCCGGCTGCGGCGGTCGGGGTAGGTCATCGCGCCGCCCGAGTAGTCCACCTCGTGCAGTGACATCGGCGGCGTCAGCCGGTCGGCGTCCCGGTGGCGCCACAGGCCGGTCGCCGGCTCGAACGTGTAGCTCGGCAGGAGCGCCGCGCCCTCGGACGCGACCAGTCGTACGGCCTCGATGATGTAGTCGAAGGTCTCATCGTCGATGAAGTAGTTGAAGTTGACGCGCACCCAGCCGGGCTTGATGCCCTCGCACGCGCTCCCGGTCACCGCCTGCTCGATCGCACGCGAACGCTCGGCGTCGATTCCCAGCAGCCGGTGCCCGTACGGCCCTGCGCACGAGCAGCCGCCGCGAGCCTGGATTCCGAACAGGTCGTTCAGCAGGGCGACCACGTAGTTGTGGTGAAGGTACTGCTTTCCCGCTGCGCCGCTCTCGTATCGGATGACGAACGACACGATCGACAGCCGCTCGGCATCGCGGCTGCCCAGGATCTCGATGCCGGGGGTCTCATCCCACGCCGTGATCGCCCGGGTGACGAAGTCCTCCTCGCGCCGCCGGATCTCGTCGACGCCGACCGCCGCCTTCAGCTGGAAGACCAGCCCGGCGCGGATCGACTCGACGATGGCGGGGGTGCCGCCCTCCTCGCGGTGCGCGATGTCGGTGTGATAGTCGTGCCCGTCGGAGTTGACGTACTCCACCGTGCCGCCTCCCACCACGACCGGCACCCGGTTCGTGAAGAGCGACCGCTTGGCGACCAGCACGCCGGGCGTGCCCGGGCCGCCGATCAGCTTGTGAGTCGAGATGAACACGGCGTCGTAGCTGGTCGGGGCGTCGACCGGTCCCATGTCGATGTCGACGTAGGGGGCCGAGGCGGCGAAGTCCCAGAACGCGAGTGCCCCGTGCTCGTGGAGGAGGGCGGACACCGCACGCGAGTCGGTGATGATGCCCGTGACGTTGGATGCGGCCGAGAACGATCCGATCTTGACCGGCCGGTCGGCGTACCGCACCAGTTCCTCGGTGAGGTGGGAGAGATCCACACGACCGTCGGCGGACTCGCGGATGGTGACGACGTCGGCAATCGACTCGCGCCAGGTGAGCTCGTTGGAGTGGTGCTCGAACGGTCCGATGAAGACCACGGGACGCTGATTCGGCGGGATCGCGTCCGTGACGTGCCAGCGGTCGTCGAGGTTCGACGGCACGCGAAGGCCGAGCACGCCGATCAGCTTGTCGATCGCGTAGGTCGACCCGCTGCCGCAGAACAGCACGACGTGATCGTCGGTCGCACCGGTGCACTTCGCCACGATGGCGCGCGCCTCTTCGCGGTACCGCGAGGTCTGCAGCCCCGTGCCCGACGACTCGGTGTGCGTGTTGGCGTAGAGCGGCAGGACGGCCGAGCGGATGTAGTCCTCGATGAACGAGAGTGAGCGACCGGATGCGGTGTAGTCCGCGTAGACGACCGGGCGCGGTCCGAATGGGCCCTCGACCACGTCGTCACCGCCGATCACGGAGGCGCGGATGGTGTCGATCAGGGCGTCATTGCTCATGATGCGACGATACCGCGAGGTCAGTATCTAGGCTTTGAGGATGCGCATCGCAGTGCTTGGAGCAGGGGCGGTCGGCGGCACGCTGGCCGCCCTTCTCGCGCGCGCGGGGCACGACGTCGAGGTCACGGCGCGGGGCGAGAACCTCGCGGCGATCCGGCGGGACGGGCTGCGGCTCGAGGGCGGGTTCGGCGAGCATCTGGCCCGCGTCGTCGCCGGCGAGGTCGTGACCGATCGCCCCGAGCTGGCGATTCTGGCGACGAAGGCCCAGGATGCTGCGGCAGCCCTCGATGCCAGTGCGGCGGCGCTCGACGGGGTTCCCCTGCTCGTCGTGCAGAACGGACTCGGAGGCCTGGCCGTAGCGGCGGAGCACCTCCCCTCCTCCCCCATCCTGAGCGGCCTGGCCCTTTTCGCCGCGTCCTACGTCGGGCCAGGCCACGTACTCGTGACGGGCGAGAATCCTCTGGTGATCGGCGCCCCCGTTGAGACGCCGCGAGAGGTGCTGGATCGCGTGGCGGGGGTGCTGGGACAGGCGCTGCCGGTCGAGGTGACCCATGACATCCGGGGCGCGCAGTGGACGAAGCTGCTCATCAACCATGTGAACGCGCTTCCCGCGATCACCGGGCTGAGCGTGCAGGAGACCGTCGCGGACACGGGGCTGCTCCGCGTGCTGGTCGCGAGCATGCGGGAGTCGGTGCGGATCGCGCGGGCGACCGGAGTGCGGTTCGGGTCGATGCAGGGGGTCCCGGGCCGGTTGCTCGAACTGATCGGAGTGGTGCCTCTCGCGATCGGGGCGGCGTTCCCGCGGCTGCTCGCGCGGCGCATGGGCTCCGTGCCGAATCCGGGATCGACGCTCCAGAGCATCCGGCGTGGTCACGCGACCGAGATCGACTTCCTGAACGGTGCGGTCGTCGGTGCCGCCAGCGCAGCGGGCCTGGCGTCGCCGGTCAACAGCGCGATCGTCGAGATGGTTCATGAGGTCGAGCAGAGCGGTGAGTTCCTCCCGGTGTCGGAGGTCCTGGACAGGATTGCGGTATGACGGAGATCCTGCTCTTTCACCACGCCCTCGGTCTGACGCCCGGCGTCGCCTCATTCGCCGAGCGGCTGCGCGTCGCCGGTCACACCGTGCACCTGCCGGACCTGTACGACGGGCAGACGTTCGAGACCGTCGACGCGGGTGTGGATCACGCACGCAGCATCGGCTTCGGCACGCTGGTCGAGCGGGGGGCTGCCATCGCGGCCGACCTGCCGGAGGCGATCGTCTACGCGGGCATCTCGATGGGCGTGATGCCTGCGCAGAACCTCGCCCAGAACCGTGCAGGAGCGCTCGGCGCGGTGTTCCTCGAGTCGAGCGTGCCCGCGGAGGAGTTCGGCGGGCCGTGGCCGGCGGGAGTGGCGCTGCAGATCCACGCGGCGGACGCCGACCCCGAATTCGTCGACAGCGGCGACATCGATGCCGCCCGCGAACTCGTCGAAGCGGCTCAGGATGGCGAGCTGTTCCTCTACCCCGGCGACCAGCACCTGTTCACCGACGACAGCATCCCGTCGTACGACGCGGCGGCGACGGAGCTCGTCACCACGCGCGTGCTGGAGTTCCTGGCACGCGTGTAGCCGCCGTCAGCAGCTGTCGGCGAAGATCCTGACCGGGTTCTCGGGGTCGGTGTTGTCGACGATCGCGTTCGCAGAGTCGCGAACCTTCACGTCCTTGGCGTAGAGCTTCCGCGCTGCGACGGCGAGCGGGTCGGCCGTCTCGGCCGGTGCCGACTCCAGCCACGCCGTGAAGTTCCACAGCCCGCGCAGCTCGGGGCGCTGAAGGAACTCACCACTCACGACGAGGACCGAGTCCTCGGGTGCGGTGAGCCACTTCGCCTGGATCTGCTGCTCCCGTGCACGGTCATACGCGGCCGCGACGAACCCGGTGCTCCCCCCCATCCGGAACGGATCGACGAGAACGCGACGCAGCACGGACAGGTCGTAGGTGTTGCGGTAGCGGACCTCGGCGGAGTCAGCGCCCCAGGACTCCCGGCGCTCACGGGGCGACACGAAGTCGTTCAGGCGTGCGGCGAACGCCGAATGACCGCGCTTCTTGAGCAGCTCGACGAGGTCGGCGCCGAAGGTGTCCGCGGCCGCTACATCCTCCCCGTCGATCGCGACGATGACGCGGCCGTGGGCGTAGTTGTGCAGGATCTCGTCGGCGAGAGCCTCGATCACGTCCTGCCGCACCGGTGCCAAGCGAACCATGCCGTCAGCCTAATCTGAGCGCGTGCCAGCCCCCGAGACGGAAATCGTCGACGACATCGCGAGCGCGATCGCCGACTGGTACCGGGCCGGGCACCGGGAACTGCCGTGGCGACATGCCGGATTCCCGGCCTGGGGCATCCTGATCTCGGAGTTCATGCTGCAGCAGACACCGGTTGCGCGCGTGATCCCGCGGCTCGAGGAGTGGCTGGCGCGCTGGCCGACGCCTGCGGACCTGGCGGCCGCCCCGCCCGGTGAGGCCGTCCGCGCCTGGGATCGGCTCGGCTACCCGCGCAGAGCCCTCGCCCTGCACGGCGCCGCCACAGCGATCGCCGACCGCCATGACAACGTCGTTCCCGCCGATGTGGAGGCCCTGCTCTCCCTCCCCGGGGTCGGGCCGTACACGGCGCGAGCTGTCGCGGCGTTCGCGTACGGCGTCCGCACCCCGGTCGTCGACATCAACGCCCGCCGCGTGCTCGCGCGCGCGGTCGAGGGCCGCGGACAGCCTGGCCCCGCGCAGACCCGGCGCGAGCTCGCCCTGATGGAGACGCTGCTCCCCGCCGGTCCGGAGCGCGCCCGGCTGGTCAACGCCGGCACGATGGAACTCGGCCAGGTCGTGTGCACTGCGCGGACACCCCGCTGCGACGCCTGCCCGATCGCCGAGAACTGCGCCTGGCGGGCGGCCGGCTATCCCGAGTACCTCGGGCCCGCGGCGCCGAAGCAGAAGGCCTACGCGGGCAGCGACCGCCAGGTGCGCGGTCTCATCCTGCGGGAGCTGCGCGCCAGCGAGGTATCCGTGCCGGCCGACGTGATCGACTCCGTGTGGCCGGATGCCGTCCAGCGCGAGCGAGCCCTCGCCGGCCTCCTGCGCGACGGCCTGGTCACGGGCGACGCCAGCCGCGGCTACGAGCTGCCCGCGCTGTGAGCCCCTCGACGCAGCGCCGCATAGGCTGACCGTGTGACGACTCCGCTGCGCCTGACCGCGTCGGTCACGTCCCCGCAGGCCGCTCACGACGAGCTCACCGCGAAGCTGGCCACCCTTCCCGCCGAGCTCGACATCACCCGCGAGTTCCCACCGGAGGTGCTCGCCGAGGCCGACGCCGTCGTCGCAGAGCGCCCGCTCCCCGACCTCGACCGCACCGACCTCGAGTTCGTCACGATGGATCCCCCCGGCGCCGTCGACCTCGATCAGGCGTTCCTCATCCAGCCGGACGGCGGCGGATGGCGCGTGTTCTACGCCATCGCCGACCTCCCGGCTTTCGTGCGTCCGGGTGGCGCGATCGACGCGGAGGCGCACCTGCGCGGCCAGACGGTCTACGCGGCCGACGGTCGCATCCCGTTGCACCCGACGGTCATCAGCGAAGGCGCGGCGTCCCTTCTGCCCGATCAGGAGCGCGGCGCGTTCGTCTGGGAGCACGTGCTCGACGCGTCCGGCGAGGTGACCTCGACGACGGTCGCGCGCGCCCGCATCCGGAGCCGCCGTCAGCTCGACTACCCGGCGTCGCAGGCGGACCTCGACGCGGGCCGGGGCCCCGACGCCGCGCTGCTCGGGATGTTGCGCGACGTTGGCGAGGCACGTGTGGCCATCGAGGCGGCCCGGGGCGGCGCCAGCCTCTCGACACCCGAGGTGCTCGTCTCGCTGATCGAGGGGCGGTACACCCTCGACCGTCGCACGCTGCTCCCCGTGGAAGCCTGGAACGCACAGCTCTCGCTGATGACGGGCATGGCGGCCGCGGCTCTGATGCTGGATGGCGGGGTCGGCATCCTGCGCACCATGCCTCCGGCTCAGCCGGACGCGATCGATCGCCTGCGACGCCAGGCCCGCGCCCTCGGCACGCCGTGGCCGGAGGAACAGCCGTACGGCGAGTACCTCCGGATGCTGGACGGCGGCGACCCGAAGCACCTCGCGATCCTGCACGCGGCGGCGGCGCTCTTCCGCGGGGCCGGCTACACGCCGTTCGACGGGGAGAAACCGGACGTCACCGCCCAGGCGGCCGTCGGCGCGCCGTATGCGCACGTGACCGCGCCGTTGCGACGTCTCGTCGACCGGTTCGGGCTGGTGATCTGCGAGGCGCTCTCGGCGGGGACGGCCGTTCCCGACTGGGCCCGCGCGGCCCTGCCCGAGTTGCCGAAGGAGATGGCGCGCTCGAGCAACGTCGCCAACCGCCTCGATCGGATGACGCTCGACGCCGTCGAGGCCGCGCTGCTCGTACCCCGTGTCGGAGACGAGTTCGATGCCGTCGTGATCTCGGCCGGCGGCATGAGCGGCAGCCCAGGCACGGACGGCGCACGGCGCGACGGAGGCACGGTGCAGCTCACCGATCCGGCGGTCGAGGGCACCAGCGACGGGCACCTCGAGCCCGGTACCGACGTGCGAGTCCGCCTCGTCGAGGCCGACATCGCCACCGCCACGGTGCGGTTCGAGGTGGTTGAGTAGGTCCGTGCCAGAGCTCCCCGAAGTGCAGGCCCTCGCGGCCGACCTCGGCACGCGCCTGACGGGACGCACCATCGCGCGCTTCGACGTCACGGCGTTCTCTGCCCTCAAGACCTACGACCCGCCCGTATCGGCTCTCGAGGGCACGACGATCACCGGGGTCTCGCGGCACGGCAAGTTCCTCGACATCGAGGTCGACAGCGGCCTGCACATCGTGATGCACCTGGCGCGGGCAGGCTGGATCCGCTGGCGGGAGAACGCCCCGACCCCCGGCGTCGGGCGCGGCAAGGGGCCGCTGGCCGCGCGGCTGGTGCTCGGCCCGGCGCCTGGTGCGGCGGCCGGATCCGGGTTCGACGTCACCGAGGCCGGCACCAAGAAGAGCCTCGCGATCCACGTCGTCCGCGACCCCCAGGAGGTGCCCGGTGTCGCGCGATTGGGACCCGACCCGATGGATGCCTCCTTCACCCAGGATGTCCTGGCCGGCATCCTGAAGAGTGCCGGCCGCGCCCAGATCAAGGGCGTGCTTCGGCACCAGGGCACGATCGCGGGGATCGGTAACGCGTACTCGGACGAGATCCTGCACGTGGCGAAGATGTCGCCGTTCAAGCCGGCCGACATGCCGGCCGAGGACGTCGCGACCCTCTACGCGGCGATGCGCGAGACGCTCACCGACGCGCTCGCGCGCGCAGACGGGGTCTCGGCCAGCGAGCTGAAGGCGGAGAAGAAGTCGGGCCTTCGCGTGCACGGCCGCAACGGCGAGCCCTGCCCGATCTGCGGCGACACGGTGCGGCAGGTCATCTACAGCGACTCGACGTTCCAGTACTGCCCGACCTGTCAGACCGGCGGCAAGCCGCTGGCGGACCGGGTGCTGTCGCGACTGCTGAAGTGACCGCACCCGCTGAATCGCCGAGTGTGCACGTTTCCGTGAACGTGCACGGTGGGCCATGCACGCTCGGCCGAATGAGGCACACTCGACCCCGGCTCAGTCGTCGAGATCGTCTTCGTCGAGGTCGCGCGGCTTGACGTACGGGTCCTCGTCGCCGGCGTAGGTCGCGGTCGACGCGAGCTTCTCGGCCTCGGCGTCACGCTCGCGCGCCTCACGCAGCAGCGAGTCGATCTGCGCCGCGTTCTCGGGGATCGCGTCCGCGATGAACTCCAGCGACGGCGTGAGCCGCGCCGTGATGTTCTTGCCGACCTCGGTGCGGAACATGCCCGTGGCCGCCTTGAGAGCCAGCGCCGAGTCGGCACGTTCCTCGTCCGTGCCGTACACCGTGTAGAACACGCTCGCGTGCTGGAGGTCGCCCGTCACCCGCACATCCGTGATGGTGACGAATCCCATCCGCGGATCACGGAGGCCGCGCTCGATGCGCTTCGCGATGATCTCGCGGATCCGGTCGGCCATCTTCGCGGCGCGGTCGCCCTGTCCCGGCATGCTGTGCTCCTTCGTGAAACGGAACGGGGCCCCAGCACGACTCTGCTCATTGAACAGACCTGGAGCCCCGCCGATCGGGTTGTTACGCCCGGACCTTCTCCTTGAGTTCGATCGTCTCGATCTCGTCGCCGATCTGGATGTCGTTGAACTTGCCGAGACCGATACCGGCCTCGAAGTCCGTCTTGACCTCGGTGACGTCGTCCTTGAAACGACGGAGCGAATCGATCGCGAGGTTGTCGCCGATGACGACACCCTCGCGGATGACCCGCGCCTTGGCGTTGCGGGTGATCGTTCCGCTGCGCACGATGACACCGGCGATGTTGCCGGCCTTCGAGGAGCGGAAGATCTCGCGGATCTCGGCCACACCCGACTGGACCTCTTCGAACTCGGGCTTGAGCATGCCCTTGAGCGAGGACTCGATGTCTTCGAGCGCGGCGTAGATGACCGAATAGAAGCGCACGTCGATGCCCTCGCGCTGTGCGCGCTCGCGGGCCTTGACATCCGGTCGCACGTTGAACCCGATGACGATCGCGTTGTCGATCGTCGCCAGGTCGATGTCCGACTCGGTGACGGCACCCACACCGCGGTGCAGGATGCGGAGCTGGACGCTGTCGTCGACCTCGATCTTGAGCAACGCCTCCTCGAGCGCCTCGACGGCACCGGAGACATCACCCTTGATGATGAGGTTGAGCGCGTCGACCTTGCCCTCGGCGAGCACGCGGGTGAAGTCCTCGAGCGAGATGCGCTTGCGGGCCTTGGCCAGCTGGGCATTGCGCTCGACGGCTTCGCGCTTCTCGGCGATCTGACGAGCCATGCGGTCGTCCTCGGTCACGAGGAAGGTGTCGCCGGCACGGGGCACGGTCGACAGACCCTGCACCTGCACGGGACGGGCCGGGTAGGCCTCCTCGATCGCTTCGCCGTTCTCGTCGTGCATCGCGCGGACGCGGCCGTAGGCCGTTCCCGCGACGATGGGGTCGCCGACTCGCAGCGTTCCCGACTGGATGAGGACCGTCGCGACGGCACCGCGTCCCTTGTCGAGCTTGGCTTCGATGGCGACACCGCGCGCGTCCTTGTTGGGGTTCGCACGCAGGTCGAGGCCGGCGTCCGCGGTGAGGAGGACGGCATCCAGAAGCTCGGTGATGCCCTTCTTCTGCAGGGCGCTCACGTCGACGAACAGCGTGTCGCCACCGAACTCCTCGGCCACCAGGCCGAACTCGGTGAGCTGCTGACGCACCTTGGCGGGATTCGCGCCCTCCTTATCGACCTTGTTGACCGCGACCACGATCGGCACTCCGGCCGACTGCGCGTGGTTCAGGGCCTCCACCGTCTGCGGCATGATGCCGTCGTCGGCCGCGACCACCAGGATCGCGATGTCGGTGACCTGGAGCACCACGGGCACGCATGGCGGTGAACGCCTCGTGACCGGGGGTGTCGATGAAGGTGATGGCGCGCTCGTTGCCGTCGTGCTCGGTCCAGACCTGGTAGGCACCGATGTGCTGGGTGATGCCACCCGCCTCGTCGGCGACCACGTTGGCCTCGCGGATGGCGTCGAGGAGCTTCGTCTTTCCGTGGTCGACGTGACCCATGACGGTCACGACCGGCGGACGGATCTCGAGATCTTCGTCGTCCTCGTCCTCGAGCTCCTGCTCCAGGTCGATGTCGAAGCCTTCGAGCAGCTCCTTGTCCTCGTCCTCTGGACTGACGATCTGGATCTTGTAGCCCAGCTCGTCGCCGAGGATGCCGAAGGTCGCGTCATCGAGCGACTCGGTCGCGGTCGCCATCTCACCGAGGTGGAAGAGCGCCGTCACCAGGGCACCCGGCTGTACCGAGTACTTGGTCAGGACCTCGAGCTTGTCGGCCAGGTCGCTGATCGAGGCGCCTCGGCGCATGCGGATGATCTGGCTGCCGTCACCGCGAGGATCGCGACGCCGCCGAGCGACGGAGCATCGCGCATCTCGAATTCAGCGCGCTTCGTACGCTTCGACTTGCGGGCCCGGCTCTTGCCGCCTCCGCGGCCGAACGCACCAGCGGTGCCACCGCCGGGGCCGCGTCCACGGCCGCCGCCACCACCGGGACGACCGGCGAAACCGCCGCCGGGAGCCCCACCGGGACCACCGCCGGGACGCTGGAAGCCACCGCCGGCACCGCCGGGACGACCGGGGCCGCCTGGACGCTGCTGGAACGGCGCACCGCCGGGACGACCTGCGCCGCCGGCTGCCCCGGGACGCGGGGCGCCCGGACGCGGCGGGCCACCCGGACGGGGAGCTGCGGGTCGCGGGATGGCGCCGCCTGCACCGCCGGGACGCGGCATGCCCTGCGAGCCCGCGAACGGGTTGTTGCCGGGACGCGGAGCGCCCGGACGCTGCATGCCCTGTGCGCTGGCGAAGGGGTTGTTGCCGGGGCGGGGTCCGCCACCGGGACGTGCGTCGGCCGAGGCGTCTGCGTCGACGTCGTTGGATGCCGCGGAGGCTGCGGCGGGCGCGCTCGGTGCCGCAGCCGGGGGCAGGGCCGGGGCAGCGGGCGCCTCCGGCGCTTCAGCCGTGGGAGCCTCACCGGCCGGAGCCGGGGCCGGGGCGGGCGGCCGGCTTGGAGGCAGCGGGCTTCGAGGGAGCCGCCTTCGGCTTCTCGGGCGCCTTGATGCCGTCCGCTTCGAGCGCAGCCCTCAGCCGACGGGCGACCGGCGGGGCGATGCTCGAGGGATGCGCTCTTGACGAACTCGCCCATGTCTTTGAGCTTGTCGAGCGCGATCTTGCTGTCGATGCCGAGATCGGCCGCGACTTCGTGTACGCGTGGGTTGGCCACATTTCTCCTGTTCGGGGGTCCTCTCCCGATCAGGAGGGGACATCAAATGGTGAGGGAACTCATTCCGAGCCGCTCATTAGTTGTCCATGGTCTTTTCAGCCCATTCGTCGAGGTCAGTTGTATCGATGACGGTCACTCTCAGCGCCCTCCCGAAGGCCTTGCGCTGGATCGCGTTCTCGACGCATCCGGAGACCGGATGCACCCACGCGCCCCTGCCCGGAAGTCGCGCCGCGGTATCCACCACGACCCGTCCGTCGCGCGCGACCACCCTCACGAGTGAGGAGCGAGGAGCACGCTGCCGGCAACCCAGGCAGGTTCTGACGGGTTCCATCGTACCCCTTGCGGCCGAAGGGCCGCTCACTCCTCCATGACCGAGTCGGGCTGGATGTCGATTCTGGCGCCCGTCAGCTTCGCCGCCAGACGGGCGTTCTGGCCCTCTTTGCCGATCGCGAGCGACAGCTGGTAGTCGGGCACGAGGGCGCGCACGGCCTTGAGCGACTCGTCGACGACGAACGCGCTCGTGACCTTCGCGGGAGACAGCGCGTTCGCGACGAAGGTGGCGAGGTCCTCGGCGAAGTCGACGATGTCGATCTTCTCGTTGTTGAGCTCTGCGGTCACGGCGCGCACCCGCTGACCCAGTTCGCCGATGCACGCGCCCTTGGCGTTGATGCCTGGCTGCGTGGCCTTGACGGCGATCTTGGTGCGATGCCCGGCCTCACGGGCGAGGCTCGCGATCTCGACAAGGCCGCTGGCGATCTCGGGCACCTCGAGGGCGAAGAGCTTGCGGACGAGTCCGGGATGCGTGCGGCTGACCGTGATGGACGGCCCCTTCAAGCCCTTGCTCACGCTCGTGACGTAGACGCGGATACGGCTGCCGTGCGTGTACTCCTCGCCGGGCACCTGTTCCTCGGGCGGCAGGATCGCCTCGACGCTGCCCAGGTCGATGTGCACCATCCGGGGATTCGGACCCTGCTGGACCACGCCGGCGACGATGTCGCCCTCCCGGCCGCGGAACTCCCCCAGCACCTTGTCGTCGCCGATGTCACGCAGGCGCTGGTTGATGACCTGCTTGGCGGCGAATGCCGAGATGCGACCGAAGTCGTCCGGGCTGTCGACCGTCTCGCCGACGACGTCGCCGTTCTCGTCCAGTTCGGGGACGTAGACCGTCACGTGTCCGGTCTTGCGGTCAAGCTCGACGCGTGCGCCGATCTCCGGGGCCTGATCGGTGTGCTTGAGGTACGCGGTGAGGATCGCCTGCTCGATGATGCCGACGAGCTCTTCGAACGGGATCTCCCGTTCGCGCTCCATCAACCGCAGCATGGTGAGGTCGATGTCCATCACAGGCCTCCCCTCTTCAGTTACGGCGACCGGATGCTCTCGGGCGCGGGGTTTCAGCGTACCCGAGCCTCAACCCGCGCGCCGCTGCGCCAGGATACGGCAGGTGCGAGCCAGAAACGCCTCCGGCTCCGCGAGCACATCGCCCGCGTGGACGCGGATGACCCGGTGACCGGCGGACTCGAACGCCTCGCGACGGCGTATGTCGGCACGCCAGCGGTGCACATCGATGCGGTGCTCGTCGCCCTCGTACTCGATCACCACGCCGAACCGGGGGTAGGCGAGGTCGGGATGCAGCACTCTGCCCTCGATCAGCATGGCGGGGTTGACCAGGGGCTCCGGCAGACCCGAGCGCACGAGCAGCAGTCGCAGCAGCGTCTCCATCCGGGACTCGGGTCCGACGCGGACGTCGGCGAGAGCGCGGCGGGCGCGGGCGGCGCCGCGGGCGTGAGCGGCGATCGCGGAACGCAACGCGTCGATGGATGTGATGGCGGGCATCCGAGCCCGGCCGTGACCCTGCGCGGTTACCCATCGATCCCCGACGGCGACCAGGTCATCGTGGGAGATCATCGATGCGAGCTGCACCCACACGTGCGCAGGCTCCACGAGAGGGAGCGTGCCTGACATCGTGAGGGGGAGCTCGTCACTGCGATGCCCGATGACTCCGCGGCGGCGGAAGCGCTCTCCGCCGCCGATCGTCGTCACGTGGAGGCGGGGATCGGACGACCGGGACCGCGGCAACTGCGCACCGAACAACACCGCGGCCGTGACGTGACTGTATGCGTCGCCGGGACGCAGGAGGGGCGAGAACGCCGTCGCGCGTTCCCGGACGCCGCTCGGGTCCGCGCCTGCCACGTTGATGCCATGGAAGGGATGCGCGATATCAGGGGAGCGGAGGCGCTCGCGGGTCAGGCCCGCGTCATCCGCGTCAGGTGAGAAACGGCTCTGTCGACAGCGGGACGGGCAGGTGAACTCGGCGCGGCATCCCGAAACTCTGCCGCCGCCCGCGCCCGACCGTTCACGACTGTCCACATGCCTCGTGAGTGGGCAGAAAACGTGGCAATTCCGAGCGGGCGACAACGTTATCTGCCCGCTCGCGATGACTAAGACGTGATGGCGGCCGCGAGTTCGGATACGGCCAGTGCGGTGCGGTCACCCGACCGGCGGTCCGAAGCTCGACGATGCCGTCGGCTGCCCCGCGTCCCACGATCACGATGGTCGGAACGCCGAGGATCTCGGCGTCCCCGAACTTCACGCCCGGCGACACCTTCGGACGGTCGTCGTACAGGATGTCGAGGCCCGCCTTCTCCAGATCAGCAGTCACCGTCTCGGCGAGCTCGTACGCGACGTCGTCCTTGCCGGTCGCGATCACGTGGACGTCGAACGGTGCGACCTCAGCCGGCCAGATGAGGCCCTTGTCGTGGTTCGCCTCGGCGATGACGGCCATGATGCGGGTCACGCCGATGCCGTACGAGCCCATGGTCACCGT
>CAWJWQ010000004.1:0-138660 GCA_963846615.1 uncultured Actinomycetota bacterium | reverse complement strand
AGCGCATTGTAGGGACGCGGGATAAATGATCACTGACGCGCCCAACATGATCACGAAGTGATCAGTCGTGATAGGAAGATGATCAGGGAGCGCGGTGCAACCCGCCCTGACGGGGTCGCCGGTGCACCCCGCCGGCGAGACGGCACGCCCGGTAGGGGCGGTCATGAGGCGATACCGCTCACGTTGACGCGGCGGACCTCGATGCAGAACCGGCAATTACCGTCGGAGTTGTGACCGAGCCACCCATCAACATCAGGCGGCTTCGAAAAGCGGGACGGCGGCCAACCGTCGGCGACCTCTTCGCGATCGGTCTGCCGACCGGTGACTACCTGACCGGGCGTGTCATGGCGGGACCGCTGCCACGGGAGGGAGCGCCCATGCCTGGTTCGTACCTCGTCTACGTCTACCGCTCTCGCTCTTTCACGCCAGAGCCGGATGATTCGACGACTCGACCGGACAACCTGTTGATTCCGCCGGTGTACATCAATCAGCTTGGATGGACGAAGGGGTACTTCTTGCCCGTGGGTTCGGCAGATGTCGATGCCGAGGACATGCTCCCTCAGCACTGCTTCCGCGACTCCCGCGGACGCTTCCTCGATGAGGCGGGCAACGTTCACGCTTACGCCGTCGAACCCTGCGGGGAATGGGGAATGGGCAACCACAGGACGTTGGACGATCAAATCTCCAGGGCGCTTGCCCTTCCCCCGGCACCGCCGGACCAGGTAACGGTGTGAGCCTGAGCGCTGATCACGCGGTCGGGGGGGCGGGTCACCCGAGCCGGAGGGATTACCCCGCCTTCACTGTCCTCCGGTGGCTGCGAAGCCCGGTCGCATGATAATTCTCTATACCGGATTGGTATTCTCGGTTTGTGCTCGAGTCTTGATGTTCTTTACACGCGACGTTCGGACTGAAGATCCGTTTGCCCGAACTATTTACGCGGGGTTCAAATACGTCGTGCAGCCGATCGGTATCGTACTGATTCCGGTAGGAATCGTTTTGGCCGTCACAAGGTAGGTCCTATCGAAGTGGGTGTAGTGCCGCGGTCCGTCCCCGCTGAAGTCAGCGTCCGCGACCGTGGGTTGTCAGGGAAGCAGCGTGAGCGCATCCACGTGCTTGGGGCGGACAACCGAGAAGTCTCGGCGGTCGAGTGTCGCGATCTCATGCACGCCGAGACGTTCGGCGACGGCGACCAAGCTGGCGTCAACGCCGCCAAGTCCCAGGTCGGCGTAAGCCTCAACGAGTTCGGAAATCCGCTCCCAATCCGACGATGCCAGTGCCTCGACGGTCAGGTCCCCGTTGGCGATCGAGCCGTAGAACCGAGCCTCGGCGGCCGGTCCGAGCTGACGCTCGATCAGCCAACCGGTCTCGGCGACGACCAGCGCGGTTGTGGACAGCGGGCCGGGGTGGTTCTCGAGCAGCGTCTTGCAACGCTCGTGATCGGGATCAGCGTCGTCGGCCGCGGCGAGGACGACGTTGGTGTCGACGAGAAGGGTCAGGTGCCGAATCCCTCGGCCAGCATCTCCTCGTCATCGGCTGCCCGCCGTCCGTTCGTAGAGCTGCCGAGGCTGACGAAACCGAGCTTGCGCTGCGGGGAGAAGCGCTCGGTCAGGACTTCCGCGGCCAGCGTCTCGGGAGCAACTCCGAGTTCCGCCGCCGCCTCGGCGACGCGCTCCGCAACCCCGTCATCGACTTCGAGTGTGAGCTTCGTCATGTCTGCTCCAGTGTACGAAGACGTGAGTCTCGTGTCATCGAGCCAGCCGCCGCCGAACCTGTTGCCGGGCCCGCCATCCGATAATCCCACGGTCGCGTCGATACCTACCGCGGCCTGGGAAGCGAGCGGTGTCAACGCCGGAGATTGTCGTCGTCGAGGCGATAGACAGCAGCTTCTGGCTCGTCTGGTCCGACGATGCCACCATCCTCAGACAAGTGCGAGAGCGCTTCGCGACGCGAGCCCAACCTCGCCACCCTCACCCTTCCAGCCGCAAGGCTGAACGAAACAGGGACGTAGGTGCGCTGCAGCTATCTTTAAACCCCGAGGGCAACTATCGGGAAGCTGTTCGGCGTGAGGAGGGATGGTGTCTGGACACGACCCCGAGGAGGGCGCCTATGCAGCGTACGACGAGGCCTCCGGGCTTGTAGCTGCTATATACGAGGCTGCCGACGAGCTCGATGTCCACCTGGCTGACGATCACTGGGAGCAGGTTCGAGCAGACATCGAGGAGCTTCTTCGTCTGGTTAAACAGGCGGAGCAAGTGTGCGCCGAGCTCTTAGACCTACGAGAGCCTGGCCAGGCGACCGGGGAGGAGGTCCCGGCTGAGATCCACCTGCCCGTATTCACGCCCGTTGATGCATCGCTCGTACCAGCAGACACCGCTGGCGGGGAGGAGCTGGATCCGGGGGAGATCGCCGTGGAGGCACTCGGTGACGCACGGAATCACTTACGTGAGTTGGCACGTATCGCCTCCGATGAGGCATCGGAAGCATCGGCTGCTGCCAATGATGGCAAGCGGCGTCTCTCAGTGGCTCGGTTCACGAGCGCTCGTCTTGCGGCCGAGCGATGCGAGAGGGACTACCCCGCCTATCAACTGATGCTCAATCAGGTCGGCGTTGTGACCGGGACCTACCCAGGTGTGGCCGGAATTGCGGTCGAAGGTACGGAGAGTGCGATCCGGGATCATGAGATTGAGCGTGAGCTTCAGGATATTGTTAAGGACGAGCGCCCGCGCTTGGGCGACAGCGATCGAACGCCGAGATGAATGAGTTGATGTGCCACGGGCTGTGACGGGAGATTGTCCCGGCTCGCTGGAAGCTGCGGCGACCGCATTGGCGTGGCCATCTTCCCGACCTGCCTACATCCTCCTCCTCTGTAGGGATCCCAATCGATGACGCTGATCCCTGAACTTCGCGCTGGCGTTCCGGCAGCGTGAGCGGCCAAGGTGAACTGGCATGGACCCGATCGAGGGTGCGCGTGCTGTCGCCACCGATGGGAGGCGTCAGAGGCGTATCGGCCGAAACCCGGAGTCGGGAGGGCCAGCTGGCACGCTCCACGAGTTCGTAGCCTCCGAGTCGAGCCCTTCGCGCCGGGCGTGCGTCCGACCGCGAGCCAGGTCGGGCGGGGGGTTCGACGGCCGGTCAGCGGGCCCGGTCCAGCTCCTCCAGCCGCGCCGCTGTCTCCCGGTACCGGACGCCTGGGATGAGGTGCACGCCGGTAAAGGCGCCGCTCTCGGCCACGCGGTGGGCCAGCTCGCATGCGAGCTCCACGCCAGCGCCCCGGTCGCTCTCGATGGCGCCCAGCCAGCTGGCGGGGACGTCGATCTCCGGGATGGCGGCCACGAGCTTGCGGGCCATCGACGCGCTGGGCAGCACCATGACGCCGGCGTACACGTCGCCGTCGAAGGGGACGGTGTCGCGCCACGCGAGCAGCGCGTCCACGTCGAACGACACCTGGACGAACAGGAAGTCCGCCTCCTGCTTCCAGGCCGGGAGTGGTCGCAGCCGGGTCGTGACGCCCGCCCGGAAGCGGCCGGCGTGGCCCTGGTACTCGTCGCTGAAGCGCCGCAGCTGCTCGATCATCGAGCGGACCGTGAGCTGCCCGGTGCGGGCGCCCGCGACCGGCTCGTCCCCGTACACGAAAAGGAACTCGTCGACGCCATAGGCGGCTCCGGTCAGGAGGTCGCGTCGGAAGCCGAGCGCGTTCCGGTCGCGGGCGTTGAGACAGGCGATGGCCCGCCCCCCCATGCGATCGACCTCGTGGGCGACGGCGATACTCGACACGGTGGCCCGTCCCACGTGGTTGTCGGGGATGAGGTACGCGGAGGCCACCTTGCTGAGCACGCCGATCTGGTGCCGGACGTGCATCAGGTCGGGCCTGGTCGGCGGCTCGATCTCACAGATCCACTCGAAGGGCCGCTCGCTCATCCAGAGCAGGCTATCCACGGGCACGGACGATGGGGCCTGGTCGTCAAGGTGTGGACGTGGATGTGTCATTGCCGGCGCAAACGCTTTTTCGCCCTGACCGGCACTGGCGGCGACAGGGCGCCGGTCCTTCGATGCTACGGGTGCGCGATCCTGGCGCCCTCCGACTCGAGCAGGTCCGACCGGGAGACCGATGAGAAGCGGCGGCGACACCGGTCTGACGAGGGTCCGTCAGGTGCCTGCGACCGCAGCAAGGGAGAGCAAACCGTGAGACCGCTCCGATACTCGATCAACGTCACCCTCGACGGCTGCTGCGATCACCGGGTGGCGATCCGCGGACGAGGAGTTGCATCGCCATTTCGCCGCCGAGCTGGAACGAGCCGATGCCCTTCTCTTCGGCCGGGTGACCTACGAGATGATGGAGGCGGCGTGGCGGCAGCCGGCGACGGGAACGTGGCCTGACTGGATGGCTGATTGGATGATCCCCTTCGCCCGAGACGATCGACGGGGCGAAGAAGTACGTCGTGTCGGGCACCCTGGACCGGGTCGATTGGAACGCGGAGCTCGTGCAGGGTGACCTGGGGGAAGCCGTTCAGCAGCTCAAGCGGGAGCCGGGCAGAGGCCTGTTCGTGGGCGGCGTGACCCTCCCGCTGGCCTTGGCGGATCTGGGATTGATCGACGAGTACGAGTTCGTCGTGCACCCCATCGTGGCGGGCCACGGGCCGACGTTGTTCGCCGGCCTGAGCGAGCGGCTCGAGCTGAAGCTCGTGGGGCGCCAGGAGTTCCGGTCGGGGGCGGTCGCTCTGCGTTACCAGCCCAGTCGAGTCACGGCTTGAAGGGAGGGGGGTGGTAGCACCACCCCCGCTTTGGGGCTTCTTAAGACCGGAGGCGCATCTTCTCCTCACAGCGATCGGGCCCGACGGGCCACAGGGGCCCTCCCCTCGTCGGAGGCCCGGTACGGCGGTCCCTATGGCTCCGGTGTCGGTGTCGGTGAGCTCGCCCCCCGACGGGTTGGTCAGGGTGACCCCGCGGGGTCGACGACCGCGTTGAAGTGGGTCAGGAGCACCCGGTGCCACTTGTTGGCCGGCAGGTCGCGACTGAGAGCGGCGAGGCCGGTCCCGTACTTGCTGATCCCGGTGGGGCGGTGTCCGTCGCGCCAGAGCAGCTTGTCTGCGGCGCAGGGCGGGCCGGCGGTCTTCGTCTCGACGACCGCGACCTCGTCGAGGCCCACGCGGCGGCCGTCCGGGGTCTGGAAGGCCGTGTCGATGTCGACGGTGACACGTGCCGGCGCCCCCTCGAGCAGGAGGGTGGCCCGCCGGTAGGTGGTCGTGAGGACAGGTTGCAGGAGGGTGGCGCTGGCGGCGGCGGCATCGACCGTGCGAATGAAGGATCGAGCACTGGCGGTCAGTTCGCTCCGCAGGTGGAACGGGTGCGGGGCACGGTGCTTCCGCGTCAGGCCCCGGGCGTCGCGGGCCTTGATCTCGAGCATGCAGTCGTCCGATTCGACATAGGTCCGGGTGCGGACCTTGAAGCGCCGCGGTCGCCGCCGCGCCGCATCCAGGTAGCTGGCCAGGTCGGGTGTGTCGAAGTACACGGACTCGTAGGCGAAGGTCCGGCCACCGTCGATTTCGAGGGCTCGGGCGTCGAGCCGGGCGACGAGATCCTGCACATAGTGCTGGGGCACGAGGTATTTGCGGTCGACTCGGGTCTGGAGGTCGGCGATCGACAACAACTCCTCGAGTTCGACGGGGTCGAGCACGTCGACGGCGACGACGTCGTGCATGGTCATCCCTCGCCGCCGTGGTGGTGGACGTCGGGGGCGTCGTCGAGCCGATGGGTCACGGTCTGGTGCTCGGGGAGCTCGAAGCGCACGTCGACGAGCGTCGTGTCGTTGACGAGGTCGACCCGTCGAACGGCAACCCGGTGGACGCGAGCGCCGAGCAGCTGCTCGAGGCGCTGTACGAGGGCGATCTCGTCGGTGTACGCCCGGTCGAGGGTCATGGTCTGGGCACCGGTAGCGGGCGAAGAGGCGGGGGTGGTCGCCGATCGCGAGGCGATGAGCGGCGGCCATCAGCGCCGGGGCGAGCGAGGCGGGTTCGATCGGGACGCCGCCGAGCACGCCGAGCGCGAGGGCGACGAAGTAGTAGGCGACCTCCTGCTGGTCGAGCTCGAATGAGCGCAGCCGGATGATCGACAGCACCCCGAACAGCCCGAACCCGAGCCCCGCGGTCACGCCGGTGGAGGTGAACGCCTCGGCCACCGCGAGCACACCCACGTTCACTCCGAGGTACGAGACGACGAGGTCGCGACGGCGGTGACGCGGGAAGTACAGGGCGAACGTGAGGATGGTGATCGCCACCAGGTCGAGGACGAACGGCACAGACGAAGACACGGCGATTCCTGGTAGACGGAGCGGTGAACGTCAGGTGTACGGCACCACTTTGTGGGATCGCTGTGAATCGACTTCGGACCTCCTCGATGGCCGCCGCGTCAAGGACCAATGTCGATGACTCACAGAGAACTCACATGTCACGCGAGACAATCCTGAGGTGGGCTCGGTTCGATGCGGACCTTCGAGGGAGGATTCACAGTCACGCCGCCGCCCAATCATCGCCGCCATCATCGTGCTCACCGTTGCCATGACCGCCTGCCGTTCGACCGATCCCGAGATCGGGTCCGAGTCGGCGGGCGGCGAGGTGGCGTTGTTCGATAGCTCGGTCGTGCACGACATCGAGATGTCATTCGACACCGATACCTACGACGCCATGATCAAGGCGTACGCCGACACGGGTGCCAAGGAATGGATCGAAGCGACGGTCACGATCGACGGGACGACCTACGAGCAAGCGGGGATGCGCCTCAAGGGCAACTCCTCACTGGGTGGGCTCGGCGGCGGGTCCGGTGGCCGCCGGGAGCGCAGCCCCGTCCCGCGGCGGGCAGTTCGACGACCACCGGCGACCAGTCGACGACGTCCACCACCGCAGCCGACACCCAGTCGACGACGACGACGACGAGCGAGGCGCCGCGCCGCGGCCCGGCGCCCGATGGAATGGGCGGCGGTATCGGGTCGGCCTCGGCCGATGTCCCCGAGGCGCTGCCGTGGCTCATCCGCCTCGACGACTTCGTCGACGGCCAGGAGCACCAGGGCAACGACGACATCGTCGTGCGGTCCAACAACTGGGAGACCTCGCTGAACGAAGCCGTCGCGCTCGACCTCCTCGAGGAAGCCGGGCTCGCCTCCCAGCACGCGGCGGCCACGAGCTTCAGCGTCAACGGCGGCGAGCCCGTGCTGCGGCTCGCCATCGAGCACCCCGACGACGCGCCTGGCAGACCGCGAACTTCGAGGGCGACGGCGCGCTGTACAAGGCCGAGAGCACCGGCGATTGGTCCTACCGGGGCGACGACCCCGCGGCCTACGACGAGATCTTCGACCAGGAGGGCGGCAACGACGTCACCGACCTCGCGCCGCTGATGGGCTTTCTCCAGTTCCTGAACGAGTCCGACGATGCCACCTTCGCGGCGGAGCTGCCCGAACGGCTCGACGTCGACGCCTTCGCCCGGCTACCTGGCGATGATGGACCTGCTCGCCAACTTAGACGACATCGACGGCCCCGGCAACAACGCCTACCTGTGGTACGACATCGCCACCGACCAGTTCACCGTCGTCGCCTGGGATCTGAACCTCGCCTTCGGCGGCATGGGCGGGGGGCCGGGCGGGCCGGGTGGAGGCATGCGGCCGGACGGGTTCGACCCCGGCCAGATGCCCGAGGGCTTCGAGCCGCCGGAGGGGTTCGACCCCGGCGAGTTGCCCGAGGGCTTCGAGCCGCCGGACGGGTTCGATCCCGGCCAGTTGCCCGAGGGCGCCACGCCAGGCCAGCGACCCGGCGGCGGTCCGGGTGGGTTCGGTCGCTCCAACGTGCTGGTGGAGCGCTTCCATGCCACCCCGGCATTCGAGGCCCTCTATCAGGAACAGCTCACCAAGCTCCGCGCCGAGCTGTACGGCACCCAGGCCGCCGACGACGCGTTGGCGACGTGGGTCGGCACGCTGACCGAGCACGCCACCGAACTCGTCGACGCGGCCACCATCGAGTCGGAGGCGTCGGCCATCTCGGATCTGTTCACGACCGGATGAGCGCCGCCGGCAAACCAGTCGACGAGCGTCGCGAGGTCGAGCCCCGCGAGATCGGCGCCGTCGCCGTACCGATGGAACGGGCTGTCGAGGTAGGTGCCGGTGTTGCCGATCATCGAGATGAGGTCCAACGCGAACTCGGTGCCCGGCGCGTACTTCTCTCGCGACGCCTCCCGGGTCAGGTGCGGCGTGAAGACCGGGGCCGGAAGGCCCGGGTAGGTGACCATACCCTCGCGGATGTGATGGCTGAGGTCCACTACCCGGCGCCCGGATGCTGCGGGTGCCGCTTCGATCCCCCGCGATCCGCGGTGCTGCTCCTCGACGATCTTCAGGCCGGTCAGCGTCACGGATCCGACGAGCGCGAGGCCCAGGTGCTGCACCAGGAGGCGCGCGACCTCGGCCTCGTCGACATCCGGGCCCGGAACGTCGAGGCGGAACGCCTCGGCGCTGAGCCCGCCGCCGTTCGCGAATTCGACTCGAGCGTCGAAGTGGGCACGGTACTGGGCCGGCTCGGCATTCTGTTCAGGCGGCACTGCGGACACGGATCCTCCTGACGACGGTCACCGCAACGGCGACCAGGGCGATGGCGAGAGCAACGAGCAGATACGGGCCGGCGAGCACGAGCAGTCCTGCGGCGAGGACCACCGAGATGACCGCCATCCACCAGCCGACCGAGAACCGGTCGAGCAGCCTGACCGCCGAGATCATGCCCAGGGCATAGACCGCGACCATCGACGACGTGTTGATGAGGATGAACACCTGCAGGTCGAAGTGGAACACGAAGAACACGACGCTGTAGAGGATCGCCTGCAGGCCGGTGGCCAGCACCGCGCGGCGCGGCACCGCCCCAGCCTCGGCCCCGCGCGCGAGCCATTTCGGCAGGTGCCCGTCGCGGCCGAGCGATGCCGCGAGGTTGCCGAACGCCGGCACGTACGCGTTCATCACTCCGATGACGATGATGACGGCGATCGTCGAGATCACGAGGGGCCCCACCCCTGGCAGGGTGACCGCGACGAGGTCGATGAGCGGAACCGTGCTGCGCACGTCGACCGGCACCAGCACGGTCGCCGTCTGCAGGGCGAGGTAGGCGATGCCCACCACGGCCACCGCGATGGCGGTGGCGAGCGGGATGGTGCGCCGCGGGTTGCGGAACTCTGCGGCGATGTGGGTGACGGCCTCCCATCCGGCGAACGCCCACACGAACAGACTGATCGTCAGCCCGACGCCCGCCCAGCCGTGCGGGAGGAACGGGTCGAGACGTGCCGGGTCGGCGACCGGGATGGCGCTGGCGACCACCGCGATCACCACGACGACCAGCAGGGCCGAAAGCCCCAGCTGCACCCGGCCGCTGATGCGGACGCCGAACAGCCCCAGGCCGTAGGTGAAGATCATCAGCCCCAGACCGATGAAGGGCACGAGCGCCTGGTCGGCACCGAGTGCCGCGACGATGTACCCGCCGCCGAGGACCGCGACGACCGGAGCGCCGAAGGCCACTCCGAAGATGAACCAGTAGCCCGTGGTGCGCGCGGCCGTCTCGCCGAGCGCTAAGCGTACGAAGGTGGCGACGCCCCCGGCATCGGGGAAGCGCGCCGCGAGCGCGGCGAACGTGCCGGCCAGCGGTATCGAGAGCAGGAGCACGGCGGCGACACCGAGGATCGACCCCGGTCCGGCAGCATCGGCAGCGAGCCCCGGAAGCACCAGGATGCCGGTGCCCAGCACCGCGGCGATGTACAACGCCGAGGCGGTCGGCAGCCCGATCCGTCCGTGCGGCGGGAGCGTCGCGTCTGCGTCGGCTGCGGGCGACGGCGTCGCGGGAGGTTGGCTGATCGTGGTCACAAGCTCCAGTGTGGCGATGGCAGGAAGGGTGCGAAACGACGATTGCTGCCATCGCTCATGGCGTTTGCGCCAGGGTAGCGCGAGGCCCCGACGCGTTAGAGCTTGTCCGAGCGTCGCGAGCAGGTCGTCGAGCAGGTCGTCGACGCCCTCGATGCCGACCGACAGGCGCACGACCGTCTCCGGCACCTCGAGCAGCGTGCCTTTCACCGACGCGTGCGTCATCTCCGCCGGGTAGCAGACGAGCGACTCGACGCCGCCGAGCGACTCCGCGAGCTGGAAGAGCGACGTCGACTCGGCGAACCTGCGCGCCGTCGGCCCGTCCGCGAGCTGCACCGAGATCATGCCGCCGAAGCTCTTCATCTGCGTGCGCGGCGAGCTCGTGACCGGGGTGGTCCGGCAGCCCCGGGTAGTAGACACGCTCGAGTTTCGGGTGCCCGACGAGCTTCTCGGCGATCGTCTGGGCGTTCGACGAGTGGCGATCCATCCGGACCGCGAGGGTCTTGATCCCGCGGACGGTGAGCCAGGCATCCATCGGGCCGGACACGGCACCGACCCCGAACTGGAGGAACGCCACCCTCTCGGCCAGGCTCTCGCCCCTCACCTGCGTCGAGTCGTTCAGCACGACCGCGCCGCCGAGGACGTCGCTGTGACCGCCGAGGTACTTCGTCGTCGAGTGCACGACGACGTCGGCTCCGAACGCGATCGGCTGCTGCAGGTAGGGCGAGGCGAAGGTGTTGTCCACGACGACGATCGCGCCGACGGCGTGCGCCCAGCTCGACCACCGCCGCGATGTCGGTGATCTTCATCAGCGGGTTGGACGGGGTCTCGACCCAGACCACCTTCGTGGCGTCGGGCCGGATGGCGGCCTTCACCGCATCCAGGTCGCTCATCTCGACGGTCGACAGCGAGACGCCCCAGGGGATGAAGGCCCGCGACACGAGCCGGTGCGATCCGCCGTAGACGTCGTTGCCCATCAGCACGTGGTCGCCCGGCGCGAGGATGGCGCGCAGCAGCGTGTCCTCTGCCGCGAGTCCCGAGGCGAAGCTGAAGCCGCGATCGGCCGCCCTCCAGCGCCGCCAGCAGCGTCTCGAGTGACGTCCGTGTGGGGTTGCCACCACGGGCGTACTCGTACCCGTTGCGGAATCCGCCGATCCCGTCCTGCACGAATGTCGTGGTGAAGTACACGGGCGGAATGACCGACCCGGTCGTCGGATCGAACGCCTGCCCCTCGCGGATCGCGCGGGTCGAGAAGTCGAATGGGCGGTCGTCGGGCTGCTGCGGTGTCATGGTGCTTTCTCTTTCGGGGTGGTGCCGGATCCGCCGGGGTGGTGACGGGTCAGGCGCTCAGGAACGCGAGCAGGTCGTGCCGCGTGAGCATGGCGACGGGCTTTCCGTCGCTGGTGACGAGGAGGGCGTCAGCGCTGGCTAGGGCCTCGCGCGCCTCCTCGACGGACTGGTGCATGCCGATCAGAGCGAAAGGCTTTCCGACGAGGCCGGCGACCCGGTCGGTCAGCTGCGCCTTGCCGGTGAAGACGTCGTCGAGCAGGCCGCGCTCGTCGATCGATCCCATGACCTCGCCCATCACCACCGGTGGTTCGGCCGAGAGCACGGGCACCTGGGAGACGTCGTACTCCTTCATGATGTTCATCACCTCGCGCACGGTGTCTCCGGGGTGGGCGTGGACGAATTCCGGGATCGAGCCGTCCTTGCTGCCGACGATGTCGGCGACGGTGCGATCCTCACTCGCCGGCAGGAAGCCGTAGGACCGCATCCACTTGTCGCTGAAGATCTTGCCGAGATAGCCGCGACCGCCGTCGGGCAGCAGGATGACCATGACGTCGTCGGGACCGAGCTTTCGGGCGGCCTTGAGGCCGGATGCCACGGCGAGTCCGCTGGACCCTCCGACGAGCAGTCCCTCCTCGCGCGCCATGCGCCGGGTGTAGTCGAACGACTCGGCGTCGGAGCTCGCGATGATCTCGTCGACGACGGTGCCGTCGTAGGCGGTCGGCCAGAAGTCCTCGCCCACGCCCTCGACGAGGTAGGGGCGGCCCGAGCCACCGGAGTAGACCGAGCCCTCGGGGTCGGCGCCGATGATCTTCACGGCCGGGTTCTGCTCCTTGAGGTACTTGCCGACGCCCGAGATGGTACCCCCGGTGCCGACGCCGGCGACGAAGTGCGTGACCTTGCCCTCGGTGTCGCGCCAGATCTCAGGGCCGGTCGTCTCGTAGTGCGCGAGCGGCCCCATCGGGTTCGAGTACTGATCGGGCTTGAACGCGCCGGGGATCTCGCGCGCCAGCCGGTCGCTGGTCTGGTAGTACGAGTCCGGGCTCTCGGGTGCCACGTTGGTCGGGCACACCACCACCTCGGCGCCGTACGCCTTCAGCGTGTTGATCTTGTCCTCGCTGACCTTGTCGGGGCAGACGAAGACGCAGCGGTAGCCGCGCTGCTGGGCGACCAGGGCGAGCCCGATGCCGGTGTTGCCGCTGGTCGGCTCGACGATCGTGCCGCCCGGCTTCAGCATCGCCCTCGGCCTCCGCGGCGTCGATGATGCGGGATGCGATGCGGTCTTTGCTGGACCCGCCCGGATTCAGGTACTCGATCTTCGCGAGCACCGTGGCGGAGATCCCGTCGGTCACCGAGTTCAGCTTGACGAGCGGCGTATCGCCCACCAGGTCGAGCACGGTCTCCGCGTATTTCATGGGTTCGAGCCTACCGGCGCGACCCTCGGCAGTTACGGGTTGCGCTCAGCCCGTCGAGCGGCCGAGGGACTGCCGCAGCGCGACGATCGTGTCCACCTGCGCGTCGGGCTTCACGGGCCCGGTGAAGTCGTAGGTGCCGCCGTCGATGGTCGTCACCCGGAACGGGCGGACCGGCGACCGAGGCGCGAGGGGTGCGAGCTCGACCGACATGATCCGGTCGGCTGGAACGAGCAGCACCTCGCGGTCGTCGTGATCGCGGAAGCTCAGCCCACGCGCTCCGCCCACGGCGACGATCACGCTCTCGCGCTCGGCACGGTCGGTGCCCGGCCACGAGGTGACCCCGCTGGGGAAGGCCACCGATCCCTCGTGGGCGGCGAGGACTCGGGTGGCGTCGGCACGCACTTCCCTCACGAGCAGCACGAGGAGCAGGATGCCGACTCCGATGAGTACCAGCACACCCATCAGGAACGTGCCGGGTGGGTACACCAGCCCGATTTCCGGGCCGAACGCCCACACCAGGATCCAGGCCGCGAGGAGGAGGAAGACGATCAGGCTCCGCCGACGGAAGCGCGCGAACTTCATCTGGTGGCCACCCGGTCTGCCTCAGTATGCGACCAGGCGAGAGCCGGCCGGTGGTGCGAGCCCGGCGTCCGCGAACGCCTCGAACGTGCGTTCACGGCGATTGTCGATCTCCTTGCCGAACTCGCGCGCGAGAGCTGGCCGCGTCTTGACGAGTTCGTCGAGGGTCTCGACGGGCACGAGGAGCACGGCGAGGTCGGTCACGGCGGTCACGGACGACGCGATGCCCTGCCGGGTGACCGACGTCAGCCCGAGCGCGTCGTCCTCGTGGAAATCGGCCACCTTGAGGATGCGGCCGTCGTCCGAGATCGCCGCCATCTCCGCCCGGCCGGAGACGATGTACCGTACCCCGTTCGGCACCGTCATCGCCCGCTGAACGACCTCGCCACGGGCGTACCGTTCGAGCTTGACTGCGGAGAGCAGCGGCGGGAGCTCTGCCGGGGCCAGCTGCAGACGGGGTGCGATGCGCTCGAGCGCGAGCCGCGTGCGCTCCGGCGTCGCCCAGTTGTCGGTGAGGTCCCGGTCGAGGTGGAGACCCGCCCGGCGCGCCGCGTACCACAGCCGGGTGCGGAACAATCCGAGCGTCATGTACTGCCGCGCGGGGTGCGAGAGCGGGATGTTCACCTCGTACTTGGATTTTCCGACCGGGATCGCGTAGGGCTCTTCTCCGGGCGCCAGCTCGGGGAGTCCCATCGCCACCTCGGCGAGCAGGTCGAGGATCGCCTGCGGAGGATCGTCGGTCGCGAACCTCACGATGGTCGCGGCCTCGTAGGGCGACGTCGCGCGCGAGAGGTTCTGGAACGAACTGCCCGCCAGGGTCGCATTCGGGATGACGAGGAGGCCATTCGCCGTGTCGATGTGCGTCGCCCGCCAGTTGACCGCGATGACACGGCCTTTGCCCTGATCGGTGACGATGTACTCGCCGAGCTCGAACGGCTGCTCGAACAGGAGCAGAAGGCCGGAGATCACCGGACCGACGGCGCTCTGCAACGCGAGGCCGATCACGATCGACCCGATGCCGAGCGCCGTGAAGACGCCGCCGACGTCCGCCTGCCAGACCACTGCGAACAACACCGCGACGCAGACCACGATGAGCACGACGCGCACGATGTCGACGAAGATCGACGGAATCCTGTTGCGCCATGTGCCCTGACGCGCGGTGACGAACACGGCGACATTGAGGCCGTTGAGCAGCGCCAGAATCACCAGGAATCCGAATCCCGTAGCGGTGACCCTCACCCAGTCGACGTCGCCCGTGATCAGCCGGGTCTGGGCCAGTAGAAGGAGCAGCGCACCGAACGGCACCACCCAGTTGCGCACGAGCAGCACGAGCTTGACACCGTGCGCGTCGCGTCGCGTCATGCCCGCGGCCACCTCGGTCAGCACGAGCAGCACGATGGGAAGCCCGACGATCACCGCGACGGTGGGCCAGAACCACGGCTCGTCGAGCAGCTCAGGCACGAGACACCTCGTCGTCCGCCGGGACGGCCAGCTCGATGCGCCACACCCGCTCCATGCCCGATGCGGTCTCGACCACTCCCACGTCGGTGAAGGAGACCAGGTCGGCGACGCGGTCCGCCACCGACTGCGTGACGAAGACGCCCGGCTGCGTCGTACCGCCCTGGAGGCGGAACGCCAGGTTGACCGCCTCGCCCCACAGGTCGTAGACGATCGCCTGCCTTCCGACCAGCCCGCTCGTGACCGTACCCATGTCGATGCCTGCACGAAGCTGAAGGTCGGCCCCCTGCTGATCGCTGAAGCGACGCAGGATGGTCTGCATCTCGATCGCGAAGTCGACGATCCGGCGCGGAGCATCGACCCTCGGCACCGAGAGACCGCAGCTCGCGAGATACCCCTGGCGCGTGTTACGCACTCGCTCGACACCCAGCCGATCGGCGGCTTCGTCGAAGGTCTTCACCAGTTCGTTCAGCGCGTCGAGGGCATGCTCGCTGTCGAGGGTCCGGCCGTACTCCTCGAATCCGAGGATGTCGGCAAACAGGACGCAGACCTCCTGGTGATCCTGCGCGATGGTGCGGACGCCCTCGCGGTAGCGCTTCGCAAGCGACTCCGGCATCAGCGACAGGAGGAGGCGCTCGTTCTCCTTCTGCTGCGCCTCCAGCAGGGATGCCTTCACCTGGAGGCTCCGCGACATGTCGTTGAAGGCGGTCGCTACGGCAGCCAGTTCCTCGGTCGACCCCGCGTCGACCTCGATGTCGGTATCACCCGCCGCGATCCGCTCCGCCGCAACCCGTAGCCGGCGAAGGGGGCGCACGAGGAACTGCGCGATCACCAGCGACAACAGCGACACGAAGAGCACGATGATGGCGCTGGAGATGATGAGGTTGTTGGTGAACGAGGTCACCGGAGCGAACGCCTCGTCCGCATCGACTTCGGCGACGATGACCCAGCCGAGATCGTGTGCGTCGAGCGGCGCGTAGGCGGCGATGGTCTGCCCACCCAGGTAGCCGGGGGCGATCACCGTCCCGGTGCCGCCGAGCAGTGCCTCGTCGACGGCGGTCGTCCGCACGGGTTGCAAGAGCAGGGTGTCGCCGGACGAGACGACCTGTTCGAGGGTGGAATCGGACATCCCCATCGCCTCGGCTTGCTTGGCGTACAGCTCGGGGTTCTCGATGAGATCGCGGGACGGCGAGCGCATCAGCTGGTCCCGGCCGACCAGATACGTCTCCCCGCTCTGACCGAGCCCACTCCCCTCCCAGTTGCCGTCGCCGGTCATGACATCGGCGATGCGATCGATCGGCATCTCCACCGCCACGGCTCCGGTGACGACCCCGCCGTCGGAGATCAGGCTCACTGCCCAAGCGGCCGGCTGATCGAGCGATGGGCGATAGGTCTGGAAGTCGGTGAACGTGACAGAGTCGAGAAGCTGGCCCGCCATCGTCGCCGAATACGCCTCGGCGAGGTTGGTGATCTTGTACGGTCCGGCGAGCAGGTTCGTGCCGAGGTCCACGCCCTTGTATGCGGAGTAGACGACGTTCCCCTCGGTGTCGATGAGCAGGATGTCCTGATAGTCCAGGAGTTCCGTCAGGCGCCGAAAGTAGTCGTGGTAGTTCGCGTGCACGGACGACCATTCGCTGCCGTCGCCGGCATCATCGATCGCGATGGCTTCGTCGAAGTCCGCCGCCGCCGCTGTGTAGTTCACAGAGAGATAGCGCGCCGCCGCAGTGGTCGGGATGAAGGGAGCGACGTCGACCGGTTCACCGATCGCCTCGCTGAGTTCCGGCCCGAAGACATCCTGGTAGTAGGCATCCAGCTTGGATTCCTGCTCCGGAGTGAGTTCGGCCTCCTCGAGCTCACGGAATGCGGCGTTGAAGGCCGCGGATGCGCCCCTGATGCTCTCCCCGCGGGCATGCACCAGCAGAGAATTCTCGATGGTCTCGAACAGGCGCACGATCTCTCGGGCACGCGAATCGCGAACCTCTACGACGCGCTCGATCGCAGCAGAGCGCAGAGACTCGTTCCCGTTGATGTAACCGAGGATGCCGACCACCACGTTGGAGGTGATGCTGACGAGCAAGAGCATGATCAGCAAGATCGACTGGAGGCTGAGGCCGTTGCGACGGCGTGCGGGCGCGGCGACCGGTTGCGTCGCGTCCATCGGCACACTTCCCTTCGGCAGTGGGCCATACTCTAGCGAGTCTCAGCCGTTAGGCCCACGCCCCGGGCGATCTCGAGCGAGCGACCGCTCAGGCGTCGGGCTGCGCTGCCGCCAGCTGCTCGGCGAAGAGCCGGGCATAGACGCCGCCCGCCCCGACGAGCTCCGCGTGGGTGCCGGTCTCGACGATCCGGCCGGCATCGACCACGAAGATGACGTCGGCGTTCACGACGGTCGAGAGTCGATGCGCGATCGCGACGGTGGTGCGCCCGCGCGCCGCAGCATCCAGTGCCGTCTGCACGATGCGCTCGCTCACGGTGTCGAGCGCGCTGGTCGCCTCGTCGAGGATGAGCACTGCGGGGTCCTTGAGCAGCACCCGCGCGATCGCGACCCGTTGCTTCTCGCCACCGGAGAGCCGGTAACCGCGCTCGCCGACCACGGTGTCGAACCCGTCGGAGAACGACGCGATGGTGTCGTAGATGTTCGCCTGACGGGCGGCCTGCTCGAGCTCTTCGAGGGTCGCCGCGGGCTTCGCGTACCGCAGGTTGTCGGCGATCGTCGCGTGGAACAGGTAGGTCTCCTGGCTGACGATGCCGATCGACCCGATCAGCGACTCCTGCTCCAGTTCGCGCACGTCGTCGCCTGCGAAGAGTACCCGTCCGCCGGTGACGTCGTGAAGCCGCGGTACGAGGTACGACACCGTCGTCTTGCCGGCGCCCGACGGCCCCACGAACGCCGCGTACTGACCGGGCTCGATCGCGAATGAGACGCCCTTGAGCGTCGCCGGCGAGTCGTCGGGCGCATCCGGGTACCGGAACACGACGTCGTCGAAGGCCACCTCGCCGAGGCGCGCGGCGTTCACGGGCCGGGCGCCCGCGACATCCTGGATCGACGGCCTCAGGTCGAGGTACTCGAAGATGCGGGCGAACAGCGCCTGCGAAGTCTGCAGGTCGAGCGCGACCCGCAGCAGCCCCATGAGCGGGAACATCAGCCGCGCCTGCACGGTGGTGAACGCGACGACGGTGCCGGCGGTGACCGGGATGTCCTGGTAGATCAGCCAGGCCGCGACCAGGTAGATGATCGCGGGGATCACCGAGAGGAAGATGCCGACGATCGCGAAGAACCACTGCCCGCTCATCGTCTGCCGGATCTGCAGCGCGATCTGGTTGTGGTTCTCGTCGGTGTACCGGCCGACCTCGGTCTTCTGCTGGTTGAAGCTCTTGGCGAGCAGGATGCCGGAGACGCTCAGTGTCTCCTGCGTGATCGCCGTCATGTCCGACAGCGACTCCTGCGTCTTCGTCGCGATGCGCGCGCGCACCTGCCCGACGCGGCGCTGGAAGAACACCAGCACGGGAAGCAGGATGACCGAGACGATCGTCATCTGCCAGCTGAGCAGCAGCATCGCGACGAGCGCTGCGATCACGGTCACGGTGTTGCCGATGACGCTCTGGACGGTGTTGCTGAGGACGCCGGCCACCCCGCCGACGTCGTTCTGCAGTCGCGACTGGATGATGCCGGTCTTGGTGCGCGTGAAGAATCCCAGCTCCATGGCCTGCAAATGCGAGAACAGCCGGATGCGGAGGGCACCCATGACGTTGTTGCCCACCTTGGCCGTGAGGTAGGTCTGCCAGACGCCGAGGGCCGACGATGCGATCCAGAGCCCGACCATGATCGCGACCAACTCGAGCAGCACCGGGACGTCGGGCAGCGAGCGCCCCTCGTCGGGGAACAGCCCGCGGTCGAAGGCCTGCTGCGTGAGCAGCGGCGGCGCGACGCTCAGGCCGGCGCCGACGAGCACGAGCGCGATCGTGATGCCGAGCTGCACCCGGTACGGGCGGAAGAGGCTCGCGATGCGCGGGAGCAGGTCGGGGATCTTCGGAGCCGCGGCGTTCGCGGCCTTCTGCGCCGCGGCATCCGCGTTGCTCACCCGGCCGCTGCGGCCGCCCCCACCCCGCATGCTCATGTTCGGAGCCTAGGCGGAACCGGTGATCGAGTGCCGCGCCGGCGTCGCGCGGCACTCGACCACCCGTACTTCTAGCCCTTCGTCGACCCCGCCAGCAGGCCGCGCACGAAGTAGCGCTGGAGTGCGAGGAACACGACGAGCGGGATCAGGATCGAGATGAACGCACCCGCCGGCAGCAGCTCGGCGTTCTGCCCGAACTCCCCGGTGAGCTCTGCCAGGGCTCTCGTGATGGGTGCCGCCGGACCGCTCGCGAAGATCAGCGCCACCAGCAGGTCGTTCCAGACCCAGAGGAACTGGAAGATCGCGAACGACGCGATCGCGGGCAGCGACAGCGGCACGACGATGCGGAAGAAGATCTGCCCGTGACTCGCACCGTCGACCCGAGCCGCCTCGATCACGTCGGCGGGGATCTCCGAGATGAAGTTGTGCAGCAGGAAGATCGCCAGCGGCAACGCGAAGATCGTGTGCGCGATCCACACCTGCGAGAACAGGCCCGCGCCGCTGCAGCCCCTCGTACAGCAGCGCGTCGCCGCCGAGCGAGACGCCTCGCGAGAACAGCGAGAGCAGCGGCACGAGCGCCATCTGGATCGGCACGATCTGCAGCGCGAACACGAGCACGAACAGAACGTCGCGGCCGCTTGAACTTCATCCAGGCGAACGCGTACCCGGCGAGCGAGGCGATCACCAGCGGGAACACCGTCGCCGGGATCGAGATCGCGATCGAGTTGATGAACGGCCCGAGCAGGCTGTCGCGCCCGAACAGCACGTTCCCGTAGTTCTCGAGCGTGAAGGTCGGATTGACGAAGATCTGCCACCAGCCGGTACGCAGCGTGTCCACCTCCGGCCGGATCGACGTGATGAACAGCCCGACGGTCGGGACGGTCCAGAGCACCGCGATGATGAGGGAGGCGATGGTGGCCCCGCGGCTGGTGAGCCGCTGCTTTGTGCGACGCGTCGCACTCTTCACGGCGGACTCGGGAAGGGCCGGGTTGGCCACGATCGAGGTGGTCATCGGATCTCCCTGCTCTTCTGGATCTGACGGGCGTTGAAGACGACGATCGGCAGCACCAGCACGAACAGGATGACCGCGAATGCCGACGATCGTCCTGCCTCGAACTTCTGAAGCAAGGTGACCATCTCGTTGGCGATGACGCCGGTATCGGGATAGGCGGTTCCCATCGTGCGAACGATGTCGAACACCTTCAGCGATGCGATCGAGATCGTCGTCAGCACGACGATGAGCGAGGGCCGGATCGACGGGATCGTCACGTTCCAGAACCGCTGCCACGCGTTGGTGCCGTCCAGCTGCGCGGCCTCGACCTGCTCGATCGGGACACCCTTGATCGCTGCCGACAGGATGACCATCGCGAATCCGGTCTGCACCCAGATGAGCACGACCATCAGCAGGAAACTGTTGAGCGGCACCTGTTGCAGCCAGTTGACCGGATCACCGCCGAACAACGTCACCAGCCCGTTGAGCACACCGATCTGATCGCGTTCCGCCGGGCGGAAATCGTAGACGAAGCGCCAGATGATGCTCGCGCCGACGAACGAGATCGCCATCGGCATGAACACCAGGACCTTGAAGAACCTCTCGCCCCGGGACCTGTCGATGAAGACGGCGTAGGCCAGACCGATCGCAGTGGAGAACACCGGGACGACCAGAACCCAGAAGATCGTGTTGCGGATGATGACCACGTTCTGGGGCTGACTGAAGACCCAGACGAAATTCTCGAACCCGATGAACGCCCCGCGGTTGCTCAGGAGCGAGTTCCAGAGCGTGGCGAAGGTCGGATACACCAGGCCGACGAGGAGCAGGACGAGGGCGGGAGCCAGGAACCCGAACAGGGCGAATACATACCCTTTGCCCTCACGACTGCGGTAGTCGAGGAGGAAGAACAGCCCGCCGAGAACGACGGCGACGGCGACCGCCCACCAGACGGATCCCAGCAGGAAGAATGCAAGACCCGGGATCACGATGCATGCCGCGAACCTCAGGATGGTGAAATTTCGGCCTGGCCGGGGAGCGACCTCGATCAGGAGGATCAGCCCAGCGGCGACGGCGAGGAACAGTCCCACGACGATGGGGACTTGCAGGAGCGGCGGGAGACTGCCGATCCAGCTGAGGAGATCCTTCATGAATCGCCCTTTCGTTGTCGACGTTGACGAACGTGGTTCGAGGGTAAAGGACAGCGGGCCGCCCGGTCCATGACCGAGCAGCCCGCCGCCTCAATCAGTTATGAACTAGGCCAGCTGGCCTCGATGGCGCTCAGCACATCATCCGTGCTCGTGCCGTTGATCCAGTCGACCATCCCGGTCCAGAACGTTCCCGCACCGACCACACCCGGCATCAGGTCCGAGGCGTCGAAACGGAAGGTGGTGTTCGGGTCCTGCAGGGTCTCGATCGCCTGCGACAGGATGGCGCTCGACGCGTTCGACGGGTCGAGGCCCTTGTTCGCGCTGATCACACCGCCCAGGCTGACCCGGCTGTTCGCCCAGTCCGCACTTGCGAGGTACTCCTGCACCGCGATGGTGTCGGCGTCGTTGGAGAAGGCTCCGACGATCTCGCCACCACCGGTGACGGCGCCCGCTCCGGCCTGCTCGGCCGGGGTGATGAACGCCCAGATACCAGCATCCTCACCGACGGTGCCACCGGCATCCGTGATGAAGCCCTCGTAGAACGAGGCCTGGTGGTGCAAGACGCAGCTGCCGTCGACGAGCGCCGTTGCCGGGTCGCCGAACGGGGTGCTGTTGATCGTGACGACGTCGCCGAAACCGGCGTTGACGTACTCCGGGTTCAGCAGAATCTCACCGACGGCGTCGAACGCCGACTTGATGGCCGGGTCGTTGAACGGGATCTCGTGCGCGACCCACTGGTCGTAGACCTCAGGGCCGGCCTGGCGAAGGACGAGGTCCTCCACCCAGTCGGTTCCGGGCCAGCCGGTCGCGGCATCCGAGCCGAAGCCCGCGCACCACGGCACCTTGCCGGAGTCGGCGATGGTCTGCGTCAGAGTCAGCAGGTCATCCCAGGTCTCCGGGACCGCCCAGCCGTTCGACGCGAACTCCGCCGGTGAGTACCAGATGAAGCCCTTGACGCTCGCCATCAGCGGTGCGCCATAAAGGGTTCCGTCGACGGTTCCGTATGCTGCCCAGTCTTCCGACCAGTTCTCGGCGACGGCTGCAGCGACGCCTTCCGCGGCGGGCTGCATGTAGTCACGAGAGGCGAGGTCGGCCAGCAGGCCGGGCTGCGGGAAGATCGCCAGGTCGGGCGGGTTGCCGCCCTGTGCCAGCGAACCGATCTGCGCCTCGAACTCCTTGGTCGACTCGTACTGGATGTCGATGTCGTTCTCTGTCTCCCAGTCCGCCCAGGACTGCTCGAGCAGTTCGGCCTCGGTGTCGGCGATGGTGCCGATCAGAGTGACGATTCCATCGGCCTCTCCGACGTCGCCGGGACCTTCTGTCGTACCCCGGGGCCGCCCGAACAGCCTGCGAGCACGATGCTCGAGGCTCCGATGGCGACCACAGTGGCGAGCAAACGACGGTTCACGCGTGAACGCATGTGTTTCCTCCTCATTGAGGTTGTCTCCGCCGTGAGACGGAGGTGGTGGTGAAAAGTGATGCAAGGGATGGAAGCGATCTCGCAACCGGTTCCAGCACCAACGTAAGCCACCCCCCGGCGCGGGGTGCAAGTGTTCCGGTCTCGATTTCGGCTCTTTTCGTCCGATATGCTGCAACCGGTTCCAGAACGGGCTGGAGGAGACGCATGAGCTCGCTTTCCGATGTCGCCAAGCGCGCCGGAGTGTCGAAGGCCACCGCGTCGCGCGCCCTGAGCGGCGCCGCCCACGTCTCGCCCGCAGCCCGCGAGCGCGTCGCCGCGGCAGCATCCGACCTCGGCTACGTCGTCTCCTCGACCGCGGCGAGCCTCGTGACGGGACGCACCAAGAACGTCGGCGTGATCACCCCGTTCATCAACCGGTGGTTCTTCGCCGAGGTGCTCGAGGGGATCGAGGCCGCACTCATCCGCGCCGGGTACGACCTCACGCTGTTTCGCCTGCAACGCGGAACCGGAACAGCGCAGCAGGCTGTTCCATTACTTCCTCGTGCGCAAGCGCGTCGACGCGATCGTCTGCGTCGGCGTGGCCCTCACCCCGAGCGAGGTGGAACTGATCCACACCCTGCGCCGGCCCGCGGTCGGCATCGGCGGCGCCATCCCGGGCATCACCACCCTGAGCATCGACGACGAGAAGGCGACGCCGCCTCGCCACGCGTCACCTGATCAGCCTCGGGCACACCCGCATCGTCCACATCGGCGGCGACCTGGACGAGCAGATGGACTTCCACGTGCACGCCCGGCGGCTGACCGGGTTCCGATCGGCGATGGACGAGGCCGGACTCGCGCACCCCGACGACTTCCGCGCCACGACGTTCAGCGTGCCGGGCGGCTACGAGGCGGCGCTCGCGCTCCTCGCCGATCCGGCTTCCCGTCCGACCGCCATCGTCGCGGGGTGCGACGAGATCGCGATCGGCGCGATCACCGCCGCGCGACAGCTCGGCATCGTCGTGCCCGTCGGACCTCTCGATCGTCGGGATCGACGACCACCCCTACTCCGCGATGTTCGGCCTGACGACTGTGCGCCAGCGGCCCGGCGAACAGGGCGAGCACGCCGTCGACCTCCTCGTGCGGGCCATGGCCGACACCGACGAGCCGTTCGAGTCCCGACGCGATCGACATCCCGATCGGCCTGGAGGTGCGCTCGAGCACGACGGCGCCGCAACGCCCTCGTGGCTGAGCGCGCTCGCAGCTGACATGTCCGCCGCGCGGGAACTGACCCCCCGATCTGGGTAGACAGGGCGGCCGCCCGTATGGTGGACACCCCGGGGTACGCGCCGCTACCCTGAACGGGTCGGTCACGGCTCATGGCACTGGGAGTCAGGAACCCTGCCCGGGTCACGACCCGTTCGTCCAACGCCGTCCGGACGTTCGCTACCCCGAGCCCCGGTAGGAGATCCATCCCAGTGCCCGCCTACCCCGATCTCGAAACACTTCGCTCCTCGATCGATGCCGCCCTCGAGCGCAGACGATCCGACGGCGGGCCTGCATGCCATCCATCCGGTCGCCCATGCGATCGCGGTCGAGGAGGGCGAGCGCTTCCGCGAGCTGGTGAACTCGCTGCCCGAGGACCTGTGGCACGACGACATCGTCATCACGTCGGCCCTCGGCTCGAGCTTCCGCTCGGCCGGGTCGCCCGCGCGGAGCGGCAGCGCTGGCGTACTTCCGCGCCGCCGAGAAGGCGATCGCCGCGTCGCCCGATCCGATCGCACGCGTCGCGTACGATCGCCGTGCTCACCGCCCACGCGGGCGCACTGCGGACCCAGGGCAGGCTGGACGAGGCGCGAGCCAAGCTCGACGAGGCGCACCGGATGCTGGAGGACGAGCCCAGCGGACCGAGCTTCGTGCGGCTCTCGGCCCGCCACGCCCTGGAACTCGGCATCGTGCGAGCTGCACCTCGGGCACCTCGACGAGTCCCGGCATCACCTCGAGTACGCGCACGGGCTGTCGGCCGAGCACCTGACGCGATCCGAGCACATCGAGTGCCTCTCGACCCTCGCGCTCGCGAGCTACTCGCTGGGCGATCTCGCGGCGACCGACCTGCGGATCGCAGAGGTCCACGCTGCAGGCGCCCCTGATCACGTCATGCGGAGCGGATTCGCTGCGCCCGTGTTCGCGGCGGAGATCCTCGTCGCCACCGACCGCCACGACTCGAGCCGTGTCCCCGAACTCGTGGACAGCATGGTCGAGGCGGCGGTCCACACCGAATGGGAGCCGTTCGCCTCCGTGGTCGACGCCTACTCGAAGTCGCTCGTCGAAGGACGCGATCGAGGCCCTCGACCTGCTCGCATCGCGCGCACGGCGTACGCGAAGTGGCGGCCGGCCGGCATCGGACTCGACATCTGCGATCTGCTGCGCGCCGACGTCCTGAGCTCGCTCGACCGGGGCGATGAGGCGTTCGCGATCCTGTCGGACCTCGAACCCGCACGAACATCACGCCCTGTGTCCGGAGCGGTTCATGGCCCGGCTCGCGCTGCAGCACGGCGACCTCCGCGGTGCCGACCTGGCGCTCGCCGACTGCGAGCTGATCGGGGAGAACCACTCGCCGCGCACCCTCATCGACGTGCAGCTGCTGCGCGCGGCGATCGAGCTGGAGCGGGGCAACCTCACGCTGTCCGACGTGAGCGTCGATCGTGCGCTGCACGCGATGGCCCGCTCCGGCGTTCGCTCGCCGTTTCGGCACATCCCGCCGCCACTGCTCCTCCGGCTGTCGCAGCGCGCGCTCGAGCGGCCGCAGAGCGACGAGATCCGCCGCATCCTGGGCCTCGTCATCGAGAGCGACCGAGGGCATGGTGCACGGGATGGAGCCCCTCAGCGAACGCGAGCGGCTCGTGCTCGTCTACGTCGAGCGCCGCCTGACGGTCGCGCAGATCGCCGCCGAGCTGTTCATCTCGCCGAACACGGTGAAGACGCACCTGCGTCGGCTGTATCGCAAGCTCGGCGTCACGACACGCGACGAGGCGATCCGGAAAGCCCGCAGTCTCGGCCTGCACCTCGATCCGACGGCGATAGATCACCCGCGATTCACCCGGTCGATGCATGCACCGCGGCCGGAGACCCGGTGCTTTGATCGTAGTCGTTGCATGCGGGCCGCCGTCCCTGATCCCGGTCGGCCCGGTACGACACGGGCGGGGTTCTCGGCTGGTTACCGGGGCCTCGCCCACCCTTTCCTTGTGCGCCCGGAGCTCCGGCACGCGGAGACGGGCGCCGCCCCGTTTCCGGAGCGACGCCCGCGCGTCGAGCTGAGGTGGTTACTTCAGGACGATCGTTGCGCCGGCCTCTTCGAGCGACGGCCTTGGCCTTCTCGGCGGTCTCCTTGTTCGCGCCCTCGAGCACGGTGGTGGGGGCGCCGTCGACGAGGGCCTTCGCCTCACCGAGACCGAGGTTCGTGAGGGTGCGCACCTCCTTGATGACCTGGATCTTCTTGTCGCCCGCGCTCTCGATGATGACGTCGAAGGTGTCCTTCTCCTCGACCTCCTCAGCGGCGGCGCCGGCGCCACCGGCCGCGGGAGCGGCGACGGCAGCGGCAACCGGGGCGGCAGCGGTGACCTCGAAGGTCTCCTCGAACTTCTTCACGAACTCGCTGAGCTCGATGAGCGAGAGCTCCTTGAACGCCTCGAGCAGCTGGTCGGTGGTGAGCTTTGCCATGTGTCTTCTCCTTACTCTGTGTCGTCTGACCGCAGCGCTTAGGCGCGGTCGGATTCCTTCTTCGCACGCAGCGCGTCGACCGTGCGAACGGCCTGCGCGAGCGGTGCGTTGAACATGTAGGCGGCTCCGAACAGCGAGGCCTTGAAGGCGCCGGCCAGCTTGGCCAGCAGCACCTCCCGGGATTCGAGGTCGGCGAGCTTGCCTACCTCCGACGCGGTCAGCGGGGCACCGTCGAAGTACCCGCTCTTGACCACGAGCAGAGGGTTCGCCTTGGAGAAGTCACGCAGAGCCTTCGCGACGGCGACAGTGTCGCCGTGCACGAACGCGATCGCCGAGGGGCCGACCAGCTGGTCGTCGAACGAGCTGATGCCAGCCTCGTTCGCCGCGATCTTGGTGAGCGTGTTCTTCACCACGGCGTAGCTCGCGTGCTCGCTGATCGACTGCCGCAGCGTCTTCAGCTGCGCGACCGTGAGACCGCGGTACTCGGTGAGCACAACAGCGTTCGAGCTGCGGAACGACGTCCGTCAGCTCGGCGACAGTGGCTTCCTTGTTCGCCATGGGTTCTCTTCTGTCATTCATCGTGGCCCACGAAAAAAGCCCCGCGCAGAATGCACGGAGCTTCGGGCCGTTCAGAGAACGGAAGTCGCTTCACACACCTGCGCTGGATTCTTCGTCTGCGTTCGCACGCAGAGACCGGCGGTCTAAGGCCTCGGCAAGGATACGTGACGCGGGCGGGCGCGTGCAAACCGGCGTCAGCCGCCGCAGCGGCAGCCGCACCGTGAACCGCGTGCTGCCGGGCGAGCTCTCCACCTCGACCGTGCCGTGATGAGCGTCGACGACCGCCGCGACGATCGCGAGGCCGAGGCCCGTGCTGCCGGTCTTCGCGCGAGCGCGACCCGTCTCCGCGGGCGAAGCGCTCGAACAGCACCGGCTGGAGGTCCGCAGGGATGCCGGGGCCGTCATCCTGCACCGTCAGCACCGCGTGACGATCCCTCGATCGACAGCGCAGGTCCGGATCGTCGGTGCCAGTCGGGGTGTGCACGCGCGCGTTGGCGAGCAGGTTGGCCACGACCTGGTGCAGGCGCCCGCGGTCGCCGGTCACGACGACGGGAGTCTCGGGCGCATCGAGGCTCCACTCGTGATCGGGGGAGGCGGCGTGCGCGTCGCCGACAGCGTCGGCGACGAGCGGCACGAGGTCGACCTCGCCGAGCACGAGCTCGCGCCCGGCGTCGAGCCGGGCGAGCAGCAGCAGGTCCTCGACGAGGCGACGTCATCCGCACCGACTCCGACTCGATGCGGTCGAGCGCGCGCACCACGTCGTCGGGCAGCTCGTAGTCGCCACGCCGGGTGAGTTCCGAGTACCCGCGGATCGATGCCAGCGGGGTCCGCAGCTCGTGGCTGGCGTCGGCGACGAACTGCCGCACCTTGTCCTCGCTCTGCTGGCGCGCGACGAGCGCTCCCTCGATGTGCCCCAGCATCCGGTTCAGGGCCGATCCGACCTGGCCGACCTCGGTGCGCGGATCGGTGTCCTCCTCTCCGACCCGATCGGCGAGCGTCACCTCGCCCTTCGCGAGCTGCAACTCCGAGACCCGCGTCGCCGTCGCCGCCACCCGCCCGAGCGGTCGCAACGCGACCCGCACGACGCGCGTGCCCAGGACGGCCGCGACCACCAGTGCGCCGAGAGTCACGAGCGCGAAGATCAGCACGAGGTTCGTCGTCGTCGATGCGACTTCGTCGAGCGAGAGACCCACGATGTAGAACCGTCCTCGCGCCTGCTCCGCACGGACCCGGAAGTCGCCGAGCCCGGGCAGGGTGAGCGTCTGCGTGGGACCGGTCACCGCATCCAGAAGCGCGCGCTGCTGCGCTGCGGTGAGGAGCGTGGGATCGCGGTTCTCGTCGGCGTACTCGGCGATGACGACGGCGTTCGCGACCACCACGAGCCGCACGGAGTTCCGCGCGCCCTGGTCGTCGCCGGTCTGATTGGCCGGTGGGTCGGGCTGGCCCCCCGGACCATCGGACCGCTGGACGAATCGCAGCTCGGCCGCCACCTGCTGGTCGAGGCGCTGCAGCAGGCTCTCGCGCAGAGCGAGCACGCTGACCGCGCCGACGATCACGCTCACCAGCGCCAGCAGCGCGACGAGCGCGACGACGAGCCGCCGCTGCAGCGACCAGCGGGCCGTCATGTCACGCGTCCCGCCAGCTGTGCTGCGGCTCGAAGCCCAACAGCCTCCGCGCCTTGTCGATCGAGAGAAGGGTGTCGTGCTCGCCGAGCTCGCGGGTCAACGGCACACCGGGGAACACCTCGGCGACCAGCTCGGCGTTCGGCCGCGACATCACGGTGTCCGCCGCGGCGATGATGTAGGCCTCGAATCCCGGCAGGTTCGTCTCGAGGGCGCGGAGGACCGCCTGCGCTCCGTCCCGGCCGTCGATGTAGCCCCACAGGTTCCATTTGCGCAGCAGCGGGTCGGCGTCGAACGACGGGAACGCGGCGTAGTCGTCCGGGTCCATCACGTTCGAGAACCGCAGAGCGCTGATGCTCACCTCGGGATCCCAGCGCACCAGCTGGATTGCCAGCTGCTCCTCGAGGTGCTTGACCAGGGAGTAGGTGCTCTCCGGACGCGCCGGGTACTCCTCGTCCACCGGGATGTACGGCGGCGGGGTGTCGAACGGCAGCCCGAGCACGGTCTCGCTCGATGCGGTCACGATGCGGCGGATCCCGAGCTTGCGGGCTGCGTTCAGCACGTTGAAGGTGCTCAAGCATGTTGTTGTGGAAGGTCGCCACATCGCTCAGGCGACCCGGCGCGGCGATCGCCCCGAGGTGCACGACCGCGTCGAGGCCGGTGTGCCGCTCGTCGATGCCTGCCAGCGCATCGAAGACCTGCCCGGCGTCGGTGAGCTCGAGAACGATCCCGGATGCGGTGGAGCCCGCCGGCGCCGGCACCCGGTCCAGCGCGGTCACCTCGTGACCGGCAGCGGCGAGCGCCTCGACCACCGATCGGCCGAGCTTGCCGTGTGCACCCGTGACCGCGATCCTCATGCGTTCAGCCTGGCAGGTCAGGCGGCCGGCTTGATGAGATATCCGACACCGCGGACGGTGTGGATCATCGGGGCGGCGTTGGCGTCCAGTTTCTTTCGCAGATAAGAGATGTAGATCTCGACGATGCTCGAGCGCCCTCCGAAGTCGTAGCTCCAGACGCGATCGAGGATCTGCGACTTGCTGAGCACGCGGCGCGGGTTGCGCATCAGGTAGCGCAGCAGCTCGAACTCGGTCGCGGTCAGCTCGATCGGCACTCCGCCGCGGCTCACCTCGTAACTCTCCTCATTGAGGATCAGGTCGCCGACGCGGAGCTCGGGGTCGGTCGCATCGCTCACGATCTTGCTGCTGCGGCGAATGAGCCCGCGCAGCCGCGCGACGACCTCCTCGAGGCTGAACGGCTTCGTGACGTAGTCGTCGCCGCCGGAGGTGAGGCCGGCGATGCGATCGTCGACCGAGTCCTTGGCCGTGAGGAAGAGGACCGGGGTGTCGTCGCCGTCGGAGCGCAGGCGGTGCAACACCGACATCCCGTCGATGTCGGGGAGCATGACGTCGAGCACGATCACATCGGGCTTGAACTGACGGGCGATGGTGAGCGCCTGGTGTCCCTCCACGGCGGTCCTCACGTCCCAGCCCTCGTAGCGGAGCGCCATCTGCAGCAGGTCGCCGAGCGACACCTCGTCGTCGACCACGAGCGCACGCACGGGGGAGCCGTCGGCATGCGCGAGGCGGGCGGGCTGGGCGGCGGGCAGCGTGGTCACGGTACGACTCCACCCTTGTTTCCTATGAGCCTGCTGTGGACCGATTCGTGAGCCTCCCCGCAGATGCCACCGGTCGGGCTCATGATGGACCTGTGACCATCCTGCAGCCGACGCTCTCGCTCTTCGAGGAGCCGCCGGTGCACTTCCGCGACAGGGTCGTCGTCGACGGCACCGACAAGTTCGCCTGGCTGCGAGCGCGTTCGCGGGGGGTCACCGCCACCGACGCCGCCCGGCTATCGAGCCAGAAGGCCGTCAAGGCCGTCGCCCTCGAAAAACTTCTCGGTTCGCGCTTCGGCGGCAACTCCTATACCCAGCACGGGCTGATGCGCGAGCCGCACATCGGACGCTGGGCGAACTCGGTCTACGGCATGCAGCACAGCGCGGCGCTCTTCCACGCCGACGGCAACCGCGACCACCTCGCGACGCCTGACGGCCTGCGCGAGCGGGACGGCATCCTGGAGCTCTGCGAGATCAAGACCACCGTGACGAAGTGGCGCGGCATCCCGAGGCACTATCTGCGCCAGGTCTGGTGGCAGCAGTACGTCCTAGGGGCGGAGCGCACCCTCGTCGTCTGGGAGCGTCACGAGGACTTCGTCCCCGTCCACGCCGACCCCGAGTGTCGCTGGGTCGACCGGGACGAGAACGAGATCCACCGCCTCGTCGTCCTCGCCGAGGACCTGCTGCGGGCGCTCAAACGCGAGCACTAGACCGAACACCAGGATCCAGGCGAGGCCGATGGTGGTGGCCACCAGCTCGAGCCTGCTGCCGAACTCGGCGTTCCAGTCGAAGAGCGACATGAGGCCGCCGGCGCCCGCGATCACTGCCACGCTGATGCTCGCGACCAGCGAGAAGCGGCGCAGGGCCCGGTGCCCGACCGCGAACGCGCACTGCAGGATCGTCCAGCATGCCGCTGCGAACGCAATCACAGCGCTGGTGGTGTGGATGAAGTCGGGCCAGGTGAACAACGGTCCGTAGGGCACCGGGCATCCGGAGGTGCATGGCACCTGCGACGCGATCAGGAAGAAGCCGCACGCGACGAAGAGCGAGAGCGACGGCCGCCAGAGATTCAGGATGCGCGGGCGCGACCGGATGTCACGGCCGACCCAGCCGATCGCCACTCCCCCCACGACGATGAGCACCAGCGCGAGCTGGAACCAGCGCGCCGTCGGCTCGCCCTGCGCGCCGAGCTCGCTGACATACAGATCGCGGGGAACCGTGAGCCGCGCGGCCCAGATGATGACGAGTGCGGCGAGCACTGCGAGCACGCCGGCGAGCGCGAGCGGACGGGACGATCGGGTCATGGGGGTCAGGACCGGCGATCGAGCTTGTCGAGGTCCACGGACAGCGGCCAGCGCTCACCCCGGCGCGACGCCTTGATGACGAGCGCGCCGACGCCGCCGATCACGCCCGCGATCAGCACGAGGTAGAACGCGACCGACACGTACCCTTCGGGCGCGATGTTCGGGTTCATGAACGGGTAGGGGTACCAATAGTCATTGCCGGTGACGGCGTCGAACGTCAGTGGGCCGCGGATCAGCGTGTACACGCCCCAGACCAGCGGGAAGATCACGATGATCCAGATCGTCTTCCACTCCAGGCGGATGCGGCCCGGCGCGAACAGCCAGTCGATCACCATCAGGATCGGCGCGACCACGTGGAGCACCTCGTTCGACCACGGGAGAGTCGTTCCCTGGGGCAGCTCGATCCCGCGCAGGAGCGTGTTGTAGACGATGCCGGTCGTCGCCATGTACGCCGTCACGCTGGCGCGGGTCACCGCGTACCAGCCGCAGTCCTCCGTCCTCCCCCTGACCACGCAGACGACGCCGATGAGGAAGACGACCACGGTCAGCACGTTCGAATCGATCGTGAAGAAACTGAAGAAGTTGATCAGCTGGACCGTCGGATCCGTGATGCCGGCCGCCGCCCAGTTGGCGAGGCTGGTAACAAGCTGCCCGACGATCGCGGCGACGATCAGCGCCGCCCCCAGAAGCCGGAACACGACGAAGGCTGCACGCATGGCTCGAATGCTATCGGCTGCGCTCGCCCGGAAAAGGTTTGCCGATCCGGAACATCCGTGTAACACCGCGGACTCACTCGACGCGTTTACTGTGGAGCGACATGACCACGATGCGGGCGGTGACGATTCCCGGCGCGGGCGGGCCGGAGGTGCTCGTGCTCGCCGAGGTGGAGCGGCCCGCCCGGGTCAGCGCCGAGCTGCTCATCCGCGTCGTCGCCGCCGGCGTGAATCCGATCGACGCCAAGACCCGGGCCGGAAAGGGCGGCTACGCCGGAATCCCCGGCTTCCCCGCGATCCTCGGCAACGACTTCAGCGGCGTCGTCGTCGAGGCCCCCTACGACGTTCACCCGCTGCAGCCCGGCACCGAGGTGTACGGGATGACGTCGACCCCGCGCACCGGTGGAACGTACGCCGAGTACGTGTCGGTCTCCGCCATGAGCGTCATCCGGAAGCCCGCCAACCTCTCGCACGTCGAGGCCGCGGCGGTCCCGCTCGCTGCGTTGACGGCATGGGGCATGGTGGTCGAGACGGCGAAGGCGCACGAAGGCCAGCGGGTCCTGATCCACGCGGGCGCGGGCGGCGTCGGGCACTTCGCGGTGCAGTTCGCCGCCTACTTCGGCGCCCACGTGATCGCGACCGGCTCGGAACGCAACCTCGGCTGGCTGCGCGAACTGGGTGCGTCCGAGGTGATCGACTACTCCGCCGAGCGATTCGAGGAGCGCGTCTCCGGCGTCGACGCCATCATCGATCTCATCGGCAACGTCAAGGACGACACCGCCACCCGCTCGCTCACCGTGCTGCGTCCCGGCGGGCTCATCGTCAACGGCCCGACCGGCAGCTGGCCGACGATGGCAGAGGATGCGGCGGCAGCCGGTGTGCGGGCGACCGGCTACCGCGTCAGTCCCGACGGCTCGACGCTGGCGGTCATCTCCCGCCTCCTCGACTCGGGAGACGTGCGCGTCTTCGTCGACCGGGTCTTCGACCTCGAGGATGTCGCCGAGGCCCACCGTGTCATCGAGGACGGCCACACCCGGGGCAAGCTCGTGCTCAAGGTCGCAGAGGGCTAGCTCGGCGCGCTACAGAGCCCGCTCGCGCACGTAGTCGTCTTCGTCGACATCGCCCAGGCGGAACTTCTTCAGCCCGACGATCGCGAAGCCGCTCTTCTCGTAGAAGCGGTTCGCCCTCCCGTTCTCGTTGTTGACGCCGAGCCACATGCTGACCGCGCCCGCCTCACGCGCGGCGTCCATGCTGGCGTCCATCAGGGCGGCCGCGAGGCCGGTGCCGTGCTGCTCCGGCATGACGTAGACCTTGCTCAGCTCGACCGTCGGTCGCGCGACGACCGCAGCCGCCACATCCGGGTCGCCGGGTTCACCCGTGACGAGCATCGTGTACCCGGCCGATTCTCCATCGACCTCGGCGAGCAGCAGGATGTGGTCGGGCTCGGCCAGGTAGCCCGCGAAGTTGCGTTCGCTGAGCGAGTTCGCGATGAAGTCCGCCTTCGCCTCCTCTGTCGTGCTCGGAGGGCAGGCCAGGGGGAAGGTGATCGCCGCGACGGTCGCGAGCGCCCCGGCATCCCGAGCCTCGGCCCGGCGGATCGTCGTGGTCATCCCGTCAGGATACAAACGAAGAAGGGGCCGCCGAAGCGGGCCCCTTCTCGTCGTGACGTGCTTAGAGGACGCTCGTGTCGAGCGGCACACCCGGACCGAAGGTGGTCGAGAGAGCACCCTTCTGGATGTAGCGCCCCTTCGACGAGCTCGGCTTGGTGCGCTGGATCTCGTCGAGCGCGGCCTGCAGGTTCTCGCTGAGCTGCTCCTTCGTGAAGCCGGCCTTGCCGATCACGAAGTGCAGGTTCGAGTGCTTGTCGACGCGGAACTCGATCTTGCCGCCCTTGATGTCGGACACGGCCTTCGCCGGGTCGGGCGTCACCGTTCCGGTCTTCGGGTTCGGCATCAGGTTGCGCGGACCGAGCACCTTGCCGAGTCGTCCGACCTGGCCCATCAGCTCGGGGGTGGCGACGGCGGCATCGAATGCGACGTAGCCGCCGGCCACCTTCTCGATGAGCTCGGCGCCGCCGACCTCGTCCGCTCCGGCAGCGAGCGCGGCCTCGGCCGCGGGGCCGGTCGCGAACACGATGACGCGGGCGGTCTTGCCCGTGCCGTGCGGAAGGATGACGGTGCTGCGGACCATCTGATCGGCCTTGCGCGGGTCGACCCCGAGCTTGAGGGCGACCTCGACGGTCGAGTCCACCTTCTTCGAACCGGTCTGCTTGACGATGGCGACGGCCTCGTCGGTCGAGTAGAACTTGCCGGGCTCCATCAGATCGACGGCGGCGCGATATGCCTTGGATTTGGGAGCCATGATTACGCCTCCACCGTGATCCCCATCGACCGGGCGGTGCCGGCGATGATCTTCATGGCGGCCTCGACGTCATTGGCGTTGAGGTCGACCTGCTTCTGCTCCGCGATCGTGCGGACCTGGGCCTTGGTGAGCTTCGCGACCTTGACCGTGTGCGGGGTCGGAGACCCCTTCTGCACACCGGCGGCCTTCTTGATGAGCTCTGCGGCGGGCGGCGTCTTGAGGATGAACGTGAACGAACGGTCCTCGTAGACGGTGATCTCCACCGGGATGACGTTGCCGCGCTGTGACTCGGTCGCGGCGTTGTACGCCTTGCAGAACTCCATGATGTTCACGCCGTGCTGACCGAGCGCGGGCCCGATCGGCGGGGCGGGGTTGGCCGCACCGGCCTGGATCTGGAGCTTGATCAGCCCCGTCACCTTCTTCTTGGGTGCCATGACTACATTGCCTTTCTGTCGAGCGTCATCAAAGACGCGCTTCCACGAACTGGCCCAGGGCCAGCAGTGGTGGGGGGAACTACGAGAGGTTACTACAGCTACAGCTTGGTCACCTGGTCGAAGCTGAGTTCGACCGGGGTCTCGCGCTCGAACAGCGAGACGAGGACCGTGAGCTTGCCGCTCTCGGGCTTGATCTCGCTGATCGTGCCGGGCAGGCCCGCGAACGAGCCTTCCTTGATCGTGATGGTCTCGCCGACCTCGAAGTCGATCTCGGCCGGGATGACGCGCGACGCGGCCTTGCCGCCCTTGGTCGTCGCGCCCGCCTTGGTCGGCGCCTCGACGATCTGTACCAGGCTCTTCAGCATGTTGAAGGCCTCCTCGAAGCGGAGCGGGGTCGGGTTGTGGGAGTTGCCCACGAATCCGGTGACGCCCGGGGTGTGGCGGACGACCGACCAGCTGTCTTCGTTGAGGTCCATGCGCACCAGTACGTAGCCGGGGATGCGGACCCGGTTGACCAGCTTGCGCTGACCGTTCTTGATCTCGACGACGTCTTCCATCGGGACCTGGACCTCGAAGACGAAGTCCTCCATGGCCATCGACGTGCGGCGCGATTCGATGTTCTGCTTCACGCGCTTCTCGAATCCCGCGTACGAGTGGATGACGTACCACTTGCCGATCTTGCCGCGCAGTTCGGCGCGGAACCCCTCGTAGGGGTCGACGTCGGCGGCGGCGTCAGCGTCTTCGGCCTCGACGATCTCTTCATCGCCGGTCGCCTCGGCGGCCGCATCCGCCTCCTCGGGGGAGTCGATGTCGAGGGCGTCGTCGACGACGGCGTCGGCCTCGGGGTCGATCGCGGCGTCGAGCGCGTCGAGCAGTTCGGTCAGGCCGGCCTCGACGTCGTCGCTGTCTTCGTCCACGACGTGGATCGCGCTGTGCTCGGCGGAGTCCGCCGAGTTCTCCTCCTGCTCGAGGACGTTGCCCTCCTGGGCCTCGTCCTCCTCGGAGGACTGCTCGGCTGCGGGCGCGAGGTCGACATCGCGGCGCTCTTGTTCGCTCATGCTTCTTTCGTCTCTGTCTCTATCGGTCGGGCTCGGACGGGGACGCGGGGCTAGCCCGCGAAGGACCCGTCACCGAACACCCAGGCCACACCGAAACCGAAAACCCAGTCGAGTCCGTAGACGATCGTCATCATGATGATGACGAACACCAGCACGACGCCGGTGTAGCTGAACAGCTCACGCCGGGTCGGGGTGACGACCTTCTTCAGCTCGGTGAAGACCTGACGGATGAAGAGGGCGATCCGTGCGAACGGACTGCGCCGCTCGGCGCGCTCTCGCTTGGCACTCGCGACGAGGTCCTCACTGGGCTCGTCGATGATCTTGCGTGCCACTCTCTCACCACCGTTTCGGCTGTTTCGATCCCTCGACGGCTGTCGGGGGATTCGCAGGGCGGACAGGACTCGAACCTGCAACCTGCGGTTTTGGAGACCGCTGCTCTACCAATTGAGCCACCGCCCTTCGGGACCGGATCGCACGGCTCCGCACCCGCTCACGAGAGGTCGACCCACGAAATTGGGCACGGCGAAGCTTGGCGGATTCAGCCACCTCCTCAAGTGTACGACACCCGCCGGGCGGTCGGCGTTGCCCCCCGAAGTGGGGGCGGGATTCCAGCAAACCCCACGTCATAGACGGACCTGTCCACCGTCTCTTCCGGTAAGCGGAGCCCAACCAGTTCCGCCGACCACAACCGAATACGGGCAACGAAGCTGAGATCAGGCAGCTACACCATCGTCATCGCCGACCGCAGCTTCCTCGTCCGTCACAGGATCAGGAAGGTTCCGTCGTGTTCTCAACAGCGCACCCGCGCACGACAGCTCGGGCATCTCTAGGTCGCCGCATCGGCGCGGCCATCACCGCAGTAACGTTCGGTGGGGCATTCGCGCTCGCCGGCGCCGCGTCGGCCAATGCCGCCGACCCGGATCACGTGTCCTGGGCGCAGGCCCAGTTCCTCTCGGGAACCGTCATCGGCGTCGACCTCGACACCGCCGCCTCTGTCGAACCCGCAGAAGCGTGGAACGACGGCGAGAGCCCGACCATGACCGACCAGGATCCGCTGAGGGTCAAGGCGCTCGACGCTGTGACTGTGGGAAGCGGCGAAAGCGTACAGATCAGCACCGACGGCGTCCAGGCGGGCGTACTCGGCCAGTTCGCCAGCGCCGCAGCCGATGGCACGTCATATGCTGCCGCGGGAGCGGTCCTCAACGACGGCGGAGTCGGAGTAGGCGAGGACGTCGACATGACCGGCGCAGATGCGACCGTCCGCCTCGACGAGGCGGTCGCCGACAACTTCGCGACGACGCTCACCGATCTTGCCCTGAGCATCACGGCGATCGGCGCTGAAGCCGAGGCTGATGGTGACAACGCGTCGGGTGACTACACGATCGAAGGCGCAACCCTGGAGCTGTCCAGCCCATCGATCTCGAAGCTCACGGACAAGGTCAACACCGCCCTCGACTCGATCGAGAACGGTGTTGGCGTGCTGGACGGAGAAGACGGGACGCTCGTCGCCGAAATCAACCGCATCCTGCGGGGAATCGATCCGACCCTGAACCTGCTCGGCGGCGACGCCGTTGTCACGGCCACGGTCGAGGTCGGCGATCTCAAGAAGCTCGTCGAGGACCTGCTCACGGCTCAGTACGGTGAGTCCGGCGTCACCTTCAACCTGGAGACGGGGGTCGTCTCGATCGATCTGGCGACCGCTTTCGGTGGCAACCTGAACGACCTCCCAGCCAACACGGAGTTGCTGAGCTCGCCGATCATCAATGATGTGCTGGGGACGGTGGCCGGCAAGGTGGCCACCATCGCCGACCAGGTCGTCGATCGCGTCGAGGCCGCGCTGCACGATGCGACGGTGGGCGTCCACGCGGATCTCGATCTGGATGTAGCGCAGTCACCGCTCGTGCAAAAGGTCTGCAAGACGGTGAAGCAGGTCATCAAGGTCCCGACCCAGGTCGTCCAGCACGTCAACGTGCTCGTGCCCGTGGTCGACGGCGTGATCGCACAGGTCGTCAACGGTGTTCCCCACGTGAACGGCATGCCGATCATCGGCAACCTTGTGGGTAGCTCGCTCAGTGGCCTGCTCGGTGGCGGCGGCGGACACACCGTCACGTGGATCACGCAGACGGTCACCAAGAAGGTGACTCAGTTGATCGACAAGACCGTCGAAAAGGTGGTCTGCGACAACAAGGTCACCCCGCTGCCGACCCTCGAGACCAGCGCGACGATCGACATCAGCGGCACCGTGGACCAGTTCCTCGACGACGGCGAGGTCGATGCGACCGGGAAGGTCACGCTGCTCGGACTCGCGAACAGCGAGCTGGACCTGCGCCTCGCGACAGACGTGATGGCCGACAGCATCACGGACGCCCTCTTCGACGGCGACGGCGCCGTGAGCGACCTCGTCGATGCCCTGAACAGCGGACTCGTCGAGCCCGCCGTCGACGGCCTGCTCGACGGGGACAACGCCGTCGGCCTGGCGCTCACCGACCTGGTGTCGGCGAAGGCCAACGTCCAGGAGCTCTCGAACGGCACGTTCACCGAGACCGCCCTGCGCGTGTCGGTGCTGGGTGGCAGCGGCGCAGTGATCAATCTTGCACAGGCGTCGGTCGGACCGAACGTCACCAGCGTCGATGACCCGTGCATCGACGACTGCGGCGTGGGTGGGGAGACCACGACACCGACCGGTGTGCTCGGCGGTGGACTGCTGGCGATGACCGGGGCGAGCATCATCGTCCTGATCCTCACGGTTCTCGCACTGCTGGCAGCGGGTGCCTATCTGGTGCGAGAGGGCTACCGGAACCGCCACGCGGCCGCTTCGGCCGACTAGCGACCGGTAGCTCGCGAAGCCGGGACCGTCTGCCCCTCAGACAAGACGGTCCCGGCTTCGTTCTGCCCTCGGCGGGTGCGTAGGCTTGCCGCGTGGCGAGAATCAGCAGTCGTATCGGGTCCATCAGCGAGTCGGCGACCCTCAAGGTGGATGCCAAGGCCAAGAAGCTGAAGGCTGAGGGCCGTCCGGTGGTCAGCTTCGCCGCCGGAGAGCCGGACTTCCCGACCCCCGAGCACATCGTCGAGGCCGCCGTCACCGCCGCGCGCGACCCGAAGAACCACAAGTACACTCCCGCGGCGGGCCTGCCCGAGCTGCGCGAGGCGATCGCGGCGAAGACCCTGCGCGACAGTGCGCTCGAGGTGGACCCGTCGCAGGTCATCGTGACCAACGGCGGCAAGCAGGCCGTCTACCAGTCGTTCGCGACGCTGCTCGATCCGGGCGACGAGGTGCTGCTCCCTGCGCCGTACTGGACGACCTACCCCGAGGTGGTCAAGCTGGCCGGCGGCGTCCCCGTCGAGGTATTCGCGGGATCCGACCAGGGCTACCTCGTGACGGTCGAGCAGCTCGAGGCCGCGCGGACGCCGCGCACCAAGGTGCTGCTGTTCGTGTCGCCGTCCAACCCGACCGGCGCGGTGTACTCCCCCGAGCAGACGGCCGCGATCGGTGCCTGGGCCGAGCAGCACGGCCTCTGGGTGATCAGCGACGAGATCTACCAGAACCTGACCTATGACGGCGGGCGTGCCGCGTCGATCGTCGAGGCCACGCCCGCGTTGGCCGACCGCACCATCCTGGTCAACGGCGTCGCGAAGACCTACGCCATGACCGGTTGGCGCGTCGGATGGATGGTCGGCCCGAAGGACGCGATCGCCGCCGCCGGCAACCTCCAGTCGCACCTCAGCTCGAACGTGTCGAACATCTCGCAGCGCGCGGCGATCGCCGCCCTGACCGGACCGCAGGATGCCGTCGCCACGATGCGCGAGGCGTTCGACCGGCGGCGCGGGCTGATCCAGAGCGGACTCGACGCGATCGACGGGATCGTCTGCCCGCTGCCGACCGGCGCGTTCTACGTTTATCCGGACGTGACCGGGCTGCTCGGCCGCGAGTGGGCAGGCTCAACGCCCACGACGTCACTGCAGCTCGCAGACCTGATCCTCGAGAAGGCGGAGGTCGCGGCCGTCCCCGGCGAGGCGTTCGGCCCGAGCGGATACCTCCGGTTCAGCTACGCGTTGGGCGACGCGGACATCGCCGAGGGCGTCGACCAGACTGCAGAAGCTCTTCGGTTGATCACCGGGTGACAGGCGGGCGATGAACCGCGTGGTCTGGCACCCGGAGGGGGACTGTAGGCGCCGGGGGGCGGGCGGATAGGTTCGCGGGGTGGGGAGTTGGGAACCCGCCTTGGTCGAACACCCTCAGATCCCCTTGGAGTTCCCGTAATGCAACCGCCCCGTAGTCGTGCGCTCTCGCGCGCCCTATTCACCTCGATGATCGTCTTCGCCGGCCTGCTCGTCGCACCGCAGGCGGCATCCGCTTCACCCGTGGCACCCGCTCACCGAGCGGTCTCGGCTGCGACCGCGTCCCCCGCGGCCGCATCTGCGACCGTTGCCCAGATGACGGCGGCGGTCTACGCCGACACCAACCAGGTGCGATTCGACAACGGCCTCAACGGCATGGCCCGTAACGCCGCACTCGACAAGGTCGCCGCCGCCTGGGCATATCAGCAGTGGAAGAACGGCTCGATGAGCCACAACCCGAACTACTCGAAGCAGATCCCGAAGGGCTGGACCCGCGCCGGCGAGAACGTCGCCAAGGGCTACACCTACACGCAGGTCGTGGCCGCCTGGGTCGCGTCGCCGAGTCACAAGGCGAACCTGCTGAGGGACTACACGAGCGTCGGCATCGGCTTCTACGAGGCAAACGGCAAGCGCTACTGGTCGCAGGTCTTCGCGACCTACCCCGGCACCACGGTGCCGAAGAAGCCGACCACGCCTCCTCCGCCGCCCGCCGCCGCCGAGCCGGCCGCTCCGGCAGGTGCGCTGATCACCCTCTCCGCACCGTCGTTCGAGGGCAGCACCGCCGGCTGGTCCGCCACCGGCGCAGCGCTGGTCGGTCCGAACACCGAGGCCCGCGGCGGCAGGTATGCGCTCGCCGTGACCGGCAGCCGGACCATCAGTCAGACCGTCAGCATCGCCACGAAGCCGGGTCAGGCGTACACCGCCACGATCTGGGTGCGTCCCGGTGGGACGTCGCCTGCCACCGGATCGCTGAAGCTGAGCGCCATCGGGGGCACAGGCGAGACCGCGACGATCTCGTTCAGCACCGGTTCCGGATGGATGAAGGTGTCGGTGCCGCTCACCATCGTGCGCTCCGGTCACACGGCTCTGCGGATCGATGTCGTGTTGACCGGGAGCGCGTCCCGGATCGACTCGGCCTCCCTCGTCCGAACCAAGGAGGCACCCGCTGCGCCTCCCGCAAAGCCGGCAGCGCCGGCGACGGCGCCCATGTCGAACCCGTCGCCCGCAGCGACCGCCGGCACTCCCTCTCGGAAGGGCGGACTGCTCGGCGGTCTGCTCGGCTGACCTCGAAGCCGGAGGCGCGCAGCTGGCTGAGGGAGCTGCGCGCCTCCGTGAGGGCGCTAGCGTGACAGGGTGTCCGGTCCCCTGCTCGCCGTGCTCGCCGGCCTCGGCCTGGGCTTCTCGCTCATCGTCGCGATCGGCGCGCAGAACGCCTACGTGCTGCGGCAGGGCCTGCGGCGCGAGCACGTCCTCGTCGTCGTCATCATCTGCGCGCTCAGCGATCTGGCCCTGATCACCCTCGGCGTCGCGGGCGCCGGCTTCGTGTTCGGCCTGCTGCCCTGGCTGACCACCGTCGTGCGCTTCGCCGGCGCTGCCTTCCTCCTCGTCTACGCGGCCCTCGCGGCGCGCCGGGCGCTGCGCCCTGCCAAGGGTCTGGAGGCCGGCGGGACCCCCGCGAAGACCTCGCTCGCGGTCGTGATCACCACGGCTCTTGCCCTGACCTGGCTCAACCCGCACGTCTACCTCGACACACTGGTTCTGCTCGGCTCGATCGCGACCACCCACGGCGACCACCGCTGGTGGTTCGGCGTCGGCGCCGGGTTCGCGAGCATCGCGTGGTTCACGCTCCTCGGATTCGGCGCCCGGCTGCTGGCGCCGGTCTTCGCGCGGCCGCTGGCCTGGCGCATCCTGGACGGCCTCATCGCCGTGGTGATGTTCGCGATCGCAGTGTCGTTGATCGTCGGAGCTTTCACCGAGGGCTGAGGGCAGGCGTCCACCGACCGGTGGACTAGAGCAGGGCTGAGATCTCGTCCCAGGTGGGCATCGAGGTGGTCGCGCCCGGGCGGGTGACCGAGATGGATGCGGCGACGGTCGCCGCGTGGAGTGCGGCATCGAGGTCGGCGCCGTCTGCGAGCCGTGCCACCAGGACCCCGGCGAACGTGTCCCCCGCGCCCGTCGTGTCGACGGCGGCCACCTCGCGCGCCGGCACCTCGGCGACGACGGCTCCCTCCCGGGCCACGAGCGCGCCGTGGGCACCACGCGTCATCACCACGAGTCCGGCCGTGCGGCTCAGCGCGATCGCAGCCTCCGTCTCATCGGTCACCCCGGCGAGCTCGCACGCCTCCTGGGCGTTCGGCACCAGGATGTCGACGAGCTGGAGCAGTGCATGATCGACGGGTTGCGCGGGCGCCGGCGTCAGCACCGTCTGGATGCCGAGCCCGCGCGCCACGACGAACGCCTCGCCGATCAGCGCGATCGGGCGCTCGAGCTGGGCGACCAGGTAGCGGGCATCCTCGATCCGGCGCTGGGAGTGCTCGTCGAGGGCGGTGATGGCCGCGTTCGCGCCCGACACGACGACGATGGCGTTCTCGCCCCCGTCGAGGACGGCGATGTGAGCAGTGCCGGTCGGTGCGTCGACCTCGTCCAGCCCGTCGGTGTCGACGCCGTCGTCCCGGAGGCAACGCCGCAGCTGCTCGCCGAACGCGTCGCGCCCGACCGCCCCGACGAACCCGACGTCGCCGCCGGCGCGCGCCGCCGCCACCGCCTGGTTCAGCCCCTTGCCGCCCGGGACGGTCGTGAAATCGCTGCCGAACATCGTCTCGCCCGGCTTGCGGAAGGCGCGGCTGCCGCACCACGAGATCGAGGTTGGCACTCCCGAGGACGACGATGGCGCTCATGCGCCGATGCTAGTTGGGCGTGGCGCTAGCGGCGGGCGACCGGCTGCCGGATGAGGGTCTTGAGCTTCTCGGGAGCCGAGGTGCGCGGGTCGCTGAAGTAGATCTCGTGATGGTGACCGCGCTCGGCCAGACCGTTCGCGGGCAGGTACTCGTCGTGCAGCCTCGCGACGGTCGGCGTCTCGTCCTCGAAGCTGCCGAGGTGCAGGATCTGAACGCTGTGCCCCTCGGTGAATGCAACCAGCCGGACGTCCGCCGCGGCGGCCGCCTTCGCGATCGCCTTCTCCCGCACCGAGTCGACCAGGTCGGAGGTGATCCAGCCGGGCTGCCGGATCATCATCGTCCAGCGCCACTCGGCTTTCGCGCGCTCGGTGAACGACTCGAGGCGGTCCGACCACCAGAGCCCCTCGAGCGGGCACACCACGTAGTCCCTGCCGAGCCGCGTCTTGCTCGCGAACTTCACCGGGTAACTCAGCGCGTACAGCGCCGCGACGGCCCGCGCGTAGTCGTCCGATTCGGGCGAGCCCGCGCCGTCGATCTGGAGGAACGTCATCTCGGGAACATCGACCTCGACGAACCGGTCCGTCGGCGCCGAGTAGAACTCCTTCTCGTCGCGTTTGACGTCGAGCTTGCCGGTCATCGTCGTCCCCGCACTCAGAGCTCGACGCCGATCAGCATCGGCTCGTTCTGCAGCCGGACGCCGAACTCCGACTCCACCCGGGTCTGCACGTAGCCGGCCAGCTGCACGACGTCGGCGGCCGTCGCTCCGTCCCGGTTGACGATCGCCAGCGTGTGCTTGGACGAGATCGCCGCGCCCGAACCTGGCAGGGCGAATCCGCGGGTGATCCCGGCGCGCTCGATCAGCCAGGCGGCGCTCAGCTTGACCGAGTACTCGTCGAGCGCGGCGTCATCCGGCACGGTGACCTCCGACCCGAGCGGCAGCACCCGCGCGGGCTCCTCGGGTTCGGTCGGGTAGCGCGGCGCGTCCGCGGGCAGGGTGCGCGCGAACGTCTCGCTGACGATCGGGTTGGTGAAGAAGGATCCCGCGCTGATCGAGTCGGGATCGGCCGGGTCCCAGACCATCCCTTTGCTCGCGCGCAGGGCGAGCACGGCTGTGCGCGCATCGGCGAGCGGAACCCGCGCGCCGAGCTCTACGCCCAGGGCCGACGCGAGCTGCGCGTAGGCGACCGGCTCGCTCATCCCGCCATCGTCGTGCAGCTCGAGCTCGAGCGAGAGCACGACGCCGAGGCGCCCGCGCTTGAGGGCGCTGGTGCGGTACCCGAGGTCGAGGCCGTCGGCCGAGATGGTCACCACCTCGGCCGACTCGAAGTCGAGGAAGTCGATCGCGAGCAGGGTGTCGCTCAGCTGCTGCCCGTACGCACCGATGTTCTGGATGGGTCCCGCCCCCGCTGTCCCGGGGATGCCGGAGAGCGCTTCGATGCCGGCCAGACCGTGTTCGACGGCGAAGGCGGCCACCGCATCCCACGGCTCGCCGGCCTCGATCCTGATGCGCGGAACCCCGTCGGTGGCGCGCTCGATGCCGCGCGTCCCGATGCGGAGGACGTTGCCGGCGAAGCCTTCGTCTGCGACCACCAGGTTGGAGCCGCCGCCGAGCACGAGCCAGTCCTCGGGTTCGGACCAGAACGCGCGAGCGGTGGCGATGAGCTCGTCGCGGGTCGTCGCCTCGACGAGGTTTCCGGCCGGCCCGCCGATGCGCAGGGTCGTCAGCTCGGAGAAGTCGGTCATGCGTCGAGCAGGACGCGCACCTGCGCCTTGCCGAGGACCGTCTCGTCGTCGAACGTGACCGTCAGGTCGATGCGGGCTCCGTCGTCGTCGAGGACGCCCACCTTCGCGACGACCGTCACCTCTGCGCCGGATTCCGCATCCACCAGCACCGGCCGGGTGAAGCGCACCTGGTAGTCGGAGATCCTGCCGCTGTCGCCGCCCAGCCAGTCGACGACCGGCTGAACCGCGAGGCCCATGGTCAGCATCCCGTGCGCCAGGACTCCGGGGAGCCCGACACTCTGCGCCGTGTCGTCGCGGTAGTGGATCGGGTTGAAGTCACCCGACGCCCCCGCGTAGCGCACCAGGGTGTCGCGGGTCAGCGTGACCGTGCGCTCGGCGACGATCTGGCCGACCTCGAGATCCTCCGCGCGGGTCATTCGTCACCCCGCACGACGAGGGTGGAGATCGCGGTCACGACGTGCGCCCCGGATGCGTCGGCGATGGCCGACTCCGCGGTCACCATGCTGTGGCCGCCGAGCGTCTTGACGCTGGTGACGGTGAGGGTCGCCGTGAGCTCGTCGCCCGCGACGATCGGGCGCGTGTAGGTGAAGCGCTGGTCGCCGTGAACGACGCGGGTGAAGTCGATGCCGGCGTCGGGATCGGCGAGCAGCTGGGCCAGCGTGTGCTCCTGCACGACCACCGGGAAGGTGGGCGGCGCGACGACATCGGCGTACCCGGCGGCCTGTGCAGCGTCCGGTTCGAGATTGAGGGGGCTGGTGGCGAGCACGGCCCGCGCGAACTCGCGGACCTTCTCGCGGCCGACCAGGTAGGGGGTGGTCGCGGGATAGCTGCGACCCTGCAGTTCGGGATTCACCGGCACGGTTCGAGTTTACGGTGGTCGAGTAGCGGCACCGCCGCGTATCGAGGCCACCCCGTTAAAAGGGAGAAACCCCGGCGACTCGATGTCTGCCAGGGCCTCTCGGCGTTGGGGTAGCGCCTACTGGCAGCTCTCGCACTGCAGGTCGTCCATCGGGTCGACCGGCACCGAGTAGCCGCCCACGCTGTCGACGTCGTTCATGATCTGCTCCTTCGAAGTCCTCAACCGCAAACCTTCAACCGGAGATTGAATGTTCCGGTGTGGTCCTTCACTATATAACGGGAATCCCACCGTTGTCATTCCACTACATGTTGTGTTTCGGCGTGTCGCGGTATTTTTCCATTTTCGCGCGCACCACCGACATTTCAGCGCTTCGCAATTCAGGTGGATCGTGCGAATTCGACCGAATCGGGCGCGAAAACGCCGTTTCCTGAATTGCGAATCGGCGCAGACGGCGCGCGGCGGGGACGCCCTACGCCTGCGGATCGCCCTCGGGCTCGGCACCGGCGTGCGATTCCGATGTCGTGAGGAACGCGATCAGCCGCTCCACGAGCTCCCAGTCGACCGGCTTCTTGAACGGGAACTTCACCGTGTCCTTGTCGCTGCGGTACTCCTCGATGTCGCGCTCGAGCGCGGACGGAGCCTTGTGCACCGGGTACACCCCGACGTGCTTCTTCCAGGCGGCGAAGTAGATGGTGTGCCGGCCCTCGATCATCATCGCCGGCATCCCGTACTTGATCTGCTCGACGGCGTTCGGCTCGGCGCGGTTGATCAGGGCGCGGATGCGCTCCAGGATCGATCGGACCTCGACGGGGTACTGCGCGATGTACTCGTCGATCGTCGCCGGGGTGGTGGCCATCAGACCAGGCTACCGCCGCGGCTGATACCGCACGACCGGGAACGACGCCACGACGAGCGCCCGCAGCGCCTCGAGGTCGCCGGACACCCATCCGAGCGCGCGCGCCTGCACCAGCACGTTGCCGATCGCCGTCGCCTCGACCGGTCCCGCCAGCACCGGCAGACCCGGTCGCGTCCGCGGTGAGCTGGCAGAGCAGCGCGTTCTGACTGCCGCCGCCGACCACGTGCACGACCGAGACCGTCGCGCCGCTGAGCTCCGACGCGGCCGCATCGACTGCGCGTACGCCTCGGCCAGGCTGTGCAGGATGCTGCGCACCAGCTCCGGCCGCGAGGCGGGCACGCGCAGGCCGTGCGCGCGCAACCACGCGGAGATCCGTCGCGGCATGTCGCCCGGAGCGCAGCGAACCCTCGTCGTCCACGTCGAAGCACCGGCACCGCGCCGGGCCGGATCGAGCGCCGCCGCCTGCGCCACGAGCTCGGCACGGGCAGCGCTGCCGTCCGCTCCCACTCGCGCACGCACTCGCTGAGCAGCCACAGTCCCATCACGTTGTGCAGGTAGCGCACGCGGCCGTCGACGCCGCCCTCGTTCGTGAAGTTGCGCCAGCCTGCGTCGCCTCGGTGAGCACCGGGCGCTCGAGTTCGACGCCGACCAGCGACCCAGGTGCCGCAGCGAGATGTACGCGAAGTCGGGTCCGGATGCCGGGCATCGGCGACGACGGCGGATGCCGTGTCGTGCGATCCGACGGTCGTCACCTGGAGCGGACGGTCGAGCTCCGATGCTCGCGCGCCGCCGTCGCGGCGTCGACCTCGCCGATCACGGTGCCGGCGTCGACCAGCGTCGGGGAACAGCTCGGGCGGCAGCTCGCAGCCGCTCGATCAGCGCGTCGTCCCACTCGCCGGTCGGCCAGGCCGAGCAGACCGGTGGTCGACGCGTTCGTGCGCTCGGCGACCTGCGCGGCCGGTCAGCCAGAAGGCGAGCAGGTCGGGGATGAGCAGCAGGAGTCGGCGAGCTCAGCGTCCGGCGGTGCGACTCGGCCGCCAGCTGGAAGAGCGTGTTGAACGGCAGGTGCTGCAGCCCGTTGCGGCGCGTAGAGCTCGTCGGCGCCGACCTGCGCCGTGCACGACGCTCGACGGCCGCCGCCGTTGCGCTCGTCGCGGTAGTGGATACGGCTCGCCCTGACGCATCCGGCCGTCGCGCAGCAGCGCGTAGTCGCACGGCCCAGGAGTCGACGCCGATGCTCGCCAGCTCGGGCTCGTCGCGCACCGCGGTGGCGAGCCCGTCGAGCACGCCGCCGTAGAGCGTCGTGCATGTCTCCAGTGCAGCCCGTCGGTCGTGCATCCACTGGCCGCGTTCGGGAACCGCGCCACCTCGCCGCAGCCGCAGCTCGTCGTGCGCCCGACGTGCCCGAGCATGACCCGCCCGCTCGTCGCGCCGAGGTCGACCGCCGCGACCGTCCCGCCAGAACCGGCCTTCATCGCAGGAATGCTGCGGCGACGCCCGCATCGACCGGGATGTGCAGACCGGTCGTGTGCGACAGGTCCGGTCCCGGTGAGCACCGACACCGCGTTCGCGACGTTCTCGGGCAGCACCTCGCGCTTGAGGATGGTGCGCTGCGCGTAGAACTTGCCGAGGTCGTCTTCGGCGATGCCGTACGTCTTGGCGCGGTTGGCGCCCCAGCCCGGCGGCGAAGATGCCCGACCCGCGCACCACGCCGTCCGGGTTGATGCCGTTGACCTTGATGCCGTGCTCGCCGAGCTCGACCGCGAGCAGCCGCACCTGGTGCGCCTGGTCGGCCTTCGTCGCCGAGTACGCGATGTTGTTCGGTCCGGCGAAGATCGAGTTCTTCGACGCGATGTAGATCACGTCGCCGCCCATGCCCTGCTCGATGAGCACCGGCGCGGTCGCCTTCGACACCAGGAACGACCCCTTCGCCATGATGTCGTGCTGGAAGTCCCAGTCCTTCTCGGTCGTCTCGAGCAGCGGCTTCGAGAGCGAGACGCCCGCGTTGTTCACGACGATGTCGATGCCGCCGAAGGCGAGCACCGCATCCTGCACCAGGCGGTCGATCGCGGCGCGCGTCGGTGACGTTCACGTCGAGGCCGATCGCGACATCCGGCGCCGCCGATCTCGGCGGCCGCGGCCTGCGCGTTCTTCAGGTCGAGGTCGGCGATGACGACGCACGCGCCGTCGGCGGCGAGACGGGTGGCGATCGCCTTGCCGATTCCGGAGGCGGCGCCGGTCACGAGCGCGACGCGCGTCGCGTGCGACTTCGGCTTCGGCATCCGCTGCAGCTTGGCCTCTTCGAGCGCCCAGTACTCGATGCGGAACTTCTCGGCGTCCGCAGATCGGGGTGTAGGTCGAGATCGCTTCGGCCCCGCGCATCACGTTGATGGCGTTGAGGTAGAACTCGCCGGCGACGCGTGCGGTCTGCTTGTTCGCGCCGTACGAGAACATGCCGACGCCCGGCACGAGCACGATCAGCGGGTCGGCGCCGCGCATGGCGACGGGGCTGTCGAGCCACCGCGTGCTTCTCGTAGTACGTCGTGTAGTCGGCGCGGTACTTCTCGTGCAGCACCTTCAGCCGCGCGATCGAGTCGTCGACCGACGCGCCCGCCGGCAGGTCGAGCAGCATCGGCTTGACCTTGGTGCGCAGGAAGTGGTCGGGGCAGCTCGTGCCGAGCGCCGCGAGCCGCGGGCCGTTCGCCGAGGCGAGGAACTCGAGCACGCGCGGGTCGTCGGTGAAGTGCCCGACCATCGGGCGGTCGTGCGACGCGATGCCCGCGGATCGTCGGGGCGAGCGCCGCCGCCTTCGCCCGGCGCTCGGCCGGCTTCAGCGCGGCGTTCTTCGCGACCGCGCGGCCGAACGGGTTCTTCGAGCCGTGCTTCGTCGATGTACGCCTGCGCGGTATCGATGATCCAGCGAGAGTTCTTCTCGGCCTCCGCGCTGGTGGCGCCCCACGCGGTGATGCCGTGGCCGCCCAGGATGCATCCGATCGCATCCGGGTTCTTCTCTTTGATCGCCGCGATGTCGAGGCCGAGCTGGAAACCGGGGCGACGCCACGGCACCCAGACGCACGCTGACCGCCGAAGGCCTTCGCGGTCAGCTTCGCGCCGTCCTTGGCCGTCGCGAACGCGATGCCGGCGTCGGGGTGCAGGTGGTCGACGTGCTTCGCGTCGACGAGAGCGTGCATGGCGGTGTCGATCGACGGCGCTGCGCCGCCGGAACCGTGCAGGCAGTAGTCGAACGCGGCGACCATCTCGTCTCGCGCTCGACGCCGGGGTAGACGTTCGACGAGCGCGCGCACGCGGTCGAGGCGCAGCACGGCGAGCCCGCGCTCGGTCAGGGTGCCGAGGTCGCCGCCCGAGCCCTTCACCCAGAGCAGCTCGACCGGGCTCGCCCGTGACCGGGTCGGTCTCGGTGCAGGTCGTCGTCGGCGTAGAACCGCGAGTTGAAGTCGAATGAGCCGAGCTTTCCGACGCGCAGCAGCTGCATCACGATGAACTCGATGTTCGTGCCGGGCGCGTGGTGGCCGGTGTCGAGGCAGACCAGGGCGCGGTCGCCCAGCGCGGCACCTGCGCGTAGCTGGTGCCCCAGTCTGGAACGTCCATGTGATAGAACGCCGGCTCGAAGAACTTGTACTCCAGCACCAGACGCTGGTTCTCGCCGATCGTTCGTAGATGGTCGGCCAGCGAATCGGCCAGCCTGTCCTGGCGGGCGCGCATATCATCCTGACCGGGGTAGTTCGTGCCGTCGGCCAGCCAGATCTTCAGGTCGCTCGAACCGGTCTCGTTCATCACGTCGATGCACGCGAAGTGGTGGTCGATGGCCTTCTGCGGGTCGTCGCATCCGAGTGCGTCAGGCTGCCCAGCTTGTAGGCGTCGTCCTGGAACGTGTTCGAGTTGATGGTGCCGAGCGCGACCCCGGTACGGGTTGTTCAGGTTCTTCGGGATGAACGTGATCGAGGCGCCATCGCTCGAACCGCCTTCGTCGCCGCCGCCGTAATCACCGGTGGCGGCGCATCCGCCGACCACGAGCGCGAGGGCAGCCGCGGCTGCGGCGATGGTGAGGGCGCGTCGCGCGCGGCCTCCGTTGCGAATCAACTCCATTGTGTATTCCTTCTTCGTGGTGAAGGGAGCGCCGATGTGGTTAGGCGCTTCCGGTCCCCGCGCTGTTCGCTTGTGGTGGAAGAGTGCGGCGCACGCGTTAAAATTGCGTACGTGCAGCCATTGCCGTGCCGAGGCGTAGACGCTCGGGCCGACGACGGAGACGATGAGCAGGGTGCCGGTGATCGATGAGGATGACGTCGGGGATCACGCTGATAGGCGCAGGGCGTTAGTTGATCGAGGCCGATGAGCAGGACGCCGCCGAGCGCACCCGTGCATCGTGCCGCGGCCGCCGAAGATCGAGACGCCGCCCAGCAGCACCGCCGCGATGACCGTCAGCTCGAGGCCGCTCGCGCTGTCACTGCGGGCGCTGGAGTAGCGGAGCACCCAGTAGATGCCGACGATGCGCGCAGACCAGCGCCGCTGAGCGACGTACAGCCAGAACTTGGCGCGGTTGACCCGGATCCCCTACGAAGGTGCGCCGCCTCCTTGCTGTACCCGATGCGCGTACAGGCCGCGGCCGAAGGGCGTGAAATGCAGCACGAGCACGAACGGCGATCGATCAGCAGCACGAAGATGATGACGAAGTCGGGATGCCGGTGCCGCCGAGCTTCGACGTGGTGAACGCGGCCAGGTCGGGCGGGAAGTCGCCGATCGCGTTGTCGCCGATGAAGACGAGAGCGAGTCCGCGGTAGAGGGCGAGCGTGCCGATGGTGACGGCGAGCGAGGGCAGGCCGAGGAACGCGATCAGGATGCCCGTTGAGGACCCCGGCGAGCACCCCGCCCAGCAGGCACGATCACTGCGGCGACGGGTGAAGTCGGCTGCCGTTCATGCTGAGCGTGCCGATGATCGACGCCGTCATCCCGACGATGCTGGCGACCGAGAGGTCGATCTCGCCGGTGATGATGATCAGCGTCATCGGCAGCGCGAGCAGCAGCACGGCGCGATGGCGTCGAGCAGCAGGTACCCGACCGTGATCGGTGGAGCCGAATCGTCGGCACGGAACACGACAGCGACGACGAGGACAGACGATCAGGACGCGTACAGGATGCCGTCGCGGCTCAGCAGGATCCGCGAGGCACGCGCGTGCGCACCCGTGCCTGCGGCGGCGATGACGGACGTGGTGTCAACCACGTGGGCCTCGCTGACTCTCAACTTGCGTGCCGTTCGCAGCTTCGCAGACGCGGTCGATGATGATGGCCGCGAGAATCAGCACGCCGACGACCGCCTGCTGCCAGAACTTGTCGACGCGCACGGATCGGCGAGGGAGCTGGTCGATGGTCGTGAGCAGCAACGCGCCGATGGCGGCGCCCCAGACCGTGCCGCTAGCCGCCGAAGATCGCGACGCCGCCGACCACCGCGGCGCCGACCGACCTGCAGTTCGAGCGCCGGTGCCGGCCGTGCGCGTCGACCGTGCTGAAGCCGCGCCGCGTAGAGCACCCCGCCGAGCCCGGCGAGCGGCGCCGTTCGACGACGAAGGCGAGCGAAGACGCGCTGCGTCCGACCGTGAATGCCGAACACGCGAGCGCGCCTGCGGGATCGGAGCCGATCGCGTACAGATCGCGACCGCGCGCGCTGTGCCCGCATGAACCAGTCGCCCGACGACCAGCACGACGAGCGCGAGCAGCGTCGAGGAGCGGGATGCCGAAGAACGTGCTCGTGCCGACAGGCTGCCAGGAACTCCGTCGGGCATGTCGGCCGAGTTGACTGCGGTCACCGCCGGCCCAGCGCGACGTTGATGCCGCGGAAGACATAGAGCGTGCCGAGCGTGATCACCAGAGCAGGCACCCGCGCGACGGCGACCAGCGCACCGTTGATCAGCCCCGAGCACGCCGCCCGATCGCGATGCCCGCCGGGAAGACCAGCCGAGATCGGGATGCCGGGGACGTCGACGAACAGCCGTGCCGGTGCAGATACGCGGTGAGGCCGAGCATCGACCCGACCGAGAGGTCGACGTTGCGGGTGATGATCACGATCGCCTGGCCGACGGCGACGAGCAGCAGGATCGACGGCGTCAGGAGCAGGTCGCGGAAGCCGTCCGAGCTGAAGAGGAAGCGTCGGGTTGCGCGACCGTGGCGACGACGATCACCAGGACGAGCGCGATCAGGATGCTGGTCTCACGCGCCCGTGCGAACGAGCCGAGTGCGTGCAGCACCCGCGATCCGCCCGTGGCGGTCTCGATCGTCGACATCAGGCAGCCTCGCCCGCGCTGTGGGTCGCGGCGAACATGACCGACTCGGCAGTGGCATTCCGACGCGGGTGATCTCGGCGGTGATGCGTCCTTCGCGCATCGACGACGACGCGGTCGGCCATGCCGAGCACCTCGGGCAGCTCGGAGGAGATCATGAGGATGGCGATGCCGCTGCCCGGCGAGCTCGCGACAGCAGGCGGTGCACCTCGGCCTTGGTGCCGACGTCGATGCCGCGGGTCGGCTCGTCGACGATGAGCACGCTCGGCTCGGTCGCGAGCCACTTGGCGAGCACGACCTTCTGCTGGTTGCCGCCGCTAGAGCGTGCCGGCCTCGGTATCGAGGGCGGCCGGCCTTCACCTCGCAGGCGGGTGGCCCATACGCGTGCGGCGGCGTGCTCGCGGGCGTGCGGTGAGGAAGCCGAGCCGGCCAGGCGAGCTGCTCGCGGATCGCCAGCGTCGTGTTGCGTGCGACCGACAGAGTCCATGCACGAGGCCCTGCTTGCGGCGGTCTTCGGGGACGAAGGCGAGGCCGAGCGTCGATCGCGGCCGGCGGGGTTGCGGCGTCGGCACCTTGGTGCCCGCGGACGCTCACCGTGCCCGAGTCGTAGGTGTCGACTGCCGAAGATCGCGCGGGCGACCTCGCTGCGACCGGCGCCGACCAGCCCGGCGAGGCGCGACGATCTCGCCCGCGCGCACGGTGAACGAGACGTCGTCGAACACGCCCGCCCGAGTGAGGCCCTCGACGACGAGCACGTCGTCGCCGATCTCCGCGTCCTGCTTCGGGCAGAGGTTGCTCACCTCCCGGCCGACCATCTGCTTGCACGATCTTGTCGACCGGTCGTGACGGTGATCGGGCTCGTGGCGATGTAGTCGGCCGTCGCGCATCACGGTGACGCGTGTCGCAGAGCGCGAAGACCTCGTCGAACCGGTGCGAGATGAAGAGCAGGGCCCGCGCCCTCGTCGCGCAGCGCTGCGCGCCACCGCGAACAGGCGGTCGACCTCGACCCCGCCGAGCGCGGCGGTCGGCTCGTCCATGACGAGCACGCGGGCGTCGAGCGAGATCGCCTTCGCGATCTCGATGATCTGCTGGTCGGCGATCGACAGGCCGAGGGTGAGGCGGTCGGGATCGATGCGGACACCGAGCCGCGTACGAACAGCTCGACGCGCCTCGCTGCGCATTGCGCGCGCGGTCGATGCGGCCGAGCGAGCGCGTCGGCTGGCGGCCGATGAAGATGTTCTCGGCGACGCTCAGGTCGGGGAAGAGCGTGGGCTCCTGGTAGATCACCGCGATGCCGGCGGCCTTCGCCTGTCGGCGGTCGAGCGTGAACGTCGACCGCGCTCGCCGCCGAGCGAGGAACTCGCCGCGCGTCGCGGTGGTACAGGCCGGCGACGATCTTGACGAGCGTGGACTTGCCGGCGCCGTTCTCGCCGACGAGCGCGTGGATCGAGCCGGACTCGAGGGTCGAGGGTGCCGGTGCGGAGAGCGACCACGGCCCCGAAGGACTTGCGCGACGTCGCGCAGAACCAGCGCCTGGGGCGGTCACGGGTGCTCCGCGGAGATGAGGCGGTCGCGATGAATCGTTTCAATTCGACCGGTATCTGTGACGCTAACAGCAGCCCGCGAAGCACGTCAACTCCGAATTGAAACGTTTCGGTCACGACTGCCCCCGTCGCGATCTAGGAACGCCCCGCCCGGATGCGGCGAGTCGGCTCGCGGCCGGGCGTGTCGCGCCGCGCTTCCGATCTGGGTGACCGCGGCGCTCAGCGCACGCCGAGCCGCTCGAGGTGCGCGTTCGAGAAGACGCCGTCGGGATCAAGCCGGTCGAAGAGCGCCCGCGCGTCCGCGATCCGCGGGTGCACCGCGGCGAGCCGCTCCGCGTCGAACCGGTGCCACTTCCCCCAGTGCGGGCGGGCATCGAAGGGTGCGAGCGCGGACTCGATCGCCGGCAGCAGCGCCGCCACGGCATCCGGATGCGGGAGCCAGGTGAAGTGGATCGCCAGCGTCGCGCGGTCGTACGCCCCGCTCAGCCAGAGGTCGTCCGCCGCCATCGTGCGCAGCTCGGTGACGACGAGGTGCGGGTCGATCTGCTCGCCGAGCGCGCGCACCGCACGGAGCGCTCCCGGGCCGTGCTCGCGCGCGACGAAGTACTCGGTCTGGATCTCGTCGCCCACCGACGGCGTCGCGTCGAGGCGGAAATGCGGGAGCCGATGCAGCCACGGGCCCGCGACCCCGCCCTGCTCGGTCCAATTGTCGGCGTCGATGATCATCGGCGCGGCCAGGCGCGAGCCGCCGCGCCATGCCTCGGGCAGGTCGGGCTCGGTCCCGTCGAGCCGGGTCTTGCGGATCACCGAAACGACGGCGTCCGTCCAGCGGGCGAAGACGCTGACGCTGTACGCCGATCCGGTGATGCCGTCCAGGTCGTCGAGCACGGCGTCCCAGGGCACGCCCGAGTAGACGTCCTGCCGCAGGTCGAAGGTCGGCTCGACCGCGAGCGTCAGCCGGGTGACGATGCCGTAGGCGCCGAGGTGCACGATCTGCCCGGCGAGTCGCGTCGCCCGCCACGCGATGCAGCTCGCCGTCCGCCGCGACGTACTCGATCCCGCGCACCGCCGTCGAGAGCGTGCCGAGCGTGTCGCCCGACCCGTGCGTGCCGGTCGCCGTCGCGCCGCCGATCGAGATGTGCGGCAGCGAGCCCATGTTGTGCAGCGCCCACCCACGCTCGTCGAGCCAGAGGGCGAGCTCGCCGTACCGGATGCCGGCACCCACGGTGACGGTCCGCGAGGGCCCGTCGAGGTCCGGAGCGGGGTCGATGTCCGTGACCGTGATCAGCGTCCCGTCGGTGTCGGCGAGGTCGCTGAACGAGTGCCGCGTCCCGAGGGCGCGCACCCGTCCGGACCGGCCGCGCACGGCATCCTGAACCTGCTCGATCGAGGTCGCGGCCACGAGACCGGATGCGGCGAAGATATGGGTGCCCGCCCAGGTCTTTCCGGCGGGCGAGTTCATGTCTTCGACAGTAGGGCGCACCGGCCGCTGTCCGCGATCTAGTCTGGCGTTCATGCTGACGCGCACAGAGATCCAGAACGCACGCGACGGCGCTCTGGCGGCGCTCGCCGAGGCCGGCGTCGTCGTCCGGGCGGACGAGGCGGCGAGCCTCGAGGTGAGCGATTTCGGGCTGGGCGATCTCACGAGGACGGGTCTGCAGATCCTGGTCTACGTGAACACCGAGCGGGTGTGCGCCAAGGAGCTCGTGCTCCTGCCCGGCCAGACCTGCCCCGAGCACGTGCACGTGGGCCACGGATCCGAGCTCGGCAAGGAGGAGACGTTCCGCTGCCGGCGCGGCGAGGTGTGGCTGTACGTGGAGGGGGACCCCACGCCGTCGCCCCGCGCCACACCGCCACGTGCTGAGCACTACACGGTCTGGCACGAGATCGTCCTGCGCGCCGGAGACCAGCACACGATCCTCCCCGGAACGCGTCACTGGTTCCAGGCGGGCCCCGAAGGAGCGATCGTGACCGAGTTCTCGACGCGCAGCACCGACGAGCGCGATGTGTTCACCGATCCGGAGATTCGACGCGTGACGGTGGTGGCCGATGCCTGATGGCATGCTGGTGCCGTGACCACCGAGGTGAACCCCGAAGAAGTCGTCACGCAGGTGTCGGAGCGCCTGCGCGAGAAGTTCCCGCAGTCGAGCGCGGAGGAGGTCGACCGCATCGTCCGCTCGGAGCTTGCCGAGCTCGTCGACCGGCCGGTGCAGGACTACCTGGCGGTGCTCACCGAGCGCGCCGCGAAGAAGCGCCTCAGAAGGACCGCTGACGCCGGCTCAGTCCGGGTCGTCTGCGGCGGACGCGAAGATCGCCTCCGGTCGCTCGCGCAGGAACGTCTTCAGCAGGATCGACGACGACGTGCGCATCACCTGGTCGACGCCGAGCAGCTGATGCAGGACCCGCTGCAGATCCTCGTTCGATCGGGCGACCACCCGGACGAGCAGGTCGGCCTGACCCGAGACGCTGTGGATCTCGATGACCTCCGGGATCTCCTGGATCGCCTCCGCCGCCGGCGTGCCGAGGTGACTCTGCTGCAGCTCGAGGGAGACCAGGGCTGAGACCGGGAAGCCGAACCGCGCGGGGTCGAGTCGTGGGGTGAGCGACAGAACGCCGGACTCCACGAGCCGGTCCAGGCGGGACTGGACGGTCGCTCGCGCCACACCGAGCATCCGCGCCGCGCCGAGCACGCCGATACGCGGGTTGTCGCTGAGCAATTCCACCAACCGCGCATCCAGCTTGTCGGGCCGGAGAGTGTCTTCCGCAGATCGCCTCATGGCCTTATCGTTTCACGACAATCTGTATAGCGAAAGTGCGCCAACCCTGCACATTGCTGGCAGTTTGCACCTCGTTCGACCCCCGGTTTGCGCACTGCCAGCAGCACGTTCTACGTTCGCGGTACCGGTAATGAACGGCAATGAAGGAGAACCATGCCCGCCGAGCACACCCCCGACGACGCTCTGCTGCGCCGCGGCTACGAGCTGATGCACTTCAGCCGTGTGCTCGACACCGGCCTGGTCACCTGGCAGCGCCAGGGCCTCGTCCCCGCGTATCCGCCGATGCGCGGCCAGGAGGCGGCACAGGTCGGCAGCGCACTCGCCCTCGATCGCGGGCGCGACTTCGTGTTCCCGACCTACCGGGAGACCGGCGTCGCCGTGGCCTGGGGTGTCGACCTGGTCGGATACCTCGCCAACCACCTCGCTCTGTGGCACGGGGGCAGATGGGATGCGGCCGAATCCCGGTTCGCACCGATCCAGGCCGTGGTCGGCGGAAGTGTCACGCACGCGGTCGGCTGGGCGCTGGGTCGTCGCCTCGACGATGCCGGCGCCGTCGCGATCGCCTATCTCGGCGACGGTGCGAGCTCGCAGGGCGACGTGCACGAGGCCATGAACTTCGCGGCCGTGCTGAGAGCACCCGTCGTGTTCTTCGTCCAGAACAACAGGTGGGCGCTCTCGGTTCCGCTCGAGCGCCAGGTCGCCGGCGGATCGGTCGCGGCGCGGGCCGCCGGTTACGGAATCCCCGGCGTCGTCGTCGACGGCGACGACTTCGAGGCCGTGTACACCGCGACCCGCGACGCCGCAGAGCTCGCGCGCACGACCGGACAGCCGAGCGTCGTCGAAGCGATGACCTACCGGCGCGGCCCGCACGCGACGTCCGACGATCCGGGGCGCTATCGCACCCTCGAAGACGAGCGCACCGCCGGACCCGATCCCCTCGACCGCCTGGAGGCCGTGCTCCGCGAGCGCGGCATCGCCGACGAGGACTGGTTCGCGGGCGTCGCCGCCGAGGCGGAACCGCGGCTCGAGGCCCTCCGCCAGAGCACCGTCGACGCCCAGCCGGTGCCGGGCGCCGAGATGTTCGACCACGTCTTCAGCGAACCCACGCCGCAGATCGCGCGCCAGAAGGCCCTCTGGAAAGAGGAGACCGAGCATGTCTGATCCGACCGCGGCCGTGACCGAGCCGGCGTCCGGCATCCCGAACGACACGGTTCTCGAGCTGTCGATGCAGGGCGCGATCAACCGAGCGCTGGGCGACGCGCTCGCCGTTGACGACCGGGTGCTGATCTTCGGTGAGGACGTCGGCGTGCTCGGCGGCGTGTTCCGCATGACCGACGGGCTCCAGGAGCGTTTCGGCGACGACCGCGTCTTCGACACCCCGCTCGCGGAGGCCGGCATCGTCGGTCTCGCTGTCGGGCTGGCGATGGCCGGGTACCGCCCGGTGCCCGAGGTGCAGTTCGACGGCTTCGTCTTCCCCGGCTACGACCAGCTCGTGGCCCAGGTGGCGCGCATGCGTACCCGCACCCGGGGTGCCTTCCCGATGCCGATCACCCTGCGGGTGCCGAGCTTCGGCGGGATTCGCGCGCCCGAGCTGCACGGCGAGAGCCTCGAGACGTTCTTCATGCACGTGCCCGGCCTCAAGGTGGTCTCGCCCGCCACCCCGCACGACGCGTACCACCTGCTCCGGCAGTCCATCGCCTCCCCCGATCCCGTCATCTTCATGGAGCCCAAGTCGCGCTACTGGAACAAGGGCACCGTCGACCTCACCGACGATGCCCCGCTCACCGGCGCGCGCATCGCCCGTCCCGGCAAGCACGCGACCCTGGTCTGCTGGGGGTCGATGGTGCACCGCTGCGAGCAGGTCGCCGAGCTCGCCGCCGAGGACGGGCTCGAGCTCGAGGTGCTCGACCTGCGCTGGCTCACCCCGCTCGACGAGGACGCGATCGCCGAGAGCGTCGGCCGCACCGGCCGGGCCGTCGTGGTGCACGAGGCGCCGCTCACCGGCGGGCCGGGCGCGGAGATCGCGGCCCTCATCTCGAACCGCTGCTTCTCGAGCCTGAAGGCGCCCGTCGAGCGCGTGACAGGATTCGATGTGCCGACACCGGCCGGCGACCTGGAAGATGAATTCATCCCGAACGTCGACCGCATCCTGTTCGGCGTCCAGCGGACATTGGAGTACCGACGTGGCTGAGAAATCGTTCCCCCTGCCGGACCTCGGCGAAGGCCTCATCGACGCGACGATCCTCGAGTGGCTCGTGAAGCCGGGCGACCGCATCGAGCGCAACGACCCGCTCGTCGAGGTCGAGACGACGAAGTCCGCCCTCGAGCTCCCGTCTCCCATGAGCGGCGTCGTCAAGACCCTGCACGGCGAGAGCGGCGCCGTCGTCAAGGTCGGCGACCCCCTGGTCACGTTCGAGACTCCGGATGCCGAGGCCGGCATCGTGGGAACGGTGCCCGCCGACGAGGCGCCCAAGCGCCGGGTGCGGCTCAGCGTCCCGGAGGACTGAGATGCCGGATTCGGTGATCGCCGCCGACGGCACGCGCCTGCACGTGATCGAGCGGGGCGCGGCCGACGGCGACGTGGTGCTCGCGGTGCACGGGTTCGCGTCGAGCGCCGAGCTCAACTGGATCAACGCCGGATGGGAGCGCCCGCTCGCCGACGCCGGCTACCGGCTGGTCGCGTTCGACCTGCGCGGGCACGGCGCGAGCGATCGGCCGAACGACCCGGACGCCTATCGCCTGACGATCCTCGCCAACGACGCGCTTCAGGTGCTGGACGCAGTCGGCGCCGACACAGCGCACTGGCTCGGCTATTCGCTCGGCTCGCGAGTCGGACTCCAGGTCGCGCGGCAGGCCCCGGAGCGGATCCGCACGCTGAACCTCGGCGGCACGGCGTCGGCCGACCCGGCGCCGGAGCGGCTGATCGCCATGACGGAGGCGCTGGGCCTCGACGATCCCGCACTGCGCGCGTTCGCGACGGGAGTCTCGACTGACGCGCCCCCGTTCCCGGACGCGCACCTCGGCATCCCGACCCTTCTCGTCGCCGGAAGCGCCGACGACGTCGCGGTCGGGGCCGAGCAACTGGCGGCGCGGCTGGGCGCCCGCCATATCGAGCTCGCCGGCCGCACACACGCAAACGCGATCACGTCGCGGGCGTTCAAGGACGCGGTGCTCGAGAACCTGAAGGGGGCCTGATGTCGCTTCAGTTCCACCACCACGGATACGTGTCGGGCGACCCGCGGGTCGAGCCCGCTCGCCGGCGTCGGCATCGACCGCCCCGAAGAACTGCCCGACGTCGTCGACGTGCTCATCGTCGGCACCGGTCCCGCCGGCATGGTGACCGCCGCGCAGCTCGCCCAGTTCCCCGACGTCGACCACGCGGATCATCGACCGCCGCGGAGGCCGGCTCGAGATCGGGCAGGCCGACGGCATCCAGGCGCGCAGCGTCGAGACGTTTCAGGCGTTCGGGTTCGCCGACCGCATCACGGCCGAGGCGTACCGCATCACCGAGATGGCGTTCTGGAAGCCCGACCCCGCCGACCCGTCGCGCATCATCCGCACGGCGCGCGCGCTCGACGACGAGCACGGCGTCAGCGAGTTCCCGCACCTGCTCGTGAACCAGGCGCGCGTGCTCGACTACTTCGCCGAGTGGATGGCTGCACTCGCCCACGCGCATGACTCCCGACTACGGGTGGGAGTTCGTCGAGCCTCGAGGTGACACGAGGGCGACTACCCGGTCGCCGTGACCCTCGCCGGCACCGCCGCACCACGAGGGCGAGACCCGCACCGTGCGCGCCAAGTACGTCGTCGGCGGCGACGGCGCCCGCAGCAAGGTGCGCGACGCCATCGGCTGCACGCTCGACGGCGACCAGGCGAACCACGCCTGGGGCGTCATGGACGTGCTCGCCGTCACCGACTTCCCCGACATCCGCACCAAGTGCGCGATCCAGTCGAACGCCGGCCAGATCCTGCTCATCCCGCGCGAGGGCGGGCACCTGTTCCGCATGTACGTCGACCTCGGCGAGGCCGACGGCAAGAGCGCGGCGGCGTCCGCGCCACGACGATCGAGCAGGTGATCGAGAAGGCGAACGAGATCCTGCACCCGTACGTGCTCGACGTGAGCCACGTGGCCTGGAACAGCGTCTACGAGGTCGGGCACCGGCTCACCTCGCGCTTCGACGACGTGCTGCCCGACGAGCTCGGCACCCGCACCCCGCGGGTCTTCATCGCCGGCGACGCCTGCCACACCCACAGCGCGAAGGCCGGCCAGGGCATGAACGTGTCGATGCAGGACGGCTGGAACCTCGGCTGGAAGCTCGGCCACGTGCTCGACGGGCGCAGCCCCGAGTCGCTGCTCTCGACCTACTCGGCCGAGCGCCAGGTCGTCGCGCAGAACCTGATCGACTTCGACAAGGAATGGTCGACGCTCATGGCGACCAAGCCCGAGGACCTGCCCGACCCGACCTACGCTCGAGGACTTCTACGTGCGCACCGCCGAGTTCCCGGCCGGGTTCATGACCGAGTACGCGCCCTCGATGATCGTCGGCACGCCCGAGCATCAGCAGCTCGCCACCGGATTCCCGATCGGCAAGCGATTCAAGTCGGCTCCGGTCATCCGGGTCTGCGACGCGCAACGACCTCCACCTCGGACACCAGGCGCGAGCCGACGGGCGCTGGCGCATCTACGTGTTCGCTCGCCGATGCGCCGGATGCCGGGGAGCAGCTCGACGCCTTCGCCGACTGGATGACGAGGTCGCCTTCGACTCACCGCTCGCTGCCACCCCCGCTGGCGCACCGCTCGACGCCTGGTACGACGTCAAGGTGATCTACCCGCAGGATCACACGAACGTCGACATCACGACGGTGCCGCGACCTCTTCACGCCACAGACGGGTCCGTTCGGCATCTTCGACTGGGAGAAGGTCTACGCGGCCGACCCGGCGAACGACATCTTCGAGCTGCGAGGCATCGACCGCGGCGGCGTCGTCGTGGTCGTGCGCCCCGACCACTACGTCGCGAACGTGCTGCCGCTCTCGGCGACCGACGAGCTCGGCGCGTTCTTCGCGGGACTGCTGCCCGCCCGGAGCTAGCCGCCGTACTGCCGCAATACGCGGACCGTGCTCCCGTTGTCCGTGCACACCTGGCCGGCGAGGTTGTCGGCCGCGGCCACGTCGGCTGCCCTTCCCGCCTTCCAGAATCCAGGATCATCGACGCCTGAGATCCACTCCAGCAGCACGTCCACCTGCGGCTTGATCAACGGCGACGGCGTCATCCCGTCGAGTGTGTCTGCCGCCTCGTCGATCGCGGCGCGCCAGGCCGCTCGATCGATCATGCCTGTCTCGAGCCCGATCTCCGCATCCTGGTAGAGGCCGTAGAAGAGGCCGAGCGCCTCACAGTCTTCGGCGATCTCGGGGTCGACGCGGATCGGCTGATCGGAGAACTCGAGCTCCCCCACCAGCGATTCAGCCGGGTCGACGGCGACCGTCACCTCCATCCACGACGCCGTCGCCACGGGCAGGAAGACCGTCGTCATTCCGCCGCACCGGCCATGGCGGTCGTTCGCAAGGTCGGTGTTCGCGCTGATATGGAAGTCACCGGTCGTGCAGGCGAGGCTCACGCGCAACGACTGAGCTCCATCGGGGATGGTGAGCCTCGTGACCTGTGAGCCCGACCCCGAGATCGCCACCGGATCGGGAAGCGCGGGATGCGATGGCGCCTGCGTCGCGGAGGGCCCGCCCGCCGTGCAGCCCGCCAGCAAGAGCATCGCGGCCGCGACCAGAGTCCCGAATCGACGGTGAGAGAGGCTCATATCGACCAGTGTCGCACGTCACGCCGCGGCGGCTCTCGATTCAGACCGATGACGCCGCCCTCCTCCTGGATCACTCGCACGTCCGGGGCCCCCGATAGCCTCGGCGCGTGAGCGAACCACTGACCAGGCCCGATTTCACCGCTGCCGACGGCACCAGCGACTGGCGCGTCGTCTACTCGGGGGCTTGCGCCCAGTACCGCACGGCGGGCTACGCGCAGTCGATCGAGCTGGTGATCGCGGCTGCGTCTGCTGGCGGCGCGCTTCACCCTGAGTTCGAGGTGCGCGAACGACTCGTCCTCGTGCGGTTGCCGGCGCCCGACCGGCGACTCGTGGCAGCCCATCTCGAGGCCGCACGTGCGATCTCGGCGGTGGCCGCATCCATGGGACTGGAATCAGACCCGACCGGCATCCAAGACGTGCAGGTCGCGTTCGATGCCGAGGACGTTCCGGCCGTTCACGCATTCTGGGCAGCCGCGCTCGGCTTCGAATCGATGCGCGAATCGCACCTGCGCTCGCCAGACCGGATCGGCCCGACGGTATTCGTGAACGAGAAGCCGTACCGGTCGCCGCGCAACCGTATTCACGTCGACGTCTCGATCCCGCCCGACCAGGTGCCGGCGCGCATCGAAGCGATCCTGGCGGCGGGCGGCCGAATGCTCGGCGATCAGTATGCGCCCGAGTGGTGGTCGCTCATCGACCCCGAGGGCAACGTCGTCGACCTCGCGACCTGGCAAGGACGCGACGAGGGCGACTGACGCGACGTCTCAGGCCTTGCGCAGCTCCTCATCGGCGACGACAGGTGCCGCTCCCGGGTCCGCCGGCGTTGCGACCGCGGCTCGCTTACGAGTGACAAGGTACGAACCCGCCAGCACCAGTACGAAGCCGACGATGGTCCAGACCGTGATGCGCTCGCCGAGAATCAGCGCACCCGCAGCGATCGCGACGGCGGGATTGACGTACGTGATCGTCGTCATCCTGACCGGGCCGATCTCGGCGATCAGGGCGAACATGATCACGAACGCCAGGGCGCTGCAGACCACTGCCAGCAGCACGACCGACACGATGACCTCCACCGACGGCACCTCTGTCGGCCAGGCTCCTGTCAGCAAGACGAAGGGCACGTAGATGATCGCGGCGATCGCCAGCGAGACCGCGATGACGCCGATGCCGGGCAGGTCCGACATCCAACGGGACAGGATGGCGGGGCCGAGCGCGTAGCAGACCACCACGATCCCCATCTGACCGACGGCGAGCAGATCGGACCCGGCGACGTCGAGCCCCACCAGCGCGGCGACGCCCAGCATCCCGACCAGGATGCCGAACCAGTTGGCTGCGGAGAGCTTCGCCGGTCGACCGAAGAAGAACGCCACCGCGACCGCGGCCAGCGGTACCGCGGCGAGCAGCAGCCCGGCAGTTGAACTCGGAAGGTGGATTTCGGCCGTGCTGAGGAAATACCACGGGATGACGATCTCGATGATCGTGAAGGCCAGCAGCGGCCCCCAGCGCTTCAGCACCGGCAGCACCTGCTTGCGCGCGAGCGCCAGCGGGATGAGGAGCAGAGCGCCCAGCGCGCTGCGCCCGAGCACGACCATCGCGGGCTCGAGCTCACCGACGGCGATCTTGATGAGCAGGTACGGGATGCCCCAGGCGATGCCCAAGGCGGCGAACAAGATGATGCCCCGCCGCGTCATGAACGGAACCCGGTCTCTGGCGACGCACGCATGGTGTCCATCGAACCACGCCTCAGAGCGCGCGGCGCGCACACCGCACCTCCGCGATCGACCCTGTCCGGATCTCGCCGGAGATTGGCGCTCCCTGCTACATCTGGGAGAGGTCGTACAGGACCACGCTGGTGATCATCGGGTTCGTCTTCGCGACGGCGATCGCGGCGTCTCGATCTTCGGCGTTGATGATCGAGTACCCGGTGAAGGAGTCCAGCCCGACGTCGAGGTCGGTCACCCCGTCATTCGTCACCTCGACGCCCGCGCTCATCGGGTTGCCGCTGTCGACCATCGCGTCGCCGACACTGGCGAACCAGTCCATCCAAGCCTGGCCGATCTCGGGCGTCGGCGTCATGTAGCCCTTGTAGAGGAATAGGAACTTCTTCATCGCGTGCTCTCTTTCGTCGGTCGTGCGGCTTCCATCGCATCCACGTAGTTGTCGAGGGTCTCGTCGTCGGTCCCCCACATCGCGTTGTACTGCAGCGTCCAGTCCTGGACGCGGCGCATCGTGGACCGCCGGATCGACAGAAACGTCGTCCGGCCGCTCTTGCGCCGGATGACCAGACCAGAGTCCTCGAGCACGTTGACGTGTCGGTTGATCGCCGTGAGCGACATCCCGATCCTCGTCGCGAGCTGTTGGATTGATGCGGGCTGAAGGGACACGATGTCGACGATCCGCCGGCGCTGGGCGTTGCCGAGCGCCGCGAAGACCTCGTCGAGTCCCGCATCCAATTGGTTCACAATAATGTGAACTATATCGGATGTCGAGCTCAGGTCAATCGGCGACCGTCGTTACCGCTCGCAGGCCGCCTTGAGGTCCGCGGCGTACTGATCGAAGATCGGTACGAAGTCCGGGAGCGATCGCGCGATCAGCGGAAGCATCAGTCCGCGGAACTCCTCCCGCATCGTGAAGGTCACTCCGGTCGAAGCCGGCGCCACTGTGAATGTGCGGGTCCCCTGGAACATCGGCATCGCTCCGTCGCGCCAGACCATGTGCCGAGGTGGCTCGAACTCGACCACCCTCGGACGGAAGGTGCGGCCCGGCGCGCTCGGAACGCGGATGGCGAGGCGACGGCCGAGCTCGATCGGACCCTCGATGCTCTCGACGGTCGAGTTCCATGCCGGGAACCCGCCAGCGTCGGTGAGCCGCGACCAGACCGCCTCGGGCGCTGCGGCGATGTCGATCGACACTTCGACGACCTGCCGGAACGCCGACTTCTCCGCCGTGGCGGTCATCCCGATACCTCGATCGCGCGTACCCGATTGTTGCGGGCGTTGTGCTCGAGCTCGACGAGCCCGAGCGCCTCGAGCAGCGGGGGCAGGTACATCCCGAATCGCCCGCGCAGCCCCTTCTTCTGGCCGTACCAGCCACCGACCGGGTTGTCCGCTGACCGTCCCCAGCCCTCGACCGTGCCGGCGGCGGCGTCCTTCTGTTCGTCGGCGGCACCGAGTGGCATCCAGTCGCCGTGTGCCACCAGCATCGCGTGCAGGTCGTCGATCGCCCGTGCCAGATAGGTCAGCCTCGTGCCGCCGACCTGACACACGAGGACGGCGGGGTCCGCCGACTCATCGCGATGAATCGTGTAGTCCGAGGACAGCGGTGGTGTCTTCAGCTTCCAGGGATCTTCGGGCGTGCCGTTGCCGGACCAGTGCTCAGCCATGTCTCTCCTTCGGGCGCGGAGTCTCGAACCGACCCAGTCTCAGTCGGCGACAGGCGGCTCGTCTTGTACGAACACGACGACGTTCGGTGCGAAGTCGGCGGGACCTTCGGGCGGGAAGTAGCCGCGGTACCCGCGCGGGACGCCTCCGCTGAAGACGCGGAAGTCCCGGATGAAGTGCGCCTGGTCGTAGTAGCCGCCGTCGGCCGCGACCTCTCCGAGCGGCACCCCAGGATCCGCCATCAGGCGGCGCAGTGCATGCTGGAACCGCAGCACCCGGCCCACAGTCTTCGGAGGAAATCCCAGTCCACGGGCGAACAGCCGTTCGACCTGACGCGGAGAGGACCCCGCGACTTCGGCGAGTTCCCCCACCGGCATGCGGCCGTGGCCGGCGATCAGCGCGGCCAAGGTCCGCTCGAACGTGGCCTGCGGCTCATCGATGACGCATCAGGGTCGCGAAGAACTCGTCGAGTGCGGGGATAGCCATCTCGAGGTCGGCGACCGCGCGAAGCGCCGACTCGAGTTCACGGGTCGCCTCGCCGAGCACCGACTCGGGCGACGGCGTCTGCCCGCTCCAGAGATCGAGCCGACCCCGGACGAACGGTGCAAGGCCGCCCAGGTGGAACCGGACGCCGATGATGCGCACTGCTCCGTGCTGCAGGATGCGGATCGGCACCAGGCGCTGTGCATCGAGGTTGGACTGCGTGTGCTCCGAAGCTCGCCCCGCCGATGACCTCACGCAGGTAGGCGGCCTCGAAGTTGAAGATCAAGTCCGCGCGCGCGTCGACGAACACCTCGACCCGCAGGTCGACATCCTCACCCGGTGCGTGATCGACCGACCAGTAGTTCTCGATGTACGGCCGGAGCGGGTCCGCGGGAAGGTGCAGCCGGTACATTCGCCAAGGATGGCATCGATCCGATGTAGCGAGGGCGGGAGTCGAACCCGCGACACCACGATTATGAGTCGTGTGCTCTAACCACCTGAGCTACCCCGCCGGGGGAACTCCCACCGCCGCCAGAGGCACCGACAAGAGTTCGCGAGCCCCGAGTCAGGATTGAACTGACGACCCCTTCCTTACCATGGAAGTGCTCTACCACTGAGCTATCGGGGCGTTCCGTGGCGTACCGCGGCAACCGGAAAACTCTAGCATCCGGGCTGTGCGGCTCCGAACCCGCAGGCGTCGCCGGCTCAGCCGGCCGGTCCCGCAGCGCCCAGATGATCGCGAGCACGACGAGCACCGCGGTCACCGCCGTCAGCACGACGATCAAGCACCTTCAGAACGCTCGATCCCATGACCAGATCGTAGCCGTCAGGCCCTGCAGGCACGGGTGGTCGAAACGATTCGATTTCGTCCCTTAGGCTCGTCGAATGGCAATCGCAACCGACTGGTGGCGCACCGCGGTCATCTACCAGGTCTACCCGCGCTCGTTCGCGGACTCCAACGGCGACGGCATCGGCGATCTGCCGGGCGTCACGAGCCGGCTCGGTGCGCTCAAGGAGCTCGGCGTCGACGCGATCTGGCTCTCGCCGTTCATGACCTCGCCGCAGAACGACGCCGGCTACGACGTCGCCGACTACTGCGACGTCGACCCGCTCTTCGGCACGCTCGCCGACTTCGACGAGATGCGGGATGCCGCCCACGGCCTCGGCCTGCGCGTGATCATCGACCTGGTGCCGAACCACAGCTCGAGCGAGCACCCCTGGTTCCAGGAGGCGCTCGCGGCCGGGCCGGGATCGCCAGAGCGCGAGCGCTACATGTTCCGCGAGGGCCTCGGCAAGCACGGCGAGCTGCCGCCGAACAACTGGGACTCGGTCTTCGGCGGACCCGCCTGGACCCGCATCACCGAGGCCGACGGGACGCCCGGCCCCTGGTACCTCCACCTCTTCGACACGTCGCAGCCCGACTTCAACTGGTCGAACGAGTGGGTGCAGGAGCAGTTCCGCGACGTCCTGCGCTTCTGGCTCGAGCGCGGTGTCGACGGCTTCCGCGTCGATGTCGCGCACGGCCTCGAGAAGGTCGACGGGCTGCCGGACTACACGCCCGAGCCCGGCGGCAGCATGGGCGGCAACCAGAACGACACCCCCTACTGGGCTCAGCCCGGTGTTCACGAGATCTACCGCGACTGGCACAAGGTGCTCGCCGAGTTCGGCCCCGACCGCATCCTGTGCGCCGAGGCCTGGGTGATCCCGCTCACGAAGCTCGCCGACTGGGTGCGCCCCGACGAGATGCACCAGGCCTTCAACTTCGGCTACCTCGAGACCCCATGGGCAGCCGCGCCGCTGCGCACGATCGTCGACGAATCGCTCACCGCGTTCGGCGGCGTCGGCGCACCCAGCACCTGGGTGCTCTCGAACCACGACGTCATCCGGCACACCAGCCGCCTAGCGCTCACGCCGCCGCCCGTGCAGGGTGCGGGCATCGGCCCGCGCACCGAGCCGAAGCCGGATGCCGTGGTCGGCCTGCGCCGTGCGCGTGCGGCGACCGCGTTCATGCTCGCGCTTCCGGGGTCCGCGTACCTCTACCAGGGTGAAGAGCTCGGCCTCCCCGAGGTCGATGACGTGCCCGACGCCGTGCGCGAGGACCCGACGTTCTTCCGGACCGGCGGCGAGTTGTACGGTCGCGACGGCTGCCGGGTGCCGATCCCGTGGGAGGCCGACGCCCCGGCAGCCGGCTTCAGCCCCTCGGGTGCGTCCTGGCTGCCGCAGCCCGCGAACTGGGCGCGGTACGCGCGCGATGCGCAGCGCGGCGTGCCCGGTTCCACGCTCGAGTTCTACCGGGACGCGCTGGCGCTCCGTCGCGAACACGATCTCGGCGGCGGCGAACTTGCCTGGCGCGACAGTGGCGACCCCGACATCCTGACCTTCACGAACGGGGCTGTCACGGTCGTCGCGAACACGGGCGCCGGCACCGCGAAGCTGCCGGCCGGCCGTGTCCTGCTCTCGAGCGGAGACGCGGGCGAGGGCCTGCTGCCCGCCGACACGACGGTCTGGCTGCTCGCCGACTGACCCCGTGGTCGAGTAGCGCACGCGAAGCGACGCGTATCGGGACCCGAGACCTACGTGTTTCCCTGCAGCCAGGCGAACGGGTCGACTTGCACCTGGTCCACGAGGACCTCGAAGTGCAGGTGGTTTCCGGTCGCGGCGCCGGTCATGCCGACGAGTCCGATGAAGTCGCCCACCTCGATCTGATCGCCGACGTTGAGCGCGCTGCTGCCGTGCTGCATATGCGCGTACAGGCTCTGGATTTCGCTTCCGTCGCCGAGCAGGTCGCCGTGGTCGATGTAGACGTGGTTGCCGTAGCCGCCGGAGTCGTCGTCGTGGAGGGTGACGGTTCCCGACGCCATGGCGTAGATCGGAGTGCCGCCGCCGGGCGTGAAGTCGACGCCCAGGTGCATGCTCGAGCAGCCGTAGCAGGGAGCGGCACGCTCACCGAAGCCGGAGCTGATCGGCACGGCGTAGGGGAACGGCCAGCGGATCGGTCCGTTCGGGTCGCCGAGCGAGTAGCTGTAGTCGCGCGTGCCGTACTGCAGTCGCAGCATCTCGGCCCATGAGGTGACGGTGTATTCGTCGCGGGCGGCCGAGGTCTTCTCGACGGATTCGCCGACGGACAGGTTCTGCGTGCCCTCGGGCGCTGCCTCGGCGGACCAGCAAGGGTGCCTCACTGCCGTCGCCGCCGCCGGGGTTGAACGCGTTGGCGGGCACGGACATGCCGACGGCGAGAGCGCCGGCGAAGATCATGGCGCTGACCGACAGGATCTTCGATCCGACGGTGCGTGCGCGGCTCGTGCCGCGGGTGGGACGTGAGGTGCTGGTCGTGGCGACCGCCACGCGAGCGCCCTTCGGCACCTTGCGAGCGGCCTTCTTGTGCGCCTTCTCGATGGCCCGGATGCGACGGGCGGCCGACCCGGACTGCGGGCGACGCTCGAGCTCGCGCTGTTCGCGACGCGAACCGGGCTGGGCTGCCGCGACCTGGCGCGCGGGCGTGCGGCGGAAGATTCGAGGCGGCAGGAGCCGGAACGGAGTGCGTGGGGGCGCCGATCGCCGACGGGGTGCCGAAGCCGAGAAGTTCGAGAACGGTGGGTTCTTCGTTGGCGCCGGGACGGGTCGGGTCGGTGTGGGTCATCGAACTAGGCGACCTCGTGGGGTGCGGTCGAGGCGCACGGCAACATCTGCCAGCGACCAGTCATGATGCTCCTCGACGCTCGCGAAGCGAACGTTGACCTCGGGATTTTCACACCACAGGGGCAGTGGCGGACGAACTCGTCAATGTTAACGAATTGGCAACGGTGTGGCCACCCCACATACGCGTTACAGGCACTTTCTCAGCCTGTATGCGCGCCCGATTGCCTAGTTGGCGTTCATCTGGAGCCACTTGAACGGGTCGACCTGGACCTGGTCGACCAGCAGCTCGAAGTGCAGGTGGATGCCGGTGGCGGTGCCCGTCTCGGCCGACCAGTCCGATGAAATCCCCCACCTGGATCTGCTGACCCGCGACCAGCGCGACCGACCCGTGCTGCATGTGGGCGTAGAGGCTCTGGATGTTGCTGCCGTCGCCGAGCAGGTCGCCGTGGTTGATGTAGACGTGGTTGCCGTAGCCCCACTGGTCGTCCTGCGAGAGGGAGACGGTGCCGTCGGCGATCGCGTAGATCGGCGAGTCGTTCGGCGGCTGGAAGTCGAGGCCCATGTGCACGCTCGAGCAGCCCTGGCACGGGGCGACGCGCTCGCCGTATCCGGAGCTGATCTTCACCTTGGTCGGGAACGGCCAGCGGATCGTGCCAGCGGTGGCGTCGTAGTCGTAGTCGCGCGTGCCGTACTTGAGTACGAGCATCTGAGCCCAGGACAGCGCACTGAACTCCTCGCGCGCCGCGGAGGTCCCCTGGATGTGATCGCCGACCTCGACGGACTGCAGTGGTCCCGCGTCCAGGAACGGCGAATCCGCGGCGACGGTCTCGGCGCTGGCTGCGGGGTTGCCGAACACGCTCGCCGGCACCGAGAGGCCGACCGCGAGTGCACCGACGAACAGCATCGCGCCGAGCGAGAGAAGCGACCGGCCGACGGTCCGTTTGGACCGCGCCTTCTTCGTCGCCTTCAGAACCTGCTTGTGGGCGACAAGCGCCTGCTTATGGGCTTTCGCGACCTGTCTGCGGGGTCGACCGGTCGGGTGCTCCAGAGCACGGCGACCGGACATGACGCTCCTCAACACCCCAGGGAAACGGGGGCGGACCCTGCGATCTTAACGGCTCAGCGGCGGTTCGGCCACTCCGAGGGCTGTGAGTTCGCCCTCTATCGTGGCGGCCAGGAGGGGCTCCGCGGCCAGCACGAAGTCCCTGCTCGGGGCCTGATCGCCGAGCCCTTTGACGACCGCGCCTGCCTCCCGGGCGATGATCGCGCCGGCCGCGTGGTCCCATGGGCTGAGGGTGCGTTCGAAGAACGCGTTGAGCCGGCCGGCAGCGACAAAGCAGAGATCGAGGGATGCGGTGCCCTGCCTCCGGATGTCACGCACCTTGGGCAGCAGCGCCGTCACGATCGCTCCCTGAATGCCGCGCATCTCGGACGCATAGGCGAACCCGGTGCCGATCAGGGCCTCCGCGAGCGGCACGGTCTGGGCGACGTGCAGCTCGGCGGTCGAACCCCGGCGATCGAGCTCGTCGAGATCCTCGCCCCCTCGCCGATCGCGGCCGAGTACAGCTCCCCGCTCGCCGGATTGAAGACGACGCCCGCCACATCCACCCAGCTGAGCGGATCGGGCTCCCCCTCGACCACCGCGATGCTGACGGCGTAGTGCGGGATGCCGTACAGGTAGTTCGTCGTGCCATCGATCGGGTCGACGACCCAGGTCAGCCCGCTCGTGCCCGAGTGCCCGCCGCCCTCCTCGCCGAGGATGCCGTCATCGGGACGCGCGTCGGCGAGCCGGCTCCGGATGAGGCGCTCGACCTCGCGGTCGGCTTCCGTGACGACGTCGACGACGCTCGACTTCGTGTCCGCCACCTCGACGCCCTCGCGCCGACGCAATGCGGCGAGCTCCCCCGCCTCGACGGCGATGGACCGGGCGAGCGTCGAGGAGTTCGGTAGTTCATGGTGGCGAGTGAGGGATTCGAACCCCCGAATGCAGAGCAGTCTGATTTACAGTCAGATCCCTTTGGCCGCTTGGGTAACTCGCCGTCGCGCGCGAACGCGCTCGACAATGTTACCCGTCGACGGCCGCGTTGTACGCCAGGGCTGCGGCCGCCACGTTCGACAGGTAGGTGTCGCTGGAGTTGTAGGCCGAGATCGCGGCACGCCAGCCATCCTCGGTGTCCATCGCGGTCGACGACCGGCAGAGGTAGTTGGCGGCGGCCGTGCGCGGCGTCGTCGATGTTCTGCGGGTCCTCGACCCCGTCGCCGCCGCCGTCGACGTGCCAGTTGCGCCAGGTCTGCGGGATCAGCTGCATCGGCCCGACCGCACGATCGAACTGGTCGTCGCCGTCGAGCTCGCCATCGTCGGTGTCGGTGATCTCCGCGGTGTTCCCGCCGTCGAGCGCGATCCCGAAGATGGGCGGCACCGCGTCCCCGCCGGCGTCGAGGCTCGAGCCGCCGTGCCGGCCGTGGTCGCTCTCGATCGCGCCGACGCCCGCGAGCGTCGACCACGAGAGCCCGCACTCGGGCATCTGCTCCGCCTTGAACATGGCGGCACCGGCATACGCCACGAGAGCGCGAATCGGGATGCCGGTGGCGTCCGCGGTCTGCTGCGGCCCAGTCGGCATCCACCCGGGTCTGGATGCCGTCACCCGGATCGGCCGCCGCCGCGGGTTCGGATGCGGGCGGCGCCCAGGTCGGGCCCTCGGCCACCGGCGGTCTGGACGGGCTCGAGCCACCGATCCCGCGCGGCGCCAGGATCACCAGGAGGAAGGCGACGATCACCAGGAGCCCGACCGCGCCGCCGACGATTCCGGCGATGAACCTCGGGCTGCGCATCGAACGGTTCTACCATGGCGGCATGGCAGATTCCTCTTTCGACATCGTCAGCAAGGTCGACCACATGGAGACCCAGAACGCTCTCGGTCAGGCGCAGAAGGAGATCGCCCAGCGCTACGACTTCAAGAACGTCGGGGCGTCGATCGAGTTCAGCGGCGAGAAGATCCTGATCAAGGCCAACGCCGAGGAGCGCGCGAAGGCGGTGCTCGACGTCTTCGAGCAGAAGCTCATCAAGCGCGGCATCTCGCTGAGGTCGCTGGACGCCGGCGCGCCCTACGCGAGCGGCAAGGAGTACCGGATCGAGCTGGCCATGAAGAACGGCATCTCGAGCGAGGACGCGAAGAAGATCGCGAAGATCATCCGCGACGAGGGGCCGAAGAGCATCAAGAGTCAGATCCAGGGCGACGAGCTGCGCGTGCAGTCCAAGAGCCGCGACGACCTCCAGGCGGTCATCGCGCTGCTCAAGGGCAAGGACCTGGATGTCGCGCTGCAGTTCGTGAACATGCGGTGATCGAGCTCCACCCCGGCGTCGCCGCCGCGTTCGGGATCGTCCTGCTCGTCCTCGACATCTCGATCCGGGTGCTCGCGCTCATCTTCGTGCCGCGCAACCGGCGACCGCAGACCTCGCTGGCGTGGCTGCTGCTGATCTTCTTCCAGCCCTACGTCGGCATCATCCTGTTCCTGATGTTCGGTCGGGCGCGGCTGCCCCGCAACCGGCGGCGCCGGCAGCGCGAGGTGAACGACTACATCCTGGAGACGACGGAGGGATTCGATCGGGTGCGGCACGATCCGCCCTGGCCGCCGTGGCTCGCGTCGGTCGTGGAGTTGAACCGCAAGCTCGGCGCGATGCCGCTCGTCGGCGGCAACGACGCGCTGATGTGGGCCGACAACCAGGTGTCGCTCGAGGCGATGATCGCCGAGATCGGCGCTGGCCGAGAAGACCATCCATGCCGAGTTCTACATCCTGTCGCTCGACGACACGACGGCCCCGTTCTTCGACGCGCTGGAGATGGCCCGCGGACGCGGAGTGACGGTGCGGGTACTGCTCGACCACCTCGGGAACTTCCCGTACCCGGGTTATCGCCGCACGATTCGGCGGCTCAAGGAGATGGGGGTGCAATGGCATCTGATGCTGCCATTCCAGCCCTGGCGGTTCCTCATTCAGCGCCCGGATCTGCGGAACCACCGCAAGCTGCTCGTGATCGACGGCACGGTGGCGTTCACCGGATCGCAGAACATCATCGAGGAGCCGTACCAGAAGCGCGGTAACCGCCGACGGGGGTTGCGGTGGAAGGACTACATGGCGCGGTTCGAGGGGCCAGTGGTCGCCGGTATCGACGCGCTGTTCGTGACGGACTGGTACTCGGAGACCGGCGAACTGCTCACCCGTGAGGCCGCTCCGATCCGCAAGACCGGCGAGGGCGACCTCGACTGCCAGGTCGTGCCGTCGGGTCCGGGATTCTCGGGCGAGAACAACCTGCGCCTGTTCAACTCTCTCGTGTACTCGGCGCAAGAGCGCATCATCCTGGTGAGCCCGTACTTCGTGCCCGACGACTCGATGCTCTACGCGATCACGACGGCGGCACAGTCGGGGCTCGACGTGCAGCTGTTCGTGTCGGAGATCGGTGACCAGTTCTTCGTGTTCCACGCGCAGCGCAGTTACTACGAGCAACTGCTGCGGGCCGGCGTACGGATCTTCCGGTACGCGAAGCCGACGATCCTGCACGCCAAGCACTTCACGATCGACGATCAGATCGCGGTGATCGGATCGAGCAACCTCGACATGCGCTCGTTCACCCTCGACCTCGAGATCTCGGTGATGGTGCGTGGCCAGACGTTCATCCAGAACCTGCGTCTTCTGGAGGACACCTACCGTGAACACAGCAGCGAACTCACCCTCGACGAGTGGATGGCGCGGCCGCTGCACCGCCGCATCCTGGACCACGTGGCGCGCCTGACGGCGGCCCTGCAGTAGTACGCCTCCCACGGATGCGCCGTCAGCCACGGGCGATCTTCACCATCTCGTCGCGCGGCACGACCTTGATGCGCGCGCGGCCCTCCGGCTCGCCGAGTGCGATCTCGTGCTGGTCGAGGCGGTGCCAGCCGTCGAGGTCGGTGTACTGGACACCGCGCGAATCGAGCAGGGCGGTCACCGCCTCCTCCGACGGTTCCGACGGCGCCCACCAGTTCGCCTGGTCCTTGACCAGGTGCGAGATGGTCTCCATCGCATCCGACTTCGTGTGGCCGATGAGGCCGACCGGCCCGCGCTTGATCCAGCCGGTGGCGTAGACGCCCGGCATCAGCTCGGTGTCGCCCTGGACGTACACCTGGCCCTCATGGTTCGGGATGACGCCGCGCTTCTTGTCGAAGGGCACGCCGTCGAGGCGCGAGCCGAAGTATCCGACGGCGCGGTACACGGCCTGCACATCGACCGAGCGGACCTCGCCGGTGCCCCGGATGCCGCCCGCGCCATCCGGCTCCGTGCGCTCGTACCGGAACGAGGCGACGCGCCCGTCCGGTCCCGCGACGACCTCGAGCGGCTTCGCGTAGAAGTGCAGGTGCAGGCGCCGTGACGCCGAACCCACCTCACGCTGGCGCCACTGGGTGAGCACCTTGTCGATCACCATGACCTGCTTGTTGGTCTGCGATCGCGGTCTTCGACGCCTCGTCGTAGTCGAAGTCCTCGTCGTGAACGATCATGTCGACGTCGCGCATCTCGCCGAGCTCGCGCAGCTCGAGCGGGGTGAACTTCACCTGCATCGGGCCGCGGCGTCCGAAGACATGCACGTCTGTGATGGATGACGCCTTCAGCCCCGTCGTACACGTTGGCGGGGAGCTCGGTCGTCAGCAGGTCGTCGGCCGGCTTCGGCGAGCATGCGCGCCACATCGAGCGCCACGTTGCCGTTGCCGAGCACCGCGACCGACTTCGCCTCGAGCGGCCACTCGCGCGGATAGTCGGGGTGCCCGTCGTACCAGCTCACGAAGTCTGCGGCGCCGTAGCTGCCTGGCAGGTCGATGCCGGGGATGTCCAGGTCGGCGTCCTGCACCGCGCCCGTGGCGAAGATGACCGCGTGGTAGTGCTTCTTCAGGTCGTCGAGCGTGATGTCTGTGCCGAAGGACACGTTCCCGAAAATGCGGATGTCACCGCGGTCGAGCACCTCGCGCAATGCGGTGATGATGCCCTTGATTCGCGGGTGATCAGGAGCGACCCCGTAGCGGACGAGCCCGTACGGTGCGGGCAGCTGATCGAACAGGTCGATGCTGACGTCGAACGAGCGCTCGTGCTTGAGCAGGATGTCGGCGGCGTAGATGCCGGCGGGTCCGGCGCCGACGATGGCCAGGCGGAGCTTGGTCACGGGGATCACTTTCGGTGGGGGCAGAGTCAGTTGGTGCGCTCGACGATCGCCTCGGCGAACTTCGTCAGGGCCTTCTTCACAGGTCCGTCGGGGAGCGGTGCGAGGGCCTCGACGGCACGGGCGGCCCAGCGCTGCGCCTCGGCGAGGGTATCGCGTGTGACCCGGTGTCCGCGCAGCTCGGCGACGGCCGCGACGAAGTCGGCGTCGGCCGCCGGGTCGCCGATGCCGGTCACATCGCGCTCGATGCGCGCCAGCAGCTCGGCGGCGTCCGCCTCGGACTCGGCCGCGTCGGCGCAGGTACAGCAGCGGGAGCGTGGGGACGCCGGCCCGCAGGTCGGTGCCCGCCGTCTTGCCCGTCTGCTCGATCTCGGCGGAGAGATCCAGCACGTCGTCGATCAGCTGGAACGCGACGCCGATCCGCTCGCCGAACAGCTGGACCGGCTCGCGGTACTCGTCGGGCGCCTCGCCGAAGATGACGCCGACGAGGGCCGCGGCGGCGATGAGCGACCCGGTCTTGTCGGCGAGCACCTTCAGATAGTGGTCGATCGGGTCCTCGCCGATCGCGCGGGCCGAGAGTCTCGTGCAGCTGCCCCAGCACGAGCCGCTCGAACGTGTCCGACTGGATCGTCAGGGCGCGCTCGCCGAGGCTCGCGACCAGGCTGCTGGCTCGGGCGAAGAGCAGGTCTCCGGTCAGGATCGCGACCGAATTGCCCCAGACCGTCTGCGCGCTGGGGACTCCTCGGCGCATCTGCGCCTCATCCATCACGTCGTCGTGGTACAGCGACGCGAGGTGCGTGATCTCGACCGCCTCGGCGGCGGTGATCACGGACGGGTTGTTGCCGGTGCCGAGCTGCGCGGTGAGCAGGGTCAGGGTCGGCCGCACGCGCTTGCCGCCTGCCTCCAGCAGGTAGCGGGTGGTGACGTCGGCCACCACGTCGGCGAAGGTCATCTCCTTCAGGAGGCCCGCCTCTACCTCCTCGAGGCCCTTCTCGATCGCGGCCGCGAAGGCGCGCTCCTCGCTCGATGCGAAGAGCTTCTCGCCCAGTCCGAGGGACGAGCTGAGCGTGTTGCTGCGGCGAGCGAGTGGTGGGCTCGGGGTCACGGGGTTCGTTTCTGTCGGCGCTTCGCGGTCGAGGCGCGGATGGCCTCGTCCTCCGGCTTGTGGCCGCGGTGCAGAGCCACCACGCCCGCCGTCAGGTTGCGGTACGCGACGCGTGTGAACCCGACACCGCGGATCCACTGGGTGAGAGTGCCCTGGTCGGGCCATTGCTCGATCGACTCACGGAGGTAGCCGTAGGCCTCCTTGTTGGAACTGGCGACGGCCGCGACGGCCGGCATGACGAAGCGCATGTAGGCCGCATAGCCCGTTCGGAACAGCGCACGAGGGGGTTTGGAGAACTCGCACACGACAAGGCGGCCTCCCGGCTTCAGCACCCGGTACATCTCGGCGAGCGCCACCTTGGGGTGCTCGACGTTGCGGAGCCCGAAGCTCACCGTGACGGCGTCGAACTCGTCATCGCCGAACGGCAGCTTCTCGGCATCGCCCTCGATGAACTCGATGCCCGGGTGGCGACGACGCCCCTCCTCGATCATCCCGGGGGAGAAGTCGAGGGCGACGACCGTCGCGCCCGCCCGCGCGAGGGCGTACGACGACGTGCCCGTGCCGCATGCGACATCCAGAACCCGCTCGCCCGCCTGCGGCATCACAGCGCGCACGGTGGCCGCGCGCCAGAGAGCCGCGTTGCCGAGCGACATGATCGCGTTGGTGCGGTCGTAGCGGCGGGCGACGCCGTCGAACATGCCGGACACCTCGTCCGGCTGCTTGTCCATTTCGGCCCTGCTCACGACACACCATCCTAGGCTGGTGGTGTGACCGACCCGGCCGTCCTGCCCTCCTTCGACGTGGTGACCGAGCAGGTCGAACCGATCACCTCGCTGCTGCCGCTGCTGGACGCCCGCCACCCGCTGCTCTTCATGCGCCGGGGTGAGGGGATCGCGGGACTGGGCGAGGCGGCCCGGCTGGAGTTCCGCGGACCCGACCGCATCCGCGAGGCCGCCGAGACCTGGAAGAGCATCGCGGCGGCGTCGACCGTCCGGGATGAGGTGGGCCGCTCCGGGAGCGGGCTCGTGGCGTTCGGCGCCTTCGCATTCGCCGACGAGTCGGAGTTCACGAGCGTGCTCATCGTGCCCCGCGTCGTGATCGGCAGGCGCGATGGCGTCAGCTTCGTCACCCGGGTGAGCGGGGCTGGGGAAGCCCGGCCGTGGCGGCGACCCCTCTCGGCGCCGAGTTCCGCGTCGTGCTGCACCCCGGCGCGCTCACGCAGGACGGCTACCTCGAGGCGGTCGGCATGGCCGTCGAACGCATCCTGGCCGGAGGCGTCGAGAAGGTCGTGCTCGCCCGCGACCTGGTCGGTCACCTGCCCGCCGGCGGCGACCTGCGGCGCGTGCTCGTCGACCTCGCCCTCGGCTACCCCGACACCTGGACCTTCGCCGTCGACGGGCTGATCGGCTCGAGCCCGGAGACCCTCGTGCGCGTCAACGCGCGCACCGTGACCGCGCGCGTCCTGGCCGGCAGCACCGCGCGCGGCGCCGACGCGGCCAGCGATGCGGCTGCCGCCCTCACCCTGGCCACGTCGACGAAGGATCTCGACGAGCACCGGTTCGCGGTGGAGAGCGTGCTCGGCGCGCTCCGGGCGCACGCCGGCGGCGTCGCGGCGAGCGAGCTCCCGTTCACCCTCAAGCTGCCGAACCTGTGGCACCTCGCCAGCGACGTCGAGGGCACGCTGAGCGACGGTTCGACCGCGCTCGACCTGGCCGCCGCCCTCCACCCGACGGCCGCCGTCGCCGGCACGCCCCGCGATGCCGCCCTGCGCGCGATCGCCGACCTGGAGCCGATCGACCGCCGCCGCTACGGCGGGCCCGTCGGCTGGGTCGATGCGAACGGCAACGGCAAGTGGGCGATCGCGCTGCGCTGCCGCCGAGGTCGCCGAGGACGGGACGATCGAGGCGTACGCGGGCGCCGGCATCGTCGCGGACTCCGATCCCGAGCGGGAGCTGGCCGAGACGAAGCTGAAGTTCCGGCCGATCGTGGAGGCCTTCGCCTAGGTGGCCGCCAGCCGCTTCTTCTCGACCTCGACGTCGTAGTCGGCTTTCGGCCACTCCTGCTTCAGGCCGCGCAGCGCGTCCAACAGCAGTTGCTGCACCGCGAGCCGGGCGTACCACTTGTGGTTCGCGGGCACGACGTGCCACGGCGCCGTGTCGGTCGTGGTGCGCTGCAACGCGATCTCGTACGCCGCCATGTAGCTCGTCCAGAGGGCTCGCTCGTCGACGTCGCCGGGGTTGTACTTCCAGTGCTTCGCCGGATTGCCGAGTCGTGCGGCCAGCCGCGCCTTCTGCTCGTCCGGCGAGATGTGGAGCATCACCTTGACGATGGTCGTGCCGGCCGCTGCGACCTCCGCCTCGAAGGCGTTGATGAGGTCATAGCGCTTCTCGATCTCCTCGAGGGTCGAGAGCTCGCGCACCCGGTGGATGAGCACGTCCTCGTAGTGCGAGCGGTCGAAGACGCCGATCGTGCCCGGCCGCGGCAGCTCGGGGCGAACCCGCCAGAGGAAGTCGTGCTTCTTCTCCTCGTCGGTCGGCGCCTTGAACGAGTGGATGTGGACGCCCTGCGGGTCGACGGACCCGACGACGTGCTTGACGATGCCGCCCTTGCCCGCGGTGTCCATCGCCTGGAGCACGAGCAGCACGCTGCGCGTCGTCGCCGAACTTGCCCGCCGCGAACAGCTTCTCCTGCAGCTCGGCGAGACTCGTCGGCACCCGCGGCGAGCGCCTTCTGTCCCGCCTTCTTGTCGCCCGTGAATCCCGGCGTCGACACCCGGGTCGATCGAGGCGAGCATCACATCCGGGCCCACTCGCAGCAGTTCGGTCGTCGGCAGCTTCGTCATGCGGACACGTTACCTACCTCGGCGCCGCTCGATCGCGGGCTGGTGATGTCACCCCTCAGCGTGCAAGGGGCACCTCGACGAGCACGCGACCGCCGACGGCGTGAGTGCGGGATCGAGGTCGCCGCGGTTGGCGGCGAGCCGGTATTCCCAGCCGTACGCGGATGCCAGCGCGGCCAGGTCGACGGTCTGCGGCGTCAGCAGCACGCGGTCGATGAGTGCCGGGTCGGCGGTCGCCGCGACCTCGAGCCCGTCGAAGATCGTGCCGCCGCCGTCGTTCCCGACGATCACCTGCATCCGCGGGCGCGGCTCGCCGTCGCCGGCGAGCAGCGACCCGGCGTCGTGCAGGAGGGCGAGGTCGCCGAGAAGCACCCGCGTGATACCGGGACGCTCCTCGTCGGCGGCCTGCGACGCCAGCGCGATTCCGGTCGCCGTGGCGATCGTCCCGTCGATCCCCGAGAGTCCGCGGTTGGAATGCACCGGGATCCGCTTGCCGGGCGCGACGCGGTCGAGCTCGCGAATCAGACGCGAGGCGCCGAGCACCAGGCGGTCGTGCGGCCAGCTCGCCTGCCAGACCGCTTCCACGAGGGCACGGCGGGTGACCGGTGCGCGCAGTTGGGCGAGCGCGTCGCGCGCGAAGGCGGCACGCTCTGCGTAGTCGTCGGTGAGGGCCGCGCCGACGGGCTCCTCCTGCTCGAGCAGCTGACGGGATGCGGCGACCCACCTGCCGACCCACGAGCGCGCAGCCTCGACCGCATCCGGATCATCGGCGACGGTCACGGCATCCGCGAACGTCGCGACGCGGTGCCCCGGGTTGTAGTCGTCGACGCCCGGGGAGCGGACGACGATCGTCTCGACGCCGTCCCGCTCGATGAGCGCCGGCGCCTCGCGGCTCAGCGTCGGGTGCCCGAACACGACCACGCGCTCGATGCGGTCGCCGAAGTTGCCGGTGACGAGCAGCTCCCGGTAGGCGGGCACGAGGTTCGGCCCGAACCGGGCCCCGGATGCGACCTCGGCCAGCAGCGGAGCGCCCAGCATGCGGGCCGCCGCCTCCGCCTCGTCGCCGGCGCCCGAACCGGCGACGACCACGGTTCCCGGATGCGGGTGCAGCTCGAGGGTCTCGACCCGGGCCGCCGGGGTCCACGTGCCCGGCTCCACGTCGGGAAGGAGCACGGGCTCCGACAGGGGCTCGCGGAATGCCAGATTCACATGCACGGGCCCGGCGATCCCGGCGAGGACCTCGGCGGCGAGCGCTGCGGCCGCGGCATCGTGGTCCCCGCCGTCCTCGGGTGCCGGCACGTCGATCGACCGCGCCGCGACCCCGAAGATACCCGCCTGCCGTGTGGTCTGATTCGCGCCGATGCCGAGCAGCTCGGCCGGCCGGTCGGCGGTGAGCAGGATCAACGGCACCCCTGCGTGCGCGGCCTCGAGCACGGCCGGGTGCAGCTCCGCGACGGCCGTCCCGGACGTCGTGACGATCACGACCGGCGATCGGCTCTCCACCGCCAGGCCGATCGCGAGGAATCCCGCCGACCGCTCATCGATCCGCACCCGCAGCCGCAGCAGTCCGGCCCGCTCGAACTGGGCCGCCGCGAGGCCGAGGGCCTGCGACCGCGAGCCGGGGCTCAGCACGACGTCGCGCACGCCACGGCTCACGAACTCGCCGAGCAGCGCCGTCGCGAAGGCGCTCGCGGGCGAGCCGGTCACTCCTTCGACTTGTCGTCGGGGTCGTCGTCGATCTCGCGCAGGCGCTCTTCGAGATCGCGGATGCGCTTCTCCTGCGCCGTCTCGCGATTCAGCTTGCCGAGGAACTCCGGGTCGTCGTCGGGCGCCGTCGGGCCGCGGCGCGGACGCGGGCCGAACGACCCTCCGGCCTGGCTCGGGTCGATCAGGCGCTCGCGCCCCAGGAAGAACCAGAGGACCGGGCCGATGAGGACCAGCACGATGCAGATCAGGATCCAAACGACCTTGGGCAGGGCCTTCACCCTCGAGCGGTCGATGAGGGCGATGTCGATGACCGTGAAGATCGTCAGGCCAACGGCGATCAGGATGGGGATGTACGGCAAGAGCGCCCTCATAACCCGATTCTAGCCGCGTCGACCGCACGTAGACTCGGTCCGATGCGTCCCTGGATCGCCTACACCCTGCTGCGGATAGGCCTGTTTGCCGCCTTCTTCGCGGTGCTCCTCCTCCTGGGCCTGGAGTGGTGGCTTGCCGCGATCGTCGCGGCCGCGCTCGGATTCTGCGTGGCGTACATCTTCTTCCGGCGGCTGCGTGAACGCGTGGCGCTGGATCTCTCGGCGGCGCGGGCGGGCACCGATCGGCGCCCGGACGAGGTCCTCGAGGACGACTAGAGCGTCAGATCCAGAGGATTCCGCCGAACGCGATGACCGCGGCCATCCCGACACCGAAGCCGAAAGCCGTGAGCAGCGTGAGCCGCATCGCGATGAGGTACTCCCGCGGATGCCGTGCGGTCGCCACGATGAGCATCGCCGGCAGGGCCGCGAGCCCGATGAAGAACACCCAGACGGTGTAGTCGTAGAAGATGACGTAGAAGCCGAGCGCCACGAACGGCAGCATCATCAGCACGATGTACAGCACGCGCGTTCCGATGTTTCCGAGCAGCACCGCGAGCGTGCGCTTGCCGACCGCCGCGTCGCGCTCGCGATCGCGCGCGTTGTTGACCAGGAGCACCGCCGCGGCGATGGCACCGAGCGCGCCACCGCCGATCCAGGCCTCGATGTTGACCTGCCCGACCTGCGTGAACATCGTGCCGGCGACGGGCACGACGCCGAAGAACAGCATGACCGCGACCTCCCCGAGCGCTCGGTAACCGTACGGCTTCGGCCCGCCGGTGTAGAACCAGGCCGCGGCGAGGATGATCACGCCGCCCGCGAAGAGCCACCACTGCTCGCTCAGGATGATGAGGGTCGCGCCCGCAGCTGCAGCCAGCGCGAAGAAGACCAGGGCGACGATCAGGACAGCGCGCGGCTTCGCCCGACCGGATCCGACGAGACGCGGCGGCCCGACCCGGTTCTTGTCGACGCCGCGAACCCCGTCGGAGTAGTCGTTCGCGTAGTTGACGGCGATCTGCAGGCCCACGGCGACCGCGAGCGCCAGCAGCGCACGCACCCAGTGGTCGTACCAGTTCTCGGTGACGAGGGATGCCGTGGCGGTTCCGAGCGCAACCGGCGCGACCGCGAGCAGCAGGGTCTGGGGGCGGGCTCCGGCTATCCACGTGCCGAGCGTCGCGGGAGGGACCTGCTCGGTCGGGCGCCCGCCGGGGCGCCCGCTCCGTCCGCGGTTCTTCGAGGTCTGCGCGCGCTTGGCCGCCTCGTTCTTCGCTCGATTGCGTTCGATGAGTTTCGGATCGATCCGCTGCTGCTTCGCCACGCCCACAGCCTATTCGGCGGGGCGCGCGGCCAGCGCCGTCAGCGCTGGCCGGTCGACTTTGCCGCTCGGCAGCAGCGGCAGGGCATCGACCCGGATGACGCGCGCCGGACGGGCGGGAGCACCCAGTTCGGCGCCCACCGCTGCGATCGCGGCGGCTTCGTCGTCGCGGCTCGTAGTGATCGCCACCGGGACCTGTCCCCACCGCGCGTCGGGCGCGGCGACCACCACGGCATCCGCGAAGCCCGCCTGCTCGCGCAGCACCCGCTCGACCGCCCCGACCGAGACCTTGACGCCCCCCGAGACGACGACGTCGTCGCGGCGGCCTGTCACCGTGAGGCGCTCGCCGTCCCAGTCACCGGCGTCGGCGGTGCGGAACCAGTGCGCTCCGTCGGCGACGACGAATCGCTCGGTGGTGAGCACGGGATCTCCGAGGTAGCCCACGGCGATCGTGGGCCCGCCGAGCCACACCTCGTCGTCCTCGATGCGTACGGTTGCCTGGCCGATCGGGACACCGTCGTAGACGCAGCCGCCGCTGGTCTCGCTCGAGCCGTAGGTGCGGGTCACCCGCACGCCGTGCTCCGCCGCGCGTTCGAGGAGCGGCGCGCGGCGTCGACTGCCCGCCGACCAGGACGCGCGAGAACCGGGCCAGCTGCTCGCGTGCCTCGCGTCATCGAGAAGCGTGGCGAGCTGCGCCGGGACGAGCGCCGTATAGGCGATCGGCTCGCTGAGCTCGCGCGCCGCGGCCACGAACGCCGCGGCGGTGAAGCTGTCGCCGCGGGCGATCACCGGGTCGAATCCCGACATTATCGACCGGGCCAGAACGTTGAGTCCCGCGATGTAGTGCGTCGGCAATGCGAGCAGCCACTGGCCAGGTCCGCCGAGAGCCGATTCGCTCGCCCCCGCGCTGGCGAGCACCGCGTCCGCGCTCAGCGCGACCCGCTTCGGCGTCCCTGTCGAACCGCTCGTCTCGACGACGAGGGCGATGCGCTGCTCGACCCGGGCAGGCGCCTTGGCGGCCGGTGCGCCGGGTCGGCGAACCATCAGCGCCGGGCCGCCCGCGAGTGCGTCCCGCAGCGCGTCGAGCACAGGCGCATCGGATGCGATGGTCCGCAGGGGCCGTGTCATCCGTTCAGAACTGCCAGGGGTACGGTCCCCAGTCGGGATCGCGCTTCTCGAGGAACGCGTCGCGCCCCTCTGCGGCCTCGTCTGTTCCGTACGCGAGCCGCGTCGCCTCTCCTGCGAAGACCTGCTGGCCCACCATCCCGTCGTCAACCGCGTTGAGGGCGAACTTCAGCATCCGGATCGAGGTCGGGCTCTTGCCGAGGATCGTCTCGGCCCACGCGATCGCCGTCGACTCGAGCTCGGAGTGGGGCACGACCGCGTTGACGGCGCCGGCCCGGAGCGCGCGCTCGGCGTCGTACTCTTCGGCGAGGAAGAACACCTCGCGCGCGAACTTCTGGCCGACCTGTCGCGCGAAGTACGCGCTGCCGTAGCCCGCATCGAACGAGCCAACGTCGGCGTCGGTTTGTTTGAAACGCGCATGCTCACGGGATGCGATGGTCAGGTCGCAGACGACGTGCAGCGAGTGCCCGCCTCCGGCCGCCCATCCGGGCACGACCGCGATGACGACCTTCGGCATGAACCGGATGAGGCGCTGCACCTCGAGGATGTGGAGCCTGCCGATCCCCGCCGGTCGAGTAGCCGACGGCGAATCGAGACCCTCGTCCTCATATCGGTACCCGTCCTTCCCTCGGATGCGCTGGTCGCCTCCCGCGCTGAACGCCCAGCCGCCGTCCTTGGGGCTCGGCCCGTTGCCGGTGAGCAGCACGACGCCGACCTTCGGATTCTGGCGCGCATCGTCGAGCGCCGCCGCGAGCTGGTCGACCGTGCGCGGGCGGAATGCGTTCCGCAGCTCGGGCCGGTTGAAGGCCACCCGGGCGATGCGCCCGCTCACGTCGAGGTGGTACGTGACGTCGTCCAGCTCCTCGAACCCTGGGACCACGCGCCAGACCTTGTCGTCGAACAGCTCCGAGACCGTACCCGCCGATGTCATGCCCACAGTCCGCCGATCAGCTCGAGGCCCTTGGTCAGCACGAGGGGATTCGCGATGACGCCGATGATGAGGCCGGCCGCCGCCCACCCGGTGCCGAGACGCCCGACGAGCGCGACGAGGGCTGCGAGCACGGCGAGCCCGCTCGCGGCGATCGCGGCCCAGGCGACGTACGTCGCTGCGAGGTAGAGGTCGCTCGTCGCCAGCACGATGCCCGTCACCAGGCCGGCGATCGTGAGCAGCGCGAGGGCGAAGGACAGGACGCCGGGCCAGCGCCGACGGCCGCGCTGCGGGCGGGTTTCGGCGGGCCCGGAAGGAGCGACCGCCGGGGCCTCGGGCAGCACTGCGGTCACAGCGGCAAGCCTAGAAGACGTTCTCGCCGAGCCAGCTGAGCACGAAGACGTTGCCCACCAGGGCGAGGACGATGCCGAAGAACCCGCCGGCACGGCCGATCCCGGCGATGAGGGCGACGAGGCCGAAGAATCCGGCGACGGCGCCGATGCCGAGCGCCAGCGGCGCGGCGTCCGGGATCTCGAACGCGGTCCCCCCGATCAGCAGCACCGCTGCCGCGAGACCGAGCCAGAACGAGAGCACGCCGGCCCAGCGCGGCCTGGACCGGCCGGGCATGATGCGGGCGTCGGACCGCCAGAACTGACGGAGGGTCGGCGCGTGGGTCATCGGCGGTTCGAAGTTCACGTGAGGAGCGACCGGCGCCACCGGGCGGTACTGATACTCCGCGTTCTGTCGGGGCGGCTGCGGCTGGATCGTCATCTCAGTGCCCTTCATCGGATAGCGCCAGCGTACCGCGCGGGCACAGACTGGGGCCATGACGCCCCTGCCGCCGCTCGCCGAGCTGCTCGACGGGGCGGCCGTGGTCGCCCTCCCGCTCGTGACGACGTTCCGCGGGATCGATGTGCGCGAGGCGATGCTGCTCCGCGGTCCGAACGGCTGGACCGAGTTCTCCCCGTTCGCCGAGTACGACGACCCCGAGGCGTCGACCTGGCTGGCGGGCGCGATCGATTTCGGCTGGGGGCCGGCGTACCCGGCCTACCGCGACAGCATCCCGGTCAATGCGACCCTGCCCGCCGTCGCTCCCGACGCGGTCGAGGGCGTGCTGGCGCGGTTCCCGGGCACCCGCACCGTGAAGGTGAAGGTCGCCGAGCGGGGGCAGGTGCTCGCGGATGACGTGGCTCGGGTGCGCGCGACGCGTGCGTTCCTGGGGCCGATGGGCCGCATCCGGATCGACGCCAACGGCGGCTGGAACGTCGACGAGGCGGAGCGCGCCGCGCATTCCCTCGCCCCGTTCGACCTCGAGTACCTCGAGCAGCCGTGCGCCAGCGTTCCCGAGCTCGCCGAGCTGCGCGCCCGCCTGCACGACTGGCAGCTGCCGATCGCCGCGGACGAGAGCGTGCGCAAGGCGGCTGACCCGCTGCTCGTCGCGCGTGAGGGCGCCGCCGACATCCTGGTGCTGAAGGCCCAGCCGCTCGGCGGCGTCACAGCCGCCCTGCGGATCGCGGCCGACGCGGGGCTGCCGGTCGTCGTCTCGAGTGCCCTCGACACGTCGGTGGGCCTCTCGATGGGCGCGCATCTCGCGGCAGCACTCCCCGAGCTCGAGTTCGACTGCGGTCTCGGCACCGCTGCGTTGCTCGCCGCCGACGTAGACGGTGACCCGCTGCTCCCGGTCGAGGGCGTGATCCCCGTGCTCAGGGTCGAGCCGGATGCCGCCCTCCTCGGGCGCCTCGCCGCAGCCCCGGGACGGGCCGCCTGGTGGCGGGCGCGGCTCGAGCGCTGCTACGCCGCACTCGCGTCCGGCTAGTCCAGTCCTGAGTAGGAGTGCAGCCCGGCGAAGAACAGGTTCACGATCGTGAAGTTGAAGATCACCGCGGCGAAGCCGATGATCGCGAGCCAGGCGGACCGGCTGCCGCGCCATCCGCGGGTCGCCCGCGCGTGGACGTACCCGGCGAAGACGACCCAGATGATGAAGGTCCAGACCTCCTTGGTGTCCCAGCCCCAGTAGCGGCCCCAGGCGCGCTCGGCCCAGATCGCGCCGGCGATGAGGGTGAAGGTCCAGAGCGCGAACCCGACGATGACGAGGCGGTTCGCGGTCGTCTCGAGCGCGTCGGACGACGGGAAGGAGCGGAGGAACTTCAGCCCATCGGCTCTTGCCGCCCTCGCGTCGTGCCTGCAGCAGCTGCACGATCGACAGGCCTCCGCCGATCGCGAAGAAGCCGGTGGCGAGCATCGCGACCAGCACGTGGATGCCGAGCCAGGCCGACTGCAGCGGCGGCGGGAGCGGTGTGACGTCGACGTAGAAGTTCACGGTCGCCAGGGTCGCGAGCAGCACGACCACGCCGGTGACGTACGCGCCGAGGAACCGCAGGTCGCGCCAGATCTGCGCGACCAGGAACACCCCGACGATGATCGCCGTGCCGGTCAGGGTGAACTCGAACAGGTTGGCCCACGGCACCCGTCCGGCGGCGAAGGCGCGCAGCGCGACCGCGGCGACGTGGATGACCCACGCCGAGGATCGTCAGCGCGACGGCGATGCGCTGGTACCGGCTGGCAGTCTGCACAGGCGCCGGAGCTGCTGCGGCCTGCGCCACGGCGGCGCGGCTGCTCAGGTCGAGCACGAACACCACGAACGCGATCACGTACACCGCGATCGCGGAGTAGATGGCGACGAGCGAGTAGGCCGCGAGCGGTTTCGGTCACGCGTCCATCCTAGGTTTCGGGGTCGCCGAGGGCGAGCCTGGTGCCGGCGGGCGAGGTCGGCCACCGCGGCCTCGAGCGTCGGGTCCTCCCCGCGCGCCAGGCCGGCGTACTCGAGCCGGGTGCACTTGCCGTCGGCCGCTGCCTTCACCCACATGCGACGCCGCGGTACGAACAGGCTCACCAGAAGGCCGCCCAGGATCAGGACCGCGAAGAGCAGCGCCCAGCCCGGAGTCGGGTCGTGATGGATGTCGACGCTGATGAACCGGCGGAGGCCCTCGAACTCGATGGTGCCGAGGCCGTCCGGCAGGTCGACGGTCTCGCCCTCGGTGAGCTCGAGCGCCGGCAGGTCCGCGTCGCCGCCCGCGAGCTGGGTCATCTCGTCGACGTCGAGCGCGTACGCGTTCACGCCGACAGCCCTCATCCAGTCCGAGGTCGCCTGCGTACACGAACATCGTGACCAGCGACTCGCCGTGCTCGGCCGGCGAGAACGACGCGTAGGTGCCGTCCTCGAGGGCGATCGGGTCCGGGTAGAAGAACGCCTGCATCCCGACCTGTTCGGCGAGCCCGTCGGGCACCTTGATGACTCCGCGGCTCCGCAGGTTCGCGTCGAGCGGCAGGAACGGCACGGCGCCGGAGAAGACCGCCTCGCCGTCGGCATCCCGCACGGTGATGACCGGCGCGTAGCCGTTGCCGAGCAGGTAGATCTCGGTGCCGCCCACCGTGAGCGGCGAGTTCACCTTGATGGTGTCGGGCGTCCAGTCGCCTCCGGGCTCGCGCACGCTGACCCGCGCCACGTAGTCGGTGGGGTGCCAGAGCCCGGTGGATGCGTCGAGCTGGTAGCGCCCGTCGAACTCGTCGAGCCGCAGCGAGTAGGGCTCGAGGGACGACTCGGTGAAGAAGCGACCCTGGTTGATCCCGTCGTAACCGGAGAGCACGTTCGTGAACGGCTCGCCCTGCACGACGACCCGCTGGCCGGTGTAGCCGAATCCGCCGCCGATGCCGACCGTGATGAGCATCCCGACGAGCGCCGCTGTGGAAGACCAGGTTGCCGGTCTCGCGCAGGTACCCGCGCTCGGCCGAGACCGATCCCTCGTACCGCTCGATGCGGTAGCCCTGTCGCCGCAGCAGCTTCGCCGCCTCGTCGAGGGCGACTCCGGCATCCGCCCCCGTCTTCGTCGTGGCGAAGCCGGCCAGCCGCTGCAGTCGCGCGGGCGTCTTCGGAGGCCGGGCGCGCAGCGCGTCGAAGTGGTGCTTCGTCCGCGGCACGACGCAGCCGACGAGCGACACGAACAGCAGCAGGTAGATCGCCGAGAACCACGGCGTGCTGAACGTGCTGAACAGTCCGACGGCGTCGAGCACGCGGAACAACTCGGGATCACGCTGCTCGAACTGGATGACCCCGTTCGGGTCGGACGTCGTCTGCGGGACGAGCGACCCCGGCACCGCCGCGAGCGCGAGCAGCAAGCAGCAACAGCAGCGCCGTCCGCATGCTCGTCAGCTGCCGCCAGAAGAAGCGCAGGTACCCGATCGGTCCGAGTCGAGGCTGCGCGACCTCGCCCGCCTCGACCTCCGCATCGATGTGATCAGAGGGGCGTTTCAATTCCACCGATCACCGTCCCGAGACTCGACATCACGAGCGTCCAGACGCCCGAGACCATGAGCAGGCCGATCACGATGAGCAGCACGCCGCCGGCGACGTTGATGGCCCGGATGTGGCGCTTGACCCAGGCGATCGAGCTCCCGACCCAGCCGAAGCCGAGGGCGACCAGCACGAACGGGATGCCGAGGCCGAGGCAGTAGAAGATGCCGACCAGCAGCGCGCGGCCGGGGTCGCCGAGGTCGATCGCCAGCGCGGACACCGCAGCCAGAGTCGGCCCGGTGCACGGCGTCCAGCCGATCGCGAACACGATGCCGAGCAGCGGTGCGCCGAGCAGCCCGGTGCGCGGGCGCCAGGCGGGCTTGATCGTGCGCTGGAAGAACGTGACCTGGCCGATGAAGACCAGCCCGAGCAGGATCAGTGCCGCGCCGCCGATGCGAGTCAGCAACCCCTCATGCTGGAGGAAGAACACACCCGCCGAACCGGCCAGCACCACCACCGCCAGGAAAACGGCGCTGAAGCCGGCGACGAACAGCGAGGCACCCAGCACCATCCGGCCGCGCGTGCGGTCGGCGCCGTCGACGATGCCGCTGACGTATCCCAGGTAGCCCGGGACCAGCGGCAGCACGCACGGCGAGAGAAACGACAGCAGCCCGGCCGCGAGCGCGATCGGAAGTGCGAGCCACAGCCCGCCGCTGACGACGGCCTCGCCGGGGTTCACTGTTCCGCCAGCAGGTCGTCGATCATGGCGGCGACGACCGACGGGCTCTGGATCGCGCCGGTGAACCGCGCGGCGACGCGGCCGTCGTCGTCGAGAAGGTACGTCGTCGGGGTCGTCGTCGGAGGTGCGGGGGTCGCGAACGCCAGCGTGACGGCGTTGTCGCTCACGTCAAGGATCGAGAGGTAGGCGACCTCGTACCTTGCGGTGAAGCTCACCACGTTCGCAGCGTCGTCGCGGATGTTCACCCCCACGAACGACACCTCGTCACCCGCGTACTCGTCGTAGAGGTCGTTGAGATCTGCCGCTTCCGTGCGGCAGGGACCGCATGAGGCGTACCAGAAGTTGACCAGCACGACCTGGCCGGCCAGATCCTCGCTCGACAGCGCGTCCCCGGTCTCGGTATCGCCTGCGAACACGATCGGCTCACCGCGCTCGCCCGCGGGCCAGAAGTGCGTGGTCCCGTCGGCGGAGATGTACTCCCCGCCTCCCGGCTCGTACTCGACCGAGACGCCCGGCGCGCTGCACCCCGCGAGCGCGGCAATCACGAGCGCCGCGACGGCCAGGCGGCGGATGCTCACACCGCCCCCAGGTCGATCGACTCGGCGAGCAGCTCGCGCGCCGGCTCCTGGTAGTCGACCTCGACGAACCGGCCGTCGCGCATGGCGACGGTCGTGATGCTCGATAACGAGCAGCGGCGGCGGCGCGGGTCGGTCGCGAGCGGCTTGCCCTGCACCGTGCGAGCGACCATCCAGATCGGCAGCTGGTGGCTCACGATGACGGCCTCGCCGCTCACGGTGGCCGTGTGGATGTCGGCGACGGCCGCCATCATCCGGTCGCGGATCGAGACGAACGACTCGCCCCACGACGGCCGTGACGGGTTGCGCAGGTGCCGCAGCGCAAACGGATTGCGGCGCAGCTCACGCCGGATGTTGTAGCCCTCGAACACGTTGGGCGGTTCGATCAGGCGCTCATCGCCGAGGATCTCGAGGCCGAAGCGCGCAGCCCATGGCGCCGCGCTCTCTTGCGTGCGCTGCAGCGGGCTGGCCCAGAGCCCCGCGACCGGTCGCCCACCGAGGGATGCCGCGGCGAGCTCCGCCATCCGGTGCCCGCGATCGCTGAGGTGGTATCCCTCGATGCGCCCGTAGAGCACGCCGTCGGGGTTGTGCACCTCGCCGTGCCGGACGAGATGGATGAGGTCGGCGGGCACCCCCCGAGTCTACGTTTCACGCGCCGATAGACTTTCTCCCCGTGACCGACCGCACCCTGATCAAGAACCTCGCCGCCGCCTCCGATGGGCCGGTGTCCGTCTCGGGCTGGGTCGACACGGTGCGCGATCAGAAGAAGGTGCAGTTCATCGTGCTGCGCGACGAGTCGGGGGCGCTGCAGCTCGTGCACCCGCGCCCGACGTCGACGAGGGATCGGCACCCGACCCCATCGCCGCCGAGATCTCCGGCCTCTCGGCCGGCACCTTCCTCACCGTCACCGGCGAGCTCAAGCACGACGAGCGCGTCAAGCTCGGCGGTCTCGAGGTGAAGATCGAGACCCTGGATGTGGCGGCGGCCGCCCTGGACCTCCCCATCGCCGACGACACCAGCGTCGACAAGCGGATGGACTGGCGCTTCCTCGACCTGCGCCGCCCGGAGCAGAACCTGGTGTTCCGCGTGCAGACCACGTTCCTGCACGCGCTGCGCACCTGGTGGGTCGAGCACGACTTCATCGAGATCCACACTCCGAAGCTCATGGCGTCCGCCTCCGAGAGCCGCGCCGAGCTGTTCTCGGTCGGCTACTTCGAGGGCACGGCGTACCTGGCCCAGAGCCCGCAGTTCTTCAAGCAGATGGCGCAGCCGGCCGGATTCGGCAAGGTCTTCGAGGTGGCGCCGGCGTTCCGCGCCGACCCGTCGTTCACATCGCGGCACGCGACCGAGTTCATCTCGGTCGACGCCGAGATCTCCTGGATCGAGACCCACGACGACGTCATGGCGATGCACGAGCAGCTCATGGTCGCCGGCCTGACCGCCGTGAAGGAGAAGCACGGCGACGAGATCAGGGCCGCGTTCGACGTCGACGTGACCGTGCCCTCGGTGCCGTTCCCCCGCGTGCCCGCTGGCCGACGCGAAGCGCATCGTGGCCGAGCGCGGCTACGAGGTGCCGCGCGCCGACGACGACATGGACCCGGAGGGCGAGCGCCGGATCTCCGAGTACGTGAAGGAGAAGTTCGGGCACGAGTTCGTGTTCCTCACCGACTACTCCTCCAGCATCCGGCCGTTCTATCACCGCCGTCACGCAGACGACCCTGGCCTCACCAACAGCTACGACCTGATCTTCAACGGCGTCGAGATCTCGACCGGCGCCCAGCGCGAGCACCGCATCGATGTGCTCGTCGAGCAGGCGAAGGAGAAGGGTCTCGACCCTGAGGAACTCGCCTTCTACCTCGACTTCTTCCGGTACGGGGTGCCGCCGCACGGCGGATTCGGGATGGGGCTCTCACGCGTCATCATGCTGCTGCTGCACCAGCCGTCGATCCGCGAGGTGACCTACCTCTTCCGCGGGCCGAACCGGCTGACGCCCTAGCGGGATCAGCGCGGCTCGTGACTGCCATTGCTCGCCGCAACACCCGGTCCCTTCCTCAGCGGGCCGGGAACACGTCGAGATCCTGCGCCTGGTCGAACCGGCTGCCGGGCACCGCGGGCAGGTCGAGCAGATCGGTCGCGAGATTCGCGAGCTCGCCGTTGCGCACCGGCTGGACGCACCGCGTAGCCGGGTCGCGACTCGCCGGGATCGAGGCGACTGTCCGGGTTCAGGTCGTACAGATCGGCACCGGCCGCCACGTCCGGGCCCCACACGATGAACGGGATGCGGTAGTTCTCGAGCCGCCTCGGGTCGCTGTGGCCGTTCTTGTAGCCGCCGTGGTCGGTCGTGAGGATCACGACGGTGTCGGCACTCCGCTGCGGCGACGAGTCGATGGCCGCGAGCACCTGGCCGACCAGCGTGTCGGCCTGCCGCACCGCCGCGAGGTAGCGCGCCGACATCCACGTGGACGCGTGGCCGGCCGAGTCGGGCGGGGGCAGGTGGAGGAAGCTGAAGACGAAGGGACTGGATGAGGTCAGCTGCTCGATGAGCTCGGCCGTCGCGCCTGACGGGTTGCCGCGCACGTAGACCGTGATCTTGTCGCGGCCGTCGTCGGCGCCGACGGTGTCGGGACCGCCGTTGGCGGCGTTCCACGAGCGGTCGAGGAAGTCGAACTTGGTCTTCCCGACGTAGAGGCCGGTCGTCCCGCCCGCGTCATGGACGACATCGAAGACGCTCTGGACGTACCGGCCGGCCTGGTCGTGGATGGTCCGCCCGTTGTCGGAATTGAACGTGACGCCGGTGCCTCCTTCGCCGCGGTCGGCGCGCTGCCCGGTGACCATGGCGGCGTGGTTGGGCAGCGTCACGGTGACCTCGAAGAGGTTGCGTGCGTTCAGGGTGCTGGCGCCCTCGCGCATCAGCCGATGGATGTTCGGCGCGCCGTCCTCACCGAGCGCGTGATCGCGTCGGAGCGGAGGCCGTCGATCGAGATGGCAACCACGTGGTCGATCGGGCCATCCGGCTCGATGCCGGCGGCCAGCGTGTCGGCGGCGGAGGTTCCGAGCCAGAGGCGTCGGCCGGGAGTCTTGGGTGCGGCCGAGCCGGTGTGTGCGCCGGAATCGCAGACCCAACGCCAGGAACGCGAGCGCAGCGACCGTCGACACCGCGACCTCCCCGCGGACCGCGAGGACCATGTCCCGAGCCTAGCCGCGCACCATTACCCTGTCGGCGTGGAGTTCGACTCGTTCACCGTGAGCCTGCTGGTGCTGCGCGACGATGCGCCCGTCCTCGACGAGGAGGCCGCGGACGCCGCTCCAGAACGCCCACCTCGACTACCTCGCGAAGCTGCACGAGGACGGGCACCTGATGGCCGCCGGGCCGCTCGGGCACGACGGCTTCCGCGGGCTCTCGATCCTGCGCGGCACGGTCGACGAGGTGCGGGCGCTCAAGGAGGCGGACCCCGCGGTGCAGGCCGGCCGGTTCCGCGTCGTCGTGATGCCGTGGCAGGTGCCGGCGGGCGCGATCCACTTCACGCCGACGCGCTTTCCGCACTCGATGGCCGACGTCGAGGGCGACTGACCAGCTAGGTGGTCAGGATCCGAGCCGAGATGCGGGTGCCGGATGCGGTCGACATGGTCTCCGCGAGCTGCTCGACCGCGATCTCGAGCCGCAGATCGAGGCCGACGTCGAGCACCTCGCCGTCCGGCAGGATGCGGGTGGGCGCCTTCGAGACGCTGATCGGGTCGACGAGCAGCGCGTCGAGCGCGAGCAGCGACGGGATGAGCCCGGCGAGACCGCGGAGGCCCCCGGTCTGACCGGGTGAGGCGCTGAGCAGCAGCACCGGCTTGCCGTACAGCCCGGTCGAGCCGGCCAGCCAGTCGAGGGCGTTCTTGGTCACGCCGGAGGGGGCGTGCACGTATTCGGGCGACGCGATGACGGCGCCGCTGCACGCCTCGGCGAGCAGCCGGAACTCCCGCACCGCGCTGGGCAGCGAATCCGGGCGGTCGAGCCCGGGGTCCATGAGGGGAAGATCGCGCACGAGATCGGCGCCCACGAACCGGAAGGCCGGCGCCCGGTGCTGGACCGCGGTCAGCAGCGCCCGGTGCAGCGACTCCCGGCGCAGGCTCCCGCAGATCGCGAGGACCGGCGTTGGCTCCATGACCGGAGCCTAATACCGAGCAACCGTCACGGCCAGCACCGGATGGAGACGTTGCGCTCAGACGGATGCCGCGGCGAGCGCCGTGCGGAGCCGCGCCTCGTCGACGCGCCAGATGGTGTGCACGCGGTCGTCGATGAGGACGACCGGGATCTCCTCGACGTACGCCTCGAGCAGCTCGGGATCGTCGAGGATCGACCGCTCCTCGAACGCGACCTCCGGATGGTCGGCCAGCACGCCCTCGACCACCGCGCGAGCGTCGTCGCAGAGGTGGCAGTCCGGCTTGCCGAGGAGGGTCAATCGAGGCACGCCTTTAGACTATGACGATGCCCGAGGATCTGCCCTCGACCCCGAGTGAACGCCCGATCCTCGCGTTCTTCGATGTCGACAACACGCTGATGCGGGGCACGAGCCTGTTCCAGCTCGGGCGCGAGGCGTGGAACAAGAAAGTCATCACCTGGCGTGACATCGCCCCGTTCGCCTGGCACCAGGCTCGCTTCATCACCAAGGGCGAGAACGACAACCACCTCAAGTCAGCCCGTGAGAAGGCGCTCGGGCTGTCGCACGGCAAGAAGCAGTCCGACATCGTCCAGCTCGCCGAGGGCATCTGGGAGCACCGCATCCGCAAGCGGCTCTACCCCGAGACCGTCGCTCTCACGCAGGAGCACATCCGCAAGGGCCACGAGGTCTGGCTGGTCTCGGCGACCCCGTGGGAGATCGGCGACCTGATCGCCCGCAAGCTCGGGCTGACCGGTGCGCTCGGGACCCGCATCGAGGCCGTCGACGGCGTCTACACCGGACAGCTCGATGGGCATGTGCTGCATCACGAGCGCAAGGCCGAGGCCGCGATCGCGCTGGCGAACGAGTCGGGAGCCGACCTCGCCGACTGCTGGGCGTACAGCGACAGCCGCAACGACATCCCGCTGCTCGAGGCGGTGGGCAACCGGGTGGTGGTGAATCCGGATGCGATCCTCACCATCCATGCGCACGCCCACGGCTGGCCGGTGCTGCGGCTGAAGCCGAAGAGCATCAAGGAGGCGCAGCGCCGTGTGCGTCGTGAGGCCCGTGCCGTGCGCCGCTGGGCGCACCGGCCGCCGAAAGAGAAAAGCGCCCGGCCCGACGAGGGCTAGGCGCTTTTTCCGCAACTCCTACTTCTTGTTGCGACGCTGGTGACGCGTCTTGCGCAGCAGTTTGCGGTGCTTCTTCTTCGCCATGCGCTTGCGGCGCTTCTTGATGACGGAACCCATGTTCACCTCACTCGGTACGGATATGGACCCGGGTCCATAGTCCGAACCGCGGAAACCTAACCTGCCGAGTGTAGCCCAGCAGGCGTGAAGGCCGAAAAACCGGTCGTCAGCCGACCTGGGCGTCGGGCAACTCGATGGCTGCCGCCACTGCGGATTCCGGGATGCGGTACGAGCGCCCGAAGCGGACGGCCGGCAGTTTGCCGGACTGCACGAGGCGGTAGACGGTCATGTTGGAGACCCGCATCATCTCGGCCACCTCGGCGACCGTCAGGAAGCGCACGTCGGAGAGATCCGCCATGTCCGCCCCGATCCTGTAGCTGCTGTGACTGGTGTGTCTCCTGTGACAGGAGTCAACGCCTCAGAGTATGGCGTCGCCTGCCCTGCTGGGCAATCCCCCGACCGGGGTCAGTCGCCCTTGCCCCACTTGGGGAGCTTGTCGGCGACGCGCTCGCTGACCCGCTTCTGCGCGCCCTGCAGCTTCTCCTGCGCCGCCTCGAGGGCGACGCGGGCCGAGTGCGCGGTGTCCGCAGCGGCGCGTCCGACGCGATCGCCGACCTCGCTGCCCGCCCACGCGGCGAACACGGTCGCGCCCGCATCGCCATCCAGACCCGCCGGCCCGGCCGGAGCCGGCCCGCCGAAGAACGGTGCGAGCCAGTCCTCGAGCTCGGCGAACGGGGCGGTGTCGAGGCGGTAGTAGCGGTGCTGGCCGTCCTCGCGCACCGTGACCAGGCCGTGCTCGCGCAGTACCTTGAGATGCTTCGACACGGTCGGCTGGCTGATGCCGAGCTCGGCCACGAGCTCGCTGACGCTCACCTCCGTGGCTCGATGCTGGAGGCGGGTGAGCAGTTCGCGACGCGTGCCGTCGGCGAGCACGTCGAAGATGTCGGCCATACCTCAGGGTAGCCAGGCCGCCTGCGGAGTACCATCAAGGCGTCCTCGGGACGGCAGACGGGAGAACGGATGCGCACCAAGCCGGTGCAGCGCGAGTCGCTGCCGGCCCGCATCCGGTATGCGATCGGCGACTTCGCCTCCCGAGCAGTGCCGCCCGCTTCGCCGTCCTCGTCTTCGGCGGCCTCGTCGGCAGTCTTCACGGTGCTGTTCTCGCTGCCGATCGCCACCAGCTCGGGCGAGCAGGCGCCGTTCGTCGACGCGTCTCTTCACCGCCGTGTCGGTGATCTGCGTCACCGGACTCTCGACCGTCGACATGGCCACGTTCTGGTCGCCGATCGGCCACGTCTTCGTCTTCGTCGGCGTCGAGATCGGCGGCATCGGCGTGCTGACCCTGGCGTCGATCCTCGGGCTCATCATCAGCCGTCGTCTCGGGCTGCGGCAGAAGCTGCTGGCGGCCGGCGACGCGAACCCCTCGCGCATCCGCAAGGGAGCCATCGCCGAGAGCCAGGCGATCCGGCTCGGCGAGACCGGCAGCCTGCTCGTCACGGTCGCGATCAGCGTGCTGGTCATCGAGGCGATCGTGGCCGCACTGCTCTTCCCGCGCATGCTCATCGAGGGCGTCGACCCGTGGGACGCCATCTGGCAGTCGATCTACACATCGGCGATGGCGTTCACCAACACCGGTTTCCTACCCGACCAGCGAGGGGCTCGCCCCGTACGCGCACGACGTCTGGTTCCTGCTTGTGATGATGATCGCGGTCACCTTCGGCGCGATCGGCTTCCCCGTCATCTACGCGCTCAGCCGCAATCTGCGCCGGCCGCTGCGCTGGTCGCTGCATGTGAAGCTCACCCTCGTCACGTTCGCCCTGCTGCTGGTCGGCGGCGCGGTCGCGTACTTCATCCTCGAGTTCAACAACCCACGGACCATGGCCGACTTCGACGTCGGTCAGCGGATTCTGCAGAGCTTCTTCATCTCGACGATGGCGCGCTCGGGGGGATTCGCGACGCTCGACATCAGCCAGCTCGACGGGTCGAGCCTGCTCGTCACCGACATGCTGATGTTCGTCGGTGGCGGCTCCGCGTCGACCGCAGGCGGCATCAAGGTGACGACCCTCGCCATCCTGTTCCTCGCGGCATTCGCCGAGGCACGCGGCTCCGAGGCGATGGAGGCATACGACCGCAGGATCCCCTCCGACGTGCTGCGTCTCGCTGTCAGCGTCGTGCTCTGGGGGGCGACGCTCGTGGCGGGCGCCACGATCATCCTGCATGCTCATCAACGACGAGCCTCTCGACTACGTGCTGTTCGACGTGATCAGCGCCTTCGCGACCTGCGGGCTGAGCACCGGATTCACGCAGGGATCGAGCGACGCGTCCCAATACGTGCTCGCGGCCACCATGTTCGCCGGTCGGATCGGTACTGTGACTCTGGCTGCGGCACTCGCGGCCAGCACCCGGCGACAGCTGTTCCGGCGAGCGGAAGAGAGGCCCATCGTTGGTTGACAAGATTGCGCATGATGCGCCGGTACTCGTGATCGGCCTCGGCCGGTTCGGCGCCGCCACGGCGGGCCAGCTGCAGCGGCTCGACCGCGACGTGCTCGCCGTCGACGAGGATCAAGGGCTCGTGCAGAAGTGGTCAGAGCGTGTCACCCACGCCGTGCAGACCGATGCCCGCTCGATCGACGCGCTTCGCCAGATCGGCGCCCAGGACTTCGCCATCGCCGTCGTCGCCGTCGGTTCGTCCGTCGAGGCCTCGCGTGCTGATCACCGCGAACCTCGTCGACCTCAAGATCCCGCAGATCTGGGCGAAGGCGATCAGCCAGTCGCACGGCAAGATCCTGTCGCGCATCGGCGCCAACCACGTGATCTACCCGGAGGCCGAGGCCGGCGAGCGCGTCGCCCACCTCGTATCGGGTCGCATGATCGACTTCATCGAGTTCGACGACGACTTCGCGATCGTGAAGATGTACCCGCCGAAGCCGATCCGCGGCATCACGCTCGCCGAGTCGCAGGTGCGGCGCAAGTACGGCATCACCGTGGTCGGCGTGAAGAGCCCAGGCAAGGACTTCACCTACGCGACCCCCGAGACGGTGATCTCGAATCACGACCTCATCATCGCGAGCGGCAACACGGCCGACCTCGACCGGTTCGCGGCGCTGAACGCCTGAGCGCCGCGCCGCATCCGATGGGCCGGTTGCAGTCCAATTCACCGCTTGCAATCTCCGTCTGACTGCAAACAGCTGATCGGATACGGCAGCTACGCTCCCGCGCCATCTCCTCGGCGCGCGCGATGGCGGATGCCGTGGCCCGGTCGAACACGGCCGTCAGGTCGGCGGCCGCGATCTCCGCGATCGCCCGCTCGGTGGTCCCGTTGGGGCTCGTCACTCGGCGCCGAAGCTCCTCGGGTCCGACGTCGGAGGTCGGCGAGCAGTTCCGACGCCCCGAGGAACGTCTGCTCGACCATCAGCCGCGACTGCGCCTCGTCGAAGCCCAGGTTGCGTGCGGCCTCGGTGAGCCGCTCGATGAGAAAGAACACGTAGGCCGGTCCCGATCCCGAGATCGTCGACAGGGCGTTCATCTGGTCTTCTGGCACTTCGATCACGGCGCCGACGGTCTCGAACAGCGCACGCACGAGCGCGGTGTCGGCGACGATCGCCCGATGCGCCCACGGCGAGCCCGGTGACCCCGCGACGCACGATCGACGGCGTGTTCGGCATCGCGCGGAACACGGGGTTCGGAACGAGCGCCTCCATCGTCGCGATCGTCACGCCGGCCGCGACGGACACGATCAGGGCGTCGGGCTCGAACGCATCACGCAGGTCGCGCAGCAGGTCCGGCACCATCGACGGGCTTGACGGCCACCAGCACCAGCCGTGCGCCGCGCAGGGCGGCCCGGTTGGCAGCCGGATCCTGCTCGCTCGACAGCGATGTCACCCGGTCGGACCGGAGCGCGGTCGCCTTGGCTTCGGTGCGGTTGGTGACGGTGATCCCGTCGGTGGTGGCGCCGCTCTCGAGCAGCCCGGAGAGGATCGCGCCGCCCATCGAGCCGGCTCCGAGGATGGCGATGGGAGGGAAATCTGCGGTCACGCTGGCGAGTGTAGTTTGGGTTGCATGAGTGCATCGGGCGGCACGAAGGCGATCATCGCCGCCTTCCTCGCGAACACCGGCATCGCGGTGACCAAGTTCATCGCTTTCGTCTTCTCCGGCTCGAGCGCCATGCTCGCCGAGTCCGTGCACTCGGTCGCCGACGCCGGCAACCAGCTGCTGCTGCTGCTCGGCGGCCGCAGGGCGCGCAGGGCGGCCGACGAGAAGCACCCGTTCGGGTACGGACGCGAGCGCTACGTCTTCGCGTTCGTGGTGTCGATCATCCTGTTCTCGATCGGCGGCGTCTTCTCGCTCTACGAGGGCGTCGACAAGCTGACGACACCCGCACCCGCTCGAGGTCCCGTGGCTGCCCATCGTGGTGCTGCTCATCGCGATCGTCCTGGAGAGCTTCTCGCTGCGCACCGCTGTCATCGAGTCCAACCACGTGCGCGGCAAGGAGAGCTGGATCGAGTTCATCCGTCACGCCAAGCAGCCCGAGCTGCCGGTGGTCCTGCTCGAGGACATCGCCGCGCTGTTCGGCCTGGTCCTGGCCCTCACCGGCGTCGGCCTGACCATCCTCACCGGCGACGCCATGTGGGACGGCATCGGCACCATCGCGATCGGCGTGCTGCTCGTCACGGTGGCGATCGTGCTCGGCATCGAGACCAAGAGCCTGCTGGTCGGCGAGGGTGCGAACCGCGCCGACATCGACAAGATCACCGCCGCGTTCAACGCGAGTAAGCGAGTCGAGGCGCTCATCCACATGAAGACGCTGTACCTCGGCCCGGACGAGCTGCTCGTCGCGGCGAAGGTGGCATTCCCGAAGACCACCAGAGTCGCCGACGTGGCACGTGCCATCAACGAGGTCGAGGCCGAGATCCGCGAGGCCGTGCCGGTCGCCCGGGTCATCTACATCGAGCCCGACATCTACCAGCAGGCGGGTGCGGGTGCGCCCTCGACCGACGCCATCGTGATCAGGGGCGGCGACTGAGCGAGCGGTCGCCGATCACGAGTCGGTCAAGACCGGAGCGTCCTACAGGAACTGTTCAGACGACGTCGATACGGTTCCCGACGTGAATGTTCGCGCGCGGCACGGCCGTCTCCCTCGTCGTGGCGCGGTCAAGCCGATCCTCGCGATCGTCGCAGCGACCCTCGGTGTCGTGCTGGCGAGCACGAGCGCGGTCGCCGCCATCGCGGTCTGGCAGATCAGCAGCGCATTCGAGCCCGGAGTGGACATCCAGCAGGCGGGCGAGGAACCGCCCGCCGTCGGCCCTATCGACGGCCCGGTGAACATCCTGCTCGTCGGCAGCGACAGCGGTGGTGGCAACCCGAACTACGGCGAGCGCGGCGAGAACCTGAACGACGTCACGATCCTGCTGCACATCTCCCCGGTCAGCCAGACCGCGATCGCCGTCAGCCTGCCCCGCGACCTCTACGTTCCCATCGTGGGATGCGACAACGGCAACCCCGGCATCCGCAAGATCAACGAGACCCTCTACTACGGCGGGCTGGCGTGCAGCGTGTCGACGGTCGAGGCACTCACCGGGCTCGACATCGGCTACGCCGCGAAGATCGAGTTCGACGGCGTCATCGCGATGTCGAACGCCCTCGGCGGCGTCAAGGTGTGCGTCGCAGACGCCCATCCACGACCTCCAGATCCACTATGAATCTCGAGGCGGGAGAGCACACCCTCTCCGGCAAGGACGCGCTGAAGTTCCTCCGCAGTCGTCACGGCGTCGGCGACGGAAGCGACACCGGGCGCATCGGCAACCAGCAGCTGTTCCTGTCCGCGATGATGCGCACGATCAAGAGCGAGGGCACCCTGACGAACCCGCTGACCGTCTACGCGCTCGCGCAGGCGGCGGCGAACAACATGCAGATGAGCACCTCGCTCTCCTCACTGGACACGATGGCGTCGATGGCCCTCGCCGTGAAGGACATCCCCCTCAAGAACATCGCCTTCGTCTCCTACCCGAGCGGGAGCGGCGATCTGGGAGGCGTCGGGGGCCGGATCCCGGATGCGGTCTCGGCCCAGGTCCTGATCGACGCGATCGCGGCTGACGCCCAGATCATCGTCACGGGAGACCCGGCCGGGGGCGCCCTACCGGGTGAGGAGATCGTCGAGACACCGACGCCGTCTCCGAGCGGTTCGGCTCCCCCCACCATCGCACCCGAGGCGCCGGACGTCGTCAGAGCTGCCGTCCAGCATCACCGGGCAGCAGGCGACCGAGAAGACCTGTACGGCCGGTCAGACCTTCTAGCGACGGGACGCGAAGAACTCGGCGAGCAGCGCCGCGCTCTCATCGGCGAGCACCCCGGTCTCGACCTCGACGCGATGCGGAAGCCTCCGGTCGCGCAGCACGTCGTAGACGCTGCCGACCGCCCCGGCCTTCTCGTCCCATGCCCCGAAGACCAGCCGAGGGATCCGGGCGGCCATGATCGCGCCCGCGCAGAGCACGCACGGCTCGAGCGTCACCACGAGGGTGGTGTCGGTGAGACGCCAGTCGCCACGCAGCTCGGCGGCCCGGCGGATCGCCAGCACCTCGGCGTGCGCCGTCGGGTCGCTCAGCCGCTCGCGCTCGTTGTGGGCATGCGAGAGCACGGTCCCGTCGGCGTCCAGCAGCACGGCTCCGACCGGCACGTCATGCGAGGCGAGCGCCAGACGCGCCTCGGCGAGAGCCGTGCGCATCGCATCCTCGTACCCTGACATCGAACTCTGGGCCATCCCGATGCCACCTCCCGCCGTTAGCATCGAGCGTATGCGAGTCCATGTGGCCGACCACCCCCTGATCACCCACAAGCTCACGGTGCTGCGCGACAAGACGACCCCGTCGTCGACCTTCCGCGCGCTTGCCGAAGAACTGGTGACCCTGCTCGCCTACGAGGCGACGCGCAACGTGCGCACGACGCCTGTCACCGTCGAGACACCCGTGGCGAAAGCCAAGGGACTGGCTCTCGCCGAGCCGCGACCGCTGGTCGTCCCGATCCTGCGTGCGGGTCTCGGGATGCTGGAGGGCATGGTCAAGCTGCTCCCGACCGCCGAGGTCGGCTTCCTCGGCATGGTCCGCAACGAGGAGACGCTGCAGCCGACCACCTACGCGGAGCGGCTGCCCGAGGATCTCGCGAACCGCCAGTGCTTCGTCCTCGATCCGATGCTCGCCACCGGGGGCTCGCTCGGCGCGGCGATCGAGTACCTGTTCGATCGGGGAGCCGTCGACGTCACGGCCGTCTGCCTGATCGCCGCGCCCGAGGGCGTCGAAGCGCTGCGGAAGGCGACCGAGGGCCGCGAGGTCACCATCGTGCTCGGCGCGCTCGACGAGAAGCTCAACGAGGTCGGCTACATCGTGCCCGGCCTCGGCGACGCGGGCGACGGCTGTACGGCACCGTCTGACCGATCACGATCGGGTCTCGGCAGGCTCGACCAGGGCGGCTCGAGTTGACTTTTCTTGCGTCTGTGCAACAAAATTGCGCTATGACCGATTCCGCGCACCCCCTGACCTCCTTCGAGGCCCCTGGGACCGCCGGCATGATGATGCCGGTGCGTGCGGTCATGTGTTGTCGAATGTGTGCCTAGAGGCATCTTCCGCCGAGTTCCCTTCGTGAACTCCCCGGCCGTCTACCGATCCGGTAGTGCGACCGCTCCTCTGCACTCCGACACACCACTCTGCGAGGCGATCTGCCGTGGATGAGTTCACCGCGACGCCCGCGACCGACCAAGGATTCGACACCATGTCTCTTGCGACCATCGACACGTTCCGCCCCACCGGTCCCGCCGTCCGCACCGCGCCGGCACCGCCATCCACCATCGTCGCCGCGCCCGACGTGCCGTCCACCGGCGACACCCGCCCGGGCATCCGCGCGGTGCCCGAGGGCACCGAGGCGCGCGGCTTCGCCCTCTACATCGGCATCGACGAGCAGAAGGCCCTGGATGCCGGCACCGACCTCGGTGCCGTCGTCACGGCCCTGAAGCAGCTGGCCTCCGAGCTTGTGCCCGGTGCCGAGAGCTACGCCGCCGTCGCCCTGGCGCCCGTCGGCGCCGGCGGACGCGACGTCGACGTCGTGCGGCTCGCGCTGCAGGATCCGGCGGCGCTCGCCAAGCACCGCCAGACCACCACGGTCGAGCCGCCCGAGCCGAAGGGCGGGGTCGTCATCGACATCTCGCGCAAGCGCGTGCAGCTCGACGGTGACACGGCTCCGCTCACCTACAAGGAGTTCGAGCTGCTGCAGTTCCTCGTGCTCCGCGAGGGGCGCACGATCGACCGGGCCGAGATCATCTCGACCCTGTGGAGCGACGGCGGCGACGAGGAGACTCCGAACGAGCGCACGATCGACGTGCACGTGCGGCGCCTGCGCTCGAAGCTCGGGGCCTACGAGGACATCGTGCGCACCGTACGGGGTGCCGGATATCGCTTCGACCGCCACGCGGACGTCACGATCCGCTGGGCGTCGACTCCGTCTCCCGACATCTTCTGATCGATACGATGCACCCAGCGTAAAGAAAACTTGACACGGTGTCCGCCGTGCTTTACATTGCTCAATGTCACCTTTTCTTGACATTGAGGAGCGTCCGATGGACACCGAACAGAAGAGCTCGTGGATCCAGCTGATCCTCGCCATCGCCGCGTACGGCACATATCTGGTGCTGCTCCTCGGCCGGGCCGGCGCGACGCCGTTCCCCGATACCCCGTACGTCGATCTGGTGCTCTGGACGATCGGCGGCTCGATCGTCGCATCCATCGTCCTCCACATCTTCTTCGCGCCGCGGCTGATCAAGAAGGACCAGCGCGACCGTGAGATCGGCCGCTTCGGCGAGGCGACGGGGATGGCGTTCATCGTCATCGGCGCGCTCAGCGCTCTGGTGCTCGCGCTCTTCGATCTCGACGGCTTCTGGATCGCGAACGTCGTCTACCTCTGCTTCGTGCTCTCCGCGATCCTGAGCAACATCGCGAAGATCGTCGCCTACCGGTCCGGGATGCCGCGGTGGTGAAGCCGACGCTCGTCACGAACCGGATCCGCGCCCTGCGATTCGCCCACGGCGAGATGACGCAGGCCGAACTCGCCGAGCAGATCGGCGTCACCCGTCAGACCGTGATCGCCATCGAGCAGGAGAAGTACTCGCCCTCGCTCGAGATGGCGTTCCAGATAGCCCGCGTCTTCGGCGTCCCGCTCGACGACGTTTTCCAGTACCCCGATGAAGGAGACACACCATGAAGGCGATCGTGCAGGACACCTACGGCTCGGCCGACGTGCTCGAACTGCGCGAGATCGAACGACCCGTGCCCGGCAAGGGCGAGGTGCTGTTCGCCGTCGAGGCGGCCGGCGTCGACCGCAGCGTCTGGCACACCATGACCGGCCGGCCCACGATGGCCCGCCTCTTCCTCGGACTGCGCGCCCCGAAGGTGCCGGTCCGCGGCGGCGAGGCCGCCGGCACCGTCGTCGAGGTCGGCCCCGGCGTCACGCGCTTCGCCGTCGGCGACGCGGTGTTCGGAACAGCACCCGGCACCTACGCGGAGTTCGCGGTGGCCGCCGAGGACCGGCTGGCCCACCGCCCCGCGAACGTCGACGTCGCGCAGGCCGCGTCGCTCCCCATCTCCGGGGCCGCGGCTCAGCACGCGGTCGATGCCGCGCGCATCCAGCCCGGCCACCGCGTCCTGGTGCTCGGCGCATCGGGCGGCGTCGGCGTCTTCGCCGTGCAGCTCGCCAAGGCCGCCGGCGCACACGTGACGGGCACGGCGTCGACCGCGAAGCTCGACATCGTGCGCACCGCCGGCGCGGACGAGGTGCTCGATCACACGGCCGGCGACGTCGTCGACGGATCGGTGGCCTACGACGCGATCATCGACGTCGGCGGCAACCGCCCGCTCGGCAAGCTGCGCCGTGCGCTCACTCGCACCGGCACCCTCGCCATCGTCGGCGGCGAAGACGGCCGCGGGCGCGTGCTCGGTGGGTTCCAGCGGGCGATGTTCGCCGGCGTGGCGTCGGCGTTCATCCCGCAGCGCTACGTCGGCGTCATGTCGGACGAGGGCGCCGAGCCCCTCGAGAGGCTGCGCGCCGCGGCCGAGGCGGGGGTGCTGGTCCCGCAGATCGAGCGCGTGTACCCGCTCGCGCAGGCTCCGGATGCCCTTCGAGCCCTCGAGGCGCGGACCGTCCGCGGCAAGGTCGTCGTACGCGTCGCGAAGGCGCCCGCTCGCGTCGTCTGAACCGGCTCAAGGCCGTCGAGCAACGCTCAGACAACTCGCAGAAAAATAACGAACGCATAACTAGACAGCGTTACCGTTCCGTTATACCTTTCAAGTGCGCCGGTTGTTTGCTGTGGCAGGCGGCGCGGAATGTGATTGCAGGACACTCTTGGTGCAAGGGAGAGGGTCGGCCGCTCGCCTCTGCGGCCGACCCTCAATCACGTTAAGGCGACCGGTGTCTCGATACGCCGCATCGCGGCTACTCGACCGCCGGCTCAGATCGGCCGCTCAGATCGGCGGGCGCCCACCGATGACCATGATCGCGCGCGCGGCGATATAGACGCCCTCTCGAGCGGCGGCCACCGCATCCCGGTCCACCACCCAGCGATTCAGGAAACCGGCGGCGAGGGCATCGCCTGCACCCGTCGGGTCGAGGATGTGCTGGATCTTCGGCGCATCGACCTTGGTGCGCTTCTTGCCCTCGAAGACGATGAGGCCCTCGGCGCCCATCGTGAGCACGACGACCTCGAAGCGCTCGCGCAGGGCAGCGCCGATGCGGTTCGGATCCTCCTGGCCGCTCATCATCCGCCCCTCGGGCAGGTTGGGGAACACGACCGTCGTGCCGTCGATCGCCTCGAGGAACGGCTCGACCCCGAAGTCGTGCAGGTAGCCGAACGAGCCGGGTGTCACCGAGACGGCGGCCCCGGCGGCCGCGGACCGGGTGATCAGGTCGCGGGCGCCCGGGATGCCGAAACCGTCCAGGATGCTGTAGCCGCTGATATGCAGCACGCCGGCCTTCGCGAGCAGCGCGTCGGTGACCGACGAGCTCGCGAGCGCGGAGTTGGCCCCGCGCTCGGTCAGCATCGTGCGGCGCTCGCCGTCGACCAGGATGACGATGGTCCCCGTGGGCAGACCCGTCCCGAGCTGCAGATGCGGCACCACGCCCACCTCGCGGAACACCCGCTCGTGATCGGCCAGATCGTCCAGCCCCACGCAGCCCACGAAGTCCACGGGTGCCCCGACCGAGCCGAGCCACGCCGCGGTGTTGGCGGCCGACCCGCCGGGGCGCTGCCGGATCGTGGAGGCCGTGTCGGTATCCGGCCGGATCTCGCTGCGCGGCACCACCACGACGTCGTTGATCACGTCGCCGACGACGACGATCCGCTCGCCGCTCACGCGGCACGCCCCAGCGCGGCCCAGGCCGTCGCGATGTCGGCTGCGACCCGGACGTTGTTGCGCGCCAGGTCGAGGTTGACCTCGAGGCTGCGGCCGCCGGAGGCGTCGACGATGAACGAGAGGAGGAACGGGGTGACCGCCTTGCCGCGAACACCGGCGGCCTCGGCGGCGGCGAACGCCTGAGCCAGAACGCGATCGTGCTCCGCGGGATCCCACTGCTGATCGGCGGGGATCGGGTTCGCGACGATGATGCCTTCCCGCGAGCCGAGGTCGTCACGCGCGGCCATGATCGCCGCGATCTCGCCGGCGTCGTCGACCCGCCAGTCGAGTTCGAAGGCCGACTCGCGCAGCCAGAACGCCGGGAACGTGCTCGTTCCGTAGCCGACGACCGGGACGCTCAGGGTCTCCAGCCGCTCGAGGGTCGCGGCGATGTCGAGCACGCTCTTCACGCCCGCGCTCACCACGGTGATCGGCGTCACCCCGAGTGTCGGGAGGTCCGCCGATTCGTCGAACGTCGCGGATGCGCCGCGGTGGACGCCCCCGAGGCCGCCGGTCGCGAAGACCCGGATGCCGGAGAGCGCGGCCAGGTGCGCGGTCGAGGCGACGGTCGTCGCACCGCTTTCGCCCCGCGCGGCGAGGATCGGGAGATCGCGCACGCTCGCCTTCGCGAGTTCCTCCTCGGCGATGCGGCGCACTCCCTCGTCGTCGAGGCCGATTCGGGGTACGCCGTCGAGCACGGCGATCGTGGCGGGGGTGACCCCTCGGTCGCGCAGGATCGACTCGAACTCGCGCGCAGCATCCAGATTCCGGGGTCGCGGAAGGCCGTGGGAGATGATCGTCGACTCGAGAGCGACGACGGCTCGGGATTCGGCGAGCGCGGAGGCGACCTCGTCCGAGAGGTGCAAGGGGGACATATCGCCTCCCACGCTAGTCGGTTGCGGGAGCGCGATCAGGTAACGCGCCCCCCGCTCGTCAACTCGCCGCGACCTTCGTCTTCTTCTTGGCCGCGAGCTTCGCCGCCGGCATGGCCGCACGCGACGGATCGGCGGCGGCGACCTTCTTGGTCGTCCCCGGTCCGCTCGTGGCGCGCGTGGCATCCGAGATGATCTTGCGCGGGTTGAGGTTCGATCCGGGGTCGGTCACCGAGAACAGCCCGCTGACGACCTTGATGCCCTCGGCCGAGATGTCCTGCTCCAGCCACGGGGCATGCTCGAGGCCGACGCCGTGGTGATGCGAGATCGACGAGCCGTTGTCGACGAACGCCTGCTGGATCGCGCTCTTGACGTGGTCGTACTCGCCCAGCGGATCCTTGTCGAAGACGAAGGCGAATGTGAAGTACAGACACGCTCCCGAGTGGTACGAGTGCGACATGTGGCTCATGATCCAGCCCTTGATGCCGAGCTCGTCGTACGCCTTGTAGGCGGCCGCGATCGCAGCGTCGTGCACCTGGGTGACCTTCGACCACGGCATCGCCGTCTCCGAGACGTCGCCCGCGGCTCCCCGGTCGAGCAGGAAGTCGCGCAGGTACGGGGTGTCGAACTTCTTCTGGTCGTAGAGCACGCCCGGGCCGGTACCGACGCCGAGGCCGTTGTGCTTGGCCACGATCTTGTCGACCAGCTTCTTCTGGCGCTTGGCGTGAGACTCCTCGCCCTCGAAGCCGATGAACGAGAGGCAGATGTTGTTCTCCATGTTCTTCCACCCCTTGGCCTTCATGAGGGTGGGGAGAACGGTGCCGGCGGCGAACTTGTCGAAGCCGTGGCGCTCCTTGCTCGTCGCGAGCGAGAACCCGGTCTCGGGCCCATCGGAGATGCGGGTGATCGACGGGGCGGCATCCGACTCGGCGATCTCCTGCATGGCGGCGATGCCCGCATCCCAGTTCGGGAAGAAGTAGGCGTAGACGTCGCGCTTCTCGGGAACCCGGTGCACCTGCGCGGTCACTTCGGTGATGACGCCGAGGCGACCCTCGCTTCCGAGGATCATCTCCTTGACGCTCGGTCCGTTGGACGCCGACGGATGTGGGCGCACGACGAGCGTGCCGCCGGGCCGCACGACCCGCAGGCCGCGGGCGATGTCGGAGATGTCGCCGTACTTGTCCGACTGCATGCCCGACGAGCGCGTGGCGACCCAGCCGCCGATCGTCGAGTGGGTGAACGAGTCGGGGAAGTGGCCGATGGTCCAGCCCTTCGCGTTGAGCTGCTCCTCGAGGTCGGGGCCCTGGGCGCCGGCCTCGATTCGCGCAAGACCCGACTCCTCGTCGACGTCGATGACCCTGCGGAGGCGACCCATGTCGAGAGACAGGATGACGCGCTTCTCGTCGACCCGCGGCTCCAGGCTGCCGGCGATATTGCTGCCCCCGCCGAACGGGATGATCACGACGTCGGCGGCGACCGCGACATCCACGATCCTCTGCACCTCGGCCTCATCGGCCGGGTAGACGACGACGTCGGGGTAGCGCTGCACCTGGTTGGCGCGGATGCGCACCAGGTCGCGCAGGCTCTTGCCGTAGACGTGGACGACGCGCTCCATGTCGTCCGTCGTGACGTGCCCCTCCCCCACGATGCTGGCGAGCGTCGAGAGCAGCGGCTTGCCGGCCAGCGAGCTCGGGATGGTCATCTTGTCGAAGGACGGCATCCCGACCGGCTCGGCAGTGTGCAGATCGAGCCCGACGGCGTACTGAACGAAGTCGGCGAAGCCCGGCTTGTCCTGCCAGTGGAAGCCGACACCTTCGTTCCCCCAGCCCCACCACTTCATGTGCTTGACGTCAGTCACTTCTTCTTCTTTCCGTCGGAGTGCTTGATGCTTGGGGTCGAGACTCTTCCCATCAAGGATATGTGCCGAATGCTGGTCGAGCAGGCTCAGGATGGCGGTGCGCACCCGTGCGATGAACTCGGTCGGGTTCTCGCCCGGCTTCGCCTTCATCGGGGCGCCGAACACGACGCCAACCGGAAGGCGCCCGGCCTTCGGCCATTTGGATCCGCGCGGATGCGCCTCGTGCGCGCCGATGATGGCGATCGGCAGGATCGGCGAGTTCGTGGCCGACGCGAGAGCCGCCGCGCCCGGCTTGAAATGCCCGACCGACCCGTCCTTCGAGCGGGTGCCCTCCGGGAAGACCAGCACCGGCACCCTGTGCTCCAGCAGCATCTTCGCGTTGATGTTCCGCGGGTTCTTCCCGCTGCGGTCCACGGGGAACGCGTTGAAGAACAGCGCGGTCAGTCCGCGCCGCCACCAGACGTCGAAGAAGTAGTCGCCCGCTGCGCCGGCCGCGAGGTACCGGGCGAGGGGTCGCGGCAGCGAGCCCATGATCAGCGGGGCGTCGAGGTGGCTGGAGTGATTGGCGACCACCACGAACGGGCGCTTGACCCCCTTGAGCTTCTCCCGGTCGATCACCTCGACTTTGACGACGCTCCACGTGACGCTTTTCAGCAGACCTCGCTGAGCCACGAACCGCGCGATCGCCTGACCCCGGGACGTGAAGCGGTTCCCTTTCGGTGCTGGCATGCGCTTCCTCCGGGTATCGACGTTGATGCGGTGCGGCTACGACGGGGTCTGGGTCGCGGCTTTGCTCCGACTCAGGCTAATCCTGCGCGAGACGGCGCGCACCGTGCTGCGGGGCAGATGCCGAAGCAACCAGGAAAGCAGTCCGTACCGAACACTCGGTATGGAGATCACCTTGCCCCGGTCGACATCGCGCAGCGAGACCCGCACCAGTCGTTCGGCGTCGAGCCACAGAGAGTTCGGGATGCTGCTCGAGCTGATGGAGGCACGCTGATGGAACTCGGTGCGCACCCAGCCCGGCATGAGGGCGGTCACGGTCACACCGCTGCCGTGCAGTTCATTGGCCAGGCTCTCGCTGTAGGTGATCACCCACGCCTTGATCGACGAGTAGGCGCCCATGGACAGCTGTCCTGCGGTGCTCGCGACGTTGACGATCGCGCCGTGCCCGCGCTCCTTCATCCCCGGAGCGACCGCGGCCGACAGCTGCCAGACGGCACGCATCATCACCGCGAACGCGCGGTCGTACTCGCCGAAGTCCGGTTTCACCAGTTTGCTCAGCCCACCGAAACCGGCGTTGTTGATCAGGATGTCGACCGGCTCGGCCGTGTCGGCGAGTCGCGCAGCGACGCGGGCCGTGTCCTTCTCGTCGGACAGATCGGCGGGGAGCACCTCGACGGAGCGCCCGAGCGCCCGCAGCTCGACGGCCATCTCGTCCAGTCGCTTCCTGTCGCGCGCGACCAGGATCAGGTCGTCGCCCCGCGCCGCCAACTGCCTCGCGAACTCGGCGCCGATGCCCGATGTGCCACCGGTCACGAGAGCGATACCCATGCGCCTTACGATACGGTGCAAGTGAGCACCGTTCCCGACGACGGCGTCTCCGCCCCGCACCGGAAGGGCCTCCCTCGATGACTTCGCGCTCGTCACAGAACGCCTCGGCGACCGTGTCGCTCGAGACGGGCGGCTTCGACGTCCGCGAGTTCGCCCGCACGGCGCAGGGCAGCTTCCGGGCCGAACTCGATCTCGCCGCGATCAACGCGCAGAGCCTGGGCGCCGACGCCCTTCGGCTGCTGCGCCTGCTGCGCGACCTCGAGCGCTCGACCATGCAGCGCATGCGCAACCTGCTCGTGACGGCGACGCACAAAGACGCCGAGTGACCGCGTTCCTCACCACCTGGGCGTACGAGAAGTTCTGGATCGCCGACGCCCTCGACGCCGTGCTCGAGGCCGGCGACAACGAGCACGCCGCCGAGGCCGCGACGGGCGGCACGCGTCGCACCCTCGCCGAGCGAGCGGAGCGCCGCGGGCCGATCCGCCGGGCGGTCGCCGCGAACTTCGCCGGGCCGCAGATCGTCGCGGCGCACGTCACGACCGGTCTCGTCGACGAGTGGATCACCCAGGCCGCCTACCGCCGTCTCGGCGAGCTCGCCGGTGGGCTCCATGCCGTCGTCGGGCGCATCGTCGCGATCAAGGACCGCCACATCCGGTTCCTCTCCGAGGAGGCGCAGCGTCGCCTCGCCGCGTCGCCGCGCGCGAGCAAGCTGACCCGCACGGAGATCAAGCGGGCCGCGTGGCCGATCGGAGCGGTCGATCGCGCGGCGGACGACCGCACCTTCTTCGAGACGATCGTGTTCGGCACCCCCGCGGGCGCCCTTGAGGCCGGACGCATCCGCGACCTCGTGGCAGCCCTCCCCGGTCTCGCGTCGGTGGCTCCCACCCTTTCTGCGAGACTTGTGCCGTGACACCGAAGCGAGCCTCGACCGACCTCGGCAGCTCGCACGTCTTTCTCACCGGAGCGACTGGTTTCGTCGGGCAGGCCGTGCTGGAGCGGCTGCTCTCCGACCACCCCGGCACCACCATCTCGATCCTCGTGCGCGCGAAGGCCGGTGCCGACACGGCCGGCCGCGTCAGCGTGCTGCTCAAGAAGCCGGCGTTCAACGCGTGGCGCGAGCGGGTCGGCGACGCCGCCGTCGAGAAGGCGGCGAAGGAGCGCATCCGGGTCGTCGAGGGCGAGATGGGCGCTATCCCGCAGCTGCCCAAGGACCTCGATGTCGTCATCCACAGCGCCTCGGTCGTCTCGTTCGACCCGCCCATCGACGAGGCCTTCGACACCAACGTCAACGGCGCGATGCAGCTGTACGAGAACCTGCTGGCCGCCAAGGGCGACCCCCGGGTCGTGCACGTGTCCACCTGCTACGTCGGCGGGCTGCGCAAGGGAGTCGCGCCCGAGGCGAAGCTGACGCACAACGTCGACTGGCGTGCCGAGTACTCCTCTGCAAGGAAGTCACGTGATCGGGTCGAGCAGCTGTCGCGCGAATCCGACCAGCTGCGGGTCTTCATGGATGCTGCGCGGGCCAAGCACGAGAAGGAAGGCCCGCAGGCGGTCGCCACCGCCAGCGAGAAGGCCCGTGTCGCCTGGGTGCGCGCGCGAACTCGTCGACGTGGGCCGCACGCGCGCCCAGTCGCTCGGCTGGACCGACGTGTACACCCTCACGAAGGCGTTCGCCGAGCGCGCTGCCGAGGAGCTATGGGGCGAGAGCGGCCACCGGCTCTCCGTCGTCCGGCCGGCCATCATCGAGAGCGCACTGCGGCATCCCTTTCCCGGCTGGATCGACGGCTTCAAGGTCGCCGACCCGCTGATCATGGCCTACGGCCGCGGGCTGCTCCCCGAGTTCCCGGGTCTGCCCGACTCGATCCTCGATGTGATCCCGGTCGACTACGTCGTCAATGCGATCATCGCCGCCGCCGCCAACCCGGCGGAGAAGAACGACCCCGAGTACTACCACGTGGCATCCGGCGCCTCGAACCCGCTGCCGTTCCACGAGATCTCCGGATACGTGAACCAGTACTTCCTGGCCAATCCGATGAAGGACAAGGCCGGCAAGGACATCCTCGTCCCGACCTGGAAGTTCCCGGTCGGCAACAAGGTCGAGCGCGACGTGCTGCGCAAGGAACGGCTGGTGGTCCGGCTCGAGAAGGTGCTCGGGCGCATGCCCGACACCGACCGCGTGCGTCGCTGGCACAACCAGATGATCAAGAACATCGCCGACCTCGAGACCCTGCGCAACTTCGTGCAGCTCTACCGCGTCTACGTCCGCACCGAGATCATCTTCGACGACCGCAACCTCCGCGCCCTGCACGCCGCCATCCCGGCCAAACTGCAAGACGATCGCGGCTTCGACATCGCCTCCATCGACTGGAAGCGCTACATGCTCGAGGTGCACATCCCCGCGATCGCCACCCTGACCAAGGCGTTCTCGCGCGATCGAGCGGCGACGAAAGCCGCCGACCTCGAGGCCAAGAAGCCGCCGAAGGAACTTCCCAAGACGAGCGGCGTCATGGCCGTCTTCGATCTCGAGGGCACTGTCGTCGACTCCAACATCGTGCAGCAGTACCTGTGGGTGCGTACCGCGGGCGTCCGCAAGGCCGCCTGGCCGGGAGAGGTCGTCCGCATCCTCGCGGGCCTGCGCGGACTCCTACGCGCCGAGGCCCGCGACCGCGGTGAGTTCATCCGCACGTTCCTGCGCCGCTACGAGGGGATGCCGGTCGCCCGCCTCGACAAGATCGTGCACGGCGCCTACGCCGACACGTTCTACCGTCACACCAGCCCCGAGGCGATCGACGCCATCAAGGCCCACCGCGCTGCGGGGCATCGCACGGTGCTGGTGACGGGGTCCATCCAGACGCTGGCGGCGCCGCTTGCAGGCCTCTTCGACGACGTCGTCGGCGGGCATATGCACGACCGCGACGGCATCCTGACCGGATATCTGGCGAAGCCGCCACTCGTCGACGAGGCCCGTGCCGCGTGGGTGCGTCGCTATGCCGAAGAACACGGTCTCGACCTCGCCAAGTCGTACGGCTACGGTGACAGCCACGCGGATCTCGTGTGGCTCGAGCTGCTGGGAAACCCCCATGCGGTCAACCCCGACACCCAACTCCAGCGCGAGGCGCAACGAAGACACTGGAAGATCGACAAGTGGAAACGCGGCAATCGTTCACCCAAGCGTGATGTGATAGCTGCAACGGCAGCGAAGTAGAGGATCCACCCATGGCATTCGACATCGACAAGTACACCGCGAACTCGACCGCGGTCGGATGGGATGACCTCGATTTCGACGAGTTCGACCGCACGCCGCTGCCGGCATCGACGCTGCGCATCCTCCGCTACATGTGCGATGTGGAATATCACACCGTCTGCTACCTTCGCGACCTGTTGACCACCCCGTCGCACAAGGAGCCCGAGATCGGCGCCTTCATGACGATGTGGAACCGTGAGGAGTTCTGGCACGGCGAGGCCCTCTCCGCCGTCCTCGCCAGGCACGGCATGGCCGTCGACTTCGATGAGCTGAAGGCCACCCGCGTGAAGCTGGGCTGGAAGGACCGCCTCGACCCGATCAAGCAGTCGATGATGGGCGGGCTCGTCGGCCACGACTTCGTCGCCGTGCACATGGCCTGGGGCGCCGCCAACGAGTGGTCGGCCAACGCCGCCTACCTGCGCCTCGCGAAGCAGGAGGGCCACCCCGTGCTCGCCGAGCTGCTGAAGCGGATCGCGGCGCAGGAGACCAAGCACGTCGCGTTCTACGCGTCGCAGGCACGCGATCGCCTCGCCGCCTCGAAGAAGGCGCGCGTCATCGCACGGTTCGCGCTCAACAAGTTCTGGCGTCCCGTGGGCTCGGGGATCTCATCGGAGGCCGAGGTCGGCCACGTGATGGGCGTCCTGTTCGCCGGCACCGAGGGCCGCAAGCTGGTGCGCGACATGGACTCGCACATCGCGAAGCTCCCCGGCCTGGAGGGCCTGACCATCGTCGAGAACGCACTCGACGGCTACGGCATCCCCGCCGAGGGTCCGGGCACCGAGGAACTGCGGCGCGAGGTCGTCGCCGCCTAGGCGCTATCGGTCGACCGGCGGCGGATCCCAGATCGCCCAGAGCGCGTCAGCGAGCCCGAAACGGTCGGCGAGATGCCAGTTGCAGAGGACCGCGATCGTCGTCTCGCGGTCGGCCGAGACGGTGAACTCCGAGACGTAGCCGCCCCAGTGCCCGGTGTGATTGAGGTCGCCGTCCACCTCGATGTCGATCCCGGCGGCGTAGAGCTCGTCCGCGCCCTCGTCGACCGCTCCGACGGCGAAGTCCTCCTGGACGATGTCGCCGGTGCGGTACTGGTCGCCCCAGCGGGCCAGGTCGCCGCCGTCGAGATGATCCCGGTGTGGCCGTAGGCGGACCAGCCCGACCACTGCACGTTGAGGTCGTCTCCGTACGGCGTCGCGATGCCTGCCGCGTGGGACGCGGGCGCCACCGCCATGTCGAGGCCGAGCGGCGCGAAGACCCGTTGGGCGAGGAAGTGCGGCAGCGACTCGCCGCTCACCCGGCGCACGACCTCGGCGAGCAGCACGTAGTTGGCGTTGGTGTACACGTAGCCCTTGCCGGTCTCGAGCGTGGTCAGGCGGCGGATCGCTTGCAGCGTCGTCTGCTGGTCGGCCGGGCCCAGGAAGCTGACTCCCATGTCGTCGAGCTCTGTCCAGAAGTCGGGGATCCGGCTCGTGTGGTGGATGAGCTGGTCGAGCGTGACCGTCGACCCCCAGGAGGGCAGGTCCTTGACGTACTTTCCGACCGGATCGGAGACGGAGAGCAGTCCCTCGCGCTGCAGCATCAGGATGGCGGTGGCGGTGAACTGCTTCGACACCGAGGCGATGTCGAACCGCGTCTCCGTCGTGAGACGCGTTCCCTTCTCGGTGTCGAACAGGCCGCCCGCGCCCTCCCAGATGATCGAGCCCTCCACCGCGACAGCGGCGACGCATCCCGGCTCGGTCTCCGGGATCAGCGCGGTGACGGCCTCGTCACTGAGCTGCGACCGCTCGGCGACCCGGTCGCGTTCCGATGTCCCTGCGATCGGGGCGACACCGCCCTCGCGATCCCGGAGGACCGCGCATCCGGCGAGAAGGGCGACAGCGGCGAGTATCGCGAGCAGCCTCCGAGCACCCCGCCGCGACGATCCCACGGGTCCACGGTAGCCGGTGCCTGCTCACCGGGATCGTCGCACGTCGGGAAGCTAGGCTGAAGCCCGGCCTGGACGAGTTCTTCCACGGAAAGAGGCGCGGATGCCTGCTCGGATCGATGCTGCCGGCCTCGAGGTCGACGCGGTCCTCCATGACTTCATCGTGAACGAGGCGCTCCCGGGAACCGGGGTCGACGCTGAATCATTCTGGCGGGGGGCCGCCGACCTGATCGACGAACTGTCGCCTCGCAATCGAAGCCTTCTCGCGGCGAGGGATGAGATCCAGAGGCGCATCGATGAGTTCCACGCCGCTCATCCGGGGCAGCCGGAGCCCAAGGTGTATCGCGCCTTCCTCCGGGAGATCGGCTATCTCACGGACGACCCGGGCGAGTTCCAGGTGAGCGTGCACGGGGTGGACCCGGAGATCACCGACCAAGCCGGACCCCAGCTCGTCGTCCCGCTGCTCAATGCCCGGTTCGCGATCAACGCGGCGAATGCGCGATGGGGATCGCTCTACGACGCGCTGTACGGCACCGATGCCATCCCCGAGACCGGAAGCCTCGCCCGCGGCGCGGGATACAACACCGAGCGTGGGGCGGCCGTCGTCGCATTCGGCCGCGAGTTCCTCGACCAGAGCTTCCCGCTCCGCGACGGCAGCCACGTCGATGCCGCGTCCTACTCGATCGCCGACGGGTCACTCGTGGTCGTGCTCGCCGACGGCACACGGACGACGACAGCCGAACCCGCACTGGCCGGGTACTCGGGAGCAGCGGCGCAACCCTCCGCGGTGCTCCTGCGGCACAACGGGCTGCATGTCGAGCTGCAGATCGATCGCGACGACCGCATCGGCGCTGCGGATCGCGCCGGCATCAAGGACCTCGTTCTGGAAGCGGCCGTCACCACGATCATGGACCTGGAAGACTCGGTGGCCGCCGTCGACGCCGACGACAAGACCCTCGGATACCGCAACTGGCTGGGCCTGATGACCGGCGAGCTCAGCGAAGAGGTCACGAAGAACGGCAGCACCTTCACCCGGACCCTCGCCGAGGATCGTGAGTACAGCTCCCCCGAGGGAAGTCGCATCGTCATCCCCGGCCGCTCCCTGCTGTTCGTCCGGCACGTCGGCCACCTGATGACGACGGACGCCGTGCTCGACCGCCGCGGAGACGAGGTGCCGGAAGGCATCCTCGACGCGATCGTCACGGCTCTCGGGACCATGCACGACCTGCGTTCTGGCAGCCAGAATTCGCGCACCGGGTCGATGTACGTCGTGAAGCCGAAGATGCACGGGCCGGAGGAGGTCGCCTTCACGGTCGACCTGTTCCGCCGCGTCGAGGCGCTGCTCGGTCTCCCCGAGCTCACCATGAAGGTCGGCATCATGGACGAGGAGCGCCGGACCTCGGTCAATCTGAGCGCGTGCATCGCGGCCGCCGCCGACCGCATCGTGTTCATCAACACCGGCTTCCTCGACCGGACCGGCGACGAGATCCACACCTCCGCCGTCGCGGGACCGTTCGTGCGCAAGGGAGAACTGAAGGCGCAGACCTTCATCTCGGCATACGAGGATCACAACGTCGATGTGGGCATCCGGCACGGGTTGCCCCATCAGGCGCAGATCGGCAAGGGGATGTGGGCCATGCCCGATCTCATGGCGGACATGCTCGAGCAGAAGATCGCCCACCCGAAGGCGGGTGCGACGACCGCGTGGGTGCCGTCTCCGACGGCGGCCACCCTCCACGCCCTGCACTACCACCGGGTGAATCCCTTCGAAGCTCAGAAGGAGATCGCGCGTCGCGTCCCGCGCGGAGTCGATCCGATCCTCGTCATCCCCCTCGCGCCCCGAACGGACTGGAGCGAGGCCGAGAAGCAGGCCGAACTCGACAACAACATCCAGTCGATCCTGGGCTACGTCGTCCGCTGGGTCGATCAGGGGATCGGATGCTCGAAGGTGCCGGATCTCGAGGAGGTCGCGCTGATGGAGGATCGCGCGACGCTGCGCATCTCAAGCCAGCTGCTGGCGAACTGGCTGCGTCACGGAGTCGTGGACGAAGCCGATGTGGATGCGAGCCTGGCGCGTATCGCCCCCGTCGTCGATGGACAGAACGCGTCCGATCCCCTCTACGAGGCGCTCATCGGCCCGGATGGTCCCGGCTTGGCATTCCAAGCGGCTCGTGATCTCGTGATCCGGGGAGGCAGCCAGCCGAATGGCTACACGGAGCCGATCCTGCATCGCGCTCGCCGAGCGAAGAAGGAGGGGGCGAAGAATGGGGCTTGATTCGTTCAACGCACTCGACCGGGATGCGGCGCGTGCGGCTCTGCGTCCGTGCGTCGACATCGATCGATGGATCGACGCGGTCGTCGACGGCCGGCCGTACTCCGACGTCGAGGAGGCACTCGGGGCCGGGAGGCTGGCCGCCGACCCGTGGAGCGAGACCGAGATCGATGCGGCACTGGCCCACCACCCTCGGATCGGGGATCGCGCCCGGGCGGCGGGCGCCGAGGCCTCCCTCTCCCGTTCGGAGCAGGCCGGTGTGGACGTCACCGACAGCGACGTGCAGGCCGCGCTCGTTTCCGGCAACCTGGCCTACGAGGAACGGTTCGGACGCGTCTTCCTGATCCGCGCGGCGGGTCGCGACTCCCAGGAGATCCTCGACGCCCTGAACATCCGGCTTGTGCATTCACCGGATGAGGAGATCGCCGTGGTCGGACAGCAGCTTCGCGAGATCGCCGTCCTCCGCCTCGAAGGAGTCCTGAACTCATGAGTCAGATCAGCACCCACATCCTCGACACGTCCGTCGGACGTCCCGCGCCCGGTGTCGCGGTCGAACTCTCGCACGACGATCAGGTGCTCGCGGTCGGGTGTGACGGATGCCGACGGCCGGCTGATGGAGCTCGGCCCGGCACGTCTCGAAGCCGGGACCTATCGACTGCGCTTCGCGACCGGCGAGTACTTCGAGCGGACCGGCCGTGAGACGTTCTACCCGAGCGTCTCGATCGACTTCTCGGTCGCAGACCCGCGGAGCATTTCCACGTGCCGCTCCTCATCAGCCCGTTCGGATTCTCGACCTACGAGGGAGCTGAGATGCCGGCCGGCAAGATCGTGCTGGGAGCGAACCGGTACGGAAAAGCAGAGGTGCACGTCGTGCGGGTCACGCGCGACACCGAGAGGCACGAGATCGAGGACCTTTCGGTCACCTCGCAGCTCCGCGGCGACTTCGAGGCGGCGCACCGGGTCGGGGACAACGCCAACGTCGTCGCCACGGACACCCAGAAGAACACCGTCTTCGCCTTCGCGAAAGACGGCATCGGAACCCCGGAAGACTTCCTGCTGCGACTCGGCACGCATTTCGTCGACGAGTTCGCCTGGGTGACCGGCGGACGGTGGGCCGCCGAGCAGTACAGCTGGAGGCGGATCCACGTCGGCGACGTGCAGCAGGGCCACTCCTTCGTGCGCGGGGGAACCGAGGTCCGTACCGCGGTCGTCAGCAGGGCCGGCGACGACGTGAGCGTGATCTCCGGCCTGACCGATCTCGCGGTGCTCAACTCCACCGATTCTGAGTTCGTCGGCTACCCCAAGGACCGCTACACCACGTTGCCGGAGACCACGGATCGCATCCTGGCCACATCGGTGACGAGTCACTGGCGGTACAACACGCTGAACGTCGACTACGACGAGTCGTTCGCCGAGGTGCGGCGCATCCTGCTCGAGACGTTCGCCACCACGTACTCCAAGGCGCTGCAGCAGTCCATGTTCGCGATGGGCACGAAGGTGCTGGAGGAGCGAACCGAGATCGACGAGATCCGGTTCTCGCTCCCGAACCTGCACCACTTCCTGGTCGATCTCAGCCCGTACGGGCTGGAGAACCCGAACGAGGTCTTCTACGCGGCGGACCGGCCGTACGGGCTGATCGAGGCGACGATCGAGCGCGAAGGTGCGCCGAAAGCGCCGTGGGCGTGGGAGGGGATCTAGGGATGCTGTCCCACGAGGAGTACCTGAAGAAGGCGACGGACCTGGCCACCCGCAACGTCCACGACGGGGGCGGTCCGTTCGGCGCCATCGTCGTGACGGCCGACGGGCGCGAGTTCGAGGGCCTCAACCGGGTGACCGCGAACAACGACCCGACCGCGCACGCGGAGGTCGTCGCGATCCGGACGGCGTGCGCGGATTCCCAGACCTTCGACCTGACCGGCGCCAGCCTGTACAGCAGTTGCGAACCCTGCCCGATGTGCCTGTCCTCGGCGCTGTGGGCGCGGGTGAAGCACGTCTACTTCGCGGCGGATCGCTACGACGCCGCCGATGCGGGGTTCGACGACGCGGCGTTCTACGACTTCTTCGCGACCGAGGTCGGCAAGCGCTCGATGCCCGTCGAGCGGCTGACCTCAGACGGCGAGAGTCATCTCGCCCCGTTCCAGGCGTGGACGGCTCTCGACTCCCGGATCGAGTATTAGAGAACGCAGCTTCGAGAACGCAGCTTAGGCCGGCCGCTCGAAGGCGATCAAGAGCGCCGCGGCGACGCCGACCGCGATGACCGCCGGCTCCTTCGCCGTGAGACTTGGGATCCCGATCGGGATGGTGATCCGCTCGAGATCGTTCTGGGAATGACCCTCGGCGGCGAGCTTCTTGCGGAAGCTCGTCCATTTCGCGGTCGATCCGATGAGGCCGATCGAGGCCAGCCCTTCGCGGCGGAGCGCGGAATCGCAGACGGCGATGTCCTCGGCGTGGTCGTGGGTCATGATCAGCACGTGGGTCGACGGCGGGAGCTCCGGGAGCACCGACTCGGGGGCGACCGCGTGATGCACGTGCACCCGGGCGGCGGCGTCCCCGATGCCGTCCAGCCGGTCGTCGGCGAGCATCTCGGCGCGTGAGTCGATCAGGAACAGCTCGACCTCATGCCGCGAGAGGATGCGCGCCAGTTCGAGGCCGACGTGCCCCATCCCGAAGATCGCGACCGACGGGATGACAGGGAGTGGTTCCAGCAGCAGGGTGACCTCTCCTCCGCAGCATTGCAGGCCGAACTCGGCGTGCGCCTTGTCGCTCAGGTTGAGCGTCACCATAGTCGGCTCACGCGCATCCGTCGCGAGCATCTTGCGTGCCTGATCGACGGCAGTCGCCTCCAGGTTGCCGCCGCCGACGCTGCCCCAGCAGTCGCCGGCGGACACGACCATCTTCGCGCCCCCGTTGCGCGGAGCATGCCCGCGGACGTCTGCCAGCGTCACGAGGACACCGGGCTCGCGCCGCTCTCGAAGACTCGTGACCGCTGCGAGCCAATCCATCTCTAGAGGTCCGCGAGGGCCGGCACGTTCGAGCTCCGCGCCTCCTTCACCGCCCAGAACACCGCCTCGGGTGTCGTCTGAGCCGAGAGCACGACGGGGTTGCCCGCAGGGCCGAACCCGGCGATCGCCTGGCGCAGCGCCTCCCGCACGCTGAGCGCGAGCATCAAGGGCGGCTCGCCCACCGCTTTCGAGCCGTAGATCGCACCGTCCTCGCGGGCGTCGTCGAAAAGCGCGACGTTGAACTCCTCCGGCATCTCCGAGAAGCTCGGCAGCTTGTAGGTGCTCGCCGCCTGCGTGAGCAGCCGACCACGATCCGGGCCGTCACTCGTATCCCACCGCAGCTCCTCGAGCGTCAGCCACCCCAGTCCCTGGACGTAGCCGCCTTCGACCTGCCCGAGATCGACCAGCGGCGAGAGGGAGTCGCCGGCGTCGTGCACGATGTCGGCCCTGCGGATGCGATAGGCGCCCGTGAAACCGTCGACCTCGACCTCGGTCGCGGCGGCGCCGTACGCGAAGTACTTGAACGGCGACCCTGACCAGGTCTCCGGGTCCCAGTGCAGGCCCTCGGTCCGGTAGTAGCCGGTGGCCGAGAGCGACACCCTCGCCGAATAGGAGGCCCGCGCCACCTCCTCGAAGGTCAGCATCCGATCGGCCCCGGATGCGGTGACCTGTCCCTGAGAGAAGCGAACGTCGGCTGCTGCCACGCCGAGCATGCCGGCGGCCACTTCCGCCATGCGGTCGCGGATCTGGTCGCAGGCGTTCTTCACCGCCCCGCCGTTGAGGTCCGCTCCCGTGCTCGCGGATGTCGCGGAGGCGTTCGGGACCTTGTCGGTGCGGGTCGGCGCCAGCCGCACCGCCGACCGCTGGACTCCGAGCGCCGTGGCCGCGACCTGGAGCATCTTCGTGTGAAGCCCCTGCCCCATCTCGGTGCCGCCGTGATTGATCAGCACGGAGCCGTCGAGATAGACCAGCACGAGGGCTCCGGCCTGATTGAACTCGGTGCGATTGAACGAGATACCGAACTTGACCGGCGTGATGGCCAGCGCGCGCTTGACATGAGCACTGCCCGCGTTGAACGCGGCGATCTCCGCGCTGCGCCGTTCGAACGCGCAACTGTCGAGCAACTGGGTCCAGATTGCGGGCATCCGCTCCGCATCCTTCACCAGCTGCCCGTACGGCGTCGTCTGACCCGGCTCGTAGAAGTTGCGCCGGCGCAGTTCGGCCGGATCGATCCCGAGGGCAGGCGCGCACTGCCCGAAGACGTCCTCGATCAGGAGGATGCCCTGAGGTCCGCCGAACCCGCGGAACGCGGTGTGCGACACCTTGTTCGTCTTGACGATCCTGCCGTGCACCTCGATGGCCGGGATCCAGTAGGCGTTGTCGATGTGACAGAGCGCCCGCGACAGCACGGCCTCGATCAGGTCGAGGCTCCAGCCCCCATCCGCCGTCATCGTCGCCGTCAGCCCGACCAGCTTGCCCTCGTCGTCGAAGCCCGCCTTCCAGACCAGATCGAACCCGGGTGCCTTTCCGGTGATCGTGATGTCCTGCGTGCGAGTCAGGCGCACGCGAACCGGTCGGCCGGTCACGCTCGTGCCGAGCGCGGCGATCGCCGCGAAGCCGTGGGGCTGCGTCTCCTTGCCGCCGAAGCCGCCGCCCATCCGTAGCGATTGCACGGTGATGGCGTTCTCGTTCAGCCCGAGGACGTCGGCGATGATGTGCTGGGCCTCGCCGGGATGCTGCGTGCTGCACTGCACGAAGAGCTGACCGCTCTCATCGAAATAGGCGAGGGAGGCGTGGGTCTCGAGGTAGAAGTGCTCCTGGCCGAGGTTCTCGTGGTGACCTTCGAAGACATGCGGGGCTGCGGCCAGTGCGGCCTCGACGTCTCCCCGACGCGAGACCCGGTGCGTCCCCTGGAACGACCCGGCCTCGATCGCCTCGGCGACGGTGATCAGCGACGGCAGCGGCTCGTAGTCGGCCTCGACCGCCGCAGCGCCCAGCCGGGCGGCCTCCGCCGTCTCACCCAGAACCCAGCAGACCGGATGACCGTAGAACATCACCTCGGCCGGGAAGAGCGGTTCGTCACCGAAGACGCTGGCCTGGTTCCTGCCCGGCACGTCCTCCGCCGTGAGCACGTGGACCACACCCGGCAACGCACGGGCGGCTTCCGTCCGCAGCGCGGTGACCCGTGCGTGAGCGTGGGGGGCTTGCACCGGCCAGGCCGTGAGGGCGTCCGGCCAGCGGATCGCGATGTCATCGGTGTACTGAGCCGTACCGGTCACGTGCCCGACCGCGCTCTCGTGGGGCTCCGGGATGCCGACGAGAGCATCGTCCGGGACGGCTGACAGGGTGCTCATCCTCCGACCACCTCCCGGTCGGCCGACTCTGCATGGAGCTTGAGAAGGGCCTGCGACAACATGATGGCGCGGTACTCGGCGCTGGCCCGATGATCGCTCATCGGAGTGCCTTCGAGCCCGAGGGCCGCGGCCGCCGTTCGCGCGGTCTCGAGACTCCACGGCCGGCCGATGAGGATCGCCTCCGTCTCTCGCGCGCGCAACGGCGTCGCGGCGACCCCTCCCAATCCGATGCGCGCGTCGCGCACGATCCCGTCCCGCACGTCGAGTCCGAATCCGACGGCGACGCTCGAGATGTCGTCGAATCGGCGCTTGGCGATCTTGTGGAAGGCCGTGAGATTCGCCAGGGGGAGCGGGATGCGTATCGCGCGGATGAGTTCGTCCGCCCGGCGAACGGTCTCCCGATAACCGGTGAAGTAGTCGCTCAACGCGACCTCGCGCTCGCCTTCGGCCGAGACGAGAATCACCCCGGCGTCGAGGGCGAGCAGAGCGGGAGGGGTGTCGCCGATCGGTGAGCCCGTGCCGAGGTTGCCGCCGATCGTCGCGCGGTTCCGGATCAAGCGTGAGGCGAACTGCGGGAACATCTGCGCAAGCAAGGGGATGCGGCCGGCAAGGAAGCGCTCGGCTTCGGAGAGCGAGACGCTCGCGCCGATCTCCACGAACTCGTCGGTGAACTCGAGCGTCAGCAGCTCGGGAATGCGGTCGACCGCCACGACCAGCGGTTCACGGCGACCCCGGATGTTGACCTCGACGCCCCAGTCGGTGAACCCCGCGGCGACGACCGCGCGCGGGATTCTCGGCGAGCAACGCCAGGGCATCGTCGAGCCTGGCCGGACGAACGAACCGGCCGTCCGGGCGGTCGAGGTCGGTGGCGACGGGCTCCGGCGCCGGTCGATCACGCCGCAGGGCCACGGCGTCATCCTGCTCGGGTGAGGCAAGTGAATACGCAGCGTCGCGAATCGGGCGGTACCCGGTGCACCGGCAGAGGTTGCCGCTGAGCGCATGCAGGTCGAAACCGTTCGGGCCGTGCTCGTGGTCGTGGATCTCCGGCCGGTTCCGTCGCCGCGGTCGCGGCGATAGAACTCCGCCGCCATGCTGCACACGAAGCCCGGGGTGCAGTATCCGCATTGCGAGCCACCCCCGCGCGCCATGGCGTCTTGAACGGGATGCATGCTCTCGGGCGAGCCGAGGCCCTCGGAGGTGATGATCTCCTGCCCGTCGAGCGCCGCGACGGGGACGAGGCAGGAGTTGACGGCGGTCCACGTCGTGCCGCCGGCAGCGTCAGGCTGCGCGACGAGGATCGCGCACGCACCGCACTCCCCTTCTGCGCACCCCTCTTTGCTACCCGTCAGTCCGTTGTCCCGCAGCCAATCCAGCGTCGTTGCGTGAGCCGCGACAGACTCCAGCGGGCGGCTCTGCCCGTTGACGGTGAGATGAATGGACATGCGTCGGAAGTGTAGTCGTCGCCTATGCCGAGCCGCTTCGGAGGAGCGTCCCTCGCGGGGTGCGGCCATCGACCACCTGACCACGCAGGTACGTCCTCCGCACGACTCCGTGGAGCGTGCGCCCCGCGTACGGCGTGATCGGGTTCTTGTGCATCAGTTTCGCCACGTCGACCACGAATGACTCGTCGGCGGCGAAGACGGCCAGGTCGGCGTCCGAACCGATGGCGACCCGCCCCTTGCGGGTCAGTCGGGCCAGCCTCGCCGGCTGCGCCGCCATCCATTCGACCACCTGGGTCAGGGGAATGCCCCGTTTCCGCGCCTCGGTCCAGATCACCGGCAGTCCGAGCTGCAGCGACGAGACCCCGCCCCAGGCGACCCCGAAGTCTCCATGGTCGAGATCCTTGAGATCGAGCGTGCTCGGCGAGTGGTCGGATGCGATGGTGTCGATGGTGCCGTCGAGAAGTCCCTGCCAGAGCAGCTCGCGATTCGACTCCTCGCGGATCGGCGGACAGCACTTGAACTGCGTCGCGCCGTCCGGGATCTCCTCTGCACACAGCGCCAGATAGTGCGGGCAGGTCTCGGCGGTCAGCCGCACACCTTCGCGCTTGGCCGCCGCGATCATGGGAAGAGCGTCCGATGAGGACAGGTGCAGGATGTGGACCCGCGCGTTCGTCCTCCGCGCACGCTCGATCACCTCGGCGATGGCGAGATTCTCGGCATCACGCGGTCGCGACGCCAGGAACGTGTCGTAGTGGTCGCCCTCGCAGTGCGGCGCATGACCGATCGTGTCCGCGTCTTCGGCGTGGACGAGCATCATCGTGTCCAGGGCGGCGAGCTCTTTCAGGTCGCGCTCCATCTCATCCGGAGCAAGCGGCGGGAACTCGTCGACACCGGAATCGATGAGGAAGCACTTGAAGCCGAAGACCCCTCCGTCGTGCAGCGGGCGCAGCTGGTCGGTGTTGCCCGGAATCGCCCCACCCCAGAAACCCACGTCGACGAAGACCTGGTCCCGGGCGACGGCGCGTTTCAGCTCGAGCGCTTCCACCGTGACCGTCGGCGGGATGGAGTTCAGCGGCATGTCGATGAACGTGGTCACCCCGCCGGCCGCGGCCGCGCGGGTAGCCGAGGCGAAACCCTCCCACTCGGTGCGTCCGGGCTCGTTGACGTGCACGTGCGGTATCGACGAGGCCCGGGATCAGGGTCTCGTCGTCGGCCAGCTCGACCACCTCGACGCCCGGCAGCCCCGCGCCGAGCGGCTCGACCGCCGCGATGGCTCCGTCGAGGATGCCGAGCTCGTGCGCGCCGACACCCTCCGGCGTCAGAACGTTCGCGCCGCGGATGACGAGGTCGTAGGTGATGTCCGTCACGTCAGGATGATCTGCCGGTTCACGTCCTTGTACAGCAGGTACCGGAAGTTGCCAGGCCCACCCGCGTAGCAGGCCTGCGGACAGAACGCGCGCAGGGACATGTAGTCGCCCTCCTGCACCTCGACCCAGTCCTGGTTGAGGCGATAGACGCCCTTGCCCTCGAGCACGTAGAGACCGTGCTCCATGACGTGGGTCTCGGCGAACGGGATGCTGGCGCCCGGCTCGAAGGTCACGATGTTGATGTGCATGTCGTACGCGAGATCGTCGGGGGGCAGCATCCGGGTCGTGCGCCACGCCCCATCGGTACCCGGCATCGGAGACCGCTTCGACGTCCTGCTCGTTTCCCACGACGGCCTTCGGCGTGTGCCCGGCGAGCACCTGATATGCCTTGCGGATCCACTGGAAGACCGCGAGGTCCTTCCCCGCGTTCTCGACCTGCCACTCGGTTCCGGGCGGCACGAACGCGAACCCGCCGGGCAGCAGCTCGTGCGTCTCGCCCGCGAGCGTCACGGTGAGCCGCCCGCTGAGGAGGAAGACGAACGACTCGACGCCCGCTTCCGGTTCCGGATCGCTCGATCCGCCGGTCGGGGCGACCTCGACCATGTACTGCGCGAAGGTCGTCGAGCCGCCGGCCACGGGCCGGTTCAGGATCCAGGTGCGGGTCTTGTCCCAGCCGGGGAGCACGCTGACCACGATGTCGCGCAGCACTCCGCGCGGGATGACCGTGTACGCCTCGGTCACGACGGCGCGGCCCGTGAGCAGATCGCTCTGCGGTGGCAGCTCGGACTCGGGCACGTAGTAGGTCGGTGCTGTCACGATCCGGTCCTTTCGGGTGAGGGGTTGGCGAGGTCCGCGAGTCGCGCGGCGTCGATGCCTGTGGCGACGGCGACCTCGTCGGGGGTCGGCTGCGCCGCACGCGACCGCTCTGCCGATGAAGCCGGCGAGCGCCCGCGCGGTCGCGGGTTCGTCCATGAAACCGCTTTCGATGCGCTGTACATAGTCCCGCAGGCGCGTGCACGCCTCCGCCAGCCCATCGAGGTAGAAGCCGTACGTCGCGATGAACCGGCTCGGCAGCTGCGCCGCGTGCAGATCCCAGCCCTGGTAGTAGCCCCGCTCCAGCGAGCGGCGGACGAGACGCGCGTGCAGCTGCCAGGCGGCAAGGATGGCCGGCGGGTCACCGATCGGCAGCACGTTGGTCGAGCCGTCGGAGAGCCGGACGCCTGTGCCGGCCACTGCGACCTGCATGACCTGCTTGGCGTAATCGGCCGCGGCGTGCTCCATCGACTGGAATCCCGCCGCGATCCCGACGGAGGCGCTGTAGTCGTAGGTGCCGTAGTGCAGGCCCGTGATGCGGCCGGCCGTGCGGTGCAGCATTGCGGCGACCGGGATCGTTCCGTCGGCGGCGAGGACGAGTTGCGGCGTCTCGACCTGCACCTCGAAGCGCAGCCGCCCGTCCGGCAGGCCGTACGAGGTCTCGAGGCGCTCGCACGCGAAGACCATGGCCTCGACCTGCGCGACCGTGCTGACCTTGGGCAGGGTGAAGACCAGGCCGTCCGGCAGATCGCCCGCGGAGAGGAGGCCGCCGAGGAACATGTCGAGTGTGCGCAGGCCGCGGTGCCTGGTCCGGTTCTCGAGGCTCTTGAACCGGATGCCGATGAACGGCGGAGCCTGCCCGGCGGCGACCGCCTGCGCGACCGCCGATGCGGCGACCATGACGTGCTCGTCTTCCTCCCCGTCGTCGTGGATGCCATAGCCGTCCTCGAAGTCGAGGCGAAGGTCCTCGATGGGCTCGGTCTCGAGCTTCGCAAGCGCGCGCGCCGCGACCTGGGCGGTGCGGACCTCGTCGACGCCGAGTGCCTGCGCCAGCGCCTCCGCGCCCCCGAACGCGTCGACCGCTGCGAGCGCCTCGGCCCCCCAGCGCTGCGGGAGATCGGGGGTGTACCGGTCTGCAGGCACATAGACGGTGTGCACCGGCTGGCGAGCGCCCTGATCACCCGGGTATCCCGTGGCGAGCAATCGGTCGGTCTCGGCGAGACGGCGGTCGATCGACGCCAGATCCTCCGAACTCAGCACGATTGTTTCCGTCCCTCGATGATCGGGCGTGAAGCCTGACTGCTATGGACAGTATCGAACCCGTTCGGGGAGCGTGCCATTTCTCGGCGGCGTGGGCGCCTACGTGGTACCCGCGTCGAACGCGCGCTGCAGATACTGGGGCGCCTGGCTGTACCAGCCGTCGGTGACGAGCTCGACGAGCAGCTCCGGCTCGACTGTCGTGAGACGGAACGCGATCTTCGGCTCGCTCCACCCGTTGGTCTGAGCTAAGAACACCTCCGGCCATCCCGCCAGATATGCACGCTTGTACTCCTCCGTGGGCACCTTCACGACGAACACCGGTTCCCCTTCGATGACGGCTCGGACATCGGCGTCGACGCTCGGCCACGGGTGGGCCTCCCATGCATAGAGCTTGCTTCGGACGAACCAGGCGGCTCCACCGGTCGTCGCGCGCTCCTCACTCGCGGGCAGCGTCGCGGCGATCGCGCGGACATCATCGAGCGACGGCACGGCCCGACGGTATCTGGTCGGCCCGACATCACCGGTCATCGTTCGCCATCGGGTCGGAGCGTCAGCGGGTCCAAGGGTCAGGTGAATCGCCTCAGGGATGCGCGCGCCCGAGCTTCGCGCACGGTGTGCATCGACTGAGAGGAGCTCGACCGGGCTCGCGCGACGCTCCGCTCAGGCGCAGTGTTGCCTCATGACCGAGTACACCGTCAACGCCAAGATCACCGTCAGCGGAGGTGACGACGACCGCGCCAAGATCCAGGATGCGGTCGACGCCGGCCTCAAGGAACTGAACGGGATCGCGAGCCGCTACGGCTTCACCATCACCGACAGCAGCGCGACCGTCGAGGGAGCATCATGAGCATCGACAAGGACCCCGCCACCGAAGAGGACACCGCATCCGGCGGACCCGCGGAGCCGCTGGACCCGAGCGGTCCGCCCTCGACCACCGATGATGACGGCACCCCGGTGGAGAATCCTTCGGGCGGTTGAGCGCGGCGGCGGTCCCCGCTCAGACGCCGTAGAAGCGCGACGCCGTGCGCCACGACAGCTGTTCGCGCTCCGCGGGGCTGGCGGCCAGCTCGTCCAGGACGATCGACAGCCATCGGCCCGGGGCCAGCCGTCGGGGCAACATCGCCGAAACCGGCCAGTCGCTGCCCACCATCGCCCGGTCCGCGCCGAACGCATCGAGCGCGACCTCGAGCCACGGGCGAGCCGCGGAAACCAGTTCCTGGTCGTCACGCAGCTCCGGGGGCATCCCTGACAGTTTCACGCTGACCTGGGGCAGTGCGGCGAGCGCGCGCAGGTCCCGCTCCCAGGTTCCGTCGTCACCGGTTGCGACCGGCGGCTTGGCGAGGTGATCGAGCACAACGGGCAGCTCCGGAACCTTCGCAAGCAGCGCGGTCAGGGCAGCAAGCTGGTGATGCCGGATGCACGCATCGAACGGCAGCCCCGCCTCGGCGAGCGCGCGCAGGCCCTCGAGCAGGCCGGGATCCTCGAAGAACGACGGCGACTCATCCTGCAGCAACCGTCGGATGCCGACTGTGCGGCCGGCTTCTCGCAGCGCCGCCAGCTCGGTCACGACCCCGCTGCCCTGCTCCAGCGGCGCGTGGGCGACGACGCCCAGCAACTCCGGCCAGCCGAGAGACTCGGCCCAGGCCACCTCGTCCGCCTTGCTCGCCGGACCCGCCTCGACGAATATGACACCGGTGGTGCCGGGCGCCCCGGCCTGGTACTCAGCCGGAAGGTAGGGGCGATCCAGCTCACCCTCCAGCCAGGAGTACTCCAGAACCGTCGGATCCCAGATGTGCACATGGCTGTCGATGAGGCGTGCGGTGTCGCAGGACGGTCGACGTGGTTCATCAGTCGACCGTACTCGCCGGTGCATCGGCGACGAGGCGGAGACCGGCACGGTGTGACCGCACATGCGGCCCCTCTGGCGCTGCCAAGCTGCCCGTGCGCTCGTTGGCGACGATGGCATCCTCGTCGATCGTGACGCCGTTGCCGGGAAGGTCCCCGAGCACGACCCCGCCGTCGATGAACTGCTGGTCGACCGAGACTCCGAACGGCGACCCGAGATCCTGCACCTCGGAGGAGAGGTGGTTCGGAACGGCGGCCGCTGCGTGCGCGACCGCCGGGTTCGCCGTCAGGCCGACAGGGCTGATGGGGAGGTCGCGGGAGTGAGCGGCGTAGGCCACCCGCAGGAAGTGCGTCACGCCCCACACGCATCCGACCTGCACAATGTCGACCGCACCGCGATCGAAGAGCGGGGCGAACTGTTCGAGACCGGTGAGGTTCTCGCCGGTAGCGACGGCGGCGCGGATCGCGGTGCTGAGTCGTGCGTGGCCGGTGGCGTCCCAGCGCCTCAGGGGCTCCTCTATCCAAGTCAGATCGAGATGCTCCTCGATCGCGGAGACGTATCGCACAGCCTGCTTGAGATTCCACGATTCGTTCGCGTCGAGCATCACCGCGGGAGTGACCGCGTTGCCGCTCAGAGCGTCGGCGACGATCCCCAGGCGACGGATGTCACCATCCAGATCACGACCGCCCTTGAGTTTTCCGCTGGTGAAGCCGCGTTCACCCATCGCGCGGTACCAGGTCGCGAGCTGCTCATCGTCAAGGGCGATGTCGAGGCCGGAGGCGTAACCGCTGACGAACCGGTCGCGTGCGCCGAGCAGCCGCCACAGCGGTTCGCCGGCGAGTTTGGCCTTCAGGTCCCAGAGCGCCATGTCGAGCGTTCCGATGCCCCCGAACGTCGCACCCGCGTGCCCCGCCTTGAACACGCGGGCGAGCATGCGGTCGTACAGGGCGTTCACGGCGCGCGGGTCTTCCCCCTCGATGGCCGGGAAGAGCCGGTCGATGTCGTGGTGAGACCCGATGCCGACGCCTTCGATGCCGTGGTCGGTCTCGAGGACGACGATCGGGACCGCGCTGATGCCCGGATCGATGAACCCGTTCACGTCTCCGACTGGCCTGCCCCAGTCACGGAACGTCCGCAGACAGCGGTAACCGGTGATCTTCATTCATCGCCCCTCGTAGGTCGTTGGTGCGCCGGGAGCAGAGCACCCGGCGTACTGCAACTGTCGGCATGCCAGAGTTTGCGGTCGGCGGCGACCCCTACCCAAAGGCACCGCCGACCGGTCCTCGGGCGTCTCGTGATGCCGTCTCATGGACGCGAAGAGAGGCATCAGGATTCCCAAGTCGAGACGAGGAATGGGGCGACCCGTGGCGGCGACCATCACGAAACGCCGCCACGGGAAGAGTGATCCAGCCACGTGGAAGCGGGCGGGACGAGGTGTTCCAACTCGTCCCAAACGGCGTCGGGGATGTGCATCCCGGCCGACGCGATGAGACTCGAGATCCTGCTTTCACTCGTGATTCCCACGACCGTCGCGTCGATTCGGGGATCGCGGAGAGAGAACTGGAGCGCTGCCGTGGCCAGGTCGATCCCGGCCCTCGTGCAGACCGCGTCCATGGCGGCGATCGTCTCAAGGAGTTCGCGGCTGGCGGGCCTGTATGAGTACTTCGTCGATTCGCCTGGGCGCGCGAGGATTCCGCCGCCGTAGACGGCCGCGTTCAGAACTCCCACCCCGAGTTCGACTGCGCGAGTGAAGAGCTCATCGGCGCCGCGATCGACGAGGGTGAACCGGTTGTGGCTCAGGATCACATCGAACACGCCCAGGTCGAGATACCGGTGCAACAGCCTCGTGTCGCCGGTTGCGACGCCGATGGCATCGGCAAGCCCGTCGTCACGGATCTGAACGAGTGCGTCGACGGCGCCTCCGGCGGAAGCCATGTACCCGAAGTCGAATGCGTCGGGATCATGCAGGAACAGCAACGGGACCCTCTGAACACCTAGCCGCTCAAGGCTTTCTCGGAAGGACTCGCGCACGCGGGCACCGGAGAAGTCTTCCCCGGCACGGTCGACCTTCGTGATGACCAAGAAGTCATCAGGAACTCCCCCGGCCAACGCGATCGCCTTTCCGATTCGACGCTCGCTCGTCCCGTCGCCGTAGTTGTTGGACGTATCGATCGCACGGATGGGACTTCGCAGGAGGGCGAGGACGAAATCCACTGCCGCGGAGTCGCTGACGTCATAGCCGTAGAGATCGGGCATCGAGCCCAGAGGCGAAGCGCCGGCGATGATGGTCGAGGTGGACAGCGACGTCCGCCCGATCCGCCTGTGCCAGCCTCTCGCATCCGGCGTCGCCGTCGTCATCAGCGCACCTCGACGTGCACGGCCTGCGAGCCATGATCGATCGCGAACCGGTATCGGCCGCGTTGCACGCGCTCGACCGTGCCTGCCGGATCTGTCGCGACGCCTGCGGAAGCGAGGACGTCGTCGAGCAGCTCGCCCGTGAGTGTGCCGTCGGGCAGCGTCGCGACATACCAGGCGTTCGCCCGCCGTGTGATGGCGGCGCCTCCCGCGAGGTCGCCAGAACCGAACACCGCGAGCACGTCCGCATCCGACACCCGCACGTGCTCGCTCCACAGTGCTCCCGTGCCCGCGAGCTCACCCTCGAGCGCGATCGTCGGCGGGGTGCCCGTGCCCGCTTTCCGGAGGTCCGGCGGCGCGAGCGGAGCGAACTCCTCGACGCGCACGCCGAGGGTCGCCTGCAGCGATCCGAGGTAGCCGCCAGAGGTGATCTGCATCGTCTCATCGACGATGCCGGTCTGGAAGGTCACGACGAGATGGCCACCGCCGTCCGCGTAGGCGGCGAGGTTGTCGAGCCCTGCCGGGGTCGCGCAGAAGAGGCTCGGCACGATGACCGTGTCGTACCCCGACAGGTCGGCATCGGCGCGCACGAAGTCGGTGACAACGTTGCGCTCGAAGAGCGGCGCGTACCACGCGAATACGTGCTCGACGTAGCTCAGCTTCGTGGGCACCGCCTCTTGCTCGAGACTTCGCCAGCTATCCCACTCGAACACGATCGCAACCCGCGCATCGATGCGGCTGCCCTCGAGTTCCGCGAGGCCGGCGAGGTCGGAGCCGAGTTCGGAGATCTCGTGCCACACCCTGGTGTCGGTGCCTGCGTGCGGAACCATGCCCGAGTGGAACTTCTCTGCGCCGGCCACCGACTGCCGCCACTGGAAGAACAGGATGCCGTCCGCGCCGCGCGCGATCGCTTGCTTCGACCACGCAGCCATCTGCCCCGGCGCCTTCGGAGCGTTTCTCGCCCGCCAGTTCACGGCGCTCGGCGCCTGCTCCATGAGGATCCACGGCTGGCCGTGGCGCAGCGACCGCATGAGGTCGCGGGTCATCGCGGCGTACGCGGGGCTGGCCGGATCGGCGGGGTCGGGGTACGAGTCGTCCGAGACGACATCCACCTCCTGGGCCCAGGCCCAGTAGTCGGCACCCTTGAAGAAGCCCATGAAATTGGTGGTGACCGGGATGGATGGCGTCGCCGCACGCACGATCGCCGCTTCGGCCCGATAGAGCTCGAGCAACTGATCGGCGCTGAACCGGTCGAAGTCGATGAGTTGCCCCGGGTTGCCGAATGACGGCATCGCTCTCGGCGGCTGCACCTCGGCGAACTCCGAATAGCGTTGTGACCAGAACGCCGTGCCCCACGCCGCGTTGAGGCCGTCGACCGTGCCATAGCGCGCCTCGAGCCACGCCCGGAAGGCTTCGGCGCTCGTGTCGCAGTAGCAGTGGCTGACATGGCAGCCGTACTCGTTGTTGATGTGCCACATGGCCAACGCCGGATGCTCGGCGTAGCGCTCGGCGATCTTCGAGGCGAGTCGTGCCGCCAGGCGGCGGTACACGGGCGAACTCGGGCAGTACTGCTGGCGGCTGCCGGCGGACAGGCGCACGCCATCCTTCGTCACGGGCAGCACCTCGGGGTAGCGGTGCGTGAGCCACGGCGGCGGAGCGGCCGTCGCTGTCGCGAGATCGACGCGCACCCCGGCCGCGTACAGCACATCCATCACGCGGTCCAGCCAGCCGAAGTCGAACTCGCCCTCGCGGGGTTCGAGCATCGCCCACGAGAAGATGCCGAGGCTCACCATGGTGACGCCCGCCTCCTGCATGAGCCGTGCATCCTCGGCCCAAACCTCTTCCGGCCACTGCTCGGGGTTGTAGTCCCCTCCGTACCAGATCACGTCAGCCCTTCACGCCGCCCGTCGCGAGACCGGTCTGCCAGAACCGCTGCAGGTACAGGAACGCGATGATCAGCGGGATGATCGACAGGAACGCGCCGGTGATCACGGTCGAGAACAGCGCTTGCGCGCCACCGCCCGCCGCCGAGGTCGCCTGCTGCTGCGCGAGTCCGACCGTCAGCGGCAGCAACTCCCCGCTGTTGAGCATGATGAGGGGCAGGAAGTAGTTGTTCCAGGTGGCCACGAGTGTGAACAGCATGATCGTGACGATGCCAGGGCCGAGCAGGCGGATGGCCACCTGCCAGAAGATCCGGATCTCGCCCGCTCCATCCATTCGCGCGGCCTCGATGAGTTCGTCCGGGATGGCATCGGACGCGTACACGCGCATGAGGAACACGCTGAACGGACTCACGAGCGACGGCAGGATGACAGCCCACGGCGTATTGGTGATGCCAACCGTCGAGAACATCAGATACGTGGGGATCGCCAATGCCGTGAGCGGGATCATGATCGCGCCCAGGGTGATGCTGAACAGCACCTTGTCACCCGGGAACCGATACTTCGCGAACGCATACCCCGACATCGTCGCGAGCAGGCTCGCGCCGATCGCGCTCACGGCCGCGTACAGGACCGTATTCAGCGTCCAGCGCAAGTAGATGCCGTCCTTGTACGCGAACACATCGCCGATGTTCGCGAACAGGTTGAATTCGTCGCCGAACCACAGGCCGAAGGTTGTGAACAGGTCGCTGTTGTCTTTCGTCGACGACACGAAGAGCCAGACGATCGGCACGATGAAGTAGAGCACACACACCCACATCACCACCGTGAGCAGGGTGCTACGGCGTGCCTCGCGGTTGTACGACGTGCGACGCGGCGCGGTCGCTGGAATGGTCACCACTGGCGATCCCTTCGCTGGGTGCCCAGTTGCACGACGTACGAGACGATCATGATGACGATGCCGAGCAGGAATGCGATCGCCGCAGCGTAGTTGGTGTCCTGGTTCACGAACGCGAGGTTGAAGGCGTAGAAGTTGGGCGTGAACGACTGCGTGATTCCCGTGGGCGCGATCTCCACCAGCAGTTTCGGTTCGTTGAAGATCTGGAAGCTCCCGATGATCGAGAAGATGACGGTCAGCAGGATGGCGGGCCGAATCAAAGGGATCTTCACGCTCCAGGCCAGTCGCCATTGGCTCGCGCCGTCGATCTCGGCGGCCTCGTACAGCTCGGCGGGAATCGACTTGAGCGCCGAGTACATGACGATCATGTTGTAGCCGACATAGGTCCACGTCACGATGTTCATGATCGAGAACAAGATGTTCGAGTCAGACAGCAAATTCGTCTGGGGCAGTCCGACGGCGTGGGTGATCTGGCCGACGAGTCCGAACTGCTCCCCGTAGAGGTAGCCCCACATGAGCACGGCGACGACGCCGGGCACCGCGTATGGCAGGAAGATCAGCAGCCGCAGCGCCTTGCTGCCGCGGGCTCGACCGGAGTCGAGCGCGAGCGCGAAGAACAGCGCGAACCCGAGCATGATGGGCACCTGCAACACGAGGAACAGCGCGGTGCGTCCGAGTCCGGCGAGGAAGCCGGAATCCTGGAACGCACGCAGATAGTTCTCGAAGGCGACGAAACTCACGCCGCCGATGAGCCGGTCGACGAAGAAACTCAGGTAGCCCGAGTAGGCGAGCGGTGCGACGAGCATCGCCGCGAACACGACGAAGAAGGGGAGGACGAATCCATAGGCAAAGAGATGCTGCTTCCGCTGGATCGCGTTGGTCATCTCGAGTTCCTTCGCTCAGGTGATGTTCGGTGGGGGCGGCCCGGGGTGGATCCCCGGGCCGCCCGGGTACCACTACTCGTTGACGGTGAAGCCCTGCTGGGTTGCGTAGTCAACGAGCGCGTCCTGCCACGCGTCGAGGCCAGCACCGAGATCGCCGTGGGCTGCGACCGCGGCCCCGAACGTCTCGTTGAAGTTCGTGTACGCGAACTCCATGAACGGCAGCCACTGCCAATCGGAATCGACCGTCGTCGAGATCTCCGCGAACAGCTCGTTGACCTTCTGTCCACCGTAGAACTCGGGCTCAGCACCGGCGAACGCCGGGTCCTCCAGCACCGAGGTAGCAGTGGGGAAGAAGTTCTGCTGGGTAGCGAACAGCAACGCCGGTTCCTGCGCGTTGTTGATCCACTTCGCGAGCCTCGTAGGCCGCGATCGGGTTCTCCGAGGTCTTGACTACCGCGTCGGCCGAACCGCCCCAGTTGCCCGAGGCAGGGTTGCCGGCGTCCCACTGCGGCAGCGGCGCGGCGCGCCACAGGCCCGACGAGTGTCAGCCGCGGCACCGGAGAGGAAGACCGGAGCCCACGCCGCCGTCAGCCAGCCGGCGTACTTGCCCTGGTTGAGACCCGCGTACCACTCGTCGGTGAAGTCCGGGTCAGTCGAGACCAGATCGCTCTGGATCATGTCCTGCCAGTAGGCCATCACTTCCTTCGCCTCGGGGCTGTTCACGTCGATCGTGACGTTCTCCCCGCCGTCGAAGGCGAACGGCTTGACGCCCGCCTGCCACAACAGCCCGACCCATCCGGCGCCCTGGTTGGGAGCCATGTTCGAGATGTAGGACGTCGTGTTCGCGCGCA
>CAWJWQ010000003.1:0-273256 GCA_963846615.1 uncultured Actinomycetota bacterium | reverse complement strand
TGCAGGCCGCCCATGTCGGCGCCGGCACAGAAGCCGCGGCCCGCGCCGGTCAGGATGATGGCCCGGACCTCGGGGTCAGCGCCGGCCGTGGTCATGGCGTCCTTGAGGTCGAGATGCATCTGGCGGGTCCAGGCGTTCAGCCTGTCCGGACGGTTCAGCGTGACGGTGCAGATGCGCTCGGCGACGTCGTAGAGAACGGTTTCGTAGGCCATCGCCGGGGTCTCCTCCTGTGCATTTTTGTTGCTCGCATGATGGGCAAAACTGGGTGACGATACAAATGTGACACACCGCTACAAATGGCACCCGGCCGCTACAAATGGCACTCGATTGGACGGACTTCGTGGCACAGGCGCGGCTTCCGACTGAGGATTGACCGCAGCGGCGATTTCGTGTATCTTGCAGTCGCCAAGAAGAAAGCGTCACCGAGGTAGGAAATGGCCAAGAGAGAATTCGCCCACCCCAACGAAATGCACAAGTATGTCGGGCAGGAGATCGGGGTGAGCGACTGGGTCGAGGTCTCGCAGGAGCGGATCAACCGCTTCGCCGACGCGACCGGCGACCATCAATGGATCCATGTCGATGTCGAGCGCGCCAAGAAGGACATGCCGGGCGGCAAGACCATCGCTCATGGCTTTCTGACGCTGTCGCTGATCCCGATGCTCAATCACCAGATCTCGCACATCAACAACGTCCGCAACGGCATCAACTACGGCTGCAACAAGGTGCGCTTCACCAGCCCGGTGCCGGCCGGGTCGCGCGTGCGCGCGCGGGCCAAGCTGATCGCCGCCGATCCGATGGACGAGCGGCGGCGTGCGGCTCACCAACCAGGTCACGATCGAGATCGAAGGCCAGGAGCGTCCGGCCTGCGTCGCCGAGACCATGTCCATCGTGTACGGCGCCTGAGCATGGCGCTGCGGTAGCCGGGCGTAGGGGGCGACTTGCTGACACGCGAGGAACTGAGCTCCGAGCGCATCGACCAGATCGTCGCCGACGCCCGCAAGGCCGGCTACGACTTCTTCCTGACGTCCGAGGAGCGCGAGGCGAGCCTCAACGAGGCGCTGGCGCGCTACACAGCCGGGCGAGGAGGTGTGGGTCTTCGCCTACGGCTCGCTGATGTGGAATCCGGCCTTCGACTTCGCCGAGGCGCTGCCGTGCCAGCGTCGAGGGCTGGCGCCGGTCCTTCTGCTTCTGGACGCCGCTCGGCCGCGGCACGCCCGAACTGCCCGGCCTGATGCTGGCGCTCGAGCGCGGCGGCTCGTGCGAGGGCATCGCCTATCGCCTGGCGCCGCACCAGGTCGCGCAGCGAGCTGGCGATCCTGTGGAACCGCGAGATGCTGTCGGGCGTCTACCAGGCGCGCTGGGTGCCGACCAAGCTGCGCGACGGCCGCACCGTGACGGCCGTCACCTTCGTGGTCGACACCGCCATTGCCAGTATTGCGGCGACCTGCCGATGGAACGCGCCGCCCATCACATCGCCTTCGCCGAGGGCCGGCGCGGCGCCTGCCGCGACTATCTCACCAATACCGCCGAGCATGCGCGGTCGCTCGGCATCCACGATCCCTACATCGAGGAACTGGTCGCAGCGGGTCGCGGACCTGCGCGGCGAGCCTGTCGTCCACTCGGTGCCGCCCGACGCCGAGGCGGTCGGCGAGGCCTAGAGCCGCGTACCGAAGACGTCTCGTGCCGGCGGGTGCTTCACTGCAGTCGTGTGACATAGTCGCGGCGTGTCTGCTCTCGTCGCCCGCTGGCTCGCGCTGCCGCCCAATCTGCGCGGCATCCTGTGGGTCGCCCTGTCGGGGCTGCTGTTCGCGCTGCTGAACGTCTTCACGCTGATCCCGGCGCAGCACCTCAATCCCTTCGTCATGGCGTTCCTGCGCTATCTGTTCGGCGCGTTGATCCTGCTGCCGGTCGTCATCCGGCTCGGCCTCTACCGCTCGCTTCACACCAACCGCCTCGGCCTGCACGTCTCGCGCGGCGCCATCCATACCGTCGGCATGATGCTGTGGTTCGTGGCGCTGCCGCTCACCACCCTGGCCGAGATCACGGCGCTGGGCTTCACCGGGCCGATCTTCGTCACCATCGGCGCGGCGCTGTTCCTGGCCGAGGACGTGCGGCTGCGGCGCTGGATCGCCGTCATCGTGGGCTTCGCCGGCGCCATGATCATCATCCGGCCGGGCTTCGGCGACATCCATCTCGGCGTGATCTGCATCCTGGTCTCGACGCCGATCTTCTCGGCCTCGAACCTGATCTCCAAGGCGCTGGCGCGCACCGACTCGGCCAACACCATCGTGATCTGGCAGAACATCGTGATCGTGATCTGCGCCTGCCCCGTCGCGCATCTGGTTCTGGCAGACGCCGAGCTGGATCGACCTGCTGTGGTTCGTCGCGGCGGGCCTCGGCGGCACGCTGGGGCACATCTGCCAGCAGCGCGGCTATCAGCTTGCCGACATCACCCTGCTGCAGCCGATCGGCTTCCTGTCGCTGATCTGGAACACGCTGCTGGGCTATTTCCTGTTCTTCCAGCAGCCCGATGTCTGGACCTTCGTCGGCGCGGCGGTGATCTTCGCCAGCGCGCTCTACATCTCGCATCGCGAGGCGGTGCGGCGCGCGCACGATCAAGAGCGCGCCGATCCGACGCCGCGGCCTGACGGCCTGACGGTCCGATCAGCCGCCGGTCACGCTCATGTGGCGCGGCACGGCGGGGCCGCTGTGGCGGCGGTCGATGATGAAGTCGTGGCCCTTGGGCTTGCGCGCGATCGCCTCGGTGATCGCCTGGTCGAGCAGCTCGTCGCTCTCCGGAGGCGCGCAGCGGCGCGCGCAGGTCGGCGGCGTCCTCCTGGCCGAGGCACATGTAGAGCGTGCCGGTGCAGGTGAGGCGCACGCGGTTGCAGCTTTCGCAGAAATTGTGGGTGAGCGGCGTGATGAAGCCGAGCCGCCCGCCGGTCTCCTCGACCGTGAAGTAGCGCGCCGGGCCGCCGGTGCGGTAGTCGGTCTCGGTCAGCGTGAAGTGCTCGGCGATGCTCGGCGCGGGCCAGCGACAGCGGCAGGTACTGGTCGAGCCGCGCCTCGTCGCCGATCTCGCCCATCGGCATGACCTCGATCAGGACGAGGTCCATGCCGCGGCCGTGGCTCCAGCGGATCAGGTCGTCGAATTCGATGTCGTTGACGCCGCGCAGCGCGACGGCGTTGATCTTGATCGTGCAGGCCGGCCTGCTGGGCGGCGTCGAGGCCGCGCATCACCTGGTCGAGATCGCCCCAGCGGGTGAGCTCGCGGAACTTGTCCGGATCGAGCGTGTCCATCGAGACGTTGACGCGGCGCACGCCGATGGCGGCCAGCTCCTCGGCGTACTTGGCGAGCTGGCTGCCGTTGGTGGTGAGCGTCAGCTCGTCCAGCGCGCCGCTGTCGAGGTGGCGGCCGAGGCCGCGGAACAGCGACATCACGTTCTTGCGCACCAGCGGCTCGCCGCCGGTCAGGCGCAGCTTCTTGACGCCGCGGCGCACGAAGGCGCTGCACAGCCGCTCCAGCTCCTCCAGCGACAGCACCTCCGCCTTGGGCAGGAAGGTCATGTCCTCGGCCATGCAATAGACGCAGCGGAAGTCGCAGCGGTCGGTCACCGAGACGCGCAGATAGGAAATATGGCGGCCGAATGGATCGATCATGTCGTCCTAGGATGCAATGGTGTTGCCAGAGCCCGCGTTACGGCAAGAGCCGCAGGAGATTGTCGACGGTATCGGCCTCGGCGGCCGGCTTGTCCGTGCGGATGCGATTGATGCGCGGGAAGCGCATGGCGACGCCCGACTTGTGGCGCGTCGAGCGGGCGATGCCGTCGAAGGCGACTCTCCAGCACCAGCTCTGTGCTCGACCTCGCGCACCGGGCCGAAGCGGTTGGTGGTGTGGTCGCGCACCCATTTGTCGAGCCAGCGCAGCTCCTCGTCGGTGAAGCCGAAATAGGCCTTGCCGACCGGCGCCAGCTCGCGCTTGCCGTCGGCCGTCTCGCGCCAGCAGCCGAAGGTGAAGTCGGAATAGAACGAGCTGCGCTTGCCGTGGCCGCGCTGGGCATACATCAGCACGCAGTCGGCCAGCATCGGGTCGCGCTTCCACTTGAACCACGGGCCCTTGGGCCGGCCGGCGAGATAGGCGCTGTCGCCGCGCTTCAGCATCAGCCCTTCGATGCCGTCGCTGCCGCATCTCCTCGCGCAGCTCGGCGAGATGCGCCCAGTCGGTGAACGGCACCAGCGGCGAGAGGTCGAAGCGCTGGCGCGGCGTCTTGCGCCATCCAGGCTTCCAGCCGCGCGCGGCGCTCGTCGAAGGACAGCGCGCGCAGGTCCTCGCCCTCGAGCCACAGCACGTCGTAGAGCCGGACGTGCGCGGGATGCTCCTTCAGCATCTTGGGCGTCACGGTCTTGCGGTTCAGCCGCTGCTGCAGGTCGTTGAACGGCGCCACGGCCTCCTCGCGGCGCACCAGCAGCTCGCCGTCGAACACGCCGTCGAAGTCGATCGCCTCGACGATGTCGGGGAAGGACCCGGAGACGTCCTCGCCGGCGCGGCTGTAGAGCCGCTTCACGCCGCCCGAGGCGGCGACCTGGACGCGGATGCCGTCCCATTTCCATTCGGCGCGGAAGTGCGCCGGGATCGAGCGCGTCGAGCTCGGCGCGCTCGATGGGATTGGCCAGCATCGGCGGCAGGAAGGCGCCGCCGGCGTTGCTGCTGGGCTGCGGGCGCGCCGTTCAGCAGCCAGTCGAACAGCGGCCGGTAGGGCGGCGAGAGGCCGTGCCAGATCTCCTCGACGTCGTCGACCGGCTGGCTGCCGATATTGGCCGCGGCCTGCTTGGCGAGCCGCGCCGAGACGCCGACGCGCAGCGCGCCGGTCAGCAGCTTCAGCAGCGCCCAGCGGCCGGTCGAATCGAGCGCGTCGAGCCAGCGCTTCGAGGATCGCCGGCGTCTGCAGTCTTGGTGGCGCGCTGCAGCGTCTCGACCACCTCGCCCAGGCGTCGGCGGCGGTCCGGCGCCGGGATCGGTCTCCCAGATCAGCGCCAGCGTCTCGGCGAGATCGCCGACATAGTCGTAGGAGAGGGCGAACAGCTCGGCGCCGATCTTGCTCCTCGCCGAAGCCGCGCAGCAGCGCCGGCTTGGCGGCGGGGAAGTCGAGCCCGCCGGTCAGCGCCGCCAGCGCCGAGCCGCGGTCGGGATCGGGCGTCTGCGCGCAGATAGGTCTCGATCAGCCGCAGCTTGGCGTTGCGCGCCGGCTGGAAGGACGAGCGAGTCGAGCAGCTGCGGCGAAGGCCTGCACGGCTCAGGCGCCTTCTTCCTCGCGGCCGGCGAGATGCAGCGCCTCGGCATCGATGCCGATCGAGCGCGCATAGTGGACCAGCGCCTCCTCGCGGCCATGCGTCACCCAGACCTTGGGCGCGCCGACATCCTTCGAGGGTCTGCGGTCAGCTCGGCCCAGTCGGCATGGTCGGAGATGATCAGCGGCAGCTCGGCGCCGCGCTGGCGGGCGCGGGCGCGCACGCCCATCCAGCCCGAGCACATCGCGGCGACCGGATCGGCGAAGCGCCGCGACCAGCGGTCGGCGATCGCCGAGGGCGGGCAGAGCACGATGGCGCCCTTGAAGGTTTCGAGGATGGCGTCGGACACCGGCGCGACGTCGCCGAGATCGACGCCGTGCTCCTGGTAGAGCTTGCACAGCGACAGCAGGCGCGCCGTGCAGCCAGATGCGCTTGTCGTAGCCGGCGGCGCGCAGCAGCTTGATCACGCCGCTGGCACTTGCCCAGCGCATAGACGCCGACCAGATGCGTGCGTTCGGGGAAGGTCGCGACGGAGCGCAGCAGCTTGCCGATCTCGCCCGCGTCGGAGGGATGGTGGAAGACCGGCAGGGCGAAGGTCGCCTCGGTGATGAAGACGTCGCACGGCACCGGCTCGAACGGCGGGCAGGTGGGATCGGGCCGGCGCTTGTAGTCGCCGGAGACGACGATGCGCTGGCCCTTGTATGCCAGCACCGCCTGCGCCGAGCCCAGGATATGGCCGGCCGGCGCCAGGCGCGACGTCGACCTCGCCGAGCCGCACGCTTTCGCCATATGTCAGCGGCTGCTGGCGTCGTGTCGGGCATGTCCTCGAAGCGGGCGCGCATGATGGCCAGCGTCTCGGGCGTGGCCAGCGCCGCGCGATGGCCGGGCCGGGCATGGTCGCCATGGCCATGGGTGATCGAGGGCGCGCGGCACCGCCACGGCCGGATCGATGTAGAAGTCGCCCGGCTCGCAGTAGAGGCCGCGCGGCGTCGGATAGAGCCAGCGAGCGGGGATTTAGGGTGTCGGTTGCCATCGGAGTCGGGTGCATCTTACCCAGCGAGATATGGGTCTTCCCGACCTGTTTGCACGCTGGTTCGAAAGTCGCGGCTGGACGCCCCGGCCGCACCAGCTCGCCCTGGTCGAGCTGGCCGCGGCAGGGCAAGAGCGCGCTGCTGATCGCGCCGACCGGCGGCGGCAAGACGCTGGCGGGCTTCCTGCCGTCCCTGATCGAGCTCACCGAGCGCCGCCGCACGGGCGAGGACCTGGCCCACGCCAAGGGCAAGGGCGAGCTGCACACGCTCTACATCTCGCCGCTGAAGGCGCTGGCGACCGACATCCGGCGCAACCTCGAGCGCCGATCGCCGAGATGGAGCTGCCGGTGCGGGCCGAGAGCCGGACCGGCGACACGCCGCAGAGCCGGCGGCTGCGCCAGCGCGAGCGGCCGCCCGACCTCCTGATGACGACGCCGGAATCGCTGGCGCTGCTGCTGTCCTATCCCGACGCCGCGAAATTCTTCGCCAGCCTGAAGCTGCGTGATCATCGACGAGCTGCACGCCTTCGCCACCACCAAGCGCGGCCATCACCTGGCGCTCTGCCTGGCGCGGCTGGCGGCGCTGGCGCCGCGAGGCGCGCTTCGTCGGCCTGTCGGCCACGGTCGCCGATCCGCCGGCGCTCGCCGACTTCCTGCGGCTGCGCGACGAGCCGGTCGAGATCGTGCAGGGCGAGCCGGGCGCGCAGCCGGTGGTCGACGATCATCGACGCCCAGGAGCGCCTGCCCGTGGGGCGGCCACATGGGCCGGCACGCGGTGCCCGAGATCTACAACATCATCCGCCAGCACAAGACCTCGATCGTCTTCGTCAACACGCGCGCCCAGGCCGAGCTCGTCTTCGACGGGCTGTGGCGCATCAACGACGACAATCTGCCGATCGGCCTGCATCACGGCTCGCTCGCCGTCGAGCAGCGCCGCAAGGTCGAGGCGGCGATGGCGGCGGGCAAGCTGCGCGCGGTGGTGGCGACCTCGTCGCTCGACCTCGGCATCGACTGGGGCGATGTCGACCTCGTGATCCAGATGGGCGCGCCCAAGGGCGTGAGCCGCCTGATGCAGCGCATCGGCCGCGCCAACCACCGGCTCGACGAGCCCAGCCGCGCCATGATCGCGCCGGCCAACCGCTTCGAGGTGCTGGAGTCGCTGGCGGCGCTGGAGGCCGTCGAGGCGCGCGAGCTCGACGGCGATCCGCCGCGGCCGGCCTGCCTCGACGTGCTGGCGCAGCACATCGTCGGCACGGCCTGCGCCCAGCCGATCGACCGCGAGGCCTTCTTCCACGAGGTGCGCCGTGCCCAGCCCTATCGCGACCTGCCGCGCAAGGATTTCGACGACACGTTCGATTTCGTGGCGACCGGCGGCTACGCGCTGGCGGCCTACGAGCGCTGGCACCGGCTGAAGGAGCTGCCCGACGGGCGCTGGATGCTGGCCTCGCCGATGGTGGCGCGGCAGTTCCGCATGAATGTCGGCACCATCGTCGAGTTGCCGCTGCTGAAGGTGAAGCTGCGGCGCGGGCCGATGCTGGGCGAGGTCGAGGAGTCCTTCATCCAGGGGCTGGTGCCGGGCGACACCTTCATCTTCGCCGGCCGCCTGCTGCGCTTCGAGGGCGTGAAGGAGCTGATGGCGCAGTGCTCGCTGGCGACGACGGCGGCGATCCCAAGGTGCCGGCCTATGGCGGCGGCCGCCTGCCGCTCTCGACCTTCCTGGCCGAGCGGGTGCGCGGCATCCTGCAGGACCCGTCGAAGCATCCCAAGCTGCCGGCCGAGGTGCGCGAATGGCTGCGACATCCAGCGCATGGCGCTCGGGCCTGCCGCAGAGCGACCGGCTGCTGGTCGAGGGATTCCCGCGCGGCGGCAGGCAGTTCATCGTCGCCTACTGCTTCGAGGGCCGGAACGCGCACCAGACGCTGGGCATGCTGCTGACGCGGCGCATGGAGCGCATGGGGCTGAAGCCGCTGGGCTTCGTCGCCACCGACTATGTGCTCGGCGTCTGGGGCCTGCGGCCGCCGACCAAGGCGCAGCTCGACCAGCTGTTCGACGAGGACATGCTGGGCGACGATCTCGAGGCGTGGATGGACGAATCGACCATGCTGCGGCGCTCGTTCCGCAACGTCGCGGTGATCGCCGGCCTGATCGAGCGGCGCTTTCCCGGCGAGGAGAAGTCGCGCCGCCAGGTGACCTTCAGCTCCGACCTGATCTACGACGTGCTGCGCCAGCACGAGCCCGACCACATCCTGCTGCGCGCCACGCGCCAGGACGCGGCCTGGCAGCTCGCCGACCTGAAGCGGCTGGGCGATCTCCTGAAGCGCGCCAAGGGCCGCATCGACTATCGCCGGCTCGACCGCATCTCGCCGCTGGCGGTGCCGGTGCTGCTGGAGATCGGCAGGAGAGCGTGCTCGGCGGCACGGCCGAGGACGAGCTGCTCGACATGGCCGCGCAGGAACTGATCGAAGAGGCGACGCGGCTGGCGTAGGCTCGTCGGCAAGCGAACGAGGAAACGCATGGACATCGCCGACAGTTTGAAGCGCGCCGTCGACGCCGGCGACGTGCCGGGCGTGGCCGCGGCGCCGCGACCGACGAGGGCATGATCTTCGAGGGCGCGCGGCGTGCTGAAGCCCGACAGCGTGATCTGGATCGCCTCGATGACCAAGGCGATCACCGGCGCTGCCGCCATGCAGATGGTCGAGCGCGGCAAGTTCGGCCTCGATACGCCGGCCGCCGACATCGTGCCCGAGATCGCGCGGAAGGAGGTGCTGGTGAGCGTCGGCGCCGACGGCACGGTGAAGACGCGGCCGGCCACGAAGCCGATCACGCTGCGTCATCTGCTGACCCACACCTCGGGCATGGGCTACGACACCTGGGACGCCGACATCTTTCGCTACGTCCAGGCCAAGGGGCCGCTCAAGCCCAACTCGATGGAGATGCTGAGCACGCCGCTGCTCGCCGAGCCGGGCGAGCGCTGGGCGTACTCGATCTCGATCGACTGGGTCGGCCTGATGGTCGAGGCGGCGAGCGGCATGAAGCTCGATCGCTACATGAAGGAGAAGCTGTTCGAGCCGCTGCAGCATGCCCGACACCGGCTTCACGATCGGCCCGGCGATGCGGCCGCGCAAGGCGGCCGTGCATGTCAGGAAGGACGGCGGCGGCTTCACCGCCACGACCACGAGCTCAACCAGGCGCCCGAAGTGTTCATGGGCGGCGGCGCGCTCTATTCGACGGTCGGCGACTATCTCCGCTTCGTCCGCATGATCGCTGGGCGGTGGCGCGCTGGACGGCGCGCGGGTGCTGAAGCCCGAAACGGTGGCGCTGATGTCCGCGCAATTCGATGGGCGACGTCTCCTGCCGGCCGCTCAAGAGCCAGATCCCCGGCCGCAGCACCGACATGAACTTCGTCGACGGCATGAAGTGGGGCCTTACCTTCATGATCAATCCCGCGGCATTTCCCGGCGCGCGCTCGGCCGGCAGCCTGTCGTGGGGCGGGCTCGCCAACTCCTACTACTGGATCGATCCGGTGAAGAAGGTGACCGGCGTGTGGGCGACGCAGCTCCTGCCGTTCTACGACGCGCGCGCGGTGGCGGCGTTCGAGGATTTCGAGCGGAGCGTCTACGCCGCCGTCTGATCAGGGCTCGGCCAGCCGGCGGTATTTCACTTCCAGGCGCGCGAGGACGGCCAGATTGCGGGTGGCCTCGGCGCCGGCCCAGCGGCGGTTGAGGGCGCTCGCCTCGCGGATGCGCTCGAGCGTGCGGCGGTAGGTGTCGGTCCAGGTCGTCGTATCGTTCGACTGGATGCCCTCGCGCCTGGCCTGGCTCAGCACCCCGTCGATGTTGATCATGCGGCAGGTATAGGCGTAGGCGGTGACCCGCAGGTCGGACGAGGCGATCCAGGCTTCGAGCGTGCTCGGCGCGTAGTGCGGGCAATCCTCGAGCGCCTGGGCGCCGGCCGGCGCGGCGGCGAGCAGCAGGACGGCGAGAAAAATCGGGAGCTTGCGCAAGAGTTCGCGGTGGCCTCAGTGGAAGTCGCGACTATGGATGCGAATCTTGGGCCGGTCGAGGACGATGCGGCTGCGGTCGTAGGCGGGCTTCGCCGGCGGACCCTTGCTCGACACGGTGGCGCGTGGCGTTGGCTTCGGGCACCGCCACGCGGCGGTCGCCCGGATCGGTGCGGACTTCGTCGCCGCGGCCTGACGTGAGGCGGAACGTCTCGTCGATGTCGGCGATGCGGTCGAGATCGGCCGACCAGTCCCAGAGCTCTTCGGCGACGAGATGGATCACGACTAGCCTCCTTCGCGCTCGCGCTGGATCTGCCCGCGCACGCCCAGCAGGCGCGAACCCATGACGATGCGGCGGTGTGCCTCGAAGACCTTGGGCCAGACCACGAGATTGGCGATGCCGTGTTCGTCCTCGATGGTGACGAACACCACGCCCGAGGCGGTGCCCGGCCGCTGCCGCACCAGCACCAGGCCGGCGAGGGTGAAGATGTCGCCGTTCTTCGAGTCCTCCAGCACCGTCGTGCCGGAGACGCCGCGCGTCGGGAAGCGCCGGCCGCAGCAAGTGCCAGTGGATGGGAGCGCAGCGACATCGAGAAGCTGCCGTAATCGTCCACGACCTGCTCGCCCAGGGTGAGGTCGGGCAGGGTGACGGCCGGTTCGAGATCGCGCATCCGCGGACGTCGAGCAACGGCAGAGGCGACATCGGAGAAGCCGCGCACCGCCCACAGCACGTCGCGGCGCGAGAGGCCCAGCGAGGCGAAGGCATCGGCGCGGGCCAGGGCGATGATCTGGCGCTTGGTGAGGCCGGCGCGCCGCCACAGGTCGGCGGGATCGCGATAGGGCGTCGGCGCGCTGCGCTCGACCATGCGGTCGACGTCGTCCTCGGAGAGGCCCGGCGACCTGGCGCAAGCCGAGGCGCAGGGCGCAGCGGTTGTTCTGACTGGGTCGGCTCCAGCGTGCAATCCCAGATCGCTGGCATTCACGTCGGGCGGCCGCACCTCGACGCCGTGTTCGCGGGCATCGCGCACGAGCTGGGCCGGCGCATAGAAGCCCATCGGCTGGGAGTTGAGCAGGGCGGCGGCGAAGACCTCGGGATAGTAATGTTTCACCCACGAAGAGTCGTAGACCAGGATCGCGAAGCTCGCGGCATGGCTTTCGGGAAAGCCGTATTCGCCGAAGCCTTCGATCTGCTTGAAGCAGCGCTCGGCGAAGTCGCGCTCGTAGCCGTTGTTCACCATGCCCTCGATGAAGTCGTTCTTGAGCTTGTGGATCGTGCCGGCCCGGCGGAACGTCGCCATGGCGCGACGCAGCTTGTCGGCCTTCTGCCGGCTGAACCTGGCGCGCGACGATGGCGATCTGCATCGCCTGTTCCTGGAACAGCGGCACGCCCAGCGTCCTCTTCAGGACGTCTTCGAGTTCGGGCTTTGGATAGGTGACGGCTTCTCGGGATTGGCCCGGTTCTTCAGATAGGGATGCACCATGCCGCCCTGGATGGGGCCCGGCCGCACGATCGCCACCTCGACGACGAGATCGTAATATTTGCGCGGCTTGCAGCCGCGGCAGCATCGACATCTGCGCCCGGCTCTCGACCTGGAACACGCCGACCGAATTCGGCCTTGCAGAGCATGTCGTAGACGGCCGGGTCCTCGTCAGGTCCATGCCGAGCGTCAGCTTCTCGCCGTAGTGCTTCTCGATCAGGTCGAAGCTCTTGCGCAGGCAGGTCAGCATGCCGAGCGCCAGCACGTCGACCTTGTAGATGCCGAGCACGTCGAGATCGTCCTTGTCCCATTCGACGACGGTGCGATCTTCCATCGCGGCGTTCTGGATCGGCACCAGTTCGTCGAGCCGGTCGGCGGTCAGGACGAAGCCGCCGACATGCTGCGAGAGATGGCGCGGAAAGCCGCACAGAGCTGACGACAGTTCGAGCGCCAGCATGAGGCGGGGATCGGTGGGATCGAGGCCGGCTTCGCGCACATGCTTGACGTTGACGCCGCTCGACCCCATGCCCCAGACCGTGTCGGCCATGACGCCCACCGTGTCGGGCGAGAGGCCGAGCGCCTTGCCGACCTCGCGGATGGCGCTGCGGCTCCGATAGGAGATCACCGTGGCGGCGAGAGCGGCGCGCGATGCGGCCCTATTTTCCTGTAGATCCACTGGATCACTTCCTCGCGTCGCTCGTGCTCGAAATCGACGTCGATATCGGGCGGCTCGTCGCGCTCGTTGGACAGGAAGCGTTCGAACAGGACCTCGATCTTGTCGGGATTCACCGACGTGATGCCGAGGCAGTAGCAGACGGCGGAATTGGCGGCCGAGCCGCGACCCTGGCAAAGAATGCCCGAGTTCTGCGCGCTTTCTGCGACGATCTCGTGCACGGTCAGGAAGTAAGGGGCGATCTCCTTGTTCTCGATCAGCTCGAACTCATGCTGGATCGTACTGGGCAACCTTGTCCGGGACGCCTCCGGGATAACGCCACTGCGCGCCTTCCCAGGTGAGGCGGATGAGCTTGTCCATCGGGGTCTCGCCGCCTTCGTACACGACCGGATACTGGTAGGTGAGGTGCTTGAGCGAGAAGTTGCAGCGCTTGACGATCTCCTGCGTGGCTGCGATGGCGCGCGGATGGCGGCGGAACAGCCGCGCCATCTCCTTGCGGCTTCCTTGAGATGACGCTCGGCGCTGGCGAAGCGGCGGAAGCCCAGCTCGTCGACGGTGCAGCCGAGCCGGATGGCGGTGACCACGTCCTGCAGCGCCCGCCGCTCGGGCACGTGATAGTGCACGTCGTTGGTGGCGACGAACCCGACCTTCATTTCCGCGGCGAGATTGTCGAGCTGGGCGAGGCGGCGCGCATCGTCGCCGCGGAACAGCATGGTGCCGGCGAGATAGCAGCGATCGCCGAACAGGCGGGCGAGCGCGCGCAGGCGCTCGCGGAAGGCCGGATCGTCGGGCCGGCGCGGCGGCAGGACGATGGCGAGGATGCCTTCGGCATGGGCCGCGAGATCGCTCGAAGGTGAGATCGCACTGGCCTTTTGCGGCGCGACGATTCCGACCGTCAGCAGGCGGGACAGCCGCTTGTAGGCGTCGAGATCGGTCGGGTAGGCGAGCAGCGAATAGCCGTCGCGCGTCTCGAGCCGGGTGCCGACCAGCAGCTTGATCCGTTGCTCCGCGGCGTCGCCAGTGTTCCTCGTAGTATTCCTTGATCGCCGCAAAGGCCCGCACCACGCCCGCCAGCGTGTTGCGGTCGGTGATGCCGATGGCGGTGTGGCCGAGCTCGATCGCCCGCTCGACCAGCTCCTTCGGATGCGAGCCGCTGCGCAGGAAGCTGTAGTTGGTCGTGACCTGGAGCTCGGCGTAGTCCATGGCGTCACGCGGCGTCGAGCTCGTGGATGCGCGCGAGCGGCACGCCGCGCAGCGCAACGCCCTCGGCCTGCAGCGCCTGCAGGAAAGCCTCGTCGGTGCTGACCAGCGGCGCCGAGGCCGCCTCGGCGCAGGCGGCATAGAAGCAGTCGTGCACCGGCCAGCCGCATTGCAGCGCGAGCGCGAAGGCGCGGTTGCGCAGCCGGGGCGATTCGACGAAGGCCGAGATGAAGGACGGCAAGGCGATGTTGCGGACGATGGAGGTCGCCTGCTCGGCCGCGATCTCGCCGCTTGCCGCCTTCTTCCAGGCGAGGTCGGCCACGCCCGCGATCAGGATGTCGGGGGCGATCACCTCGTGGCGGTTGACCAGCAGCGAGCGTGCCTGCGGGCGCAGCGGCTCCTCGACGAACCACTTGATGGCGACGCCGGGATCGACGACGACGATCATCGGCCACCGGGTGTCATGGCGGCGATGCGGTCGGCCTCGGCCAGCGCATCGAGCACCAGCGGCTGGCGCGAGGTATGGGTCAGCAGATCGCGCAGATCGGCTTCGAGCGAGCGGCCCTTGGTGCGGGCGCGCGCCTTCAGGCGCTCGATGATCCTGTCGTCGAGTCCGCGAATGGTCAGGGTGTTCTTGGACTTCTTCATCTTTCCCCCTCGTTTCCCCTAATCTTTCCCCTAGGCGCAGAAACCGTGGAGGAACCATCGCGCCGTCGGCTGGCCGTTGGCGGCGAGCTTGTAGGGCCCGTCGCGGAACAGCCAGAAGCGGCCGCCGTCGTCGTCCTCGACCCGGTAATAGTCGCGCACCGGCGGCACGTCGTTCGCCGGCAGGCCGGCTGCCGTCGGGCCGCGGCCGCCACCATTCGTCGGCGATCCGCTCCGGCCCGTCGGCGCGCACGATGCGATGGGCATGCCGGCGCCAGTGGAAGACCGACGGCGGATCGTCGGGCACGAAGGCCGTGACCTCGACCGGCTCGGGCCGCTGCAGCAGCCGTGTCGGCCGCGCGCCCTTCAGGCGCGGCCAGACGCTGCCAGGCACCGTCGGCGGCGGGCTTGGACGAGACGGCTGCCGCGACCTGCACGCGCTCGGGCAGATGGCTGTCGCGCGGCAGCAGGCGCACCACGTTCTCCGCGCCCAGCCGCAGCGCCAGCCGGTCGGCGAGATCGATCGTGCCGTCGGCGCCGAGCGAGAGCGCGAGCGTACCCGCCTCGGGCAGCACGTCCTGCGTGCCGCTCCAGGCCTCGACCTCGGGCGCGGCCAGGATCATCAGTCGCGTGCCTCGCCGGGACCGTTCACGACGCAGCCCATCACGGCGACGCGCAGTGGAACGGTCATGCCCTCGAGTCCCGCCGTCACGTCGTCCGCCAGCGTGTAGACGTCGACCTGGGCGCGCCCGCACGACGGGCAGGACACGATCTCGAGCTTGCGCTCGCGCAGGTTGAGGCTCTGGAGGATCTGCAGGCCGACCTTGACCTCCTGAGCGGGCGGTGCGCTCAGCGAGACGCGGATCGTGTCGCCGATGCCCTCCGACAGCAGGATGCCGAACGCGGTCGCGCTCTTGATGGTCCCCTGGAACTCGGGGCCGGCCTCGGTCACTCCCAGGTGCAGCGGCCAGTCGCCCTGCTCCGCGAGCAGCCGGTAGGCCTGCACCATCACGATCGGGTCGTTGTGCTTCACGGAGATCTTGAAGTCGTGGAAGTCGTGCTCCTCGAAGAGCGAGGCCTCCCAGACCGCGCTCTCGACGAGCGCCTCGGGGGTGGCTTTGCCGTACTTCTGCATGATCGACGGCTCCAGCGACCCCGCGTTGACGCCGATCCGGATGCTGATGCCGGCATCCTTGGCCGCCTTGGCGATCGCTCCCACCTGGTCGTCGAACTTGCGGATGTTGCCGGGGTTCACCCGGACGCCCGCGCAACCGGCGTCGATCGCCTGGAACACGTATTTGGGCTGGAAGTGGATGTCGGCGATGACCGGGATCTGGCTCTTCTTGGCGATGATGTGCAGCACGTCGGCGTCGTCCTGCGACGGGACGGCGACGCGCACGATGTCGCAGCCGGATGCGGTCAGCTCGGCGATCTGCTGCAGGGTCGCGTTGATGTTCGTCGTCGGGGTCGTGCACATCGACTGCACGCTGATCTGGGCGTCGCCGCCGACCAGCACCTTGCCGACCTTGATCTGCCGGGTCTTGCGCCTGGGGGCGAGGGTCTCGGGTGGAGGCTTCGGCATCCCGATATTGACGGCTGGCACAGTCTCACCCTACGCGCGGCGGGCCGCGGAAACCTGGACGCGCCCGGTCAGAGGATGCTGATCGGGTTGACGATGTCCGCGTAGACCAGCAGCAGCGTCATGACGACCAGGATCCCGGAGACCACCAGGGTGATCGGCACCAGCTTCGCGGTGTCGACCGGTCCCGGATCCGGCCGCTTGAACAGCCTCGCGATGCCGCGACGCAGACCCTCCCACAGGGCGCCGGCCACGTGACCGCCGTCGAGCGGCATCAGAGGGACCAGGTTGAAGACGAACAGGGCGATGTTCAGGCTCGCGAGGACCCCGATCAGGGTCTGGGCACGGTCGGCGACCGTCTCCTGCTGAAGGCTGGTGATCTCGCCGGCCAGCCGGCCGATGCCGACCACGCCGATGGGGCCGTTCGGATCCCGCTCGCCTCCGCCGAAGGCGGCCTCGCCCACCTGCCAGAGACGTTGCGGCAGGGTGACGATGATCTTGGCGACGCCGACGATGTTGTCGCCGACGGCCGGGAGCACGGCGGTCACGGGCTGACTCACGTTGACCTGCTGCGAGGTGATGCCGACGACGCCGACGTCCTCGGTCTTCACCGTGCCGTCCGCGTTCGTCACCGGGACGCCCTTCTCATCGAGCACGGCGCGCTCGGTGAGCAGCGGCGTGAGCGCGACCTCGAGCTCGGCGCCATCGCGTTCGATCACGACGTCGAGGCTCTGCCCCGGCGACGCGCGGATGATCGCGGTCGCCTCCTCCCACGTCGCGGTGGGCGTGCCAGTCGACGCTCACGATCCGGTCGCCCGGCTCGATGCCCGCTGCCGCCGCAGGAGCCGGGTCATCGGCATCCGTGCACTCGGTCTGCTCGCTGCTGGAGGCGATGACGCATTGCGACACCGACTCGATCGTGGTGGTGGACTGCGGCAGGCCGAATCCGACCAGCACAACCGCGTAGAGCGCGATGCCGATCAGCAGGTTCATGACCGGGCCGCCGAGCATGATGATGACGCGCTTCCAGACCGGAAGCTTGTAGAAGACGCGCTCCTCGTCGCCCGGCTTGATGGTGTCTGCCGACGACGTGCGGGCGTCCTGCACGAGCGTGTCGAAGAACCCGGTGGATGCGGTGCGCGCCTTTCCGCCCTTGCGCGCGGGCGGGAACATGCCGGCCATCGAGATGTAGCCGCCGAGAGGCAGGGCCTTGATGCCGTACTGCGTCTCGCCGTACTTCCTCGACCAGATCGTCGGCCCGAAGCCGATCATGTACTGCCCGACCTTGACGCCGAACTTCTTCGCGGGAACCAGGTGGCCGATCTCGTGCAGGCCGATCGACAGGGCGAGTCCGATCACGATGATCACGATGCCCAGCACGTAGAGCAGCACGGTTTCCACGTCGGTCAGGCTACGTGACGCGCGCTGAATGCGCGCCGACCCCGTTGGTGGGGCAGGGCCGTGTCATCCCGCATCAGGCCCCGGCGGTCGTCTTCCGCACGGCCCGCACGATGAGCGTTCCGAATGCGAACAGCACGACCAGCGCCGCCGCGGCGCCGAGGATCACGACGACCCCGAACGGGATGCCGATGATCGTGAGCGGGCGCGTCACCTCGTACGCCGGTTGCAGCGGCTGATCGTCGCCGTTGTCGACGATCACCAGGTCGCCGGGCACCTGGCTCGCCGGAGAGTCGAAGGTGAGGTCGAGCACCGTCAGGTACCCGCCCAGGTCGCCCAGGCCATCCGGAGTCGGCCCGGCCCAGACGGCGGCGCCGTACGGCAGAGGCGCGACCGGATCGTCGAGGGACGCCACCCGGGCCCGGTGATCCTGGAACACGTACAGGCGTGCCAGCTGCGGACCGGTCGCGGCCTGCGACAACGCCATCGGGTACACGAGCTCATCGGAGTCGAACGTGAACGCGATCGGGTCGAGACCGCCCTCCAGCGGAACCGTGCTCGTGAGCTTGAGCGCGACGAAGTACCAGCCCTTCTCCACGTACTCCTCGAGCAGCGCCGCGATCTCGTCGCGGATCGCGTACCCGTTGGAGTCGAGCCATTCGGTCAGGCCGGTGGCGTCGGCGGCTTCGAGCGTCGTCGCCTCCACCGGCCCGAGTTGCACCTGATCGAGGACGACGGGAGGTGCTCCTCCGGCGACTCCGTCGCCCTGAGTCGGTCTGCCACCAATCGTCCTTGATGATCTGCCGGGGCTGGATCGCCGCCTCGATGTCGATGAACGTCTGTCGGTCGCCGGCCGTGACGGTCGCGGGCGACGGGGTCGGGAAGATGAGGCCGACATCCTGAGCCTCGGTGAGCATGTCCAGCAGCAGCTCGATGCGCTCCTCCGAGCCGTCCCACGACAGGATCGCGTGCTCCTTGTCGACGATGACGTCCTGTCCCGGCCGCGGAGCGGGCGCACCGCACGCGCACGCGGACGCCGGCGACGCCACCTGCAGGCCGACCAGGATGGCCACGATGGGGATGATCGCGAGGAGGCGGCGCATGCCCCCCAGTATGTCGTGGCCGACCCGCTGGGAGGTCGCTGGGGACGCCGCTGAGAACTCGGCAAGCGCCGCGGGCTCGGAGAAAATGGAGGGTGCACACCACGCAGATCGACGCGGGCGCGCTCATCGACGGGCGCTACCGGGTGACCCGCCTGCTCGGCACGGGCGGGATGTCCCGCGTGTATCTCGCACACGACGAGCAACTGGGTCGTGATGTCGCGCTGAAGCTGTTCCCGTCTGCGCTCCTCGACGGACCCGAGGCGGCACGACGTCGTGACGAAGTGGCTCTGCTCGCCGGAATGAACCATCCCGCACTCGTCGTGCTGTTCGACGCCGCGCTCGACTCGGAGCCCCCGTACCTGACGATGGAATACGTGGTCGGCGAGACGCTCGGCGAACGTCTCTCACGTGGCCGGCTGACTGCCGCGGAGGCGGAGCCGATCGTCATCGCGGTCTGCGACGCGCTCGCATTCGTACACGCGAACGGAATCGTGCATCGCGACGTCAAGCCCGGCAACATCCTGTTACCCGAGACCCCGACTGCGACAGCTGGCAGAGCCAAGCTCGCCGACTTCGGAATCGCCAGGCTCGTCGACAGTGCACGCGTGACGGCGACCGGCACCATGATCGGCACCGCCGCCTACATCAGCCCGGAACAGGCGTCCGGCAAAGCGGCGGGACCGCCGAGCGACATCTACGCGCTCGGCATGGTGCTGATCGAAGCACTCACGGGCCAGCACCCGTATCCCGGGACCGCCCTCGAATCGGCGTCCGCGCGGCTCGCCGCGGACCCCGATCTCAGCGACCGGGCGATCGGTCCGTACCGGCCGCTGCTGCAGGGAATGACGGCGCGGGACCCCGCGGCCCGGCCGAGCGCGGCCGAGGTGGGGACCGACCTCGCGGGCACGAAGCGCACGACCGTGATGACTGCCCCGGATGACGCCGACCGAGGCGTTCACGGCGGCGAGTGCGACCACGCCGACGGCCCCGCCGACGAGCCCTCCGCCCCGCCTCGGGCGTCGAACGATCGTGGCCCTGATCGCCGCGGCGATTGCCGTCGCCGTGATTGTGGTCGCCGTGATCGTTGGCGTCACGCTGGTCAACGGAGCCTTCGCTCCCCCGTCCTCGTCGGGGACCCAGTATCCGTCGGTCCCCGGCACGCTCGGAGTGCACCTGGAACAGCTTCAGGATGCTGCCGAAGGCACCGGGCTGGAGAACGCCGTAGGTGCCGCCACGGTGTCCGCCGCTGACGGCGACCTCGAGGCGACAGCGGACCACCTCGACACCGTCGCCGCGCTCGCCGAGGACGCGGCAGCTGCCGGAACGCTCGACTCCGACCACCTGACGCGCATCGAGGCGGCGCTGATCGCGATCCGCGCCGACCTCGCTGCCCTGGCACCCCCGCCCGAGGAGCAGGACGAGTCGAACGGAAACGGAAACGGGAACGGAAACGGAAACGGAAACGGGAACAAGGACAAGGACAAGGACGAGGACTAGCGGGCGAGCAGCCGATCCGCCGCCGCGCGTGACCAGCGCTCGGCCTCCAGCACACCGTCGAGGGACACCTCGCCAGGCTGATGAGCATCCACGACCCGCTCGACCGTGTCGACGATGTCCAGGAAGCCGATGCGCCCGGCATGGAAGGCGGCGACCGCCTGCTCATTGGCCGCGTTGAACACGGCGGGATAGGTGCCGTCCCGCCTCGCCCACGCGCTTCGCGAGCGCGACCGACGGGAACGCCGCTTCGTCGAGGGGCTCGAACTCCCAGGTGTGCGTCGTCGTCCAGTCGAGCGGCACGCCGACGCCGGGAACCCGGTGCGGCCAGTCCAGCCCGAGCGAGATCGGCAGCCGCATGTCGGGCGGGCTCGCCTGGGCGATCGTCGAGCCGTCGACGAACTCGACCATCGAATGCACGATCGACTGCGGATGCACCGTGACCTCGATCCGGTCGTAGGGCACGTCGAACAGCAGGTGCGCCTCGATCACCTCGAGGCCCTTGTTGACGAGCGTCGCGGAGTTGGTCGTGACCACGAGACCCATGTCCCAGGTGGGATGGGCGAGCGCCTCCGCCGGGGTGACACTCGGCGAGCGACTCGCGCGTGCGGCCGCGGAAGGGGCCGCCGGATGCCGTGAGAACCAGCCGGCGGATCTCACCGTGGTCGCCCGACCGCAGCGCCTGCGCGATCGCCGAGTGCTCGGAGTCGACCGGGACGATCTGCCCGGGCTTCGCGGCACGGGTCACCAGCTCGCCGCCGACGATCAGGCTCTCCTTGTTGGCCAGGGCGAGGGTCGACCCCACCTCGAGCGCGGCGAGCGTGGGGGCGAGTCCGACCGAGCCGGTGATGCCGTTCAGCACCACGTCGGCGACCGTCTCGCGGACCAGCGCGACGGCTTCGTCGACCCCGAGCGCCGTGCGCGTCACGCCCGCCGCCGCGGCCTGCGCCGCGAGCTTCTCGTGATCGCTGCCCGCCGCGAGGCCGACCAGCTCGAAGCGGTCGGGGTTCGCGGCGATGACCTCGAGCGCCTGCACCCCGATCGATCCGGTGGATCCGAGGACGAGGACGCGGCGCATGGGCTCAGCCTACGGCGCGGCTCCGCCCTAGGAGATCGACCGGATCTGCACCACGAAGAGCAGGGTCTGACCGCCGAGTTCGTGTGCCGCGGGGTCGGCTGCCGTAGCCGAACTCTGGCGGGATCGACATCAGCAGGGTCGAGCCGACCTTCTGGCCGATGATCGCCGCGCTGAACCCCGGCACGTACCCGGTCGCCGGGAGCGCGATCGGCGAGCTGCCGTAGCTCTGGTCGAACACCTCGCCGGTCTGCCAGCTCGTGCCCTGGTAGTCCAGGGAAGGCGAGTCGGCCGCGGTCACGACCTCGCCGTCACCCTCCTCGAGCACCGCCAGGAGGAGCTCGGTCGGCGGGCCGGACGCCGGGAGCGTCACCACCGGGGCGTCGTCCGCGTCGAAGGTGACCTCGGGAACGTCGGTCGTCCAGTCGGCGGGAGTGAGCGGCTCGACGATGCTGACGAGGTCGATCACGAAGACCAGTGGTTCGCCGGGTCCGATCCCGACATCGGCGTTGCCCGTCGTCCCCGAAGGCGTCCGCCGCGGGGATGACGCCGACGATGCGGGAGCCGATCGTGCCGCAGCGGATGGTCTTGACCAGCCCGGGGAGGAACTGGGCCTCGTCGACGGTGAGGGTGAAGAGCGTCTGCCTCCTCGTAGCCGGTCGAGCTCGCCTCTTCGCCGGTCTCGCCGTTGTACAGGGTGAAGTGCACCTTCAGCTGCGCGCCGTCCTGCACCTCGGTGCCGTCGCCCTCGGTCACCACGGTGCGCTGCGTCGTCGCGGGCGCCAGCGGTGCGGGGAACTCGACGGTCGGCTCGGTGTCGAAGTCGCCGCTGACCTCGACGGCCTCGGAGACACGGGCCGCTCGGGCGCGCAGGCGACCGGGGTGTCGGTGCCGGCGGTCGTCCGGGGTCTCGGGTCCGTCGTCGGGCGCGCACGCCGCGAGGCTCAGCGACGAGCGCCGGGACGGCGAGGACGGCGGCGAAAGGGAGGGTGCGCATCCGTCCATCCTTCCGTATGGATGCTGTACCACCGGTGTGCGCCGGGTGCATGATGACCGGATGGCACGATCACCGCTTCCACCGCCACCGAAGCCGCCGCGCCCCGGGCCCGAGGCCGCCCCGACCGACACCGCGCTCCGCGTGCAGATCCTGGCCACCGAGCACTGGAGCCTCCTCGCATCGCGCTCGACCACGCAGAGCGAGGTGCTGACCCGCATCGCGATGTTCCTGACCTTCGTGTCGGCGTCGCTGCTGAGCCTCGCCCTGGTGGGGAACGCCACGCAGTTCACGGGCAACTTCACGCTGTACGCCGTCGCGATCCTGAGCGTTGCGGTGATCATCGGCATCCTCACGCAGTTCCGGGTGGTGAACGCGTCGATGGAGGACCTCATGTACGTGCTCGCGATGAATCGCCTGCGCGCCGAGTACGCGCGGCTGGTTCCCGGCGTCGAGCGCGGCTTCATGAGCTCGAGGCACGACGACCAGGCCGGGTCCGAGAAGACCTACTACTTCCTGTCACCCCACGGCCGGTGGACGCACGTGCCCGGCAGCAGCATGGTCTTCATCCTCGCCGTGAACTCGGTCCTGGTCGGCCTGCTGACGGCGACCATCGTCGTGATCGCCGGCGGGATGACGCTTAGGCGGCGGTGATCGCAGCGATCGCCGCCGCGCTCGTCTTCTTCACCGCCTGGGTGTGGCTCGGAGCCAGACCGTACTTCGAGGCGTGGAAGCGTCACGTGCCGCTGTCGCCGAGCCCGGCCGACGACTCCGAGTAGGCTCAGGCCTCCGCCGCGGCGGCGCTCGCCTCGGGGTTCGTGCGGATCTTCGCCCGGCCGCCGAAGAACTGCTCGGCGCCGACGACCACCGCGACGATCACGGCGGTCACCCCGAGCGACACGATCGCGGGCAGCACCGCCAGCAGCGGGATGACGAGCAGCGAGAGCGTCGCCCCGCCCAGGCGGATGAGCGCCCACTCCCCCGACACCCGCCGCCAGATGAACGCGGTCCCGGCGATGTACAGCGCGATGCCGCCGCCGAGCGCGAACGCGCCGAACAGCTCGAGCGCGTGGAAGTCCTCGATCGCGTGCATCGCCTGCTCGACGCCCAGTGCCGCGATGACGATGCCCGCCACCAGCGCGAGGTGCAGGTAGGTGTAGACGTCGGTCGCGAGTCCGGCCCGCTCGACGCCGGCCTCTGCGGCCGACGAGGTGCTCGATCTTCGGCGCGAAATGGTGGAAGTACACCCACCACAACCCGACGGCGAGCGCGACCGCCAGCACCGAGCCGACGATGATCGCCGTGCTGACCGGCAGCTGCCCGACGCCGATGCCGATCGCGACGACCGACTCGCCGAGCGCCAGGATGACGACCAGGCCGTGCCGCTCGGCGAAGTGCGTCGCCGAGTTGAGGCGCCAGTTGCCGCCGCGTGAGGTGAGGTAGACCACCAGCAGGTCGAGCACGATCGCGACCAGCCAGATCCAGACCTGGAGCGGCGCTCCCGACCAACGCGCCGATCACCAGGAGAGCCGACGACGGGACCAGCGCCGCGCTCATGCTGAGGATGATCTGGCGACGGAGGCCCGCATCCGTCCCCGCCGCGACGACGTAGACGACCGCGTGCACGACGCGGACCGCGACGTAGGCGACCACGAAGACCATCGGCGCGAACAGCCCGCCCTCGAGGTCGTGGTACGTCTCGGGGATCACCAGCGACACGATGAACATCAGCGCGATCGCGAGCACGATCGCCGATGCGGACGACGCCTCGATCGGCGTGCGCCTGATTCGCGAGCCAGGTGTACGAGGTCCACGACCACCAGATCAGCGCGAGGATGACGAGACCCTGGAGCACCGCGATGCCGTCGTGGCCGTGCGACATCAGCGCGCTGACCTGCGTGAACGCGAAGACGTAGACGAGATCGAAGAACAGCTCGAGCGTGGTCGCCCGGTCCCCCTCGCGCGACGTCTCGGCGCGCAGCAGGCCGGAGCTGCGCAGGCTCGTGAACGGGTTCTTGATCGTGCTCATGCCGCGAGCACCGTGGCGCCGGATGCGGGGCCGGCGCGGTGAGGGAACTCACCACCGCGATGCGCTCGCTGCGATCCTCGGCGAGATCGACCACGAGCACCTCGTCGGAGGCCTCGGCGAGCAGGTCGACGAGCGTCAGCCCGAGCGCCCGGCAGATGACCTCGAGGATCTCGCTCGACGGCTCCTTGCGGCCGCGCTCGATCTCCGAGAGGTAGGGCATCGAGATGCGGGCGGTGTCGGCGACGGTGCGCAACGTGAGCTCGCGGTCCAGGCGGATGCGGCGGAGGGCCGACCCGATCGCATACCTCAGCAACATGGCTCGACCCTACGCGCGGGCACCGTCGCGGGTCACGCCGTCACGCGGGGCTTTCGCTTTCAGCGGACACACGGATCTCCGGCTCGTGGTGCACCGGGAAGTTGACGCTCGCGGCGATGAAGCACTTCTCGCTCGCCTCGTGGTGGATCTCGCGCGCGACCTCCGGATCCCCGGCCGAGATGGTCACGACCGGCCGCAGCGTCACCTCGACGAAGTGCCCGCCGCCGTCGTCGTTCTGCCGCATCGTGCCGGTCGCGGCGTCGGTGTAGGCCTCGACCACGATGCCGTGGTTCACCGCGACGTGCAGGTAGCTCAGCAGGTGGCACTGGCTGAGCGCGGCGACCAGCGTCTCCTCCGGATTCCAGCGGTCCGCGTCGCCGTGGAAGACCCGGTCGCTCGATCCCTCGATCGCGTGCTTGCCGGCCGCGGTGATGACGTGCTCGCGTCCGTAGGCCTTGTAGGCGGAGGTGCCGGTGCCCCGATTGCCGGTCCATTCGACGGATACCGCGTAGGAGTGATCGAGATTCATCGGAATCCTTCGTTCGTAGACTCGCTGCTATGACCGACACGTTGCTCACCACGTCGCAGGACTCCACGGTATCGGCGGTCCCCACCGAGCGCCGTATCGTCACCGCGATCCCCGGTCCCGAGTCCATCGCCCTGCACGAGCGGCGCACGCGCCGTCGTCAGCGCCGGCGTCTCCTCGGCGCTGCCGGTGTACATCGACGCGAGCGCACGGCGCGATCATCGTCGACGTCGACGGCAACGCGTTCATCGACCTCGGCGCCGGCATCGGCGTCACGACGGTCGGCCACACCGTCGACACGGTCGTCGAAGCGGCCCGCGAGCAGCTGCGGCGACGTGCTGCACACGCTGTTCACCATCACGCCGTACGAGGAGTACGTGCGCGTCGCCGAGCTGCTCGCCGAGCACACCCCCGGCGACTTCGCCAAGAAGAGCGTGCTCGTCAACTCGGGCGCGGAGGCCGTCGAGAACGGCGTCAAGATCGCCCGCAAGTACACCGGCCGGCGTCGGCGTCGCCGTGCTCGACCACGCGTACCACGGCCGCACCAACCTGACGATGGCCATGAACTTCAAGGCGATGCCCTACGGGCTCGGCTTCGGTCCGTTCGCCGGTGACGTCTACCGCGCCCCGAACTCCTACCCGCTGCACGACGGGCTCTCGGGCGCCGACGCCGCGAAGCGCACCATCTCCTACCTCGAGAAGACCGTCGGCGCCGCCGACCTCGCCTGCCTCGTCGTCGAGCCGATCCAGGGCGAGGGCGGCTTCATGGTCCCGGCCGACGGCTACCTCCCGGCCCTGCAGGAGTGGTGCACGGCCAACGGCATCGTCTTCATCGCCGACGAGATCCAGAGCGGCATGGCCCGCACCGGCAAGTACTTCGCCAGCGAGCACTTCGGGCTCGTCCCCGACATCGTGCTCTCGGCCAAGGGCATCGCCGGCGGCCTGCCGCTCGCGGGCGTCACCGGCCGCGCCGAGATCATGGACGCCTCCCACCCCGGTGGCCTCGGCGGCACCTTCGGCGGCAACCCGGTCGCCTGCGCCGCGGCGATCGCGGTGTTCGAGCACATCGAGCGCGACAACCTCCTCGCCGAGGCGACCCGCATCGAGAAGACCCTGAAGCCCGCCCTGCTGAAACTCGCAGAAGAAGTACCCGTTCATCGTCGAGGTGCGCGGGCTCGGAGCGATGATCGCGATCGAGTTCGCCGACCCCGAGACGCACGAGCCGCGCGCCGACGTGCCCGGCGCGATCGCGGCCTTCGCCGCCCAGCAGGGCGTGCTGGTCCTCACCGCCGGCACCTACGGCAACGTGGTGCGCTTCCTGCCCAGCCTCGCGATCACCGACGCGCAGCTGCTGGATGCGGTGAGCGTCATCGACGACGCCCTGGCGACGCTCTGAGCCGGCCGGCGATGATCGGCCTGGCCGACTCGGTCGAGCTGGCCGTCCTCGAGCGCGCCGGCGAGGTCGAATCGCGCCACGTCGGGGCCGCCGTGCTCGTGGATGCCGACGGCAGCATCCTGGATTCGCTCGGCGACCCTGCGGCGCTCATCTATCCGCGGTCGGCCGTGAAGCCGCTGCAGGCGACCGCGGTGCTCGCCACCGGGCTGCCGATCGACGGCGAGGAGCTCGTGCTCGCCGCCGCGAGCCATGCGGGCACCCCCGCGCACGTCGCCGTCGCCGAGCGGATGCTGGCGGCCGCCGGACTGGACGAGGGCGCCCTGCAGTGCCCAGCCGACTGGCCCCTCGACAGCGCCGCCCGTGCCGCCGTCACGCCGCCCGCCGGCCCGGGAAGCGCACGGTCACGATGAACTGCTCGGGCAAGCACGCCGTCGTTCCTCGCGGCGGCGGTGCACGCCGGATGGAGCACCGGCGACTACCTCGACCCGGCGCATCCGATGCAGGAAGCCGTAGCCGCGACGATCGCCGACTACGCCGGCGAGCACGTCGCGCACTGGGGCATCGACGGGTGCAACGCGCCGACACCGGTGATCTCCCTCGCGGGCCTCGCGCGGTCCTTCGGGCGGGTCGCCGCGCTCCGATTCGCCGCTGCCCGAGCGCGATCCTCGCGCACCCGTGGGCGATCGACGGCCCGGGCCGCGAGAACGCCGTCACGATCGAGGAGACCGGGGTGCTCGCCAAGGTCGGGCGCCGAGGGCGTGCTCGTGCTCGCCACGACCGCCGGCCAGGCCGTCGCCGTCAAGACTGCTCGACGGCGCGAACCGCGCGCGCACCCTCGTCGGGCTCGAGCTGCTGGTGCGTGCCGGCCTCGTGCCGCGCGACCGCGCCGACGCCGTGGTCGCGGCCGTCGTCGAGCCGGAGCTGCGCGTCGCCTTCTAGCGCCCGCCCTAGCCGTTGCGGGCGAGCTGCTTGCGCCGGATGCCCGCCGCGACCTGCGAGATCACCACGCCGATGATCGCGATCAGGAACACCGCCGACGCGATGACGTTCGCCTCGGCGGGGATGCCGCGCGAGGCCGCCGTGTACACGTACTTCGGGAAGGTCACCGCGGCGCCCGAGTTGAAGTTCGTGATGATGAAGTCGTCGAAGCTCAGCGCGAACGACAGCAGGGCCGCCGCGATGATGCCCGGCAGCAGCAGCGGGAAGGTGATCCGCCAGAACACCTGGCGCGGGACTCGCGTAGAGGTCGCGACCCGCCTCCTCGAGCGCGGGGTCGAGGCTCGCCACGCGCGCCCGCACCGTGACCACGACGAAGCTGATGCAGAACATCGTGTGGGCCAGGATGATCGTGACCAGGCCCTTGGCGACGCCGGCGGCCAGGAACTGCGCCGCGAGTCCCGCGCCGAGCACGACCTCGGGCGTCGCCATCGGCAGGAACAGCAGCAGCGTGGTCGCCGTGCGGAACCGGAAGCGGTAGCGCACGAGGGCGATCGCGATCGCGGTGCCGAGCGTCGGTCGCGAGCAGGGTCGCGATGACGGCGACCAGGATGCTGTTGCCGAACGCCTCGCAGACCTCCTGCTCGTCGCAGACGTTGCAGCCAGTTGTCGAGGGTGAATCCGCGCCAGACGATGTTGGACTTCGCCGCGAGTCGTTGAACGAGAACACGATCGTGTAGACGATCGGGATCGAGCAGGAAGGTGAACGCGAGGACGGCGTAGACGCCGAGTCCCCACTTGCCCACGCCGAGCCGGAACGGACGGCGGGTGCGGCGGCGGGGTCGGCGTTCGCGGTCTCCGAGAGCGCGGCTCCGGCCTGAACGGTCACAGCAGGTCCTCCGTTCCGCTGCGCTTCACGTAGACGGCGACGAAGATCAGGATCACGGCCATCAGGACGATCGACAGCGCGGCCGCCGCCGGGTAGTTCTGCAGTTGCAGGAAGTTCGCCTCGATGACGTTTCCGATCATCGTGGTGTCGGGTCCGCCGAGGAAGCTGCTGCTCGCGTTGATGTAGTCACCCGACGCGGGGATGAAGGTCAGCAGCGTGCCCGAGACGACGCCCGGCAGCGACAGCGGCAGCGTCACCCTGAAGAACGTCGTCGCACGGGCTGGCGTACAGGTCGCCGCCCGCCTCGACGTAGCGCAGGTCGAGCCGCTCGAGCGAGGTGTAGATCGGCAGCGTCATGAACGGGATGAAGTTGTAGGTGAGGCCGAAGATCACCGCGACCGGCGTGCCGGTGATGTGCGCGTCCTGGGGCAGCACCGTCAGCGCCTGCAGGACCGAGACGACCGGACCCTCGTCGCTGAGGATCTGCTTCCAGGCCAGGGTGCGCAGCAGGAAGCTGATGAAGAACGGCGCGATCACCAGCGTCAGCGCGAGCGCCTGCCAGAGCGGGTAGCGGCGCAGCTTCACCCCGATGAAGTAGGCGAGCGGATAGCTGAACAGCAGCGCGAGGACGTCGCGATCGCCGCGTAGCCGAACGAGCGCAGGATGTGCGGCAGGTAGGTCTGCACGACCGTGACGTAGTTCTCCCACTTGAACGCGTAGTCGTACTGGCCGATGTCGCCGAACTCGCGGGGCGCCTGGAAGCTGGTGAGGATCAGCGAGACGAACGGCGACGAGGAAGAACAGCGCGAGGTACAGCGCGCCCGGCAGCAGCAGGAAGAGCGCGATCGGGCTGCGCCGGCGAGCAGCCGGTTCCGCGGCGACGGGCGTCGCCGTGGAGAAGGCGCCGAACGCCACCTCAGGCCTCCTCGAGCTCGGCCTCGAGACGCTCGCGCCGCTGGGTGGCGATCTGCGATGGTGTCCTCGTCGGGTTCGAACCGCGGGGCGTCGGCCGGGTCGTCGGCGAGGCCGAAGCCGTGGTCGATCGTCCAGGTGAGCCAGACCTCGGCGCCGACGTTCACGACCGGGCCGAACACCATGTTCTGCGAGAACACGGTCATGAGGCCGAGCCCGGGGACCTGCACCTGGTACTGCGTGCTGACCCCGCTGAACGAGACGTCGATGACGCGGCCGGGACCGACCAGGTTGAGCCCCGCGCTCGCCTTCGGCTCGGACGTGAGCAGCGCGAGCTTCTCGGGCCGGACGCCGATCGTGACCTCGCCGGCGTGACGCTGGGCGCGCTCGCGCGGCACCTCGACCTTGCGGCCGGCGATGTCGACGACGATCGTGTCGCCCTTCGACGACGATGACCGGCCCGGTGAAGAGGTTCGACTGGCCGAGGAAGTTGGCGACGAACGCGGTCCGCGGCAGCTCGTAGAGCTCCTCGGGCGCGCCCATCTGCTCGATCTCGCCCTTGTTCATGACCGCGATGGTGTCGGCCATGGTCATGGCCTCCTCCTGATCGTGCGTGACGTGCAGGAAGGTGAGGCCGACATCCCCCTGGATCTGCTTCAGCTCGATCTGCATCTGGCGACGCAGCTTCAGGTCGAGCGCGCCGAGCGGCTCGTCGAGCAGCAGCAGGGCGGGGCGGTTCACGACGGCGCGGGCGAGCGCGACGCGCTGCTGCTGTCCGCCGGAGAGCTGCGACGGGCGGCGCTGCGCGAGGTGGTCGAGCTCGACGAGCCGCAGCGCCTCGTGCGCGAGTCCGGCCGCGTTCTGCGATGCCGCGGCGCTTCAGCCCGAACGCGACGTTCTCGAGGATCGTCATGTGCGGGAAGAGCGCGTAGCTCTGGAACACCGTGTTGACCGGACGCCGGTACGACTTGGTGTTCGTGACGTCCTTGCCGCCGATCAGGATGCGACCCGCCGTCGGATCCTCGAGTCCGGCGATCAGGCGCAGCGTCGTCGTCTTGCCGCAGCCCGACGGGCCGAGCAGCGCGAAGAACGATCCGGCCGGGATCGTCAGATCGAGGTGCTCGATCGCCGTGAATCCCGGGAACCGCTTCGTGATGCCGACGAGTTCGAGGTCGGCTCCGGACTCCGCGAAGCTGGTCGCCACCGCTCAGGCCCCGAGCAGGACGCTCTGGAACGCGGCGCCGAACGTCTGCTCCTCGGCGCCGGTCAGGCTGCGGAAGACCTTGACCGTCGACAGCGTCTCCTCGTCGGGGAAGATCAGCTGGTTCTCGGCGAGCTCGGGGTCGATCTCGACCATCGCCTCCTTGGCGCCGACCACCGGGGTGATGTAGTTCACCCAGGCCGCGACCTCGGCCGCGACCGCGGGGTCGTAGTAGTAGTTGATGAGCGCCTCGGCGTTCGCCTTGCGGGGCGAGCCGATCGGGATGAGGAAGTTGTCGTTCCAGAGCGTGCCGCCGCCCTCGGGGATGATGAACTCCCACTTGTCGCCGGCCTCGGCGTTGAGCGCCGTGATGTCGCCCGACCAGACGATGGCGGCGAGGGTGTCCTCGTTCTGCAGGTCCTCGATGTACGAGTTGCCCTTGATGTTGCGGATCTGGCCGCTCGTGACCTGCTCGCGGAAGATGTCGAGTGCGGCGTTGAACTCGGTCTCGCCCCAGTCGCCGGAGATGTCGACGCCGTTGTTCGACATGATGAGGCCGAGGGTGTCGCGCATCTCGCTGAGCACGCCGACGCGGCCCTTGAGCTCGGGGTCCCACAGGTCGTCGACCGTGCGGAGGCCGTTCGGCACCTTCTCCTTGTTCCAGCAGATGCCGGCGAAGCCGCCCTGCCACGGCAGCGACTGGGTGCGGCCCGGGTCGAAGTCGACGTTGAGGAGGTCGGGGTTGAGGTTCGCCTTGTTCGGGATCGTCGGCGTCGTCGAAGGTCTGCGTGTAGCCGAAGCGGATCCAGCGGCTGACCATCCAGTCGGTGAGGCAGACGGTGTCGGCGCCGATGTCCTGGCCGAGCGCGAGCTGGTCCTTGACCTTGCCGTAGTAGGAGTTGTTGTCGTCGACGTCGACCTTGTACTCGACCTCGATGCCGGTCTCGGCGATGAAGCGGTCGAGCGTGGGGTGGTCGCCGGCGTCGTCCTCGTCGAGGTACAGCGCCCAGTTGGCCCAGGTGAGGGTCTTGTCGTTCGCCGAGTTGTCCGGCGGCGGCGTCGGCTTCGCCGAGCCGCCCGGCGCACACGCGGCGAGCGCGAGCGCGGTCGGCACCCGCTCCGGCGCCCGCGAGCATCGTGCGGCGGGTCAGCTGGGCGCGTCGCGCCTGCACGACGAGCGAGCGGATCAGCGGGATCTTCGGGCAGGGACCTCGTCATGCGGGATGCTCCTTCAGGACGCTCGGAAGGCGGCGGCTGCGTGCCGTGTGATCGATACTGACATACGGCGGGACGCGCCGGAATCATCCTGCGGCGGAAAAGCCCATCCCGAAACATAGATTTCACGAAATCAGCGGTTCGGGGCGGATTTCTTCGGATTCACGCGTGATCGTCGACGGCAGGGCGAGGACGCGCGCGCACGGTGCGCCCGTCGATCGCGAGCCAGCACTCCCCCGGCCGCGGCGCCGAGCGGCGGGCGGGAGCGCGCGGTCGCGGAGCAGGGCGCGGTGGTCGGCGGGCGCGCAGTCGATGAGCACGATCGGCCAGTCGCGGCGTGCGCGCGGCGAGCAGCGCCCAGTCTGCCTGCCAGGCGTCGGGGTCGCCGATGAGCACGGTCGGCGCGGCGCCGGTGGTCGCCTGCAGGTCCTGCGGGCGCCGGAGCGGACCCGCCGCCGAGCTCGACGACGCGCGCGCCGGTCGCGTGCAGCCGGTCGACGCAGCATCCGGGGCCGGGCGGCGACGACGGCGAGCACCGGGTGGTCGGCCGGGACGACCGCGCGTCGGCTCGGGCACGGTGATCGCCGCAGGCGGCGAGGCGATCCGCGGTCGATCCGCCCGCGCGACCTGGACGACCGCGCCGCGCCAGGTGCCCGATCCGGGCGGCAGGTCGGGGTCGAACGTCGCGCGGGTCGCCGCCGGCGAGCACGTGCTCGTCGCGTGAGGTCTGCCGCAGCAGCAGGCGCGAGCCGAAGATGCCCGGCGAGCCCGGTCGAGCGGCCCGGTGAGCCGGTGCGCGGCGACCGCCAGCGCGGGCCGCGGGCCGAGCCCCCCCGCGCGAGCCGTGGTCAGCAGCTCGAGGAACTCGTGCCGGTGGTCGGGGTCGAAGCCGCGCGAGCAGCGCGTCGAGGTCGTCGATCACGAGCGAGCGGGCGCGCCCCGCCGTGCGTGCCTCCGCCCGAGCGGCCGAGCAGCGCCCAGGCGTCGGCCGGGTCCGGGCGGGACCACCGCGCACGGCGCATCCCGGCCCGGCGTCGCCGATACCGCGAGCGTCTCAGCGCCGTCGTCGAGCCCGCGCCGCGCGGCACCGAGCACGAGCAGGTGCCCGTGGCGCTCGCGGATCGTAGGACCGCGGCCGGCTGACGCTGCTCGGCGGGCAGGTCGAGCAGCCCGAACGGCGAGACCCGCGGTCGACCGGCGGGGACCGCTCCGAGCGTGATCGCGACGGGGAGCGGGTCGCACCACGGCCGCACTGCGCACGGCCGCGGCGCCGAGTCCGCCGCGATGCGAGCCGGCGTCGCCGGCGTTCGGCGATCGCGACCTGCACGCATCGCGGGGCGCCGTCGCCGGCGGCGAGGATGGCCCGGCCGCGCGGCTCCGCCGGCAGACGGGCCGCGGCGTCGTCGCCGAGCATGGCGACGCTGTCGCCGCGATCGGTGACGCGCAGCGAGACGCCGCAGGGCGACGTTCGCGAGCACCGCGTCGCGGACCACGCCCGCCGGGCGCTGCGTGCAGAGGATCAGGTGCAGGCCGAGCGACCGGCCGCGCGCCGCGAGGTCGGCGAAGACCTCGTGCAGCTCGGGGCTCGCCGACGACCAGGCCGCGAACTCGTCGACGACGATCACGAGTCGCGGCGAGGGCGCCGTCGCGGCAGCTCGTCGATCGAGCGGGCCGCCGGCCGCGGCGAGCACCCGCTCGCGACGCAGCAGCTCGGCGCGCAGGCTCTCGATCGCACGCCGGGTGCAGCCGGGGGTCGAGGTCGCTGAGCGTGGCCGAGCACGTGCGGGAGCACCGGCGAGCGGAGCGAAGGCCGCCCCGCCCTTGAAGTCGACGAGCAGGAACGAGACCTCGTCGGGCGAGCGCCCGGCGCCATCGCGAGCACCCACGACGACGAGCAGCTCGCTCTTGCCCGACCCGGTCGTGCCCGCGACGACGGCGTGCGGGCCGTGCGCGACGAGGTCGAGCTCGACCGGGCCGCGGGCGTCGCGGCCGATGGGCGCCGTGAGCGACCGGGCGTCCGGATGCGGTGCCCGGGGCAGCAGGTCGGCCAGCGCACGAGCGCCGGCAGCTCCGCTCCGGGCGGCCGGAGTCCGAGCGCCGCGGCACGCTCGCGCCAGCCCCGGACGATCGTCGACGCCTCCGCCGAGGTCATGGCGTCGGGCCTGGCATCGCGGATGTCCTCCCCGACCCGGTCGCCCGCGACCTCTGCCGCTCGCCCCGGCGTCGATCCGGATCCCGCAGCCGACCGGAAGCTCCGCGGCCTGTTCCGCCCACGAGATCACGATCGGCCGTCCGTCGCCCTCGCTCCAGACGGTAGCGGGCGCCTGCGCCCTCGGTCACGGTGTGCGGCAGGTCCCGCGCCCAGCTCCTCCCTGCGGGCGCCTCCAGCGCGGCCTCCGACGGTGAGAGCCGGGCGGCGAGCTGCACGGCCAGGTCGCGGGCGACGGCAGCGGCCAGCGCCGGCGGACCGATGATTCCGATGCCGTCCCGGGCGTCGACGACGATCGGCGCGTCCCGCAGCTCGGCCGCCCGGCCCGCACGGCGCGCGTCGCGAGCACGGGCTCGCCGCGGCGCCGCGCCGCCGCCATCCTCGGGATCGTCGCCGCCGAGGTCGACCCGGCCATCGAGCGTGCCCTGCCCGACCCGCACCGCGAGCGGCTGCCCGCGGAGGTCGGCGCCGTCCGACTCCGCCCAGCCGATCGTCGATGCGGGGTCGGGCGAGAGCCGGGCGAGCCGTCGCCCGCTCGCGGTCGTGCGCGGCCTCCACGCTCGCCGCAGTCGCGTCCAGCGCGGCGAGAAGCGGCCCGGTCGCGGCCGCGCGGCGCGGCGGCGGTTCACCCGCCCGTCGAGGAGGCCCCCGACGGCGACGACCGGGCCGAGGACGGCGAACAGCAGGCTGTAGATCGACTGCGTGAGCGACCAGAGCACGAGCGAGACCACGACGGGCGCGAGCGTCGCGACGAGCGGGAACCCGGCGCGCGGCGCGGGCGCCGGCAGGGCGGGCAGGGTCAGGCGTTCACGGGGCGCGGCGGGCAGCACGGGGCCAGCCCACCGCATGCGGGCGCGCCCGATCGAGGCGACCACCGCATCCGGGGACCGGCCGTCCGCTGCGCCCGCTGGGGAGCGAGGGGTCAGCTGACGACGAAGAACTGCTCGCCGACGTCGATGCGCGTGCCGCGGACCACGAAGTAGCGGCGACCCGGCTCGCAGCGACGCGGCTCGGCCTCGGGCTGGCGCACGATCGAGCCGTTGGTCGAGTAGCGGTCGCTCACCCAGAAGCGGCCGCCCTCCTGCCCGAACTCGAGGTGCGTCTTCGACACCGACTTGCCGACGTCGAAGATCGACACCAGCTGGTCGACGTACTCGCCCGGCTGCGCGGCCGGGTTGCGGCCGATGAGGCCCGCTCCCGACACGGTCACGCTCTCGCCCGTGCTGAACTGCAGCACGAAGCGGTCGCCCGCCGTTCGCCGACACGATGCGCGTGGCCTCGACGTCTTCGCCGTCGTCCTCGATGTCCGCCCCCCACGGGAACGGATCGGGGATGGTGCGGGCGCGGGCGGCCACCGGGGCGACGACCTCTGTCTCGTTCTCGTTGTCCACGATCGGGTCCTTCCGGGGCTGAGAATCGGATTCGGATACCGGGGGTTCGGTGAAGGGGGAGGCTTCGGGTTCGGGCTCGGGTTCCGGCTCGGTTTCGCGCTCCGGTTCCGGCTCCGGCGGCACGGCGCGCGAGCCGGTCGGCAAGCCGACCTTGAGCACGAATCCGCACTCGCCGCAGAAGACGTCGGCGTCGTCGACGACGGAGCCGCACTGCGGGCACAGCAGGTCCTCGGCGAGGATCGGGTCGGCCATCCGGTGTCCGCCGTCGTCCACCGACGTCGGCGGCGCGAATCGGGCGGACGACTCCGACGCACGGGATGCGCTCGACTCGACCACGCCGGCGCCGACGAGCGACTCGACCAGGACGGCGCGACCGCATTCGCCGCAGAAGAGGGCATCTTCCGGCAGCTCGGTCGCGCAGTATCGACAGATCATTGGCGGGCTCCTTTGATCAGATTCCGAACACTATAGCCACCGAGCGAACGCAGTGAAATGAGTGCTTTCACGCGCCCGCGGCGGTTCACGTTGCCGTCCAGGACGGCGCGCAGCTCGCCCACCGCATCCCAGACGTGGTCGGCGTCCTCGGGCTGAGGATCGCCCGGCGAGAAGACCGCGCGATCGGCGACGGCGGCCAGCACGCGCGACGGCAGCGTGCCGACGACGGAGGCGAGCTCCGACCGGGTGGCGGACGCGCGGAGGCGAGTAGCCGTGGTCGACGACGGTGTCGGCGAACTCGTCCCAGCCGCCGCGGATGCGCTGCAGGGTGTCGGGCGAGGTGCGCCGGAGCCGGCGACGCCGGATCTTCGCGGCGATGATGAAGAGGAACGGCGCCATCAGCACACCGGCGATCGCGAGCACGAGCCCGGCGACCCGCAGGACTCCGAGGATGGCGAGCAGCACGGGGTCGATGGCGTCGGGCTCCTCGCGCTCGCTGTCCGGCGTCGACTGCTCCTGGTTGGCGTCGGTGCGGTCCGGCGGCGGCGGCACGATCGACTGCGGGCGCGCGACCTGCGTCGGGTCCTCGGGCTCCTCCTCGGGGATGGGGCGCTCCTGGGGAACCGGGTCGAGGGTCACCCAGCCGTACTCGGCGGTGCTGACCTCGATCCACGCGGTCACATCGTCGCCGTGCACCTCGACGGGGCCGCTCGCGTCCTCCGGGACGAATCCGAACACCACGCGGGCCGGGAAACCGAGCTGGCGGGCCATCAGCGCAGCGGCCACCGCGTACTGCTCGGCGTCGCCGATCATGCGCGGCGCCGTGAAGAGCTCGGTGATGCGGTCGGCGGCGTGACCCGACCGGCTCGGCGGGTCCTCGGGGTCGAGGCCGTGGCTGATGTAGCCCTCTCGCTTGAGCGCCGAGAGGGCCGCGACCAGGCGCTCGCCCGGATCGTCGATGCCCTGCACGTAGCCGTCGAGCGTCAGGGCCAGCTCGTCGGGCAGGTCGCCGAGTCGCGGGACGTCGGCCGATCCCGGCGTCGCCCCGTCGAGCTGGGCCTCGGTCGGCTGCGACGGAAGCAGCGCCTCGAGGCGGTAGCTGTCGCCCGAGTCGAGCCCGCCGATGACGGCCGCCGTTCCGCTGGTGTCGTTGTAGTAGAAGGCGTCGCGCAGCCGGCCGGCGCGGTCGCCGCCGAAGTCGACCCGCTCGAACCGGCCGACGGTCGGCAGCCACACCCCGTCGTAGTCGGCGATCGTGACCTCGACCTCGACCGTGGTCCCCTCCGTCGCGGACTGGTCGACGCCGGACGGGATGCGCACGAAGCTGCCCGACGCGCTGTCGACCTCTTCGCTCCCGACCGCGTAGACGACGCCGTCGTAGCTGTCGAGGGTCGCGATCCGGATGCGGCCGTTCGCGGGCAGGCCGGTCACGGTGAAGATGGTGTCGCGCACGCGATCGTCGCGCAGGTACTTGCGGAACCCGGCGAGCGGGCTCGGGTAGTCGCGCGGGTCGAACGGCTGCTCGATGGTGGTCCGCAGCACGTCGCGATCGCCGGTCGGCGGCAGTACCGACGCCGCCCCGATCGACGCCGCGGCGGCCACGGCGAGCAGCACACCGCCCGCGAGCAGGGTGCGCACGCCGAACCCGGCATCCACCCGTGCCACCGGAGTCGCCCTCGTCGGTCGCCCGGGTCGAGCGACGCGGATCGACTCGCGCCGCTTGCGCCAGCGCCGCCAGATCAGCCAGAGCAGCACGACGGCGAGCAGGCCGAGCGCGCCGCGGAACGGGCCACGGCACCGTTTCGGGCCCGAACGCGATCCCGGCCACGAACATCGCGATCGGCGGCAGCACGCCGAGCTCGCCCCACTTCGCGCGCAGGGCGACGCTCAGCGAGACGATCGTGCTGGTCAGCACGAGCACGAACGCCGGCACCAGGAGCGCCTGGTAGTCGCCGACGGGCAGCGCGATGGTCAGCAGCTGCTTCCAGCCGAGTGCGACGCCGGCGAGCAGTTCCCGGATGCCGTCGAGGCTCGGCAGGAAGCCCGAGATCGCCTGGTCCGGCACCGCCAGCGGCACGCCCGCGAGCAGGAGCACCGCGAAGCCGACCAGGATGACGACGAACGACTTCCAGCGGAACACCGCCCCGAGGATCGCGACGATCGACCCGAGCACCGTCGTGACGGCGACGAGGACGATGAACCGGACGTCCTGGTAGATCGGCCACAGCGCGACCGCGGCGATCGCGGTCGTCGTCCACAGCAGCAGGGTGTTGACGACGACGAAACCGCCGACGGCCGGCGGGCGGCGGGCGCCGTTCCGATCGAGCTCATGCGACGGCCGCCGTCCGGGCGAGCGCGATCCGCAGGTCTTCGAGGTAGCCGATCGTGAGCACGCTGAGGCCGGCGACGCGGCGGAAGCCGGGCACGGCATCCGGGTCGCAGACGATCGCGACGACCTCGACGCCGAGCGGGAAGGAATGCGAGGCGGCGCGCAGCTCGGCCGCGGTGGTGCGCGACCCGCAGACCAGGAACGCGACCGAGATGCCGTCGACGTCGTCGGCCGCGACCCGCGCGATGTCGCGGATGTTGAGCGCGGCGGCCGCGACGTCGACGACGGCGAGCTCGTCGAGAAGTCGGGCGGGGACGTGGGTGGCGAGCGCACGGACGGCGAGCATCTTGCGCTTGGCGAACTCGGGGGTGACGGTGCTGACGACGACCGAGACGGTGCGGCCGTCGCGGATGGCGCGCACGCCGAGGCTGCCGGCGACGCTCACCGCGAGCTCGAACTCCTCCTCGCTCGCGTAGTCGCCGGTGGCGAGCGTGAGCGCGACGACGAGGTGGCTGCGGCGGGTCTGCTCGAACTGGCGCACCATGAACGTGCCGGTCTTCGCCGTCGACTTCCAGTGGATGTAGCGGCGCTCGTCGCCCGGCTGGTACTCGCGCAGCGCGTGGAAGGCGACGTCGCTCGAGGTCAGGTCACGCGTCGGCGTGCCCTCCAGGTCGCGGATGAGGCCGGTGCTCGTGCTCGGCACGCCGATCGTGCGCGGGTGCACGACGAGTTCGGCCGACTCGGTCCAGAGCACCTCGCGGCGCACCAGGCCGATCGGGTCGGCGCGCACGGTGCGCACCGGGCCGACCGACGACGATCCCGCGCTTCATGGTCGGGATCGGCGAAGTCGTGCCGGTACTCGGCGCCGCCCTTGAGACCGGGCATCGCGAGCTCGGCGAGGCCATGCCCGACCGGGATCTCGACCTTCACGCCGAGACGCGCGTCGGCGACGCGGGTTGAGCACCGCGATCCGCCCGCGGGCAGGGTCGCCCATGACGACCCGGCGGTGCGGAAGGCTCAGCTCGACCGTGAACGGCGAGCGCCCGATGAGGTAGACGGCGGCGATCAGCACGAGCACGACGCAGGCCCACCCGACGACGACCAGCTCGATCCAGCCGAGGCGGTAGCCGACGAGCAGCGAGGCGGGATGACAGCGAGCATGACCCAGCCGAGCGGCGTGACGACCGCGGCGACGCGCGCGAACACCCGGGCGATCGCCGATCCGACGACGGCCCCGACCCGGACCAGCAGCACGATCGTGTCCGCGAGCACGCCGGTACGCGCGCCGACGAGGCGGGTGCGCGTGTTGGTGAGACCCGCGAGTTCGTCGCGGGTCTGCGTGTCGTCGCGAGACGCACCGGCCCATGCGGACCGGGCGGACTCGCGCGGACGCTGCCGTGCGGGCACGGGGCTCGGACTCGTCACACGGCTTGCCGATCGCTCGGCGGCGCGGTCTCGAGCAGCAGCTGCCCGATCACGCTCGACGGGGTGACCCCGTCGAACTCGGCCTCGGGGTCGAGGATGATGCGGTGCGCGAGCACGGGCTCGGCGAGCGACTTCACGTCGTCCGGCACCACGTAGTGGCGACCGCTCGCGGCGGCGAGAGTCTTCGCGCTGCGCACGAGCGCGAGAGCACCGCGCACGCTGACGCCGAGACGCACCTCGGTCGCGCTTCGGGTGGCGTCGACGAGTCGCGACACGTAGTCGTTGACGCTCGGGTCGACGTGCACCGTGCGGGCGAGCTGCGCCATCTCGAGCACCGCATCGGCGGTGACGACCGGCGGGATCGTGACGTCTCGTGGGCCTTGACGCCGGCGCCGTCGAGAATCCGCAGCGTCGAGGCGTGGTCGGGGTAGCCGATCGATGCCTTCAGCAGGAAGCGGTCGAGCTGCGCCTCGGGCAAGCCGGTAGGTTCCGGCCTGCTCGATCGGGTTCTGCGTCGCGATGACCATGAACGGAAGGCCGACGTCGTGGCTCTCGCCGTCGACCGTGACGTGCCCCTCTTCCATGACCTCGAGCAGAGCCGCCTGCGTCTTCGGGCTGGCGCGGTTGATCTCGTCGGCGAGCACGATGTTGGCGAAGATCGGTCCGCGGTGGAAGTCGAACGCGCCCTTGCCGCTGGTCGTAGATGCTGACGCCCGTGATGTCACCGGGCAGCAGGTCGGGCGTGAACTGGATGCGGCTCGCCGATCCCGCGACGCTCTGCGCGATCGCCCGGGCGAAGCGAGGTCTTGCCGGTGCCGGGGAAGTCCTCCAGCAGCAGGTGGCCCTCGCTGAAGAGCGCGACGAAGCCGAGGCGCACGACGAAGGTCTTGCCGAGCAGCACCTGCTCGACGCCGGCCACCAGGCGGCCGAAGGCCTCCTGGAAGGCGGTGGCCTGTTCGGGTGTCATGGTCATCGGGTTCGGTCCTTTCGGGGTGACGCTGCGTGAATGAGCGCCGAGCTGTCCGTCATGCGGATCAGTACTGATCCCATGCGTACTCTCTCGTGTAGGTCGTGCCGTTGGCGGTGATCGTCGACCACCAGGTCGGGGAAGTTCTTTCCGAGCAGCCCGCCCTCGACCTCGCACTGGTTCGGCGTTGCCGGGTCGTCGTCGGGACCGCAGCTGAAGCTGACGCTCGGAGTAGCCGGTGCCGGACGGCAGCGAGCCCCAGCTCCAGTAGCCGGTGGAATCGAACAGCCCGCTGTCATCGGTCACGACGGACTGCAGGCCGCCGGGCGTCGAGTTGTTGACGGGGACGCCGAGCGCGAAGGACGTCCGACCAGTTCGACGCTGCAGAGCGTCGCCTCGGGGTACGACTTGCAGGCCTTGACCTGCACCGCCACGCTGTTGCCGTAGTGCGAGCCGTTGCCGGTCGTGAGGTAGACGTCCGGGTCGACGGGGCCGTTCTCGGACTGATCGGTCGACCCGCCGATCAGCCGGTACACCAAGGTGTCGGCGTCGCGTCGATCCGGACCCGATCGTGTAGCCGTCGAGCCGGAAGTCCCAGGTGCCGGGTCCGGTCTGCGATCGGGCCCGCCGTCGAGACCGAGGTGACCGTTCCCGGCGCGGCGCGCGGCGTGACGGGGACCTCGGTCGAGGCACGGCAGCCCTGCCCGTTGTAGGCGTACACGATCATCGAGTAGGTCTGGTTCGGCGTGAGGCCGCCGAAGTTCGTGCTGGTCGCCCCGCCGCCGAGGTGGTGCGTGTACTGCCCGGCCGGCGGCGGGTCGACACTCGGCGATGCCCTGCTCGACGCCGGTCACCGTGCAGCCGGGCGCGCCCCCGGTGTAGATCGCGACGTAGTACGCGCTGATGTTCGCTCCGTTGTCGGCGAACGCGCCATCCCAGGCGATGCTCGCCGTGGTGCCGTCGGTGAGGGACCCGGATGCGGTGGGCGCCCCGATCGCGATCGGCGGTCCCGCGGGCACGCCGTGCCCGATCGCCTCGTTCCAGGTCGCGAGGCTGTTGGGCGCGGAGTTGCGCGCGCTCACGGTGAAGACCGACCGAGCTGCCGTTCGCGATGGACGGCGCCTGCGACGTTGCGCGAGTACCGCGTGCCGATCGGATCGCCCGGGTCGACGTTGACGACCTCGGTGACGCCGCCGACCGTCACGACGTAGGTCTCGATCGGGCTTCCGGCGCCGCCGTCGGGCTTCGACCAGCTGACGCGCAGTCCCTGGTCGAGCGGACGCCACGAGAGTGCCGTGGGCGGCGGCGGGATGATGTCCGACCAGATCGAGCCGGCCATCGCGGCTCGAGCGCCGATGGTCCGATCCCGTTGATGGCGACCACCGCGAGGCGCACGGCGTTCGCCGGTCCGTTGCCCGGGGTGCGCAGCTCGCAGTTCGACGGTCGTGGTGCAGCGTGGTCGTGGAGAGGGCGGCGCCGTCGCCGGCGGAGGTCATCGCGACCTCGTACGCCGGTGATCGGCGAGTTGTTGAACTGGCCGGGCACCCACGACAGCTTGAGCAGACGGTCGCCGAACTCCGAGACCCGGACGTTGGTGACCGGATCCGGCACGTCCTGGATCGAGATGGTGACGTTGCCCCACACGTAGCGGTTCGGGTCGTCGGTCGCGTCCGCCACCTGGTACTGGAGGTTGACGTCGATCGGATCGACGCCGGATGCGACGGTCACGCTCAGCCGGGAGTTGTCGGCGCTCGGGGTGATCGACCACACCGTCGGGCAGGGATCCGCCGCTCAGCCCGCGGATGTCGATGACCCGCAGCGGCGTCTCGGGGAACGGGTTGTTCGCCTGGTCGTTGGTCAGCACGTCGACGCTCGTCGTCTGCCCGCGCTGGGTGACGGCGCGATCGGCGACCGGTTTGGCGAGCGGACGGGTCGACGGGACGACCTGCAGCACGATGTTGCCGGCACGGCCGTCGTTGATCGCGTCGCGCACGGCCAGGCCGATGGTGGTCGAGGATCCGGTCACGGCGGTCGTGTCGGCGCGCAGCACCAGCCGCTGGCCGTTCAGTTCGTAGGTGAAGCCATCCGGCACCGGCGGCAGCACCGAGTAGACGAGCTCGTCGAGGTCGTCGTCGTACGGGTAGTTGGTGAGCCGGACGAGGTCGAGCTCCTTCTCCTCGCCGGGCTCGAAGTTGACCGTCCCGCCGTTGAACGCCGGCGGCTGGTTGTCGCGCGGCTGCACGTCGATGGGCAGCGTCAGGATGGCGGTGTGCCCCTCGGGGTCGGTCGCCGACGTGCCGTCGGTGACCTCGAACGTGATGGACGCCGGGCCGAAGTACTGATCGGCCGAGGTGTACTCGAGCGTGAACTCGTCGAGCGACGAGGTCGGCGCCGTTGGCGTGCGTCGCGCGCACCGTCGTGGTGTCGGCGAGGCGCACCTGGTTGCCGCCGAGCGCGACCACGTAGTCGTTGAGGTCGATCTGCAGCGTGTCCTCGCTGTTGACCTCGAGCCGCGGGCGCGGTGCGGTCGAGCTGCGGGAGCGCGTCGTCGTAGCCCGGGCACCCAGATGAAGGCGTACGAGCGGATGGCGTCGTCGTCCGGGTGCGACACCGAGAACGGGATGATCTGGCTCTTGTCGCCGATCGTCACCTGGATGCGCTTGTTCGGCAGCACCACGCGCCGACGACGAGTAGCCCTGCACGAGCGCGACGCCGAGTTCGCTCGATGGCCCGTCGGGGAAGAAGACGTTGTCGAGCACGCGGACGTCGACCGTGTCCCGGGCGAGCACGTCGCTGACCTCGAGCACCGTGTCCTGGGCGACCGGGTAGCCGAGCGGGGCGTCGGCATCCACTTCGACGTAGACGAACGCGGAGCTCGTGCCGCCCGATTCGTTCTGGATCGTGTAGATAACCGAGTAGTCGCCCTCGACCTCGGGCGGCGTGATCGTGACGATCGACTCCTCCTCGACGACCGTCGTGGTCTCCTCGGTGTTCGGCTCAGCCGTCGTGACGGTGAGCGGGCTGCCGTCGGGGTCGGAGTCGTTGGCGAGCACCTGCACCGAGACGCTGCGGCCCGGGCGCACGGTCACCTCGTCGGTGTTCGCGACCGGGTTGCGGGTGCCGTCGAGGGGTGCCGAGATGCCGACGCGCACCGTGCCCTCGGCGCGGGCGCCGAGCGTGTCGGTCACCGTGTAGGTGAAGATGTCGGTGCCCGTGGAGTAGTCGCCGGCCTCGTACTCGATGAAGCCGGGTCCGACCGAGAGCACGGAGCCCTTCTCCGGGTTGCTGGCGATGCCGATCAGCTGCACAGAGTCGCCATCCGGATCGATGCCCGACAGCGGGACCTCGATGCGCACGGTCTCGCCGGCCAGCACGCGTGCGGTCACGCGTCCGGGAGTCGGGGCGTTGTTCGTCGCGGCGTCGACCTCGCGCACCGACATCGTCACGCGCGCCTGCGCGGTCTGGCCGTCCGGTCCGGCGATCGAGTAGACCGCCGTGTAGTTGCCCGCCGCCTGCGGTGCGAGGTAGCGCAGCCGGTCACCCGGCGGCGAACAGCAGTCCGCCGTCGTCCGACAGCGCCTGAGCGAGCTCGGGCAGGAGGGTGATGGGTGCGTCGTCGGGGTGGTCGTCGTTGGCCAGCACCGGGATGTCGATGACGTCGCCGACGCGCACCGTGACCTCGTCGTCCGTTGCGAGCGGCGGCTGCAGCTGGTCGGGCCGCGGCAGCTCGACGACAGTGATGGTGCCCTCCGCCTCGGCGAGCCCGTTGCTGATCCGGTAGTTGAACGACACGGTCTTGTTGTCGAGCGGCCCGCGCAGGGTCACGCGCACCTGGCGCTGATCGAGCACCTCGGCCTGAATCGGCCCGTTCGGCTCGACGTTGGTCACGCCCGTCACGACCAGGACGCCGCCCGCGGGGTCGATGTCGGTCTGAGTCGGGTCGACGATCTGGTTGCTGAGGGTCGTCACGAAGATCGTCTGCGGAACCGTGATCGGCCGGGTGTTGGCGTCCGGCGGAGCGGCGACATCGATGCGCACCACACCTGTCGCGGTCAGGTCGCCGTCGGTGACCGTGAACTCCACGTAGTGGGTGCGCACGTCGTTGCTCTTGAAGGTGAAGGTGCCTGCTTCGAAGCTCGGCTCGATGGTCGACCCGGCCTTCGCCGGCACAGCGTTCAGCCGCAGGCGTCCCGTGCCCGCCGCGCACGTGCGACATGGGCCGGATCGTGATCTCCTGGCCGGCGACGGTGAGGGCGACCCACGGTTCGATGACGATCGGGACGTCGCCTGCCTCTTTGACGGTGATGGCCAGGCTTCCGCTGCCCTCTGCCGCACCGTCGGACATCGTCAGCGTGACGGTCTTCAGCGCACCGCCTTCGCCGGAGTCGGAGTACACCACGACGCCGCTCGGCTTGTAGCTGACCTGATCGGGGTCCGCGGTGGTCGCGTTCGTGAGATAGAAGGCGTCGCCGTCCGGATCGACCCAGTCCCCGACCACCTGGGTCGAGATCCGGCCGCCCTGCTCGACCGTCGTCTTGGTGGTGCGAACCTGCAGCGGCGGCGAGTTCTCGCCCGGTGCACGCACGGTCACCTTCACGGTCGCCGTCGCGGTGCCTCCGCGGCCGTCGCTGATCGTATAGCTGAACGCGATCGGGCCTCTCACGCCGTCGTTGAGGGTCAGCTGAAGCTGCTGGTTGCGCGTGACGAGATCGAGGTGGCCGATGCGCTCGGAGACCCCGCTGGTCTGTGTGATGACGAGCACATCGGCATTCGGGTCGTAGTCGTTGAGCAGGACCGGCAGCAGGGTCGTCTGCCCGGGCCGCGCGCCGAAGTCGTCGTCGACGGCGACAGGGGGCTTCTGCTCCTCGTCGATGTCGGGCGGGATGTCCTCGTCGTTCTCTTCCTGTTCCTGGTCCTCGTCCTCGACGATGAGGTCGTCCCAGTTGTCGATCAGCTCGCCGTTCTGCTGGATCGCCCAGGTCGCTCCGCTGCGGACGTCGTTCAGCACGGCGCGCTCGCCGTTCGCCGAGAACGTCAGGGCCGCGCCTCCGGGCATCTCGTCCAGGTCGAGCTCGATCCCCGACCCGCCGTCGGCCGGGCATCGTCGCCACGAGCTGCCGTCGGTCCAGGCGCCGAACTCGCAGCCGTCGAGCACGAGCGGGGCCGCGCTCGTCCCGGAGCGGTCGTCGGCGAGCGGAACCGGGTTCGCGCCGCTGAACGGCACGCTGATCAGGGCGGTGTTGGTGCCGACCAGCAGCCGGTCGGAGCTCGGACCGGGGAGCTGCAGCTTCGGCCCGTCGGTCGGCGGGATCTCGTCGCTGAGGTCGACGGATCGCCCCTCCAGGTACAGGATGCGGGTGCCGGCATCGAGGACCGCCCACCGATCGCCGGCGGCCGTGATCTCGTAGGTGCGCGATCCGCCCTCGATCGTCAGCCCCCAGGTGGCGTCGACCTCGTCGGACCGGGTGGCATCCACCCGCCGCACCTCGTTGACCTCGGGCGAATAGGCGAACAGAACCCCGCTCGGGGTGACGGTGACGACCGCGTCGCGGCCGAGGCTCAGGCTCGAGGGCGCGGTCGCGTCGAAACCGCTGAGCTCGACGAACGGCAGGATCCAGAGTTCGCCCGTTCCCGTCTCGAAGATGACGACCCGGTCGCCGGCGAGGAACACCTCGGCCTGGTCGGGCGGCAGCGCGATGGTGTCCACCACGGCGCTGGTGGCCGGGTCGATCGTGTCGACGGTCGCATTGGCGTGGTCGACGAGCAGAACGGTGTCGCCGCCCTGCACGGTCTCCAGCTGGTTCGCGCCTGCACGCGACCACCGAGTTCAGCTCGAAGACCTCGGTGTTCGCGCGACCGATGACCTGCTGCGAGCCGTTCGCCACCCAGACCGAGGCGTCATCCAGCTCCATCTTCTGGGCCGTGTAGCCGGTGGACACGATCGCGATGGTGGCGACCACGGCCGCGATCAACGCACCGCTCGTCGCGGTGGCGACGAGGGAGCGGTGGGCGGAGAACCAGTTGCGCAACATAGGGAATCAGTCCTCGAGGACGTCGATGCACTTCTCTGTGCTCGGGTCGCCCGTCTTCCCATCGCGGTTCACGGTCACGGTGATGCACACGGTGTCGCCCGCGTCGGCGTCGACGCGGAACAGCGGTGACGCCTGGATGCCGCCCTCGCCGTCGCGGATCTGGACCTGGTAGCGGTCGCCCTCTTCGAGACCCGGATCGGGCCAGCGGAACTCCACGACGCCGCCGTCCTCGGTCGCCGAGATGTCCGTCACGGTCGGGATGCCGTCGTCACCCGCCGCGCGGAGCAGCACCGACAGGGCGGTGGCGCCCAATGCGACCACCAGCACCGCGGAGGCGACGAGCACCCACGTGATCGTCTGCATCCGGCGGCTGAGCGGACCCGGCCGGCTGGCGCGAGAAGCGGTTCGGCGAGCTGGCTTCGCGCACCGTGCCGACGGGCTCGTACGCCGCGGCCTTCTCGGCGACCGCGCGGCGACGGCGACGGGCGGGGGCCGCGGCGGCAGCGCCCGCGAGCGGACGCAGTCGCGTGCGGTCCTCCATGTCGCTCACGGTGCCGAGCGCCCACTCGTCGAGCGACACCTCGATGGGCGTCTGCGAGACGCCCAATTCGGTCTCGACGACCTGGAGCTCGCGGACGAAGTCGAGGGCGGTGGCCGGGCGCTGCTCCGGTTTGCGCGACATGGCGCGACGCAGCAGCTGCTCGAGGCTGGCCGGCACGTCGGCGCGACCGATCGGCTGGGGCTTGGCGCGTGCGATCCGGGACATCAGATCGGTCGAGGAGTTCGAGCCGCCGGGCACCTCGAACGGCGAGCGGCCGGCGAGGAGCGAGTACACGGTGGCGCCGAGCGACCACACCTCGGACGCGACCGAGCCCGGGGGTCTCGTCGAGCAGCACCTCGGGCGCCGACCACGGGATGGACAGGCCGACCGAGTCCTCCTCCTTGGCGACCGTGAGCGACGCGGCGATGCCGAAGTCGGAGAGCACGGGGTGCCCGTACGCGGTCAGGAGGATGTTGGACGGCTTGATGTCGCGGTGCAGCACCCCGGCACGGTGGGCGGTCTCGACGGCGCTGCCGATCTTCACGGCGATGCGCAGCACCTCGGCCACCGAGATGCGCTCGCGGCGGTACCGCTCGCTGAGCGACGCCGAGCAGAGCTCCATGACCAGGTACGGGCGCCCGTCGGCCGAGACGCCGGCCTGGTAGACCGTGAGGATCGCGGGGTGCCCGCTGAGCTGCGCCATGAGATTGGCTTCCGCCTGGAACATCTGACGCACCTGGTCGTTGACGACCTCGCTGAGCATGACCTTGACAGCGACCTGCCGACGCGGCATGTTCTGCTCATAGAGGAACACGTCCGCGAACCCGCCGGATCCCAGGACATGGATGTAGGAGAATCCGGGCAGCACGGGAGGCTGAGACGGCAGACGGCGCGCCACGGTACCCTCCTCCCCAGCCGAAAGAACCTGCTCATTCTAGGCAGACGGCCTCCACAGACCGGGTGGTTGACCCCTGAATGGGGGTCGGCTACGTGCTCCCCCAGATCGGGCGGCCGCCACAATGGGCGGAGCATCGACGACATCGACGACCGCCACCGTGACGTTGTCACGCCCGCCCGCGGCGAGCGCCGCATCCACCAGGGCACTCGCCGTCTCGCCGGGTGGCATGCCCGCGGCGAGATGCAGCCGGATGCGGTCATCGCCGAGTTCCTTCGTGAGCCCGTCGGAGCAGATCATCAGCCGGAGCCCCTTCTGCGCGGGCACCATCACCACATCCGGTCGCGGATCGTCGCGGAAACCCAGCGCCCGCGTGATCACGTTGCTCTCGGGATGCGCCTCGGCGTCCTCGGCGGCGAGCACCCCCGCGTCGACGAGCTCCTGCACGACGGAATGGTCTGTCGTGACCCGCACCAGCTCGTTCGTGTCGAGCCGGTAGACCCGGCTGTCGCCGATGTTGAACACCGCGAAGGCGGGAACCCCCTCGACGAGCACGAGCGCTGCGCCCGTCACGGTCGTGCCGACGCCGACCGCGATGCCCTCGGCGAGCATGTCGATGTCGACGGCCGCGGCCGCGAGATTCGCCTCCACCGTCTCGACGTCGAGGAAGCGCACGCCCTTGCGCGGTGACAGGTGCTCGACGGCTGCGGCGCTCGCCCGGTCGCCGGCGGCGTGACCGCCCATCCCGTCGGCGACCGCGAACATCGGCGAGGCGACGACGACGCTGTCCTCGTTGTTCTGCCGGCGATGCCCGACATCGCTGCGGGCCGCCCAGCTGAGCACGACGGTTCCGCCACCGGGGATCGCGATGCGGTGCCCGGTGCGGTCCTTGCCGATGTGGCTCATGCGCCGGCGTCCTCGGCGATCGACTCGGCGGTGAGGCGCTCGGGCGACAGCACCTCGAGCACGTTGCCGTCCCCCAGGTCGATGAGGGTGCCGGGGGTGACGACCGCGGACTCCCCGCGTAGCAGGGTGCGCGGCTTCGACCCCGGGACGATCACGGTGGAGCCGTTCGTCGAGCGCATGTCGGTCGCGACGACGGCGTCACCGGTCTGCCGCAGTTCGAGGTGGGTCGCCGACACCTCCTTCCCGACGGACGGGACAGCCACCAGGCGCACCCGCCGGTCGCTCGCGATGCGGGGAACGCTCGGTCTGCGCCCGAGATAGACGGTGAGATCGAGCGCGACGACGACGCCGTCGGCCATCTTGATGCGGTACGGACGGCGCGGCTCGGGGGGCCGCGTGACCGAGGCCGTGTTCACCGGCGGCTCGGGGGCGGTCTGCGCCTGCTCGGGCTCCGGCGCGGGCTCGGGCTTGGGCTTGGGCTTCGATGTCGACGTGGGTTTCGACGTCGACGTGCTCACCGATTCAGCCGCCGGAATGTCGGCCTGAAGCGCCGGGATGGCGACGGTCGGCGCCGAGCGCGGGCTGCGGTCGGGTGCGGGCGGCTCCACGAGCTCGGGAGGCGGCGGCGGGCGGACGCTCCGCGTGTGCTCGAGGTCGTCCGTCACGCTCCTATTGTGCGCCCAGGGCGAGGCCAGGCGACGGAGGCCGCCCGTAGCATCCCGAATTGTTCACCCGACTGTCGAAATCCGCACTGATCGGGCCCCCAGATTGCGGATCCGCTTGTAAGAGCCTCTCCGACACTGACAGAATCGAGACCATGCCCGTCCGCCCGAAAGCCGTCGTGCTCGACGATGTCTCCAAGGGCATCATCGAGCAGCTCCAGGAGGACGGCCGCCGCTCGTACGCCGAGATCGGCAAGGCCGTCGGACTGAGCGAAGCGGCGGTGCGCCAGCGGGTGCAGAAGCTCACGGATTCCGGCGTGATGCAGGTCGTCGCCGTCACCGATCCGATGCAGCTCGGCTTCTACCGGCAGGCGATGGTCGGCATCCGCGTGACGGGCGACACCACCCGGGTCGCCGAGGAGCTTGGCGCGATCGACGCCGTCGACTACGTGGTCCTGACCGCGGGCAGCTTCGACCTGCTCGCCGAGGTCGTCTGCGAGAACGACGAGGACCTGATCGAGCTGCTGAACAAGCGCATCCGCGGCATCCCCGGGGTGCAATCCACCGAGACGTTCGTGTATCTGAAACTGCACAAGCAGTTCTACAACTGGGGCACGCGCTAGGTCCCCTCCGGATGTGGCGCTGCCCCAAGAAGGAAGAGATAGGTCGATCATGACAACGACCGAACAAGCAGTGAGCAGCAAGAAGATGGCGCAGTCGCCCGGCTTCGACGACGACGGCCTCCAGCAGAAGGCCAAGGACCACCTCTGGATGCATTTCGCGCGCCAGTCGGTGCTCGAGGCCCATGGCGTGCCCATCATCGTGAAGGGCGAGGGGCACCACATCTTCGACTCGAAGGGCAAGAAGTACTTCGACGCCCTCTCGGGCCTGTTCGTCGTGAACGCCGGGCACGGTCGCCGGCGGCTGGCCGAAGTCGCGGCGAAGCAGATGGAGGAGCTCGCGTTCTTCCCGATCTGGTCGTACGCGCACCCCTCGGCGATCGAGCTGGCGGACCGGCTGGCCGACGGCGCGCCCGGCGACCTCAACCGCGTGTTCTTCTCCACCGGCGGCGGCGAGGCCGTCGAGACGGCGTTCAAGCTCGCCAAGTACTACTGGAAGCTCCAGGGCCGGCCGACCAAGCACAAGGTCATCTCGCGCGCGATCGCGTACCACGGCACGCCGCAGGGCGCGCTCGCGATCACCGGCATCCCCGCGATGAAGGAGATGTTCGAGCCGGTCACGCCCGGCGGATTCCGCGTCCCCAACACGAACTACTACCGCGCCGAGGAGATGGGCTTCGTCGCCTCCGGCACGGGAGACCCCGAGGTCGAGTTCGGGCTCTGGGCGGCGAACCGCATCGAGGAGATGATCCTGTTCGAGGGACCGGAGACGGTCGCCGCGGTCTTCCTCGAGCCGGTGCAGAACAGCGGCGGATGCTTCCCGCCTCCCCCCGGCTACTTCCAGCGGGTGCGCGAGATCTGCGACACGTACGACGTGCTGATGGTCTCGGACGAGGTCATCTGCGCGTTCGGGCGCATCGGCGAGATGTTCGCCTGCGACGCCTACGGCTACGTGCCCGACATGATCACCTGCGCGAAGGCCATGACGAGCGGCTACTCGCCGATCGGCGCGACGATCATCAGCGACCGCGTCTACGAGCCGTTCCGTCACGGATCGACGAGTTTCTACCACGGCTACACGTTCGGCGGGCACCCCGTCTCGGCGGCTGTCGCCCTGGCGAACCTCGACATCTTCGAGGAGGAGAAGCTCAACGAGCGCGTCCGCGAGAACTCGCCGATCTTCCGGGCGACGCTTGAGCGCCTGAAGGACCTGCCGATCGTCGGCGACGTGCGCGGCGACGGCTACTTCTTCGGGATCGAGCTCGTCAAGGACAAGGACACCAAGACGACGTTCGACGACGACGAGTCGGAGCGCCTGCTGCGCGGATTCCTGTCGAAGGCGCTGTTCGAGGCGGGGTTGTACTGCCGCGCCGACGACCGCGGCGACCCCGTCGTGCAGCTGGCACCCCCGCTCACGATCGGGCCGAAGGAGTTCGACGAGATCGAGGGGATCCTGCGCGGGGTCCTGTCCGAGGCCTGGACCCGGCTCTGAGCTCGGGTGCCGCAGGCAGCGGGCGTCGAGATCTCGCCTCGGCGCTTGCGACCGGGCCCGTCATCCTGGATGGCGGGCTCGGCACCCTGCTCGAGGCGCGTGGCAATGACGTGAGCTCCGATCTGTGGTCGGCACGCATCCTGCTCGAGGACCCGGACGAGGTGCGCGCCGCCCACGCGGAGTTCTTCGCGGCCGGAGCGCAGGTCGCCACGACGGCGTCGTACCAGGTCAGCTACGAGGGCCTCGCGGCGGTCGGCCGCGACGCCGCCGAGACCGACGAGGTGCTCGCCCGCAGCGTGCGGCTCGCCGCCGAAGCGCGCGACGACGCGCCTCACGGCGGGTGGGTCGCGGCTTCGGTCGGTCCGTACGGGGCGACGCTGGGCGACGGCTCCGAGTACCGGGGTGACGACGGCCTCACGGTCCCGGAACTGCGTGCCTGGCACCGCCGGCGGCTCCGCGTGCTCGCGGATGCCGGCCCCGATGTGCTCGCGATCGAGACGATCACCCGGCTCGCCGAGATCGAGGCTCTGGCCGCCGAGCTCGACGGGATCGGCGTGCCCGCGTGGATCAGCCTCACCATCAGCGATGGCGCACTGCGCACCGGTGAGTCGCTGCGCGAGGCGTTCACGCTCGCGGCCGTGGACGGCGTCGTCGCCCTCGGCGTGAACTGCTGCGACGCGAGCGAGGTCTCCACGGCCCTGGGGGTCGCGCGCGCCGTGGCTGAGCCTGCCCACGCTGGCCTACCCGAACAGCGGCGAGGTCTGGGACGGCGAGAGCCGGGAATGGACCGGCACATCCCGGCTCCCGGACGATCTGGTGCACGAGTGGGTGTCCGACGGCGCGACCCTGGTCGGCGGCTGCTGCCGCATCGGCCCGGCGGGAATCGCCGCGATCGCCCAGCGCGTCGCTGCGAGCGTCGCCCGATGACCGGCGACGCGACCTACCGAGGGCTGTCGTTCTGGCACGACTCCCTCCCGGAAGGGTCGCTCGCTCCGCGGGCGGCCCTCGGCGGCACTGCACTCTCCACCAGACGGATGCAGACGTGGCGATCGTCGGCGGCGGCCTGACCGGGCTGTGGACGGCCTGGTACCTCCTGGAGCGCGATCCCGCGCTCAAGATCGTCGTGCTCGAGAAGGAGATCGCCGGTTTCGGCGCATCGGGGCGCAACGGCGGCTGGTGCAGCGCGCTCTTCCCGCGTTCCACCGCATCCCTGGAACGGAAGCACGGTCGTGACGCCGCACTCGCCATGCGCCGCGCGATGGTGTCGACGGTCGACGAAGTCGGTCGCGCGTCTGCACAGGCCGGCATCGACGCCGACTACCTGAAGGGCGGCACGATCGCGTACGCCCGGTCGCGTGTTCAGCTCGCGTCCGCCCGTGCCGAGGTCGCCGAGGCCGCCTCAGTACGGCGTCGACGCGCTCGAACTCTGGGGTCCCGAGCGGGTGAAGGCCGCGGGAGCGCTGGGAGCCGCATTCGATCCCGCTTGCGCGCGCCTGCATCCGGCCAAGCTGGTCCGCGGTCTCGCCGACGCGGTCGAGGCCCGTGGCGCCACGATCGCCGAGCAGACCGAGGTGCTCGACTACCGGCCGGGGCGCGTCGAGACGACCGGCGGCACGGTGATCTGCGATCGCCTGGTGGTCGCGACCGAGGGGTACGGCGCGACGCTGCGACCGACGCGCCGGCGCGTGCTGCCGCTCTACTCGCTCATGATCGCGACCGAGCCGCTCCCCGACGAGTTCTGGGACGAGATCGGCATCGCGCACGGGCAGACGTTCGCCGACTTCCGGCACCTCGTGATCTACGGCCAGCGCACGGCCGACAACCGTTTCGCGTTCGGCGGCCGCGGCGCCCGCTACCACTGGGGCAGCGCCATCCGGCCAGAGTACGACCGCGTGCAGCGGGTGTTCGATCACCTGCGGCGGACGTTGGGGGAGCTCTTCCCGGTGCTCGACAGCGCGCGGTTCCGGGATGCCGCGGTCACCCACCGCTGGGGCGGCCCGCTGGGCGTGCCCCGCGACTGGCACGCGAGCGCGTCCTACGACCCGGCGACGCGCGTCGCCTCGGCCGGCGGATACGTCGGGGACGGTCTGAGCACCACGAACCTCGCCGGCCGCACCCTCGCCGACCTGATGACGGGCGCCGACACCGACCTGACCCGGCTGCCCTGGGTGAATCACCGCTCGCCCTCCTGGGAGCCCGAGCCGCTGCGATTCGCGGGCGCCAACGCGGGGCTTGTCGCGATGCAGTCCGCCGACCTCGAGGAGCGGGTCACGAAGCGCCACTCCCTCATCGCGCGGGTGATGGGGCCGCTGACCGGGCACTGACGCGTCGCCTAGGCTGACGCCCATGCCGTTCCGTCTCGTGCCGGCCACCGTGCTGCTCCTCCTCCTCGCCGGATGCGCCCCCGCTGCCGCGCCGACTCCGGAGCCTACGACCGCTCCCCCGGTGCAGACGCTGCGCACCCTGATCGACGCCTCTCCCGAGTCGCCCGAACTCGGCCTCGGCACCGAGACCCCCGCCGACGGCTTCCGCACGATCGAGGCGACCTACCTCAGCGAGGGCCTCACCATCGCCGGCGTCGTCTACCTGCCGGACGGGCCGGACCCTTCCCCGGCGTCGTCGTCGTCCATGGAGGTGTCGATCCCGCCACGTTCACGACCGGCAGCGATCTGGTCCGCGAGCAGGAGGACCTCGCGCTCACCGGCCACGTGGTGTTCGCGCCCGACCTGCGCGGTCTCGGCGGATCGGATCCCGACCCGAGCGGCGACACCGACCTGAACGTGGGCGCGACCCTGGATGTCGTGAACGCCGGGCGCGCACTCGCGGCATCCGGCATCCCGAGTCTCGATCCCGCCCGGATCGGTCTGCTCGGCCACTCGCTCGGAGGCGGCGAATCGTTCGGCGCGATGGTCGTCGCACCCGATGTCTACGACGTCGTCGCGACGATGTCGCCCGCCAGCTCGCGCATCTGGTGGGTGATCGATCACTTCTACCCGCGGGACTCCCCCGAGTTCCTCGAACTGGCGGAACTGCACGGCACCTACGAAGAGAACCCGGAGTACTGGGACGATGTCGCGGCCGCCACCTTCGCCGATCGATCGGAGTTCCCCTGCTCTGCTCGTGGGCACCGCCGACGACCCCATCTTCGGGCTCTGGGCGGAGCACACGGTCGCCGACTGGGAGGCGGCAGGTGCCGACGTGACGCTCGTCACCGTCGAGGGCGCTGACCACCGGCTCGACCCGCACTGGGACGACGCGTTCGGGCAGATCCGGAGCTTCTGGACCAGACTCTGCTGTCATGACGTCTGCGCCAGCGACCACCGCCCCATCTCGACCCGGAACGGGACGCTCCATCCTCGCGCTCGTCGCGTTCCTGGCGATCGCCTTCGCCGTCGCCGCCTTCGGCAGCATCGCCACGATCCAGAACGTCGACGGCTGGTACGCCGACGCCGACAAGGCGTTCTGGACTCCGCCGAACGTCGTGTTCGGACCGGTGTGGACGGTGCTCTACCTGCTCATGTCGGTCGCGGCGTGGCTGGTCTGGCGCGAGCACGCGACGCGGAGCCGCGGGAGGACGGCGGGCCCTGATCGCCTACGTCGTGCAGCTCGTCCTCAACGCGATCTGGACCCCGGTCTTCTTCGGCCTGTACCCGCTGATCGGGGTGCCGGCGCTCTGGATCGGCCTCGCCATCATCATGGCCCTCGACGTCGCGGTGCTGGTCACGATGCTGCGGTTCTGGCCGGTACGCCGCCTTGCCGCCGTGCTGCTCATCCCGTACTGGGCCTGGGTGCTCTACGCGACGACGCTCAACGCGGCCCTCGCCGTCATCAACCCCTAGGTCGAGACCCGCGGTCAGCCCGCGGAAAGAAGCCGTCGATCGCGGCACGCTCGTCGGCATCCGGTCGCCAGCCGGAGCCGGCGGCCGCGTTCTCGTCGCACCTGCTCGGGGCGGGTCGCCCCGGCGATCACGCTCGACAGCGCGGGGATGCGCGAGGAACCAGCCGAACGTCGCCTCGAGCATCGAGATGCCGCGCTCTGCGCAGAACGCGGCGTACGCCTCCATCGCATCCCAGGGCGCGTCGTCGGCGACGTGCGGGCGCTGGCGCGTGATCCGGGTGTCGGCGGGGCGGTCGGTGCGCGTGAACTTGCCGGTGAACAGGCCGTTGGCGAGCGGGAAGAAGGGCAGGAAGCCGATGCCCAGGCTCGCGCGGCCGGGCAGCAGTTCGTCCTCGACGCTCCGCGATCGAGCAGGTTGTACTCGTTCTGCGCGGAGACGAAACGGGGCGTGCCGTGCTCGGCGGCTGCCGCATCGGCGGCGCGCCAGCTGGTCGGGCGAGAAGTTCGAGTTGCCGATCTCGCGCACCTTGCCCTCCGCCACGAGCTCGTCGAGCGCCGCGAGCGTCTCGTCGATCGGCGTCGACGGGTCGGGCGTGTGCTGCTGATAGAGGTCGATCGTCTCGATGCCGAGCCGATCGAGCGACCCCTCCACCGCGGCCCGGATGTACGCGCGCGACCCCTTCGGAGCGCCGCCGGCCATCGCGGCGCCAGTCGGCGTGCCCGAACTTCGTCGCCACGATGACGCCGTCCCGGCGTCCGCGCAGCGCCTCGCCCAGCATCCGCTCGCTCAGCCCGAACTCCTTGCCGTAGATGTCGGCCGTGTCGAAGAACGTGATCGCCGGCGTCGAGTGCGGCGTCGACGACGGCCGTCGTGCCCTCCTGCTTCTCGGTCGTGGTGCCCGGGCGACCGAAGTTGTTGCACCCGAGGCCGACGACGGAGACGTGCAGGGATGAGGTGCCGAGGGGGCGGGATTCCATGGCATTCAGGATGCCACCTCTCCTCCCCAGCTGGCCGCCACGGTGGCCTCCACGCGATGTCCGATTCCCGCCAGTAGGTGTCGGCGGCGCGGTCTACTCTCGGAGCATGCAGACAGTGACCGACGCCCCCTCTTCCTTCGCCGCATGCCGAGCCCGATCGGCCGCATCGAGATCGTCGGCAACGGCGAGGCCATCATCTCGCTCTCCATCGAGCGTGACGGCATCGCTCCCCCACGACGAGCTGCCCGAGCGCTCCGACCCGATGCTCGACCGCGCCGTCGCGCAGCTCGAGCGAGTACTTCGCCGGCCACCGCCGCGACTTCGACCTGCCCGTCTCGCTCGCCGGCACCGCGTTCCAGCTCGCGGTGTGGGAGCAGCTCGTCGACCTCGACTGGGGCGAGGTCGTCTCGTACGGCGAACTCGGCCATGGCGACCGGCCGTCCGACCGCCGGGCGCGCCGTCGGCGGGGCGGTCGGCGCGAACCCGATCCCGATCATCGTGCCGTGCCACCGCGTGCTCGGCAGCGACGGACGCATCACCGGCTACAGCGGCGGCGAGGGCATCCCGACCAAGGCGTGGCTGCTCGACGCACGAGGGCATCGCCCACAGCGTGCCGGCGTCTGCCCGGCCGGCCTCAGCACGCCCAGACACCGATGCGCTGTTCGCCTCGGCGCCCGCAGCATCGTCGGCGGCGTGACGCGGCGTCGATCGTCGTCGGCGACGACGGGCGGGCGCGCTGCGCCTGGGTCGGCCGCCGACGCCGAGTACCTGCGGTACCACGACGAGGAGTGGGGAACGCCGCTGCACGGCGATCGCGACGCTGTTCGAGAAGCTCAGCCTCGAGGGATTCCAGGCGGGGCTGTCGTGGATCACGATCCTGCGGCGGCGGCCGACGTTCCGCACGGCCTTCGCCGGGTTCGACATCGACGCGGTCGCCGCCTTCGACGAGCGCGACGTCGAGCGGCTGATGAACGATCCGGGCATCATCCGCAACCGCGCGAAGATCGAGGCGACGATCTCGAACGCCCGGGTGACGCAGCGAGCTCGTCGCCGGCCATCCCGGAGCGCTCGACGAACTGCTCTGGGGATTCGCTCCGGCGCCTCGCGACACGGCGCCCGTCGTCGTTCGAGCCGAGCTGCCCGCCACGACCGACGAGTCGACGGCGGCGAGCAGGGCGCTCAAGAAGCTCGGCTACCGCTTCGTCGGGCCGACCACGATCTACGCCCTGATGCAGTCGGCGGGCATGGTCGACGACCACGTCGCCGGATGCTGGCGGGCTCGCTAGGTCAGGCTGGGGCCGGCAGTGGGCGGCATCGGGCCGTGGGCTCGCACGACTACGAGATCGAGTTCGCCCGACGCACCCCGCTCGAGGCGGATACCGGAGCGCGCGGCCCAGGCCAGCAGCGCATCGACGTCCGGATGGACGATGCCCGCGTCGACCAGCCGCCGCGTGAACTCGCCCTTGCCCTTCTTGTTGAAGTGGTTGAGGGCGCGGCGGCGACCCGTCTCGTCCTCACTGACCACACGGACGAAGACCGCGTCGGGACGTTCGGGCAGCGGGCCGAGGCTCGCATACGCCTCCGATCGCAGGTCGAGCAGCAGCCCGGCGGTCGACGCGAGCAGGGCGCCGAGCGGAGCGCGCCAGAGCCGGGAGAGCGACAGTCCGGGCAGTCGCGAGTCGTGCGAGAGCCGGTAGGCGGGGATCGGATCCAGTCCGCCGGTCAGCCCGAACGCCGCCGACGCGATCGCGACGTGCCGTCCCGCGAACGCGCGCTGATCGGCGTCGACAGCGTCGCCGCATCCAGAGCCTCGTACAGCACGCCGTCGTAGCGGTCGATCGCGGGCATCGTCGGCGAGGTCAGGATCACGCGGTTGCGGGCGACCTCCGCGGCCTGGGTTCCGCCGAGTCGCAGTGCCCCGGTCGCCGCGGCGAGGTTGCGCGACAGCCGCCGCACGCCGTCGACGGCGGCTCGCCGCTGCGGCGTCAGCTCGGGCCAGGACGAGCGCGGCGTAGTCGAGCCGTGTTCCCTCGATCCCGCCCGTCCGCTTCGTCTCGGACGGCGGAAGCAGGACGAGCATTCAGCCTCTGCGAGGAAGGCCGAGCGCCTGCTCGATGTTGACGCCGAGGGGCTGCACCGAGTCGAGGGTGACGCGCGGCACGGCGGCCGACTCGCCCGGTCCACGGCTCCCACTCGTCGAGGCTCTGCTCGACGGCGTAGGCGGTGCTCGGTCTTCGCGTGGCGTCCGGCACGGGCGGCGAGGCGCTCGCGATGCACCTCGGGGTCGGAGCACACGACCTCGATGAACCGCAGCGTCGCGTCCTGGCGGGCCGCGAGCTTCACCCACTGCTCGCGGGCCGGTTCGACCGCGTTGACGGCGTCGATCACGACGCCGCGCCCGCTGGCGAGCACACCCTCGGCCATCGTCTCGGCGACCAGGTAGGCGGCGAGACCGGTCGGCTGGGCGCTGTCGATGCCGGCGCTCAGGATGGCGGCCTCGATCGGGTCGACCGACAGCACCGGAAGGCCGAGCCGGTTGCCGACGACCTCGGCGATCGTGCTCTTGCCGGTCGCCGGGAGTCCCGCCGTCACCACGAGCAGCGGCTGCGCCGCGGCTTCGGTGCGCCGCTTCGTGCCGCAGCGACCTCGGTCACAACAGCTCGGCTGCTCCGGCGACGATCGTCACGACGTCGTTCTGCATCGACAGGAAGCCGTCCTCGGCCTTCGCGGTCACGACGGTCCCGTCGGTGGTGGTGATGCGCACCTCGCCGCTGGCGAGGATCCCGAGCACCGGCTCGTGACCGGCGAGGATGCCGATCTCGCCGATCGTCGTGCGGGCGACGACCTGCTTGCGCCGTGCCCGTCCAGACCTCGCGGTCGGCGGACACGACGCTCACCTGCAGCTCGTGCGCACCGGGTTCGGCCATGGCTAGCCGTTCTCCTTCTGGATCTGCGCCCAGCGCTCTTCGACGTCGCCGATCGAGCCGACGTTGAAGAACGCCTGCTCGGCGACGCTGTCGAAGTCGCCGCGCACGATCGCGTCGAACGACTCGATGGTGTCCTTCAGCGGAACGGTCGAACCCTCGACGCCGGTGAACTTCTTGGCCATGTAGGTGTTCTGCGAGAGGAACTGCTGGATGCGGCGCGCACGCGACACCGTGATCTTGTCCTCCTCGGAGAGCTCGTCGACACCGAGGATGGCGATGATCTCCTGCAGTTCCTTGTTCTTCTGCAGGATCTGCTTGACGCTCGTCGCGACGCGGTAGTGGTCCTCGCCCAGGTAGCGGGGGTCCATGATGCGGCTCGTCGAGGTCAGCGGGTCGACCGCCGGGTAGAGACCGCTTGCGACGCGATCTCACGCGAGAGCTCGGTCGTCGCGTCGAGGTGCGCGAACGTGGTGGCCGGCGCCGGGTCGGTGTAGTCGTCGGCGGGGACGTAGATCGCCTGCAGCGAGGTGATCGAGTGACCACGGGTCGAGGTGATGCGCTCCTGGAGGATGCCCATCTCGTCGGCGAGGTTCGGCTGGTAGCCCACCGCGGACGGCATGCGGCCGAGCAGCGTCGACACCTCGGAGCCGGCCTGCGTGAACCGGAAGATGTTGTCGATGAAGAGCAGCACGTCCTGCTTCTGCACGTCGCGGAAGTACTCCGCCATCGTCAGCGCCGACAGGGCGACGCGCAGACGCGTTCCCGGCGGCTCGTCCATCTGGCCGAAGACGAGCGCGGTCTTGTCGAAGACGCCCGCCTCCTCCATCTCGTGCGATGAGGTCGTTGCCCTCACGGGTGCGCTCGCCGACACCGGCGAACACCGACACACCACCGTGGTCCTGCGCGACGCGCTGGATCATCTCCTGGATGAGGACGGTCTTGCCGACGCCGGCACCGCCGAACAGGCCGATCTTGCCGCCGAGCACGTACGGGGTGAGCAGGTCGATGACCTTGATGCCGGTCTCGAACAGCTGGGTCTTCGACTCGAGCTGGTCGAAGGCCGGCGGGCTTGCGGTGGATCGGCCAGCGCTCGGTGATCTCGATCTTCTCGCCGGGCTCGGCGTTCAGCACCTCGCCGATGACGTTGAAGACCTTGCCCTTGGTGACGTCGCCGACCGGGACCGAGATCGGGGCGCCGGTGTCGCGCACCTCCTGGCCGCGGACCAGGCCGTCGGTGGGCTTCAGGGCGATGGCGCGGACGAGGTCGTCGCCGAGGTGCTGGGCGACCTCGAGGGTGATCTCGGTCGTCTCGCCGCCGATCGTGATGTCGGTCTTCAGCGCGTTGTAGATCTCGGGGATCGCGTCGTGCGGGAACTCGATGTCGACGACGGGGCCGGTGACGCGGGCGATGCGGCCGACGCCGCCGGCGACGCCTTGTCGTCCTTCTTCTTGGCGGGCGCCTTATCGGCAGTCTTCGTAGCCATGGGTGTCCTCTTTCTGGGAGCTATTTGGACGCCGAGAGCGTCGGCGCCGCCGACGATCTCGGAAATCTGCTGGGTGATCTCGGCCTGGCGGGCGTTGTTCGCCAGGCGGGTGTAGTCGCGGACGAGGGTGTCGGCGTTGTCGCTCGCCGACTTCATCGCCTTCTGGGTCGCGGCGTGCTTCGACGCCGCGGACTGCAGCAGCGCGTTGAAGATGCGGCTCTCGATGTAGACCGGGCAGCAGCGCGTCGAGCACCTCGTCGGCATCCGGCTCGAACTCGTAGAGCGGCAGCGCCACGAACTCACCGGGCTCCTCGACGCCCTCGACGACCTCGAGGGGAAGCAGGCGCACGACCTCGGGCTCCTGAGTGAGCATCGAGACGAAGCGGTTGTAGACGATGTGGATCTCGTCGACGCCGCCCTCGTCGGTCGGCTGGACGAACTTGGCGACCAGCTCTTCGCCGATCTCCTGCGCCGTCGCGAAGCTCGGGTTGTCGGTGTCGCCGATCCAGGCCTGCTCGATTGCGCGCTTGCGGAAGGTGAAGTACCCGACGCCGCGGCGGCCGACCACGTAGTAGACGACCTCCTTGCCCTGGCTGCGCAGCAGCGTGCCGAGCTCCTCGCTCTCGCGCAGCACGTTCGCGTTGAACGCGCCCGCGAGACCGCGGTCGGAGGCGAAGACGACGATGGCGGCGCGGTCGATCGTCTCGGGCTCGGTCGTCAGCACGTGCTTGACGTTGGAGTAGGTCGCGACCGCCGACACGGCGCGCGTCACCGCGCGCGCGTACGGCGCCGACGACTTCACCCGCGCCAGCGCCTTCTGGATTCGCGATGCCGCGATGAGCTCCATGGCACGGGTGATCTTCTTGGTCGTCTGGGCAGAGCGGATCTTCTGCCGGTAGACCCGAAGCTGGGCTCCCATGTCGTTGTCTACTTCCTGTACGGAAATCGGTGGTCGAGTAGCGCCGTGGCGCGTATCGAAACCGAGATCAGCGCTTGGACTTGACGATCTTCTCCTGGTTGACGTCTTCGACCTCGGTGGCCTCGAACGTCTCCTTGCCGGGGGCGTTCAGCGACTGGCCGTCGCCGGTCTGGAACTCGAGCTTGAACGCGTCGACCGCCTTCTCGAGCGCCGGCCTTGGTGTCGTCGTCGAGCACGTTGGTGTCGCGCAGGGTGTCGAGCACCTTGGTCTTGTTCGCGAGGTAGTCGTGCAGCTCGCTCTCGAAGCGCAGCACGTCGTCGACGGGCACGTTGTCGAGCTTGCCGTTGGTGCCTGCCCAGATCGAGACGACCTGCTTCTCGACCGGGAACGGCGAGTACTGCGGCTGACGCAGCAGCTCGGTGAGGCGCGCGCCGCGGTCGAGCTGACGACGGCTGGTGGCATCGAGGTCGGAGGCGAACAGCGCGAACGCCTCGAGCGAGCGGTACTGGGCGAGCTCGAGCTTCAGGGTTCCGGAGACCCTCTTGATCGACTTGACCTGGGCGTCACCGCCGACGCGCGACACCGAGATGCCGACGTCGACCGCGGGGCGCTGGTTGGCGTTGAACAGGTCGGACTGCAGGAAGATCTGGCCGTCGGTGATCGAGATCACGTTGGTCGGGATGTAGGCCGACACGTCGTTCGCCTTGGTCTCGATGATCGGCAGGCCGGTCATCGATCCGGCGCCGAGCTCGTCGGAGAGCTTCGCGCAACGCTCGAGCAGACGGGAGTGCAGGTAGAACACGTCGCCGGGGTAGGCCTCGCGTCCCGGCGGGCGGCGCAGCAGCAGCGACACGGCGCGGTAGGCCTCGGCCTGCTTCGACAGGTCGTCGAAGATGATCAGCACGTGCTTGCCGCCGTACATCCAGTGCTGGCCGATGGCCGAGCCGGTGTAGGGGGCGAGGTACTTGAAGCCCGCGGCGTCGGAGGCCGGGGCCGCGACGATCGTGGTGTACTCCATCGCGCCGGCATCCTCGAGCGCGCCCTTGACGGCGGCGATCGTGGAGCCCTTCTGGCCGATGGCGACGTAGATGCAGCGCACCTGCTTGTTGGTGTCGCCCGACTCCCAGTTGGCCTTCTGGTTGATGATCGTGTCGATCGCGATGGCGGTCTTGCCGGTCTGGCGGTCGCCGATGATCAGCTGGCGCTGTCCGCGGCCGATCGGGATCATCGCGTCGATGGCCTTGATGCCGGTCTGCATCGGCTCGTGCACGCTCTTGCGCGACATGACGCCGGGTGCCTGCAGCTCGAGCGCGCGACGCTCCTCGGCCTTGATGTCGCCGAGGCCGTCGATCGGGTTGCCGAGCGGGTCGACCACGCGGCCGAGGAACGCGTCGCCGACGGGGGCCGAGAGCACCTCGCCGGTGCGGGTGACCTCCTGGCCCTCCTCGATGCCGGTGAACTCGCCGAGCACGATGACACCGATCTCGGTCTCGTCGAGGTTCAGCGCGAGGCCGAGCGTGCCGTCGGCGAACCGCAGCAGCTCGTTGGCCATGACGCCGGGAAGCCCCTCGACGTGCGCGATGCCGTCGGCGGCGTCGGTGACGAAGCCGACCTCGGTCTTGGACGCGGCGCTCGGCTTGTAGCCGGCGACGAAGTCCTTGAGGGCGCCGCGGATCTCGTCCGGGCTGATGGTGATGTCTGCCATGGGGTTTCCTTTGTCGGAAGTGGTCGTCGGGCCGGGTCAGCCGGCGAGCTGGAGTCGGAGTTCGGAGAGCCGGGATGCGATGGTGCCGTCGATCACGTCGTCGCCGACCTGCACGCGCAGTCCGCCGATCACGGCGGGGTCGATGCGCACGGCGATGCGCGGTTCGCGGCCGTACTGGGTCGTCAGGATCGCGGAGAGGGTCTCGAGCTGCGCCTCGCTCAGCGGCGCGGCGGCGGTGACGTTCGCGACGATGCCGCCCGGAGGCATCCGCCACGGTCTCGGCGGCGAGCGTGAGCAGCTCGCCGATGCGGCGGCCGCGCGGGGTCTGCACGAGGTGACGGACGATCGCGAGCGTGCCCGCGTCGGCCTTGGCGCCGAGCAGGCTGTCGACGAGCGAGGCCTTGCCGGCCGGGTCGCCGAGCTTGCTGCCGACCGCGAGCTCGAGCTCGGGATCGCTCGACACGGCACGCGCGAACGCGAACAGCTCGCCTTCGATGCCGGCGTCGTCGGGAGCGCTGGTCGGCGATGGCGCGGATGCCGACCTGCTCGATGCCGTCGATCAGCTGGTCGGAGTTCGACCAGCGTGCGCCGACGAGTTCGCCGAGGAGCGAGGCGGCGGCCGGATCGAGGCTGCTGAAGATGCTGCCGATCAGCCCGGTCTTCTCGGCCACCGGCGACCGACGGGTCGGCCAGCAGCGCGCGCAGCTGCGACGAGCCGGCGATGTCGCGCCCGGCCGAGAGCAGCTGCTCGCCGGTGCCGCGCGTGACGCCCTTCGCCGAGGCGAGAGCACTCTTCGCCGCCTCGAGGGCGGCGCGTGACGCCGAACCCATTACTTGCCCGCCTTCGCCTTCGTGCCGTTGCCGGCCTTCTCGCGCGGCGGCCATGTCGGCCAGGAAGCGGTCGACGATCGACGACGCCTTCTTGTCGTCGAGCGACTCGCCGATGACGCCGGACGCCAGGTCGATGGCCAGCGTGCCGACCTCGCCGCGGAGCGACACCATGCGCGGCGGCGCGCTCGGCCTCGATCTGGTTCTGCGCGTTGGCGACGATGCGCGCCGCATCGGCCTGCGCCTGCTCGACGAGCTCGGCGCGGATGCGCTTGGCGTCGTCGCGGGCCTCGTCGCGGATGCGACCGGCCTCGCCGCGGGCCTCGGCGAGCTGCGCGTTGTACTTCTCGAGCGCGGCCTTGGCCTCGGCCTGAGCCTCTTCTGCGCGCTTGATGCCGCCCGCGATCGCGTCGCTGCGCGCGTCGAGCGCACCGTTGATCTTCGGCACGAAGCGGAAGAGCATGAAGCCCAGGATCAGGGCGAACGCGATCGTTCCCCAGACCAGGTCGGGGATCGCCGGGATCAGGATCGAGGGATCGGCTCCGTCGTCTCCTCGGCATGCGAGTCGGCGAGGAGAGTGAAGACGGTCAGCATCCGGACTCCTTCAGTCGGAGGTGGACGTGGTTACGGTGCGGCGGGCGCGGGGAACGGGATGAACGCGACACCGATGGCGATGAAGCAGAGCGCCTCGGTGAGGGCGATACCGATCCACATCAGGGTCTGCAGGCGACCGGCGAGCTCGGGCTGGCGCGCGACCGACTCGATGGTCTTGCCGACGATGATGCCGACGCCGATACCCGAGCCGATGACGGCGAGGCCGAAGGCGAGGGGGGCGAGCTGTCCGACGATGTTCACTGTGGGTGTCCTTTCAGGGTGATGCAGGCTGTTGTGGTGAAGAGCGTGGGGATTCGACGAGCTCAGTGCTCGTCGGCCAGCGCCATCTGGATGTAGATGGCGGTCAGGATCGTGAAGACGAAGGCCTGGAGGGCCGCGATGAAGATCTCGAGCGCCGTGAACGCGACACCGAATCCGAAGGTGCCGATGCCGAGCAGGCCGATCGGGTTGCCCTGCTCGACCAGCACGGTGACGAAGAAGAAGTTGGTCGCCAGGAAGCACAGCACCAGCAGCATGTGGCCCGCGACCATGTTCATGGTGAGTCGGAGGGTCAGCGTGATCGGCCGGATGATGAAGGTCGACAGGAACTCGAGCGCCGCGATGATCGGCACGATGAAGATCGGGACACCGGGCAGCACGGTCGCGTTCTTGAAGAACCGGACTCCGTGCTTGCGGATGCCCGCGTAGATGAAGGTGAAGTACGCGACGACGGCCATGATGATGGCCTGGCCGATGAGGCCGGTGCTGGCGATCTGAAGACCGGGGATCGTGCCGGTGATGTTGAGCCCGAGCGTCAGGAAGAAGATCGCGAAGAGCACCGGCATGAACCGCCGGCCGTCCTTCTCGCCGAGCGTCTCGACGACGATGTTGTTGCGCACGAAGCCGGTGATGAACTCGAACGCGACCTGGCCGCGGCCGGGGACGAGCTTCAGGTTGCGGGTCGCCACCCAGAAGATCACGAGGATCAGCGACCACGACGAGCATCCGGATGATCAGGATGCGGTTCATCTCGAACGGGGTGCCGATGAACAGCACCGGCTCGGGGAAGAACTCCGCGATCGAGGGACCGCAGAACTGGCCGGGGTCGCACTCTTCTGAGCTGCTCGCGCCGACCGCGGTGGGGATGCCGACAGCGACGCGCCCGACAGAATCGAGGGCGGATGCGAAGAGTGAGGCTAGCAGGGCTTTCTCCTGAACCGGGCGCGACGACGCGGCGATCGTAGGGGGGAAGGTCTCCCTTACCCTATCAAGGATTTCGGGCCTGACCTCGCCCGGCAGCTGGACGTCGCTGACGTAGGGAACACGGGCTCGCGAGAACGCGACCGCGTCGCCGATCAGCGAGCCGATGACGGCCGCGATCGCGGTGAAGGCGAAGACACCCGGGTCGAGCCAGGTCTGCCCGCGCAGCCAGATCGCGAACACCAGGAACAGCACCAGCTTCACGCCCAGCGTGCCGAGCACGACCGCGAAGAACAGCGGATTGGTGGCGTCGCCGCGCGTGACGCGTCCGGCGACAGCATGCTCACGGTGGTGAGGCCGAGGAACACCGCTGCGAGCGCCGTCCCGAGAGCGCGCCGACCAGACCCGGGCCCCCCGGCGACGAGCCACCCGATGATGCCGCCGGCGACGCCGACGACACCCGGCGACGAGCGCTCCGTAGAGCAGCGCGAGCTTGACATGATCGGGCGCGAGACTCATCGAGGACTTCTTCCTTCTCGTTGCAGGCGCTTGAGGGCGGCCTCGGCCTCGCGTCGGTCGGCTCGGTGCGGCGTCGAAGCGCTCCGCTGCGGCGTCGAGCGGGTCGAACGCCGCGAGGGCGGCATCCGACGCGACGTCGGGGTCGGCGTTCTGCACCGCCGCCTCGGCGGCCTTGCGGCGGCTGAGCGGGGCGAGCGTCACGATCGTGCAGACGACCAGCCCGACCGCGGTGATGAGCGCGCCCACCACCAGTCCGGGATGAACAGGAACAGCAGGCGTGCCGACGGAGGCGACCGCCGTCCAGCCGTAGAAGATCAGCACCGCGTGGAAGTGGCTGTGGCCCATGTCGAGCAGCCGGTGGTGCAGGTGCTTGCGGTCGGCGCTGAACGGCGACTTGCCCGCCCGGAGGCGGCGGAACACCGCGAGCCCGAAGTCGAGCAGCGGCACGACCAGCACCGCGAACGGCAGCAGGATCGGGATGAACGCGGGGAGCAGGCCGCTCGCTCCGAGCACGTCGTCGGGACCGCTCGCGCCGGTGAGACGGTCCGGGTCGATCTGCCCCGTGACGGCGACGGCGGAGGCGGCCATCAGCATCCCGACCAGGAGTGCACCGGCGTCGCCCATGAAGAGCCGCGCCGGATGCCAGTTGAGCGGCAGGAAGCCGGCGCACGCGCCGATGACCACGGCCGCGATGAACTGCGCGAGGTTGAAGTAGCCGGTCTGCTCGGTCGGCCCGAACGAGATCACGTAGCAGTAGACGAAGAACACGCTGTTGGCGATGAGGGCGACGCCCGCCACGAGCCCGTCGAGCCCGTCGATGAAGTTGATGGCGTTCATCACGAGCACGATCACGAAGATCGTGATGATGAGCGACATGAACGGCGAGCCGATGATCAGCAGGCCGGGCATCGGGATGCTGGCGATCTGATAGCCCTGCCAGGCGAGCAGACCGGCGGCGATGATCTGGCCGGCGAGCTTCGTGATCCAGTCGAGGTCCCAGATGTCGTCGGCGACGCCGATCAGCACGATGAGGAACGACGCGCCCAGGATCGCGAGGATCGGGCCGGGCCGGGAGTAGACGAGCGCGAGCGGCGGCAGCAGCGACCCGATGGCGAACGCCGCGACGATGCCGAGGAACATCGCGACCCCGCCGAGCCGCGGCGTCGGCCGGGTGTGCACGTCGCGGGCGCGGATCTGCGGGTACAGCCGGTACCTGTGGCTCATCTTGTAGATGAGCCAGGCGAGGCCGAAGGTGACGACGCCCGAGACTCCGGCGACGAGCAGGTAGAAGACTATGCGCACCGGTCGGCCCCCACGATCGCGACGATCTCGTCGTCGGGGATGACGCCGTGGCGCACGATCCGCAGCTTGCCCTCCGGTGACTCGAGGCCCGTGGCGTCGACGATCGTCGAACCCGACACGCGGATCGGCGTCGGCGTAGCGCTCCCCCACCGGGCCGGCGTCCAGGTAGACGGCCACGGCATCCCCCAGCATCGTCTCGGCCTCGGCGACCGTCGTCGCGGCCGGCTCGCCGGTCGTGTTCGCGCTCGAGACGGCGAGCGGTCCGGTCTCGGCGAGCAGCTCGAGCGCGATCGGGTCGCTCGGCATGCGGAGGGCGACCGTGCCGCGGGTCTCGCCGAGATCCCAGTCGAGGGTGCGGCGGGCGCGCACGATGACCGTCAGCCCGCCCGGCCAGAACTCTGCGACGAGGGCGCGCACCTCGTCGGGCACGACCTCGGCGAGCGCGTCGAGCGTCGGGATGCCGGGGATCAGCACCGGCGGCGGCGCGGTGCGCTCGCGGCCCTTGGCTTCGAGCAGGCGGGCGACCGCGGCGGGCGCGAAGGCGTCGGCGGCGACCCCGTAGACGGTGTCGGTGGGGATGACGACGAGCTCGCCCCTCCCGATCGCCTGCCGGGCGAGGCGCATCCCGGTCAGCAGCTCGGCGGGGGCCGAGGTGTCGTAGGTCGCCATCGAGTCGATCCTAGTTCGCAGGCCCGGGCGCCCCGCGCGCGGCGGGTGCGCGAGGATGGGAGCCTGATGCCTCTGCTCTTCGTCTTCGACATGGACGACGTGCTCTACGACTACGACTGGCGGGTCCGGATGGCGGGGCTGACCGAGCTGACCGGTCACGATCTCGACGAGCTGCGCCGCCGCTGGTGGAACGCCTCCGGCGAGTGGGCCGCCGAGGCGGGCGACTACAAGACCGCCGAGCGGTACCACGCGGCCTTCGTGAAGGCGCTCGACTTCGACATCACGCGTCGAGCAGTGGATCGCGAACCGCCGCAGCGGGATGACCCCGTGGCCCGATGCGATCGCCGCCGTCGCCCGCGCCGCCGAGCTCGGCCAGGTCACGCTGCTCACGAACAACGGCCCGCTGCTCGGCGCGCACCTGGCCGAGATCGCGCACGAGATCGCCCCGCTGTTCGGCGACCACCTGCGCACCTCGGCCTACTACGGCGCCCGCAAGCCGAACCGCGTCGTCTTCCAGCGCCTGCTCGACGAGTACGACGCCGACCCCGCCGACGTCTTCTTCACCGACGACCTCGTCGAGAACGTGCGCGGCGCCGAGTCGGTCGGCATCACCGGGCACCTGTTCACGACGCCGGCGGCGCTGCTGGATGCGGTGGAGGCGTTCGCGGAAGTGCGCCGCTAGTCCGAGCGTGCGAGACTAGCGCGTCGCGGTCGTCGCGCGGTCGCGACCGAGGAGGTCGCGGGTGGTGGAGGGCGCGCGCCAGCCGTCCGCGGTGAGCAGGGCGCGGATCGCGTCGCCCTGCAGCTCGCCGTGCTCGAGCACGAGGGTGCCGCCCGGGCGCAGCAGGGCCGCGGCGCGCGTCGAGATGGCGCGCACCACATCCAGGCCGTCGGGCCCCGCCGTAGAGCGCGTGCTCGGGGTCGTGCAGCCGCACCTCGGGGTCGCGCGGCACGGCGCCGTCCGGGATGTACGGCGGATTCGACACGACGACGTCGACCGTGCCGTCGAGCTCGGGCACGGCGTCGGCCAGGTCGGCGAAGACGAGCCGCAGGTTCGGCGCTGCGACGTCGCGGGCGTTCTGCTTGGTCCAGACGAACGCGCGCGGCGAGTTCTCGACGGCGACGACGGACGCGTGCGGCACCTCGGTCGCGAGGGCGAGGGCGATCGCGCCGCTGCCGGTGCCGAGGTCGACGGCGATCGGCTCGGGCGAGGCGACGGCCATCAGGGCGTCGATCGCGAGCTGCGCGACGAGCTCGGTCTCGGGACGCGGCACGAAGACTCCGGGCCCGACGGCGAGCTCGAGCGAGCGGAAGGCCGCACGCCCGGTGATGTGCTGCAGCGGCTCGCGAGCGGCGCGACGCTCGATCGACGTCGAGCACGGCGAGAGTGTCGTCGGTGTGCGACGGCGGCATCGGTCGCGACGCGCGCCTGCACCTGCCCGCGACTCAGGCCGAGCACGTGGCCGATGAGCAGCTCGGCGTCGACGTCGGGCGTCGGCACGCGGGCGGTCGTCAGCACGGCGACGGCGTGGTCGCGCGAGGGACGGCGACCGTGTGCTGGTTCAGGACTGGTCCCCGACGGCGGCCAGCTGCGCCTCTTCGTCGGCCTCGATGCAGGACTGCGATGACCGGCTCGAGCGCGCCGTTCATCACCGAGTCGAGGTTGTAGGCCTTGTAGCCGGTGCGGTGATCGGCGATGCGGTTCTCCGGGAAGTTGTAGGTGCGGATGCGCTCGGAGCGGTCCATCGTGCGGATCTGGCTCTTGCGCGCCGCGCTCGACACCGCATCCTGCTCCTCCTGCTGGCGGGCGAGCAGCCGGGCGCGCAGCACGCGCATGCCGGCCTCGCGGTTCTGCAGCTGGCTCTTCTCGTTCTGCATCGACACGACGATGCCGGTCGGCACGTGGGTGATGCGCACGGCCGAGTCGGTCGTGTTGACGCTCTGGCCGCCGGGCCCGCTGGAGCGGAACACGTCGATCTTCAGGTCGTTCTGGTTGATCTCGACCTCTTCGGGCTCGTCCACCTCGGGGAAGACCAGCACGCCGGTCGTCGAGGTGTGGATGCGGCCCTGCGACTCGGTCGCCGGCACGCGCTGCACGCGGTGCACGCCGCCCTCGTACTTGAGGTGCGCCCAGACGCCCTGCGACGGGTCGGTCGCGTTCGACTTGATGGCGAGCTGCACGTCCTTGTAGCCGCCCATGTCGCTGTCGGTGCTGGCGAGCAGCTCCGTCTTCCAGCCCTTGGACTCGGCGTAGTGGATGTACATGCGCAGCAGGTCGGCCGCGAACAGCGCCGATCTCCTCGCCGCCCTCGCCGCCCTTGATCTCCATGATCACGTCGCGGCCGTCGTCCGGGTCGCGCGGGATGAGCAGGCGGCGCAGCTTCTCCTGCGCGGTCGCCAGGCCCTCCTCGAGCCCGGGGACCTCGGCGGCGAACGCCTCGTCCTCCTTGGCCAGCTCGCGGGCGGCGGCCAGGTCGTCCTGAGCGCCCAGCCACGCCTCGTGCGCCGACGCGATCTTGCTCAGTTCGGCGTAGCGCCGGTTGACCTTCTTGGCGCGTCCGGCATCCGCGTGGATGGCCGGATCGGAGAGCTGCTGAGACAGTTCTTCCTGTTCGGCCAGCAGCGTCGCGACTGACTCGAACACGGACTAGTCCTTCTGGCCGTTGCCGTTCGTGCTGCCGTTGCCGTTCCCGTTGGGGAGCGTCTTCTGGATCTGCACGAGGAACTCGGTGTTCGACGCCGTCTCCTTCAGCTTCGAGAGCACGCCCTCCAGCTGCTGCTGCAGCTCGAGGCCGGCGAGCGCCCGGCGCAGGCGCCAGGTGATCTTGATCTCCTCGGGGCTCAGCAGCTCCTCCTCGCGGCGGGTGCTGGATGCGTAGATGTCGACCGCGGGGAAGATGCGCTTGTCGGCGAGCGAGCGCGAGAGGCGCAGCTCCATGTTGCCGGTGCCCTTGAACTCCTCGAAGATGACCTCGTCCATCTTGGATCCGGTCTCGACGAGCGCGGTCGCGAGGATGGTCAGCGAGCCGCCGCCCTCGATGTTGCGCGCTGCGCCGAAGAAGCGCTTCGGCGGGTACAGCGCCGAGGCGTCGACACCGCCGGAGAGGATGCGACCGGATGCCGGCGACGCCAGGTTGTAGGCGCGGCCGAGGCGGGTGATCGAGTCGAGCAGCACGACGACGTCGTTGCCCAGTTCGACGAGGCGCTTGGCGCGCTCGATGGCGAGCTCGGCGACCGTCGTGTGGTCCTCGGCCGGGCGGTCGAACGTCGAGGCGATGACCTCGCCCTTGACCGAGCGCTGCATGTCGGTGACCTCTTCGGGCCGCTCGTCGACCAGGACCACCATGATGTGGACCTCGGGGTTGTTCACGGCGATCGCCTTGGCGATTGCCTGCAGGATGAGCGTCTTGCCGGCCTTCGGGGGCGCGACGATGAGGCCGCGCTGGCCCTTGCCGATCGGGGCGATCAGGTCGATGATGCGGGTCGACAGCTTCTCGCGTTCCGTCTCGAGGCGCAGGCGCTCGTTCGGGTAGATCGGGGTCAGCTTGCCGAACTCGACGCGCTCGCCGGCCGACTCGATCGAGTTGCCGTTGACCGAGTCGATCTTGACGATCGCGTTGTACTTCTGACGGTTGCCGGCCTGCTCGCCCTCGCGGGGCTGGCGGATGGCGCCGACGACCGCGTCGCCCTTGCGGAGGTTGTACTTCTTCACCTGGCCGAGCGAGACGTACACGTCGTTCGGTCCGGGGAGGTAGCCGCTGGTGCGGACGAAGGCGTAGTTGTCGAGCACGTCGAGGATGCCGGCGACGGGGATGAGCACATCGTCGTCGCTGATCTCGGGCTCGAAGTCGTCGTTCTGAGCGCCACGGCCGCGCTTGCGGTCACGGTAGCGGCTGCGGCTCGAGCGGCTTTCGCCGTCTTCTGCCTGCTGCTGACGGGTGCTCTGGTTGCCGTTCTGCTTCTCGGCCGGCTTGTCGCCCTGGCCGTTCTGCGCGCCCTGCCCGCGTCCACGGCCACGTCCGCGGCGGCTGCCGCCCTCGGCCTCGTCGCCTTCGCCCTCGCTGCTTTCGCCACGGGGCCCCCCCGAGGTGACCTCGGGCAGGAGCTTGTCGAGGTCGGCCGCCACGTCGGAGGCGGCGACCGGGGTGGTGTCGACGGCGGGCGTCGCGGCAAGCTCGGCGGCGACCTCGGTCGAGGCGCTCACGCGACGCGACCGGCGGGCCGGGGCCTTGCCGGGGGTCTCGACGGGCTCGACCGGCAGGGCGGTGTCATCGGACGGCGCGAGGTCCTGGACGATCTCGCCGCCGCCCTCCGGGGCGATGGTGTCGATCGGGGCGAGAGTCTCTTCGGACGGCCCAGCGCCCTCGTTCTCGGAAAGCGTGTCCACGAGTTCTCCTTTTCGAAGTTTGGCTGCGCCGACGATGCCGCGCTCGGCCGCGAGGGCCTGGAGCTCAGGGAGCCGGAGACGGCTCAATTCGATGCGGGCATCCGATGTGGGGATGTCGGTCACGGGAGGGATTCCTTTCGACCCGGGCAGAGCGCCCGGGGCTGCGGCCTGTGGGGCTGACGCTCGCGCGTCGAACGACACGAAGAATCAGAGTCAGACCAGTGGGATTCGCACTCGCCGGCGGGGACTAAGCCACGGCTTCGGTCGAGTGCGGTACCACTGTAGCACCCCGGAAGTCGACGGCCAGCAGCAGGCAGGTCCACTCGGCGGTGGCGTGCTTCTTGATCAGATCGGTCGCCGTGAGCCGCTCGGCGGGACTGCTTCCGAGCACCAGGATCGACGGTCCGGCGCCCGAGACGACGGCCGCGAGACCCTCCGCGCGCAGCACCTGGATCAGCATGTCGGTCTCTGGCATGGCGCTTGCGCGGTAGCTCTGGTGCAGCTTGTCCTCCGTCGCGGCGAGCAGCAGCTCGGGGCTCTGGAGCAGGGCGGCGATGAGCAGCGCGGACCGCGAGACGTTGAAGATCGCGTCCTCGTGCGGCACCGACTCGGGCTGAAGGCTGCGGGCCAGCGCGGTCGACATGCTCGACTCGACGGGCACGGCGACGAGCGGCGAGACACCGCGATGCACGATGAGCTTCTTGTGCCGCGGGCCCTCGGGCGTCATCCAGGCGATGGTCAGCCCGCCGAAGAGGGCGGGCGCCACGTTGTCGGGGTGTCCCTCGAGCGCCGTCGCAAGAGCGAGAAGGCCCTGCGAGTCGATCTCGACGATCCCGTCGAGCAGACCCTTTGCCGCCATCACGCCCGAGACGATCGCCGCGCCCGATGACCCCATGCCGCGGCTGTGCGGGATGCTGTTGCGCGCTTCCAGCTCGAGCCCCGGCAGGTCGATCCCGTACGCCGCGAACGTGTAGGCGATCGACCGCACGACCAGGTTGGACTCGTCGGTCGGCACCTCGCCCGCACCCACGCCCTCGACATGCACGATGGCGCCCGGTTCCGCGCGGACGGTCACCACGAGCTCGTCGTAGATCGAGAGCGCCATTCCCAGCGTGTCGAACCCGGGGCCGAGGTTGGCGGTGGTCGCCGGCACCTTCACCAGGACCGACCGCCCGACGGGAACGCCGGATCCGGTGGTCGAGCCTGTCGAGACCTTCTTGGCGGGCGTCACGATGTCAATCCGAGCACGCCCGCGATCTCGGCGGCGTCGACCGGTACGACGGTGGGCTTCACGTCCGACCCATCAGAGGCCCGAAGTGCCCACTGCGGGTCCTTGAGGCCGTGACCCGTAACGGTGAGCACGACGGTGGAGCCCTTCGGCACCTCGCCCGCGGCGGCGCGCTCGAGCAGGCCCGCCACGCTGATCGCCGATGCCGGCTCCACGAAGACTCCGACCTCGCTCGACAGGATGCGGTGGGCCTCGAGGATCGCGGCGTCCTCGATCGCGCCGAAGTATCCATCGGTCTCCTCGCGCGCGGTGAGCGCGAGCTCCCACGACGCGGGGTTGCCGATGCGGATGGCGCTCGCGATCGTCTCGGGAGCCTTGACGACCTCGCCGAGCACGATCGGCGCGCTGCCCGCTGCCTGGAACCCGAACATGCGCGGGCGCTTCGTGGTGGCGCTGATCGCCAGCTCCTCGGCGTAGCCGCGCGCGTACGCGGTGTAGTTGCCGGCGTTGCCGACCGGGATGAAGTGGAAGTCCGGGGCGTCGCCGAGCACCTCGACGACCTCGAAGGCGGCGGTCTTCTGCCCCTCGATGCGGTCGTTGTTGACGGAGTTGACGAGGTGGACCGGATAGCTCGCGGCCAGTTCGCGCGCGATGTCGAGGCAGTCGTCGAAGTTGCCCTGCACCTGCAGCAGCTCGGCGCCGTGGGCGATCGCCTGCGCAAGCTTGCCCATCGCGATCTTGCCATCGGGGACGAGCACCGCGGCGGTGATGCCGCCGTGCGTCGCATATGCGGCGGCCGAGGCAGAGGTGTTGCCGGTCGAGGCGCAGATGACCGCCTTGGCACCGTGCTCGATCGCCTTCGAGACGGCCATCGTCATCCCGCGGTCCTTGAACGAGCCGGTGGGGTTCATTCCCTCGAACTTGACCCACACCTTCGCGCCGGTGCGTGCCTCGAGCGCCGGCGCCGGGATGAGCGGGGTGCCGCCCTCGCCGAGGGTGATGATCGGCGTGGCATCCGTGACGTCGAGACGGTCACGGTACTCGTGCAGTACTCCGCGCCACTGATGCATCTACAGTCCCTCTACTCGTAGCACGCTCGTGACCTCGGCCACGGACTTGCTCGCCTCCAGGGAGGCGACCGTCGCGGCGAGCGCAGACTCCGTCGCCTCATGCGTGCCGATCACCAGGGTAGCGGTGGGTTCGCGCCCGTCCTGTACCGGCTCGGGCCGTACGGACTGCTGCACGGCCTCGACCGAGACGTCGTGCTCGCTGAACATCGTCGCGATCGCGGCGAGCACGCCGGGCTGGTCGGCGACCTCGAGGGTGATCTGGTAACGGGTGGTGACGCTCGAGATCGGCAGGATGGGGAGGTTGGCCTGCGTGGACTCTGCGACTCCCGGGCCGCCGATGACGTGCCGGCGCGCGGCGGAGACGACGTCTCCGAGCACGGCGGACGCGGTCTGGATGCCGCCGGCGCCCGCGCCGTAGAACATCAGGCTGCCGGCCGCCTCCGCCTCGAGGAACACGGCGTTGTTCGCCCCGTGCACGGCGGCGAGCGGGTGGGCGAGCGGAACGAGCGCCGGGTGGACGCGGGTGCTCACGCCCTCGATGCCGCTCTCGGCGTCGGTGACGCGCTCGCACACGGCGAGCAGCTTGATCACGTACCCGGCGGCGCGGGCGGCGACCACCTGTTCATGCGTGATCTTCTCGATCCCCTCGCGGTAGACGCTCTCGAGCGGCACCGCGGTGTGGAAGGCCAGGCTGGCCAGGATGGTCGCCTTCTGGGCCGCGTCGAAGCCACCGATGTCGGCGGTCGGGTCGGCCTCCGCGTAGCCGAGCGCCGTCGCGGTGGCGAGCGCCTCTGAGAGCGTGTCGCCCTCGGTGTCCATGCGGTCGAGGATGTAGTTCGTCGTGCCGTTCACGATGCCGAGGATGCGGTGAACCCGGTCGCCGGCAAGGCTGTCGCGCAGCGGGCGGATGATCGGGATCGCGCCGCCCACCGCGGCCTCGTAGTACAGCTGCGCGCCGACCTGCTCGGCGATCGCGAAGAGCTCGGGGCCGTGGGTGGCGAGCAGCGCCTTGTTGGCCGTGATGACGTCGGCGCCCGAGTTCATCGCGAGTTCGAGGTAGGTGCGCGCCGGCTCGAGGCCGCCGATCAGCTCGATCACGATGTCGGCCCCGAGGATCAGCGACTCGGCATCCGTCGTGATCAGGTGCTTCGGGATGTCGGTGCTGCGCTTCGCCTTCCTGTCGCGCACCGCGACACCCACCAGCTCGAGCCCGGCGCCTACGCGCCCGGCGAGCTCCTCGCCGTGCTCGAGCAGCAGCGACGCCACCTGGGCGCCCACGGAGCCGGCACCGAGGATGGCTACGCGGAGGTTGCGGTATTCGATCACAGGCTGACTCCAGCGTCTCTACTCAATAGATCTTCCTCGGTCTCGCGGCGCACGATGACGCGGGCCGCTGCCGTCCCGGACGGCGACGACAGCGGGCCGGCCGAGGTAGTTGTAGTTGCTCGCGAGCGACCAGCAGTACGCGCCGGTCGCGGGCACGGCGACGAGGTCGCCGGGGGTGACGTCCGCGGGCAGGTAGTCGGCGTGCACGACGATGTCGCCGCTCTCGCAGTGCTTGCCGGCGATGCGCACCAGAGCCGGGCCGGCATCCGAGACCCGGTTCGCGATCCGCACCGAGTAGTCCGCGCCGTACAGCGCCGGCCGGATGTTGTCGCTCATGCCGCCGTCGACCGAGACGTACAGACGGGTCGCGGTGCGTCGAGCCGGTCGAGACCTCCACCGGCTTGGTCGTGCCGACCTCGTACAGCGTCACCGTGCTCGGGCCGATGATGGCGCGGCCGGGCTCGATGGCGACGACCGGCACCGGGATGCCGAGGGCGGCGCACTCGGACGACACGACCCGTGCGAAGTCCTCCGCGATGCGTTCGATCGGCGTCACGACGTCGGCGCTCGTGTAGGCGATGCCGAAGCCGCCGCCGAGGTTCAGCTCGGGCACCTCGCCGCCGTCCAGCAGGACGGCGTGCACGACGAGCAGCCGGCGGGCGGCCTCGGCGAATCCGTCGGACTCGAAGATCTGCGATCCGATGTGCGAATGCAGGCCGAGGAAGCGCAGCGAATCGCGCGCACGGATCTGCGCCACCACATCCGGTGCCTCGGCGAGCGGGATGCCGAACTTCTGATCCTCGCGGGCGGTCGCGAGGTACTCGTGGGTGGAGGCGTGCACGCCGGAGTTGATGCGCAGCCGCACGGCCTGCACAACGCCCGCGGCGCGCGCCGCCTCCGCAACGCGATCGAGCTCGACGACGCTGTCGAGGACGATCGCGCCCACTCCGAGCGCGACACTGCGGTCGATCTCGGCGCGGCTCTTGTTGTTGCCATGGAATCCCAGCCGGGAAGGGTCGACGCCGGCCGCGAGCGCGACGGCCAGCTCGCCGCTGCTGCAGACGTCGATGTTGAGGCCCGCCGCCGTCATCCACCGTGCGATCTCGGTGGAGAGGAACGCCTTGCCCGCGTAGTAGACCTTCACCGTGCCGCCGACGGCCGCGAACGCGTCGTCGAAGGCGGCCTTGAGCCGGGCGGCGCGGGTGCGGGCGTCGTTCTCGTCGACCACGTAGAGCGGGGTGCCGAACTCAGCGGCCAGCGCCGTCAGCGTCGACCCCGTCGATCGCGATGGCCCCGGATGCGGCACGGGCGGCGCCGGTCGGCCAGACCTCGGGCGCGAGCGCGTTCGCATCCTCGGGGTGGACCAGCCACTCCGGAGCGAGCGGGCTGGATGCCACAGGGTTGGCGGACACGTCAAACCTCACGGATGTATGCGAACAGTGAGGCGAGCGAACCCGGCTTGGTCCCTGAAGCCGGGGTCAGTTTAGCGAATGTTCGGATGCCTCAGCGCGCCAGCGGCGACTGGGTCGCCGTGAACGCGTCCAGATGCTCGGCCGCCTCGGCGATGTCGTCGGTCACGAGCAGCAGCCGGTCGGCCTCTGCGCGCACGTCGGGCGCGGCCGTCTGCGAACAGCGCGTCGAGCAGCGGGCCGACTGGCATCGCCTGCGTCCAGTAGTCGCGGCCGAGGAACACCATCGGGCTGAAGTAATCCGGATGCTGCGCGTAGAAGTTCTGCTGCGCATCCTGGAACACCTCCTGCAGCGTCCCCGCGCTCCCCCGCGTGAACACGATGCCCTGGCGCGCGATCGTCAGCAGGCCGTCCTCGCGGATCGAGTTCTGGAACAGCTTCGCGATCTGCGTCGCGAACGGCGTGGTCGGCTCGTGCCCGTAGTGCCAGGTCGGGATCGAGAGGCTCTGCACCGGGTCGTCGATCGCGCGGCTCGCGACCCACGCCGGGGCGAACCACTCCCCCGCAGCGCGCACGAGCGCCGGGTCCGGCGTGCCGTCGAGGCTCAGGATGCCGTGCAGATCGGGCATGCGCGGCACCTCCGCGAGCGCGGCGATCGTCTCCCCGAGCACGGAGTCCGGATGCCGCGACAGCGCCGCGCCGAGGTGCGACGCCTCCATGGCGCCGGGTCCGCCGCCGGTGCAGACCAGCATCCCGCGACGCGCCAGGTCGCGGGCCAGCTCGGCGACGCTCGCGTAGTCGGCGGAATCGCGCGGCAGCTGGTGCCCGCCCATCACGCCGACGACGCGCCGGTCGGCGATCATCCCGCCGAGATCGAACGTCACGTGCGCGTCGTGCACCGCGCGCTGCACGGCGTCACCGGCATCCGTCGGAGTGCCGCGCCCGGTCGCCGACGAACCAGCGGAAGCTCGCGAAGTCCGGCGTCTCGCCGTAGCTCTCCGGCCGCGCCGGATCGAAGCCGGCGAAGAGCTCGGCCGCCGCGTAGACCTCGCGGCGCTCCGGAGTCGAACGGGTGACGGCTCGCCCGGTCACGCCGCGCAGGTACCCGGCGTCGAGAGGTCGGTGCCGCCGAGCGCGGCTCCGTCGCCGTCGATCTTCACGACGAGGTCCTTGGCCACCACGTCGACGTCGACGATCGTCAGCGCGGCCGGCAGATTCTCGGCGACGCAGAACGACTGCTGCCGCAGCAGCTGATCGGCGAAGCCGCCGAAGGTCTCGCGCAGCTGCTCGGCCGTGTAGTTGTCGTCGCCGAGCCGGATGCTGGTCGGGGTGAACACGATCTTGCCCTCGTCGGCGGACGGCTCGATGCCCATCCCGACCGGGAGCTGGAAGCCGAAGAAGCTGAACGGTCGTCGACGCGACGATCTCCGGCTCCTCGAGCACGATGCTCTCGAGCTGCAGCCCCGCTGAGGTTGCCGGCGAGCGCCGCGACGTCGCCCTCGGCCACCGCGAACGTGATCTCGAGCGTGTCGACGGGCGCGTTCTGATCGAGCGGCACGCCCTCGGCGTGCACCGTGGCGGCGCCCTTCAGGATGCCGAACGTGACCTGCTCGGCCGTCACGTCGATCTGGTTCAGCTTGCCGACGAGCGCCTGCAGCAGCACCGAGCCGTCGCCGATGTCGACCGTGACCGGCGATCCGGGCTCGATGCCGAGCACCGCGACGATGCGCTCCTTGATGTACTCGCGCGCGTAGTCCTTCGCGTAGCTCTCGGCGATGAAGAACGCGATCATGCCGCAGGATCGCGAGGACGAGCAGGATGCCGCCCAGCACCCACGGCCAGCGGCGCGCTTCTTCTTCGGCGCGACGACGACGACTTGCTCGGCTCGCGTCGGGCGCGGGACGGCCTCGGCTCGCTCGGTCACCGCGGCTGCACGGGCAGCGGCCTCGTGGCGGACGTGCCTGCGCGTCTCGTGCCGACGGTGGCGACCTCGGTGCGGCTGCGTGTCAGGCAGGTCGGGCTTCGTCGTCGCTCATCTGGTTCCTCCGTGGCTACATCTTGTCCGGGGCGCTGACACCCAGCATGCCGAGTCCGTTGCGCAGCACCTGACCCGTTGCGTCGTTCAGCCACAGGCGGGTACGGTGCACGTCCTCGATCGCGCCGTCGCCGAGCGGGATCACCCGGCAGGCGTCGTACCAGCGGTGGTACGCGCCGGCCAGCTGCTCGAGGTAGCGGGCGACCCGGTGCGGCTCGCGCAGCTCGGCGGCCTGGAGGACGATGCGCGGGAACTCGGCGAGCACGCCGAGCAGGATGCTCTCCGTCTCGTGCTCGAGCGTCGAAGCGTCGAACGACCGAGCGGTCGACGCCGGCGGCGATCGGCGTTGCGGGCGACCGCGCGGGTGCGGGCGTGCGCGTACTGCACGTAGAACACCGGGTTGTCGTTGGTCTTGCGGGTGAGCAGATCGAGGTCGACGTCGAGCGACGAGTCGGTCGAGCTGCGCACCAGGGCGTAGCGCGCCGCATCGACGCCCACGGCATCCACCAGGTCCTCCATCGTCACGACCGTTCCGGCGCGCTTCGACATGCGCACCGGTTCGCCGTTCTGCATCAGGTTGACCTGCTGCCCGATGATGATCTCGAGGTTGACGTAGGGCACGTCGCCGAAGGCGGCCGTCATCGCCATCAGGCGCCGGACGTAGCCGTGGTGGTCGGCGCCGAGCATGATGATGTTGCGCTCGAATCCGCGCTCGCGCTTGTCGAGGTAGTAGGCGAGGTCGCCCGAGATGTAGGCGCCCTCGCCGTCCTTCTTGATGATGACGCGGTCTTTGTCGTCGCCGAACTCGGTGGTGCGCAGCCAGGTCGCGCCGTCCGCCTCGAAGATGTGGCCGAGGTCCCTGAGCCGCGCGATCGCGTGCTCGACGGCGCCCGACTCGTGCAGCGTGTTCTCGTGCGTGAAGACGTCGAAGTCGACGCCGAAGTCGTGCAGGCTCGCCTTGACCTCGGCGAACATCAGGTTGACGCCGAGCTCGCGGAAGACCTCCTGCGCCTCGTCTCGCGGCAGATCGCGCAGGGCCGCAGCGCCGCCCGGATAGTCCGCCTCGACCCGCGCCGCGATCTCGAGGATGTACGCGCCGCCGTAGCCGTCATCCGGCGCCGGCTCGCCGAGGTGCGCGGCGACCAGGCTGCGGGCGAACCGGTCGATCTGGATGCCGTGGTCGTTGAAGTAGTACTCGCGCGTGACGATGCCGCCCTGGGCCTCGAACACGCGCGAGAGGCTGTCGCCGACCGCGGCCCAGCGGGTACCGCCGATGTGCAGCGGACCGGTGGGGTTCGCGGAGACGAACTCGACGTTGATCGTGACACCGTCGTAGAGGGTTCCGCGACCGTAGGCCTCGCCCTCGTCGACGATGCGCTGGGCGAGCACGCCGGCTGCCGCCGCATCCAGCCGGATGTTGAGGAATCCAGGCCCGGCGACCTCGGCGCTGGCGATGCCGTCGACGGCACCGAGCGCTTCGGCGAGCTCGACCGCGAAGTCGCGCGGGCGGGATGCCCGAGGCGCTTGCCGAGCTTGAGCGCGACGTTCGACGCCCAGTCGCCGTGATCGCGGTTGCGCGGACGCTCGAGCGTCACATCCTCTGGCCCGATCTCTGCCGTCCCGTCGATACCCCGTCGGCTCGCCGTCTCGCGCACCACGTCGAGCAGAGCGGCGGACAGTTCGGCGGGATTCACAAGGGACGATCCTAGCCGCGCGCGTCGCACCGGACTCTCGGGAAGCCGGGTGACAATGGAGCATGCCAGTCGCCGTCCGTCATGCCGTCACGCCCGTCGCCATCGCCGCTCTCGCGATCGCCCTGCTCTCCGGATGCACGCCCGAGGGCGTCCAGGTCGAGCCGAGCGGAGACCCGAGCGCCAGCGGCACCCCCAGCACCGACCCGTCGACCGAGCCAACGGACCAGCCGGTCGGCATCCCGGTGGGGGCGACCTGCGACGACCTGGTCTCCGCCGACACCCTCTACAACTACAACCCGAACTTCGGCCGGATCGACGACTTCACTCCGGAGGACGGGACCGCCGCAGCGAGCGCGCTCACCTACCAGGGTGTCGCCTGCCGCTGGCAGAACCAGACGAGCGGCGACACGATCGACGTGTCGGTCGCTCAGCTCGACGAGGACACCCTGACCGCGCTCAAGAACGCCGCCTTCGAAGACAGCGAGATGGTCCCGACCTACGGCGAGGAGGCGTACTTCACGGTCGACTCGGGTGTCGGCTCTGCCCAGGTCTTCCAGGGCCCGTTCTGGATCGTGGCCGAGTCGGTCGTGTTCTTCGAGCCGGGCGACGCGAGCGAACTCATCAGATTCGGTGATCGCTGCCCTGAGCTGACCTCAGCCCAGTACGACCAGTTCGTCGGGATCGTCGTCGAAGTCGACGTCGGCGTTCGCCTCGACCTCGAGGGTGCCGAACAGGATGTCGGCCATCGTGTTCGTCAGGAAGGCCGTGTCCGCCGCGTCGCGACCCGTCGCCATCCGCACCAGACCACGGCGCGGTGCCAGGCGCGTGGAGTCGACGACCACCCATCGCCCGTCGACGACGGCTTCGACCACCGCGTGGAAGTCGGGCGGCTGAAGCTGCGGCGCATACACCGACACGAGCCGCGCGGGGATGTCGAGCGCGCGCAGCAGCGCGGCCGTGAGGTGCGCGTAGTCGCGGCAGACGCCCGCGCCGGCCTCGAGCGTCTCGACCGCGCCGCCGGTCGGCGTGCTCGCCGCGGGGACGTAGGTGAGCCGCTCGTGCACCCAGGCGCCGACCACGCGAACCAGCTCGGCCCCGTCGAGCCCGGGGAAGGTCTCGCGCGCGAACGGCTGCATGATGTCGGACTGCACGTAGCGGCTCGGCCGGAGGTAGATGATCTCGTCGGTGGGCTCGACCGGGAGCGGCGCCGCCCGGCCCGACCACCGTCGCCGAGTACTCGATCTCCATGATCCCCGGCACGGTCTCGAAGAGCTGCTGGCGGGTGCCGTGGATCTCGTCGAGCTCGCGGGTCTCGACGACCTCCCCTCCGATCCGGACCTCGAGCCGCTCGCTCTCGAGCGGGACTCCGCGCGCGGTCGAGATCGCCAGCATGAACGCGGTCGGATCGACCACTTCGAGCGTCATCCGGGAGTGCACCCGGCGATGCAGTTCTGGGCGAGACGTCACGCTCGCGGGCGGGGTCGGGCGGGGAAGGCGGCGGAGGTCATGCTGCTAACCTAGTTCCGCATCGCGCCCCCGTAGCTCAGTGGATAGAGCGCTTCCCTCCGGAGGAAGAAGTCGCACGTTCGAATCGTGTCGGGGGCACCGCCACTAGCCTGATCCAGTGCCGATCCACGTCGTCATCGCCCCCGACTCGTTCAAGGGCTCGCTGGATGCCGCCGACGTCGCGACGGCGATCGCCGAGGGCTGGCGCTCGGTGCGACGCGACGACGAGCTCACCCTGCTTCCCCAGGCGGACGGCGGCGAGGGCACGCTCTCGGCCGTCGCGGCGGCCGTCCCGGATGCGGTGCTGCGCTCGGCCGGCCAGGTCACCGGACCGGACGGCCGCCCGACGCCTGGCCACTGGCTTTCGCTCCCCGACGGGACCGCGGTCGTCGAGCTGGCGCAGTCCTCCGGCCTGCCCCTGATGGCCGCGCCCGACCCGCTCCGTGCCACGACCCGCGGCCTCGGCGAGGTGATCGCGGCAGCTCTCGACGGCGGCGCGCGACTCGCTCGTCATCGGCCTCGGCGGCTCGGCGTCGACCGACGGCGGCGCCGGGGCGCTTGCGGCCCTCGGGATGCGGCTGCTCGACGCCGACGACCGACCGCTCGGCGACGGCGGGGGCGAGCTCGCCCGGCTCGCGCGCATCGACCGCACGGGGCTCCGGCAGCCGCCCGCAGGCGGCGTGCGCCTGCTCAGCGACGTGACCGCTCCTCTGCTCGGCCCGGAGGGCGCAGCCGCCGTGTTCGGCCCGCAGAAGGGCGCGACCCCGGATGACGTGCGCACCCTCGAGGCCGCCCTCGCGACCGTTCGCGGGGTTGCTCGGCGGCGGCGCCGCGATCCCCGGTGCGGGAGCCGCGGGCGGCACGGGATACGGATTCCTCGCGGCGTGGGGAGCCCGGATCGAAGCCGGCTCCGCGGCGATCGCGACGCTGACCGGATTCGCGGCGGAAGCAGCATCCGCCGACGTCGTCATCACGGGCGAGGGGCGCTTCGACGCGACCAGCACGACCGGCAAGGTCGTCGGCGGCGCGCTCGGCCTGGCCGGCGAGCGCACCGTCATCATCGCCGGTCAGCTCGCGGCCGAGCCTCCCGCCGGGGTGTCGGCGTGGAGCCTGACCGACCTCGCCGGGTCGGTCGAGGCCGCGCTCGCCGATCCGGCCCGCTGGCTGCGCGATGCCGGGGCAGAGGCCGCGAGGGCCGCGTCGCGTTAGCTGGCGGCGTGCGTCTCGAGGAACTCGTAGAGCTCGCGGTCGTCGACGCCGGGGAACGTGCCCGACGGCAGCGGCGAGAAGATGTGCGCGTGCACCTTGGCGCTGGTCCACGCGCGGCTCTTCCAGTGCTGCGCGAGCTCGGTCGGGCGGCCGCTTGCAGCAGCTCGCGTCGGGGCAGCGTGACTGCTCGCGCCGCGTCGTCTCGCGGCCGCGGAACCACTTCGAGTCGGCGAACGGCACGCCGAGCGTGATCGAGAACTCGTCGGACTGAGCTCGTGCCGATCTGCGTCGACTCGAAGAAGCTGCCCTGGGGCGTGTCGGTGTACTGGTAGAACTCGGTCGTCCGGTTGGTGCGGGCGAACGCGCGGCGGGCGCTCCAGCGGCGGCAGACGATCTCGCCCTCGGTCGACCCCGTCACATCCACCGGCAGGCGCAGACCGTCGTTCTCGTACGCCTTGTAGACCGCGCCGTCGTCGCCGACCCGCAGGAAGTGCCAGGTCATGTCGAGGTACGGCGTCGCGATGTTGGTGAACCGCAGCGCCGCCGACTCGTGGGTGGTGCCGAACGCGTCGCGGAAGTCCTCGATCGCGATGTTGCGATCGGCCTTCGCCGGCCCGCAGGAAGTCCACCGACTGCGTGAGCGGCATGAGGCAGGCCGACGCGAAGTAGTTGATCTCGAGCCGCTGGTGCAGGAACTCGGCGTAGCTGGTCGGAGCCGCGTGCTCGAGCAGGCGGTGCGCGATCGCCTGCAGCGCCATCGACCGCAGGCCGTGGCCGCCGGGGATCGAAGCCGGCGGCAGGTAGATGCGGCCGTTCTCGAGGTCGGTGACCGATCGGGCCGAGTGCGGGCAGGTCGTTCACGTGCACCAGCTCGAACCCGAGCTGCTCGGCCATCTGCCGCACCTCGCGGTGGGTGAGGGCGCCGGAGACGTGCCCGACCTTGCGCAGCTGGTCCTCGGCGAGCTTCTCGATCTCGGGCAGGTGGTTGTCGCGCGCGCGCATCATCGCGCGCAGCTCGGTGTTGGCGCGTCGCGCCTCCTCGGGGGTCGCGATCGCCTCGCGCGAGCGCCGGGCCAGCTCGTGGTGCAGGCCCGACCAGCGCGCGCAGGGTGTCGTCGGCCATGCCCTTTCCCGGCGCGGATCACGGGCAGCCCGAGCTCGGCGTAGACCTGGCTCGACTGGGCGCGGTCGAGTTCGATCTCGAGACCGGCGCGCTCGCTCGGGGCGGTCGGCTCGAGCAGCTCGGAGACCGGGATGCCGAGGCGCTCGGCGATCGTGCCGAGCAGCGAGAGCCGCGGCTCGCGCTTGCCGTTCTCCATCAGCGAGAGCTGGCTGGCGGCGACGCCGACGTCGGCGCCGAGCTGATCGAGGGTGAGGCCGGCGCTGGTGCGGAAATGCCGCATCCGCTGCCCGAGAGTCGCAAGATCGTTCACGAAATGCATCATACGGAAAGATCCGGCGATCTTTCGACGCCTGGGGGATGGTTGCCGCGCGAATCAGGGCGCACAGTGGAGATACGGCAACAAATTCTCGCCCTGCGCCACCTGAGACCCCTGCCACCTGAGACTCGGAGGAGCAATGACCGTGACCGCGAACCGCAAGCGCTCCGCAACCGCTGTCGCCCCCGCCGCACCGACGAGGTCTTCGAGCCCGTCCACGACTCCTCCTGGGCGCTGCCGCCCGAGGGCACCGACCCGCGCGTCGTCGCCTGGGTCGAGAAGATGGCGCACCTCACCACGCCCGACACGGTCGTCTGGTGCGACGGCTCGCGCCGCGAGCAGGACGAACTGCTGCGCGTCCTCGTCGCCAACGGCACGCGTCACCCGGCTGAACGCCGAGCACCGTCCCTACAGCTTCCTGGCCCGCAGCCACCCCGACGACGTCGCCCGCGTCGAGTCGCGCACCTTCATCTGCTCGGAGCGCGAGGAGGACGCCGGCCCGACCAACAACTGGCACGAGCCCGCAGAAGATGCGCGCGACGCTCGAGGGGCTCTTCGACGGCTCGATGCGCGGTCGCACCATGTACGTCGTCCCGTTCTCGATGGGCCCGCTCGGCAGCCCGCTCGCCCGCCTCGGCGTGCAGGTCACCGACTCCCCGTACGTCGTCGTCAGCATGGGCATCATGACCCGCATGGGCACCGCCGCCCTCGCGCAGATCGGCCCGGACACCGAATGGGTGCCCGCCGCGCACACCGTCGGCGCTCCGCTGGCGCCGGGCGAGGTCGACGTCGCCTGGCCGTGCAACGACACCAAGTACATCTCGCACTTCCCCGAGACGCGCGAGATCTGGTCGTTCGGCTCCGCCTACGGCGGCAACGCGATCCTGGCCAAGAAGGCGTTCGCGCTGCGCATCGCCAGCGTCATCGCCCGCGACGAGGGCTGGCTCGCCGAGCACATGCTGCTGCTCAAGGTCACCAACCCGCGCGGCCGCGTCTTCCACGTCGCGGCGGCGTTCCCGAGCGCGTGCGGCAAGACCAACTTCGCGATGCTGAAGCCGACGATCCCCGGCTGGAAGGTCGAGACCATCGGCGACGACATCGCCTGGCTCGCCCCCGGCCCCGACGGCAAGCTGCGCGCGATCAACCCCGAGGCCGGCATCTTCGGCGTCGCGCCCGGCACCGGCCCGACGCACGAACGCCACGGCGCTCGAGACCCTCTGGGGCAACACGATCTTCACCAACGTCGCCCTGCGCGACGACGGCGACGTCTGGTGGGAGGGCATGACCGACAAGGCGCCCGACCACCTCATCGACTGGACGGGTGAGCACTGGACGCCGGACTCCGGCCGTCCCGCCGCGCACCCGAACTCGCGGTTCACCGTGGCCGCCTCCCAGGTCCCGAGCATCTCGGACGACTGGGAGGACCCGCGGGGCGTCGTCATCGACGCCATCATCTTCGGCGGCCGGCGTGCCACCAACGTGCCTCTGGTGGCGGAGGCACGGGACTGGGAGCATGGCGTCTTCGTGGGCGCGACGATCTCGTCCGAGCGCACGGCGGCCGCCGAAGGCACTGTCGGCGAGCTGCGTCGCGACCCGTTCGCGATGCTGCCGTTCTGCGGCTACAACATGGCCGACCACTGGCAGCACTGGCTGGATGTCGGGACCGGGCTGCGCGCGTCCGGCCGGTCGCCGCGCATCTTCCAGGTCAACTGGTTCCGCAAGGGCGACGACGGACGCTTCCTGTGGCCCGGGCTTCGGCGACAACGGCCGCGTGCTCGCCTGGATCCTGGATCGCGTCGAGGGTCGCGCGGCCGCCGTCGAGAGCCCGGTCGGCTGGCTCCCGGCGCCCGGCGCGCATCGACCTCGACGGCGCGGACGTGAGCGACGCCGACTGGCAGGAGCTGTTCCGCATCGACCCGGCCGCGCACCTGGCCGAGGCCGACGACGCGGAGGCGTTCTTCGCCGGATTCGGCGACCGTGTCCCCGCCGAGGTGCACGAGCAGCTCGAGCGAGCTGCGCACCCGGATGCGCGCCGCGAAGGCGTAGCCCGCCCAGCCCCAGACCCGGAAGGCCCGACGACTCGCTGGCGTCGGGCCCTTCTCGTCGCCGTGCCGCGTGTCTCGCCCAACGTGGTTCCGCGCGAGCTGTTCGTCTTAGTGATTCGGGACGATTCATCGAAAGGGACTGGATGAGTGCAGCGCCCCGAGTGGGAGAACGTCGTGACCGAACTGGTCGCGACGCGCGGTGACGCCCTCCAGCGGTACGCGATGCTGCTCTGCGGATCGCGCGAGCAGGCCGCCGACCTCGTGCAGGACGCGCTGGTCAAGACGTTCGGCCGGCTGCGCAACGGGTTCAGCGTCGAGAGCGCCGAGGCGTACGTGCGCCGCGCGATCCTCAACGGCCACCTCGACGGCGGCCGCCGCGCTCACCCGCTGGCGCAAGGTCGCCCCGCTCGAGTACGTGCCCGACGAGCGCCCGTCCCGCGACGGCGACACCGGCACCCGCGCAGGACCTGCACCAGGAACTGCGCAAGCTCAGCCCCCGCGAGCGCGCCTGCCTGGTGCTGCGCTACTACGACGACCTCAAGGTCGACGACATCGCCGAGACCCTCGGCATCAGCTCGGGCGCGGTCAAGCGCTACCTGAGCGACGGACTCGCCAAGATGGCGATCTCGCTCGCCGACGACGGCACGGCCGCCGACCGCCTCGGTCCGGCCGGTGCGCACGCCCGGCACCGGCACCAGGAAAGGACCGGCCATGCCCAGCGAATCTGAGCTCCGCGACCGCTTCCACGAGGGCACGCAGCCGTCGGGGCGAGATCGATGTCGATGCCGTGCTGCGCCGCGCGCGTGCCCGGCGTCGTCCGCGGGTGGTGCTCGCCGGCGCCGGCTCGCGTGCTCGCGATCGCCGCGATCGCGGTCCCCGCCGCGATCGGCAGCTTCGGCTCGGACTGCGGCAGCCGACAGCGCGCTGGTCGCGAGCGACGAGCGCCAGTCCGCAGCCCGAGTCCGGCCGGCGGCGACGGCGGCGCCGGCGGCGGCGACGACACGGCGCATCGACCGGGCGCCGGCCGAGAGGCTGAACCTCTGCACCGCGCCGGTCGCCGAGGTCGCTCCCGCCGAGAACGGCCTGGTGATCACCGTGGAACCGGTGACGGCGGCGGCGGGCGACCACAGCATCCCGGTCACCGTCACGCTGACCAACACCGGCAGCGCGCCGCGTCTCGGGCACGACCGGCGGTCGCCCGGCGCTGACCCTGTCGCGCGACGGCATCACGCTCTGGCACACGCAACGGGCCGCAGGACATGATCGCGCGCATCGTCGACCTCGGGCCCCGGCGAGTCGATGACGTACGAGACGACGTTCGAGCCGGTGCGTCTGCGGCGTCGAGGACGACGTCGCCGAGAGCGTTCCGCGACGATCTGCCCGCCGGTCGGCCCCGGGCGTCTACCAGCTCTCGGCGGCGATCGACGTCACCCGCGACGACGGGTCGTTCATCGACCTGGTCACCGGGCCGGCGGTCGACGTCCGACTCGACCTGACAGCGTTCAGCACGCCGTGGTTAGGATGCGGGCATGCGGGTTCTCGTCGGCTCCCTGATCGTCGCGGGAGCCCTGCTCCTGCTCTCCCCCGCCGCGGCGTGCGGCCTCTCCGCAGGACGACCCGGTCGACCTCGGCGGCGCGCTACGTGCTCGACGAGTCGGGCGTGCTGGGCGGCGACACCGCGCGCCGTGCGCGAGGCGATCGACCGGCTCGTACGACGAGCGCGGCGCCAAGGTCTTCGTCGTCTACGTCGACGAGTTCACCGGCACCTCGAACGACGCAGGACTGGGCCAACGAGACCGCGATCACGCAGCGGTCTCGGCGACCGCGACCTGCTGCTCGCGATCGCGACCGACGAGCGCGATCTACGCGTCTCGGTCGCGGACGACTTCCCGCTGACCGACGACGAGCTCGCAGACGTGGCGGGCGACGACGCTCATCCCGGCGCTGCGCGACGACGACTGGGCGGGCGGGGCGATCGCCTTCGCCGACGGTCTCGTCGGACGCGCTGGCGCCGTCCCCCGTGCCGCGCGTCGTCGGCGGGGTCGTGGTCGCCGGGCGTCGGCACGGCCCTGATCGTCGGTGCCGTGCGTCGCCGGCGCGAGAAGAAGAAGGTCGAGGATGCCGCGGCGGCCGACGTCAAGACCCTCGAGCAGCGGGCGGGCATCCTGCTGGTCCAACTGGACGACGCGCTGAAGACCAGCGAGCAGGAGCTCGGCTTCGCCCAGGCGCAGTTCGGCGACGCGCAGACGAAGGACTTCGCGCGCCGCCCTCGCCGACGCGAAGGCGACTGGCGAAGCAGGCGTTCGAGATGCAGCAGAAGCTCGACGACGCGTTCCCCGAGACGCCCGAGCAGCACCGCGCGATGACGCTGCAGCTCATCGAGCTCGCCGAGCAGGCGGACGCGGTGCTCGACGCGCAGGCCGACGCGTTCGACGAAGCTGCGCCAGCTCGAGCAGAACGCCCCGCAGGTGCTCGACGAGGTCGCGGCGGAGCAGGACGGGCTCGCGGCGCGCATCGACGACCGCCGAGACGACGCATCGCCGGGCTCGCCGCCGCAGTACCCGAAGGCGACCTGCGAGCATCTGACGGGCGTGCCCGCGCAGGCGCGCAAGCTCGACCGGCTTCGCCGCCGACCGCCGTCGAGAAGGCGCGGTGCCGAGCTGGCGCAAGGACGCCAAGGGCGATGCGGCCGTCGCGGTGCGCGCGGCGCAGCAGGCGGTCGGTCAGGTCGAGCAGCTGCTCGCGAGCGTCGACCGGCGTCGAAGCAGACCTCGCCGCGCAGGCCGCAGCTGCGCAAGCGAGCACGCCGCCGAGCTCGACCAGCAGCTGCAGCGGGCCCGCTCGCGCGTCGCGGCCGCGCAGGACTACATCACGACGCACCGCGGCGCGGTCGGCGCAGACGGCCCGCACCCGCATCTCCGAGGCCGACCGGCACCTCGACGGCGGCGGTCGCGCTCGCCGCGAGCGATCCGGCGCAGGCGCTCGACGAGGCGCAGGAGGCCGAGCGGCTCGCGGTCGCCGCTGATCCGTCGGCACGCGCGACGTCGAGGAGTCCGAGCGGACCACGGCCGCGCCGCGAGAACCGAGCGAGCCCGACTACCAGGAGGTCGACGGCGCGGTCCTCGGCGGCATCCTCGGCGACCTGTTCGTCGGCGGCGGCTCGTCGCGCGTCCTCGTCGGCGGCGGCTGGTCGTGGGGCGGCTCGTCGGGGTCCGGCGGCTGGTCGAGCTCGCGGCCCGGCGGGTTCGGCGGCTCGCGCGCGGCGAGCGGCTCGTCGGCGGCGGCAGCAGCGGCGGCTCGTCACGCTCGAGCGGCGCGTCCGCGGCGGCGGCGGACGCTTCTGAGCGGCCGCTTCTCGCCTCCCAAACCCCGTCCGACCGATACCGTGAACCGACCCTCAAGAAAGGCACACCATGGCAAAGCAGTCCATCCTCGGACGCATCTCGCAGCTCCTGCGCGCGAACATCAACGCCCTGCTCGACCAGGCCGAGGACCCGCAGATGATGCTCGACCAGCTGGTGCGCGACTACACGAACAGCATCGCCGAGGCCGAGAGCGCCGTCGCGCAGACCATCGGCAACCTGCGCCTCATGGAGCAGGACCACGCCGAAGACGTCGAGGCCGCCGCCGACTGGGGTCGCAAGGCCCTCGCCGCGAGCGCCAAGGGCGACGAGCTGCGCGCGGCCGGCAACACCGCCGACGCCGACAAGTTCGACAAGCTCGCCAAGATGGCGATCGGCAAGCAGATCACCGCCGAGAACGAGGCCAAGACGGCCGAGCCGACCATCGCGTCGCAGAACGACGTCGTCGACAAGCTCAAGGACGGCCTCGACGGCATGCGCGACAAGCTCGGCGAGCTCACCTCCAAGCGCGACGAGCTGGTCGCCCGCGCCAAGACCGCGCAGGCGCAGAACCAGGTCGCCGACGCGCTGCAGTAGATCGACGTGCTCGACCCGACCAGCGAGCTCGGCCGCTTCGAAGAGAAGGTCCGCCGCGAGGAGGCGCTCGTCGCCGGCAAGCAGGAGCTCGCCGCCTCGTCGCTCGACTCGCAGTTCGAGTCGCTCGAGGACCTCGACAAGGAGACCGAGGTCGAGGCCCGTCTCGCCGAGCTGAAGGCCGACGCCGGCTCCGCAGGCGATCACCTCCGGTCGAGTAGCCGGAGCCCGCAGCGTGCCGAACGGGCCGGGGCTTCGAGCCCGGACGCGTGTTCGGACCCGATCTGGCCCGCGGCATCGCGCTGCTCGGGATGTTCGCGGCGCACGTCGCGTTCGACGGGCAGCGAGCACTTCTACGACGGCCGCTCCGCGATCCTGTTCGCGACCGTCGCGGGGGTGTCGCTCGGGCTGCTGACCGGCGGGCGCCAGCCCGCCGCCGCGCGGGCGAACGCGGCGTCCCGCGCGGCCGCGATCGCGCTGCGCGCGGCTCGCCCTCATCGTGATCGGCGTGCTCCTGACGACGCTGCGTGCAGCCGCCGCTCGCGGTCATCCTCGACTACTACGGGTTCGCGTTCCTGCTGCTCGTCCCGCTGCTGTTCGCGCGCGCGGCCGGTGCTCGCGGTCGCGGCGCTCGCTGGTCGTCGCGATCGCGCCGCCGGTCGTCGCGTGCGCTGCGCGACCGACGTCGACACCGACAGCGCATCCCGCTGCTGCTCGGCCGTTCGCCGACTGGCTGGTGTTCGGCATCGTACCCGATGGCGATCTGGCTGGCGTTCCCGCTCGCTCGGCCTGATCTGCGCCCGCTCCGACCTGAGCCGGCGGCGCACGCAGCTCGTGATGATCGGCGGCGGGCGTGGCCGCGGCGGTCGGCGGGCTACGGCGCCGCGGCGCTGATGCCGGGTGTGACGGCCGAGGCGCACTCCGGCTCGACTGGCGGAGGTGGTCGCGTCCGGCGGGCGTGGCGGTCGCGATCATCGGGGTCGCGACGCTGCTCGGCGACGCTGCCCGGCCGGCCGGCCGCGGCATCCGGTTCGTGCTCTACCCGGTCGCCGCGGCGGGCGGCATGGCGCTGACGCTCTACACGGTGCACGCGATCGCGCTGGCGATCGTGCGCGAGGCGAGTCGCAGCGACGGCTCCGAGCGCTGGGTCGTACCCGGATGCGATCCTGCCCGTGCTGATCGTCATCGGCCCTCGTCGTCGGCACGCTGTGGCGGCGTGTTCCTCGGCGCCGGGCCCGCTCGAGCGCGCTGCTGCCGCTGGCTCAGCGGTCACGCGCCGCGCCGCCGAGCGCGCCGACGCTCCTAGAGTGTGACCATGGCGGTCACCTTCGTCGTCGTGCCCCAGTGGCAGGGGTCCCCGTCGTCGCGCGCGATGCGCCAGGCCGAGGGCGCCGCCGCGATCCGCGAGGACCTGCCCGCCGGCGCGCACCCGTGACGTCGCCGTGCCGCTCGAGGCGGGCGACGACCAGGGCACCGGGATCGCGCGGTTCAGCTCGCTGCAGCTCGTGCGCGAGCGACTCACCGACGTCGCTCGACGAGATCGACGGGCCCGCGGTCACGATCGGCGGCGACTGCGCCGTCTCGGCCGCCGCCGTCGCCCACGCCGCCCGCGACGGCGACATCGCGCTGGTCTGGTTCGACGCGCACCCCGACCTCAACTCCCCCGCCACGTCGCCCTCGGGCGCGTTCGCCGGGATGGTGCTGCACTCGATCGTCGACGGCGGGGTCGTGCCCGCCGACCGCGTGTTCCTGGCGGGCGCCCGCTCGTGGGATCCGGGCGAGGAGGCGTTCGCGGCCGAGTCCGGCATCCGCGCGTTCACCGTCGACGAGCTCGCCGACCCCGCCGGCGCTCGTGGATGCCGTGGCGGCGAGCGGGGCGACCTCCGTCTACCTGCACGTCGACCTCGACGTGCTCGACCCCGCCGAGTTCGCCGGGCTGCTCGACCCCGAGCCGTTCGGGCTGTCGGCCGCCGCGCTGGTCGCCGCGATCAAGGCGCTCACCGCAGCGCCTGCCCGCTCGCCGGGCGCGACCCTCGCCGCCTACGCGCCCGGATCGGAGCAGGGCCGGATCGACGACGCCCCGACGCTCCTGAGGATCGTGGGGGCGCTCGCCAAGGCGCTAGCTACTCGTTGATGACCGCCGCGTTGATCGTGTAGGTGCCGGCGTCCGGGTCGTACGAGGTGATCGTGACCTGCACGTCGTGGATGCCGTTCTCGTCGTCGAAGCGTGCAGTAGGTGACGTTGTCGACGACGATGTCGACCTCGGGCTCGGGGCAGCTCACCTCCGGCGGCGCCGGCAGCTCGGGCGTGAGCGCCTGGACCACGAGCGCGGCGATGTCGTCACCCGTGACGGTCGGGGTGTCGGGGTCGACCGTCGGCTCCGGCGGGTTGTTCGGCGAGTCGGCGACCTTGAAGTCGAACTCGTAGTCGGTGCCCTTCACCTCGGTGAAGGTCACGACCACGTCGTACTCGAGGTCGGTACCGGGGTCGGTGAGCACGCAGGTCAGCTTGGTGCCGACCTCGAGCTGCACGTCGTCGTCGCCGCAGTCCACCTCGGGACGCGTGCCGACCTGCTCCTCGAGCTTGTCTTCGACGGCGACGGCGACGTCGGAGCCCGCGACCTCGGGGATCTGCGGAGTGAGCGAGAAGTTGGTGCAACCGCTCAGCAGCACGGCCGCGGCGGCAGCGCCGACGACGAGGGAAAGAGTGCGGGAACGCAACGAGGCCTCCAAGGATCGGTCCTGAGGAGAATTTAGCGGAAACGCGTGCCGAAGCGCGGCACGTACGCTGAGGCCATGGCCAATGGAGACGCAAAAGAGACGCGGGTCACCGTCGAGCGCGCGGGTCACGTGCTGCTGATCGGTCTGGACCGCCCCGACAAGCGGAACGCAGCGGACTGGCGGATGCTGCAGCAGCTCACGCTCGCCTACGGCGAGCTCGACCGCGACCCCGAGCTGCGAGCGGGGCTGGTCTTCGGCCACGGCGACCACTTCTCCGCGGGACTCGACCTCGAGGATGTCGCGGGCCACATCGGGCCGACCGGACTCGACCTCGTGCCGGAGGGCGGCATCCACCCCTGGGGCATGGACGGGCGTCCCGGTCTCGAAACCGGTCGTGCTCGCGGTCCAGGGCACGTGCCTGACGCTCGGCGTCGAGCTGGCCCTCGCGTCGGACATCGTGGTCGCCGCCGATTCGACCCGGTTCGGGCAGATCGAGGTGCGCCGCGGCATCCTCCCGTTCGGCGGTGCTACGACACGCTTCGCAGCGCGCGCCGGCTGGGGCGACGCGATGCGCTGGATGTTGACCGGCGATCCGTTCGACGCCGCGGAGGCGCTGCGCATCGGCCTTGTCCAGGAGGTCGTTCCGCACGGCGAGCAGTACGAACGGGCGCTCGCTCTCGCCCAGACCATCGCCGCACAGGCACCGCTCGCGGTGCAGGCGACGCTCGCGAACGCGCGGGTCGCCGTCCGCGAGGGCGCCGCTGCCGCCGAGGCCGCTGCTCCAGTCCGAGCTCGTCCGACTGGCTTCGACGGAGGACGCCGCCATCGGCCTCAAGTCCTTCGCAGAGCGCTCGACGGCGGAGTTCGTGGGTCGCTGACTCACCGTCCGTTCGGCGTAGCCTCGTGGCATGACAGCGCGTGAATACGACCTGATCGTGATCGGTGCCGGCGTCGTCGGCGAGAACGTCGCGGACTACGCGACGAAAGGCGGCCTGAAGGTCGTCCTCGATCGAGGCCGAACTGGTCGGCGGCGAATGCTCGTACTGGGCGTGCATGCCGTCGAAGGCGCTGCTCCGCGCCGGGAGCGGCGCTGCGAGCCGCGCGCGCGGTCGACGGGGCCTCGCAGGCGGTGACCGGCGAGGTGGACCCCGCGGCGGCATTCGCGCGCCGCACCGTGCTGACGTCCACGACTGGGACGACACGTCGCAGGCCGACTGGCTCGCATCGGCGAACATCGACCTGGTGCGCGGGCACGCCCGCTTCACCGGCGAGCGCGCCGTCACGGTGGAGTCACCGCCGACGGCCGAGGTCGAGCTGCGCGCGCGGCACGCGGTCACGGTCAGCACCGGCAGCGACCGCGCTGATGCCCGACATCCCCGGCCTCGCCGAGATCGAGCCGTGGACCAGCCGCGACGCGACGAGCGCGACCGCGGCGCCCGAGAGCCTCGCGATCCTCGGGCGGCGGCGTCGTCGGCTGCGAGATGGCGACCGCGTACGCCAGCTTCGGCACGCAAGGTGACCATGATCGTGCGCGGAGCGACGCCTGCTCGCCGGGCAGGAGCCGTTCGCGGGCGAGGCGGTGCGCCGACGCCCTCGCGAAGGCCGGGCGTCACGATCCGCACCGGCGTCGAGGTCGTCGACGGCGCACCGCACCGAGAGCAACGCCGTGCTCGACCTCTCCGACGGCGGCAAGGTCGTCGCCGAGCAGGTGCTCGTCGCCACCGGCCGCGTCCCGCGCACCACGGACCTCGGCCTCGAGACGATCGGGCTGACCAGACGGCGACTGGCTCGACGTCGACGACACCATGCGCGTGACGGGCTACGACTGGCTCTACGCCACCGGCGACGTCAACCATCGCGCGCTGCTCACGCATCAGGGCAAGTACCAGGCGCGCGCCGCCGGCGACGTGATCGCGGCGCGAGCGCGCCGGCCGACCCGGTCGACGACGGGACGTGGGGACGGCACGTCGCCACCGCCGACCACGACGGCGGTCCCGCAGGTGACGTTCACCGACCCGGAGGTCGCGTCGGTGGGTCTGACGGCCGAGGCCGCGGCCAAGACCGGCCGCAGCATCCGGGTCATCGACTACGACCTGTCGTGGATCGCGGGCGCGACGCGCCCACGCCGACGACTACAAGGGCCAGGCGCGCGCGATCGTCGACGAGGAGCGGCAGGTGCTGCTCGGCGTCACGTTCGTCGGGCCGGACGTGAGCGAGATGATCCAGGCCGCGACGATCGCGATCGTCGGCGAGGTGCCGCTGTCGCGGCTCTGGCACGCCGTGCCCGCCTATCCGACCGTGAACGAGGTGTGGCTGCGGTTCCTCGAGACGTACGGGCGCGAGGAGTCGGCGTGAAGCAGCTGCCCGACATCGAGCCGGCGACGCGCAACCGGCCCGAGCGGTTCTTCGCGGCGATCGACCGCGGCGTGCGGCGGGTGCCGGCCGCTGCGCGCGTTCCTGCTCTGGCCGATCTTCACGCGGCCCGGCTACTGGTTCGCGACCGGCGTGCATCTTCATCTACGGGCGTCGTGCTGCCGGGCCGGTTCCGCGACGAAGAACGGCATGCACTACTTCGTCGGGATGCCGAAATGGTCGTTCGGCCGCGGCGGCACCACGATCGGCGCGATCTACCTGACGCACGACAACGACAGCGACGACGTGATCGAGCACGAGGCCGAGCACCGGGCGCAGTGGAAGCGGTACGGGCTGTGGTTCATCCCGCTGTACGTCGCGGCGGGCACCGACGCGAAGACGAACCGCTTCGAGGTCGGGGCGCGGGCTCGAGCTCGGCGGCTACGTGCGGAAGCGGAAGCCGCGCGGCGATGAGTCGCGAGCCAGTTGTGATGACGCGCGCCGCGCCCTCGCCCGAGATCCAGGCGTAGACGCGGTGCTCGCGATCGAGGTCGACGGGCAGCATCTCGGCGAGCCAGGCGTCGACGGCGGACGCGGAGGCAGCGGCCGCGATCGCGGGCCAGCCAGGTCACGCAGACGCGGCCCGGGGCCGCGAGGTCGCGCACCTCATCCATGCGGTCGACCTCGATGAACACCTGACCGCGTGCCTTGGCCGGCAGGGTCGCCAGCACCGTCTCGATGACCGGCGAGGTCGTCCGCCGGTACCGGCGAGCAGCACGAGGTCGCCGTCGGCGGGACGCCAGGCGATCGAGGCGGAGAGGACGTCGGAGAGCAGCATGTCGTTCCAGTATAGGCATGCCTAACCTAACGTCCGCTGCGAATGAATGAGCCGGATCCCTCCTCTGCCGCCTGCTGCGCACCGTAGCATCCGACCATGAGGCTCGCCGCGATCGCGTCCCCGTCGTCCTCGGCTCGCTCGTCTGGCGCTCACCGCCTGCGACCCGGGCACGCCCGAGCCCGACGTGCCGACGCCCGAAGCCCACGGCGACCGTCGACGCCGACTCCGACCCCGACGCCCGAAGCCGCGAGCCGGATCGTCCGCCACCTGCGAGAACCTGCTCAGCACCGTCGCTCGCGGAGTTCACGTCGGCGGCATCGGCGATCAGCCGGCCCGCGGCTCCTACGCCGAGAAGCTCGACGACGAGGGCAACCCGTTCTCGGCGTTCTTCGACGCCGGCGGCGTCCTCTGCCTCGTCGGCGACGGTGCGAGGCCTACGAGCTCTACGGCTGGGCGCCGTTCGACGACGCGCAGCTGGGAGCCGATCCGCGCATCGCAATCTCTCGCGAGGGCTGGACCGAGGAGGTGATCGACGAGGGCTTCCTGATGCGCTCGCCGTTCCCGGAGCCGCTGCCGGTCTGCTACTACCGACCCGGACGAGTTCGGTGCGTGCGCCGTCGAACGACGACGTGCTCGACGAGATCATCGCGAACGCGCCGTCGGCCTGAGCGGACCTCACCACTGCGGCGGGTGGCGCCTCTGCCATTCGAGGCGACGCTCGAGCTGCGCGCCGAGTGGCGAGCAGCACGTGCTCGCCGCCGGGGCGTCCGATCAGCTGCACGCCCATCGGCAGCCCGTCTCGCGTCACCGACACCGGCAGCGTGATCGCCGGCAGCCCGCTCACGTTCACCATGCTCGTGAACGGCGTGAACTGCACCTGCTGCGCGAAGTTGCGCTCGCCGTCCTCGGCGTCGTACCAGCCGAGCGGCCGCGGCGTCATCGCCAGCGACGGCGTCAGCACCGCGTCGTACGGGTGCGAACGCGGTGATCAGCCGCCGCTCGAACCCGCGTCAGCCAGGTGAGCGCCTCGCCGAGCTCCCGCGCACCGACCGCGCGGCCGCGCTCGAGCAGCCAGCGGGTCAGCGGCTCGAGCTGGTCGACGTCGTCGCCCTCGACCGGGATGCCGGCGGCACCCGCCTGCCAGACGGTGCGGAACGCGGGCGCGTACCCCTCCTCGTCGGCGAAGGCGAACTCCTCGAGGCCGTGCCCGATCGCGGAGAGCTCGCCGCCGCCACCTCGAGCGCCGTCCGCGCCTCGGGCGCGAGCTCGAGCTCGTAGGCCGTCTCCCACGGCGAGCTCAGGTCGTGACGCCGAGCTGGAATCGGCCCTCGCCGCGCACGGCGGCGTTGAGGAACGCGCCGCCGTCCCAGGTCGGTGCCGCGGTGGCGTACCGGTACGGCGCCGCGGCGACCAGGGCGTCGAGCAGCAGCGCGGCGTCGGCGACGGTGCGGGCGAGCGGTCCGGGGACGACCAGACCCGCGGGGTCGCCGAAGCCCGGCCCCGCCGGGATGCGGCCGCGCGACGGCTTCAGCCCGACGAGCCCGGTCGAGGCGGCCGGGATGCGGATCGAGCCGCCGCCGTCCGAGCCGGGCGCGACCGGCAGCAGCCCGGCGGCCACCGCGACCGCCGCTCCCCCGCTCGATCCGCCCGCGCCCCGCGATCGAGGTCGTACGGCGTGCGCGCCGGCGCGTTCGCGAGCGGCTCGGTGTAGCTCGGCAGCCCGAACTCGGGGGTGTTCGTCTTGCCGAGGCTGACCGCGCCCGCGTCGTCGAGGGCGGTGACGATCTCGTCGGACTCCTCGGGCACGAAGTCGGCGAACAGCCGCGAGCCGAAGCGCGGTCGCGCACGCCCGCGCGTGCGCCACGAGGTCCTTGTCGGCGAGTCGGCAGACCCCACAGCGCGGCGCGACTCGGAGTGCCGGCCACGGCATCCGCCCGCTCGAGCGCCCGCTCGGGCGTGACGGTGACGAACGCGCCGAGCCTCGTCGTCGAGGCGCTCGATGCGGGCCGAGGTAGTGCTCGGCGAGCTCGCGCGGGGTGATCTCGCCGCGGCGCAGCCAGTCGAGTTGCTCGAGCGCGGTGAGGTGATGCAGTTCGACGAGCCTTCAACTGCCACGTGCGAGCCTACGCGGGCTTGACATCTCGCGAGCGGACCTGGTTGGTTAGTTACATCACTAATGAACCTACGAACCAGGGCCCGGTCTCGCAGGTCGTTCCGTCAGGAAGGAGGCGCCCATGGATGAGAACCGTCCGATCTTCCAGCAGATCGCTGAGCAGATCGAGAACGACATCATCGCGGGGGTGCTCCCCGAGGAGACCCAGGTCCCCTCGACGAACGAGTTCGCCGCGTTCCATCGGATCAACCCGGCCACGGCCGGCAAAGGCGTGAACCTGCTCGTCGACACCGGGATCCTCTACAAGAAGAGAGGGATCGGCATGTTCGTCGCCGAGGGCGCTCGCGCCCGGCTCGTGGCCGAGCGCCGCGACCAGTTCCGCGACCAGTACGTCCGCCCGCTGCTCGTCGAGGCCGAGAAGCTCGGCATCACCCTCGCAGCAGCTCACCGCCATGATCGAGAAAGGGGCGACGCGATGACCGCCGTCGTCGAGGCTCACGGCCTCACCAAGCACTACGGCAAGGTCCACGCCGTCGACGACGTCACGTTCACCATCGAGGAGAACCGCATCTACGGCCTCCTCGGCCGCAACGGCGCCGGCAAGACCACGCTGATGTCGCTGCTCACCGGGCAGGAGTTCGCCACCGCGCGGCAGCGTCGAGGTCTTCGGCCACTCCCCCGTCGAGAACGCGGGCGTGCTCGAGCGCACCGCGTTCATCAAGGAGAGCCAGAAGTACCCGGACGACTTCCGGGTCAAGCACGTGCTGCGGAGCGCCCCGTGGTTCTTCAGCGAACTGGGACGCCGACTTCGCCGGCACGCCTCATCGAGGACTTCCGGCTGCCGCTCGACCGCCGCATCAAGAAGCTCTCGCGCGGCCAGCTGTCCGCCGTCGGCGTGATCGTCGGCCTCGCGTCCCGCGCGCCGCTGACCTTCTTCGACGAGCCCTACCTCGGGCTCGACGCGGTCGCGCGGCAGCTGTTCTACGACCGGCTGCTGGCGGACTACGCCGAGCACCCGCGCACCGTCGTGCTGTCGACCCACCTGATCGACGAGGTGAGCAACCTGCTCGAGCACGTCCTCGTGATCGACGACGGGCCGCATCATCATCGACAGCGACGCCGACACCCTGCGCGGATCGGCGACCACCGTCGCCGGCACGGCGTCGGCCGTCGACGCGTTCACCAAGAACCGCGAGGTGCTGCACCGCGAGGGCATCGGCGGACTCGCCTCCGCGACGCTCGCCGGGCTCGACGCGAGCGGCCGTCGTGCCGCCGCCGACGCCGGCCTCGAACTCGCGCCCGTCTCGCTGCAGCAGCTCATCGTGCGCAGCACGACATCCGGAATCGAGGAGAAATGACCACCGCACACACTCGACCGCCCGGCCGACGACCGCCGGTCTCACGCATCACGCGGATCGTGAAGCTCAACCTGGCGAACCCGTGGACGACGATCATCCTGCCCGTGGATCATCATCGGCGGCGATCTTCGCGCTGAGCTTCGGGATCTGGCTGATCGTCTACACGAACCTCGGCGCCGGAGGATGCCGGCAACGCGAGCGAGGGCATGCAGTACAGCGGCGCCTCGTCGTGGATCTTCGTCTACATGATGGTCATCGCGGTCCAGGCGATGAACCTCACGTTCCCGCTCGCGCTCGGCTACGGCGTCGACCCGCCGCGACTTCTACCTGGGCAGCTCGCTCACGTTCGTGCTGCTCTCGGCGATGTACGCGGTCGGGCTGACGATCCTGTCGGCGATCGAGGAGGCCACGAACGGATGGGGAATCGGCGGGACGATGTTCACCGCCATCTACTTCGGCGGCGCGCGAGATCGAGTGGTGGTAGCGCCTGCTCGATCTTCTTCTTCATCCTGCTGTTCTTCTTCTTCGTCGGGCGCCGCCGTCGCGACGTCTACGTGCGCTGGAAGGCGAACGGGCTCGTGGTGTTCTTCCTCGCCCTCGGCGTCGCTGCTGGTCGGCGCCGATCGCGCTGCTTCACCTACACGCAGCAGCTGGGGCGTCGTCGGCGAGTTCTTCGCCACCGGCAGGCGCTCGGGGTCTCGGCCTGGCTGCTGGTGCCGACGGCGCTCGCCGGAATCGCCGGCTTCCTCGTGCTGCGGAGGGCCACCCCGCGTTCCTGAGAACCGCCTGACGGGCCGGGTCATCCTCTGTGACGGACCCGGCCCTGTCGGCGTCCGGTGATAGATTCTCGTCAGTGGGAAAGGGGCACCCATGAAGATGCGAAATCTCGCAGCTCTTCCGATCGCGCTCGCCATGGCGGTCTCTCTCGCGGCCTGCGTCGGCGAACCGGAGGCCGAGCCGACCGAGCAGCCGACCGAGACCTCGACGCCGACGCCCGAGCCCACACGAGGCCTCCACTGCGCGCGTCTTCACGATGCCCGCCGACTGCCTCGGCATCCTGCCCGCAGTCCCGGCAGGACGCGTTCGCCGCCCAGGGCCTGACGCTGCTCGGCGGGCCCGGCGGGCAGTTCGAGCAGTACTACGCCGACCCCACCCCCGAAGAGCAGGCCGGCGGCATCTCGTGCATCTGGGGCGACGAGGACCGTGCCGGAGAGCACGGTCACGGTCTCGGTCGCACCGCTCACGGACGGCACGCGCGCCGGCGTCGTCGACAACCTGATCGCGCAGGGCCTCAACGAGGCGGTGCTCGACGACGGCATCAGCTACGCGCAGCTCGGCGACGAGAACAGCGCGCCCGCGATCCTCAACATCGTCCGCGACGACAGCTGGATCTCGGTCATCGAGGCGCTCGGCGGCGAGGCGTTCTTCGACGAGGCGGTCGAGCTCGCGAGCGAGGTCGCCGATCAGGTGTACTCGCCCTGATGGCAGCACGGTGACTCCGACGTGCCCTGCGTCCGACGACGGACGCCGACTTCGACGCGCTCTTCGAGCTCGAGTCGGACGTCGAGGGCGCCGACATGATCGCGTTCCTGCCGCGAACTCCCGGCGACCGCGACGCGTTCACGACGCACTGGACGCGCATCACGCACCGACCCGACGGTCGATGATCGCGCGTCATCGAGGCCGACGGCGCGTTCGCCGGGTACGCGCTCAGCTTCCTGATCGACGGCGAACGGCAGGTCGGCTACTGGATCGTGCGCGAGCTCTGGGGCCGCGGCATCGCATCCGCCGCGCTCGCCGCTCTGGTCGCCGAGATCCCCGAGCGTCCGCTCTGGGGCAGCACCGTCTCCGACAACCTCGGATCGCAGCGAGTGCTGCGTGCACGCCGGCTTCGTCTTCGACCGCACCGAGCGCAGCCACGCCCCGCGGCGCGGCGCCGAGATCGACGAGAACGTCTTCCGGCTCGATTAGCCCAGCTGTGCCGTCAGTTCGGCCAGCAGTGCCGCGAACTGCCGTGGCGCGGTCCGCACCACCTTGCGCCCCGTGAGCGCGCCGAGGATGTGCCAGCCCGGAGCGACGTTGACGATCGCATGCCGTACGGTCGCGCCGCCCGGAATCCGGGTCCGCCTCGACCGAGTACTCGCCGCGGTACCAGTAGTCGCCCTGCACGACGATGCGACGGGATGCCGGGTCGGCTACGAAGTGCGCCTCGCCCTGCGGATCCAGGCGGCGTGCGAGCAGGGCGAAGACGCGCGCCGCAGTCGCCGGAACGGCGCCCTCGAGCTCGTGCTCGACCGACGCGCCCGGCGGACGCTCGAGCGACGCGGCTCCGCTCATGCCGGCCCGAGCTCCTGGAACGCCGTCACCTGCATGCCGCCGGGCGCCTCGAGCCGCGCGTTGAGCGAGCGCCACGGGGTCTCGGTCGGGCGGCGCGACCGGCTCGGCACCGCCCGCCTCCCAGTCCGCGGCGGCCGCCGCGGCATCCGGCACCTCGAAGGCGATGCGCACCGTGAGCGGGTACGCGTGTGCGCGGCCGGCGAGCCCGACCTCGACCCGGTCGATGAACCGCACCTGCTGCGGGTTCGCGAGTTCGAGCGTCGCGCTCGGGACCTCGAGGATGTGCACGCGGGCGCCGTCCTCCTCGGAGTAGGCCTCGCGCTCGGTCAAGCCCGACGACGTCGCGGTAGAAGGCGAGCGCGGCATCCAGATCGTCGGTCTCGAGCACGAGACGCAGTTGTGACACGGTCATGAGCCGAGCCTAGGTCGCGCGGCTCGACCCCGAGCGCTACTTCAGGCTCTTCTGCATGAGCACGGTGCCGAGCCAGCGCCCGAACTTGAAGCCGACCCGGCCCATGTGGCCGATCTCCTTGAATCCGAAGCGCTCGTGCAGCGCGATCGACGCGTCGGCGCCGCGGTCGGCGATCACGGCGACGACCTCCTTGACGCCGGCGGCCTTCGCGCGCGCCAGCAGCTCTTTCATGAGCGCCGCGCCGAGACCCTTGCCGGTGGATGCCGGGCCGAGGTAGATCGAGTTCTCGACCGTGAAGCGGTAGGCGGCCTTCGGCGCGGTAGGGCGTCACGAACGCGTAGCCGAGCACCACGCCGCCCGGGCTGACCGCGACCAGCCACGGGTACTTCAGGTCGGCCACGATCTTGTACTTCTTGCGCATCTCGGCCAGCGTCAGCGCGTCCTCGTCGAACGTCACCGTCGAGTTCGCGACGTAGTGGTTGTAGATCTCGCGCATGTCGGGGATGTCGCGCGGCTCCGGCGTCACGGAGCGTGAACGCGAACTCCGGCTCATCCGCGGGCGCGCGGGCGCAGGTGCGCGGGGCAGCTGGCGCCGCGGGTTGTACTCCTCTTCCAGCACGGAGTCAGCCTATGCTTCCGAGCCTCGCCGCCACGGTGCTCCGGGCGCTACGGGTCGAGCCGCCAGTCGATCGGCTCGGCGCCGGCGGCGACCAGCAGCTCGTTCGCGCGGCTGAACGGGTGCGACCCGAAGAATCCGCTCGATGCCGACAGCGGGCTCGGGTGCGCCGACGCGATCACCGGGGTGTCGCCGAGCAGCGGGCGCAGCGTGCCGGCATCGCGGCCCCACAGGATCGCGACCAGCGGGGTGCCGCGCGCGACGAGCGCGCGGATGGCGAGCTCGGTCACCTCCTCCCAGCCCTTGCCGCGGTGCGATCCCGAGACCCCCGCCTGCACGGTGAGCACCCGGTTGAGCAGCAGCACGCCCTGCCGGCTCCACGCCGTCAGGTCGCCGTGGGCCGGGGCCGGGATGCCGAGGTCGTCGCGCAGTTCGCGCGTAGATGTTCTGCAGGCTCCGCGGCACCGGCCGCACGCCGGGATCGACGGCGAACGACAGCCCGATCGGATGCCCGGGCGTCGGGTACGGGTCCTGCCCGACGATGAGCACCCGCACGTCGGCGAGCGGAGCGGCGAACGCGCGCAGCACGTTCTCACCGGCGGGCAGGTAGCGGCGCCCGGCCGCGGTCTCGGCGCGGAGGAAGTCGCCCAGTTGCGGCGATGCGGCCCGCCGCCGGCGCGAGGGCCTCCGCCCAGCCGGGATCGACGAGCTCGGCGAGGGGGCGGGGGTCTGCCACGCGCTCCAGGCTAGCCACTAGCATCCGACCATGACCGACCAGCGTTCGCTCGGCGCCATCACCTTCGGGCTGGTGGGCTTCCTGTTCCTCGTCGAACTCACGCTCCGGCATCCTGCAGGGGTACTACATCCCGCTGATCCACGAGCTCGTCGTGCACCTCGGCATCTCGGACGCCGAGTTCAACTGGTTCGAGGCGGCCCAGCTGATGCTGTCGGCGATCGCCGTGCCGATCTTCGCGAAGCTCGGCGACATGTTCGGCTACAAGCGGATGCTGCTGATCTCGACCGCGATCACGGCGGCCGCGAGCTGGTGGCTCGCGATGTCGGGCGACTTCACGATCGTTCCTGATCGCGTGGGCGCTGCAGGGCGTCTACAGCGCCTGGCTGCCGCTCGAGGTCGCGCTGATCTTCGACCGCGGCCGCCGCTCGGCGACCGGCGCATCGCAGACCCGGCGCGCGGCCGGATACCTCGTCGTCGCCCTCGAGGCCGGCGCGATCATCGGCGCCCTCTCCGGCAGCCGGGTCTACGCGGCGACCGGCGACAACGTCATGCTCACCCTGTTCGGCCCGGCGATCGCCGTGACGCTGGTGTTCTTCGCGGTGCTCTTCGGCGTTCCGGAGTCGGAGCTCTCCCCCGGCCGCAAGCTCGACCTCGGCGGGCGTCGTGCTGCTCTCGCTCGGGCTGCTGCTCATCACATCCGGGCTCGCGTACCTGCGACAGCCGGGCTCGCTGCCCGATCGTCGTCGCGGCGCTCATCCTGCGTCGGCGTGCTCGTCTTCATCCCGTTCGGGCGGCAGGAGCTGCGGCATCCGGATCCGTTCATCGACCTGCGGGTGCTGCGTCAACCGACGATGTGGCCGGTCATCGTCACGGCCGGGCTCTTCGGCATCAGCGTGCTCGGTGCGCAGATCCCGCTCTCGACCTACGCGAGCACCCCGCGCGAACTCGGCTACGGACTCGGGCTCGAGTCCGACGTGATCTCGTACCTCATCGGCGTGTACCTGGTGTCGATGATCATCGGCGCCGCTGCTGTTCCCGATCCTGTCGCGGCGCGCGACGCCGCGGATCGCCCTGATCGTCGCCGCGTTCTTCGTCGCGACCGGGTACCTGCTGTTCATCCCGTTCCATCTCGAGGTGTGGCAGGTCGTCATGAACATGGTGATCGCCGGCATCGGCTCCGGCGCGCTCGTCGCGGCGCTCCCCGCGGCAGCGGCGGCCGCCGCGCCGAAGGGGCAGACCGGCGTCGCGACCGGCCTCACGAACACCACGAAGACGATCGGCGGCTCGTTCGCCTCGGCGGTGTTCGGCGTCGTGCTCGCGACCGGCGCGGTCGCCGGCGTCGGCGCGGTCGCCAGCTACGCCGGCTACATCACCACCTGGGTCATCTGCGGGGTCACGGCGCTGGTCTGCGCGGTCGCTGCTGTTCTTCGTGCCGAAGCTCGCGTTCGCCGACGTCGAGGCCGAGCTGCCGATCGCCGAGCCGGACGCACCCGATCGAAGGAGCCGGCTCCGCGCTAGCTCAGTCCTTCGGCTTCAGCGGCTCGCGGATCACCTTGAACGCGGCGGCCTGCGCGACCGGGCGCACCGTCACGAGGTCGAGGTTCACGTGGCCGGGCAGCTCGACCGCGTGCACGATCGTCTCGGCGATGTCCTCGGCGACGAGCGGCTCGACGACCCCGGCGTAGACCGCGTCGGCCTTCGCCTGGTCGCCGCGGAACCGCGTGATCGCGAACCCCTCGGTCTTCACCATGCCGGGCGCGACCTCGATGCACCCGGATCGGCTCCCCGGCGAGCTCGAGCCGCAGCACCGCGCATCAGCGCGTGCTCGGCGAACTTGGCGGCGTTGTAGCCGCCGCCGTTCTCGTAGACCTCGTGCGCCGCGACCGACGTGATGCTCAGGATGTCGGCGTGGCCGGCATCGCGCGCGCCGTCGCGCAGCAGCGGCAGCAGCGCCGAGATCATCCGCTTCGTGCCGAGCACGTTCACGTCGAACATCGCGCGCCAGTCCTCGGGATCGCTGTGCTCGACGGTCGCCGACCCGAACGCGCCGCCCGCGTTGTTGATCGAGCGCGTGCACCGGTCCGCCCGCCGCGAGCTCGTCGCGCACCCGGTCGACGTCGGCCTGATCGGTCACGTCGGCGACGATGGGCTGGATGCCGTGCTCGGCGGCGAGCGCCTCGAGACGGTCGGCGCGGCGGGCGACGCCCACCACATCCCAGCCGCGCGCGCGGAACAGCCTCGCCGTCGCCTCGCCCGATCCCCGAACTCGCCCCCGTCACGACCACGCGTTTCGCCATGCCCCCAGTATTCCCTCCTAGGCTGGCGGGCGATGGCTGCGTCGAATCGAAAGCGCGACGGCGCGAACCGAGGTCGGGCGCGATCCCGACCGCGACCGCCTCGATCGAGACCGGGCGGCTCGGTCGACCAGCGCGGCCCCGCTCTCAAGCCGCGCGTCCGCATCCCGTTCTGGGACAACGCCCGCTTCGGCACGATCGTGCTCGTCGTCATCGGCCACGCGATCCAGCGGCAGACCAGCGACTCGAACAACGCGCTGAGCCTCTACCTGTTCATCTACGCGTTCCACATGCCGGCGTTCGCGATCATCAGCGGCTACTTCTCGAAGGCCACGCCGCCGGGGACGCGGCGGATGCGCAAGATCATCACCGACATCCTGCTGCCGTACCTGATCATGCAGACCATCTGGAGCGGCGGTGCAGTACTTCGTCGAGGGCGAGCGAGAGCCTCAACCTCACCGAGCCGCACTGGACGCTGTGGTTCCTGCTCGCGCTGGCGATCTTCCGGGTCGCGCTGCCGTACCTCGCGATGCTGCGCTGGCCGCTGCTCTGGGCGGTGCTCGCCTCGATCGGGGTCGGGTACTTCTCCAACGTCGACTCGACGTTCTCGCTGTCGCGGGCCATCGGCATCCTGCCGTTCTTCCTGCTCGGCTGGTACCTGCGGCAGTGGAAGGTCGTCGACTGGTGGCGGCGGCTGCGGCTGGCAGGTCTGGCTGGTGCGCGCCGTCGCGCGTCGCGGTGTTCGGCGCGCTGGCTCGACGGTCGTGCTGATCGAACATCGCTGGCGTTCCGCGAGTTCGACCTCAGGGCTGGTTCTTCTACGACGACTCGTACCAGCGGCTCGGCGAGCCGGTGTGGTGGGCCGGGCTGCTGCGGCTCGGGCTGATCGTGCTCGCGGTGGTGCTGAGCGCGGCGTTCTACGCGCTCATCCCGCGCCGCACACACGATCTTCACCGTGTTCGGCCAGGCGACGATGTACGTGTACCTGCTGCACTCGTTCGTGCTGTACCCGATCCGCGAGTCCGGCGTGCTCAAGGACGACCACTCGTCGGCGGTCTGGCTGCTCACGATGGTGTTCGCGTCGATCGCGATCGCGATCGCGCTGCTCGAGCCCGCTCGTGCGCAGGATCTTCCGGCCGCTCATCGAGCCGAAGCCCGACTGGCTGTTCACGCGTCGCGACGCCACGGCCGCGCACGTTCGGGCCGCGAGCCCCGCCCGGCGCCGCGCGGCGAGTCCCGCGTCGACCCGACGGGTTCGCGCCGCGACTAGGCGCTCGCGTCGCGGCGTATTACCCCGGATTTCGGGCGCTTTCGACATCGCCGCGGCCGCGCCTACTGTCGCCCTCAGACCACGAACCCACCACCCCAAGGAGCACACCATGTCGGACTGGAAGTTCGAGACCCAGCAGATCCACGCCGGCGCGAAGCCCGACCCGGTGACCAACGCCCGCGCCACCCCGATCTACAAGACGACCTCGTACGTCTTCAACAACTCCGACCACGCCAAGAACCTGTTCGCGCTGGCCGAGTTCGGCAACATCTACACGCGCCTCATGAACCCGACGACCGACGTCGTCGAGCAGCGCGTCGCCGCGCTCGAGGGCGGCACCGCGGCGCTCGCCGTCGCATCCGGCTCGTCGGCGATCACCTACGCGGTGCTGAACATCGCCAGCGCGGGCGACCACATCGTCTCGTCGTCGCTCGATCTACGGCGGCACCTACAACCTCTTCAAGTACACGCTCGCGAAGCTCGGCATCGAGGTCACCTTCGTCGAGAACCAGGACGACGCCGAGGAGTGGAAGGCCGCGGTCCGCCCGAACACCAAGCTGTTCTTCGCCGAGACGATCGGCAACCCGCGCATCAACATCCTCGACATCGAGCTGGTCGCCGGCATCGCCCACGACAACGACCTGCCGCTGATCGTCGACAACACGATCGCGACGCCGTACCTGATCCGCCCGTTCGAGTTCGGTGCCGACGTCGTCGTGCACTCCGCCACCAAGTTCCTCGGCGGCCACGGCACGGTCATCGCCGGCGTCATCGTCGACGGCGGCAAGTTCGCGTGGTCGAAGCACGTCGACAAGTTCCCCGGACTCACCGAGCCCGACCCGTCGTACAACGGCGCCAGCTACACGACGGTGCTCGGCGACGCGATCGCCTACGTCATCAAGATCCGCGTGCAGCTGCTGCGCGACACCGGCGCCGCCCTCTCGCCCGACAGCGCGTTCGCGCTCATCCAGGGCATCGAGACGCTGAGCCTGCGCATCGAGCGTCACGTCGCAGAACACCCAGGAGATCGCCGAGTGGCTCGAGAACCACGACGACGTCGCCTCGGTCAACTACGCCGGCCTGCCGTCGAGCCCGTGGTACGCGGCCGCCAACAAGTACGCCCCCAAGGGCGTCGGCGCGGTCGTGTCGTTCGAGCTCAAGGGCGGGGTGGATGCCGGGCGCGCCCTGGTCGAGAGCGTCGAGCTGTTCAGCCACCTGGCCAACATCGGCGACGTGCGCAGCCTGATCATCCACCCGGCGTCGACGACGCACTCGCAGCTCACCCCCGAGCAGCAGCTCACCACGGGCGTCACGCCCGGCCTGGTGCGCCTGTCGGTCGGGCTCGAGAACATCGACGACCTGATGGCCGACCTCGAGACCGGCTTCGCCGCGGCGCGCAAGGTCGCTCGGCAGCCGCCTCGGCGTAGCCCGCCGCGCGAGGGCCCGGCGTCGAATCGAGCGCCGCTCGTCGCGTAACACGGCGCACGCGGGAGAATGGCGCGATGGACTGGCAGACTCCCGAGGACGCGGTTCCCTCCGCGTTCGTCACGGAGTCCAACCGCCGAGCCCTCTCCGCCGCGCCCCCGGCATCCGGAGCATGGCGCGCCGGCGACGATCCGGGCGACCGGCGGTTCGTGCCGATCGGCGACCTCACGCTCGAGCGCGGCGCAGACCCTTCCCGGCGTGACGATCGCCTACGAGACCTGGGGCGAGCTCAACGCCGACGCCAGCAACGCGATGCTGGTGCTGCACGCCCTCACCGGCGACAGCCACGTGGTCGGCCCGGCGAAGCCGGGCCATCCGACGGCCGGCTGGTGGTCGGGACTGGTCGGCCCGGGCAAGCCGCTCGACCCCGCCGACTGGTTCGTCGTCGCCCCGAACATGCTCGGCGGCTGCCAGGGCTCGACCGGCCCGGCATCGCTCGCCCCGGACGGCGCCGAGTGGGGCTCGCGCTTCCCGTACCTCACGCATCCGCGACCAGGTCGACGGCGCAGCGCGCGTTCTCCGACGCGATCGGCGTGACCCGCTGGGCCGCTGTCGTCGGCGGCTCGATGGGCGGGATGCAGGCGCTCGAGTGGGCGGTCGGCGAGCCCGAGCGGGTCGAGCGGGTCGCGGTGCTCGCCGCCCCGCCCGCTGTCGAGCGCCGACCAGATCGCGCTCAACTCGGTGCAGAGCGAGGCGATCCGGTTCGATCCCGGCGTTCGCCGGCGGCGACTACTACGACGCCGCCGACGGCGCCGGCCCGCACCGCGGCCTCGCCCTCGCCCGCCGCATGGCGCTGCTGAACTACCGCTCCCCGACCGAGCTGAACGACCGGTTCGAGCGCAGCTGGCAGAGCGGCCTCAGCCCGCTCGGCGACGGCGGCGTGTTCGCGGTCGAGAGCTACCTCGGCTTCCACGGCAACAAGTTCACGCGCCGCTTCGACGCCAACAGCTACCTGGTGCTGGTGGATGCGATGAACTCCCACGACATCGGCCGCGATCGCGGGGGCACGGTCGCCGCCCTCGCGCGGGCCACCGCGCGCGCGCTCGTGCTCGGCATCGACAGCGACCGGCTCTTCCCGGTCGCGGGTCAGCAGATCATCGCCCGGCACCTCCCCGGCAACATCGACGGCGACGTGCCGGTCGTGATCGAGTCGCCGTTCGGGCACGACGCGTTCCTCATCGAGGACGCGCTGGTCGGCGCGCATCTGCGGCGGCTGCTAGAACACTGATATGACCTCGCGTCGCCTGCTCGCCGTGCTCGCGACCCTCGCGCTGGCGGGTGCGGCGCTCACCGGGTGCGCACCGCGAGGCCGGAGACTCGCTCGTCGATGCACCCGACGGCGTGCGCGTCTCGGTGTACCAGCCGCGTCCCGACGTGCCGAAGAACCGCATCGCCATCCAGGTGCACAACGACGGCGACGAGCCGCTCACGCTCACCGGCGCCGAGCTGCGATCGAGCTTCTTCGCCGACGACTTCGTCTGGGGACCGGATCGCACGGCGACGGTGAAGCCCGGATACGCCGTCGACCTGCGCGTCGACATCCCGGCCGAGGCCGACTGCTCCGGCGTCGAGCCCGAGCTCACGGCCGTGTTCGGCTGGACGATCGGTGAGCGATCGGGCACCTCGTCGGTGACTCCGGACGACCCGTTCCACATGCTCGACCTGCTGCACGACGCCGCCTGCCTGATCGTCGGCGTCGACGAGGTCGCGACCCTGACCGCGATCTCGCTCGACGCGCCGGCTCAGCTGCCCGCGCCCGCCGAGCTCCTGATCTCGGTCGAGCCCACCGGGCGCCGACGGCACGGTCACGCTCGACTCGATCCACAGCACGACGCTGCTGAACCCGGCGGGCGCCGACGGGATCGGCGTACCGGAGCTCGCCCTCGGCGTCGCGATCGACGAGGACGGGCCAGCCGAGGTCCGCATCCCGATCGTGCCGAACCGCTGCGACGCGCACGCACTCGCCGAAGACAAGATCGGCACCCGGATGCCGCTGTACGTGACGGCGCCCGACGGGTCGACCGGCCGCTTGGTGCTCGCGGCGAGCGACGAGCTGCGCGTGCAGATGTACGCGTTCTACTGCGAGCTACTGCGGCCTGTAGGCCGCGATGCCGCGCGCCTGTGCCGCTGACATCGACGCAGCGCGGCCTGAAGACAGGGCCGGGGAGCCGCCTCTCGGCAACTCCCCGGCAATCCCCCCGAGTGCGACCGCTGATGCTAGGCCACCGCGATCGCGTGGGATGTGTGGCGCGGCCCTCGCGGGCACGCCCCTCTGCCCTCGACACTACGCGGTCTCCGGGGCTATGCCCGCTCCGCGTGGCACCCCCCGTTCGTGTCACAGCCTGTGTCAGCATGGCCTCGTCATGGACCTGATCACCAAAGAGCGCGAGCGGCTGCTCCAGCGGGCGGCACGCATCTACGGTCTCAGCTTCACGGCCGTCGCCCTGATCTGCGGCGTGCTGCCCGGCGCGGTCGACCCGCTGGCCGTGCTCATCTCGCTTCCGCTGTTCGCTCTGCTGGTCGTCGCCCAGATCCGCATCGGCATGAGCCGCTCGCTGCTCTGGGTGCTCCTGGCCGTGGTGAGCGGCGCCGCGATCATCGGGGTCTTCCGGTTCGTCGGGCGCGGCCCGTCCGCCGAAGCCGGGTACTCCGCGATCGTCGAACTCGCCGCCGCCTCGATCTCGGCGGTCGCGATCGTCCTCACCTCGAGCGGCCCCCGGATCGTGCTGCTCGTCGCCGCGTTCGCCGTCATCGCCGGCGGATCGGTGCTGGTCACCGCGGACCTCCCGCACATGCTGCGCACCGGCGGAGTCGTCGTGCTCGGCTGGCTGCTGCCCACCGCGATCGCGATCTGGATCAGCGTCGGCGTCCCGCAGGTCGAGAAACGCATCGCGAGCATCGGCCGAGCCCACCGCGCCGAACGCCAGGCGAGCGAGCTCGAGGCGCAGCGCCGGCAGTCGGCCCGCCTGCTGCACGACACCGTGCTGGCGACGCTGACCCTGCTCGCGCACTCCGGCGTCGGCGTGAAGCCGGAGGCGCTGCGCGAGCAGGCCGGCGACGACGCCCGGCTGCTGCGGCAGCTGCGACTCGGCTCGAATCCGACGCCGCCCGCCGAGGGCGAGCCGTTCGTCTCGACGGCGACCTCTCCGCTTCCGGTCATGGACGAGACCGTGCTCGGCACGACGCTCGAATCGGTGCAGCAGCGCTTCAGCCGGATGGGCCTCCAGGTGAGCTGGCACGGCACCGGGCAGGTGCTGCTGCCGAGCGAGGTGCTCGACGCGTTCCTGCTCGCGCTCGCCGAGTGCCTCGAGAACGTCCGCCGGCACTCCGGCGTCACCGAGGCCCACGTGACGATCACCGAGGACGAGACGATCGTCCGCGCGCTGGTCACCGACTCGGGCGTCGGCTTCGACATCGACAACATCGACGACGCCAAGCTCGGGTTCACCGAGTCGGTCGTGGCACGTCTGCGCGACGTCGGCGGCAACGCGCGGCTGTTCTCGGCGCCTGGATCGGGCACCACCGTCGTGCTCGAGGTGCCCCGATGACGGAGGCGCCGCAGTGACGTTCTCGGCCCCGGAGGAGAACACCCTCGGCGTCGTCATCACCGGCGGACGCCAGAGGGTCAAGCAGCCGCGCCGCTCGGGCCGGGTCGCGAACAGCGCGCACCGGGCGAGCCTCGGTGTCGCGTTCCTCGGCCTCGGAGCCGCGATCGTGGTCGGGCTGCGCGCCATCTACGGCTTCAGCTGGTTCATCGCCCTCTGGGGCAGCGACTCTACCCGAAGCCGATCGCCGCCCTCGCCGCCTGGATCGTGCTCGTCGCGGTGCTCATCGGCGCGATCATCGCCGCGCGCGTCATCAACGACCGCCTGCCCGACTGGGTCTTCGCGCTGTTCCTCACCGGCCTCGCCGTCTCGGTCGCGCTCGACATCATCGCGGTCTGGGATCTGCACAGCATCGGCCGGTACGCGACCGCCGCCCTCGCGGCCGGCATGACGCTGCTGGTCGTGGTCACCGTGCGCGGCCCGATCGAGATCCTCACCGCGGCCGGCGTGCTGGCCGCCGGGCTCGCCGATCGCGATGTTCCTCGACGCGCCCGTCGGCGGCGTGCTCGACGGCGAGTGGATCGCGCCGCAGCTCACCGCCATCGCCTTCGCCGTGCTGCCCGCGGTCATCGGCGTCGTCATCGTCGAGGCGTTCCGGCGCATGGTGCAGGTCGAGCTCGACCGCGTGCTGACCCAGAGCACCGTGTCGGCTCCGCGCTTCGCGGTCGGCATGCTCGCCTCCGAGGAGCTCGCCCGGCTCGACCTCGCCGCCGAGGAGCTGCTCGACTCGATCGCGACCAAGAAGACCCCGCTGCCGCTCGCCCCGAAGATGGCCTCGGTCGCGGCATCCCTCGCCACCGAACTGCGCCTGCACCTCATCGAGGGCCGCCGCGAGACCTGGCTGTACCACGCGGTCAGCGAGTCGGAGCTGCTCGGCAAGTCGGTCACGCTCGTCGACAAGTCGAGCCTCGCCGGCCTGCTCGATCCCTCGCAGCGCGACGGTCTGCTGTCGACCGCGTGGCTGCTGGTGAGCGACACCACGAAGGCCAATCCGGCGACCACCGTCAACGCTGCAGATCGGTCCGGTCGACCGCCGGGAACGCGCCGACTGCCCGACCACAAGCTCGCTGATCCCGATCACGATCACCACGACCGGGTGTGCCGCGTAATCGTGTCGACCCGACGATCTGGGACGCCATCGGGCGGGTCGGGCGATACTCTGACTCCACCCAGGATTCCAGTCTCCGCGTCGACATCGAGTGCCTCGTCGACAACCCGGCCGACCAATGACCGGCACCTGACAGACCGAACCGGAAGGAGAACGACCGATGGCCAACCCCATCCGACTCGCTCTCGTCGATGACCACAAGATGCTGCTCGGCGCCCTCACCGAGTGGATCCGCAACGCCGCGGACGACATCGACATGGTCGCCGCCGTCAGCACCTGGCCCGAGCTGCTCACCACCCCGAGTTCCCGGTCGACGTCGTGCTGCTCGACCTCGACCTCAAGGACAACATCCCGATCTCGCTCAAGATCTCGACGCTCAAGACCACCGGCGTCAAGGTCGTGCTGATGAGCACCTACTCGGAGCCGAACGTCGTGCGCGAGGCACTCGCCGCCGGCGCGCTCGGCTACCTGGTGAAGAGCGAGGACGCCGGAGATGATCGTCGAGGCGATCCGCGCGGCCGCGCAGGGCGAGAGCTTCATCTCCGCCGAGCTCGACCTGGCGCTGAACGCCGGCGACATCGGCGGGGCACCCAAGCTCAGCGCCCAGGAGCGCCGCGTCATGGCGCTCTACGGCGGCGGCGAGCCGGTGAAGTCGCGTCGCCTACGAGCTCGGCATCTCCGAGGAGACCGCGAAGAGCTACCTCAAGCGCATCCGCGAGAAGTACCGGGTCGCGGGCATCGACGTCGGCACCAAGGTGGCGCTGCGCAAGCGCGCGATCCAGGACGGCATCCTGATCCAGGATGCGCCGAGCGGCAGCTTCTAGGGCTGCGCTAGGTCGGGTCGATCGGCGGCCGCGTCTTCAGCGAGCCGGTCTCGGTGAGCGCGTACTTGCTCGACCAGCGCGCCCGCGATCGCGAACGCGACGCCGGGCACGCACAGCGCGAGCCCGACCCAGGTCGGCGCGACGTAGCCGAACCCGGCGGCGATGACGACGCCGCCGAGGAACGCGCCGAGGGTGTTGCCGATGTTGAGCGACGAGTGGTTGACGGCGGCGGCGAGCGTCTGGGAGTCGCCCGCGACATCCATCAGCCGGGTCTGGATGACGGGGCTGAGCGCCGCCGCCGAGGCGCCGACCAGCAGAACGCCCCCGAACAGCCCGATCGGGTTCGACGCGCTGACGGCCAGGATCAGCAGCGACAGCGCGAACGCCGCGAAGCAGACGAAGATGGCGCGCGACGGCGCCGCTGTCGGCGAGGCGGCCGCCGATCAGGTTGCCGATCGTCATGCCGATGCCGGCCGCCACGAGCGCGAACGGCACGAACGAGGCCGGGAGCCCGGTGACCTCGGTCGCGAGCGGCGCGATGTAGGTGTAGACGGCGAAGAAGCCGCCGAAGCCGATCGCGCCGGTCAGACAGCGCGAACCACACGCCGATCCGGCGGAACACCTTCAGCTCGCGCCGGAACGTGGCCGCCGGGTCGCCGGGTTGCGCGGGTACGAAGATCAGGATGGCGACGAGCGTCGCCGCGAAGATCGCCGCGACCGCGAGGTAGGCGATCCGCCAGCCCGCGTTCTGGCCGAGCAGCGTGATCAGCGGGACGCCGATGACGTTGGCGATGGTCAGTCCCGAGAGCACGAAGGCGACCCCGCGCCCGCGATTGCCCGGGCCCATCAGGCTCGCCGCGACCAGGGCGGCGACGCCGAAGTACGCGCCGTGCGGGAAGCGCGGCGACGAAGCGTGCGACGACGACGAGCTCGAACGTCGGGGCGAGCGCGGAGGCGACGGTGCCGACCGTGAACGCGGCGGCCAGCGCGACGAGCAGCCCGCGCCGCGGGAATCGCGCGGCGAGCGCCGCGATCGTCGGCGCGCCGACGACGACGCCGGCGGCGTAGGCCGCGATCATCGCGCCGGTCTGAGCGAGCGCGTCCTCGGGTGATGCCGCGTACTGCGCGGGCAAGCAGGTCGCGCGCGATGTCGGGCAGCAGCCCCATCGCGACGAACTCGGTCGCCCCGATGCCGAAGCCGCCGAGCGCGAGGGCGAGCAGCGCGAGCCGGGTGCGCGCGGGCGTGAGCGCCGTCACGGGACGTGCTCCGGATCGGGGCGCGATGCGCCTCGACGACCGCCGCGACCGCCCAGAGGAACAGCACGACGTAGAGCACGTTGCGCGCCGACAGAACGAGCAGCAGCGTGAAGTCGGGCTGGCCGAGAGCAGCTGCGAGTACAGGTACGGGTAGATCGCCTGGGTGAGCCCGGCGATCACGAGCGAGAGCACGACCGGCACGCGGAACGACGGCCCGCGCCCGGTCAGCGACACCGTCAGCCCGAACACGATCGGCACCGCCAGCCAGGTGACGAACTGCGGCGACCCGACCTTGTTGAACAGGATGAGCGCGGTCGTGATCGCGAGCGTGAGCGGCGGCAGCAGGTCGGCGGACGGCACGCCGCGGCGCACCGCGAACACGCCGAGCAGCAGCAGGACGGCGGTGACGACCGCGAGCAGCGGCGTCATGACGTTGGCGGCGACGACCGATCCCGGGCCCGACGACCTGGTAGGTCAGGATCGCCTGGTCGTAGTAGACGAGGCTGCGCGTGCCCGACGTCGCGTAGGCGTCCCACATCCAGAACGTCCCGATCGGCGACTCGACCTGCAGGCCGCGTCCGGTCTGCTGGGTGATGAAGCTCAGCAGGTTGTCGCCTGCGCCGAGCAACAGCGCCACGATCGCGATGCCGGCCGAGGCGATGAGCGCGGTGACGGCGATCGTCCAGCGCTCGCGCACCGCGACGACGATCGGCGGCGATGAGTGCGGCCGGCCAGACCTTGATCCAGGTGGCGACGGTGAGCAGCACGGCCGCCAGCCGCGGGGCGGCGACGAGCAGGAGCATCCCGACGATCGCGATCGGAACCGTGATCGAGTCGATGCGGCCGAGCGCCACCGGCCCGAGCAGCAGCAGGAAGGCCAGCCACCACCACCCGACCCGCGCGACCCGAGGATCGCGGCCGAAGCCGATGAGCACCGCGAAGGCGGCCGCATCCACGACCATCACGAAGCTCAGCCAGGTGCTCGCATAGAGGTCGGGGCCGAAGAGATAGGCGACGAGCATCGGCACGATCGCCAGGATCGGGTACACCCAGGCCGTGTCGATGCCCGACCCAGATGTCGGCGTTGAGGCCGTTCTCGACCCAGAACCGGTAGACCAGCGTGACGTCGCCGAGCGGCAGGCCGGGACCGTACAACCCGAGCATGCCGAGCACGAAATGCACGACGACGAAGGCCCGCCCAGAGCACGACCGGATGGCGCGTCAGGTCGCCGAGGATCGCACGGATGCGGTCCGAACGCGGCACGGCATCCGTCATGTTTCCAGCGTAACGGCGTCACGAATCGCAACCGTTCGCCGACGGGCGGCCGGGCGCGCCAGAATGGGGCCACAGCATCCGACCTTCTGCCCCAGAGGAGTTCCCCATGGCACGCATCTCCCCGCCGACCGCTCATCGCCGCCGCTGGCCGGCGCAGCCGCCCTCGCGGTCGCGCTCACCGGCTGCCAGCCCGGCACCGACAGCCCCGGCACGGACGCCGGTTCCGGCTACGTCACCGACGGCAAGCTCACCATCGGCACCGGCGAGCCCGCCTACTACCCGTGGGTCATCGACGACGCGCCCGAGTCGGGCGAGGGCTTCGAGGCCGCCATCGCCTACGCGGTCGCCGAGCAGCTCGGCTTCGCGGCCGACGACGTCGTCTGGGTCCGCACCACCTTCGACGAGGCCATCGCGCCCGGCCCGAAGGACTTCGACTTCAACCTGCAGCAGTTCTCGATCACCGAGGAGCGCGCAGAGGCCGTCGACTTCAGCTCGCCGTACTACGAGACGACGCAGGTGGTCATCACGACCGAGGCGTCGCCCGCAGCCGGAGCAACGTCGATCGCCGACCTCCAGGGCTCTGCTGATCGGCGCCCAGGTCGGCACGACGAGCCTCGACGCGATCGAGGCAGCAGATCCAGCCGACCGCCGGCGCGCAGGTGTTCAACACCAACGACGACGCCAAGCTCGCCCTCGAGTCGGGCCAGGTCGACGCGATCGTCGTCGACCTGCCGACCGCGTTCTACCTCACCGGCGTCGAGCTGACCGGCGGCCTGATCATCGGCCAGCTGCCCAAGCCCGACGGCAAGAGCGGCGACGAGTTCGGCCTGGTGCTCGCGAAGGACAGCCCGCTCACCGCGGAGGTCACGGCCGCCGTCGACGCGCTCCGCGACGACGGCACGCTGCAGGCGATCGCCGACGAGTGGCTTGCCGAGGCCGCGGACGCTCCTGTCCTGCAGTAGCGCGCTAGTTTCGACTGCATGACCACGGAGGGCCCGGCACCCAGCTCACTCGAGCTCGGGCGCCGGGCCTTCCGTCGTCAGCAGAGCGTGCGGTCGGTGCTGATCGGCGCCGCCAGCACCGTGGTGTTCGCGGTCGTGCTCTGGATCGCGATCACCAGCACGCCCGGGCTGGCCGGTGGTGCAGCAGACCTTCTTCAGTCCCGAGGTCGCCCTCGCCTCGCTGCCGCGGGTCGCGGAAGGGTTCCTGCTCAACATCCGCGTGCTGCTGGTCGCCGCGGTCGTGCGTGCTCGTGCCTGTCGCTCGCGATCGCCGCGATCCGCACCCTGCGCGGCCCGGTGTTCTTCCCGCTGCGGGCGCTCGCGGCCGGGTACACCGACCTGTTCCGCGGAATGCCGCTCATCATCGTGCTCTACCTGATCGGTTACGGGATCCCGGCGCTGCGATTCAGCGACACCCGCATCCCGGCCGAGGTGCTCGGCACGATCGCGCTGGTGCTGACCTACTCGGCCTACGTCTCCGAGGTGTGGCGCGCCGGCATCGAGGCCGTGCACCCGTCGCAGCGGCTGGCGGCGCGTGCGCTCGGCCTCAGCTACGGCAAGACACTGCGGCTGGTCGTGCTGCCGCAGGCGTTGCGCAAGGTGACGCCCGCGCTGATGAACGACTTCGTCGCGATGCAGAAGGACGTCGGGCTGATCTCGGTCCTGGGAGCGGTGGATGCGGTGCGGGCCGCCCAGATCGAGGTCGCCCACACCTTCACCTACACCCCGTACGTCGTCGCCGGGCTGCTGTTCGTGCTGCTCGCGCTGCCGATGATCCGCCTGACCGACTGGCTGAGCGCCCGGCTGCGTCGGCGCGAGCAGATCGGGGAGCTGGCGTGACCGCGGTCCTGCGGGCCGACGGTCTCGTCAAGGCGTTCGGCGACCACGTCGTGCTCGACGGCGTCTCGCTCTCCCTCGAGGCGCACGAGGTCGTCGCGCTCATCGGGTCATCGGGATCGGGCAAGTCCACCCTGCTGCGCTGCCTCAACCTGCTCGAGCGGATCGACGACGGGCAGATCCTGCCTCGGCGACGAGGACATCAGCGATCCGCGGGTCAAGCTCGACGCCGTGCGCGCCCGCTTCGGCGTCGTCTTCCAGCACTACAACCTGTTCCCGCACCTCACGGTGCTCGACAACGTGACGATCGCGCTCCGCGCGGGTGCACGGGATGTCGCGGGCCGCCGCCGACGAACGCGGGCTCGCGCTGCTGGACCGCATCGGCCTCGCGGAGCACGCGCGCTCGCATCCCGATCGCCTGTCGGGCGGCCAGCAGCAGCGTGCCGCCATCGTGCGAGCGATCGCGACCGATCCCGAGGTGCTGCTGCTCGACGAGATCACCAGCGCCCTCGACCCCGAGCTCGTCGGCGAGGTCCTCGAGCTCGTGCGCGAGCTGGGCCGCGAGGGCACGACCATCCTCATGGCGACGCACGAGATGGCGTTCGCGCGCGACGTCGCCCATCGGGTGCTGTTCCTCGACGGCGGGCGCATCGTCGAGCAGGGCACGCCGGCCGAGCTGTTCGGGGCGCCGCGGGAGGCGCGCACGCGCGAGTTCCTGGCGCGGCTCGGGCCTACCGCGGGCTGACCAGCGACGCGACGACGGCGGGCAGCTCGGCGCAGAGGGCGAGCACCGTGAACGGGCCGCCCCCGGATGCGCGCTCCGCCGCGGCGCCGTGCAGCACGCAGGCGGTCGCGGCGAGGCGGCCAAGAGCGGTCGGATCGTCGGCGATCGGCGCGTGCGTGCGTCGCCACGAGGGCGCCCAGGATGCCGGCGAGCGCGTCGCCGCTGCCCGCGGTCGCGAGCCAGGTGGTCGGCGCCGTCACCCGCAGAAGCGACCCGCCGGGCGTCGCGATGTGTGACGTGTGGCCCTTGAGCAGCACGGTGGCGCCGAGCTCGTCGGCAGCCCGCGTCGCGCTGCCGGCAGGATCCGCGGTGACCTCGGTGCGATCGACGCCGAGCAGTCTCGCGAGCTCTCCGGCGTGCGGCGTGAGCACGGCGGGTCCGGTCGCCTGGGGCGCCAGGTCGAGGGCGCCGCTGTCGATCACCACCGGAACGTCCTGCGCGAGGGCCGCATCGAGCTGCACGCCCGTCACATCGTCGCGTTCGGCGGCGTCCTGCCCGGACCCGAGCACCCAGGCCTGGACTCGGCCGTCCGTCGTGACCGCCTCGGGCCGCTGCGAGAGCACGAGGCGCGTCGGCCGGCCGGGGCCCAGGTAGCGGACCATTCCGACGCCGGTGTGCAGCGCGGCCTCCACGCCGAGGACGGCGGCGCCGGGATAACGGGCCGACCCGGTCACGAAGCCGACGCACGCCGCGGGAGTACTTGTCGTCATCCGGTGACGGCACGGCGATCCAGTCGCGGGCGTCGTCGCGATCCGAACTCGTCTCCCGCCGGATGCGCTCATGCCGTCAGCCTAGGCTCGGCAGGTGAACATCAGCACTGCTTCATCAGCATCCCCGGCCGCGTCATCGTCTTCGACTACGGCGAGGTGATCTCACGTTCGCAGAGCGAGGATGACCAGCAAGCCATCGTGCGGGCGGCGGGGACCGATTCTGCACGCAGCTGGATCAGCGTCGAGCCGGGAACGGTCGCGTTGCTCGACGAACTGCACGCCGGCGGTACGCACCTCGCGATCCGCTCGAACGCGAACTCGACTTCGGCGACCCGTTGCGCCGTCGCCGTACTGCCGGCTCCGAACGTGCATGCCGCGGTCGCCCCTGGTGCGACCGGGCACCACTTCACCGGGGTCGACGGCCTGCGCGCCTTCCCGACCGGGCTCGCTCATCGGAAGGTGGCGGCGACCTCCGCGCGGGTCGGCGGATCGGCGCCGGGGCGCGACACCGTGATCGCGGCGCAGCGGGCCGCGAACAAGGTGACGGCGGACAGCCCGGCAGTGCCGATGGCGCGCAGCGCTGCGCGCTGTGAGCCGCCGAACAGCCGCGATCGCTGAGAGCGGCCAGCAGGCCGGCCATGAACGAGTCGCCGGCGCCGATGGTGTCGGCCACCTCGGTCGTCGGGGCGGTCACGTGCACGCGCCGCTCGCGGCGAGGGCGTCGGCGCCGTCGGCGCCGCGCGTCACGACGACGAGGGCGGGGCCCGAGCGCGAGCCAGCGTTCCAGGACCTCGGCGACCGTCGCATCCGGGTACAGCCAGGCGATGTCCTCGTCGCTCGCCTTCACGACGTCGGCGAGCGCGACCAGCCGTTCGACCCGCGGGAGTGCGTCGGCGGCGGATCCCATGAGCTGCGGGCGCACGTTCGGGTCGAAGCTGATCGTCGTCGTCGGGTCGCAGGTCGCGTCGAGCAGCTGCTCGACCATCGTCGCGCCGGGCTCGAGCGCGGCGCCGATCGAGCCCGTGTGCACGGCGTCGAACGTCCCGTCGGGCACCTCGAGTGCCGCGGGGTCCCAGTCGATCGAGAACGAATAGGTCGCAGCACCGTCGGCGTCGATGGTCGCGAGCGCGACCGAGGTCACGCGGTCGCTGACGGTCGACGGCGGTGACCGCGACGTCGCTCGCCTCGAGGTGCTCGGCGATCGCGACGCCGTGAGCGGTCGGCGCCGAACGTCGAGTGCAGGGTCGCGGGCACCCCGAGGCGCCGCAGTCCCGACGGCGACGTTGAGCGGGCTGCCGCCGGGATGCGCGATCGTCGCTCGCCGTCGCGGCGGACCACGTCGACGAGCGCCTCGCCGACGACCAGCACGCTCGCGGGGGTGGTCGCGCCGGTCGTCATCGACGCCGCCGCCGGCGGGATCTCGCCGGAACCGCGCACGATCAGCCGGCTGCGGGATGACGTGCCTGCGCGGCGGCGACGAGCCGCCCGTCGAGCCGCGCGAAGGCGAGCTCGGCGGCGCGGCGGCCCATCTCGTACGGGTTCTGCGCGACGACGGTCACTCCGGGTTCGAGCATGTCGCCGAGCGGGATGTCGTCGAAGCCGACGAGCGCGATCGTGCGCTGCAGGTCGAGTTCGCGGAGCGCCCGCAGGACGCCGATCGTGACCAGGTTCTGGCTCGCGAAGATCGCGGTCGGCCGATCGCGGCCGCGCAGGAGGGCCGAGCGCGCCTCGTAGGCGGCGTCCTCGGAGTGCAGTTCCTCGATGATCGGGATGTCGCGGGTCGGGATGCCGACCGGCGCCGAGCTGCTCGAGGAATCCACGTCGGCGCTCCTGCGCGGTCCAGAGTTCGCGCCGGTCGCCGAGATAGGCGAGCTTGCGGTGCCCGCCCGCGATGAGGTGCGCGGTCGCCTCGCCGCCGCCTCGGCGTTGTTCGTCACGACGATGTCCGCTTCGATCCCGGCGGGTTCGCGGTCGACGAAGACCAGGACGGTGCCGCGCGCCTGCTCGGGCACGAGGGAGCTCTGGTTCTTGCGCACCGTCGTCAGGATGAGGGCGTCGACCCGGCGGCGCAGCATCTCGGTGACGATCCGCTCTTCGCGCGTCACGTCGTCGTCGAGGCTCGACGCGAACACGGCGACGCCGCGCCGCGCCGCGGTGTCCTCGACCCCGCGGTGGATCGCGCCGAGAACGGGTTCGCGACCGAGCCGACGACCAGACCGAGCGTGCGGGTCTTGCGATCCGAGCGCCGGAGGTTGCCCGCGTTGAGATCCGGGTGGTAGTCGAGGCGCTCGGCCGCCGCCCGCACCTTCGCGATCGTCGCCGCCGTGACGTTCGGTTCGTCGTTGATGACGCGCGACACGGTCTTGATCCCGACCCCGGCGAGCGCCGCGACGTCGCGCATCGTCGCGCGGGTCGCCCCCGCTCGTGGCGGAGCCGGTGGGTATCAGACATCGTTGTCACAATCTCGGGACTGTCAGCGATGGATCGACTTGACTATATCGGGATCGATCGGCTAGACCTAACCATGACACCGTTGTCAACGGCGGTGACTCGTCCTTCGACCGTCCACTCCAGAGGAGATTCAATGCTGAATCGCAGTTCATTCCGCACCACCGCCCATCGCCTGATCGTCGGCGGCGTCGTGCTCGCCGCAGCCGCCACCGGCCTCGCCGGCTGCGCCCCGCCGGCGGCACGGATGGCGCCGACGAGACCATCGGCGTCGCCCTCATCGTCAAGACCAACTCCAACCCGTTCTTCATCGCCATGCAGGAAGGCGCCAGAGGCCGCGGCCGACGACGCCGGCGTCAGCCTGACGCTCGCCGCCGGCAAGGAGGACGGCGACGAGGACACCCAGATCAAGGCCATCGAGGACGCCATCGCCCGCGGCGACCAGGGCATCCTGATCACCCCGAACGGCCCCGGCGTCCTCGACGCGATCTCGAAGGCTCGCGACGCCGGACTCTACGTGATCGCCCTCGACACCCCGCCCGACCCCGCCGACGCCGTCGACATCACCTTCGCGACCGACAACCGGCTCGCCGGCCAGCTGATCGGCGAGTGGACCGCCGCCCAGCTGAACGGCGAGAAGGCCACCATCGCGCTGCTCGACCTCTTCGACGACAAGATCGTCTCGGTCGACTACAACCGCGACCAGGGCTTCCTCGAGGGCCTCGGCATCGACGTCGCCGACGGGAACACCAACGGCGACGAGGCGGCGACCGGCACGCTACACCGGCGGCGCCGGCGGCGAGTACGAGATCGTCGGCAACGAGGCATCCAACGGCGCCGAAGACGGCGGCCTCGCCGCGATGGAGACGCTGCTGTCGAAGAACCCCGACATCAACGTCGTCTACACGATCAACGAGCCCGCCGCCTACGGTGCCTCGCAGGCGCTGCAGGCCGCCGGCAAGGGCCCGGATGACGTCCTGGTCGTCTCGATCGACGGCGGCTGCGCCGGCGTGCAGAACGTCGTCGACGGCATCATCGACGCCACCAGCCAGCAGTACCCGGTGAAGATGGCCGAGCTCGGCGTTCAGGCGATCGTCGACATCGTCAAGGACGGCACCAAGCCGGCCGTGACCGAGGGTCTCGACTTCTTCAACACCGGCGTGGCGCTCGTGACGGACACCCCGGCCGACGGCGTCGACTCGATCGACACCGCCGCCGCAGCGGACATCTGCTGGGGCTAGTCCCCGACCCTCCGAGGGTGGTGCCCGGCCATGCATCGGGTGCCACCCTCGGGGCACGCATCGTCCGCGCGAACACCGAGCCAACAGGAGTCCCACCGTGAGCGCCCTCACCGGCAACATCCCCACCCATGACCTGGCCGAGGAGTTCCTCGACCGCAGCACCCCGCTGAGCCGGCTGCGCAACGTCCTGCACCGCTACCCCGCGATCAGTCCCGCCGTCGTCCTGCGTCATCGCGATCATCGTGTTCGGGATCATCAACCCGCGGTTCCTGTTCCCGGCGAACCTCTCCCTGATCACCCAGCAGGTCGCGGTCGTCGGAACCCTCGCGCTCGCGCAGACCCTCATCATCCTCACCGCCGGCATCGACCTCTCGGTCGGCGCGGCGATGATCTTCTCGTCGATGGTGATCGCGCAGACCGCCGCCGTGAACGGCGTCCCCGGCAGTCCTCGCGCTGCTGCTCGGGCCTGATCGTCGGGCTCGCGGCCGGGGCCCTGAACGGATTCCTCGTCACGCGGCTGCGCCTGCCACCGTTCATCGTCACCCTCGGCACGCTCAACATCTTCATCGCGCTCACCCTGCTCTACTCGAACGGCGCGACGATCCGCGGCGCAGAGATGCCCGCGATCGCTGACGGCCACCGGCATCCCGATCGCGATCGGCGACGTGCGGATCACGGTCGGCGTGCTGATCATGATCGCGCTCTACCTGATCGTCGCGTTCTCCCTCGGGCGCACCGCCTGGGGCCGGCACGTCTACGCGGTCGGCGACGACAAGGAGGCCGCGCGCCTCGCCGGCATCTCCGTCAACCGGGTGCTCATGAGCGTCTATCTCGCGGCAGGTGCCATCCTCGCCGTCGGCGCCTGGGTGCAGATCGGCCGCACCAACGCGGCGAGCCCGAACGCCGGCATCGACCTCAACCTCGACTCGATCACCGCCGTCGTGATCGGCGGCACCAGCCTCTTCGGCGGCCGCGGCGTCGTGTGGGGCACGCTGCTCGGCGCCCTCATCGTCGGCGTCTTCCGCAGCGGGCTCTCGCTCGCCGGGCTCGACGTGCTCTACCAGACCCTCGCCGTCGGCGTGCTCATCATCGTCGCCGTCTCGGTCGACCAGTGGATCCGAAAGGTGCGCAAGTGACGGCCTGACACACGAGGCCCGCGACGCCCGATCCTCGAGGCGCGCGTCGCTCGTCAAGACCTACGGCCGCGTCGTCGGGCTCGACGGCGTGAGCCTCCAGCTCTTCCCCGGCGAGGTGCTCGCCATCATCGGCGACAACGGCGCCGGCAAGTCGACGCTCATCAAGTGCCTGACCGGCGCGGAGGTCCCCGACGAGGGCGAGATCCTCCTCGAGGGTCGAGCCGGTCATCGTTCAAGCGACCGCAGGATGCGCGCCACGCCGGCATCGAGACCGTCTACCAGAACCTCGCCGTCTCCCCCGCGCTGGACGTCGCGAGCAACCTCTACCTCGGCCGCGAGGAGCGTCGTCCCGGGCGTGCTCGGCACGGTCTTCCGCGTGCTCGACACCAAGGGGATGCGCGAGCGCGCCCGCGACGAGCTCACCCGCCTCGGCATCTCGACCCTGCAGGACGTCACCGTCCCGGTCGAGAACCTCTCCGGCGGTCAGCGCCAGGCGGTCGCGGTCGCGCGTGCGGCCGCGTTCGGATCGAAGGTCGTCGTCCTCGACGAGCCGACCGCCGCGCTCGGTGTGCGCGAGTCGAAGCAGGTGATCGAGCTGGTCAAGAGCCTGCGCGACCGAGGCATCCCCGTCATCCTGATCAGCCACAACATGCCGCAGGTCTTCGAGGTCGCCGACCGCATCCACATCCAGCGGCTCGGCAAGTGCGCCGCGACGATCACGCCGAAGAGCCATTCGATGACGGATGCCGTCGCGATCATGACCGGGGCCGCGGCCGCGTGACCGTGGCGCTCTACGCCGAGTTCACCGCTCGGCCCGGCGCCGAGGATGCGGTCGCCGGCTCTCGTCGCGGAGCTCGCCGCACGCGTGCGCGCGGAGCCCGGCAACGTGGTGTTCGAGCCGTCGACCGCTGCGCGACGAGCCGCGGCGCTGGTTCGTCTACGAGGTCTACCGGGATGCCGCCGCTTTCGACGCGCACATCTCGGCCGACTACGGCGCCGTCTTCAATTCCGCCCTCGGCCCGCTCATCGAGGAGGACGGCTCGCAGCTGACCTGGTTGTCGCCCGCGGCTGAGGCGCCGCGGTTGAGGCGTCCGCGGTCAGCGCGCCGGTCGCCCGCGGCTCGTCCCCGAGACCCAGCGGTCGGCCCGGTCGCGCGTCGCTCGCGATGTACTCGGCGTTGCGCGCATCCGGACCGTTCGCCCACGCCATCGCCGCCTCGTGCGACTTGCCGAACGCGTCGTGACGCGCGATCAGCCGCTCGAGCCGCAGGTCGTCGTCGAGGTCGACGTACCAGACCGCGTCGAGCAGCGGTGCGCACGCGCTCCCAGCCGCCGGTGTCGGTCAGCAGGTAGTTCCCCTCGGTGACGACGATGTCGATCTCGGCGGGGATCGCGATCGCATCGGCCACCGGCTCCTCGACGGCGCGGTCGAAGCCGGGGGCGGTGGCCGGCGCGCCGGTGCGGAGCCGCGCGAGCAGGTCGACGTATCCGGACGCGACATCGAACGTGTCGGGAGCGCCCATCCGGTCGCGTCTGCCGAGCCGTACGAGCGTCGCCTGCGGGAGGTGGAAGCCGTCCATCGGCACGAGCACGGCCCGCTCCCCAGATCGGCGACGAGGCGTTCGGCGATGGTCGATTTGCCGGCGCCGGGTTGCCCGGTGATGCCGAGCAGGATGCGGTGGCCGGCCGAACGCTGCAGGGCGACGGCGCCATCGGCCAGCGTCACGGCTGCCGCCGGGTGGCGTCCTGCACCTCGCCGACGAGCTCTTCGATGATGTCCTCGAGGAACAGCACGCCCTTCGTGCCGCCCGACTCGTCGAACACACGCGCGACGTGGCTGCCGGATCGGCGCAGTGTCGCGAGCGCGTCCTCCAGGTCCTGATCGCGGAAGACCGAGATCAGCTGACGGATCCGTTTCGGCGGCACCGGCTCGTTGTACTCGTCCTCGTCGAGGTCGATGACGTCCTTGAGGTGCACGTAACCGGTCGGCTCGCCGTCCTCGTCGACCAGCACGTAGCGACTGAACCCGTGCTGCGTGACGGCGCGCTCGACGTCGGCCGGGGCCGCGTCCTCGGGAAGCGTCACGAGCGCCTTCATGCCGACCGTCACATCCCGCACCGTCTTCTCGGTGAACTCGAACGCGTTCGAGAGCGTGCCGGTCACGTCGGTCAGCACGCCCTCGCGGGTCGAGGTCGCGACGATCGTGGCGACCTCCTCGACCGTGAACGCGCTCGTCGCCTCGTTCTTCGGCTCGACGCGGAACAGCCGCAGCACCCCGTTCGCCGATCGCGTTCAGCGCGACGATGATCGGGCGGAAGATCGTCGCGATGGCGACGAGCGGGCGTCGCCAGGATCAGCACGGCGCGATCCGGGCACCGAGAACGAGATGTTCTTCGGCACCATCTCGCCGAGCACGACGTGCAGGAACGACACGAGGATCAGCGTGATGATGAACGCGATCGTCGCCGATGACCTCTTCCGGCCAGTGGGTCAGCTCGAGCGGGATCTCGAGCAGGTGGTGGATGCGGGTTCGCGACACGTTCAGGATCAGCAGGGACGCGACGGTGATGCCCAGCTGGCAGGTCGCCAGCATGAGCGTCGCGTGCTCCATCGCCCACAGCGCCGTCTTCGCCGCGCGCGACCCGGCCTCGGCGCGCGGCTCGATCTGCGAGCGCCGCGCCGCGATGCACGCTGAACTCGGCGCCGACGAAGAACGCGTTCACGAGCAGCAGCACGCCCAAGCCAGGCGATGCCCGCCCAGTCAACCATCGGCGGGCTCCTCGACGACGACGGGGGTGAACCGGATGCGGTCGATGCGTCGTCCGTCCATGCGCTCGACCCGGAACACGCCGGCGTCGATCTCGACGGTGTCCCCGACCTCGGCGAGGCGGCCGAGCTCGCTCATGATCCAGCCCGCGACGGTCTCGTACGGGCCCTCCTCGGGCACGAGCACGTCGGCGCGCTCGAGCAGCTCGTCGGGACGCAGCGCGCCCGGGAAGGTCAGCCAGTTGCGGCTGCGCACGACGTCGGCGCGCGACCGGTCGTGCTCGTCGGCGACCTCGCCGACGAGCTCCTCGACGAGATCCTCGAGCGTGGCGACCCCCGCCGTGCCGCCGTACTCGTCGACGACGACGGCCATCTGGTAGCCGCGGCCGCGCAGTTCGCCGAGCAGCGTGTCGAGTTTCATCGTCTCGGGCACCCGCAGTGCCTCGGACTGCAGCGCCGAGACCGGCACCGCCGCCCGGCGCTCACGCGGCACCGCGACCGCCTGCTTGACGTGCACGATCCCGACGATGTCGTCGATGTCGTCGTCCATGACGGGAAAGCGCGAGAAGCCGGTGCGGCGAGCGAGCTCGAGCACGGCCTCCGCGCTCTCGGCCTTGCCGATGCTCGCCACCCGCGGCCGCGGGGTCATGACGTCGGCGGCGATGTGATCGGAGAAGACGAGGGTGCGCGCAAGCAGCGTCGCGGTGTCGCGGTCGAGGGCGCCCTGGCTGGCGGACCGGCGGAGCAGGCTCTTCAGCTCGTCGGCGGTGCGGGCCGAGCTGAGTCTCCTCCTTCGGCTCGATGCCGATCGGCGCGCAGGATCACGTTGGCGGTGCTGTTCAGCAGCCGCACGAACGGGCGGAACACGGCCGTGAACGCGAGCTGGAACGGGATCACGATCTTCGAGACCTGCCGGGGCAGCGCGAGCGCGAAGTTCTTCGGCACCAGCTCGCCGATGATCATCGACAGCAGCGTCGCGATCGCGACCGCGACGATCGTCGCGACGACGGGGACGCACGTCCTCGGCGAGTGCCGAGCGCGGTCAGCGGCGGCGTCAGGAACGAGCTGAACGCCGGCTCGAGGGTGAACCCGGTGAGCAGGGTCGTCAGCGTGATGCCGAGCTGCGCGCTCGACAGGTGGGTCGAGGTGACCTTGAGCGCCCGGATGGTCGGGCCGAGCATCGTCTCGCCGCGCTCCTGGCGCGCCTCGAGATCGGCGCGGTCGAGGTTGACGAGCGTGAACTCGCTCGCGACGAAGAATCCGGTCCCGACGATCAGCAGCAGGCCGATGATCAGCAGGACGATCTCGCCGCTCATCGCAGGCCCGGAGTCGCAGACGGAGGGTCATCCATTATCCGGCGAGTCTACTTCGCTGGCTGCGGCCTTCGCGGCCTTCTTGAACTCCCGCACCTTGCCGAGCGACGCCGCGTCGACGATGTCGGCGACCGACCGGTACGAGCCCTCCTCGCCGTACGGCTCGGCCGCCTCGCGCCAGCCGGGCGCGTCGACGCCGTACCGCTTGCCGAGCAGGGCCAGGAAGATGCGCGCCTTCTGCGACCCGAATCCGGGCAGCGCCTCGAGCCGCTTCAGGATCTCGGCGCCGTCGGGCGCCCTCGCGTCCAGATCGCCGACGCGTCGCCGCCCCACTCCTCGGCGACCGCAGCGCACAGGCTCTGGATGCGACCCGCCATCGAGCCGGGAAAGCGATGCACCGAGGGCGGCTGCTTGCAGATCTCGACGAACGCCTCCGGATCGTGCGCGGCGATCTGCGCCGCATCGAGATGCCCGAGCCGCTGCCGCAGCTTCGCCGGCCCGGCGAACGCCGTCTCCATCGGGACCTGCTGGTCGAGCAGCATCCCGATCAGCAGCGCGAGCGGATCGCTCGACAGCAGCTCGTCGGCCTCGGCATCCCCGGTGATGTGCAGCTCGTGGCTCATGCCGTCATGCTCGCATCGGCCTCGGGCACCGCCAGCGCGCCGACAGCTCACCACGAGACCGGAAGCGCCTTGCCCTCCTCGTAGCCGGCGGCGCTCTGGATGCCGACGGTCGCGCGATCGTGGAAGGCGGCGAGGTCGGCGGCGCCCGCGTAGGTGAACGAGCTGCGCACTCCCGCGGTGATCATGTCGAGCAGGTCCTCGAGCGACGGGCGCAGCGGGTCGAGGTAGATCTTCGAGCTCGAGATGCCCTCGGCGAAGAGCTCCTTGCGCGCCAGCTCGTACGGGTCGAGGCCGCCGAAGCGAGCGTGAACGGCCTTCGTCGACGCCATGCCCCAGCTCTGCTTGAAGACGCGGCCCGTCGTCGTCCGTCTCGAGTTCGCCCGGCGCCTCGACGGTGCCCGCGAACCACGACCCGATCATCACCGATGCCGCGCCCGCGGCGAGCGCGAGCGCGACGTCCCGCGGGTAGCGCACCCCGCCATCCGCCCAGACGTGCGCGCCGAGCTCGCGCGCCGCCTCGGCGGTCTCGAGCACCGCCGAGAACTGCGGACGACCGACCGCCGTCATCATGCGGGTCGTGCACATCGCGCCCGGACCGACGCCGACCTTCAGGATGTCGGCGCCGGCCTCCACGAGATCGCGCACCCCCTCCGGCGGTGACGATGTTGCCCGCCACGACCGGGACGCCGAGGCCGAGCTCCTTCACCGCGGCGAGCGCACGCAGCATGCCCTCCTGGTGGCCGTGCGCCGTGTCGAGCACCAGAACGTCGGCGCCCGCGTCGACCAGCGCCGCGCGCCTTGGCCGCGACGTCGCCGTTGATGCCGAGTGCGGCCGCGACCCGCAGGCGACCGCCGCTCGTCGAGCGCCGGCGCGTACAGGGTTCCGCGCAGCGCGCTCTTGCGGCTGGTCGTGCCGCCGGCGGCGATCCGGGCGAACTCGTGCCCGCCGGCCACCAGCGCGTCGAAGGCGTCGCGCGCGTCCAGGACGTCGAGCGTCGGCAGCGCGTCCGAGGTCGACGCCCGCCAGGCGCGGGTCGCGCGGGTCGAACGGGTCGTCCCAGACGGGCGAAGCGCTGCTTGACCTCGTCGATCGCGGCGACCATGTCATCCATCGACAGGTCCTGCGGCAGCACGCCGAGCCCGCCGCGACGCGCGAGCGTCGCGGCCAGCCGCGGTCCGGTCACCGAGTTCATGTTCGCCGACGACGATCGGCAGGGTCGCGCCCGTGCCGTCGCCCGGGGCCAGGTCGACGTCGAGTCGGCTCGTGACGTCGGAACGACTGGGAACGAGGAAGACGTCGGAATAGGTGAGATCGTGCGGCGGGACGGGCGTGGAGAAGCGCATGGAGTCAACGCTACGGGCAAGAACGGCCGAATTTCCGGTGCGCGGACGCGCCGTGCAGCCCGCGACACCCAGGCAGAGTGATTAAGCTGGGCAGGACAATCAGCACCAACACGAGAGTGGGCGATTCAGCCGTGTCAAACCCGGTGACCGGGACGGTTCCCGACGACGGGAACTCCGGCGAATTCGGAGCCAACGAATGGCTCGTCGATGAGATGTACGAGCGGTACCTCGTCGACAAGAACTCCGTCGACCAGAGCTGGTGGCCGATCCTCGAGGGCTACCACCCGGTGACGGACCCGACGCCGATCCGATCCCGAGCGTCCGACGCAGTGCCGCCGAGCCCGATCGCCGTCGACGCCGGCCCGCAGGCACCCGGCCGCCGCAGCCGCCCGACGCCCGACCCCACCCGCAGACCGGCGCGACCCCGATCGCCCGCACCACCTCCGCGCCCGCGAAGCCGCAGCCGATCCCCGCCGAGGCGCCGCAGACCGCGCAGCACCCCCGTCGTCGAGGGCCCAGAGCCCGCCGAGCCGAGGACGCAGTCACCGCCGCTCAAGGGCATGAGCAAGACGCTCGCGACCAACATGGACGCCAGCCTCACGCGTGCCGACCGCGACGAGCGTGCGCACCGTGCCGGCGAAGCTGATGATCGACAACCGCATCGTCATCAACAACCACCTGAAGCGCGCCCGCGGCGGCAAGGTCTCGTTCACCCACCTGATCGCGTGGGCGATGGTGCAGGTGCTCAAGGACTTCCCGAGCCAGAACGTCTTCTACGACGAGCCCGACGGCAAGCCGAGCGTCGTCGCGCCCGCCCACATCAACCTCGGCATCGCGATCGACCTGCCGAAGCCCGACGGCACCCGCTCGCTGCTCGTGCCCGCGCATCAAGCGCGCCGACACGATGACGTTCGCCGAGTTCCTCGCCGCCTACGAAGACGTCGTCGCGCGCGCCCGCGGCAACAAGCTGACCGCCGCCGACTTCCAGGGCATCACGATCTCGCTGACCAACCCCGGCGGCATCGGCACCGAGCACTCCGTGCCGCGCCTCATGCGCGGCCAGGGCTGCATCGTCGGCGCCGGCGCGCTCGAGTACCCGGCCGCGTTCCAGGGCGCCAGCCCGAAGACGCTCGCCGAGCTCGGCATCGGCAAGACCATCACGCTGACCAGCACCTACGACCACCGCGTCATCCAGGGCGCCGGCTCGGGCGAGTTCCTGAAGCGCGTGCACGAGCTGCTCATCGGCGAGCAACGGCTTCTACGAGAGACATCTTCGCCGCGCTGCGCATCCCCTACGACCCGATCCACTGGGCCGAGGACATCAACGTCGACCTCTCCGACCACGTGTCGCAAGACCGCCCGCGTGCAGGAGCTCATCAACTCGTTCCGCGTGCGCGGTCACCTGATGGCCGACATCGACCCGCTCGAGTACCGTCAGCGCTCGCACCCCGACCTCGAGATCGGCAACCACGGCCTCACCTTCTGGGACCTCGACCGCGAGTTCGTCGTCGGCGGATTCGCCGGCAAGCGCGCGGCGCTGCTGCGCGAGGTGCTCGGCGTGCTGCGCGACTCGTACTGCCGCACGGTCGGCATCGAGTACATGCACATCCAGGACCCGGTCGAGCGCGCCTGGTTCCAGCAGCGACTCGAGCAGCCGTACGAGAAGCCCACCAAGGACGAGCAGCTGCGCATCATGGGCAAGCTCAACGAGGCCGAGGCGTTCGAGACCTTCCTGCAGACCAAGTACGTCGGTCAGAAGCGCTTCAGCCTCGAGGGCGGCGAGTCGACGATCGCCCTGCTCGACGAGATCCTGCAGGGCGCCGCCGAGGCCGGCCTCGAAGAGGTCGCGATCGGCATGGCGCACCGCGGCCGCCTCAACGTGCTGACCAACATCGCCGGCAAGACCTACGGCCAGATCTTCCGCGAGTTCGAGGGCACCCAGGACCCGAAGACCGTCCAGGGCTCCGGCGACGTGAAGTACCACCTCGGCACCGAGGGCACGCTTCACGTCGCGCGTCGGGCAAGGAGATCCCGGTCTACCTCGCCGCGAACCCCTCGCACCTCGAGGCCGTCAACGGCGTGCTCGAGGGCATCGTCCGCGCCAAGCAGGACCGCGCCGACGACGGCCAGTTACAGCGTGCTGCCGATCCTCGTGCACGGCGACGCGTCGATGTCGGGCCAGGGCGTCGTCGTCGAGACCCTGCAGATGTCGCAGCTGCGCGCCTACAAGACCGGCGGCACCGTGCACGTCGTCATCAACAACCAGGTCGGCTTCACGACCCCGCCGTCCGAGGCGCACACCTCGGTCTACTCGACCGATGTCGCCAAGACCATCCAGGCGCCGATCTTCCACGTCAACGGCGACGACCCCGAGGCCGTCGTCCGGGTCGCCGAGCTCGCGTTCGCCTACCGCCAGGAGTTCAAGCGCGACGTCGTGATCGACCTGGTCTGCTACCGCCGGCGCGGTCACAACGAGGGCGACGACCCGTCGATGACCCAGCCGCTCATGTACAACCTCATCGAGGCGAAGCGCAGCGTCCGCACCCTCTACACCGAGGCGCTCGTCGGTCGCGGTGACATCACCGAGGAGGAGTACGAGGCGGCGCACAAGGACTTCCAGGAGCGCCTCGAGCGCGCGTTCGCCGAGACCCACGCCGCGCAGACCGGCGCGATGCCGGTCGTCGCCGAGGGCTCACCGACGACAAGGGCGAGCAGACCTCGGTCGCCGACCTCGAGCAGCCCGACGCGCAGCAGGCCGACGCACTGGCCGAGCAGGGCGAGCCCGCCTCGACCGCGATCGACGCCGGCGTCGTCGCCCTCATCGGCGACGCGCACGACAACCCGCCCGAGGGCTTCACCGTGCACCCGAAGCTGCAGCAGCTGCTCAAGAAGCGCTTCGAGATGAGCCGCAACGGCCAGATCGACTGGGGCTTCGGCGAACTGCTCGCGCTCGGCTCGCTGCTGCTCGAGGGCACCCCGGTGCGGCTCGTCGGGCAGGATTCGCGGCGCGGCACCTTCGTCTCGCGGCACGCGGTCTTCCACGACCGCGTGAACGGCCAGGAGTGGCTGCCGCTCGCCAACCTCGCCGAGAACCAGGCGCGGTTCTCGATCTACGACTCGCTGCTCAGCGAGTACGCCGCGCTCGCCTTCGAGTACGGCTACTCGGTCGAGCGCCCCGACGCGCTCGTGCTCTGGGAGGCGCAGTTCGGCGACTTCGCGAACGGCGCCCAGACCGTCATCGACGAGTTCATCTCGAGCGCCGAGCAGAAGTGGGGCCAGCGCTCCAGCGTCGTCATGCTGCTGCCGCACGGCTACGAGGGTCAGGGACCCGACCACTCGTCGGCACGCATCGAGCGCTACCTGCAGCTGCGCCGCCGAGGACAACATGACGGTCGCCCGCCCGTCGACGCCCGCCTCGTACGCGCACCTGCTGCGCCGCCAGGCCTACGCGCGCCCGCGGCGCCCGCTGATCGTCTTCACCCCGAAGTCGATGCTGCGGCTGCGCGGCGCGACGAGCGAGGTCGCACGACTTCACGACCGGCAAGTTCGAGCCGGTGCTCGACGACGCCCGGTTCGCGAGTGCGGCGAACGCGAACGGGCCGTCCCGCCGGCGTCGCCGCATCCTGCTGCACGCCGGCAAGCTGCACTACGACCTGCTCGCCGAGCTGGAGAAGCTGCCCGGCGGACGCAGAACGCGTTCGCGCTCGTGCGGCTCGAGCAGTTCTACCCGCTGCCCGTCGAGCAGCTGAACGCGGTGCTGCGTCGCTACCCGAACGCCGAGGTCGTCTGGGTGCAGGACGAGCCCGAGAACCAGGGCGCCTGGCCGTTCATCAGCCTCGAGCTGGTGAAGTACCTGCGAGGGCCGCACGGTCCGCGTGGTCGCGCGGCCGGCGTCGGCATCGCCGGCGACCGGCTCGAGCAAGGTCAGCGCCGCGCAGCAGGCGGCGCTGATCGAGGCCGCGCTGACGCTCTGTAGCGCGGGCGGTGCGGCTAGACGCCTCACGCCCAGGCCAGCTTGGCGAGGATGGCGGCGCGCAGCTCGTCGGGCGCCGTCTCCTGGCAGGCCTGCTGCACCTTCTGCGTGATGGTGAGGCCGACGAGGTGCTCGTCCGTGCAGTCCTCGCAGTTCTCGAGGTGCTCGGTGACGTCGCGGAAGTCCTGATCGCTCAGCTCGCGGTGCAGGTACTCCTCGAGCTCGGCCTTCGCCTTGTCGCATCCGCAGTCGGTCATTTCGTGCTCCTGTTCACTGCGGCCTCCCACTGGTTCCGGGGCGACGATGCCGCGGTCGCGGGCGTAGTCGGCGAGCAGGTCGCGCAGCAGGCGGCGCCCGCGGTGCAGTCGGCTCATGACGGTGCCGACGGGGGTCTTCATGATGTCGGCGATCTCCTGATAGGAGAAGCCCTCGACATCGGCGAGGTACACGGCGAGCCGGAAGTCCTCGGGGATCGACTGCAGCGCCTCTTTGACGTCGCTGTCGGGCAGGTGGTCGATCGCCTCGGCCTCGGCGGAGCGGCGTCGAGCGGCCCTGCGTGAGCGACTCGGCGGACCCGAGCTGCCAGTCCTCGAGCTCGTCGATCGTGCCCTGGTACGGGCTGCGCTGGTTCTTGCGGTAGCTGTTGATGAACGTGTTGGTCAGGATGCGGTACAGCCAGGCCTTGAGGTTCGTGCCCTGCTCGAACTGGCCGAACGCCGCGTACGCCTTCGTGTAGGTCTCCTGCACGAGGTCGCCGGCATCCGCGGGGTTGCGCGTCATGCGCATCGCGGCCGCGTACAGCTGATCCATGAACGGGATCGCCTGCTCCTCGAAGAGAGCGCGCAGTACGGCCGGCTCGGGCTTCACGCGGCCTTCGGCTTGACTCGGTCATCGCCGTCAGAGTCTATCTCCGGCGAGCAGCGGTGGCGCGCTCCAGGACGGCCGGCGGCATACCCTTGACAACCGATGGGTCTGTCACGCTATTCCGACCGCGATGCCGACATCCTGGGCGATCGCGCACCTGGCGCGCCCGAAGCGCGCGGACCCTGGGTCGCGCCCACCGCATCCGGGCCGCTCAGCGCGCGCCTGACCCTGCCCGGGCTCGAAGAGCCTCACCAACCGCGAACTCGTGCTCTCCGCCCTTGCCGACACGCCCTCGGTGCTGCATCGCCCGCTGCACTCGCGCGACACGGCGCTCATGGTCGAGGCGCTGCGCGAGCTCGGTGTCGCGATCGACGAACGGCCCGGCGACGGCGAGTTCGGCCCCGACCTGCTGGTCACCCCCGGCGAGCTCAGCGGCGGCGTCTCGATCGCCGCCGGGTCTCGCCGGCACCGTCATGCGCTTCGTCCCGCCGGTCGCGGCGCTCGCGCTCGGCCCGGTCGCGATCGACGGCGACGAGAACGCCCGGCGACGCCCGATGCGCACCACGATCCAGGCCCTTCGTGACCTCGGCGTCGACGTCGGCGACGACGGCCGCGGGACCATGCCGTTCACGATCCAGGGCTCCGGCGCGGTCGAGGGCGGCGAGCTGACGATCGACGCATCCGCCTCGAGTCAGTTCGTGTCGGGGCTGCTGCTGGCGGCGCCGCGGTTCCGTCGCGGACTGACGCTGCGTCACGTCGGCGAGCGCCTGCCGAGCATGCCGCACATCGAGATGACGATCGCGACGCTCGCCCGCCGCGGTGTCGTCGTCGAGAGCCCCGAGCCCGGCGTGTGGATCGTCCCGCCCGGGCCGATCGCCGGCGCCGCCATCGACATCGAGCCCGACCTCTCGAACGCCGCACCGTTCCTCGCCGCCGCGCTCGTCGCCGGGCGGCACGGTCACGATCGAGGGCTGGCCGGATGCCACCACCCAGGTCGGCGACCAGCTCGCGACCCTGCTCCCCCGGTTCGGTGCGACGGTGACGCCGCGACGGCGGCGGTGCTCTGACTCGTGGATGGCGGGGCGGGCATCCGGGGCGGCGCACCCCTGCCCGGCGTCGACCTCGACCTCTCGGAGGGCGGTGAGCTCGCCCCGACGTTCGCGGCGCTCGCTGCCCTCGCCGGCTCCCCCGGGCGCATCACCGGCATCGGCCACCTCCGCGGTCACGAGACCGACCGGCTCGCAGCCCTCGCCGCGGAACTGAACTCGCTCGGCGGCAAGGTCACCGAGCTCGACGACGGCCTGGCGTTCGAGCCCGCCGACGCTGCACGGCGGTCCCTGGCGCAGCTACGAAGACCACCGGATGGCGACCACCGGCGCGCTGATCGGCCTCGCCGGTCGAAGGAGTCGAGGTCGACGACATCGCGACGACCGCGAAGACGCTGCCCGAGTTCCCGCAGCTGTGGGCCGACATGCTGCGCGGGCCGGAGGGCGAGACGACCACCTGGATCACGATCGGATGAGCTGGCTCACCCCGGACGAAGACGACGACCGCGAGTTCGGCGAGTGGGACGAGTCGGACGCGCGGGTGCGCCCCAACCCGAAGGGCAACCGGCCGCGCACCAAGACCCGCCCGGAGTACGAGGACGCCGTCATCGGCCGCGTGCTCTCCGTCGACCGCGGCCGCTACACGGTGCTGGCCGGCGAGCGCGCCGACGGCAAGCCGGGAAGCGCGAGCGCGTGCTGACGTCGACCCGTGCGCGCGAGCTCCGCGATCAGGCGATCGTCACCGGCGACCGGGTGGATGTCGTGGGCGACACGAGCGGGGACGAGGGCTCCCTGTCGCGCATCGTCCGCATCCAGCCCCGCACCACCCTGCTCCGCCGGAGCGCCGACGACACCGACGAGGTCGAGCGCATCATCGTCGCCAACGCCGATCAGCTGATGATCGTCGTCGCCGCCGCCGAACCCCGAGCCGCGCCCGCGCCTGGTCGACCGCTACCTCGTCGCCGCCTACGACGCCGGGCATCGCGCCGCTCATGGTCATCACGAAGACGGACCTCGCCGACCCGGAGCCGTTCCTCGCCAACTTCGCCGGGCTCGACATCCCGGTGTTCCGCAGCTCGCAGGACAAGAAGGGCGTCACGGTTGCCCCGATCGACGAGCTCGCACCGGCTCTCGGCCGGCACACCACCGTCGCGGTCGGGCACTCCGGCGTCGGCAAGTCGACCCTCGTCAACGCGCTCGTACCCGGAACCGACCGCGCGGTCGGCGTCGTCAACGCCGTCACCGGGCGCGGCCGGCACACCTCGTCGTCGACGGTCTCGCTGCGGGTGCCGACCGGCGGCTGGATCATCGACACCCCCGGTGTCCGTTCGTTCGGCCTCGGCCACGTCGATCCGGACAACATCCTGCGGTCGTTCACCGACCTGGCCGAGGTGTCGGCCGACTGCCCGCGAGGCTGCACCCATCTCCCCGACGCCCCGGACTGCGCACTGAACGAGGCCGTCGCCGACGGCCGCCTTCCGGCACAGCGGGTCGACTCGCTTCAGCGACTGCTGGCCACGCTGGCGTCGTAGATGACTTCACGGGTGACCTTCTCCCTCGCCGACGACCTCGCGGTCGCCCTCACGCTGGCGGCCGAGGCCGACCTGATCGCGATCGACCGCTACCGCGCCCAGGACCTCGACGTGCAGCTCAAGCCCGACCGCACACAGGTCACCGACGCCGACACGCGCGTCGAGCGGATGATCCGCGACCACCTCGCGTCCGCTCGCCCCGACGACGCGATCCTGGGCGAGGAGTTCGGCGGCGGCGACCCGCACGCTCCGGGCCGCCAGTGGATCGTCGACCCGATCGACGGCACCTCGAACTTCGTGCGGGGCGTCCCGATCTGGGGGTGCCTGCTCTCTCTCGTCGTCGACGGCGTGCCGCAGGTCGGCGTCGTGAGCGCTCCGGCGCTCGAACGACGCTGGTGGGCGGCGACCGGCCACGGCGCCTGGATGCAGATGCACGGGGAGGCCGCCGCAGCATCCGGGTCAGTGCCGTCGACGACCTGGCCGATGCGACCCTCAGCTACAACAGCCTCAAGGGCTGGGACGAGGCCGGGCGCAGCGAGCAGCTACTCGACCTGAGCCGCGCCGTCGGGCGCACCCGGGCGTTCGGCGACCTCTGGTCGTACATGCTGGTCGCCGAGGGCGCGATCGACATCGCGGGAGAGTTCGACATGAAGCCGTGGGACATCGCGGCGCTCGACCCCATCGTGCGCGAGGCGGGCGGCACGGCGACCACCGCGGAGGGCGACGACCGGCTCGATACCGGGAGCATCATCGCGACGAACGGCGTCCTGCATCCGGCGGTATTGCAAAAGGTGGCAGTTCGCTAGGCTGGCGGCGCTGATTTCGCGTCCGGCATTCATCCGTCAAGAGAGGCTCGCCATGAACACGACTGACTCGAAGGTCTGGGTGCGCGCACTCACCGTCGCCACGATCGCAGCGGCCGCCGCCGTGCTCTCGGGCTGCAGCCTGCTCGGCCAGCTCGACAACGTCACCGGTGGCGACACCACGCACGGGCGACGACGACGTCTTCTCGATCAAGGTCGAGGAGTGCTTCAACGACGAGACCGCCGAGGGCGAGACGGTCACCGAGGTCGAGAAGGTCGACTGCGCGGAGCCGCACATCTGGGAGGCCTACGAGAGCATCATCGTCGAGGACGGCGACGGCAGCTACCCCGGCGAAGAGGTCGTGACCGAGCAGGCTCAGACCGACTGCAAGGCGCCTTCGAGACCTACGTCGGCATCGACTACGACAACTCGACCCTCGTACCTCAGCTACTACTACCCGACCGAGGAGACCTGGACCGAGATCAACGACCGCGAGATCCTCTGCATCGTGACCACGACCGAGGACTTCACGACGAAGACGACCGGTTCGGTCAAGGGCAGCGCGCAGTAGTCGAGGCCCCTGCAACGCGCGACAACCGCCATGAGTGGAGATGGGGGGAATTGAACCCCCGTCCATCGCTGTGATTCTGCGCCTTCTCCGGGCGCAGCTCGTGAGAGCGTTCTACTCGGCTCCGACCTTTGCCACGAGCATCTAGGTCGACGAGCCCAGTCTCAGTGAAAGTCCCGCGTGACCCTGAGACGCGGTCACGCAGCAAGTCCTCTAGCTGACGTCAGGATCCGGGTCGAGGACGAACCCGGGCTGACGGACGTTATGGCTCTACTGCTTAGGCAGCGAGAGCAACGTCGGTGCGCTTGTAATTGGCACCTATGGTTTGCAGAGATCGTTAACGAGATAACCCTGCATCCTCGGCCCGCTTCTCGCAGTTTCGCAGGCGATGTCGAAACCGATCATCCCCATGGACACTCCGGGTGGAGTGGGCCGTTGTCGCGCGCTGTGGAGTTGTGAACCCCTGATTGTACCGCAGGGCCTGAGAGGATGTCGGCATGACTGCGACCACCATCACCGTTCAGGGCACCCACATCGCCTGGTACGACGCCGAGCGCGCGACCGTCGAGATCTCCGCCGCGTTCGACGGGGCGAAGCGCGACGAGGTCTTCGCCCGCGCCACGCAGACGGCGGCCGACGTGACGGCCGAGATCACTCCGCTGCACTCCCCGGACGCCGGGCCCCATCACCTGGTGGTCGTCCGACCGCGTGAACGTCTGGTCCGAGCGCCCGTGGAACAACGACGGCAAGCGCCTGCCGCTCGTCTATCACGCGACCATCGGCATCCGGGCCAAGTTCAACGACTTCGAGGCGCTGAGCCGGTTCGTCGAGAAGCTGGCCGTGATGGAGGGCGTCAACGTCGGCGCCATCACGTGGGACCTCACCGACGAGCGACGCAAGACGGTCACGGATGAGGTGCGCCGGCTCGCGGTCGACGACGCCGTGCAGAAGGCGGCCGCGTACGCGTCGGCGGCCGGCGTCGGCGCGCCGTCGGTCATCGCGATCGCGGACCCCGGCATGCTCGGCGACGGCAGCGGCGGCGGGATCGGACCCGCGCCGATGATGGAGCGCATGGCGTTCAAGGCGCAGGCGATGGATGCCGGTGGCGGCGCCCCGCTCGCCTTGTCCCCCGAGCAGATCCAGGTCTCGACGAGCGTCGACGTGCGGTTCACGACGCGCTAGCCGGAACGCCGCGCTAGAACACCCCGAAGATCACGATCGCGACCCCGACCAGGAACGCGAGCGCGCCGCCGCCCGTCGTGAGCGCCGACACACGCAGTCGCGAGCTCGACGCCCGCGACGCCGAGCAGCAGCAGTGCGATCGCGAACGACGACCGACGACGATCGTCATCGTCTGCGAGCGCTCGAGCAGGTGCTCGGCCGACCGATAGGCCTCGGCCGACACCAGGTTGTACGACTGCGTCTCGGCGAAGAGGTCGGCCGCGTACTGCGGTGCGCTGAGCGGGATCTTGTCGAGGCAGTAGCCGCATCCCTCCCAGGCGTTCCAGGCCTCGACGAGCGCCGGCGACGCCGCCGCGAGCACGACCTCCGCTCTGCCATCAGGGCCTCGGCGCGCTCCGGATAGAACGTCGCCTCGGCGTTGAGCGCCAGCGCGTCGAACAGCCGCTCCTCGTCGTCGGCCGAGATGATCTCGGTCTCCAGGAACAGGGCGAGGTTGCGATCCCGCAGCTGCTGCGACGCGCCGGCGATGTCAGCGGCCTCCTGTCCCCACTGCCCGCCTGGTAGGCGCCGAACGCGGTAGCGACCGACACCAGCCCGAGCAGGATCGCCGTGACGATCTCGAGGACGCCGCGCGTCCGCGACTCGGTGCGCCTTCGTCGTCCTGCGCCATCAGTAGGCCGTCGCCATCAGGACGAGCGATGCGATGAAGACGACCCCGCCGAGGGCGAGCGTCGCGAACCGGGCGGCGCGGAGCCGGTTGATGCCGGCGACGCCGAGCAGGAACAGGGCGAGCGCGTCGATCAGGGCGGCCTGGGCGAACATGTCTGCCTTGTCCTGCAGGGCGTCCTTGAACGTCGCCGGCGAGGGACGGAGACGAGCGCGTACGAGTCGGCGTCGCCGCGCAGCTCGGCCAGGTAGACCGGGTCGGTCGTCGGCGATTCGGTCGCGCGGGAACCCGTCTGCCCGCCACGCGTCGAAGGCCGCGTCGAGTCCCAGCGAGAACCGGCCACGGTAGTTGCCGACCATCGTCGCCGTGAACGCTTCGGCGACGAAGTCTCCCGACGCCCTCGCGTCGTCCTCGCGGAGCGCCCACTTGCGTGCCTGCAGGACGTTCCGCCGAATCGAGGCGGATGTCCGCCTGCCAGGCGACGGTCTGGCTGATGACTCACGTCGCGTGCATCCGACGAGCTCTCGCCGAAGGTCGTCGGCCTGAGCGCTCCAGGTACCCGCCTGCCAGGCGCCGAGCGCCGTGGTGAGAGACACGACGCCGAGCATGACCGCCGTCAGCACGTCGAGGCCGCGGCTGGTCTCGCGGGCGCCGGAGGCGGCGCTTCGGGCGATCGGCTCACATCCGATACGGTATCGCTGTGAGCGAGGCGGATGCGAACCCCGGGACGCCGACGCGGTCCGGTTTCGGTGAGCTCCCCCGGTGGCTGCGGATCGGCATCATCGCGGCCGCGACCGCGGTTCTCGTGCTGGTCATCGCCGTCGTGGTGCGGATCGCACTGCAGGCGCCGGCCATCCCGCTCGGCGTGACTCCGGTCGGCGACGTTCTTCCCGGGTCCTGCCTCCTCGAGCCCGGCGGAACCTCGGACGAGTACACCGTCGTCGGCTGCTCGACCCCCCACCAGCAGCAGGTGATCGCCCGGATCGACCTGGCGTTCCCCGGCGTCGACTACACGGCCGACGAATCGCTCGCGATCTACGCCGACGAGGTGTGCAACCGGCTCCTCGAGTACCGGCTCTTCCTCGTCGACGACCTCGTCAAGACCGACTACATCGGGGGCGCCGTTGCTCCCCCGACCCTTGCGGAGTACCAAGCTGGCGACACCGAGACGCTGTGCTCGGTGCTCGACCACCCCGATCGCCCCGAGGACGGCGGCTCGTCGGAGGACCTGACCCGCGACCTCTACCGCCCGATGCCGCAATAGCCGCTCCCGCGCTAGTCCCCCAGCTGCCGCTGCGTCGACATGGCGCGTTGCGCCTCGCGCTGATCCTGGCGCTCGCGCAGCGCCTGGCGCTTGTCGTACTCGCGCTTGCCCTTCGCGACCGCGATCTCGACCTTCGCCTTGCCGTTGAGGAAGTAGATCGAGAGCGGCACCAGCGTGTAGCCGCCCTCCTTGGTCTTGTGCGAGATCTTGACGATCTGCGCCTTGTGCATGAGCAGCTTGCGCTTGCGACGCGGGGCGTGGTTGTTCCAGGTCCCCTCGGTGTACTCGGGGATGTGCACGGCGTCGAGCCAGATCTCCCCGCCGTCGATGAACGCGTAGCCGTCGACGAGCGACGCACGGCCCTCGCGCAGCGACTTCACCTCGGTGCCCGTGAGCACGATGCCCGCCTCGTAGGTGTCTTCGATGGTGTAGTCGTGCCGGGCCTTGCGGTTGGTCGCGACGACCTTCTCTCCCGTTCTCGCGCGGCATGATGACTCCTTCCCGACCGGTGGCGAACAGCCCACCAGTGTAGCCCGCGCAGCCGGGCTCAGACCTTCAGGTACCGGCGGATCGCGACGCTCGCCGACATCGCGGCGAGCAGCGCGCCCGACGACGAGCAGGATCGGCACGACGAGCAGCGCGTCGTTGAGGTCCACGAGCGCGGTGCCGCGGCAGTGCGTCGGCGAGGTAGCCCTGCACGAAGAACTGCACGAGCGCGACGATCACGCCGCCGGCGAGCAGCGAGCCGATCAGCGCCGCGAGCACGCCCTCGAGGATGAACGGCGTCTGGATGAACCGGTTCGACGCGCCGACCAGCCGCATGATGCCGAGCTCGCGGCGTCGCGAGAACGCGCTGAGCCGGATGGTCGTGGCGATCAGCAGCACCGCCGCGACCAGCATGAGTGCCGCGATGCAGATCGCCGTGAACGTGGCCGCGTTCATGATCGCGAAGATCGGCTCGAGCAGACCGCGCTGGTCCGTCACGCTCTCGACCCCCGCGCATCCCGCTGATCTGGTCGATGATGATGTCGGCCTGATTCGGGTCGTTCAGGTTGACCCGGAACGACTCGCTCAGGATGTCGGGCGTCACCAGTTGCGCGGCGGTCGTGCCCTCGAACTGGTCGAGGAAGTTCGCGTACGCCTCGTCGTGATCCTCGAACTCGACCTTCTTGATGTACGGGCGCGAGGGTCGACGCCCTCGAGCTCGGCCTGCACGGCGTCCTTCTGCGCCTCGGTGGCGGCGGTCTCGTTGCAGTTCGACTCGCTCGAGATGTCGGTGCACAGGTAGATGGCGACCTGCGCGCGGTCGTACCAGTAGCCCTTCGTCTGCGTGATCTGCGACTGCAGCAGGATCGCGGCGCCGAAGAACGTCAGCGAGATGAACGTGACGAGCACGACCGAGACGACCATCGAGAGGTTGCGGCGGAAGCCCTGCCCGACCTCGCTCAGAATGAGTCCGAGGCGCATCAGCCAGCCTCTCATGAACGCCGCCTGGTTCGTTGAGGGGCGGCGGGACCAGCGGCGTCGGGCTCGGATGCGGCGGACGACACGTTCGGCCGGCGGCACCGGGCGGTGGATCGGCCTCGGCATCTCCTTGGGGGTCTCGCGCACGCTCGTCACGGCGGGCTCGACGACCGTGATCGTGCCGGTGTGGGGCTGGGTCTCCGGCTCCAGCGCGGCGTCGTCGATCCGGCTGTCGGCGGCCGCAGCAGCGGGGACGGGCGCGGCGCGGCGCGCCGCCGGCGCGGGTGCTGCAGCCGGCGCGCTGGCCGCGGCCTCCTGCTTCCGCTGCACCGGCACGGCCTGGGTCTGGTATCCGCCGCCGCGCTCGTCGCGCACGATCTGGCCGCTGATCGAGCTCGATCACGCGGCGCTGCATCTGGTCGACGATGCCGACGTCGTGGGTCGCCATGATCACCGTCGTGCCGTTGGCGTTGATCGTCGACGAGCAGCTGCATGATGCCGGCGCTCGTGTTGGGGTCGAGGTTTCCGGTCGGCTCGTCCGCGAGCAGGATCGCGGGCTTGTTGACGATGGCGCGCGCGATCGCGACGCGCTGCTGCTCACCACCCGAGAGCTCGTGCGGGAACCGCCCCTGCTTGCCGGCCAGGCCGACCATCTTCAGCACGTCGGGCACGGCCTCCTGGATGAAGCCCTTGCTCTTGCCGATCACCTGCAGGGCTGAAGGCGACGTTGTCGAAGACCGTCTTGTTGGGCAGCAGCCGGAAGTCCTGGAAGACGACGCCGAGGTTGCGCCGGAAGTACGGCACCTTGCGGCTGGCGAGGGTGTTCAGCTCCTGCCCGAGCACGTGGATCTTGCCCTTGCGAGGGCTTCTCCTCCTTGAGCACCAGCCGGAGGAAGCTCGACTTGCCGGAACCCGACGCGCCCACCAGGAAGACGAACTCCCCCTTCAGCACCTCGAGGCTCACGCTGTTGAGGGCGGGACGCGTCGTTCCGGCGTAGGTCTTGGTGACGTGGTCGAAACGAATCATGGCGAGTAACAGGCTAGAGAGGGCCGCGCGACGGACGGGGAGCGACACTCCTCGGGCCGCAGACTCACAGAAGCGGCCGATCGGCAGCTCAGTCCTTCGCGGACTTGCGCCACCGGATGCCGGCCGCGATGAATCCGTCGAGGTCGCCGTCGAACACGTCGTCGGGCTTGCTGACCTCGTAGTCGGTGCGCAGGTCCTTGACCATCTGGTACGGCGCGAGCACGTACGAGCGCATCTGGTCGCCCCAGCTCGCGGTGATGGTGCCGGCGAGCTCCTTCTTGGTCGCCGCCTCCTGCTCCTTCTGGATGATGAGCAGGCGGGATGCCAGCACCCGCATCGCGGCGGCCCGGTTCTGGATCTGCGACTTCTCGTTCTGCATCGACACGACGGTGCCGGTCGGCAGGTGGGTGATGCGCACGGCCGAGTCGGTCGTGTTGACCGACTGCCCGCCGGGGCCGGATCGACCGGAACACGTCGACCCGGATGTCGTTCTCGGGGATCTCGATCGCCTCGGTCTCCTCCATCAGCGGGATCACCTCGACCGCCGCGAACGACGTCTGCCGCTTGCCTGCGGCGCCGAACGGCGACATCCGCACGAGACGGTGCGTGCCGGCCTCGACGCTCAGCGTGCCGAACGCGTACGGCGCATCGACCTCGAACGTCGCCGACTTGATGCCGGCCTCTTCGGCGTAGGAGGTGTCCATGACGGTCACCGGGTACTTGTGCTTCTCCGCCCAGCGCAGGTACATGCGCATGAGCATCTCGGCGAAGTCGGCGGCGTCGACGCCGCCCGCGCCGGCCCGGATGGTGATGACCGCAGGGCGCGCGTCGTACTCGCCGTCGAGCAGTGTCTGGATCTCGAGGTCGCCCAGGTTCTTCTGGAGGTCGGCAAGCTCGGCCTCGGCCTCGGTCGCGCTGGCGGCGTCGCCCTCGCCCTCGGTGGCCAGCTGCACCAGCACCTCGAGGTCGTCGAGGCTGCCGCTCGATGCTCGTGATGCGCGCCAGTTCGGACTGCCGGTGGCTCAGCGCGCTCGTGACCTTCTGCGCGTTGTCGGGGTCGTCCCAGAGGTCCTGCGCCTCGGCCAGCGTGTTCAGCCGCGCGATCTCGGCCTCGAGCTTCTCGACGGCGATGACCGCCTTGATGTCGTCGAAGGTCTTTCGCAGCGTCGCGATCTGGTCTGAGAGGTCGAGCTCGATCATGGCGGGGTCCAGCCTACCGGCGGCGGGCGAGGCCGGCCGCGAGCCCGTCAGGGCCGGAAGAACGCCGTGATCGCCGTGGCGAGGCCGGCGGGTGACATCACCGCGGAGCCGTGGTGGCCGCCCTCCAGCGATTCGTACTCGACGGCCGGCAGAGCCTCCGCCAGGGCGCGTGCCCCGCTGTGGAAGAACGGCTCGCTCCTGCTCCCGACCATCACCTTGGACGGCGCACGAAGCGACGACCACCGCGCGGCGGGAAGGGGCTCGCCGTCCTGCGTGCCGGCCAGCGTCCCGAAGTCGTAGCGCAGGGTGTGCGCGATCCGCTTCGCCTGCTTCCAGCTCGGCATGAAGAGCCGCATCGCGGTCACGAACGGCGCCGGGATGCCCATGGCCTCGCGATAGAAGGCGGTCACTGCCTCGCTGCGGTGATTCCGATCGACGAGGTCCGCGATCCGGGTAGGCAGGCCGGACGGCAGCGGCGGGCGACTGTCATCCACGATGAACGGCGGCTCGTACATGAACAGGCCGGTCACCTTGCGTCCGAGCCTCGTGGCGGCGTCGAGCGCCAGGACCGCACCCGACGAGCTGCCGAACAGTGACGCCGTGCCGCCGTTGGCGTCGATCAGCGCCTCGATGTCTTCCGTCTCGCGGGCGTGATCGGCGGGCAGCGTCTCGCCGCTGCCTCCCCGGCCTCGGCGGTCGTAGGTGATCACCGTGAAGCGCGGCGCAAGCAGTGCCGCCAGCTTCGCCGACTCGGTGTGCATCGACAGGGCGGCGTCGATCAGCACGATGACCGGGCCGTCGCCCGTCCGCCAGAACTCGATCGGGGTGCCGTCGGCGGAGGTGACGCTGCTCATGACTCGCTTCCTTCCAGGTGGATGTCCAGGCGGTCGAATGCCTGCCCGTAGCCCTCGGTCATGCCGAGCCCCGCGATCCGCTCGAGCCGGTCGACCGACGAGAACCGGATCTCTCATGGCGATGCGGGTCACTCCCGGATCGAGCTCGATGAAGTCGACCGTCACGGCATTCGATTCCGGGTCGAGGTCGGCGCCGGTCTCGTCGGAGAACCCCTCGACGTAGCTGAGCGACGAGCCGTGGATCACCTCGCTGTAGACGGCGCGGATCCAGACCTCGGGTACCTGCCCGTCCGGCCCCATCCCGAAATGCCAGAGCCCGCCGGGGCGGATATCGAGCGACCGGATGGTGGTGGTCCAGCCCGCCGGACCCCACCAGGCTTCGAGGTCGGTGGCCGTGGTCCACGACGCCCAGACGCGGTCACGGGATGCGGCGACCTCACGTTCGAGCGTGACTTCGCGCGTCTCGACGTCCTTGCGGACCCGCAGGGCGTTCATGCGTCACCCTCCGGCTTCCCGGCCGCGAGGTGTGCGTCGAGGCGGTCGAACCGCTGCACCCAGACGTCGGTGAAGCTGTCGAGCCAGGCATCGAGCTCGCGGAAGCGCTCCTGCTCGAGCTGGTAGATCCGCTGCTGGGCCTGCGCCCGTGCGACGACGAGCCCTGCCCCGCTCAGCACCTTGAGGTGCTTGGAGACGAGCGGCTGCCGCAGCTCCAGCGCGGCGACGATGCCGTTCACCGACCGCGGGCCGTCCCGCAGCAGCTCGACGATGGCGAACCGGTTCGGCTCGGCGAGGGCGCTCATAGTCTCGATCACCCCGCCAGTATCACTCATGGGTAATATTACTGTCAAGCGATATTACGGCTTGCGATCCTCGCTCGAGCGCCCCATCGCGAGGTAGTGCTCGCGGTGGGTCCTTGTCGACCTTCTCGACGGCCATCCGGAGTGCGACCCGCGGCATCGTCGCGGCGTGCCGGTCGAGTACGGCGCGCAGGCGTTCGGGAGCGCGGTCTCCGGCCGTGCGGAGCACGGTGCCGACGGCCTTCTGCACGTATTCGTGCGAGTCGTCGATGAGCCGCTCCGCGATCCTGAATGCGTCGTCGACCTGGCCGGTGCGCACGAACGCGACGGTCGCGTAGAGCGCGGTGCGCCGCTCCCAGGGCGACTCGGATTCGGCCAGCCGGTCGAGGAGGTCGCGCGGCTTGTCGAAGAGGAACGGCCCGACGATGTAGGGGGCGCCGAGGTCGACCAGGTCCCAGGAGTCGATCCGATCATGGCGACGCAGATACAGGTCGAACGACTCGGCACGGATGTGCTCGCGAGCCCCGCGGGCCGCCGCGCGCAGCGCGAGCACTTTCACGGCGCCGGCACGCGCCTCATGGATGTCGCTTTCGAGCAGCTGCTCGACCTCGCCGAGCGGCAGGTGAGTGAACTCGCCGGCGAGCGCGAAGACGCGACCCATCGGCACACCGATGAAGTGATCACCCGGCCGCATCGTCGCCGGAGGGAAGTACCGCTCGTACTTGACCCGCTCGGCCTCGGTCGCATCGGCTTCGAGCGCCGCGATGAAAGTCCCCGCGGTCTGCTCCCGCCCTGCGCCTGCTTCGGCCTTGCCGCGAGTGGCCATGTGCTCACGGTACTCACCCGAACACCGTGCGGGACACCGCGGTCGCTTCTACCCGCAAACCGTCAGGGACGAAGAGGGTGACGACGGGCGGTCGCCAGACCGCCGACACCGTGACTTCGGCGCTGCGGCCGTCCCGCGTCAGCGCCGCGTCCAGTGACAGTGCCTCGAACCGGCCGATCGGGTTGGAAGCGAGGTAGTCGCGCACGGCAGCCCGGACCCCCGAGTCGGTGAGCGTCGCCCGTGGCCCGTCCGGAGTCATGGCCACCTCATCCAGCTCGAACGACTCGGCGCCCACGAGCGCCGCGCCATCGGCGAGGGTGAACAGGCGCTTGCGCTCGAGATAGAGCGACGTCGCGGAGGCGACGAGGAGCGTGACGAGCAGGGCGAGCGCGCCGTAGAAGCACACGAGCGGGAGGATCGAACCGCCTTCATCGCGCGGATCGCGACCGCGGCTCAGCGCGAGCCCCAGAACCGGGATACCTGCTCCGTTGCCGTGGCAGAGACGGGAAGGCCCGCCGGGAGCCCGAGGTCGAGCGCCGGCGGTGCGAGCGGCAGCGGCACGACCACCCGGATGGTGATGGTCACGAATCCGCGGCGGGTCAGGCAGGCGCTCGGCCGCGGGCGACACTCGATGACGACGGACGCGTCGGCGGAGTCCACCCCGTAGTCGGCGAGCGTCACCTCGATGGCTCGTGCCGCCGCCGACCGCGACGCTCCGGCCGACTCGGCCTGCACGAAGATCCGTGTCGCCTGCCGCGCGGCGCCGTCGACGGCGAGCGCGGCGCACTGCACAGCAGACAGCGTCAGCACCAGGTAGACCAGCGGCACGAGCAGCAGGAGGCCGGCGCCGATGAACTCGAGCGACGCCGAGCCCGACTCGGCGGCGACAGGGTCAGTCCAGCGTCTCGACGAGGGCATGCCCCGACACCTCCACGGCGCCTTCGATGCCGATCAGCCCGATCACGGGCAGCGTCGTGCGAACCGTCACGGTCACGGCGGGATGTCCGCGCCACTCCCCCGTGGCAACCGTGACGTCGCGTGCGTAGTCGCTTCCGATCGCCAGGGTGATCAGTGTGCGGCAACGGGCCATGCCGTCGGCCGGCACGTTGTCGGCCAAGGCGGCGAACCGTGCCCCCTCGGACGCCGCATCCAGAACCGTGTTGCGCACGTGCAGGCCGAGCGCGAGCTGCAGCACGGACACGGTCAGCACCGTCAGGATCGAGCCGACCATCACGAACTCGGCGACCGCGGACCCGCGCTCTTCTGTGACGCGGAGGGCCGGCATCACAACCCGGTGACCTTCGCGATCGCGTTGGCGAAGATCTCGCTGAGCGCCGGCCCCGCGAGCGCCCAGATCACGACGACCAGGCCCGCGGTCATCAAGGTGATGAGGACCCAGCCGGGAACGTCGCCGCGCTCGTTGCCAATCAGATCTGCAAGCGCTTTTCGCGTGGCGTTGTGCATGCTGAGGAGCCTGACGCGATCCGAGCGCGGCCGCTGAAATCGATCCACAGGCGAACTCGCACGAAGGCCGATCACGGACACGCACGAAGTTCACGGTGTCGGTGCCGCGATCATGAAGAGGTCACAGCCCGACGTTCAGCACCAGCGTCGCGGGGAAGATCGCGAACGCGATCGTGACGGGCAAAATCAGGAACACCAACGGCACCAGCATCGCGACCTCCTTGCGGCCGGCGGCCTCGAGCAGGTGCGCGCTTCGCGTCGTCGCGCGAGTCCTGCGCCTGAGCACGGAGACACCTCGACGAGCGGCGTCCCGCGGTCCAGCGCGCCGACGCAGCTGGTCGACGGTGCGCGTGAGCGCGGGCAGCGAGACGTCGACGGCGCAGCGTCATCAGCGCGTCGGGCAGCGGCATCCCGGCATTCACGTCGGCGACGACGCGCCCGAACTCTCGCGCCAGCTCGCCGGTGCCGGTGCGCGCGACGCGGCGCAGCGCATCGAGGATGCCCTCGCCGGCCGAGAGCGAGAGCGTCAGGAACTCGAGCACGGTCGGCAGCTCGGCCGCGATCCGCGCCTGCCGGGCGCGGGCCGCGCGGGCGAGCCACTGCTCGGGCGCGATCAGGCCGGCGGCGGCGCCGAAGCACGACGATGCCCGCGAGCACGAGACCGGATGCTGCGGACAGAGGTCGCGAGAGCGCCGGCGACGGCGACGCCCGCTCCGGCCCCGACGACCGTCGCCAGCAGCTGCCGAGAGCGGAAGCCCTCGACATCGCCCGCCGAACCCGCCTGCCGCAGCCGCTGCGCGATCCCGTCATCGCCACCGAGGACGGCCGAGAACGCCCGTCCCACGAGCCGCACCCGGTGCAGCGAGGCCCGCGAGACACCGACGCCGGCTCGCTCGGACGCCGGTCGACCGCGTTCGCGCGCCTCGGCCGAGAGGTCGCGCGAGGTACGGCGCGACCCGCATCGTGAGCCGCCGTGCTCCCACGCGCGGCACGAGCGCGACCAGCGTCCAGAGCCCGAGGCCGAGAGCGATCCCGAGCGGGACGGCGAGCGCCGTCGTCGCGTTCACGCGAACCACCGCCGCTCCTCGGGAAGCCGGCCGAGTGCGATCATCAGCCGGTACGCGACGACGCGTGACCCCGAAGCCCACCGCGAGCAGGATCAGTCCCGGCGGGGAGTTGTAGGCGGCGGCCGCCTCGGCTCGCGACGCGAGCAGCAGCAGCACGACCCAGGGAGCAGCGACTCCGAGACGCGCGGCGTTCACGCACCCACGACTGGCGCGCCTCGACCTCGGACGCGGACCGCTGCATCCTGACGCAGGGACGCGGCGAGCGACCGCAGGATCGTCGGCAGCTCGGTCCCGCCGACATCGCGCGACATGCGCAGGGTCTCGACGATCCGGTCGGCGACCGGGTCGGCGAGCCGGTCCTTCAGATCGTCGAGCGCACCGCCGATCGTGCCGGTCGCCTCGACGAGCCGCGCCGAAGTCGCGGAACGCGCGCGCGCGTCTCGGCCGGGCCCGACCGTCGGAGAGCGCCGCGACCGCATCGGCCAGGGACTGCCCGGATCGCACTGCCGGCGACAAGGTGATCGACGAGGTCGGGCCACGCGGCCCGCAGCATCCGGCGGCGCCGCCGCGCACGCGGACGCGACCGCGAATGCCGGCACCGTCGCCGCGACGAGCCCGGCGGCGACCGCGAGAGCGAGGACCGGGATGAGGCGAGGCGACGAGCCCTGCCACGGCGAGGCCGATCAGGCCGCTGACGATCACGAAGACGGCGACCGGCACCCGCTCGAGTCCGGCCTGGGCGAGCCTGCTCGCGCAGCCGCTGACCCGCCACCCGCGGCGGACGCGGCACATCGCGCCGCGGCCACAACCAGGGAGACGCCACGAGCAGCGAGTCCCGCGCCGAGGAGCCAGCCCGACGACGACGGTCATGCCGCTCGCCTCGCGCGACGCACCGCGCAGCCCGGCCGCGCAGGAACTTCGCGGTGCGCACCGGTGTCGCGCCCGGTCGCCTGCAGCCGCCCGCCCCGCAGCTCGAACACGCGACGTCGCCTCGATCACTGCCGTCGACGACCGCCCCGGTCGGCGCGACGATCTCGACGACACGGCGGTGCCCGGTGCGCTCGAGCTCGGCGTGCACGACGAGGTCGATCGACCCGGCGACGGTCGGCACGACGAACGACGCATCGATGTTGCGCCCGGCGAGCAGCGGCAGGGTCGACGAGCTTGGCCAGCGCGTCCTGCGCGCTGTTGGCGTGGAGCGAGCACATGCCGGGCAGCCCGCTGTTGAGCGCGATGAGCAGGTCGAGCGACTCGGCCTCGCGCACCTCGCCGACGACCAGCCGGTCGGGCCGCATCCGCAGCGCCTCCTTGATGAGCCGCCGCAGCGACACCTCGCCGGTGCCCTCGAGGCTCGGCTGGCGGCACTGCAGCGCCACCCAGTCGGGTGCGTCGAGCGCCAGCTCGAACGTCTCCTCGACGGTGACGATGCGCTCGGCGGCCGGCGCCGAGCCGAGCAGCGCGCCGAGCAGCGTCGTCTTGCCGCTCTGCGTCGCGCCCGAGACCAGGATGTTGTGGCCGGTGCGCACGCACAGGTCGAGGAAGTCGGCGGCCTGCTGCGTCAGCGAACCGAGCCGCACCAGGTCGCTCGAGCCCCCGCATCCCGGATCGGAACTTGCGGATGTTCACCGCCCAATGCGCGCCGCGTGATGTCGGGGATGACGACGTGCAGCCGCGACCCGTCGGGCAGCGATGCGTCGACGAACGGCGACGACAGGTCGACGCGGCGCCCGGTCGACTGCAGCATGCGCTCGACGAGATCGCGCACCTCGCGCTCGCCGAGCGTCAGCGGCAGCCGCTGCGAGACGCCGTCGCGGGCGACGAAGACGCGGTCGGGGCCGTTGATCCAGATCTCCTCGACCGTGGGATCGTCGAGCAGCGGCTGGAGCGCCCCGAGACCCGGTCAGCGCCGCGACGACCTGCCGCGCGACCGCCGCCTCGTCGGCGAGCAGCGGAACCGATCCGCCGAGCGCGCGCTCGCTGTAGCGCCGCACCTCGTCGCGCACGTACCGCTCGGCGAGCGCATCGTCGCCCGCGAGATCGACCCCGTCGCCGCGAACGCGCTCCCGCACGGACTCGGCGATGTCGGCGACCGGGCTGCTCACCCGCGTCATCGTGCCCGAAGCGGCCGCCGCGTGCGCGAGACTCTCCACAGGGCGGCTGACCGCATGCGCGGAGTGCCTGCGAGCCGGCACCCCGCCAGCGGCTCGATCAGCGTCGCATCGCCCGGATCCACCGTGCGCGAGTTGTTCACCCGGCGGTCGACCTCGTAGGTCGTGATGGTGCCGGCGACCTCGTCCGAGACGCTGCTCGAGCAGCGTCACCAGCTCGTCGAGCTCGCCCTGCTCCTCGAGCTTGGCCGGCGACAGCCAGCGGTCGAAGACGTCCGGCTCGAGGAAGACCGGCATCCGGTCGTGCACCTCGCCCGAGGCGTCGCGCGCCTCCCGCGTGATGATCGACATCGTCAGGTACCACTCGTCCGTCTCGTCCTTGCGCGGCGTGTAGATGCCTGCCGCGGCGAGCCGGCCCGCTGCCGTGGATGAAGTGCGCGTCCTTGGCGCCCGGCCTCGCCGGTCCACTCGTAGTAGCCGCGCATCGGCACGATGCAGCGCGAGCCGGCGAACGCCTTCTTCCACATCCCGTTCGTCGCGACCGTCTCGATGCGCGCGTTGAACTGCGGGCGCTTGTGCTTGTCGGCCGACATCCACTGCGGCCAGAAGTCCCAGACCGCGGGCTCGACCCTGCGCTGCACCTCGCCGCCGTCCTGCGCGCACGCTCGCGGATCACCGGGACCGGATCGGTCGGCGCGATCGAGAACGACGGCACCCAGTCGCGGAAGTCGTTGCCGTCGAGCACGAACTGCTCGATGAGGTCGTTGGTCTTGTCGTCCATCGCGAACCTGCCGCACATGGCTTCAACGCTACGCGCGCACCCCTGTCGCCGAGCATCCGTCACGATCCATCCCGCTGTCGAAAGTGTGTTCGAATCGCGGTACCATCGCTGTGAGCTCGGCCGGCTGCGTGAATGTGTGGAGGAACGGTGCCGGGCCAGCCAGAGAACGTGTCCGAACGGCACGGGTCGGCTCATCGGCTCGGTCGTCGAGGTCGGCGGCGAGCGACGGCGCGGCGGCGGCACTGGCGGGCGGTCGGCTCTGGACGGCGTGGAGCTCGGCGCGCACGCCCGGCGCGATCGACGCCGAGGGTGCCGTCTTCGACGACTGGGTCGACGGGTGCCCGCGCGAGGCGCACGGCTCGCAGGCATCCCGATCTACAGGCTGATGCTCGCGGGTGCGCCGAGCGCGAGCAGCCGATCCCGGATGCCGCTGCGCGCGAGCGCGTAGCCGCGCGTCGAGCGGTGCAGCAGCGATCCGATGTTCGCGGCGTCGAGCATCGCGGTGATCTCGAACGCCAGGACCTCGGGGCCGTCGGCGCGGCCGTCGAGTCCCGGCAACTCGGCCATCGACTCGCGCACCGCCCGCGCGAGGAACACGAACCACTCCTCGTCGATGCTCACGAGCAGATCGCGTGCCGGCGTCGTCCTTGGCCGAGGCGTCGGCGGCGACAGCGCGGAAGAAGCATCCGCCGGCGAACACCCGGCTCTCGGAGTAGTCCAGCCACAGCTCGACGATCGCCACGAGCCGGGCGAGCCCGTGCGGCCGGCCAGAGCCGGCGCGATGACGGCGTCGATGAAGATCTCGCGAGCCGCCTCGATCGTGGCGAGCTGCAGGTCGAGCTTCGAGCCGAACAGCGTCGCGACGTTGCTCTTGCTGACGCCGGCGTCGGCGGCGAGGGTGCCGATCGTGAGGCTGTCGAGCCCGCTCAGCGAGGCCTGGTCGACCGCGAGCCGCAGCACCGCACGACGGGATGCATCGCCGCGCAGGCGGCGTCCGTCGCGGAGTGGCGGTGTCGGTCACGATGCTCCTCTGACTGAACGGCTCGCACTAGACAATACGAACGATCGTGCGTATATATTAGCACCCGTGTCCACGACCAGCCCCATCATCCAGACCTCGAAGTTGCCCGCCGTCGCTCCGCGCTCTGCGCGTGCTCGACCGCATCGCCCCGCCGCTCGCCGCCGAGACCGCCTACTCGCTCTGGGTGCGTCCGGGCCGGCGCAAGGCGGTGCACCCGACCGAGGCGCCCGTGATGGATGACGCGGTGCGTTCGACGATCACGCGTGCGCGGGACGCCGCGATCGCCGTCTATCGCTGGGGCACCGGACCGCGCGCCGTGCTGCTCGTGCACGGCTGGCAGAGCCGCGCCGCCGCGTTCGCGCCGCTCGTGCGCGAACTCCGGGCGACCGGGCGCACGCATCGTCGCCTTCGACGCCCCCGCGCACGGGCTCTCGAGCGGGCAGCCAGACCGACGTGCGCGACTACGCCGCGATCATCGCCGAGCTGGCGCGCGCGCACGACGGATTCGAGGCGATCGTCGCCCACTCGTTCGGCACGCCGGGGGCCGCGCTGGCGATCCGCAGCGGCATCCGGGTCGGCAAGCTCGTCACCATCAACGGTGCGGCCGACTTCGAGTACCTGCTGCAGCGCTTCGCCGGCACGCTCGGACTGACAGCACTCGAGCGTGATGGCGGTGCGCGCGGCGCACCGAGAGCCGGCTGTTCCGCGGGCGTCACCGACGACATCTGGAGCCGCTACTCGGCGACCGCCGCACTCCCGACCGAGGTGCCGTGGCTCGTGATCCACGACGACGCCGACGCGACGATCGAGCTCGCCCAGGCGCACGCGCTCGTCGAAGCCCACCCGCACATCCACCGAGCTCGTCATCACGCATGGCCTCGGCCACAATCGCCCGCTGCGCGACGACGTCGTTCTCGACCGGATCGGCGTGTTTCTGTCTGCTGACAGGCCTGCCCTGTCAGACTGACATCGCTCGCGGGAGTGGTGGAATGGTAGACACGCAGGATTTAGGATCCTGTGCCGAGAGGCGTGTGGGTTCGAGTCCCACCTTCCGCACCGTGCGCTACTTCTTCGCGTCCGTCTCGAAGATGTCGGCGATCGCCTCGGACTCGGTGAGCGGCCGGCGGTGCCCTCGCGGTTCGCCTTGCGCGCCTTCAGGGCCTGCCTGATCGCGTGGTACGCGGTCGGGATGACGGCGATGCGATCGCGACCAGCAGGATCAGGTCGATGTACTCGATGACGAAGTCGGCGAGCGGCGGGATGTACCCGAGCAGGAATCCGGCGAACGTCAGGCCGGTGCCCCAGATGACGCGCGCCGACGGCGTTGTAGAGCGAGTACCGCCGGTAGTTCATGTGGCCGACGCCGGCGGCGACCGGGGCGAAGGTGCGCACGATCGGCACGAAGCGGGCGGCGATGATCGCGAACGGCCCGAAGCGGTCGAAGAACTTGTTGGTGCGGATGACGTTGTCCTTCGAGAACAGCCCGCTCTCGCGTCGCTCGAAGATGCGTGGCCCCGCCTTGTGGCCGATGAGATAGCCCGACTTCACCGCCGACGAACGCGGCGATCGAGATGCGACAGACACACGATCCAGATCGGGATCTGGATGCCGGTGCCCGCCTCCGTCATCGTCCCGGTGAAGGCTGAGCAGGCCGGTGATGATGAGCAACGTGTCGCCCGGCAGGATGAACCCGACGAGCAGCCCGGTCTCGCTGAAGACGATGAGGCAGACGACCAGCAGCGCCCACGGGCCGGCCGCGACGATGATCGCGTGCGGGTCGAGCCAGGGAATGAGTCCGCTGGCGAGAGCGGGGAGGGTGTGCATCACTGGTCGAGCGTACCGGGTGGAAACCGTGAGCACCCTGGGGCTGGCCCCCGAACTCGCGCACGAGTCCTTGGTGGGCGTCCCAACAACGGGGGGTCCGGTAGACCGCACGTTCTACTACCGCATGAGCGGTTAGGGCTTCCTAAGCTCTGTCTCGGCGGCTGGTTACCGCCCGGCGCTGACGTAGTTCGCGGCGTCAGACGGCACGTCGCTCGTTCCTGATCCCGAGCGACGTGCCGTCTTAATGTCCGGGCTGCTCTGCGCCTCAGCTGCCCGTCAGCACCAGCACGAGCAGCGTCGCGTTCAGCGCGATCAGCAGCAGGCCGCGACGGCCGCGAGCACGGTCGTCCACCAGCGGTTCGCCGACTCGCCGAGCAGCGTCGCGCAGCGACGTCAGCCGCACGAGCGGGATCAGCGCGAACGGGATCCCGAAGCTCAGCACCACCTGGCTGAGCACGAGCGCGAGGGTCGGGTCGAATCCGATGACCAGGATGATGAGCGCCGGGATCAGCGTGATGATCCGGCGCACGAGCAGCGGGATGCGAACGTGCAGCAGCCCGCTGCATGATCTCCGCCCCGGCGTACGCGCCGACCGACGTCGAGGCGAGACCGGATGCCAGCAGGCCGACCGCGAACAGGGTCGCGACGACCGGTCCGAGGGCGGCTCCGATCGCGGCGTGAGCGCCCTCGAGGGTGTTGGTGCCCTCGACCCCCTGCAGCGTGGCGGCGGCCAGGAGCAGGATCACGACGTTGACCGTGCCGGCGATCGCGAGCGCGACGGTCACGTCGATGCGGGTCGCGCGCAGCACACGGCGGCGCTCGCTCCCCTCCTCCACCTTGCCGAACCGGTCGCGCGTGAGCGCCGAGTGCGCGTAGATCGCGTGCGGCATGACCGTGGCGCCCATGATGGATGCCGCGAGCAGCACCGACCCCGAGTCGGCGAAGCGCGGCACGAGTCCGGCGACCGCGGCGGCCGGGTCGAGCGGTGCGAAGAAGATGCCCGCGCAGAACCCGATCGCGATGATCGCGACCAGGCCGATGATCACGACCTCGAACGACCGCGAGCCGCGCCGGCTGTGCAGCAGGAGGAGCAGCATCGAGACGGTGCCCGTGATCAGGCCGCCGACGAGCAGCGGCAGATCGAACAGCAGGTAGAGCGCGATCGCGCCGCCGAGCACCTCGGCGACGTCGGTGGCCATGGCGACGAGCTCGGCCTGCACCCAGTAGGCGTAGCGGGCACCGCGGCGCTTGATGCGCGCGGCCGAGGACGCCCGGGCAGGCTCTCGCCGGTGCTCAGCCCGAGCTTGGCCGACAGGTACTGGATGAGCCACGCCATCGAGTTCGCGACGACGACGACCCAGACGAGCAGGTAACCGTACTGCGGCGCCGGCGCTCGCGTTGCTCGCGACGTTGCCCGGATCGAGATAGGCGACCCCCGCGACCATCGCCGGCCCGAGCAGGGGCAGCAGGCTGCGCTTGCTCGGGTGGGCGCGCGCGCGGTCTGACCAGGGGTGTCTTCGTCGACAGGGACATCGAGGCTCGGCTTTCAGGTCGGTGAGTTTTCGGTGTACCGAAAATTTCGGTACGCCGAAACTAGCACGCGCTACGCCAGCCGCGACCACCCAGACCGCGCCGGCGAGTTCGGCGGCGAGCGCCCCCGCCTCCAGCTCGGAGTCGAGCCCCACGCCGGCCGCGGCGAGCGCGCGCAGCACCGCGGCATCCCGGTCGCTGATGCGCGCGACGCGCCCCCGCGACCCGGCGGGCAGCGATCGACAGCAGCACCGCATCCGGGATCTCGACCGACGCCGTCGCGCGACGGGATCGGGTCGCCGTGCGGGTCGCGGCGCGGATGCCCGAGCTGCTCGTCGATCGCGTCGAGCAGCCGGTCGCTCAGCGTGTGCTCGAGCACCTCCGCCTCGTCGTGCACCTCGTCCCAGCCGTACCCGTACTGGCTGCACCAGCCAGGTCTCGACCAGCCGATGGCGACGCACCATGCGCAGCGCCTCGGTCCGGCCGGACGCCGGTCAGCCGCACCGCTCCGTACGGCGCGTGCTCGACGTGCCCGGCGGCGACGAGCTTCTTGACCATCTCGGTCACGGTGCTCGGCGCGAGGCCGAGCCGGGCGGCGAGCTGCGACGGCGTGATCGGGTCGGGCTGCCACTCGGTGTGGCCGTAGATGACCTTGAGGTAGTCCTCCTCGGCGCGCTGCGCTAGCGATGAGCGTGCTCCTCGCTGTCGGCGTGCCCGGCGGGCTCGAGCTGGAACGTCGAGTGCTCGACGTCGAAGTGACCCTTCAGGCAGTCCCCCAGCGCGTTCGAGCATCGCGCCCGTCTCGCCGCGCTCGAAGACCTCCGCGTCGCACTCGACGTGGGCGGTGAAGACCGGCTGCCCCGACGTGATCGCCCAGACGTGCACGTCGTGCACGGCGACGACGCCGGGCGTCTCGAGCAGGTGCTGCGCGGATCTGCTCGACGTCGGTCTCGCGCGGCGCCGACTCGGTCAGCACCCGCACCACGTCGCGCAGCAGCAGGAACGCACGCGGCACGATCAGCGCGGCGATGAGCAGCGACGCGATCGCGTCGGCCGGCGCGAACCCGGTGAGCAGGATGACGGCCGCGGCCCCGAGCGCCGCGATCGAGCCGAGCAGATCGCCGAGCACCTCGAGGTAGGCGCCGCGCATGTTGAGCGAGCGCCGGTCTCCCCCGCGCAGCACGAGCATGCGCGACGACGTTCGCGACCAGGCCGACCCCGGCGACGATCAGCATCGGCAGGGCCTGCACCTGCGACGTCTGCCGGGGCGAGCAGCCGGCGGATCGCCCTCGACCGCGACGCTGACGGCGACCACGGCTGAGCAGCACGCCGTTGACGAGCGCGGCGAGCACCTCGACGCGCTGGAACCCGAACGTGTGCCGATCGGTGGCCGGGCGCGCGGCGACGACGGTCGCGACCAGCGCGACGAGCAGCCCGATCGCGTCGCTCGACATGTGGCCGGCGTCGGCGAGCAGCGCGAGCGAGCCAGAGAGCAGCGGCGCCGACGACCTCCGCGACGAGCACGGCCGCGACGATGGCCAGGGCGATCGCGAGGCGGGTGCGATTGCTCCCCGCAGCGTGCCCGTGATCGTGGCCCATGGCATCCAGCGTAGGCGGGCCAGCGCTCGGTGATCGAGCCTGTCGAGACTACCCGTAGCGCGCCCGCAGCACCTCGACGAGAGCGCCGAACGCGCGCGCGCGGTGGCTCTGCGCGTTCTTCTCGTCGGCGGTGAGCTCGGCCGACGCGATCTCGAGCCCCTCCGGACGGAACACCGGGTCGTACCCGAATCCGCCCGAGCCCGTCGGCGCCTCGAGCACCCACCCCGGCCAGACGCCGAGCTCGACGTGCTCGTAGTCGCCGTCGACGAGAGCGGCGGCGCAGTCGAACGTCCGCCGTGCGGTCGGTCGACGCCGCGCAGGTTCTCGAGCAGGTGCGCCACGTTGTCGGCGTCGACGCGGGTGCCCGCGTAGCGAGCCGAATGGATGCCGGGGGCACCGCCCAGCGCGGCGACCGAGATCCCCGAGTCGTCGGCGATCGCGGGCAGGCCCGTGTGCACGGCCGCCGCGCGCGCCTTGATGAGCGCGTTCTCGGCGAACGTCTCGCCGTCCTCGACCGGCTCGGGGCCGTCGTACGCCACGAGCTCGTGCGGGCCGAGCCGCGCGCCGAGGATGCGCCGCAGCTCGTCGACCTTGTGCGCGTTGTGGGTGGCGAGGACGAACGTGGTCACGCGCGCGGCGAGCCTCGGCCTGCAGCGCCTCGGCCTGCACCGCGGCCAGGCCGGTGGCGCCGCCGAGGGCGAGGTCGAGCAGCGTGTCGAGCTCGGCGCGGTCGAAGGGCGCGCCCTCCGCGGTGCCCTGCACCTCGACGAACAGGCCGCGGCCGGTGACGACGACGTTCATGTCGGTCTCGGCGCGCACGTCCTCGACGTAGGCGAGGTCGAGCATCGGCTCGCCGTCGATGATGCCGACGCTGACCGCGGAGACCGTGTCGATGAGCGCCTTCGCGTTCTTGCCGATGAAGCCCTTGCGCGCGACCCCACTCGACGGCGTCGACGAGCGCGACGTAGGCGCCCGTGATCGCCGCGGTGCGGGTGCCGCCGTCGGCCTGCAGCACGTCGCAGTCGATGACGATCGTGTTCTCGCCGAGCGCCTTGGTGTCGATGACGGCGCGCAGGCTGCGCCCGATCAGCCGCGAGATCTCGTGCGTGCGGCCGCCGATGCGTGCCCTTGACCGACTCGCGGTCCATGCGCTCGTTCGTCGACCGCGGCAGCATCGCGTACTCGGCCGTGACCCAGCCCTTGCCCTTGCCGGTCAGCCAGCGCGGCACGCCGTTGGTGAACGACGCCGTGCAGAGCACCTTCGTGTCGCCGAAGCTGATGAGGGCGCTGCCCTCCGCCTGGGCGCTCCAGCCCCGCTCGATGGTGATGGGACGCAGCTGGTCGGCGGCGCGGCCGTCGGCTCGGGTCTTCGGATCGGCGGTCATGGGTCGGTCCTCTCGGTCATGCGTGTATCGGACTGCACGGGGATGCCCCGGTCGGAAACGCCTCGACGTGCCGCACCTCGGGTCCGAGGAAGCGGTGCGCGAGATCGCGGAACGCCTGCTCGTCGTCGCCGGTCGATTCGAATCGGTGCTGGGGCGGGGTCGTGGCGCGGCGCTCGATCCCGTGCGAGACGAGGGTGCGGTAGACGTCGGCCGCCGTCTCCTCCGCGCTCGAGACGAGCCGCACATCCTGACCCATCACGTACTGGATCGCGGCCGACATCAGCGGGTAGTGGGTGCAGCCGAGCACGAGCGTGTCGATGTCGGCGTCGCGCAGCGGTGCGAGGTACTCCTCGGCGACCGCGAACAGCTCGTCGCCGCTCGTGACGCCCGCCTCGACGAACTCGACGAAGCGCGGGCAGGCCCGCGTGAAGAGCTCGAGACCGGATGCGGCGGCGAACGCGTCGTCGTACGCACGGCTCTGGATGGTGCCCGCCGTCCCGATCACCCCGACGCGGCCGTTGCGGGTGGCGCGCACCGCGGCGCGAACCGCGGGCTGGATCACCTCGACCACCGGGATTCCCGACGCCGCCGTGTAGCGCTCCCGCGCATCGCGGAGCATGGCCGCACTGGCCGTATTGCACGCGATCACCAGCGACTTCACGCCCTGGGCCACCAGGTCGTCGAGCACGTCGAGCGCGTACGCCCGCACCTCGGCGATCGGCTTCGGCCCGTAAGGCGAATGGGCGGTGTCGCCGACGTAGAGGATCGACTCGTTGGGCAGCTGGTCGAGGATCGCGCGAGCGACGGTCAGACCGCCGACGCCGCTGTCGAACACGCCGATCGGCGCGTCGGTCGCTGCGGGGGTCGTCGCAGCGGAGGTCACGGTATTCGAGGATAGTCGCCCCCGTAGCGGTCCTCGCTGAGCCCATAGGCTCGGTCCATGCCCTCGAAGAGCAGCAGCCCCGCAGAGCACCGCGCTCCTGACCGACCGGTACGAGCTGACGATGCTGGACGCGTCCCTGCTCGACGGCCGCGCCCTGCGCCGCAGCGTGTTCGAGCTGTTCGCGCGTCGCCTGCCGACCGGTCGCCGGTACGGCGTCGTGGCCGGCACCGGGCGGCTGCTCGATCTCATCCAGGACTTCCGGTTCGGCGGCGACGATCTGGCCTGGCTGAAGAGCCAGAAGATCGTGTCGGATGCGACGCTCGACTGGCTGGCGGAGTTCCGGTTCTCGGGGCGCATCCGCGGCTACCGCGAGGGCGAGCTGTACTTCCCGGGGTCGCCGATCCTCGTCGTCGAGGGCACCTTCGCCGAAGCCGTCGTGCTCGAGACGATCGCCCTCAGCGTGCTCAACTACGACTCGGCCGTCGCGTCGGCGGCCGCCCGCATGGTCTCGGCGGCCGAGGGTCGGCCGCTCGCCGAGATGGGTTCCCGCCGGACGGGCGAGCGCTCGGCGATCGCGGCCGCGCGGGCCGCCTACATCGCCGGGTTCGCGGCCACGTCGAACCTCGAGGCGGGACGCACCTGGGGCGTGCCGACGATGGGCACGGCAGCGCACTCGTTCACCCTGCTGCACGACTCCGAAGAGGATGCGTTCGCGGCCCAGGTCGCGGCGATGGGCACCGGCACGACGCTCCTGGTCGACACGTTCGACGTGACCGAGGGGGTCGCGACCGCTATCCGCGTCGCCGGCACCGAGCTCGGCGCGATCCGCATCGACTCGGGCGATCTCGCCGTGCTCGTGCGCGAGGTGCGGGCGCAACTCGACGCCCTCGGCGCGACCAAGACCCGCATCACCGTCACCAACGACCTCGACGAGCACGCGATCGCATCGCTGCGGTCCGCTCCCGTCGACTCGTACGGCGTCGGCACCTCGCTCGTCACCGGGTCGGGCGCACCCGCCGCGGGCATGGTCTACAAGCTCGTCGCGCACCTCGGCGACGACGACGAGTGGATCCCCGTCGGCAAGCGCTCCGACGGCAAGGTCAGCGTCGGTGGGCGCAAGCAGCCGGTGCGTGCCCTGCGCAACGGAACCGCCACATCCGAGGACATCTACGTCGAGGACCCGCCCGTCGCCGACGACGCGGGTCGACGCCTGCTCGTCGACCTCGTGCTCGACGGCTCGTCGGTCGCGCAGCACGTCGGCGCGGATGGCGTGGCCGCGGCACGCGAGCACCACGCTCGTGCGATCGCCGAACTGCCGCCCGAGGCGTTCGCGCTGTCGCGCGGCGAGCCGGTGCTGCCGACGCGCTACCTCTGAGGCCGCTACTTCAGCTTGTCGTAGATCTTCTTGCAGTCGGGGCAGACCGGGAACTTGTCCGGGTCTCGTCCCGGCACCCAGACCTTGCCGCAGAGGGCGATCACGGGCTTGCCGGACAGCGCCGACTCCAGGATCTTCTCCTTCTGCACGTAGTGCGCGAAACGCTCGTGGTCGCCGTCCTCGAGCTGCTCTTCGGTGAGGAGCTGCTCGAGTTCCTCATCGAGCACATCCGTACCGCCGCCAGGGCCGGGGCCGTCCGCATCCCGGTCTCTCAGAAGCACATCGCTCATGGATTCAGTGTCGCATGGTGAAGGCCAGCAGTTCCGGCGAGCCTTGGTCGAATGCGCTGCCTCCCGCCCGGATGCCGACGAACAGCGCGATCAGGCCCGCCTGCACGCCGACGAGCAGCGCGATCCAGTTCAGCGGCGAGCCCGGCTGCATGAGCCACAGGATGCCGAGGACGATCGCGGGCGCCGCGACGACGAGGGTGCACAGGATCGGCGAGCGCCTGCGCCCCGGACCCGGTGCTGCCCTGCACCTGCGGCTGCTGGAACGCCGGATCGCCGGGACGCGGTGCCGCGTAGGGGAAGCGCGCCGAGAGCCCGCTCGAGACGCCCACGCCTCCGAGCAGCAGCGCCAGGCTGACGCCGAGGACCGCAGGGATGACCTCGAAGTCGCCGTGTCCCCATGCGGTCAGCGGCGCGCCGATCGCGATCACGATGGCTCCGCCCACGATGACCGGGATCACCCGGCCGATGCGGTCGTGGCTCCCGTGCGTCTGCGCTGCGACGTGCGTCCAGACCGCGGTCGAGTCGTAGGCGACGTCGTTGTGAGTCGTGGCCAGCGCGAGCAGGGTGATCATGATCGGCAGCGGCAAGAGCGACGCCCACTGCAAGCGGGATTCCTCCGATGAAGCTCGCGGCGAGGATGACGAGCGGGACGAACGGCAGGAACCCGAGCACCGCCCGGTAGCGGGGGTCGCGGATCCAGTACGTGAAGCTGCGGGCAGCGATCGCGCCCGTCGGGGTCGAGGGCATGCGCCGGAACCAGCCGGGGGTGCCGCCACGACGCGCCGCCGGGATCCGGCGAGTCGCCCGGAACACGAGCCGCACCGCGATGAACCAGAGCACGAGCAGCACGAACGTGGTGATGCCGCCCACCCAGAGCGCCTGCTGGCCCGAGTGTCGGCTGCTGGAACACCGAATGCGACGGCGCGGCCCAGAGCGCGCCGATCGGCGTCCACTCGAGGGCGTCGGCGATCCGCTCGGTCGTGCACGTATCCGGAGAGCTTCACGAGACCGACGAAGAAGTAGCGCGACGAACCCGTCGGGCAGGGGCGCGAAGCGCGGGATCAGGACGGCGATGACGGGCGATGAAGGCCCGCGATCAGGATGACGGCGCCGATCGCGCGGACGCGGCGGCTCCAGCGCTCCCGGTTCGCGAGAGCGGCGCCTGCGGCGACACCGAGACGCACCGACAGCACACCCTGAAGGAACAGGATGGGGGCGGCGATCTGGGCGATCCGGACCGCTTCCGCGTCGCGCCAGGCCCAGGTCGGCGCCCACGCGATCGGCGCGATCAGCAGCAGCGGACCGACGAGCGACAGCACCAGGATCGTGATCGCGATCGGCCCACGACCGGAAACGGTAACCCCGCAGGCCCCGCGGGTCGAGCAGCTCGCGCCGGACGAGCATGAACGGCAGCACGAACGCCGCAAGCGTGAGGTACGAGCCGACGACGATGATGATGCGGCGCACGGAGTCGTCGTCGAGGTCGTGCAACGCCGCGGCGCCGTTCGTGACGATGAGGACGACGGCCACCGCGATCGCCAGGCCGATGCCGCTGAAGATGAGCGACCCACAGCGGACGTCGGAAGCCGTTCGCGAAGAGCCGCAGCTTCAGTCGGAGTAGCTGTGCAACCACTCCATGCCCTCCACCGCTGTCGCTCCACCGGCGAGTTCGACGAATCGATCCTCGAGCGACTGCCCCTCGAGAACCTCGTCGAGCGTGCCGCTGGCCAGCATCCGGCCGTCGGCGATGATCGCGACTGAGTCGCAGATCCGCTCGATCAGGTGCATGCTGTGGCTCGACATCAGCACCGTGCCGCCCGCGGCCGTGAACTTCTTCAGGATGTCGATGACCAGCTGCGCCGAGACCGGGTCGACCGATTCGAACGGCTCGTCGAGCACGAGCAGGCGGGGCGAGTGGATCATCGCCGACGCGATCGAGATCTTCTTGACCATGCCCGCCGAGTAGTCGGACACGAAGCGGTGCAGCGAGTGCTCGAGGCCGAACGCGTTGACCAGGTCGGCGGTGCGGTTCAGCGTCGTCTCGCGGTCGAGCCCGCGAAGCCCGGCCGCGTGGTGCAGGTACTCGGCACCGGTCAGACGGTCGAAGAGACGCAGGCGGTCGGGCAGCACGCCGAGCATGCGCTTGGCGACCGAGGCGTTGCGCCAGACGTCCGCGCCGTAGACCTTCACGATGCCGGAGTCGGGGCGGAGCAGTCCGGTGACCATCGACAGCGTCGTGGTCTTGCCGGCACCGTTCGGGCCGACGAATCCGTAGAACGATCCGGCCTTGATCTCGAGGTCGACCGAGTCGACGGCGACCATGGTGCCGAAGCGCTTCGTGAGGTTGCGCACGGACAGCGCGACATCGGATGCGAGCGGACGCGGCGCCGCCTTCGAGCCCGTGATACGGGGCGCGGAGGCCTTGCCGGAGGGCGTCCAGCGACCCGGCGCGCGGGTTGCGGCGTGCTCGGCCTCGGGCTCAGGCTCGGGCTCGGGCTCCGGTTCGGGCTCGGGCTCGGGCTCCGGCTCGGGCTCCGGTTCCGGTTCGGCGGCTCGGGCTCCGGCTCGACGAGGCTTCCGGCTCGGGCTCCGGCTCCGGCTCCGGCTCCGGCTCGGGCTCCGGCTCGGCTCGGCTCCGGCTCGACCAGGCTCGGGCTCGGCTGTCGGCGTCAGCTCCGGCCTTCGTCCTCGACGCCTCGGCTCGGCGAGCCTCTTCGGCTCGCGCTCGACCTCGGTCTCGGCTTCTTCGATCTCGGCCTCTCGGTCTCGCGCCTCGGCCTCAGCTCGGCATCCTCGGCCTCGTGCGACTGCTCTCGGCGACCTCGTCCGCGACCTCCGCCACCGTGTGCTTCTCGGTGCGCTCGGAGAACCGGCCCAGGCTCGGCTTCGAGATGGGCGAGAACGACAGGCGGAACGACGGCCCCGTGGAGTCGGGTGTCTTCGGTCATCCCCTCGGCGGGAGCGTTGGCTTCGACGGTCTCGACCTCGGCGTCCGGCGTCTTCACGGCCGGCCTCGCTGCGGAGCTCCCGCGCGACGACGCTGGCTTGCCCGGTTTGCGACCGTTCGACCCTGCTTCTTCGCTCCCGACGAACCGGACTTCTTGCCAGACCGGCGGATCGAGCCGACCCTGGGACGGCCCTGCGGCCCGCGCGGGGAGGCGTCGGGGCATCGGGTTCGGAATCCACGTAGCCAACCGTACCAATGGCGCGCCGGCCGAGAAGCACTCAGCATCGACGACATCACGAAACGAGAACAGATTGGGCGTTTCGCGGCGCTCGCTCAGCCGCGATCCGTAAAGTTGGCAAAGCACAACGGTGTGTCCTGATATCGGCCTGTCCGTGAACAACGGGTGAACAACCCGGGTGAACATCTCCTCGTCACGTGACGGCCTCGACCAACACACCAAGGAGACCGCGATGACGACGCAGATCGTGATCCTCGCCGCCGGAATGGGCAGCCGACTCGGCCGCTCGCTTCCGAAGCCGCTCACCGAACTGAGCGACGGCCGCACCATCATGCAGCAGCAGTTCGACAACATCCACCAGGCGTTCGGCAACGACGTCACCGTGACGATCGTCGTCGGCTACAAGCTCGAGCACATCATCGAGGCGTTCCCGCACGCGAGTTCGTCTACAACGAGCAGTACGACCAGACCAACACCTCGAAGAGCCTCCTCCGTGCGCTTCGGGCGTCGAAGGACGGCGGCGTGCTGTGGATGAACGGCGACGTCGTCTTCGACCCCGAGGCACTCGTCCGCGCCGGCGACCTCGTCGCCCGCGACCAGAGCTTCGTCAGCGTCAACACCGCCAAGGTGAGCGACGAAGAGGTGAAGTACACGGTCGACGCCGAGGGCTTCATCGACGAGCTGTCGAAGACGGTCGTCGGCGGCCTCGGCGAGGCGGTCGGCATCAACTTCGTGTCCGAGCCGCGACAAGGCGGCCCTCGTGCGCCACCTCGGCAAGGTCGGCGACCAGGACTACTTCGAGCGCGGTATCGAGCTCGCGATCGCCGACCGACAAGCTGCGCTTCGAGCCGGTCGACATCTCCGACCTGTACGCGGTCGAGATCGACTTCGCCGAAGACCTCGAGCGAGCCAACCTGTTCGTCTAGCTCCTTCCCGGCTAGATTGTTGCGGTGACCACCGCTGCGCTGACCCCTGCCTCGCGCCGGTGGTCCCCGTCGCGGCGGTACCTGCGATCGCTGTGGTTGCTGACGACCCGCGACCTCAAGGTGCGGTACTCGACGTCGTTCCTCGGCTACTTCTGGTCGGTGCTCGAACCGCTCGTCATGGCGGGCATCTACTGGTTCGTGTTCACGCAGATCATCGCGCGCGATGTCGGCGCAGAGCCGTACATCGTCTTCCTGCTGGGCGGCCTGCTGCCCTGGATGTGGTTCAACGGGACCCTCTCCGACTGCACTCGCGCGTTCACGCGTGAGGCGAAGCTGATCCGGTCGACCACGATCCCGCGCACGATCTGGGTCGCCCGGCTGGTGCTCTCCAAGGGCGATCGAGTTCGTCTTCAGCATCCCGGTGCTCGGCGGCGTTCGCGATCGCGACCGGGGCGGCCCTGCACTGGCAGGCGGTGCTCTTCATCCCGGCGATCCTGCTGCAGTTCGCGCTGACCCTCGGACATCGGCCTGATCATCGCGCCGCTCGTGGTGTTCTTCCGCGACCTCGAGCGGGCGGTGCGACTGGTGCTGCGCTTCCTGTTCTACGCATCGCCGATCGTCTACGGCCTTCACGACCTCGAAGCACCTCGGGCTCGACATGTTCGCGGCCTTCAACCCCCTGGCCGGGATCATCTCGCTCTATCGCGCCGCATTCTTCCCCGAGCAACTCGACTGGCGTCGCGATCGCGATCAGCGCCGGGATGTCGGTCGTGCTGCTCGTCGATCGGGGTCCTGCATCTTCCGGCGCACGATCAGCGCCGTGCTGAAAGAGATCTGATGACGACGCGATCTCGAAGACGCCCGCGATGCAGACCGGGCGGCATGCGCGTCGACGGCGTCGGCATCCGGTTCAAGCGCAACCGCACCGCGCGCCGCAACTTCAAGGACCTCTTCGCCGGCCGTCATCGCCGCACCCGACCGGGCGAGTTCTGGGCGCTGCGCGACGTCAGCTTCACCGTCGCGCCTGGCGAGGCGATCGGCGTCGTCGGCCGCAACGGCCAGGGCAAGTCGACGCTGCTGAAGCTCGTGGCGCAGGTCATGCTGCCCGACGAGGGCGAAGTGGCTGTGGTCGGTGGCGTCGCCCCGCTCATCGAGATCACCGGTGGCTTCGTCAACGATCTGACGGTGCGCGACAACGTGTACCTCACGGCCGGGCTGCACGGGATGTCGAAGCGCGAGATCGATCAGCGGTACGACGAGATCATCGAGTTCGCCGAGCTCGAGGAGTTCACCGAGACGCCCTACAAGCACCTGTCGAGCGGCATGAAGGTGCGCATCGCCTTCGCCGTGATCTCGCGCCTCGAGGAGCCGATCATCCTCGTCGACGAGGTCCTCGCCGTCGGCGACAAGGCCTTCCGGGAGAAGTGCTACCGCCGTATCGAGGAGCTCCTCGCGGGCGGCCGCACGCTCTTCTTCGTCTCGCACAACGAGCGCGACCTGCTGCGGTTCTGCACGCGCGGCCTCTACCTCGACAAGGGTGCTCTGGTGCTCGACGCGCCGATCCGCGATGTCGTCGAACGGTACAACGCCGATTACGGTGTGTAGGTGGCGCAAAGGAACATCATCGACCCCGGACGACATGCACCCGCGCGTCGTCCGCGGGATTCGATCGCGTCCTGTCCGTGCAGCGTCCCGTCGTGCTCGCGCACATCCGCTCCATCCGGCGGTCGCCGGCCCGACGCCGCCCCCGAGCAGCTGATCCGCATCCTCGAGCGTCGCTACCTGACCGCCGTGACGACCGGTGGCGCGCTGGTCGGGGCCAGCGCCGCGATCCCCGCGGTCGGCACGGGCACCTCGCTCGCGCTCTCCGGCGTCGAGACCGCGGGATTCCTCGAGGCGAGCGCGCTGTTCGCCCAGTCGGTCGCCGAGATCCACGGCATCGCCCTCGACGACCCCGAGCGCGCTCGCACGCTCGTGATGGCGCTCATGCTCGGCAACGCGGGCCAGGACCTCATTCAGCAGTTCGCCGGTCAGGCGGCGCGGCGAGGGCTCGCGCAGCGCGTACTGGGGCGAGTTCGCTCACGACCAGCCTCCCGAATGCGGCATTCAACCTGATCGCGGTCGCATCCGCAACGCGTTCCTTCGGCGCTTCGCCGTGACCCAGGGCACCTCGGTCGTCGGACGGCTCATCCCCTTCGGCATCGGAGCCGTCGTCGGCGGCGCCGGCAACCACCTGCATCGGCCGGCGCAAGTCGTCCGCTCGGCGCGGTCGGCCTTCGGCCCCGCACCGGTCGTCTTTCCGGCGAGCCTGGATGTGGTGCCGAAGCCGCCCAAGCCTCCGCGCACCCCGCGGGCTCCGCGCGCCGATCGCGAGCCCCGCCGCCTACGGCCCGGACGCAAGGCGCTCCCCGCACTGCCGTCGCAGCCCCCGCCTCCCGGACCCCCGAAGTCCGAGGACCGTCAGCCCGACTAGTCGTCGCTCGCCGGCAGGCCCTCTTCGTCGTCCTCGTCGTCGAGAGGGTCGGACTCGCTCGAATGCTGATCCGCGATGTGGATCTTCGCGTGCCGATCCCACTCGGCGAGCAGGCGATCGACGGCGTCGTGGAAGCGCTTCGGTCGCGGCGCCCGGCGACGTGTCGCCGAAATGCCGCTCCGCCCAGTGGTCGAGCGTTGCGCGCGCCGTGTCGTCGTGCTGCACCTGCGTCGACGAGGGTCAGGATGTCGCCCGCCTTGTCGGCGTACAGCCACGGCAGCCGAGCCCGAGGAATCCCTCTTCGTCGACCTCGGCGTCCGGGCTCGCCGGGCCGCGCCACGATGATCGGCTTGCCCGTCGCGAGCCGGTCGTAGATCATCGCCGAGATGTCGGTGACGGCGACGTCGGCCGCGGAGAGCTGCCAGCCGAGCGTCGGGTCCGTCGTCGAACACGTGCTGGGCGCGGGGATCGCGTCGGTTGGCCGCCGCGATCGACGCGATGATGCGCTCGTTGGCCGCCCGGTACTCCGTGTCGATGACGCCGCTGCGCGGGTGCGGCCGGTAGATGAGGCGGTGAGCCGGCGATGCGAGCACGGCCTCGGCGAGCGCGACCCCATGGCTGGCGATCGAGCCGTATGCGGCGGCGGGGCGGTCGCCCTCCCAGGTCGGTGCGTAGAGCACGACGGTGCGCTCGTCGGGCTGGTACGGCAGGCCACCGGCCGGCAGCTCCGCCGCGAAATGGTCGGCCTGCGGGCGGCCGATCGGGATGGCCTTCTTGGCCAGATCGAAGTCCCAGAGTTTGCGGCCGAGCCGGTCGAGCGCCGCCTCGCCCGCCACCAGCGCGTAGTCGTAGGCCTTGAACTGGTTCGTCGTCATGTACATCTTGTCGGACTCGCCGTGGTTGATGAACACGTGCCACATGCGCCCGTACCGGAACATCTGGAAGTTCTTCTGGTTCTGGTTCACGTAGAAGACGATGCGGAGGTCCTGCTCGTCGACGAAATGCTCGAGGTCGGTGATGCGGCGGCGGTAGACGACGGGAACGGGCGACTCGTCGATCATCGTGAGGCTCGCGCCGGGGCTGCGCGTGATGATCGCGACCCCGTGCTTCTCGGCGAGCGTCTGCGAGCGGCGAGTACCACTGTCGGATCTGGTACAGATTCACGCGGGTGTCGGCGAAGTAGACCGCGATCTGAACGGTGCCGGGCGCCGGCTGATCCGTCGCGAGAGCCGCTGCTCGAGCGTGCGCCGGTTCGTGCGCGACCGCACGGCGTTGCGGATGACCTTGCGCACCGCCCGAAGATCGCTCAGCACCGACATCGATCTCCCTCCGACTCCCCGCGTTCACCCCATCGTGCCAGAATCGGGTTCGACCATGGCGAGCTTCACTTTCGGAGCCGGCAACGCCCGCAAGGTGCTGCGCCTCCCGCTCTACGCGCTTGGGGCGCTCGCGACGCTCGTGATTCCGCGCAGCCGTCGGCTGTGGGTCTTCGGCTCGGGCATCGGTGTCGGCGAGGGTGCACTGGCGGTCGTACCGCGCCGCGCGCGAACGGCTCGGCGACGACACCCGGATCGTGTGGCTGGCCACGACGGACGCCGAGCTCGCCGCCGCGCGCGGGCTCGGTCTCGATGCCGAACGCAAGTCCGGCTGGCGAGGATTCTGGCTGACCGCTCGTGCGCGGGTCCTGGTCGTCACCCACGGCTTCGGCGACGTCAACCGCTACGCCACCCGCGGCGCGCTTCGTCGTCCAGCTGTGGCACGGCATCCCGCTGAAGAAGCTGCACCTCGACTCCCCCGCCGCGCTGCGCGTGTCGTTCCTGCCGAATCACCGCTCTCGTGCGATCGCTCGTCGCCCGTGCGTATCGGTTCGCCGGCCGTGGCATCTCGCTCTTCCCCGTCTCGTCAGAGCTGGTCGCCCCGCGCATCGCGAGCGCGTTCGGCATCTCGCCGCGACCGGATCGTCGTCACCGGCGACCCGCGCGACGACGCGCTGCTCTCGGCGCGAGGGCCGTGCGAGATCGGCGGGGCCGCGCCGCATCCTCTACGCGCCGACCTGGCGGGACGGGCGGCCCGACCCCGCCGCGCCCGATGCGCCGACCTGGGATGCCATCGCGGCCTGGCTCGAGGCGCACGACGCCGAGCTGCTCGTGCGCACCCATCCGCTCGGCAAGGGCGACTACGCGGCCGGACCGGTCGATCCGGATCGCGTCCGGATGCTCGGCTCGGACGCGAGTCGTCGACATCACTCCGCGGCTCGGCGGCGTTCGATGCCCTCATCACCGACTACTCGTCGATCGCGTTCGACTACGCGCTCGTCGGGCGGTCCGATCGTCTTTCTCGCGCCGGACGTCGAGAGCTACGCGAAGACGCGCGGCATGTACGACCCGTACCGCGTGTTCAGCGGCGGACGACACGTCACGACGTGGGAGCACGCGCTCGCGGTGCTCGACGGACCGCCTCGACGAGACGAAGCCGGGCGAGCACGAGCGCTGGCTGCGCAACGAGTACTTCGACCACCTCGACGGCACGCGCGGCCGAGCGGGTGCTCGACGAGATCCTCGCGCGCACGGGTGAGGCCGGGGCCGGCGCCGCACCCGAGACGCCGATCGCGCGGCCGCGGATCGACCGGCATCGCGCTCGACGCCGCCGACGGCATCCCGAGTCTCACCGTCGAGATCGACGCGAGGTGACGCGCGTCAGTGCTCGACGGGGCGCGCGCCCGCGTCGACGGCGTGGTCGCGCACGATGACGGCATGACGACGTGACCTTCCCGCTCCTCGCCGATCGCTGGGGCGTGCCCGATCTCGCGCTGCCCTCCGGTGAGTACCGCCTGACGCTCGACGACGGGTCGACGCGGCTGCGAGGTCGACGCCGGCGACGCGCCGAGTTCACGCACCCGCTGTTCCGCGCGACGGTCGGGCGCCGACGCGGGCGGACTCGTCGTCCGGGTCAGCGCGCCGCTCGACGCCGACGAACGCGGCCGGGCGGCGCAGCGCCGCCTCGAGCGCGCCTACCGGCGCTCGCGTCCCGCCGCTCGAGGACGCGGTGTTCCTCGAGAGCTTCTACGGGCAGTCGGCCTCGGACAACCCGCTCGGCATCGACCGGGCCCTCGCCGACCTTCGGCCGCGACGACGCGCTACTGGAGCGTCGTCGACGGGTCGGTCGCGGTGCCGGACGGGCGGAGTGCGCATCATCGAGGGCAGCCGCGAGTGGTGGCGGGTCCGCGGCGCGGCGCGCGTGCTGATCGTCAACGACTGGCTGCGCAAGCGGTTCCGCCGGCGTCCGGGGCAGCACGTGCTGCAGACCTGGCACGGCACGATGCTGAAGCGGCTCGCGCTCGACCGCGCCGGCGTCGGCATCCGCACGCGCATCGCGGTGCGGCGCGAGCGCGCGCGCTGGGACGCGCTGCTCGCCCAGAACGCGTACAGCGCCGAGATCTTCCGTCGGCGCTACGACATGCGCGACCCGATCTGGGAGGACGGCTACCCGCGCAACGACGTGCTGCAGCTCGACGCCGGCGCGCTCGCCGAGCGCACGCGCCGCCGTCCGCCGTGCGGTCGGCGTCGCCCGATGGCGCACGGGTCGTGCTCTACGCACCGACCTGGCGCGACGACCGCACCGAGATGGTCGACTACATCGACCTCACGACGTTCGCCAGCGAGCTCGGCGACGATCACGTCCTGCTCGTGCGCGGCCACTCGCGCACGCTTGCGCTACGGCCAGGATCTCGCGGGCGACCACCTGATCGACGTGACCAGCTACCCGAACATCGACCGAGCTGCTGCTGCTCGCCGACGTCTTCGTCACCGACTACTCGTCGTCGATGTTCGACTTCGCGGGCACCGGCAAGCCGATCGATCTTCTTCACCCCCGACCTCGCGCACTACAGCACCGACCTGCGCGGGCTTCTACTTCGACCTGCTCGCCGAGGCGCCCGGCCCGGTGGTGCAGGACGCGAGGCGAGCTGCTGGATGCCATCCTGACCGCGAGCAGGGCTCGCGTCGCGATCCGGGCCGCCGAACGCGCGGGCCTGGCGGGAGCGGTTCACCCCGCTCGACGACGGGCACGCCGGCGAACGCGTCGTGCGGCGGATGCTCGATGCCGGCTGGCTCCTAGCTCTCGGTGCGCGACGTGTCGACCGCGTCCCCGGCGCCGCGAACGAGTCCGACGATGAATCCGGCGCCCCAGCTGAGGTGCATGATCGCGAGCACCGCCGACGAAACGCAGCCGGTCGGCGAGGGATCCGCGTGGTGGTGATCGCGGCGACGATCAGCAGCGCCGAGGTAGGCGAGCGGGCCGAGGTAGACGAGGGCGAGGATCCAGCCCAGCCATGCCGCTCGACACGCCGGTGGCGTGGAGCGGCATGAGATCAGCGACAACACGAGGTTCACCAGCAGGAGCGGCGGCGCGAAGAAGCGCAGCGAGTTGCCGCGGCCGAGACGACGCACCAGCTCGCCGCGCCAGATGCCGGTTGCGCGGAACTGCCGCGCGAGCTTCGCGGCGCTCGCCGCGCGGCCAGTAGCTCACCCGCAGGCCGGGGTCGAGCCACACGATGTGACCGGCCTTGCGGAGTCGATAGTTGAGCTCCCAGTCCTCGCCGCGGCGGAGCGTCTCGTCGAAACCGCCGACCTCGTCGAGGACGTCGCGACGGAAGATGCCCATGTACGCCGACTCGGCTGGACCCTCGGTCGCGTTCTCGCCGTGGTACGCGCCGCCGCCGAGCCCGAACCGGCTGTTGTAGGCGTGCGCGACGGCAGCCTGGAAGCCGGGCCTGCCGGTGGCGACCATGATCCCGCCGAGGCTGGCCGCCCCGGTGCGCTCCAGGGCCGCGACCCCGCGTGTGGTGTATCCGGGCGCGAGTTCGGTGTGGGCGTCGACGCGAATGATGATCGGATGCGAGCTCGCGGCGATCGCGAGATTGAGTCCGATCGGGATGTCCATCCCGACGTTCTCGACGACGCGGATCCGAGGATCCTGCTTCAGCAGCTTCTCGACGACGGCGCGCGGTACCGTCCGTCGACGGGCCGAGCGCGAGCACGAGCTCGACGTCGCCGGGGTAGTCCTGGTTCAGGATGCTGGTGACGGCCGCCTCGAGATAGCCGACTTCGTTGAGCACCGGCATCACGTACGAGACGCCGGGGTTCCGACGTCTTCGACGAGCCCGTGCCATCCGCAAACGTAGCAGCGGCGCCGAGCGTGGCGGACCCGGCGCCGCCGCCTACGATCTCGCGTCTACTTCAGCGAGCCCAGCTTCACGTCGATCGTGTGGGCGTTGCCGCCGCGCACGTAGGTGAGGCTGGTGGTCGTACCGGCGGCGAGCGCCCGCACCTGCGCGGTGAGGTCGATGCTGCTGGTGATCGGGGTGTCGTTGAACGGGGTGATCACGTCGCCGGGCTTGAGACCTGCGGTCTCGGCGGCTCCCCCGCCGGTGACATCGTTGATCTCGGCACCGACGGTGTCGCTGGTGTCGCTCGTCGCATCCTTCACGGTCGCGCCGAGCAGGCCGTGGGTGGCGCTTGCCGTCGGCGATGATCTCGTCGGCGACGCGTTTGGCGAGGTTCGACGGGATCGAGAAGCCGACGCCGATCGATCCGCTCTGGGTTCCGGCGCCGGTGCCGCCGGCGCTGGCGATGGCGACGACGACACCGATCACCTCACCCTGCGAGTTGACGAGCGCTCCGCCGGAGTTGCCGGGGTTGATCGCGGCGTCGGTCTGGACGACCGGGATCGAGATCGTCGCCGACTGCGTGGTGGTGCGCCGGGGTCCTGCCCGAAGTTCCAGAAGTCGAACGGGCCGCTGTCGCCGTTGTCGTCCGACCGCCGTTGCTGTCCTGCCCGGACGTGTCGTCCGGGCACGGCGGAGGAGGCGATCTGGATGCTGCGGTTGAGCGCGCTGACGATGCCATCGCTCACGCTGTTGGAGAGTCCGAGCGGTGCGCCGATGGCGACGGCCTGGTCGCCGACGTTGAGGTCGCCGGAGTCGGCGAACTCGATCGGCTGGAGTCCGGATGCGTCTTCGAGCTTGATCACGGCGAGGTCGACGATCGGGTCGACGCCGACGATCTTGGCCTTGTAGAGCCTGCCGTCGTAGGTGGTGACCTCGATGTCGCCGTCGGCGGATGCGCCGTCGAGGGTGACGACGTGGGTGTTGGTGAGCACGTAGCCGTCGGAGCTCAGCACGATGCCGGAGCCGGTGCCGCCGGCCGCGATGCCGATCACGGAGATCGTCACGACCGACGGTGAGGCCTTCGCGGCGATCGCCGTCACGGCGCTGACGTTGTCGTCGTTGTTGACGGTGATCGTCTGGGGCGCCGAGCGGCGTGCTGCTGGATGCCTCTGGTTCGGCGTGATCGCGACGGTGGCGACCCCGGCGCCGGATGCGCCACCGAGCAGGGCGCCGACCGCGAGCGCCGCGAGGACCGGGACCGGCGTTGGTCTTCTTCTTCGGCTCGGACGGAGTCTGCGGCTCGAGGCGGTGACCGCGGAGTCAGTGGCGCTGGGTGTCGTGGCGGCCGGTGCGACGGGTTCCGGCGAGCTGCTCGGTGGACTCGGTCATCGTCGGGTGGTGCTCCTTTCAAGCGGGGTCAGCATCCCGCTCGAACCTGGGCGTTCTCTATGGCAGAACTGGGAGCGTACTTCACTTGTTCCCGCACCCGCTCAACATCCCGGTCCGCTGGGGTTCGCCGCGCAGTCGTGTTCGACCAGAACGGTCTTCGCACCGTCGACCGTGACGTGCAGATCGTTGGCCGGAAGCGGCAGCACGCCGGCGATCGGATAGTACGCGCTGCCGGCAAACCGATACTCCGCCGCGAAGTCGATCGTGAGGCGGATCGTGTACCGCCCGTCCCGTTCATAGACGTGGCTGGTCGGCGGTCTTCCCGAACTCCGGGATGCCGAGCGCCTCCCACGTTGCCGCCCTTCGTCGCGCGGGTTGCGGCCTGTGCCGTCGCCGTAGTTCCAGTGGTACGCGACCGGCGTGAACCGCACGGACGCGATCTGCCCGAGCAACGTGCCCGACACCACGTGCTGGCTCGTGACCGCGTAGAAGTTGGCGTCGAGGCCGGGGACCATCCAGCCGTTCGGGCTCCATGTACTGCACGCCGGGCGTCGGCCGGAACGACGCGATGTCGCTCAACGTGATGGGCTGCGGCGCCCTGGTCGAATCGCTGGCGCACGTCACCTCAAGGCACTTCCAGATGATCGGCGGGCCGCCGCCGTTGCCGCCCCGCCGCCCGAGCCGCCGTTGCCGCCGCTGGTGCCGCCGCGTGCCGGGTGTGTGCACGTGCCGCCGACGTCGACTCCGCCGTCGTTGATCGCGCCCAGTGTGCACATCCGCAATCCGCTGCTCGGCGCAGCCACTCGCTCGCTGCACGCAGCCACGCGAGCGCTGCGACCAGCGAGCGCCACGCTAGCAGAAGTCTCGCGCCAGACCATGGTTCGCTCCTCGCGATCTTTAGATGCGTCCGTCGACATCGTCGATGTCGACCTCCAGACGGGCTGACGGTCGGGCCTGCGGTCGACAACGACGGACGTTCCCGTCGCTGTCGACGACGTCGACGTCCGCTGACGTCGAGGCAGACGTAGATCGTCGATGTCGACCGCCCGGCCCCGACATCGTCGAGCTGCTGCAAGTGGAAGCGAGTCGAAGCGTTGTGTCGCCGACCTGCCGGTATCCCTTCGACTGAAAGGTCTGCTGCGGTCTCGATCTCGTCCTCGAGTGCCTGCCCGCGGACGTACGGCTCGATCAAGCGACGACGTCGTTCCAGCCCGCCTGCGCCGACTTGCATTGGTCAGCATCCAGGTACCGCCCATACAGCTCCTCCGCCGCCGCCAGCGCCTCCTCCTCCGACGCGAACACGGGCGTGCGGCTCGGAGCGGATCCGGCGGCTCGACCGGATCGTCCGGCGAACAGGCCGCGAGCCCCGCCGCCGCAAGAAGGGTCATTCCGAGTGCCGTCGCCGCTACCGCCATTCGCATTCGGCGACCGTAGTACGACCGGGGCACCTCGCGCGCGAACTGTCCACAGCATCCGGAGCCGGCCGCCCGAGAATCAGCCTGTGAGCGCCCCCACCCGCTACCGTGGCCAGCGTGACCGACCCGTTTCCGGATCCTGGACTCGAGCCGCCCGCGGCGCGATGCTCCTCAACGACGAGGGGGCCCTGCGGCCGACGATCTTCGCCGAGATGTCCGCGCTGGCGGCGAGCACGGGCGCCATCAACCTCGGCCAGGGCTTCCCCGACTACGACGGCCCGCCCGAGGTCCTGGAGGCCGCGCGGCAGGCGATCAGCGACGGCGTGAACCAGTACCCGCCCGGTCTCGGCACCCCCGCCCTCCGGCAGGCGATCGCCGAGCACCAGCAGCGCTTCTACGGCATTCCCGTCGACCCCGACCGCGAGGTGCTCGTCACGGCGGGCGCGACCGAGGCGATCGCGGCCACCCTGCTCGCCCTGCTCGACGACGGCGACGAGGTCGTGACGCTCGAGCCGTTCTACGACTCCTACGGCGCGATGATCGCCCTCGCGCGCGCGAAGCACGTCACGGTGCCTCTGCGCACGCCCGACTTCCGCCCCGACCTCGACGAGCTGCGCGCGGCGATCACCGACCGCACGCGCGTCATCCTGCTGAACTCGCCGCACAACCCCACCGGGAGCCGTGCTCGACCGCGAGACCCTCGAGCTGATCGTCGAGCTCGCGCACCGGCACGACGCGATCATCGTCTCCGACGAGGTCTACGAGCATCTCGTCTTCGACCCCGCCGCACCCCACATCCCGATCGCCAGCCTGCCCGGAGCCGCCGAGCGCACCGTCACGATCTCGAGCGGCGGCAAGACCTTCAGCACCACCGGCTGGAAGATCGGCTGGCTCATCGCCCCGCCCGCGATCCGCGACGCGATCGTCGCGGTCAAGCAGTTCCTCACCTTCGTCAACGGCGCACCGTTCCAGCCGGCGATCGCGGTCGGCCTGGGCTTGCCCGATGCGTACTTTCAGGATGTGGCGGCAGCCCTCGCGCGCCGCTGCGGCCTGCTGTCGGACGGCCTGCAATCCGCAGGATTCGGGGTATCCCGTCCGGACGGCGGATACTTCGTGATCGCCGACGCCACCCCGCTCGGGTACCCCGACGCGGTCGAGCTCTGCCGCTCCTCCCCGAGCTCGTCGGCGTCGTCGCGATCCCGCTGACCGCGTTCGTCCGTCCCGATCATCACGACGACTACCGCTCGCTCGTGCGATTCGCGTTCTGCAAGCGGGACGAGCTGCTCGAGCGCGCGGCGGCGCAGCTGTCGGAGCTCACGACGGCATGAGCCGGAGACAAGCGATCTGAAAGCGAGAACCGTCAGTCGGGCGGGGCACCGGCGAACCACGCAGGTGCGGCGGGTATTCGCTCGAACGCCGGTGTCGTCTCATGTCGCCTGCCGAGCGGCGAGTGCCACTCGAGGTCGCCGGGCCTATCCGCCGACTGTCGGACGTTCCAGCCGCTCGCGTGCTTCAAGGTGTGGTGCGACCGGCAGAGATGCGCAAGATTGTTGTGCGCCGACGTGCCGTCGAGCACCCAATCGAGGGTGTGATCGACATCGCACGCGCGTGTCGCCCGACCGCATCCGGGGAACCGGCAGCCGCCGTCGCGGGCCCGCAACCAGGTCCGCAGTTCTCCCGTGACCCGGTAGCGGCGTCGATCGAGGGTGAGCTCTGCGCCGGACACTGGATCGGTGAGCAGACGTTGCAGCGTCGGAGAGTCGGATACCAGGCGCCGTGCGGTCTGCGCGTCGATCGGGCCGTAGCCTTCCAGCGTGCCCGGGCGCGTCGTCACGCCCCAGCAGGGACAGTGCCGGGATGGTGACGATGACCTGGGGCCGGATGGCCCGAAAGGTGACCCGCTCGACATCAGCCAGACCTGGCAGACGATCGTTCGGTCCCTCAAGGAGGACCGAGCAGAACAGGTCGGCGCGGAGCTGGCCCAGCGTTCGCGAGTCGCCGTCGCGCCGCATCGCGCGAGCGGTCGCATCGATGCGGGTGTGGATGGCGACCGCGTCGACCGCAGGCAGATGGGCGGTGAGCCAGGCCATGCCGTCGCGCCCAGGGGCCAGGCTCACGTCGCGGTCCTCACGCGCAGCCCTGTGACGCTCGACCGCCTGTTCCGGAGAGCGCCGTTCGCGAAGCGTGCGCACCCGCCGGTCGAACTTCGCGACCGTGAGAGTCGCGGCCAGAGGGATCGCGATCCGTTCCACCGCCTCGCGGTCTGCGGCGTCGAGGGAACCGAGGTGATCGATGAGCACGCGTGCGTGACGCTCGCTGAGGCGCCCGTCACGGAGAGCCTCCAACGTCGCCGGGCAGGTCTCGCACGAGCGACTCTGACTCGGAGCAGAGTCGTTCGGCCGTCGGCTCCGGGATCAGCAGCGCACTCGCCAGTTCGGCGCGGAATGCGCGGCGCGTGAGTTCGGGATCGCTCGTGCCCATCACACCGTCCGTGACCACGGCCATGCGCTGCGCCTGCTCGACGAGCTGGAATCGCATCGCGGCGAGACCAGCCGCCATGCGGTCGACGGTGGCGATCGCATCCACGATCTCGGCCACGCTGTCGCGCGCATCGGCAGCAACGCGCACCTTGCGGTCGAGGTCTGTTGGTGGCCATGACGGAAGTCCAGCAGGGGCCACCGACAATCGGAAACCATCCCCTGATCGGGACTTTTCACTGTTGATAAGTCCGCCTGTGGAGAGGAGAGGAGGTGGAGCCCGCCCTACTTCTCCGCCACCGAGAACCGCCGCAGCACCAGCGCCGGATTGACCTTCCGCACGTCACTGACGCGCTTCGGCGAGATCCACGCGACCGCCACATCCGTCGCCTCGCCGATCGTGACGAGCTCCACGCCCATCGGGTCGACGACCATGCTGTTGCCCGCGCCGATCGGCGGTGCGTGATCGGCCGCCGCCACGTAGATCGTGTTCTCGATCGCCCGGGCGGTGATGAGCGTGCGCCAGTGCGACTCCTTGAGCGGGCCGCGCACCCACTCGGACGGCAGCAGCACCAGGTCGGCGCCGGCGTCGACCAATCGACGAGTCACCTCGGGGAACCGCACGTCGTAGCAGGTCTGCAGCCCGACGGTGAAGCCGTGCCACGGGAAGACCGGCGTCTGATCGAGCGGCCCCGGCACGATGTACTCGCTCTCCCGATCTCCGAACGCGTCGTAGAGGTGCATCTTGCGGTAGTGCGCGACCATCTCCCCGGTGTCGGAGAGCGCGACGAGGGTGTTCGCCACGCGCTTCTCCTCGTCGGGAACGCGCTCGACCATGCCGGCGACGATGTGGATGCCGAGCTCCGTCGCGAGTTCGGCGAGCGCCCGCGAGAACGGGCCGTGCAATCCCTGGGCGTGCGCGACCCAGTCGGCACCGAGCTTCGGCGTGAAGTACGACGAGTACTCGGGGAAGACGACCATCAACGCGCCGCGGTTCGCGGCATCGCCGGCGAGCCGGGAGATCACCTCGATATTGGCGTCCGTGTCGTCACCCGGCGCGAACTGCGCAACCGCGACCGCCTGCGCTTCGGTCCCTGCCCCAGCCATGTCGTCAGCCTAGGTCCGAGTCGGCGATGAGTCCCCGCAGGGCGCTCTTCGCCCCCACCTCGGGAAGGAGCGCGGCGCCGTCCAGTCCAGAACCGGCAGGTTCCCGGATGTCGACCTTCGGCCAGCGGGCGCGCAGCTCCTCGCTGAACCGGCTGGCGATCGCCTCGGCGCGCAGCACTCCCCCGATCGCGCACACGACCGGGAGAACCGTCTGCCTCGCCCACACGCTCAAGGCCGGTCGCGACCGAGAGCATCGAGCTCGCGTGCCGCCGCATCGCAGATCGACGCGGCCACCTCATCCGTCGCCGCCAGGTTCGCCACGTGCTTCGTGTACGCCGCGATACGGCGGACCCGGCCGGGGTCGCTCTGAAGGGTGATGTAGGCCTGTTCGAGGTCGGGGAACTCGGTGAGCGCCGCCGCCGTCAGCGCCGTCTTCGGACCGCGGCCGTCGTGGGCGCGCATGACCGCGTCGAGCGCTGCCCGGCCGATCCAGTATCCGGAGCCCGCGTCGCCGAGCAGGTTGCCCCACCCGTCGACCCGTGCGACCGACTTCGCGCCGACGGCGAGCGTCACGACCCCGGTGCCGGACGCCACGACGACGCCTCGCTCGTCGCCGAGCGCGCCGAGGTACGACGTGACGGAGTCGTGCGCCATCAGAACGCGGGTCACGCCCGAGCGCATCGCGGCCTCGCGAAGCGCGATCGGGATCGGTCTCCTCGCGGGTGAGGCCGGTCGATCCGACCGTGACGGTGGGGATGTCGCCGACCGTCGCAGCGACCGAGGCGACGACCTGCGCGAGCTGTGGGATCAGGGGCGCGTGAGTCAGGATGCCCGGGAGCTCGCCCTCGTCTCCGCGGCTGATCCTGTCAGCACCGGCACCGTCGATCAGCAGAGTCCGGATGCCGGTCTGGCCGGCATCGATCGCGAGGACGCGGTTGGTCGGGGTCTCCACGCTCGTCAGGCTAGCCGAGCGAGCAGGGGGAAAAGGGTCTTGCCGACAAACCCGGGCTGCGAGCATCATGGTCGTGCTGGGAGGTGGTTCGCATGCGTGTTCATCCCCTGTTCGTGATCGTCGCCCTGGGCGCGAGCCTGGCCGGCTGCGCGGGCGGCCCCACCACATCCGGAGATGGCAACTCCGGTGGCGGGGATAGCGGCACAAGCGATGGCGGCGGCACCGACGACGGAGGGACCGGCCTGCCCGACCCCTGCGCCTTGGTGACCAAGGCCGAGGTGGAGACCGCGGTCGGTGGACCGATGACCGCCGAGGGTGAAGAACTCGACCCGGGGCCGAACCACTACGCCTTCGGGCTCGGCCGCCAGTGCGTCTTCGGACCCGTGAGTGGCGTCGTGAGCCCCACCTTCATCACGGTCTACACCTACTCCGCGGACGCCTGGGGGGAGTACACGGCGAGCCAGGAGTCCTACTCCACCTTCCACGACATCTCGGGGGTCGGCGAAGAGGCGAACAGCGCAGGCAACGGTTCGATCGGCACGTACCAGGGTGACATCGTCCTGGACATTCAGCTCGGCTACGAGATCGCTCAGGATCCGGCGGGTGAGTCGCGACTGGTGACGCTGGCCACGACGGCACTCGGGCGCCTCTGACAGCGGCGACGCAAAGAGAAGACCCGGCCCCTCATTTCTGAGGAACCGGGCCTTCCGACGTTGCGGGGACAGGATTTGAACCTGCGACCTCTGGGTTATGAGCCCAGCGAGCTACCGAACTGCTCCACCCCGCGGCGTGAGTTCAGGATAACAGGGTTTCGATACGGCCGCTTTTCGCGGCCTACTCAACCAGCGGATCAGCCGCCCGCCGCTGCGATGGCGGCCTCCACCGCCTGCTGCATGCGCTCGTCGGCTTCCGCGGCCGCGACCAGGTCGCCGTCGGCGTAGGCCTGCTCGCGGTCGGCGAGCGCCTCCTGGTAGTCGGCGAGCGCCGCCGCCAGGGCGGCCTCGTCGATCGATCCGGATCCGGGATCGGTCGGCGTACCGGGATCGGTCGGCGTAGTCGGGATCCGTCGGCGTCGGTGTCGGATCGGTGGGCACGCCGCCGTCGCCGGCGTCCGCCCCGGAATCGCCGCCGAACAGCGAGTCGAGGGCTGCATTCAGCGTGTCCTCGAACGCGACCTTCTCGCCGAACGCGACCAGCACCTTGCGCAGCAGCGGGTAGCTCGTCTCACCCGTCGACTGCACGTAGACCGGCTGCACGTAGAGCAGCCCGCCACCGACCGGCAGGGTCAGCAGGTTTCCGCGGATCACCTCGGTATCGCCGCGCGCCAGGATGTTCAGCTCGTTCGCCACCACCGTGTCGGAACTGAACTGGTTCTGCGCCTGGCCGGGACCGGGGACCGTGTCGTCCTTCGGCAGCGTCAGCAGCGTCAGCTGGCCGTAGTCCTCCCCGGCATCTGCATTGACGGCGAGATAGCCGGTGAGCACGCTCTGCGCCGCGTCCGCCGAAGCCGTGCGCGGGATGTACGTCGAGTACAGCGTGAACGCCGGGGCCGTCGGTTCCGGGCACCTGCATCGTCAGGTAGTACGGCGGCTGCGCCTTCGCGCTGGCGGCGGACTGCGTCGGGTCGTCGGGGGTGACCCATGCGTCGTTCGCCGAGAAGAACGTGCCCGCGTTCGTCACGTGATACGTCTCGAGGATCGCGCGCTGCACCTTGAACAGGTCGGCGGGATACCGGATGTGCGCGAGCAGATCGTCGCTCATCTCGTCGGCGGACTGGATCGTGCCGGGGAAGACCCTGTCCCAGGTCCGCAGGATCGGGTCCTCGGTGTCCCAGGCGTACAAGGTGACCTCGCCCGATTGAGCGTCGACCGTGGCCTTCACCGAGTTGCGGATGTAGTTGATGTCGTCGAGAGCGTACCCGGGCGGCGGCGTGTAGGTGTCGGCGATCGCATTCGACAGCTGCTCGATCCGCGAGTACGGGTAGCTCGCCGTCGTCGTGTATCCGTCGACGATCCAGACGACCCGTCCATCGACCACGGCGGGATAGGTGTCGGAGTCCAGCGTCAGGTAGGGCGCGACCTTCTGCACCCGTTCGAGCGGCCGCCGGTCGTAGAGGATCTGCGAGTCGTCGGTGACGTTGGTCGAGAGGACGACCTGCTCCGACTGGAACTTGATCGCGTACACCAGGCGCTTGAAGACGTTGTCGAGCTTCGGCCCGCCGTCGCCGTCGAACGTCGTGAACTTGTCGTTGCCGTCGTTGTCGTCGGACCCGACGGGTAGTCGAGTTCGGCCGGCTCGCCGTTCGACCGTTCCGCCGACGATCGAGTACCGCGGCGAGTTCTCGCCGAAGTAGACCCGCGGCTCGAACTCACCGAGGTCGCCCGACGACGGGATGCCCGACTCGAGGAAGAGCGGCTGGCCGTCGGGCGAGCGCTGGTTGCCGAATGCCGCGACGACGCCGAAACCGTGGGTGTACACGAGGGTGTTGTTGAACCAGTCGTTGGCGCTCTGCCCGCTCTGGTTCAGTTCGCGCACCGCGATGACCGTGTCTTGCGTCTTGCCGTCGATCTCGTAGCGGTCGACGTCGAGATGCTGGGCGAACCGGTAGTACTGCTTCACGCGCTCCAGCTGCGAGAACGTGTCGGAGACGACCGCGGGGTCGAGGATGCGGATGTTGGCCGTCGTCTCGGCGTCCTCGCGCAGGGCGCCCGCCTCGGCGTCGGTCGTCGCCGCGTAGGCCATCACGTTGACGTCGTCGACGCCGTACGCGTCCCGAGTCGCCTGCGAGCGCGCGATCGATGTATTCCGCCTCGAGCGTCCGCGCGCTCGGGTCGACCTGGAAGCGCTGGATGATCGCCGGGTAGATCGAGCCGATCACCAGGCTCGACACGACGAGCAGGGCGGTGCCGATGAGGGGCAGGCGCCAGCGTCCGATGATCGCGGTGACGAGGGCGAGCACCGCGACGAGCGCGGCGATGCCGGCCAGGATCACCCGCCCGGGGATGACCGCATTGACATCGGTATACGCCGCGCCGGTGAAGAGCGGATTCGTCCTCGGTCAGGGTCGCGTACTGGTCGAGCCAGATGCTGGCGGCCTGCAGGGCGAGGTACAGCGCCGCCATGATGGCGAGCTGGATGCGGGCCGGGCGCGTGACGCGCACCTCACGTCCCGTGATCCGGATGCCGCCGTAGAGATAGCAGGTGGCGAGCGCGGCGAAACCGGCGACGAGCAGGATCGCCGAGGCGTACGCCAGGATGCCGCGGTAGAAGGGCAGCTCGTACACGTAGAACGAGACGTCGAACCCGAACTGCGGGTCGACCTGGCCGAACGGCGTGCGGTACAGGTACTGGAGCACCGTCGACCATCGGCTGGCGGTCGAGACGCCCAGGAAGACGCCGAGGACGAGCGGAATACCGAACATCGCGAGGCGTCGGAGGGGCTCCACCACCTGCTGGTAGCGATCGAGCTGCGAATTGAGCTTCACGTACACCGGCCGTGAGCGGTAGGCGATCGCGATGCTCAGCCAGACCACGAGCGCCATGCCGAGGAAGCCGACGCCGAACATGACCGCGAGGGCGGCCCACTGCGTCGTGAGCACCTCGAGGAAGTTCAGCTGGTCGAACCAGAGCACGTCGGCGTAGAGGCCGGCGAAGATGAAGAAGGCGATGACGAGCACCGCGAGGATGGCCGCGGTGATCGCGAGGGCGGCACGCGTGCGGCTCTGCGGGGGGCGGCTGGTGGCTGTGGACACGCCCTGATCCTAAGTCAGCCTGATTGACAGCGTGCCAGGAGACGACGTGTCGCCGCCGTCGGCGATGGTCTCCACGGTCTCGAGCGCGTCATCCAGGGTGGTGACCGCGAACACCTCGAGCCCGCCCGGGACGTGCCCGATGACCTCGTCGCAATTCGCCACGGGCGCGAGGAACCAGTCGGCTCCGGCCCCCGAGGCGCCGTACATCTTCTGCCGGATGCCGCCGATCGCCCCGACCACTCCGTCGGCCGAGATCGTCCCGGTGCCGGCGATGCGCTCGCCACCGGTCAGCGCGCCGGGGGTGAGCTTGTCGTAGACGCCGAGCGCGAGCATCATCCCGGCGCTCGGCCCCCCGACGTTGCCCAGGTTCACCGTGACCTCGAAGGGGAAGTCGTAGGTCGCTGCCGTCTGGATGCCGATGAGGACGGCGCCCGGATCGTCCTCGGATACGACCGGCACGATGTCTACGGTCTGCTCGTCGCCCTCGCGGACGATTCCGAGCTCGACCTGGGTGCCCGCTCCGGCATCCGCGAGCGCCGCGCTCAGCTCCGCGACGCCGTCCACCGGGTCGCCGTCGACGGTCAGGATCTGGTCGCCCGGCTCGAGCACGTCCTCCGCGGGATAGCCGTCCACGACGGAGCCGACGGTCACGATGCTCGTGTAGTCGATGCCGAGCTCGCCGAGGGCGGCGGCCACCGCCTCCTGCTGCGAGTCGACCATGTCGGCTGCGCTCTGCTCGTCCTCCTCCTCGTCGGTCGTGCCGGGGGGATAGACCGCCTCGACGGGGATGATCGCCCGGGTCGGATCGAACCACGCGAGCGCGATGTCGATCCAGCTGAGCGGGTTCTGGGGACTCCCCTCGAGCACGACGGTCAGCATGTCGAGGTCGCCCTCGGTGGGATAGGTCTTCTCGCCCGTGATCTCGATGACCGGCGTCGAGGCGCCCTCGATGTCGATCTCGCCGATGGTGTCGTAGACCGGTCCCGGCTTCTCCTTCACATAGGGCGCAGGGAGGGTTCCGAGCACGACGGTGCCCGCGACGGCGCCGATCAGCAGGATCCAGCCGACCAGTGAGCCGACCGCCCGAGGGTCGCGCTGCTCGGACCTGAACCGTGGGTCGGCGCGCACCCACGCATCGTCGTCCGGGAACAGGCTCACGGCGGTCCTTCGCTCTCGCAGCTGACGGATGTTCGCTGCGGGCGCACCGCGCGATCGCCTCAGCCTAGGCGAAACGCCGGTGAGAGCACCGGGGGCGGGGCTAGCGTAGAACGCATGGCCGACGACCCGCGGGAAGAGCCCTCCGAGGAGGAGTTCCGCGACATGCTGCGCGACTTCCTCGCCGGCAACACCGACATGGACCCCGCGCGGCTCGCCAGCGCGGCGGGTCTCCCCGACGACCCCGAGCTCGTGCAACGCCTGATCGGACAGCTCCAGCAGGCGCTGCAGAACAGCAGCGACGGCATCAACTGGGGGCTCGCCCTCGAGCAGGCCAAGGGTCTTGCCGCGCGTTCCGCGGTTCCGGCCACGCCCGCTGAGCAGTCGGCGCTCGAGCAGGCCCTCCACGTCGCCGCGCTGTGGCTCGACGAGGCCACCGACGTCGCCGCGCTCACGGTCGAGCCCGTGCTGCTCACCCGTGCCGGGTGGACGGAGGCGACCATGCCGGTCTGGACCCAGCTCGCTGAACCGGTCGCCAACTCCATCGCCGACGCCCTCACCGGGCGTGCTCGAAGAGCAGGCGCCCGAAGAGCTGCTCGGGCATGATCGGCAACGCCGGGCAGCTCATGCGCAACGTCGGCGGCACCCTGTTCGCCATGCAGCTCGGCCAGGTCGTCGGGCAGCTCGCCGGCGAGGTCGTCTCGGGCGGTGACGTCGGCATCCCCCTGCTCGACGGAGAGCAGCGCCAGGCGGCGCTGGTCGCGCAGAACGTCGACGCCTTCGGTGCGGGACTCGACATCCCGGCCGACGAGGTGCGGCTCTACCTCGCGGTGCGCGAACTGGCACACGCCCGGCTGTTCCGGCACGCGAAGTGGCTGCGGCTGCACCTGCTCACGCAGATCACGGACTTCGCCCGCGGCATCACGATCGACACCGACCGTCTCGAGCAGCTCGCGGCCGACTTCGACCCGTCGAACCCCGAGGAGCTGCGCGCGGCCGTCACGAACGGCGCCCTCATCCCCCCGAAGACCGAGGACCAGCTCGCCGCGCTCGCTCGGCTCGAGACGATGCTCGCCCTCATCGAGGGGTGGGTGGATGTGGTGACCGCCACGGCGACGACGCGCCTTCCGAAGAGCGGGGCGATCGCCGAATCGGTGCGCCGCCGCCGCGCCGCGGGCGGACCGGCCGAGTCCGCGTTCGCGACGCTCGTCGGCCTGGAGCTGCGCCCGCGGCGCCTCCGCGAGGCGGCCGCGATGTGGCAGGCGGTCCAGGATGCCGTGGGCGCCGAGGGACGGGACGCCCTGTGGGCGCACCCCGACATCATCCCCACGGACGCGGACATCGACGACCCCGCCGCACTCGTCGCCCGCCTGCAGGGCGGCACCCCGGAACCCGACGACATCGACCAGGCCCTCGAGGATCTGCTCAACGACGAGAGCGGCGACCGGCCCACCGAGGAGTAGCGGTCGTCGAGTAGCGCGAAGCGGCGTATCGAGACCGCTTGTGCAGAACGCGCGCGGCGAACGTCGCCACTCGCGACACTGTCGGGATGGTCTTGAAGCTCCCCGACGACGTCCCGATCGTGTGGCGCTCCCCGACCAGCCTGCAGCTCGGCATCGACGCCCCGCAGATCGTCCTCGACGACGTGGGCGCCGGCGATGAGCGGTTGATCGCGGCGCTCCGGCGGGGCATCTCGCCGAGCGGCTGGAGCATGCTCGCACGTGACGCGGGGCTCAGCGAGGACCGGGCGCGTGGCCTGCTCGCCGCGCTGGAACCACTGCTGTCTGCGCGCGCCGGCACCGCGCATCCGGGCAGGTGCTCGTACTCGGCGACGGCGCGATCGCGTCCGCCCTCGCAGCCGTGCTGCGCGATGCCGGACGCCTCGCGCAGACCGACGAACGCCGGCCGGCGCTGGTCGCCCTCGTCGCCCCGTGGGTCATCGGGCCCGAGGATGCGCCAGCACTGGCTCCGGCGGGACGTGCCGCATCTGCCGATCGTCGCGGCGGATCGTTCGGTGACGGTCGGGCCGCTCGTCGAACCGGGCACCGGGCCGTGCCTCTACTGCGGGCAGCTGACCCGCACCGACGCCGATCCGGCGTGGCCGGCGATCGCGGCGCAGCTCTGGGGCCGGGCCGCGCCGCACCACTCGCTGCTCGCCGTCGGCTCGGTCGCGGCCTTCGCCGCGCGGCTGCTGCTCGCCCGGCTGGATTCGGGCAGTCCGGACCCGGCCGCCCGCGCGTGGCGGCTCGCGGACGAGGGCGGGACGATCAGCGTCGTCCCGCAGCTCCGGCATCCGCGCTGCTCGTGCGCAGCTCCGCCAGAAAGCGACTGGGCTCCCGGCTCTGACCACGAAGCCCGTGACGCGACCACGACAGGGCGAGCCGGCTCCGTGCCCGCGTGATGCCGACGTAGAGCAGGCGGCGCTCCTCGTCGATCGCGGCGAGCCCCTTGGCGTGGTTGACCGGCAGCAGACCCTCGCTGAGCCCGACGATGTGCACCGACTCCCATTCCAGACCCTTGGCGCTGTGCAGGGTCGAGAGCACGACCGCCGAGACGGTCGGCTCGTGCTGCGCGGCCTGGCGTTCGAGCAGGTCGGCGACGAAGTCGACGAGCGTGGTGCCCGGCGGGCGCCTGGTCGGCGAGCTCGACGAGCGCGGTCAGCGCCTCCCACTTCTCGCGCACCGCTCCCCCGCCCTCGGGCGGCTGCAGGGTCCAGCCGAGATGCCGCAGCACGTCGCTGACCGACTGGAACAGCGGCCCGCGCTCGCCGGTGCGGGCGACGCTGCGCAGCTCGAGCACCGCACGCTTGATGATGTCGAGATCGAAGAACCGCGTCGCGCCGATGAGCCGGGTGCTGACGCCCGCGTCGGCGAACGCGGCCTCGAGGTTCGCGGCCTGCGAGTTCACGCGGTAGAGCACCGCGATCTTCTCGGGGCGCGTGCCGGCGGCGATCTCCGCGGCGACGGCGGCCGCGACCGTGCGCGCCTCGTCGAGGTCGGTGTCGTACTCGACGGGGTCCGCGACGGCGGCAGCCTTCGCGGCGGGCGCCGTCTCGGAGCGCAGCTCCAGCGCGCCCGCGCGTCCGCGCATCAGGCGGTTCGCCAGCTCGAGCACGGCCGGCGCCGATCGGTAGTTGGTCTCCAGCCGCACCACGGCGGCCTCCGGATACCGCGCCCCGAACCCGAGCAGGTAGTCGCTCGACGCGCCCGCGAAGGAGTAGATGGTCTGGCTCGCGTCTCCGACGACGCAGAGGTCGGTGCGAGTCGCCCAGCCAGAGCTCGAGCAGCTCCTGCTGGAGCGGCGACACGTCCTGGTACTCGTCGACCACGAAGAACCGGAACTGCGCCCGCACCTGCTCGGCGATCCGCGGCTCCGACTCGATCATCCCGGCGGTCGCGAGCAGCACGTCCTCGAAGTCGATCTGACGGCGCTCGTCCTTGATCCGCTCGTAGGACTCCTGCAGCGCGACCATCCCGTCGACGCCGAGCCCCGGCGGCAGCGCCCGGGACGCCGCGGCGCGGGCGTAGTCGTCGAGCGTCAGGCGCGTGATCTTGCGCCACTCGATCTCGGCGGCGACATCGCGCAGCGCCGCCGTGTCGACGCGGATCCGCAGCGCCTCGGCGGCCTGGCCGAGCAGACGGCCCTTGGCATTCAGGATGCGGGGCAGGCTGCCGCCGACGACCTCCGGCCAGAAATGGCTGAGCTGCGAGAGCGCAGCGGAGTGGAACGTGCGCGCCGTCACCCCGCCCGCGCCGAGCTGCCGCAGCCGCGTGCGCAACTCGCCCGCCGCCCGCGTCGTGAAGGTGAGTGCGAGGACGCGGGCCGGGTCGTAGACGCCGGACGCGACGCCGTGGGCGATTCGATGCGTCAGGGCGCGGGTCTTGCCGGTGCCGGCACCCGCGAGGATGCAGACCGGGCCGAGCAGGGTCTCGGCGGCCTGGCGCTGCTCGGGATCGAGCCCCGCGAGCAGGTCGGCCGGAGCGGTCACGTGCGGCTCATCGCGCCGTGCTCCCGTCGGCGACTTCGTCGCCGTACCAGTCCTCGATGATCGCGCGGGCGATGGATGTCGGTCCGGGCAGGATGATCTCGCCGGCCGCCGCCGCATCCCGGAGCTCATCCCGGGTGAACCAGCGCAGCTCGAGGATCTCGGCGCCGTCGGGCGTCCCCACCGTGGACTCGCCCTCGGGCACGTGCGCCCGGAAGCCGACCATGAGCGACGCCGGGAACGGCCAGGGCTGGCTGCCGAGGTACACCGGATCGGTGACGCGCAGGCCGGACTCCTCGTGCACCTCGCGGATCACGGCGGCCTCGAGCGACTCCCCCGGTTCGACGAATCCGGCGAGCAGGGAGAAGCGGTGCGCCTCCCACAACGCGTTCGATCCGAGCAGCATCCGGTCGTCGGCGTCCGTGATCCCGACGATGACCGCGGCATCGGTGCGCGGGAACACCTCGCGCCCGTCGGCACCGACGCGGGTCCAGCCCGCCGCGCCGATCCGGGTCGCCTCGCCCGTGCGCGGCGAGAACCCGTAGGCGATGTGCCAGTTCGCCAGCGCGAGTGCCTGCGTGAACAGGCCGGCGTCGCGCTCGCCCAGTCGGTGGCCGAGGCTGCGGAGGTCACCCCACTCGCTGTCCGGGAACGCGCGCGGCCTGATCGTCGTCGAGCAGCAGGGCGACGACCGGCGAGCCGGCGGGCAGGTCGGGCGAGTCCGAGATCGCGCGACCGAGGTAGAGGGCGTCGGCATGGGGCACGGATGCCGCGGGCAGCACCGCGAGCGCCGCAGGTGCCCGAGAGCAGCGCCTTGCCATCGTGCAGCGCGACCGCACGCGTCGCGGGGTCGGACAGCAGGGCCTCGACGCCGCCGGCACGTCCCAGATGGTCGCGATCGATCTCGGACCGCGAGAGCGGGAGCCGGGAGCTGAACGAGCGGGACACGGGGCCTGGGTTCCTGACAGCTGTTTCTGAAGGGCGTGGCGCTCGACCGCGCCGGGCATCGGCCGACCTACCCTGTCGTCATGGCCAGATCCCATCTCACTCTAGCGGCGCTCGCGACGTCGGCCGTGGACGGTCTGGACGTCGCCGGATCGCAGCCGTTCGGCTCGCCGGGCGGGGATTTCGACGCCGCCCTCCTCACCGGCCGCGACGGGCGGCACTGGACGGTCCGCGTCCCGCGCAGCGAGCGTGCCGAGTCCGAGCAGTCCGCCGATCTGGTGGCCCTGCGTGCCCTCAGCGCCGGCGTCCGCACCCGGCTTCCGTTCGCCGTGTCGACCTTCGCGGGGCAGATCCCGCTCGATGGCACGCGCGCAGTGGTCTACGAGTTCGTCTACGGCACCAAGATCCCGTTGCAGTCGTTCACCTTCGAGTACGCGGCATCGGTCGGCGAGGCGATCGCCGCCATCCACGCGCTTCCCACCAGCTTCGTCGTGGATGCCGGACTCCCCGCCCACAGTTCCGTCGACACCCTGCGCTCCACCATCGCCCTCATGGACCGTGCCGCCGCAACCGGACTCGTGCCCGCCGCCCTGCTGCGCCGCTGGGAGGCGGCCGCCGAGGAGTCGACGCTCTGGCAGTTCAGCCCGATGGTCGTCAACGGATCGCTCGGCTCGGATTCGTTCCTCGGAAACGGCGACGCCGTGTCCGGGGTGCTGGGCTGGCACGCGCTGCGGGTCGGCGACCCGGCGCGCGACCTCAGCTGGCTGTTCGGAGGTGCGGAGGGCGTGTTCGACGCGGCTTTCGCCGCGTACTCGCGGGTGCGCGGCACCGTCGACCGGCAGCTGCGTCAACGTGCGACCCTGCTGAGCGAACTCGAGATCGCCCGGTGGCTGCTGCACGGCACCGAGACGCGCTCCACCGAGATCGTCGACGACGCCGTGCAGATGCTCAGCGGACTCGTCGACGAGGTGCAGAAGGACATCATGAATCCGATCGGCCCGCAGACGATGCCGGTGCTCGGTGTCGACGAGGTCGAACGGCTGCTGGCCCAGACCGAGCAGGTGCGCTAGGCCTTCACCGCACGCTCTCGTTTCACGATCCGCACCATCCGGCGCGGGGTGCGCAGGCTGACCGCGATTCGCAGCTGATGCCGGTGCGCGAGGATGATCGCGACCGCGGTCCCGGCCAGGGCGGGCAGGGCGCCCGCGACCACGAAGGCGACGGACGAGCCGAAGTGCTCAGCGATCCAGCCCATCAGCAGGCCGCCGATCGCCTGTCCGCCGACCAGGACGAGGATGTAGAACGACATCACGCGGCCGCGGATCGCCTGGTTGGTCGAGAGCTGCGTGATCGACTCGGCCGCCGTGCCGAAGAGCAGCCGGGAGACGCCGATCCCGACCAGGGACGCGAGGAACAGCACATAGAGCGGGGCGACTCCGGCGAACGCGGTGACGAGCCCGTAGACGATGACGGCCGCGACCAGTCCGCGCAGTCTCACGGTCCTCCGCAGCGAGGAGAGCATCGCGCCGGCGAACGCGCCGAGCGCGGCGAGCGAGCTGTACAGGCCGTACCCGACTGCGCCCGAGTCGTAGGTGTCGTTGGCAGCGGCCGTGAACAGCACCGGGAGGCTCATGCCGAAGACGGCGTTGAACGCGAGCAGCACCATCGGCCAGAAGATGACCGGCTTCCGCACGATGTACTGGAGCGCCTCGCGGATCTGGCCGCGCTCCGGACTCACCCGAGGTGACGGCAGGAGCTCACGGCGGCGCATCAGGAGCAGAGCGAGCACGGCGATCGCCGACGTCATGGCGTTGATCGCGATCGACCACCCCGAGCCGATGAGGACGATCAGCACGCCCGAGATCGCGGGCCCGATCAGGCCGCCCAGATGGAAGATCGCGCCGTTCAGGTTGATCGCGTTGCGCAGCCGTGCCGTTCCCACCATCTCGCCGACGAATGCGGAGCGCGACGGCCCGTCGATCGCCATCGACGCTCCGGTCAGCCCGGCGACGAGCAGTACCTGCCAGACCTGCACCCATCCGAGCAGCACCAGCGCCGCGAGCACGCCGTTCGCGACCGTCCCGATCGACTGGCAGACGATCAGCACCCGGTGTCGGCGTGACCGGTCGGAGATCACGCCGGCCCAGGGGCCGAGCACGAGGGTCGGGGCGAACTGCAGGGCGACCGTGATCCCGACCAGGGCGACGCTGCCGGTCAGCTCGAGCACGAGCCAGTCGACCGCGATCCGTGCCATCCACCCGCCGGTGTTCGCGAAGAGCTGCGAGATGACGTAGAGGCGGTAGTTGTGGGCGCGAAGGGCGACGAAGGTGTCGCGCCAGCGGGGACGGTTCTCGAGGATAGGGATGGGCTGCGTCATCGTGGGGTCGGCGCCGCCCAGGGAAGTCATCACCTCCCAGATTACGCGCGTGACCTTAGAGGTGCGCGCCGCACCTGCGAAGCGCCAGCACCAGACAGCGACCGCGTCGTGCGGATCAGCTCCTCGATCGCCACCTGCTCGCGCGGCGCGTGCGCGAATCGCACGTCGCCGGGTCCGTAGTGCAGCGTGGGGATGCCGCCGATCCCCGAGTACAGGCGCAGGTCGCTGCCGTACGGAGCCGCCGACCGCTCGGGAACCCTGCCCTCGACGTCGGAGATCGCCGACGCGATCTCGTCGATGAACGGGGAGTCCTCGTCGATACGACCGCTCGCGAACTGCCCGCCCGGCCAGGTGATGCCGACCGGATGGTCGCGGAGCCACGGATCGGCTGCGCTCGCCCGTGCGATCGCGCTCTCGAGTGCGTCCGGGCGTCGTCGGGCGACTCGCCGAGCCGGACGCCGAGCCGTCCCTCCGCGACCAGGAGGTCGGGGACGCTGCTCGCCCAGTCGCCCGCCCTCAGCTTGCCGATCGAGATCGGGTACGGCAGCCGAGTGTCTCTGAAGATCGTCGGGGCTTCGGCGTTGCGCTCGCGCTCCAGTTCCAGCAGCGCGTGATGGACCGGCAGGAACGCCTCGAACGCGCTGAACCCCTCCAGACGGGTGCTGCCGTGGGCGGCGCGGCCGGAGATCGTCAGGGAGAACGTCAGAGCGCCGGCGTTCGCGATGACGAGGCGTCCGCTGGTCGGCTCGGTGAGTACGGCAGCTTCACCGCGGTGGCCGCGCAGCATGGTCGCGAATGCGCCGAGCCCGCCGTCCTCCTCGCTCACCACCGAGTGCAGGGCGAGCGGCCGCTCGAGAGTGACACCGGCGGCCTGCAGCGTGCGGGCGACCGCGAGGTTCGCCGCCGCACCCGCCTTCATGTCGCAGGCGCCGCGCCCGTGCACGACCCCGTCCCGGATGCTGCCGCTGAACGGATCGCGATCGACCCACTTGTCGACATCGCCGGTCGGGACGACGTCGACGTGACCTTGCAGCACGAGCGCGGGCATCGCATCCGGCGTCCCTGTCCCGCCCCAGGTGCCGACCACCCCGTAGCCCTCGCTGCGATCCGCCTCGGTGCCCGGGAACTCCGGATGCGCGTACAGCTCGTCGAGGTCGAACTTCCAGGCGTCGACGTCGAACCCGAGCTCGGTCAGCTCGGCCGCGTGACGGTGCTGGAGGTCGGACTCGGCATCGGTGCCCGTGATGCTCGGAACCCGGATCAGCGCGACCAGATGATCGACGACCGCCTGCTCGTCGAGGGCGCCGAGAACGCGGGTCTCGAGGTCGGTCAGAACACCATCGGTCATGAAGGAACGCTATCCGAATGCCTCGCGCCAGAGGCGCAGCAGCTCCTCCTCGCTCTCGATGTGGTCGGGGCGCAGCACATGGTCGTCGGCGACGAAGTAGAACGCGGCATCGATCAGATCGGCATCGACTCCCGCCCACTTCGAGTAGGCGAACCTGTAGAGCGCCAGCTGGAGCCGTTTGCGGCGCTCGTCGTCGGCGTCCTTGGGCTTCTTGCCCGTCTTCCAGTCGACGACCTCGAAGCGGGCGGTTCCCCCATCCACCGGCACAGCGTAGACCGCGTCGATCTTGCAGATCACGATGCGACCGTCGAACGGGAGGTGGATCTCGCGCTCGACTTCGACGGGACGTCGCGACGCCCATTCCGAGGCCTCGAAGATCGCCTGGAGCCGGGCGAGTTCCTCGGCGTCGACCGGATCGCCGGAGTCGTCCAGCTCGGCGGTCTCCGCATCCAGTTCGTCTGATCCGCCGACCACCCCGTACCTCTGCTCGACCCAGGCGTGGAAGACCGTGCCGAGCCGGGTCGCCCGATACGGACGCTCCGGCATCGGGCGGAGCATCGACAAGGCGACATCGTCGGGATCGTTCACGAAGTCCTTGAATCGCGACGCGGGCACGCGCGTCGGAACGACCACGGGCGCGCGGCCGGCGAGCCGCCGCTCGCGTTCGACCAGCAGTGCGCGGACCTGTTCGGCGAAGGCGCCTGCGAGCGCGGGCTCCGCCGCGCGGACCTGCTGGGCAGCGCGTTCGACGAGCGGACGACGCTCGTCGCCGAGCGGGTCGCGTGGCCAGGTGAACATCTCGACGTCGTCGCCGAGCGGATTCACGTCGGAAACCGGCGCGTCGGGCAAGGTGCGGATCACGCCGGCGTCGCTGAGCTCCCGCAGGAGCGGGCTGGGGGCACGGGACTTCACCTGTGTCGCCCAGAACGACCCGGTGAGAAGCAGGTCGTGGCGGGCGCGGGTCACGGCGACGTAGGCGAGACGGCGCTCCTCGTCGTCGTAGCGCTTCTGCACGGCGAGCCGGAACACCTTGCGCGCCTTCGCCAGTTCGGCACGATCGTTGGCCGCCTCCCACGCGTAGAAGGGAAGATCCGCCGCGTCACCCCGGAACGGCCACGGGAGCTTTCCGAACGACAGCCAGCCGCCGAGCCCCTCGACCGGCTTCATGGGCAGCTCGTCGACGACCATGCGGGGAACGGCGACGGCATCCCACTCGAGACCCTTGGCACCGTGGATGGTCAGCACCTGCACCGTGCCGGGAATCGGATCCTCGGGGCGGGGTGAGAGGTCCTCCTTCTCCTCCGCGGCCCGCAGCCAGGCGAGGAAGCCACGCAGCGACGCGCGGTCGTCCAGTCCCAGATAGCCGTCGACGGCGTCGAGCAGCGCCGCGACGCCGGCGCCCCCCAGGGTGCGGGTCTCGTTCGCGACGACTTCGATGTCGAGTCGGAGCTCGTGCTCGACCACCGCGACAAGATCGGGGAGCGGCAACGCGATCCTGCCGCGCAGCGCCGAGATGGTGCGCCCGGCATCCACCAGCCGGATCAGGCCCTCATCGCTGAACCACTCGCGCACCTTGTGCCCGTCGGGCGCATGCGCCAGGAAGTCGAGCGCGTCGACGATGGAGCCGCCCTCTCCTTCGGTGACCGCCGCGCGCATCTTCTTCTCGAGCTCTTCGCCGAGCAGCTGCTGGCGGTAGTCGTGCTCGCGCAGCCACGACGACAGGCGCCGGAGGGAGTGGAGGTCCTGCACGCCGATGCGCCACCGCGAACCGGCGAGCAGCCGGAGAAGCTCGAAGCCGGCCTCCGTGTCGCCGAGCACTGCCAGCATCGACACGATGTCGGCGACCTCTGGCTCGGCGAGGAGCCCGCCGATTCCCAGCACGTGCGTGCGCACCCCCTTGCGGCGCAGGGCGGCCAGGAACACCGGTTGGGTGCGGCGTGCGCGCATGAGAAGAGCGGCGGATGGCGCGGTACCGGCAGGGAGCGGCTCGTCGATCGTGCCGACCCGCGCGGCGAACCAGTCGGCGACGGCCTCCGCCTCGTGCTCCAGGTCGTCGGGGAACTCGACGTCGACCTCGTGATGCGACGCCCGGTCGGACGGCACGAGCCGTTCGACCGGGATGCGCGAGACCAGCCCGAACGGGGCCACGAGGGCGTTCGCGGCGTCGAGGATGCGCGTGCCGTTGCGCCAGCTCGTGGTCAGCGCGAACGGGAGGCCGGTCGCGCCGAACTGCTCGGCGAACTGCTCGAGATTCGACGCCGACGCACCGCGCCAGCCGTAGATCGACTGGTTCGGGTCGCCGACCGCCATCACCGGTGTGCCGCCGAACAGTGCGGACAGCAGGCGGGTCTGCACGACCGAGGTGTCCTGGTACTCGTCGAGCAGCACCACGCGGTAGCGCTCGCGGTACTCCGTGCCCACCCGCTCCTGCCTGCCGACGATCTGGAGCGCCAATGCCACCTGATCCGAGTACTCGACGAGGCTGCGCTCGAACTTCGCCTGCTCGTACTCGGCGGCCAGGTCGAGCAGCACGTCCAGGGCCCCGACGGTGCGGGCGATGCCGGCCTCCGCTGCCAGCTCGGCCTTGCCGCCCAGCGGCAGGTCGATGGTGGCCGCGAACCGGGCGGCATAGGCGCGCACCTTCTCGGGCTCGGCCAGATTCTCGGCCATCGACCGGCTCAGCTCGAGCACGGCGCCGACCACCGGGTCGAGGTTCTTGTCGAGATCGGGCAGCGCCGGATGCAGCGATCGCGTGACCACGGCACGGGCGAGCTGCCACGCGCCGGCATCGCCGAGGACCGAGCCGTCGGCCTCGCGCCCGACCAGCACCGCGTTGTCGCGGAAGATGGAGTTGGCGAACGAGTTGTAGGTCGCGACCTCGGCCGCCTCGAACGGGTCGTAGTCGTCGGGGACGAGACCCTTCTCTGCCAGCTGGCCGACGCGCTTTCGGATGCGGGCCAGCAGCTCGCCCGCGGCCTTGCGCGTGAACGTCAGTCCGAGGATCTCGCTGGCCCGCACCTTCTCGTTGGCCAGCAGCCAGAGCACGCGATTCGCCATGGTCTCGGTCTTGCCGCTGCCCGCGCCCGCGATCACGAGCGACGGCGACAGGTCCGCCTCGATCACCGCGATCTGCTGCGGGGTCGGCGGGTCGAGGGCGAGGGCCTTCGCGATCTCGACGGCGTCAGTCACTGGACACCGCCTTGACCCGGTGCAGCCGGAGTCGCGGCACGGTGCCGAATCCGCCATACGACTCGAGCTCGAGCAGTCCGTCGAACTCCGCGGCGGCGATCAGCTTGGCGGCGTCCAGGATGCGCTGCGCGCACCGCCTCGAGTCCCTCGGCGTCGAGCGGGCGCTGCCCTGGCTCACGGTAGCGCTGCGCCTTCGTGCCGTCGCGGACGAAGAGCAGCTTCGCGCCTCCTGCCCGGTGATCCGGGTGCTCGACGAGCCGGTCGTCGAGCTTCCCCTCGGCGTAGGCGAGCTGGTACGCGCCCAGCTGGGCCAGCTTCTCGACCTCGGTCTCGCTCTTCGGCCGGCCGGTCTTGAGGTCGACGATCACGACCGCGCCGTCGGCGTCGACCTCGACGCGGTCGATCGAACCGCTGACCAGGATCTCGGGCAGCCCGTCCGACGCGTAGGTCAGCTCGAACCGTCCCTCTGCCGCCGCCAAGGTCTTGCCGGCAGCGCTGAAGTCGGCGAGGTAGTCGGCGAGCGCCTCGACGAAACCGCGCGCGAGGCGCCGGTGACGCTCCGCCAGCCAGGGCGACTCGAAGACCAGCTCCTTCCAGCGCTCGTCGACCGCCGCCCAGAGCCGCTCCGTGGTGGGATCCGTCGTCGTCTCCATCGCCCAGTGCACGATGGTGCCGACGTTCGCGACGATGCCGGAGTCGCCTCCGGCCACGGTTTCGAGGAACCAGTCGAGGACCGATTCCTCGATGCGCTCGATCTTCGAGGGCGAGACGCGCACCACCTCGCCTTCGTAGAGCGGTCCCGCTGTCGTCGGGGCCGCGAGCCCGTGCCAGTCCGAGGGATCGGCGCCGGGGAGGCCCTGCTGCGCAAGCGCAGCCAGGGTCGACGCGGCCGCCGCCGCATCCGCCGCATGGACGCCCGGCTCCGTGAGTGTGCGGCGCAGGCGGCCGGTCATGCCGCGCAGGGTGAGCGGCGGCGCCGTGGTGTCGAGCTGGACCGCCTCGATCGCGGGCGGGATGAGGCCGAAGAACACGCTCTTCGCCGTGTCGTCGTTGGTCACTGCGGCGAGGACCACCCGCTCGGACGCCCGGGAGACGGCGAGCGCGAACAACCTGAGTTCGTCGTCGAGCACGAGCTTGCGTTCGTCGATGCTGGCCAAAGCGCCGGTCGTCACCTGCGCGGACGAGATGCTGCGGCGAGAGCAGGGAACCGCGCAGGCGGAGATTGGGCCACACTCCGTCTTGCAGGTCGGCGAGCACGACCGTGCGGAACTCCTGGCCGACCGTGCCGGACGGGGTGGTCACGAGCACGCTGTCGTCGTTGCGCGCCGCGGCCAGGATGTCGCCCGCCAGTTCGGCGGTGAGGATCTCGCTGATGAACTCGGCCGCGACCTCGCGGGGCGCGACGTCTTGCGGCCGTCGTTCGACGAAGTCCTTCGCCGCCGCGAAGAGGGCCACCACGGCATCCAGGTCGCGGTTCGCCTCATCGGCCGTGAGTCCGGCGCCGAGCGCTTCGCGCTGCCAGGGCGACGCCAGCCTGCTGCGCTCCCACACGATCCAGAGCAGCTCCTCGATGGAGCCGTCGCTGGCCCGGACCTTGTCGATCGTGCCGGCGAGGCGCTCGGCCCCCGAAGCGATCGGAGAGTCGACGCGGGTCAGGCGTCCGGGCGCCTCGAGCACATGCACGAGCAGCTCGTCGCTCGTGGCGTCGTCTCCGGCCTTGAGCTCTTCGACGCGCAGGGCGAGCCGCAGCCGCCGAAGGCCGAGAGCGTCGTAGCCGCCGAACGGGCCGACCAGCAGCTCGGCGGCGAGCGCGGCGTCGAGCTCGACCTCACCGATCGCCACCTGGACGATCGCCAGCAGCCCCCGCACCACCGGAGCCTCGTGCAGCACGATGCCTCCCGACGTCGTGCGCGCCGGCACCTCGGCGAGCGCGAGGGCCCGTGCCACCGCCGGAGCGCTGGCACCGCTGCGGACCACGACGGCGAGGTCGCGCCACGCGAGTCCGCGCTGCAGGTGGTCTTCGCGCAGGGTGCGGGCGATCGACGCGAGCTGCCGCGCCGTCGTGGTCGCCTCGATGGTCGTGATCGGCGGGACACCCGACGGGTCGTCTCGAGCCGCGACGGCTGTGCGCTGCGAACCGGCGGCCGCGGTGCCGATTCGCTCGGTCGCGCGGGAGACGAGCGAGCGGAGGGCCGGGCCGTGCCTGTGGACCCGGGCGAGCACCATGGGCTGCCCGACGTCGACACTCAGCTCGACACCGAGCCTTCCGAGTGCGTCGGGCTCGCCCCCGCGGAACGCGTTGCTCGCGACGTCGGGGTCCCCGAACGCGATGATCGCGATCCCCCGGCGGCCGAGGGCGCGGAGGATCGCCAGCGTCGACTCGGTCGCCTCGTGCAGGTCATCGACCACGACCAGGCGGAGCGCCGCGACCCGGCTGTCGGGGCCGGCGGTGTCGATCGCGGCCACGGCGAAGCGCGCCAGTTCGGCCGGGTCGAGCTGATGCTGCCGCGCCGACCCCACCAGCGTGTAGTACCGACCCAGGAAGTCCGCCGCCGCGACCCATTCCGGGCGTTCGGCGGAAAGGCCGACCTCGCGCAGGCGACCGGGCGGGACGTCGTACTCGGTCGCGCGCGCCATCAGCTCGCGCAGCTCGGTACGGAACCCGCGCAGACGCCGCACCGAGGGGTCGAGAGGATCGGGCCACACCGGACCTGCGCCATCGATGATGTCGCCGTTGAGGATGGCCGCGAGGTCGGCATCCTGCTCCGCGCCGGTCAGCAGTCGGGGCGGCTCGGTTCCCGCCGCGCGCGCGGCGGCCGTGACGACCTCGAAGGCGAACGAGTTGATGGTGCGGGCGAGCGGCCCGTTCGTCGGCCGCGCGAGTCGGACGGCGATGCGATCGCGCAGCCGGGTGGCGGTCGCCCGGGTGGACGTGAGCACCAGGATCTCGTCGGTCTGCCAGTCCCGTTCCGATCACCCGGTCGGCGACGAGCTCGACGATCGTGGAGGTCTTGCCGGTGCCGGGCGCACCGAGCACCGCGGCCGATCGGTCGTCGGGCAGGTCGATCACTGCGCGCTGGCTCTGGTCGGGATCGATCGGTTCGGCGATCGGCTGCGAGCCTCGCTCGAATCGGATCGCCGCCATGCGCACCACCGTATCCGCACCCCACGACCAGCGAAGCCGGTGTTCTGCCCACAGTGAACCGCAGCATCCGGTGCCCACCGCATCCCGTACTCTGACAGTCGTGGACATTCGCATCGGCATCGCCAACAGCCCCCGTGAGATCGCCTTCGAGTCGGCTCAGACCTCGGCCGAGGTCGAGAAGATCGTCTCGGCCGCTCTCGACGCGGACGCCAAGTTCATCAAGCTCTCCGACGACAAGGGCAAGATCTACATCGTCCCGACCGCCTCGTTCTCATACCTCGAGGTCGGCTCGGAGGAGTCCCGCCGCGTCGGCTTCGTGGCCTAGCCGCCCATGGAACTCGCCTACGTCACCGTGATCGGAGCGGCCATCGGCGCGCTCGCGCGGTACCTTCTGCCGGGGCGTCGCGCCTACGGCATGTTCCTGCTGCCCGCGATCGCGGCCGCTGTGACCTCGGCGGTCTGGGTCGGCCTGCTCTGGATCGGCTGGTCCTTCGACGGCGGCTGGATCTGGGTCGTCTCGCTCGCCTCGGCGGTCGCCGCGTCGATCGCCTCGACGATACTGATCGTGCGCTACCGCGAGACGGCCGACAAGCGCCTCCTGCACCAGCTCAGCGCCGGACGCGCCTAGCACCGTCCCTCACCGGAAGGTCGCACCGATGACCAGAGCCAGCCGTCTCCTTCCCCTTCTCGTTGTGCCGCTGTTGTGCGTCGCGGGCTGCAGTCCCGCGGGAGGCGGCGCCCCGGTCTCGGGTCCACCGCCCGCGGAAGCCGGCTTCGAGATCGCCGGCACCTGGACCGATACCGATGTCGTTGGGGAGAACAGCTGCGGCCTGCCGCAGCCGGCTCCCGGCACGTCGCGCGTCACGGAAGGGATCGTCATCACCCAAGTGGAGGGGATGGTCACGTTGACCGCGCCGGTCAACATCATGGGCACCCAGACGGTGGCAAGCGGAACGCTCGCCGCCGACGGCAGCATGATCCTCACCGGGACGGATTCAGGCAGCACCGCGACGCTGACCTATCAGGCGCTCAGCGACTCCGAGATCACCGGGGTCAGCCAGGTAGACACCGGATCCTGCATCTTCAACTTCACCAACAGCCTGGTCAGGACTGCAGAACCGGAGTAGGACGGCCCGTGGCCGCCCTACAGCGCGACGAGGTTCTCGTCGTGCTGGAACACCAGGCTGGTGCGCGTCGATGCGACCGCCGGGTGCGCCGACAGCTGCTCGACGACGAACTCGCGAAGAGCATCGGTATCGTGCACGGCGACGTGCAGCACGAAGTCCTCGGCGCCTCCCAGGAAGAACAACTGCCTCACCTCGGGCCGGTGCTGCAGGTCGGCGCGGAACTCCCCGATGTGCTGGCGCGACCCGGCCCGGATGCTGACGCTGATCAGCGCTTCGAGGCCCAGCCCGCGGGCGGCCGGCGGCACGATCGCGGTGAACCCGGCGATGACGCCGCGCTCGACGAGGGCGGAGACCCGCGCCGCGCAGGTCGAGGGCGCGATGCCGAGCAGCTCGGCGAGTCGGGTGTTGGGCGTGCGCGCGTTCTCGCGCAGCAGCCCGACGAGGCGGCGGTCGACGTCGTCGAGCGATCCGGGCCGATCTGCCGCGCCGAACCGAACATCTGCAGCCATGTCGGCCTCCTGATCGCCTGATCGCCGTGGAATCGGCGGCACAGGGTCTATCTTGCCGACGATTCCGCCGCATCCATAGCCTTCCGGCGTCGGTGTCACCAGAATGTCGGCATGTTGGTCGGAATCCCCACAGAGATCAAGAACAACGAGAATCGCGTCGCCATCACGCTGGCGGGCGTCAAGGAGCTCGAGGTACGCGGGCACGAGGTGCTCATCCAGCAGGGTGCCGGCATCGGTTCCGGCATCAGCGACGATGCGTACAAGGCCGTCGGTGCGACCATCGTCCCCACGGCCGACGAGGTCTGGGGCCAGGCTGAACTCCTGCTCAAGGTCAAGGAGCCGATCGCCGTCGAGTACCCCCGGCTGCGCGAGGACCTGACGCTGTTCACGTACTTGCACCTCGCCGCCGACCGCGCGGGCACCGATGCCCTGGTCGCAGCCGGCACCACCGCCATCGCCTACGAGACCGTGCAGCTCCCGAATCGCACCCTGCCGCTGCTTCAGCCGATGAGCGAGGTCGCCGGGCGCATGTCGATCCAGGTCGGTGCGTACCACCTCATGCGCTCCCACGGCGGAGCGGGGCTGCTGCTCGGCGGCGTCCCCGGTACCCCGAAGGCGAAGGTCGTCGTCATCGGCGGCGGCGTCGCCGGCGAGCACGCGGCGGCGAACGCACTCGGTCTCGAGGCCGACGTGACCATCATCGACATCTCCATCCCGCGGCTGCGCGAGCTCGAGGCCCGCTTCGGCGGTGCACTGCAGACCCGTGCCTCCACCACCTACGACATCACCGAGGCGATCCGGGATGCCGACCTCGTCATCGGATCGGTCCTGATCCCCGGTGAGAAGGCCCCGAAGCTGGTGACGGATGCGATGGTCGCCACCATGAAGCCCGGCTCGGTGCTCGTCGACATCGCCATCGACCAGGGCGGCTGCTTCGAGGGGTCGCGCCCCACCACTCACGACGACCCGACCTTCGCGGTGCACGACACGATCTACTACTGCGTCGCGAACATGCCCGGCGCGGTGCCCGGCACGTCGACCCGTGCGCTCACCAACGCGACGCTGCCGTACGTGGTCGCGCTCGCCGACAAGGGCTGGCGCAAGGCCATCACCGACGACCCCGCGCTCGCACTCGGCCTGAACACGCACGCCGGCCACGTCACGAACGAGGGCGTCGCCGCCGCGTTCGGGATGAAGGCGGTCGCGCCGATCGACGCCGCGAAGCTGAAGTAGGCGGGTACGGCCGCGATTACGCGGTCAGGCCGAGCGCGTCCATGCGCCGCGTGTGCGCGGCGATCAGCTCGGTGAACACCGGCTCGATGCGTTCTTCGCCGGGCGCCTCGCGCCCGATCGCGAGCGAGGAGCGCGCGATGAGCATCGTGTCTCCGACGAGGCGGCGTCCCCACATGGCGAGTCGCGACGCGAGACGCGGGTGACGCCTCGATCGCCTGGCGGAGCTCCTCGACGAGCAGCTCCTCTCCCTTGTCGACGTCGAGCACGCGCGACACCCGCTCGGACAGCCCCGCGGGCAGACCCGCCGCGAGACCCTCGAAGAAGTCGGTGAGGAACCCGGCGGTGAGGTAGCAGGTCACCAGGATCTCGTGCCAGTCGGCGCCCTGCGTGCGGCGCTGGAAGTCGTCGAGCTCCGCCCGGAACGGATCCATCGCGCCGACCGGCTCGATTCCCAGGCGACGCATCTCGGTGACGACGCTCTCGTGCGCCTCGAGCACCTCGGCGGCGGCTCCGCTGAGCTTCGTCTTGGCGGAGGTCGTCGGCGCCGCGGTCACGGCTCGGCCCAGGTTCTCGAAGAGCACGAGTGTCAGGTAGCCCAGCCGGCCGAGGAAGGCGTCCTGCGACGGCGTCAGGTCGGCGAGCTCGACGCGTGCGACGGCGACGGTCTCCGACCGCGGCGACAGCACGGGCACCTTGGCCCGGGGGACGCCGGCGACGCCGGAAGAAGCTCAGCACGTCGCCCACTCTAGCCCGCACATCGAGCCCCGCCCGATGTGCGCCCGCGCGGGCCGGTAGACTGGATTCCACTCATATTCCCAGACAGGTATTCCTTGACTTTCAGCGATCTCAACATCGACCAGGACATGGTCGACGCACTGGCAGCGAAGGGGATCATCGAACCCTTCCCGATCCAGAGCCAGACCATCCCTCTCGCCCTCGACGGGCAGGACATCATCGGGCAGGCCAAGACCGGCACCGGCAAGACGTTCGGATTCGGCCTCCCGCTCATCCAGTCCCTCGGCCTCGAGCCCGGCGCCGGGGTTCAGGCGCTCGTCGTCGTGCCCACCCGCGAACTCTGCGTGCAGGTGGCAGAAGACCTCGAGATCGCGGCCTCCAACCGTCCCACCAAGATCGTCGCGATCTACGGCGGCAAGGCCTACGAGGGCCAGGTGGAGCAGCTCAAGGCGGGCGCGCAGATCGTGGTCGGCACGCCCGGCCGCCTGCTCGACCTCGCCGGCCAGCGCCTCCTGAGCCTCAAGGACGTGAAGGTCATGGTGCTCGACGAGGCCGACAAGATGCTCGACCTCGGGTTCCTGCCCGACGTCGAGAAGCTGTTCGCCCAGACGTCGCCGACCCGGCACACCATGCTCTTCTCCGCGACCATGCCCGGCCCGGTCGTCGCCCTCGCGCGACGCTTCATGAACCGGCCGATCCACATCCGCGCGAGCGACCCCGACGACTCGATCACGCAGGCGAACATCAAGCACGTGATCTACCGCGCGCACTCGCTCGACAAGGACGAGGTCATCGCCCGCATCCTGCAGGCGCGAGGGCCGCGGCCGCACCGTGGTGTTCACCCGCACGAAGCGCGCCGCCGCGAAGCTCGTCGAAGAGCTCAACGACCGCGGCTTCAACGCCGCCGCCGTCCACGGCGACCTCAACCAGGAGCAGCGCGAGCGCGCGATGGCCGCGTTCAAGGCGGGCAAGAAGGACATCCTCATCGCGACGGATGTCGCGGCGCGCGGCATCGACGTGATCGACGTCACCCACGTCATCAACCACACCGTTCCCGACGACCCCGACACCTACCTGCACCGCGCCGGCCGCACCGGCCGCGCCGGCAAGACCGGCATCGCGGTGACGTTCGTCGACTGGGCAGACATGCACAAGTGGGCGCTGATCAACCGTGGACTCGAGTTCGGTCAGCCCGAGCCGGTCGAGACCTACTCGTCGTCGCCGCACCTGTACAGCGACCTCGACATCCCGCAGGGCGTCAAGGGACGGCTGAAGCCGTCTCCGGCCGCACCGCACGTCGAGCGCGGGCCGCGCGAGACGTCGCGGCGACGGCGGCTCGCGCGAGGGCGACAGCGCCAACCGCGGCGGTCGTCCCCCGCGCCAGCGGACGCGCGCGGGAGGCGGCTCCCGCGACGGTGCTGCGTCCGAGGCCGCTCGCTCGGAGGGCGGCGGCACGCACGACGGCGAGCCCGGCGCCCCGCAAGCGCACCCGGCGTCGCCGGGGCGGCTCTGGCGGCGGCGAGCTCGGCTCCGCCTGCCGCCTAGCCAGACGGGCTTCACCGCGCAGCGAGCCCACGGCGCCTCGAGGTCGGTCACGTGCCGACGTCGTGGGCATGCTCGTGCGACGAGGGACCATCGAGCATCCCGAGCGTGCAGCGTGCCACCTGCACGCCGGCCTCGGGGCCTGACTCGTCGTTCTCGGCGGTGCGGCACCGCGACGACGACATGAGAGTGTGTCGACGACTGCCGCGACGGCCGCCGGACCACCCGATCCCGCGACGACCGCCTGACGGCGCACTGTTCGCGCAGCCGTCGCCGACTCTCCGCAAGTCGCGAGTTCTCGGGTCGGGCAGCCGCAGCGAATTCCGATGGGCGACCCTGTTCTTCTTCGCGGCCGCGGTCGGTGCAGCGTCACCGGCATCATCGTCGGCTTGCGACGCGCGCGCCGGTACACGATCGCCGAACACCGGCGACCTCGGTCACTCCCGGCCCGGCGTTCGGACTCCGCTGTGATCGATCGCTCGTCACCTTGGCGATCCTGGTCGCCGAGTGACGGCGTCGCCGTCCGCCGCCTGCACGTCGACTGCTCGGCGGCCGTCTACCGCTGGTCATCCTGGGCGGCATCGAGAGCATCGATCCTGCAGCGCGCTCGCCGCGCTCGAGCGCACCCGCGGCGAGAGCGATTCGACGCCGGCTGAGCGCCAGCCCGTGAAGGGCTTCGAGCCGGTCGCCGCGGGCGACGATCGCCGCGTAGACCGCCGGCGTCGGTGGTGTTCTCGCCCAGCCGGTTCGGCTTGCCGGCGCCGTGGTAGTCGCTCGACCCGGTCACGACGAGACCGTATTCGCGCGCGACCTTCGCGCCAGCGTCTCGCGCGATCGCGGTGGGTTGTCGCGGTGGTCGACCTCGAGGCCGAACAGCCCGGCGTCGACCAGCTGCCGGCATCCGCCCCTCGACGTGACGGACGCGCTCGGGGCCACGGGCGCCCGGGTGCGCGATCACCGGCAACGCCGCCCGCCTCGGCGATCAGGCGGACGCCGTCGACGGGTGGCGGCGCGTCGTGCGGGCGGTAGTAGCCGCCCCGCCAGTGCAGGATGCTCGTCGAACGCCGCCGATCGATCCGGCACGATGCCCGCGCGCGACGAGCGCGTCGGCGATGTGCGGCCGCCCGACGGTGGCGCCGGGGGTGGTCTGGGCGAGCACGTCATCCCAGTCGAGCGCGTAGTCGGCCGCGATGCGCGCGACCATCGCCTCGGCGCGGTGCAGGCGCTCCTCGCGGATGCGCGCGGTCTCCGCCACGAGCGCCGGATTCGTCGGGATCGAGCAGGTAGCCGAGCACGTGCACGCTCGCGTAGTCGAGCTGCGTGCTGAGTTCGATGCCGGGCACGACGGTCGATGCCCGGTCCCGCGGCCGGCGACGAAGGCCGACGACCCAGCCGGCGGTCGAGTCGTGGTCGGTGATCGCGACGACGTCGAGCTCGGCCGCGACGGCCGCGCGCGACCAGCTCCGCCGGGCGTCTCGGTGCCATCGGACACGCTGCGAGTGCGTGTGCAGATCGATGCCGGGCATCCGGCCAGTCTAGGTACCAGGTGCGCGCGGCGCTGCGCGACGGAGTCGTGGTAGGCTCTCGTGACCATGTTCCGCCGGATCCTCGCCGCCGCCGTGCTCGCTCGCGCTCGCGCTCGTGCTGCTCCTCGCGCTGCTGGCCGCAGCTGCTCGGCCTCGAGCGCGACGCCCGTCGTCGCGCAGCTCGTCTCGCTGCGCGGACTGGCCGTCGCGCTGGCCGCGCTGCTCGTGGTCGTCCTCCTGCTTCGTCGCTCGTCCTGGCGCCGCGAGCCGCGCCGCTTCGCCGGCATCGGTCGCCCTGCTGCTGCTCGTGTTCTGCGCCGTCAGCGTCGCCGTCCTCGCGACGCGCGGATTCGGCGGCGGCGGATTCGCAGACCGCGGCGCCCGGCGACGTGATCGTGCTCAGCTGGAACACCCTCGGCGACGCGCCCGGGCGCCGAGGCGATCGCCGACGCTGGCCGACGAGATCGATGCGGATGTCGTGGTGCTGCCCGAGACGAGCGCCGAGACCGCGGGCATCGTCGCCGCGATCCTGACGAGCAGCCGGACGCCCGATGGAGGCGCTGCACCTCAGCCTCGACGAGATCTCCAAGGCGCGGACGACCTCCGTGCTGATCAGCACCGACCTCGGCGAGTACCGGCGCGACGACTCCGCGGGCACGACCGAGACCCTGCCGAGCCTGGTCGCCGTGCCGGTCGACGGGACCGGTCCCAGCGATCGTCGCCGCACACCCGGTCGCGCCCGTGCCCGGCGAGATGGCCGCGTGGCGGCAGGGTCTGCGCTGGCTCGCCGACCGGTGCGCCGGACAGAACGTCATCGTCGCCGGCGACCTCAACTCGACCCTCGACCACTACGCCGGGTCTCGGGACCGACGGAGGCGACCTCGGTCGCTGCCACGACGCCGCCCGCGCCAGCGGGCAACGCCGCCGTCGGCACCTGGCCGACCGCCTTCCCGCCGCTGCTCGGCGCCCCGATCGACCACGTGCTGGCCACCGCCCGACTGGGAGGTCGTCGGCTTCCGGGTGATCGGATCGCACGACGGCGCCGGCAGCGACCACCGGCCGGTCGTCGCGCAGCTGCGCCCCGCGTCATCCTGAGCGCGGCGGCGATCGACGCGGTGGGAGAATGGATGCCATGGGCAACGAGAACCGATCGACCACACCCCAGTCGAGCACCTTCAAGGACTTCATCTTCGGCGGCTGGGCCGAGCGCCCCGAGCCGCGCCCGCGCCGCGCGACGCAGGCCGCCTTCGCGGCCGAGCGCCGCGCGCGCATCTCCGCGATGCACGCCGGTGAGCGCCTCGTCATCCCGGCCGGCCCGCGAAGACGCGCTCGAACGACACCGACTACCCGTACCGCGCGCACTCCGCGTTCTCGCACCTGACCGGCTGGGGCAGCGACGCCGTGCCCGGCTCCGTGCTCGTGCTCGAGCCCACCGCCGAGGGCCACGACGCCACGCTCTACCTGCTCCCGACGGCCGGCCGCGACTCCGAGGAGTTCTACGCGAACGCCGCGATCGGCGAGTTCTGGACCGGCCCGCGGCCGAGCCTCGCCACGTCGCCGCCGACCTCGGCCTCGAGACCGCCGCATCTCGACGAGTTCGCGGCCGTGCTCGATGCGACCGACGGCACCGACCCGGATCGTCCGCGAGGCGGACCGCGACCTGACCGACCAGATCGACGGGCGCCGCCTGCTCGCCGCCGAGCTGGGCGCCGATGCCGAGGACACCTCGACGAGGACGGCGACGCCGATGCTCGCGCGCGACCTCAGCGAGATGCGTCTGGTCAAGGACGAGTACGAGATCGCGCGAGATGCGCCTCGCCGTCGACGCCACCGAGCTCGGCTTCGACGACGTCATCGCCGACCTGCCCGCAGATCGTCGCCGCACCCGCGCGGCGAACGCCTCGTCGAGGGCACCTTCAACCGGCGCGCCCGCGCCGACGGCAACGCAGGTCGGCTACGACACGATCGCCGCCAGCGGACCGCACGCCTGCATCCTGCACTGGACCCGCAACGACGGCCCGGTGGTCGCCGGCGACCTGATCCTGCTCGACGCGGGCGTCGAGCTGCGACTCGCTCTACACGGCCGACATCACGCGCACCCTGCCGATCGACGGCACGTTCACGCCGACGTGCAGCGCCGGGTCTACGAGGCGGTGCTCGAGGCGGCGGATGCGCGCGTTCGCGATCGTGAAGCCGGGCATCCGCTTCCGCGAGGTGCACGCGGCCGCCATGACCGTCATCGCCCGCAAGACCGCCGAGTGGGGCTTCCTGCCGGTGAGCGCCGAGGAGTCGCTCGACCCCGACCAGCAGTACCACCGCCGCTACATGGTGCACGGCACGAGCCACCACCTCGGGCATCGACGTGCACGACTGCGCGCAGGCGCGGCGCGAGCTCTACCTCGACGGCGAGGTGCACGAGGGCATGGTCTTCACGATCGAGCCCGGCCTCTACTTCCAGCCCGACGACCTCACGGTTCCGGAGGAGTTCCGCGGCATCGGCGTGCGCATCGAGGACGACATCGCTCGTCACCGCCGACGGCTGCGAGAACCTGTCGGCGGGCATCCCGCGCACGGCCGACGAGGTCGAGGCCTGGATGCGCGGCTAGCGGGTCACTCGCCGGGGCGCGCGAGCGTCTCGTTGCGCCTGGTCGAGCAGCGCGGGGTCGACCAAGACCTGATAGCTCGACGCGAGCACCTGGTTGGTCGATTCGAAGTCGCGGCTGCGGCGGCTGACGCCGTAGCTCACGAGGCGGAACAGCATGCCGAAGGCGGCACCGATGAGCACGGCAGCGCCGAAGATGCTCCAGTTGACCGTCGGCGAGAAGAACGTCAACAGCAGCCCGATGAAGAGGCCGAACCACGCGCCGCTGAGGGCGCCCTCGAGGGCGGCTCGGGCTCCACGACAGCTTGCGCGTGACGCGCTCGACGCTCTTCAGGTCGTTGCCGACGATCGACAGCTGCGCCACCGGAAAGTCGCGCCTTCGCCAAGCGGTCGACGACCGCCTGGGCCTCGGGATAGGTGTCGTACGTTCCGAGCACGTCGCCGCGTCGGCACGCGGAGAAGGTGGCCTGGTCGGCCGAGCCCGCGATGCTGCTCCCGAGTTGCTCACGGGTCCATCCTCCCACGCGGCGAGTAGGGTTTGACCGTGAGTGCCGCGAGAGTCTTCGTCGCCCGACTGGCCGGGTGCTCCGTCTTCGACCCCGAGGGCGACAAGGTCGGCAAGGTGCGCGACGTGCTCGTCGTCTACCGCTCGGAGGAGAGCCCGACGGTCGTCGGCCTCGTCGTCGAGATCCCCGGCAAGCGCCGCGTCTTCCTGTCGATCGGCCGCGTCACGAGCATCGGCTCCGGCCAGATCATCACGACCGGGCTCATCAACCTGCGCCGCTTCGAGCAGCGCGGCGGCGAGGTGCGCGTCATCTCCGAGCTGCTCGGCCGCAAGGTCGTGCTGCGCGACGGCTCCGGCGAGGCCGTCATCGAAGACGTCGCGATCGAGGAGGTCGCGCCCGGCGAGTGGGCCGTCGGCGATCTCTTCTTGCGGCGCCCGCGCACCAGTGCCGCCCCGTTCGGCAAAGGCGCGACGCTGTTCGCGGCCTGGACGGAGATCCGCGAGAAGACCGCGAAGGGCGAGGCGCAGTCCGCCGAGCAGCTGATCGCCACCTACTCCGAGCTGCTGCCCGCCGACCTGGCCAGCACCCTGCTCGACCTGCCGGAGGAACGCCGCCTCGAGGTCGCGGAGCGAACTGCCCGACGAACGACTCGCCGACGCGCTCGAAGAGATGCCCGAAGCAGGAGCAGGTCGACCTGATCGGGCACCTCGATGACGCCCGCGCCGCCGACGTGCTCGACCAGATGCAGCCCGACGACGCCGCCGACCTCATCGCGCAACTGCCGCCAGGCGCGCGGCGAGGCCCTGCTCGAGCTCATGGAGCCAGAAGAGGCCGACGACGTGCGCTTCCTGCTCAACTACGACCCGGACACCGCCGGTGGGCTGATGACGACCGAGCCGATCATCGTGTCGGCCGACGCGACCGTCGCCGAGGGTCTCGCCCTCATCCGACGCCACGAGCTGGCGCCCGGCGCTCGGCGCCGCGGTCTGCGTGACCCTGCCCCCCTACGAGCCGCCGACCGGTCGCTACCTCGGCGATCGTGCATTTCCAGCGGATGCTGCGCTACCCGCCGCACGAGCGCCTCGGCACGCTGCTCGACACGAGCCTCGAACCGGTGACGCCGCACACCAGCGCCGCCGAGGTGTCCCGCATCCTCGCGTCCTACGACCTCGTCTCGCTGCCCGTCGTCGACGAGAACCGCCGACTCGTCGGGGTGGTGACCATTGACGACGTCCTCGACTACCTCCTGCCCGACGACTGGCGAAGTACCGCGGGCGACGATGAACCGGCACCGGTGAGCACGTCGACCGCAGCCATTCCCGATCAGCGAGCCGCGGAAGGAGGACGCCCAATGGCCCGCGCTGATCGTAACGACGACCGCTTCGACGCCCCGAAGGATCGGCGCTCCGGACTTCGCGCGGGACTGCGGTGGGAGAGCCGCGACCGCTTCGGGCGCTTCACCGAGGGCATCGCCCGCGCGATGGGCACGCCGTGGTTCCTCCTCATCCTCTCGGTCTTCGTCATCGCGTGGATGCTCTACAACACCCTCGCGCCCGAGCCGCTTCCGCTTCGACTCGCAGGCCCTCGGCTTCACGGTGCTGACCCTGATCCTGTCGCTGCAGGCCTCGTATGCGGCCCCCCTCATCCTGCTGGCGCAGAACCGCCAGGACGACCGCGACCGCGTGCAGATCGAGCAGGACCGCCAGCGCGCCGAGCGCAACCTCGCCGACACCGAGTACCTGGCGCGCGAGGTCGTCGCGCTGCGGCTCGCGATCAAGGACATGGCCACGAAGGACTTCATCCGCGCCGAGCTGCGCGCGCTGCTCGAGGAGCTGGACGGCGAGAAGGAGCGCGACGAGGCGGGCTCGTGAGCACGCCGGACGCCGTGCGCGCTGCCCTCGCCCGGGTGCATCGACCCCGAGATCCGCCGCCCGATCACCGAACTCGACATGGTGCGCGACGTCGACGGTGGACGGCGGCGACGGCCGCGCGTCGAGCTGCGGCTGACGATCGTCGGCTGCCCGGCCGCCGACCGATCGAGCGCGACGTGCGAGCGGCCGTGCTCGGCGTGGACGGCGATCAGCGAGCATCGACCTCGACCTCGGCGTCATGACCGTCGCGGAACGCGAGGCCCTCACCGACCCGCCTTCGCGGGCACGAAGACCGCGCAGTTCGGGCCGGACTCGCTCACCAAGGTCTACGCGATCTCGAGCGGCAAGGGCGGCGTCGGCAAGTCGACCGCTCACCGCGAATCTCGCGGTCGCGCTCGCGGCGCGCGGCCTGCGGGTCGGCCTCGTCGACGCGGACGTGTTCGGCTTCTCGATTCCCGGCATCCTCGGCATCGCCGGCGTGAAGCCGACCCAGGTCGGCGACATGATCCTGCCGCCCATCGCCCACGGCGTGAAGGTCATCTCGATCGGCATGTTCGTCGAGGGGTCGACGGCCGTGTCGTGGCGCGGCCCGCTGCTGCACCGCACGATGCAGCAGTTCCTGACCGACGTGTATCTTCGGCGACCTCGACATCCTGCTGCTCGACCTGCCACCCGGGCACCGGCGACGTCGCGATCTCGCTCGGGCAGCTGCTCCCGCACGCCGAGGTGCTGGTCGTGACGACCCCGCAGCCCGCCGCCGCCGAGGTGGCCGAGCGCAGCGGCCTCGTCGCCCGGCAGACCGGGCAGACCGTGATCGGCGTCGTCGAGAACATGGCCGGTCTCGTTCAGGCCGACGGCAGCGTTCTCGAGCTCTTCGGCTCGGGTGGCGGCGCCGACCTGGCCGCGCGGCTGTCGAGCGACGGGGCGACCGTTCCCGTGCTGGCGACGATCCCGCTCAGCGTGGCGCTTCGCCAGGGGGGCGACGAGCGGCGAGCCCGTCGTGCTGTCGCATCCCGACGACCCAGCCGCAGCAGGCCGATCCTCCGACTCGCCGAGGCGCTCGCTCAGCGGACTCGCGGGCCTGCCGGGAGACAATTGCCCCTGCAGGCTGAACGGCTAGCCGACGAGGGAGGGACGGCATGCGGGGGCACGCGGTACGCACTCGGCAGGACTCCGAAGAGGCGGCCTTCGATGAGCGCTACCGCGAGGCGGCACGGCTCGATCGCCGAGGGCCGACTCGTGCAGGCGACCCTGATCAGCCGCGAGACCAGTGACCGACGCTACCGCGGCGTCCAGCTCGTCATCGGGGTGTTCGAGATCGACGACGGGGTCGGCGCACCGCGCACGATCGTGTACGAGCACATCTTCGGTCCGGCACTCGCCCGACGGTGGCGGCCGGGTCGCACGGTCGACGCCTGGGTCGACCCGCGCGATCCCGACCGCATCGTACATCGGACGGTAGCGACTCGTACGGCGAAGCGCCGCGATCCAACGATCGGCGACGCGTTGCGAAGCGCTGGTGAGCTGACGAGTCAGTGCTTGCGCGGACGCGACGGTATCCGTCGCGCCCGGTCACGAGGACCGTGGAGACGATCGCGACCGCGGAATCGCGACGAGAGAGATGATTTCGAACATGTCTCTATTACAGACGCCGTCAACCTTTTAGCACAAGCGAATAGAACTGCATTGTCGATGTAGTCTAACTACATGGACGTGACGCGTCTCGGCCTTCTGCGAGAACTCGCCGAACGCGGCACCGTGACGGCCGTCGCGCGCGCCATGCACCTCACCCCGTCGGCCGTCTCGCAGCAGCTCAAGGCGCTCGAACGGGAGGCCGGCGTGCCTCTCACCGAACGCTCCGGGCGCGGCCTCGTGCTGACCGGCCCGGGTCGCGTTCTCGCCGAGACCGCGAAGGATGTCGCGGTCGCGATCGAGCAGGCCGAGGCGGTGTGGGCCGACTTCGTCGAGCAGCCGCGCGGCGAGGTCACGGTGACCGTCTTCCCGTCGGTCGGCCAGATGCTGCTGCCCGGCGCGCTGCACCGGGTGGCCGACGTCGCCGGGCTGAGCGTGGTCTGCAGCGACCAGGACCCGCTGCTGCCCGACTTCGCCGACCTCACCCACGACCACGACATCGTCGTCGCCGACGCACCCGGCGTGCTGCCCGGGTGGCGCGAACGCAGTCTCGTCATCACCGAGCTGATGCGCGAACCGCTCGACATCGCGCTGCCCGAGGGGCACCCGCTGCGCCGACACGCCGAGCTCACCCCGGCCGACGTCATCGGCGAGCGCTGGATCGGCGTGCCCGACGAGCCTGCCGTTCGACCGCATCCTGCAGCGCATCGAGGCCATCACCGGCCAGCAGGCCGATGTCGTGCAGCGCTTCATCGACAACGGCATCGTCGAGTCGATGGTCGCCGGCGGCCACGGCATCGCGATCCTGCCGCGCTTCACGACGCGCGATCACGAGAACGGGCTCGTCACTCGGCCGCTCGCCGGGCGTCCGCTCCGAGCGCGTGATCTGGGCGATCCAGCGTCCGGAGGTCGCCGTCCGGCCCTCGGTGCGCCTGGTCGACTCGAGGCCCTGCGCGACGAGGCCGAGCAGTTCGTCGCCGAGCACGTCTAGCGGCGCCGGTTCGACGAGCCGCGCCAGCAGCTCGGTCAGCAGCCGCTCGGCGATCGGCGGCGGGCAGCGACCTCGATGAGCGCGAGCAGCGGCGCGAGCTGATCGGGCAGCCCGCCCGCCGTCTCCCCCGATTCCGAAGCCCTGCAGCAGCGCCCACGCCGTCTCCGAATCGAGGCCGCCGTCGAGCGGCGGCAGCAGGCTCGAGCAGCGGCGGTCGGGTCGACGTGCGGCACCCCGCGCACCGCATCCGCCGCGGCGACGAGCGCCGGCACGCAGGTCGGGCAGCACGCCTTCGGTGACCGGCGTGATCGTGAGGTGCGTCGTCGGCGGCAGCAGCGATCCGTCGGGCTGCGTGACCGCCGGCTGCAGCTGCAGCACCCACCCGGCGCCGCGCGCGGCATCCGCCCAGTGGTGCGGGTCGACCTGCTCGGCGGCCGGCACCGCGATGTCGGCGGCGACCGCGAGCAGCGGCCCGACCGGCGTCCCCGACGACCCGCAGTCCCTGGATGCCGTCGATCGCCGCGCGCAGCGCCTGCGTCGAGCGCAGGCACGACGCGGCGAGCTCGGCGAATCCGGCTGCGCCGAGCGCCTCGGTGATCGCCCAGGCCGCCGCGAGCGGTCCCGCCGACTTCGATCCGAGGATCGTCGGATTCACCACCGGATAGCCGGGCCAGCGCGTGGTCGCGAAGTACTGCGTGCGCTGGCGGTCGCGTCCGCGCTGCAGCAGCACCGAGACGCCCTTCGGGCGCGTAGCCGAACTTGTGCAGGTCGGCGCTGATGCTCGTGACGCCGGGCACCGCGAAGTCCCAGGCGGGCAGACCCGGCCAGAAGGGCAGGACGAGCCCGCCGATGCAGGCGTCGACATGCAGCGGGATGTCGCGCCCGGCGCAGAGCGCCGCGACCTCGCCGACCGGGTCGAGCGCCGCGAACGGATACGACGGTGCGGAGACGACGACGAGCGCCACGTCGTCGGCGAGCCGCGCCGCGATCGCCGACGCAGCGACCGCGCCCGTCGTCGTCGACGGGCACCAGGTCGAGCTCGAGCCCGAAGTAGTGCGCCGCCTTCTGGAACGCCGCGTGCACCGTGGTCGGGGCGACCAGCCGCGGTCGAGCCGCGCCCGGCTCCCGGCCGTGCGCCGCGAGCCACATGTCGCGCGCGGTCTTGACGGCGAGCAGGCAGCTCTCGGTGCCGCCGGTCGTGACGGTGCCCACGACATCCGGCGTCGCCGTGCACGAGGTCGCGCACGAATCCGACGCAGCTCGCGCTCGAGCGTCGCGACCGAGCTGAACGTCGTCGGGTCGAGACCGTTGACCGGCTGCACCGCGCGCACCGCGCGGGCGGCGAGCTCGTCGAGCTCGGCCAGCCCCGAGTCGTAGACGTAGCTCAGCACCCGGCCGCCGTGCGTGGGGGCGTCGGCGGCGCGCAGCTCGTCGAGGCGCCCCAGGATGTCGTCGGCGCTCGTCGTCACGTGTCGAATCGCGGTCACGCGGCGGCGTCCGCTTCGATGTCGTGCTTGCGCAGCCGGTACCGCGCGAGGGTCAGCAGGCTGAGCACCATGATCACGGCCGGCACGACGCTGAAGCTGATGACGATGCCGGCGATCGCCGCGGGCGACTGGGTGACCTCCTGCTGGCCGATCGACTCGACGTAGCCGCTGATCGCCAGCACGATCGTCAGCACCGTCGTGCCGAGCGCCATACCCGCGGTCTCCCCCGCGGTCCAGACCCCGCCGAACGTGCCGGCGCTGCCCGTTGCCGTGCGCTCGCGCGTCGTGCGAGATCACGTCGGGCAGCATCGCCATCGGCAGCGTCTGCATGCCGGCGTAGGCGGCGCCCGCGAGCGCGACCGGCACGTACAGCCACGGACCCGGCGCCCAGATCAGGCCGATCAGGCTCAGCGCGGCGAGCCCGAAGATGATCGACGCGATCGCGAACGCGCGCTCCTTGCCGATCCGCGCGCGAGATGACCGCCCAGAGCGGCGCGCAGAGCAGAGCGGGGGCGACCAGCGCCAGGAACAGGAACGTGACGCCGCTGCCGAGCACCCACTTCGCGACGTACTGCGCGCCGGCGAGCATGACGCCGGTCGCGAGCCCCTGCAGCACGAAGGTCAGCAGCAGCGCGCGGAACGGCTGGCTGCGGCGCAGCGCGTGCACCCCGAGCCGGTAGTTCTCGGCGATCGAGGCGCGCGGAACTCGCAGGGTGAGCCGGGCGGACCCTTCGGGGCGCTGAAGACGGCGACGAGCATCCCGGCGCCGAGCACGAGGCCGGCGACGATCGCCAGCACCAGGTAGCCGAGCCGCTCGTCCTGCGGGAAGGCGTCGCGCAGCGCCGGTCCTCCGGCGCCGAACAGCAGGATCGCGAACGTCAGCACGACGACGCGGGTCGAGAGCAGGCGGGTGCGGGCGTCGTAGTCCTGCACGAGCTCGGCCGGAAGCGCGATGTACGGCACCTGGAACAGGCTGAACGCGGTCGCGCACAGCACGAACGCGACGAGCACCCAGACGCCCGGCCGGCACCGGCCCGAGCGCCGCCGGCACCGCGAACGTCAGCACGAAGAAGACCGGCAGCAGGATCGCGCCGAGCAGCATGAAGCGGCGGCGGGACCCGGTGACCGCGAGGCTGTGGTCGCTCCGCGCGCCGATCACCGGGTCGATCGACGACGTCCCAGACCTTGGCGACCGTGACGAGCACGCCGGCCCAGAGCGCGGCGACCCCGAGCGTGTCGGTGAGGAAGAACACCAAGACGAGGCCGGGCAGGGTGGCGAACCCTCCGGTGCCGATCGATCCGGCCGCGTAGCGGGCGACGGTGCCCGCCGCTGAGCGTTCATCAGGATTCGGCGCTGTCATGCTCGCAGCATATCCACGCGCCTACACTTGGCCCATGTCCGGTTCAACGATCGAACGGGCGGCCGTCGCCGACCTCGTTCGCGACCTCACGGCCACCTCGGGCGACACCGTCACCGGTCATCGCCCCCTTCACCGGGAAGCCGCTGCACGACCTCCCGATCAGCTCGGTCGCCGGACGTCACCGAAGCCACCGCCGCCGCGCGCGTCGCGCAGGCCGCCTGGTGGGCGGCCGGCGACGCGCACCGCCGTCGCGTGCTGCTGAAGGCGCACGACCTGCTGCTCGAACGGCGCGAAGAGCTGCTCGACGCCGTGCAGACCGAGACCGGCAAGACCCGCGGTCAGGCCTTCGAGGAGGTCTTCAACGCGGCCAACGCGACGCGGTACAACGCGCTGTCGGCACGTCGGGTGCTGAAGGGCGGACGACGCCGCGGCGGCATCCCGTTCGTCTTCGTCCCGCGCGTGCACTACACGCCCAAGGGCGTCGTCGGCGTCATCACGCCGTGGAACTACCCGCTGGCCCTCGCGATCATGGACATCGCCGCCGGCTCTGGCGGCGGGCAACGGCATCGTCCAGAAGGCCGACAACCAGGGTGTGATCTCGATCCTGACCGCGCGTCGCGCCTTCATCGACGCCGGGCTGCCCGCCGCGCTGTGGGCCGTCGTCGCCGGCGAGGGCTCGGTCATCGGCAACGCGGTCGTCGACTGCGGGCGACTACGTCGTCTTCACCGGATCGACCGCGACCGGCCGCAAGGTCGCCGAGCGTGCCGCCGCGCGGCTCGTCGGTGCGTCGATGGAGCTCGGCGGCAAGAACGCCCTGATCGTGCTCGACGACGTCGACCCGGTCAAGGCCGCCGCCGACGTCGCGAACGCCTGCTTCACCGCGTCCGGGCAGCTCTGCGTCTCGATGGAGCGCGTCTACGTCATGAAGGGTGTCGCCGACGCGTTCATCCCGGCGTTCGCCGAGCGGGTGAAGGCCATGGTGATCGGACCCGCGTTCGACTACTCCACCGACTTCGGATCGCTCGCGACCGCCGCAGCAGCTCGAGAACGTCATGGCGCACATCGACGACGCGAAGAAGAAGGGCGTCACCGTGCTGGCCGGCGGCAACGCCCGCCCGGACATCGGTCCGTACTTCGTCGAGCCGACGGTGCTCACCGACGTGACCGCCGACATGAAGTGCGCGACCGCCGAGACCTTCGGGCCGGTCGTCGCCGTGCAGGTCGTCGACTCCGAGGACTCGGCCGTGATCGCGGCGAACGCGTCCGAGTACGGCCTCAACGGCTCGGTGATCAGCCGCTCTCGCTCGCGTGCCCGCCGCGTCGCCCTCCGCCTGAACGCGGGCAGCGTGAACGTCAACGAGGGGTACCGCGCATCGTTCGGCAGCGTGGACGCGCCGCAGGGCGGCGTGAAGCCAGTCGGGACTCGGCCGGCGGAACGGCCCGGAGGGGCTGCTGCGCTACGTCGAGGCGCACACGGTCGCCGACAACACCGGTCTGCTGCAGCTGCCGACCACCGGCCGCGAGTGGTCGAAGATGGTCGGTCCGATGCTGCTGCTGCTGCGCATCCTGAAGGGCGTGCGCCGCCGCTAGCCGCTGCTGCTCGCTGCGTGCGACCCTAGGTGGCCTCGGCGTCGAAGGGAGCCGGCCGCGCCTTGCCGAGCTTGCGCTGCCGCTGGTCGTACGCGGACTCGATGTAGGGCTGGCCGAGCACCGGCTTCGTCCCCGGCCGGCGGGCACGACCTCGTCGACGAGGGCCTCCCGGATGATGCGGCGCGGGTCGTACTGACGCGGATCGAGCTTCTTCCAGTCGACCTCGTCGAACTCGGGTCCCATCTCCTCGCGCATGCGCTCCTTGGCCCCGTCCGCCATGCCGCGCAGCGACTTCACGAGGCGGGCGAGCTGGGCCGCGTAGCCCGGCAGACGGTCGGGGCCGATGAGGAAGACGGCGATGATCGCGATGATCAGCAGCTTGTCGAAGGTCAACCCGAAGGACACCGGGTCAGCCTACGCCCGCCTGCCAGGAGCGGTCAGCGAGGTGCCATATGGTGAATCGCAGAGCGGGTGAGGCTCGGAGGGAGCGCAGGTGTCGAGCAAGGATCTCAGCTGGAAGTACGCCGAGGACTTCGTCGACGAGGCGCCCGCGATCGCGCAGGCCCGCGCGCACTCGCTCGAGCTCGGCGTCGACCCGGTGTCCCCCGCCGTCGGCGCGCAGCTCGCTCTGCTCGCGGCGGCCAGCACGGTGCACTCGATCCTCGAGATCGGCACCGGCGCGGGCGTCAGCGGTCTCTGGCTGCTGACCGGGGCCCCGGATGCGATCCTCACCTCGATCGACATCGAGTACGACCACCAGCAGGCGGCCCGCAACGCGTTCGCCGAGGCCGAGGTGCCGGCCAACCGCATCCGCCTGATCACCGGGAGCGCGCACGAGGTGCTGCCGCGCATGAACGACGGCGCGTACGACCTCGTCCTGGTCGACGCAGACGCCGCCTCGGTGCTCGACTACGTCGAGCACGGCCTGCGCATCGCCCGGCGCGGCGGTCTGGTGCTCGTCGCCCGTGCGCTCTGGAAGGGTCGCGTCGCCGACCCGGCGCAACGCGACGACACCGTCGCCGACTACCGTGCGCTGCTCGCGACCATCAGCGAGTCGACGGCGGTGCAGGCGTCGCTGATCGTCGCGGGCGACGGCCTGCTGCAGCTGGTCAAGCTCTCCGACTAGCGGCTATGCCGCGGCGACCACCGCTTCGAGCGCGTCGTGAAGCTCCTTGGCTTCGGCGTCGTTGACCGACACGACGAGACGGCCACCGCCTTCGAGCGGTACGCGCACGATGATGAGGCGACCTTCCTTCACGGCCTCCATCGGCCCGTCTCCGGTCCTCGGCTTCATGGCTGCCATGCGTGGTCCCCTTTCAATGGATACGAGTCCATTATCCCGTATGGAATGAACAGGGGAAAATCAGACCGTCTCGATCGAGCGGATTCGGAGGGTCACGGCGGTGTCCAGTCGAGGCCGTCGACCCACCAGCCGATGTACAGCCAGCCGATCTGGCCGGCGATTCCGAGCACGACGAGAGCCACCCGGTAGACCTGCGACGTCGGGATCGCGAGCGCACCCAGGCCGGGCGCGAGCGGCACCAGCAAGCGGAACGTGCTCGACTGCGGGAAGAAGACGGCGAGCAGGTACAGGGCGTAGCTCAGCATCCAGAACCGCAGGTCGACCCCGAGCCTGCGTGCCCACGGCGAGAGCAGGAACGCCCCGAACCCGGCCACGAGCAGCACGACGGCCGCGACGCCGACCCAGAACGCGGCGCCCTCGGGCAAGGCCCGCACGCTCCAGCCACCACTCCGCGCCCTGGAACCACGGCGTGAACGGGAACAGCTCCTGGTCGCCGATGTACGAGCGGCGCCACACCAGCTCGGTGTCCGTGTACGCCGAGAAGCTGCCGGTGACGCCCCAGGCGACCAGCGGCCAGGCAACGCCCGCCAGCGCCGTCGTGAGGCCGACGGCGACGATCGAGGCGAACGAGCGGCGCGTCGAGCGGAGTCGCGCCGTCGCGTCGCGATGCGGTGGATGAGGTGCAGCAGCAGGAGCAGCGCGAACGCCAGCCCGCTCGGCCGGGTCAGCGCCATGACGGCCGCGACCGGGATGAGCAGCAGGTAGCGGCGCCTGACCAGCAGCAGCAGAGCCCCGAACAGCAGGAACAGATGCATCGACTCGGCGTACGCGACCTGCAGGATGGGCGACAGCGGCGCGGTGCAGAACAGCACGACCGCGAACATCGCCGTCGATCCCGGCAGCACCCGTCGCCATGAGCAGGTAGAACAGCAGCGCGGCGCCGAGGGCGAACGCCGTCGACACGAGCGGGGCGATGACCGGGAACGGCAGCGTGTTGCCGAGGGTCAGCACCGACATCAGCGCCGGGTAGCCGGGCAGGAACGCCCAGGCGTTCTCGGCGACCTGGCCGGCTGTCGGTCAGCGGCAGGGTCGCCGGGTAGCCCTGCAGGCTGATCAGCCAGTACCACTGGCCGTCCCAGAGGCTCGCGAACGTGAAGTAGTCGGGCGACGCCGTGGTGCGATAGCTCTCCGGCTGGTTCGCGGCGAAGATCGCGAAGATCACCGTGGTGACGACACGCGACGCGAGGAAGATCGCGGCGACCTTGCCCCACCACGGCAGCAGGCGCCAGCGGGCGCGCACCGGTGTCAGGCCGTCAGCCACGCTCGCAGCCCCGCCTCGCACCGCTCGATGTGCTCGACCGGCACGCGCTCGTCGTCGGCGTGGGCCAGTGCCGGGTCGCCGGGCCCGTAGTTGACGGCCGGGATGCCGAGGGCCGAGAACCGCGCGACGTCCGTCCAGCCGTACTTGGGCCGGGCTTCGCTCCCGATGGCGGCGACGAACCCCTGCGCCAGCGGATCGTCGAGTCCGGGACGCGCGCCGTCGGCGAGGTCGGTGAGGGTGACGTCGTACCCGGCGAACAGACCTCGCGCACGTACGCCTCCGCCTCGGCGCCGGTCTTGTCGGGTGCGAAGCGGTAGTTCACGGTGACGACGCACTCGTCGGGGATGACGTTGCCGGCGACTCCGCCGCTGATGCCGACGGCGTTGAGACCCTCGCGGTAGACGAGGCCGTCGACCTCGATCTCGCGCGCCTGGTATCCGGCGAGCAGGGCGAGGATCGGCGCAGCCGAGTGGATCGCGTTGTCGCCCGCCCACGATCGTGCCGAGTGCGCACGCCGCCCACGGGTGCGCACCTCGACCCGAAGCGTGCCGTTGCATCCGCCCTCGATCTCGGCGTCGGTCGGCTCGGCCAGGATCGCGAAGTCGGCCGCCAGCAGGTCGGGTCGCGTGCGTGCGATGCGCCCGAGCCCGTTGAGGCTCGCCTCGACCTCTTCGTTGTCGTACCAGACCCAGGTCACGTCGACGCGCGGGTTCGGCGAGCTCGGCGGCGAGCTTCAGCAGGATCGCGCAGCCGGCCTTCATGTCCACCGTGCCACGACCCCACAGGATGCCGTCGGCCGTCGTCCAGCCGAGAGGGCAGGTTGTCGTTCACGGGCACGGTGTCCAGATGCCCGGCGATCACGACCCGGCGGTCGCGCCCCAGCTGCGTGCGCGCGACGATCGCGTCGCCGTCGCGCGTCACCTCGAGGTGAGCGAGGGGCGCGAGCGCCACCTCGACCGCGTCGGCGAGCGCGGTCTCGTTGCCCGAGACGGACTCGATGTCGACCAGCTGCCGGGTCAGCTCGACGGTGGAGGCGGAGAGGTCGAGCGCGGGCACGTAGCAAGCCTATGGGGCCGATACCCTGGGGCCATGTCCTCCGCCTGGGGCTTCGGCCTCACCACGATCGCGGCCGACGGCACGGTGCTCGACACCTGGTTCCCGGCTCCGGCCCTGGGCACTGCGCCCGCCGGCCAGGAGTCGCGCCCCGTCCCGGCCGAACTGGCTCCGCACCTCGGGCCCGACGCGCGCCGCGACGTGACCGTGGAGTTCGCGGCCGTGACGATCGAGCTCGACGCGCCGCCCGCATCCACGCCCGACGCCTACCTGCGGCTGCACCTGCTCAGCCACCTGCTCGTCGCGCCCAACACCTCAACCTCGACGGGATCTTCGGCCAGCTGCCGATCGTGGTCTGGACCACGGCGGGCCCGATGCACCCCGACGCCTACGAGCGCCTGCGTCCCGCCCTCCAGCGCGCCGGAATCTCGGCGCACGGCATCGACAAGTTCCCGCGCCTGCTCGACTACGTGACCCCGAGCCGCGTGCGCATCGCCGACGCGTCGCGCGTGCGGCTCGGCGCCCATCTCGCGCCCGGGACGACCGTGATGCACGAGGGGTTCGTCAACTACAACGCGGGCACGCTCGGCACGTCGATGGTCGAAGGCCGCATCTCGCAGGGCGTGGTGGTCGGCGACGGCTCGGACATCGGCGGAGGCGCCTCGATCATGGGCACGCTGTCGGGCGGCGGAACCGAGCGGGTCTCGATCGGCGAGCGCGCACTCCTCGGCGCGAACTCGGGCATCGGCATCTCGATCGGCGACGACTCTGTCGTCGAGGCCGGCCTGTACGTGACCGCGGGCACGAAGGTCACCGTGGTCGTGCCCGGTGACGAGCCGCGCATGATCAAGGCGGTCGAGCTGAGCGGCGTCGCCGGGCTGCTGTTCCGCCGCAACTCCCAGTCGGGAGCCGTCGAGGTGCTCCCGCGCTCGGGCGACGGCGTCGCGCTGAACGCCGCGCTGCACGCCTGAGCCGTCAGCCGAGCCCGCTCAATACTCCGCCCGAGCGCTCGCCTCGAGCAGCGCGAAGTCGACGGCGATCAGCTGCTTCATGCGCCGGGCGCGCTCGGCCTTGTACTCGGCGGTGTGCGCCTCCGCCTCAGGACGCCGTGCGAGCTGGGCGAGGATCGAGGCCCCGATCTCGTCCCAGGCCGAGTCGCGGGCGGTCTCGACGACTGCCACGGAGGTACTCGTCGTCGTCGGCGACGTCGTCGAGTCGGTCGGCCAGGATGTCGGAGACCTGTTCGCGACGCTCCAGCAGTTCCGCGTCGGCTCCGCGATAGTCGGTCTGGTGCTGCGCGCGGCCCGGGCGGTCGCGCGCGTGATCGAGGATGTCGTCGAGGCGGTCCACGTCCTCGCGCTTCTCGCGAGCCAGCGCCTTGAAGACCTCGCGCGCCGCCGCGACCGCCGCCTTCTCGCGAGTAGTCGGCCCGGTCGCGCAGCGCCCGCACGATCTGCCGGTTCTTGACGGCCATCCGCACCGCAGACGCAGCGATCAGCAGGCCTTCTTCGGCGATCTCCTCGACCGGCAGCGGCTCGGTCGGCGGCGGAGCCTCGTACGTGCCGACATCGACCCGCCCGCGGCGGAGGCGACGGCGGAGCTTGCGGAACACGCTCCCGAGGGTAGCCGCCAGAGCCGGACCGGCAGAGTGTTCAGCGCTGACTCGGCCAGTCGCGGGCCGGCTCGCCGATGTAGAGCTGCTGCGGGCGGCCGATCTTGGTCGCCGGATCGGTGTTCGCCTCGCGCCAGTGCGCGATCCAGCCGGGAAGGCGGCCGATCGCGAACAGCACCGTGAACATGCGGGTCGGGAAGCCCATCGCCTTGTAGATGACGCCGGTGTAGAAGTCGATGTTCGGGTAGAGCTTGCGCTCGATGAAGTAGTCGTCGGCGAGCGCGACCTGCTCGAGTTCGCGCGCGATGTCGAGCAGCGGGTCGCTGACCCCGAGCGACGCCAGCACCTCGTCGGCGCTCTCCTTGACGACCTGCGCGCGCGGGTCGAAGTTCTTGTAGACCCGGTGGCCGAAGCCCATCAGCTTGACGCCGTCTTCCTTGTTCTTCACCCGGTCGACGAAGTGCTGCACGCTCTCACCCGAGTCGCGGATCTGCCCGAGCATCGTGAGCACCGCCTCGTTGGCGCCGCCGTGCAGCGGGCCGTAGAGCGCGTTGATGCCGGCCGAGATCGACGCGAAGATGTTGGCCTCGGTCGAGCCGACCAGGCGCACCGTCGCGGTCGACGCGTTCTGCTCGTGGTCCTCGTGCAGGATCAGCAGCCGGTCGAGCGCCTTCACGAGCACCGGGTTGACCTCGTACAGCTCGGCGAGGTTGCCGAAGTTCAGCTTGAGGAAGTTCTCGATGAAGTTGAGCGAGTTGTCGGGGTAGAGGAACGCCTGGCCGAGCGCCTTCTTGTGCGCGTAGGCGGCGATGACCGGCAGCTTCGCGAGAAGCCGGATCGTCGACATCTCGACCATCTCGGGGTTGTGCGGGTCGAGCGAGTCCTCGTAGTACGTCGAGAGCGCCGACACCGCCGACGACAGCACCGACATCGGGTGCGCCGTGTGCGGCAGAGCGGAGAAGAAGCGCTTGAGGTCCTCGTGCAGCAGCGTGTGCCGCCGCACCTTCTCGGAGAACTCGTCGAGCTGGGCGGGCGTCGGCAGCTCGCCGTAGATGAGCAGCCAGGCGACCTCGAGGTAGGTCGAGTTCTCGGCGAGATCCTCGATCGCGTAGCCGCGGTAGCGCAGGATGCCCGCGTCGCCGTCGATGTAGGTGATCGCGCTCTTCGTCGAGGCGGTGTTGACGAAGCCCTGGTCGAGCGTGGTGAGCCCGGTCTGCGTCGTGAACGTGCGAGATGTCGACGCTGTCGCGCCCGTCCACGGCGCGCACGACCGGGAATTCGGTGGTCTGCCCCTGGAAGGAGAAGGTCACCATGTCTTCGCCGGCACAGTATCGCTCACGACTACAGCCTATTGGCTGGCCCTGACCACTGTCGCAACCACCAAGGATCGCGGTCAGTGCTTGGAGACCTGCTCCAAACGCCGGGCCGCTTCGGCGACTCCGTCGTCGGTCGCGGTCAGCGCGACCCGCACGTGCTGCGCGCCGGCGGCGCCGTAGAACGTGCCCGGCGTGACCAGGATGCCGTGGTCGGCCAGCGTCGCCGACGGTCGCCCATGCGTCCTCGCCGCGCGTCGCCCAGAGGTACAGGCCGGCGGCGCTCTCGTCGATGCGGAAGCCCGCACGCCTCGAGCGCGGCGAGCAGCGTCGCCCGTCGTGCGCGGTACCGCTCGCGCTGCACCGTCGACGTGCGCGTCGTCGCCGAGCGCCGCGATCATCGCGGCCTGCACGGGTGCCGGCGGCATCAGCCCGAGGTGCTTGCGCACCGCGAGGAGCTCGCCGACGAGGTCGCTGCAGCCGGCGACGAATCCGGCGCGGTATCCGGCGAGGTTCGACTGCTTGCTGAGCGACGACACCGACAGGGTCAGGCGCCGGCTGTCGCCGATGACGCGGGGGTCGAGGATGCTGGGGGTCGGCTCGCTCGCCGGCCCAGTTCAGCTCGGTGTAGCACTCGTCGTTCGCGATGACCGCGCCGAGATCGCGTGCGCGCCGGACGGCCCGCGCGCAGGAACTCCGACCGTGCACCTTGCCGTCCGGATTGCCCGGGCTGTTCAGCCAGACCAGCCGGGTCTCGTCGGGCCAGTCGTCCGGCTCGTCGGACGCGAGGACCGTCGCCCCGACGACCGCGGCGCCGACCGCGTAGCTCGGGTAGGCGAGCGTCGGGGATGCACGACCACGTCGCCGGGCCGCAGCCCGAGCAGGGTCGGCATGAGGGCGATCAGCTCTTTCGAGCCGATCGTCGGCAGCACGTTCGCGACCTCGAGGTCGACGCCGTGGCGGCGGGCGTACCAGTCGACGATGGCCTCACGCAGGGCAGGTGATCCCGCGGTCGCGGGTAGCCGTGCGCATCGTCGGCGGCGCGCAGGGCGGCGCGCACCACCTCCGGGGTCTCGTCGACCGGCGACCCGACCGAGAGATCGACGATGCCGTCGGGGTGCGCGCGTGCGCGCTCGCCGTACGGGAGCAGGGAGTCCCAGGGGAAGTCGGGGAGCTCGAGGGCCACGGGCGGCGGTCAGTGCGCCTGCGGGGGCAGCGCGGCGACGATCGGGTGATCGCCCGCGACGACGCCGACCTTGGCCGCGCCACCCGGCGAGCCGACTCCGACCTCGTTGAAGAACTCGACGTTCGCCTTGTAGTAGTCGGCCCAGACCTCGGGCAGATCGTCTTCGTAGTAGATCGCCTCGACCGGGCAGACCGGCTCGCAGGCACCGCAGTCGACGCACTCGTCGGGGTGGATGTAGAGCATGCGGTCGCCCTCGTAGATGCAGTCGACGGGGCATTCGTCGATGCACGCGCGGTCTTTGAGATCGACGCAGGGAAGGGCGATGACGTAGGTCACGCATCCATCCTAGATCGGCTCGCCTGACCGTTCCGACTCGCCACAGGGTTCGGCCAGACGAGCGCGATGAGGGACAGGAGCGTCGGTCCGATGGCCCAGGCGTAGCCGATCGGATCGCTCAGGACGAAGGCCGTCCCGCCCGCCCCGGGCAGGGTGAGCAGAGCCGTGGCGCCGATCGCGCCGAGCGCCGCCGCGGCGCCGATGACGCGGCTGCCGAAGACGAGGCGGAAGCCGACGACGGCGGCCGCCGATGATCGCGAGACCCGCGATGAGGCCCCAGGGCGGAAGGCCGCGATGCGTGAACGTCGTGATGAATCCGATGGCGACGCCGATCACGAATGCGAAAAGCGAGGCCAGCACCATGGTCATGACCGTGGCCCTGTCAGCCCCTGGGTTCACGTGTCAGCCGCGCTCGACGCCGGTGTACGAGACCGCGATCACTGGCTGGTCTCGGCGTTCGTCACGGTGTAGTTCGCGGTCCACTGGCCGCCGTCGGCGGCGCCGACCACGACCAGCACGCTGAACGGGTCCTTGGTGTACGCGGCGCTGGATCCCGACTCGCCCTCGGAGAGGCCCTTGTAGTCGAACCCGGCGTCGGTGAGCTGCGTCTTGATGGTCTCGAACGCGTCGGCGCCGGAGACGTTGATGGTCACGTTCCAGGCCTTCTCGCCGTTGTCTCCGGGGAGCGACAGCCCGAAGACCACGTCGCCGTCGATGAGCGGGACCTCGCTGGGGAAGTCGGACGGAACCGACTGCCCGGTGCCGAGGCCCTCGGGCACATTGCCCCCGGTCGCGCTGTTCACGACGTTGTTGATCAGGCTGCAACCCGTCATCAGCGGCGTGCCGACCAGCAGGACGCCCGCGATGGCGAGAGCGAGGGGAATGCGCGATCGAGTGCGCAAGGTGTTCATGGTGCCTCGTTTCCGGTGCAGAGATGGACGGGCACAGCGTAACCCTGAAACGCAGCTAGGCGTCCTGCTTCTTCAGCCGCGACAGCGTGCGGGCACGCTCGGTCTGGTCGAGGATCACCTTGCGGATCCGCACCACCTCGGGCGTCACCTCGACGCACTCGTCTTCGCGGGCGAACTCGAGGCACTCCTCGAGGGTCAGCTTGCGGGACGGGGTCATCCGCTCGAACACGTCGGAGGTCGACTGACGCATGTTCGTCAGCTGCTTCTCCTTGGTGATGTTCACATCCATGTCGTCGGCGCGCGAGTTCTCGCCGACGACCATGCCCTCGTAGACCTCCTGCGTCGGCTCGACGAAGAACGACATGCGCTCCTGGAGGGCGGTCATCGCGAACGGGGTGGCGACGCCGGCGCGGTCGGCCACGATCGAGCCGTTGACGCGGGTGACGATCGCGCCCGGCCCACGGCTCGTAGCCGTGCGAGATCGCGTTGGCGATGCCGGTGCCGCGCGTGATCGTGAGGAACTCCGTGCGGAACCCGATGAGCCCGCGCGACGGCACGATGAACTCCATGCGCACCCAGCCGGTGCCGTGGTTCGTCATGCGTCTCCATGCGGCCCTTGCGGGAGGCGAGCAGCTGGGTGATCGCGCCGAGGTGCTCCTCGGGCGCGTCGATCGTGAGGTGCTCGAACGGCTCGTGCAGCTTGCCGTCGACCTGCCGGGTGACGACCTGCGGCTTGCCGACCGTGAGCTCGAAGCCCTCGCGGCGCATGTTCTCGACCAGGATGGCGAGGGCGAGTTCTCCGCGGCCCTGCACCTCCCACGCGTCCGGGCGCCCGATGTCGACGACCTTGAGCGAGACGTTTCCGATGAGCTCGCGGTCGAGGCGGTCCTTGACCATGCGGGCGGTCAGCTTGTGGCCCTTGACCTTGCCGACGATCGGGCTGGTGTTCGTGCCGACCGTCATCGAGATCGCCGGCTCGTCGACCGTGATCGCGGGCAGCGGCCGGATGTCGTCGGGGTCGGCGATCGTCTCGCCGATCGTGATCTCCTCGATGCCGGCGACGGCGACGATGTCGCCCGCGCTCGCGCTCTCGGCGGGATAGCGGTCGAGCGCGCGGGTCTTCAGCAGCTCGGTGATCTCGCACGTTCGTGTGGGAGCCGTCGTGGCGCACCCAGGCGACGGTCTGGCCCTTCTTGATGGTGCCGGCGAAGACGCGCAGCAGGGCGATGCGGCCGAGGAACGGTGACGCGTCGAGGTTCGTGACCCAGGCCTGCAGCGGTGCCTCGTCGTCGTACTCGGGAGCCGGGACGTGCTTGAGGATCGCGTCGAACAGCGGCTCGAGGTCGTCGTTGTCGGGCAGCGTGCCGTTCTCCGGCTTGTTCCAGCTCGCGGCGCCGTTGCGGCCGGAGGCGTAGACGACCGGGACGTCGAGGATCGCGTCGAGGTCGAGGTCGGGCACGTCGTCGTGCAGGTCGCTGGCGAGGCCGAGCAGCAGGTCGTGGCTCTCCTCGACGACCTCGTCGATGCGAGCGTCGGGGCGGTCGGTCTTGTTGACCAGCAGGATGACGGGCAGCTTGGACTCGAGCGCCTTGCGCAGCACGAACCGGGTCTGGGGCAGCGGGCCCTCGCTCGCGTCGACCAGGAGGACCACGCCATCCACCATCGACAGGCCGCGCTCGACCTCGCCGCCGAAGTCGGCGTGGCCGGGGGTGTCGATGACGTTGATCGTCACCGGGCCGCCGGTCGCGTGCACGCCCTCGTAGCTGATCGCCGTGTTCTTCGCGAGGATCGTGATGCCCTTCTCGCGCTCGAGGTCGTTGGAGTCCATGGCGCGCTCCTCCATGTGCTCGTGCGAGCCGAAGGAGTTGGTCTGACGCAGCATGGCGTCGACGAGCGTCGTCTTGCCGTGGTCGACGTGGGCGACGATAGCGACGTTGCGCAGGTCGGAGCGGCGGGCGGATGCCATGGGAATACCTCGGAACGAAGAATGTGGGAGTGTGCGCGAAGAGCGCGGGCGGCCAGATCTCGGCGACTGACCGGCCCAGTCTAGCCGCTCGGGGCTGGATCGTCCGTGGCGACCGTCGGTGCCCAGTCCCAGGCGTTCCAGAAGACGCCGCGGGCGAGCGGCGAGCGGGTGACCCCGGTGACGTCGGCCGAGACCGCGGTCACGGTCGGATAGGCGAAGAGCGGCAGCCCGTACGCGTCGGCCCATACCTCGGCGTCGATCTCGGTGAGGAGCCGGCGTGACCTCCGACGGGTCGTCGGACGCGTCCACCTGGTCGATCAGCCGGTCCACCTCCGGATTGCGGTAGCGGTTGAAGTTCGCCAGCCTCGAGTCGCTCGCGAAGACGGCGCTGGCGGCGGCCGGGCCGAGGCGGGTGGTGTCCCACGCGAACAGAGCGGCGTCGTAGGTGTCCGCGACGCCGAGGAGGCCCTCCCAGTCTGCGTTCGAGCAGTCGGTCACGACGAAGCCGGCACGCGCGGCGCTCTCGCGGATCAGCGAGAACTCCGCGACCCGTCGCGGGTTCGCCGGGTCGTACAGGATGCAGACCCGCGGCTTCGCGACGCCCGCCTCCTCGAGCAGGCGTACCGCCTCGTTCACGTCGGTCCTGGAGTACTCCCGCGAGCCGTTCACGGCGATCGCCTCGGCGTAGCCCTCCGCGCCGGGGCGCAGCACGAAGGAGTCGAGCAGCCCCGCATCCTGCTGCACGGGGATGACCAGGTCGTCGAGGATCTGCTGCCGCGGCACGACCAGCAGGAAGGCCTCGGCGCACCCGGATGTCGTCGAAGATGCCCGTCCGCGAATCGGCGAACTGCAGGTCGAGGTGCTCGAACGTGCCGTCCGAGCCGGCGGTCACCGTCACGTCGTCGACCCCGACGAGAGCGGACACGACGTCCTCGGTCGGCCGCGGGGTCGCGATGTCGACCAGGTGCCGCTCGAGCAGGTCGACGGTCTCGAGCGGGTCGGGCGAGACGCGAAGCTCGATCGTCTCGAAGATCGGCTTGCGGTCGCCCGCGTACTCGGGGTTGGCCGTGAGGGTGAGCGACGCGTTCTCGGCGATGTCGGTCACCGTGTACGGACCCGACGACAGGAGCAGGGCGGGGTCGTCGGGAGTCTCCGTCAGGTTGTAGGCCGTGTTCCAGAAGCGGGACAGGTCGGCCAGCTGCGCCGTGTCGACGCCGACCACGGCGGCGACCAGCGCCGCCTTCGCGGCCATCGCCGCATCCCGGCCATCGGTCTCGCCCTCCGTCACCGCCACCATCATCGAGGTCGAGCGCGCGCTCGGCCACCACGTGGGCCGCGACGCCTGGTGCCAGCGCCAGCCGCCAGCCGGGGAAGTAGTCGTCGTAGACGACCTCGAGCGAGCTGTCCTCGACGATGCGCGGTGTCGCCGTCGCGAGCTCGAGGCCGCTGCCGATCGTGCCGTCGAAGAACACCACGTCTCGGGGGAAGTCGTCGGTGTACTGGCCCGTCGCGGGATCGACGAAGTCGGAGTCGTCGAAGTCCGGCGTGTTGAGAGAGCCCGAGTTCGCCGCCCAGGCGAGAAGCAGATCGGCCGCGTCCACGGGAACGCCGTCGGACCACCGCGCGTCACCGGAGACGCTGTAGCGCACGGTGAACGGCGACTCGTCGACGATGGTGGCCGACCCGAACGACGGATCCTCCACGAGCTCGTAGGCGTCGTCGTAGTAGCCGAACCCCGTGCTGGTGAGATAGGCGACGTCGGCGTTGGTGGGCGAGGAACGCCCGAACGACGTGCTCGCGTTCGCCGAGGTGTACGGCGCGGACACCGCGACGGTCACCTCGCTGCCCTCGACAACGGTCGTGGTCGGCGTGCACGCCGAGAGTCCCGTCGCCGCGACGGTCAACGCCAGCGCGGCGCCCAGAACTCGTGTGCTCACCGGCGCAAGCCTACCGAGCCCTACTTGGCGAACTGGATCTTCGCTCCCGGGATCGCGTCGAGCAGCTCGCGCGTGTACTCCTCTTTCGGGTTCTCGAACACCTCGTCGACCGTCGACTGCTCGACGATCTTGCCCTTCTCCATGACGCACACGTGGTCGGCGATGACGCGGACCACGGCGAGGTCGTGGGTGATGAACAGGTAGGTGAGCCCGAGCTCGGACTGCAGCTCGGCGAGCAGGTTGAGCACCTGCGCCTGCACCAGCACGTCGAGCGCCGAGACCGCCTCGTCGAGGACGACGATGTCGGGCTTCAGCGCGAGCGCGCGGGCGATGGCGACGCGCTGACGCTGGCCGCCCGAGAGCTCGTTGGGGTAGCGGGTCGCGAGCACCGGCGGGAGCGCGACCTGCTCGAGCACCTCGACGACGCGCGCCTTGCGCGACTCCATGTCTCCGACCTTGTGGATGCGGAGCGGCTCGGAGATCGTGTTGCCGATGTTGTGCAGCGGGTCGAGCGAGCCGTACGGGTCCTGGAAGACCGGCTGCATCTGCCGGCGGATCGCGAGGAACTCCTTGCGGTTGAGCTTGCTGACGTCGGCGCCGTTGACGAAGACGGATCCCGAAGACAGCCGCTCCAGGCCGAGCAGCAGTTTCGCCGCCGTCGACTTGCCGGAGCCCGACTCGCCGACGAGCGCCATCGTCGAGCCCTTGGGCACCGAGAACGAGATCCCGTCGACGGCCTTGAACTCGCTCGAGGAGAAGCTGCCGGTGCGGATCTTGAAGATCTTCGTCGCGTCCCGGAACTCGATGACGGGCACGGCCTTCGCGTCGACGCCGACCGCCTTCGCCGCGACCGTGAGATCGAACTCCGCGGCGACGCCACCGGCGTGCGCGACGCCGCGTGTGCGTCGTGACAGCGGCCTGGATGCGGCGGGACGCGAGGCTCGGCGCCGCGGCGACGAGACGCTGCGTGTACGGGTGCTTCGGGTCCTGCAGGATCTCCATCGCGGGCCCGGCCTCGACGATCTTGCCGCGGTGCATGACGACGATGTTCTCGGCGCGCTCGGCGGCGAGCCCGAGGTCGTGCGTGATGAAGATCACCGCGGTGTTGGTCTGGTCGGTGAGCTTCTCGAGGTGATCGAGGATGCGGCGCTGCACGGTCACGTCGAGAGCCGACGTCGGCTCGTCGGCGATCAGCAGCTTCGGCCCCGCCGAGAGGCCGATGCCGATGAGCACGCGCTGGCGCATGCCGCCCGAGAACTGGTGAGGGAACTGCCGCAGGCGCTTGTCGGCATCCTGCAGGCCCGCCTCCTGGAGCACCTGGATCGCGCGCTTGCGCACATCGCGCTTGTTGCTCGCGAGACCGTTCGCGCGGATGGCCTCCTCGACCTGGAACCCGATGTTCCAGACCGGGTTGAGGCTCTGCATCGGGTCCTGCGGCACGAGCCCGATCAGGCGTCCGCGCACCGACTCGATCTCGGCGCGTCTTCAGCTTGGTGAGGTCGCGGCCCTCGAACATGACCGAGCCGCCGGTGATGCGTCCGCTGCCGGGCAGGAGGTTGATGATGGCGTGCGCGGTCGTCGACTTGCCGGATCCGGACTCGCCGACGATCGCGAGCGTCTCGCCCGGGTAGATCTCGAGGTCGACGCCGCGGACGGCCGGGATGAGGCCGTCTGTGGTCTGGAACCCGACCTCGAGGTTCTTGATCTCGAGCAGGGGCGTGCCGGGAATGGGATCGCTCACCGCTGAGCCCTCGCCTTCGGGTCGAGCGCATCGCGCAGGGTCTCGCCGAGCATGATGAAGCTCAGCACCGTGAGCGAGAGTGCGATCGACGGGTAGAGCAGGGCGTTCGGCGCGGTGCGCAGAGTCACCTGGGCCTGACTGATGTCGTTGCCCCACGACGACGACGCGCGGCAGGCCGACGCCGAGGAACGACAGCGTCGCCTCGGCGGTGATCGCCGCGGCGAGCGAGATCGTCGTGACGACGATGACCGGCGCGATCGAGTTCGGCAGCACGTGCGTCAGCAGGGTGCGGAAGCGCGAGACGCCGAGCGCCGTCGACGCCATCACGAAGTCCGACTGCTTGACGCGCAGCACCTCGGATCGCAGGATGCGCGAGGTCGACGGCCACGAGAAGGCGCCGATCGCGAGCGAGATCACCCACACGGTGCGGTTCGCCGAGAAGACGCTCATGACGACGACGGCGGCGAGGATGTAGGGGATCGCGAAGAAGATGTCGCCGACGCGCATGAGCACCGAGTCGATCCAGCCGCCGAAGAATCCGGCGAGGCCGCCCATGACGATGCCCATCACGAAGACCATGACGGTGACGATGATTCCGACCGAGAGCGACGTCGAGGTGCCGTGCACGATGCGCGCGAACACGTCGCAGCCCTGCTTGGTGTAGCCGAGCGGGTGCCCGTCCGCCGGTCCGGCGTTGCTGACCGAGAGCTGGCAGAAGTAGGGATCCTCGGCCGTGAAGAGGAAGGGGAACAGGGCGACGAAGACGATGAACGATGATCATGACCAGGCTGGCCCAGAACATCGGCCGGCCGCGGAGGTCGCGCCAGGCGTCGAGCCAGAGGTTGCTCTTCTTCTCGCTGACGCGGACCGCGTCGACCACACCGAGTGCGGCGTCGTCGACGGGCGCGACGAAATGCGGGGCGCGGCGGACTGGCTTCTTACTTGACATAGCGGATCCTCGGGTCGAGCACCCCGTACAGCAGGTCGATGAGCAGGTTGACGATGAGATACAGGATGACCATGACGGTGACGAACGAGACGACCGTCGGCGGTCTCCCCCAGCTTGATCGCCCGGAACAGCGTCCCGCCGACGCCCGGCGACGTTGAAGATGCCCTCGGTCACGGTCGCGCCGACGATCAGGATGCCGAAGTCGGCGGCGAGGGCGGTCGTGACCGGGATGAGCGAGTTGCGCAGGATGTGCACGGGGATGACGCGCCGGGTCGGGAGGCCCTTGCCGTACGCCATCCGCACGAAGTCCTGGTTGCTGCGTGTCGATGACCGACGAGCGCGTGAGCCGGAGCGTGACGGCGAAGTTGATGCTCGCCAGCACGATCGCCGGCAGCACCAGGTCTGGCAGCGGAGCCCCCTGGCCCGACCGTGGTCCGGAACCAGCCGAGCTGGATGGCCGAAGCACGAACTGCGCGGTGAACGCGATCACGAAGATCGGCAGCGAGATCAGGACGAGGCGACGACGAGCGTCGTCGCGTCGAAGATGCCGCCCTTGCGTGAGGCCGGCGATCAGGCCGAGCGTGATTCCGATGATCATCTCGAAGAGGATCGCGAGCAGAGCGAGGCGGATCGTGATCGGGAACGCCCGGACGAGCTGCTCGGTGACCGGCTGACCGTTGAACGAGGTGCCGAAGTCACCCTGGAAGATGCCGGTGATGTAGTAGAAGTACTGCACGATGAACGGCTGGTCGAGGTGGTACTGCTCACGCAGCCGTCGAGGACCGCGGGGTTCGGCGTCTTGTCGCCGAACAGGGCGAGGATCGGGTCGCCCGGAAGGGCGAAGACCAGGAAGTAGATGAGCAGCGTCGTCCCGAGGAAGACCGGGATGATCTGCAGAAGGCGACGGAGGACGTATCCGGCCATCAGCGGTCCTGCGATCCGCGTAGTCTGAAGCATGGGTGTGTGCCTTTTCTGGTGTCCCTGTACGGGCGCGGTAACGGAATGCTACGCGCCTGGACAGAGCCGTGGGGCGGCGGTTATGCCGCCGCCCCACGGACTACTGATCAGACGATGAAGAGGCTGCTATCAGCCCTCGTCACCGGTCTTGGTGATCTGGTAGTACAGCGGCACCGAGTGCCAGTCGATCTCGACGTTGTCGACCGCTTCGCTGTAGCCACCCTGAACCGACGAGTACCACAGCGGGATCGCCGGGAGGTCCTTGAACAGGATCTCCTGCGCCTGCTGGAACTGCTCGTTCGCCTCCTCCGGGTCTGCGGCGGACGAACCCTCCTTCAGCAGAGCGTCGAACTCGGCGTTCGAGTAGTCACCGTCGTTCGAACCGGCGTTCGTGCCGTAGATCGGACCCAGGAAGTTGAACAGACCCGGGTAGTCGGCCTGCCATCCGGTGCGGAACGCGGTCTGGATCGTGCGGTCGGTGATCGCGGTGCGAACCTCGGCGAACGTCGGGTACGGGGCGCCGGCGGCGTCGATACCGAGAACGTTCTTGATGCTGTTCGTCACTGCGTCGACCCACTCCTGGTGTCCGCCGTCGGCGTTGTAGGCGAGCTGGAACGTGCCCTCCCACGGCGAGATGGCGTCGGCCTCGGCCCACTTGGCCTTGGCCTCGTCCTCGTTGAAGTCCAGAACGTCCGAACCGGGCACGTCCTCCGAGTAGCCGTCGATGACCGGCGACGTGAAGTCGTGCGCCGGGGTACGAGTGCCCTCGAAGATCACGTCGGTGATCTCCTCGCGGTTGATCGCCATCGAGATGGCGGCGCGACGCAGCTCGCCCTCTTCGCCGCTGAAGTGCGGCGAGGCGGGCCGGGATCGTGAACGACTGGAAGATCGCCGCGGCCTGGTCGATCGTAGCGGTCGCCCAGCTCGTCCTTGTAGGTCGCGAGCGCGCTCGTCGGGATCGCGTCGAGGATGTCGAGGTTGCCACCGAGCAGGTCGGCGTACGAGGCGTCCTGCGTCGCGTAGAAGACGATGGACAGAGCCACCGTTCTGACGCCTTGCGCGGGCCGTCGTAGTCAGGGTTGACCACGAGGTCGATCCTCTCGTTGTGCTGCCAGGCGTCCTCACCGGCGAACATGTACGGGCCGTTGCCGATCGGGTTCTCGCCGAACGCCTCCGGGTCGTCGAAGAACGACGCGGGCAGCGGGTAGAACGCCGAGTAGCCGAGGCGCAGCGGGTAGTCCGCCAGCGACGACTTCAGGTGGATCTCGAAGGTGGAGTCGTCGACGACCACGAGGCCGCCGGCTCTCCTTGAGCGAGACGTCCTCGTCGTAGCTGAAGCCCTCGATGTCCTCGAAGAAGTAGCTGTTCAGGGTCGCGTTGCTCGCGAGAGCGTCCCAGTCCCAGGCGTCGACGAACGAGCTGGCGGTGACGTCTTCACCGTTGGTGAACGTCTGACCCGTCCTTGACCTTGACGGTGTAGACGGTCTTGTCGTCGTTGCCTTCGATGGACTCGGCGACGTCGTTCTCCGGCGCGCCGTCGGCCGTGTAGTAGACGAGGCCAGCGAAGATGCTGTCGATGATCTTGCCGCCGCCGGTCTCGTTGGTGTTGGCCGGGATCAGCGGGTTCTGCGGCTCAGAGCCGTTCGTCGTGATGATCGCGGTGGAGTCGCCCGTAGGCGTGTCCCCACCATCCGGTCGAGCACCCGCTGAGCACGAGAGCACTGGCGATGGCCAGGCCCCCCGCGGCTGCTGCGATTCGCGTGATTCGCAATGTTCCTCCTGTGCAGAATGTGGCGGTGCACACGAGTCATCGCGGCACCGCACTGATACCTGAGACCCTAAGACGGGGGTCAACGCCTGGCAAATCCCTGAGGGCAATCGTTACATCGTGGAAACGAATCGTCACGATCGTTGCGCCTGACGCAAGAATCGTGCGCGGAATCAGTTGTTCTGGCGAGATTCGCCACGGCCGGGGTGGAACGCCCCGGCGGCATGCGGGGTACAACGCGGCGTAGCATCGAAAGGTGGCCTCGCGCCCGCTCCCGACCCCCGATCTGCCGGTCCTGGTCTTCGACGGCGACTGCGCGTTCTGCACGACCTGGGTGAACCGGCTGCGCGACTGGCTGCCCGCGCCCTCCCGAGGCCGTCCCGTGGCAGTGGAGCGACCTGGATGCGCTGGGCCTGACCCGCGAGGACGTCGCCGACTTCGCCTGGTATCTGACCCGCCGGCACTCCTACGCGGGCGCGATGGCCTTCGCCGCGCATCCTGCGCGGCCAGCCGCGCATCGGGCTGCGGTTCGCCGGCCACCTGCTCGCGACGCCGCCGTTCTCGATCGTCGCGGCCCTCGGCTACAACGTCATCGCGAAGTACCGGCACGTCCTGCCGGGCGGCACGCCGGCGTGCGCGCTCCCCCGGCCGGGTGCGCCGGTTGAGTAGCCCGCGCGGCGGCGTATCGAAACCCTCCCGCGACCGCGCTCTGGTGGGAGATCGCGATCGTGCTCGCGCTCGGCCTCGGCCAGAGCGCCGTCTACGCGATCGTCGCGATCGTCAACCGGCTCACCCGCGAGGAGCCGCTCGTCGCAGCAGACCGCGACGCTCAACCCGTCGCTCAGCGACCGCGAGATCTTCGACCTCATCTACCAGCTGCTCGACATCGCGTTCTCGCTCGCGCCCGTGCTGCTCGTCTGCTTCCTGCTCTGGATGCCGCAGCGGCCGCATCTGTCGCGGCTGGGTCTCGCGGGTGTCGCGCCCGGTCGTCGGACGGCATCCGGGGCCTCGTCGCTGGCGCTCGTCATCGGCGTCGGGCGGCATCGGCGTGTACCTCGGCGCGCGCGCGCTCGACCTCGGCGTCGCCGTCAACCCGGCCGGGCTCGACGCGCACTGGTGGACGATCCCGGTGCTGCTGCTGTCGGCGCTGCGCGCCGGGCTGCAGGAGGAGATCGTCGTGCTCGGCTACCTCTTCGCGCGGCTGCGCGACGTCGGCTGGGGCACCTGGCAGATCATCGTCGGCGCCGCGCTGCTGCGCGGCACGCTACCACCTGTACCAGGGCTTCGGCGGCGTTCGTCGGCAACGTCATCATGGGGCTGATCTTCGGCTGGCTCTACACGCGCTGGGGGCGGGTGCTGCCGTTCGTGATCGCGCACGTCGTCATCGACGCGGCGATCTTCGTCGGCTACCCGTGGGCGGCGGCGACGTTCCCGGCGCTGTTCGGGCTGCCCGCCTGAGATCGCGGCCGGCAGGTGCGACCGGGTCGCCGTGACCTGCATGGTGGGGATCGTGACCGCGGACATCGCGACGCGGACTAGGCTGCCGGGATGGGGGCATACGACGATGGCTGAGCGCCGTCGCGCCCGAGCTGTCACAGCTGCGCGGCACGCCGCATCGTGCTGGCGGTCGAGCCGATCGACTGCGAGCTCCGGCTGCGCGCGAGCACCGCGAGTACGCGCACGAGTTCGTCGGCTTCGACGTTCTCGGACGCCGACCTGCCGGCGGTCAGCATGCGGAGCTGGACAGCCACGAGAGCTCGCCGCCGACGTCTGGGCGTTCCCGCTGCTCAGCCGACTGCCGGCACGGCGTCGCCGGCTACGAGCCGCCGGCGTGTACGATGCTCGATCCGGCCGGCCGTCGTGCGCTGGACGCACGCCGGCGGTCGGACGCTGCCGAGCGCCGCCGGAGATCCGCGGCACAGCTGCTGCTGATGCTGCCCGGACCCGATGGGCGGCACGTTCGCATCGCCGCCGCCGAGCTCGACCCGCGCCGGAGCTGCCGGACGTGCGAACAGCGCCGCCTCTCGCGGCGTTGCTACGCGAACGCCTCCACCGGCGGGCACGCGCACACCAGGTTGCGGTCGCCGTACGCCTGGTCGATGCGGCGCACCGGCGGCCAGTACTTGCGGTGCAGGATGCCGCGCACCGGGTACACGGCCTGCTCGCGCGTGTAGGCGTGCGTCCCACTCGCCGACGATGACGCGACTCCGCCGTGTGCGGCGCGTGGACGAGCGGGTTGTCGTCCGCCGGCCACTCCCGGCCGCCACGGCATCCGCCTCGGCCTTGATCGCGATCATCGCGTCGATGAAGCGGTCGATCTCGGCGAGGTCCTCGCTCTCGGTCGGCTCGACCATCAGCGTGCCCGCGACCGGGAACGACATCGTCGGCGCGTGGAAGCCGTAGTCGATCGAGCCGCTTCGCGACGTCGTCGACGGTCACGCCGGTCGCCTCGCGCAGCGGGCGCAGGTCGAGGATGCACTCGTGCGCGACGAGGCCGTTCTCGCCCGCGTAGAGCACCGGGAAGTGCTCGCGCAGCCGCGCGGCGACGTAGTTCGCCGCGAGCACCGCGGCCCCCGTCGCCTGCCGCAGCCCGTCGGCGCCCATCATCCGGACGTACGACCAGCTGATCGGCAGGATGCTCGGCGCTGCCGTACGGCGCGGCGCTCACGATGTTGCCGGTGCGGCCGCGCTGCGCGAGCGGATGCCCGGGCAGGAACGGCGCGAGGTGCGCCTTCGCGGCGACCGGCCCGACGCCGGGGCCGCCGCCGCCGTGCGGGATGCAGAACGTCTTGTGCAGGTTGAGGTGCGAGACGTCGCCGCCGAAGTCGCCGAAGCGGGCGTAGCCGAGCAGGGCGTTGAGGTTGGCGCCGTCGACGTAGACCTGGCCGCCGGCCTCGTGCACGGCATCCGTGATCGTCCCGGATGTCGTGCTCGTACACGCCGTGCGTCGACGGATAGGTGACCATGAGCGCGGCCAGGTCGGCGGCGTGCTCTGCCACCTTGGCCCGCAGGTCGGCGAGGTCGACGTTGCCGAGCTCGTCGCAGGCGACGACGACGACCTTCATGCCGGCGAGCACCGCGCTGGCCGCGTTGGTGCCGTGCGCGCTCGACGGGATCAGGCAGACGACGCGGCCGGTCGTCGCCGTGCGAGCGGTGGTAGCCGCGGATCGCGAGCAGCCCGGCGAGCTCGCCCTGCGATCCGGCGTTCGGCTGCAGCGACACCTCGTCGTACCCGGTGACCTCGGCGAGCCAGCCCTCGAGCTGCTCGATCAGCGTCAGGTAGCCCTCGACGTCGGCCTCGGGAGCGAACGGGTGGATGCCGGCGAACTCCGGCCAGGTGACCGCCGCCATCTCGGTGGCGGCGTTGAGCTTCATCGTGCACGAGCCGAGCGGGATCATGCCGCGGTCGAGCGCGTAGTCCTTGTCGGCGAGGTACTTGAGGTACCGCATCATCGCCGTCTCGGAGCGGTGCGTGTTGAACACGTCGTGCTCGAGGTACGCGCTGGTGCGGGCCAGGTCGTGCGGGATGCCCTGCGCCGTCGGCTTCGAACGCGAGCGCCGACGGCGCATCGTCGCCCAGGATCGCGCGCAGCAGGGCCAGAGCGTCGTCCGGTCGTCGTCGTCTCGTCGACCGAGAACTGGATCGCGCGAGTCGCGAGGCGCGCCAGACGTTGATGCCGGCGTCCGCGGCCGCCGCGACCACCGCATCCGGGCTCGTCGACGGTCACCGTGAGCGTGTCGAAGAAGCTGTCGTGCACGACGCGGTCGCCGAGCGCGTCGGCGAGGAGGTTCGCGGTGCGGTTGACCTGGTGCGCGATCCGCTTGAGGCCGCCGGGGCCGTGGTAGACGGCGTACATGCTCGCCATCACGGCGAGCAGCACCTGCGCGGTGCAGATGTTCGACGTCGCCTTCTCGCGGCGGATGTGCTGCTCGCGGGTCTGCAGGCTGAGGCGGTAGGCGGGGTAGCCGCTCGCATCCTGGCTCACGCCGACGAGCCGGCCGGGCAGCTGGCGCTCGAGGCCGTCGCGCACGGCCATGTAGCCGGCGTGCGGTCCGCCGAAGCCCATCGGCACGCCGAAGCGCTGGCTGGTGCCGACGGCGATGTCGGCGCCGAACTCGCCGGGTGCCGTCACGAGCGTGAGCGCGAGCAGGTCGGCCGCGACGACGGCGAGCGCCGCCCTGTGCGTGGGCCTCGCCACGACGGCCGCGCGGGTCCCAGAGCGCGACCGGATGCGCCGGGGTACTGGATGAAGGCGCCGAACGCGTCCGGGAGGTCGGCGTCTGTGCGGCCAGGTCGAGCTCCGCCAGCTCGATGCCGACGGCCTCGGCGCGGTGCGCGAGCAGCGCCTTCGTCTGCGGGAACGCGTCGGCGTCGACGACGAACACGTTGGACGCCGAGCCGGAGGCGCGACGGGCGAGCAGCATGCCCTCGACGACGGCGGTCGCCTCGTCGAGCATCGACGCGTTCGCGGTGGCGAGGCCGGTGAGGTCGGTGACCATGGTCTGGAAGTTGATGAGCGCCTCGAGCCGGCCCTGCGAGATCTCCGGCTGGTACGGCGTGTACGCGGTGTACCAGCTCGGGTTCTCGAGCACGTTGCGCTGGATCACCGCCGGCGTGAGCGTGTCGTAGTAGCCGAGGCCGATCATCGAGCGGCGCACGCGGTTCCGGCCGCGCGAGCGCGCGCAGCTCGGCGAGCGCCTCGCGCTCGCTGGCGGCGGCCGGGATCGCGGTCGGCGCGTCGGGTGCGACCCGGATGCCGGAGGGGACCGCGGCATCCATCAGCGCGTCGACGGTGTCGTAGCCGACGGCGTCCAGCATCGCCAGCTGCGCGACGGAGTCGGTGCCGATGTGGCGGTCGGCGAAGACGTCGGTCATCGACGGCGTCACTCGCCGGTCAGGGCGGCGTACTCGTCCGCGGTGAGGAGCGTCGGCAGCTCGGTGAAGCGCACCTTGATGCAGCCAGCCGGCGCCGAACGGGTCGCTGTTGACCAGCGTCGGGTCGGCGACGACGGCGTCGTTCGCCTCGACGACCTCGCCGTCGACGGGCGCGAACAGCTCGCCGACCGACTTGGTCGACTCGATCTCGCCGACCACCTTGCCGCTCGGCGATCGATCGTGCCCGCCTTCGGCAGGTCGACGTAGACGACGTCGCCCAGCTTGTCGGCCGCGTAGGCGGTGATGCCGATGGTCGCGATGTCGCCGTCGACGGCGATCCACTCGTGCTCGGCGGTGTACTTCAGGTCGGCTGCCGGTTCAGTCATGAGCGGACCTCTTTTCTTTGCGGAGCTTGTAGAAGGGGAGGGAAACGACGGTGGCGGGGACGCGGGTTCCGCGGACGTCGAGGTCGAGCTCGGTGCCGGCTCGGTCAGCGACGGCGTCGACGTAGGCCATGGCGATCGGGATAGCCGAGGGTGGGCGAGAGGGCGCCGGAGGTGATCTCGCCGACGACGCCGGTCGCCGTTGCAGCACGTCGTAGCCCGCGCGGCCGGCGCGCTTGCCGTCGGCCGTCAGCCCGACGAGCACCCGGGCGTCGTCGGGCGGGCCCGCCTCGACGGCGGCGCGGCCGACGAAGTCGCCCTCCTTGGTCTTCAGCGCGACGACGCGGCCGAGACCGGCCTGCACCGGGAACGTGTCGGTGCCGAGTTCGTGGCCGTAGAGCGGCATGCCCGGCCTCGAGGCGGAGGGTGTCGCGGGCGGCGAGGCCCGCGGGGACGAGGCCCGACCCCGCGCCGGTCTCGGCGATCGCCTCCCAGAGGGCGGAGCGGCATCCGGGGCCAGGTAGAACTCGAAGCCGTCCTCGCCGGTGTACCCGGTGCGGGCGACCAGCACGTTGTGCCCGCGGCCGTGCTGTCGAGATACGTGCACGGGATCGCGCGGTAGTACTTGAGGTCGTCGAGCCCCGGACAGGTCGAACCCTTCGACGTTGCGGAGGATCTCCTCGGCCTTCGGGCCCTGCAGCGCGATCAGGGCGATGTCGTCGCTCTCGTCCTCGACCAGGCAGTCGAACGCGGCGGCGCGCTCGCGCAGCTCGCGTGCGGCGACCTCGCGATTGGACGCGTTGGCGACGACGAGGAAGCGATCGTCGCCCGTGCGGTAGACGACGAGGTCGTCGAGGATGCCGCCCTCCGGCGCTGAGCAGCAGCGAGTACTTCGCCTGCCCCTCCTCGATCGCGGAGAGCTTGCCCGCGAGCGCGTAGTCGAGCGCCTCGGCCGCCTGCGGTCCGACGACGAGGATCTCGCCCATGTGGCTCAGGTCGAACAGGCCGGCGGCGCTGCGCACGGCGGCGTGCTCGGCGAGGTCGGAACTGTACCGCACCGGCATCTGCCAGCCCGCGAAGTCGGTGAAGGCGGCGCCTGCCGCGACGTGGATGTCGTGCAGCGGGCTGAGCCTGTCGTTCGGCGGTGCTTCGGTCATGGGTGAGTTCTCTCTGCGCGCGGGCTGCGAGTGGAACTCCCCCTCTGTCATCGGTACCTGAGAGCTTCACGCCGGGCGTTCGGTCGGCGCTTTCACCTTCGGCGGCTCCATCGCTGGAACGCTTTTCAGAGTGGCCTGTGCGATGCGGTACACGTACCTGAGAGATTGGCGGGGAGGCTTGCTCCTTCGGTGCCGCTCTGACCGCCTCGATCAGCCGTGGCGACTCTCCCGCATCGCGTGCGGCCCGATGTTCGATTGTGCGGCCAGCCTAGCGCGCAGACGTTGCGGGCGTGTGAACGGGCTCGGGAGGCGGAATGGTCGGTTTACCCGCGTCAGGCTAGGGTGTGGCGCAACACCGGTCCAGGAGCACCATGCCTCAGCGTCGAATCGTCCCCCGCACCTACATCGTCATCCTGACGGTCGCTGTGCTCCTCGTCCTCGGGGAGATCAACCGGGTCGCAGGACAGTACCTGTCTCGCGAAGGCCACACCTTCTCGATCTCGGACGCGATCGGCTTCCTGTCGCTCACCACGATGGGGCAGTGGTCGGGCTGGACGGTCGAGGGCACGCTCACCCCCGGCGGGATGATCATCCTCCACGTCATCCTCGACATCGCCTTCATCGTGTTGTACCGAGTCCTCTTCCTCGAAGCCATCCGCCGGATGGTGCCCCGGCGCCGGAGCAAGACAGAGGACCCTGCGTTCACCCGGGAGATCGAGGCAGCCGAGCGGAGTCAGAGCCGAGCACGATGGGGACTGAGGGCGCTCATCGCCGTCGACATCGTCGAGGGCGTGCTCCTCGTGGTCTGTGCGCTGATGCTGGCCCGCAACGCCGACCCGCCCACGGGCCTGGTCATCGCCACCTCGATCACATCCACCGTCAAGTGGGTCGTGAACATCGCCTTGATCTTCACCATCCTGGTGTCGGGGGGCATCCGCCAGCGGCTGCGATCCCGCCTAGCCCGGCTGCGGCACGCGGTGTACGCCCAGCGCTTCTCAGCGATCCTCGCGGTCGCTCTCGCCGCGTTGTCGCTCCTGCCCTGGGGACTCATCGTCGAACAGGTGCCGGATATCGAGCGCGGCTGGTTCGATGACGGGTGGGGGGCGGTTCACGCCGCTGTGGCGACCGCGATCACCCTCGTGCTGGCGACCACGTTCTTCGTGATCGGACGCAAGCGCTCCGAGATGTACTGGGGCGATCTGGTGCAGAATCAGCAGCCCGATCCGCGCGAGCGCACCTACGGCGCGGCGACGACGGGGCGCCTGCGCCCGACTGGCCGCCACTACGCACCCTGGATCGCGGTCCCGGTGGTGGTCGCATTCGCCGCCTTCCTGGTCTCCCGAATCGACCAGAAGCTGTGGGACCCCACCCCGTTCTGGATCTTCGTGGGAGCGTTCGCGGTCATCCTGCTGAGCAGCCTCGCTGCGGAACTGTGGTACTTCAGTCGATGGAAGGAGTCGAAGCGGCCGGTCCCGCCACGCCACGGAGGCTGTACGCGAGAGAGCTCGCATCTCGCACCCAGCGCGCCTACGACATCGCGCGCATGGGCGACGTGCTGGCTGCGTCGTTCGTCGTCATCGGCGGACTCGGAATCGCGCGGTCGCTCTCACCCCTCGTCCTCCTCGGCCTCACCGGCATCGGCGGTGCCGCCGAAACGATCGGACTCGGCATCGCGATCGTCGTCGGGCTTGCGGGTGCTCTCGGCGCCGCCTACCTGTGCAGGCGCCTGCTTGTCGGGCCGGACGTCCCGGTGGCCACCGATCCCGGCAGCATGGCCGGCGACACGCGAGCTGATCGCCGCATCCGGTTCCTCGCGCGGATCCGGTACGCACTCGATCCCCGCGTGGGCGATGGCGAGGTCGGTGCGAAGACCAAGTTCGTTGTCGCCGTCGCGGCCCTCTCGTCGGCGGGGCTGCTCATCGCCGTGCTCGGGTCGCCGATCACGGTCGGCGGGTTCGTCGGGGGTGTCGGCGTCGCGGTGGGCCTGCTCGGCGCGTGGACCACGCTCGTCGCGCTCTTCACCCTGCTTCTTCGGCGCCGTCGCCCGCTCGCTGTGTTCCAGGCCCTGGGTTTGCGGTCGGACCCCGTGCTGACGCTGTTCCTGATCGTGCCGATTCTCGTCGGGCAGTTCGCGGGGTCGCCCACGCTGCACGCCATCGACCGGTCGTCGCTGAGCGCGCCCGTGCGCGAAGAACTCCCTGCGGCGTTCGACACCTGGCTTGACGACAACAAGGACTGCCCCGTCTCGAGCGCGAATGTCAGGCCACTCGTGCTCGTCGCTGCGGAGGGTGGGGGCATCCGGGCCGCGACCTGGACGGTCGCCACCCTGTCGCAATTGCACCTCGCCGGACCGTGCGCGGCGTCGTCGGTCTTCCTCTCGAGCGGCGTGAGTGGCGGATCGGTCGGGCTTGCCGTGACTGCCATGGCGTCGCGCGCAGCGGAGGATGCGCCGGTGGTGGGCGACCCGGATGCGCCCAAGCTCTTCTCCAACGGCATGCGCGACGAGATCCGAGAACTGAGCCGATCCTCGGCGCTCCCGGCGGCGATCGCGGGGCTCCTCGTCTCCGACCCGCTGGCGTCGGCGACCGGCGTGAGGCTGCCGTCGTTCGAGGACTCCGGCTGGCGCGACCGGGCATCGCTCATCGAGGAGTCCTGGCGCGTCGCGGACCCCTCATTGCGGAGGCCATTCGACGGGAGACCGACGCCGGCAACCGGCTGGATCGTCTTCAATTCGACCGACGTCCGGTCGGGATGTCGCGTCGTCATCAGCCAGATCGACTTCGGGGCGTCGACGGGTTCGACCACCGGCAACCCGAATTCGGCACCGCGCTGCGATCAGGGCGTCTCGGAGCCGCCGCTGACGATCGATCTCCTCAACTACTTCGATGACCAGAAAGGGTGCGACTTCAACGTCGACTGGTCGACGGCGGCGTTGCTGTCGGCTCGGTTCCCGGTCGTGACCCCGGCCGGTGGTGTCGGGGCTGAAGCGACGCCGCTTGCCAGAAGGTTCCCTCGTCTCCAGCTCATCGACGGCGGCTACGCCGAGAACACCGGCCTCGGGCTGCTCGCGGACATCGCACCGCGGATCAGCGAACTCGTGCAGACCTACAACTCCAAGACGCGCCCCAAGGGCGAACCGCTTGTCGTGCCGTACCTGCTCTACATCCAGAACTCGCCGGGCGGGTACATCGCCGAACCCGTCCGCAACGACATCCCGGAACTGACCGTCCCGATCACCGGCCAGGGGACGGGAGCCGACTCAGGTCGCCGCGAGCCGCTGGGTGCAGCGCATCACGACCGCGCTTCGAGCCGATCTGCGACAACTCACGATGCCCGCTCGGCACGCCCCGACCCCCGACCACGTCCCAGCGGCGGCGATCATGGCAATCGGAACGCAGCCGTCGGTGACGGTCCCGCTCGGCTGGGCCCTGTCCGACGTCACGTTCGGCCAGATGCTCGACGACGCCGACAGGCAAGGGGCATCCGATTGCGCGACCCCGAAATGGAGCCAGTACCTCTGCTTCGGCAAGCTGATCAAGCTCCGCCCCAGATCGAGGCTCCGCCGGAGTAGCTCTGCCCTGCGCAGAATCGCTTGCCGCGGTCCCCGTGCACCCGGTTGCCTGGGGGGATGCGAACCCTCGTCCTCGGAGGCACGGCCTGGCTCGGCAGGAACATCGTCTCGGCGGCGAGTCGCCGCGGGACACGAGGTCACCGCGCTCGCGCGCGGTGAGGCGGGCGACGCTCCCGACGGGGCGCGGTTCGTCGTCGCAGACCGGGATCGGGACGACGCGTTCGACCGAGCTGGCCGACGAGAGCTGGGATGCCGTCATCGATGTGTCGCGGCAGCCGGGCCAGGTGCGTCGAGCGGTCGCGAGCCTGGCGAAGCGGACCGCGCACTGGGTCTTCGTCTCGTCGGCATCCGTGTACGCGGACTCGGTGACGATCGGCGACGACGAGTCCGCCGAGCTGCTGCCCCCGCTCGACGGCGACGTGATGGAGACGATGGAGACCTACGGGTCGGCCAAGGTCTCGTGCGAACGGCACGTGATCGACGGAGTCGGGACGGACCGCGCTCTGATCGCACGCGTCAGTCTGATCGGCGGTCCGGGCGACTGGTCGGGCCGCACCGGCTACTGGCCGCGTCGATTCGCCCGGCCGTCGAATCCCGAGGGCCGCGTCCTGATCCCGGATGCGCCCGACGTCCCGGTGCAGGTGCTCGACGTGCGCGACCTCGCTGCCTGGCTGGTCCGGGCGGCCGAGCGGAACGGCCCCGGGCATCGCCAACGCGGGAGGTCCGACCCACACCTTCGGCGAGCACCTCGAGGCGGTGCGCAAGGTGACCGGCTTCACCGGGTCATGGGAGGTCGCGGGCGAGGACTGGCTCGCCGCCCACGACGTCGTGCCGTGGATGGGGCCGCGGTCGCTCCCGCTGTGGCTGCCGCCCGAGTCGATCGCGCTGAACGCGCACGATCTGTCGCGCGCGGCATCCCTCGGCCTGCGCACCCGCCCGCTCGCAGAGACGCTGGCGGACACCCTCGCCTGGGAGCTGGCAGAACCCGGCGAGCGCCGCGCGGGTCTCAGCGACGAGGACGAACGCGTACTGCTGGCCGAGCTCGCCCGCTAGGCGGGCTAGTCGCTGAGTCCCGCCCCGTAGACGAGAGCGGCGATGACCGCGACGACTGCCAGCAACCCGGCGAGCACGATCGCGACGATGGCCAGCACGTTGGTCACGACATGCCCTTCGGGCGGAAGCCCCATGCGCCGAAGATCAGGCTCAGCGCCCACGGGATCCCCGCCGCGAACAGCCCGCCCGTGTGGTACATGTACCGCGCACGGAGGCCCGCGGCAAGGTCGATCAATTGCGTCGGCCCTTCGCCGACGACCCATGCGAGCAGGGTCAGGCCGGCCAGGGCGACCGCGAGGATCGCGAACACCGAGGGGCGGGGGTTGACGGGCAGTCCGAGTCGGACCGGATCCGTTCGCCTGCGGTACTCGGTGATCGTCAGGATGGCCAGGGCGATCACGACGGCGAGCATGTCGACGACGATGCCGAACGCGTAGATCGATTCGACGGGCGCGTTGTCGGGGAATCCGAATGCGCCGATGGACGTTCCGATCCCGGCCAGGGCGGCGAACGCGGCGACGCCGATGAGCAGCGCACGGCTGTGCCAGATCGTGACGTACGACACGACCGCCGCGGTCGCCGGCATCGCGGGGACCGGGGCGGGCGCAGGGACCGTGGCGACGGGCGGCACCGGAGCCGGAACGGCTGCCTGCGTCTTGGCCCTGGATGTGGCGGGCGCCTTCGATGCCGCCGTGGTCTTGGCCGCTGCCGGCTTGGTCTTCGGCGCGGCCGTGGCCTTCGGCGCGGGCTTGCCCGTATAGGGAGGAGGGGTCTCGCTCATGCCGCCAGGTTACCGATCGTCGCCGTCACCGGCGTCGCGATCGTTGCGGAAGTACCGCACCGCTTGCCAGATCAACACGAGGAACCCGGCGATCGCGGCGATGCCGAACAGAATGCCGACGATCGGCGGAGTGCCGGGGGGCACGGGAATCGGGAAGGCGATCATGTGAGAACCGTACCGAGTCGTGTCAGCATGTCGGGATGTCGATCATCCATACCGTCAGCGACGACGACGCGACTGGCGACGTCGCCGGCTTCTACGCCGAGGACCGCGAGCACTACGGGTACGTCCCGACCCGCACCCGTGTCATGGCCGTCAATCCCGAGGCCCTGACCGCGTTCGAGGAACTGACGAAGGCGATCGCGGCGCAGCTCTCGGCGTGCGCAATTACCGTCTCGTCACCCTGGCGGCAGCACGCGCGCTCAAATCCGACGATGCCTGCTCGCTCACGGCAGCATGGCCCGCAAGATCATGGACGACGACCAGGTCGCGCGAATCGCCCGTGACTTCCGCGACGCTGGCCGTCCCGCTCGACGTGCCCCCGTCGCTGCCGGTTGAGCTGCGCGAGGCGCTGGTCCCGACCGGGCTCGCGTCTTCAGGCGCCCTGCGGCGGATCGGCGAGCAGTTCGACGCGTTCGGCGAGGTAGGACTCGAAGGGCGCGAGCGCATCGCTCGTCGGGCTCCAGCGCACGAGGAGCGCCGCGGAGTTCAGGATGACGGGGCCGTCCGACTCGGCGAGCGCAGCATCCAGCTCGATGGGCTCCGCATCGAAGTTCACGGTCTCGCCCGACGGGAACCCCGCTCGAAGCGCCGCAGCCCGATATTCGCGGCGGGCCGCGGCCAGGTTCGACTGGTGGTTGTCGAACTTCAGCTCGTCGATCCGGAACGTCGTGCCGGTCGCGTAGAACGTCCCGCTGCGGCCGAGCAGCAGGACGCCGAGCCGCCACACCCGCTCGACGACGACGAAGGTATCACCGCGGAGTCTTCGATGCACGAGGGCCGCGAGAACCTCGTCGCGCGCGCCTGCGGCCGAGAGTCGTTCGACCGCTCGTACTCCGGCGGCTCGTGCTGACTCGAGATCGTCCATCCTGTGTAACACTGCCACCCGCTCGGCCGTCGTGTCGTATCGTCTCGGATGCGCATCGACGAACACGGCGACCTCCGGGTCCAGTTCCTCGACGTCGACGGACCGGTCATCTCGACCAGCGAGGACACCTCCGACCTGATCGGCAACGCCTGGGCCAGACAACGTGACCGTCATCGCCGTTCCGGTGGCTCGACTCGACCCGTCCTTCTTCGACCTGTCGTCGGGTCTCGCCGGCGAGATCACGCAGAAGATGGTCAACTACGGCCTCAAGCTCGCCGTCATCGGCGACGTCAGCGCCGCGGCGGCCACGAGCGAGTCGTCTCGCCGACTACGTCTGGGAGACGAACCGGGGCGATCACATCTGGTTCTTCGACGACGAGACGGGTCTGGCCGAGAAACTGGCGGGTCGCAGCGGCCGCTGACCAATCGCTAGGCTCGTGCCACCGATCGCCAGCTCCAGTAAGACACAGGGAGGAAATCCGTGGCCGAGAACCGGAAGAAGAAGGTCGTTCGCGTCGAGTCCGATGCAGCCGAAGTCGAAGAGGCTGCAGCCGACTGGAAGCCGACACCCGAGTCGAAGGGGAAGGCCACCACCTTCCGAGTCATCGCCGCCATCCTGTGGGTGCTCGCGATCGGCGCCGAGGCTTTCGCGATCTTCTTCGTGCTCCGCCAGGACCCGGTCAACATGGTCCTGCTCATCATCCTGCTGGTGGTCATCGGCGCGCTCGCCGTCGGCGGCTCGCTGCTCTGGAAGCGGGCCAACCGGCTCGACCCGGCGAGGAAGTCGGACAAGGTCCGGTTCTTCGTACAGAACCAGCTGGGCGCGATCATCACGGTGATCGCCTTCCTGCCCCTCATCATCCTGATCTTCACCAACAAGAACATGGACGGGAAGCAGAAGGGCATCGCGGGCGCCATCGCGATCGTGCTGCTGCTGGTCGCGGGCTACTTCGGCACTCTCGCTCAACCCGCCGTCGGTCGAGCAGTACACCGCCGAGACCCAGACCGTCGTCGAGCTGACCGGCCAGAACCTCGTGTACTGGACCAAGTCGGGCGAGGTCTACCACCTCTGCGAGGACGCGTCCGCCGTGAACCTGGATTCCGCAGGACAACACGATCTACTCCGGAACGGTGGCCGACGCCCACGCCGACGGCAAGGAGCGCCTCACCCTGCAGGTCGATCAGGAGCTCGAGCAGTGCGGGTTCGCGCCGGCCGAGGAGGGCTAGCCATGGCATGGGTAGATCAGCGTGATGTCGTCAAGCAGCACCTCGCCTGGCGACTGCCGCGCTCGAACGTGCGACCGCGGACCCGGCGGTCTCTCGGGATGTCGTCGAGGCTCTCGAAGAGCTGCGCGCCGTGTCGACCGCGCTGGCGAAGCTCTCCGCGGTCGGGGTCGACGACGAGAGGCCGACGAAGCGCTAGGGGCACGGTCCGACTAGAACGGCGGTGGGTCCTGTGCTCGATGGGAACCCGGTCGGGCTCGACCATTCGACTCGGGGCTCCGCAGAGCGTCCGGGAGCCGCGTCAGTCACGGTCGGCTCGGACTTTCCACCGCGTCATGTGCTTGAGCCGATGATGATCCGGCACAGATGGATGAGGTTGCCGCGTGTGCGCCAGGCGGTCGACGATGTGATCGACGTCGCTGTGCGAGCCAGGCGCAGCCGTGCAGCGAAGGTCGCGCGCTCGGAGCCGGCGAACGGTCCCGATCATCGAGACGCGTGCTCGACGCTGATCCCACAGGCACCAACGGTTTGGCGTCGGCGGGCCGCCACTCGGGATGCGTCACGCGTCGGCGAACAGCGAGCGGATCGTTGCCCTCCGGGTCGGCGAAGAACCCGGTGTACTGATCCCCATCCTCTGAGCGCCGGTCGCCCGCGCGGGCGTCGCTCCTGCCGCGACGATGTCGTCCTAGCGCCGCACGACCTCCGCGGGATCGTCACACTGGAAGTTCAGCTCGAACGCCTGCCCCGTGAATCGCGTTCCGTATGACGGGTGCCCGTCGGTATTGCCGCTCATCAGGGGTCTCGAGAAGATCGAAAACCGAATGCCCTGGTCACCAAATGCGACGTACGCCTCTTCGCGCACCTCGACCGCGGAGGCCGAGCGCTCGTTCATAGAAGGCGGCGAGTGCCGCGACGTCGTCCGCGAGCACCGTTATTCCTTCGAGGCGAATACTCACATCGTCAGGCTAACCGGCGCCCCCGACACGATGGCGGACCTCGCCCGCCCTTCGAACGCTGACCGAGGATCACACGTTGAAGCGGAACTCCACGACGTCCCCGTCGTGCATGACGTAGTCCTTGCCCTCGATGCGGGCCTTGCCCTTCGCGCGCGCCTCGGCGATCGACCCGGTCTCGACGAGATCGGCGAACGACACGATCTCGGCCTTGATGAACCCGCGCTCGAAGTCGGTGTGGATGACACCCGCCGCCTGCGGGGCCTTGTCGCCCTTGTGGATCGTCCAGGCCCGCGACTCCTTCGGGCCCGGCGGTCAGGTAGGTCTGCAGGCCGAGCGTGTCGAACCCGATCCGCGCGAGCTGGTCGAGGCCCGACTCGGTCTGACCGGTCGACGCGAGCAGCTCGGCCGCGTCGGCGGCGTCGAGGTCGATGAGCTCCGACTCGATCTTCGCGTCGAGGAACACCGCGTCCGCCGGCGCGACGAGGGCGGCCAGCTCGGCGCGCTTGGCGTCCGAGGTCAGCACCGCCTCATCCACGTTGAAGACGTAGATGATCGGCTTCGCGGTCAGCAGACCCAGTTCCCGGATGGCGGCGAGATCGACGCCTTTCGCGAGCCGACAGCGGCGTGCCGGCATTCAATGCCGTCCTGGGCGGCGAGTCGCTGCCGTCAGCACGGACGGGGTCGAGCTTCTTGCCCTTGACCTCCTTCTCGAAGCGCGGGATCGCCTTCTCGAGGGTCTGGAGGTCGGCGAGCGCGAGCTCGGTCGTGATGGTCGCGAGGTCGGAGGCCGGGTCGATCGCGCCCGCGACGTGCACGACGTCGCTGTCGTCGAATCCACGCGACCACCTGCGCGATCGCGTCGGCCTCACGGATGTTCGCGAGGAACTGGTTGCCCAGCCCCTCCCCCTCGCTCGCGCCCTTCACGATGCCGGCGATGTCGACGAACGAGACCGTCGCGGGCACGATGCGCTCGCTGCCGAAGATGTCGGAGAGCACCTGCGAGCCGCGGGTCGGGCAGGTTCACCACGCCGACGTTCGGCTCGATCGTCGCGAACGGGTAGTTCGCCGCGAGCACGTCGTTCTTGGTCAGCGCGTTGAAGAGGGTCGACTTGCCGACGTTCGGGAGTCCGACGATTCCGATGGTGAGAGCCACGGGCCACAAGCTTAAGGGCCGCAGGGTACCGGCGTCGCGCTCGCGCAGATTCGGTCACGATCCGATCACTTCCTGCCTCGACACGCCCGGGATGTTGCGAGCCCGCTCAGTGCGTTCACTAACGTGGCCGAGCACGCCGACACAGAAAGGAGCCTGCACATGGTCTACAGCACATCCGAAGATGCCCAACCGCTCGCCGGCTTCGCCGGCGTCACCACCGTCTGGAACGGCTAGCAGCGCCTCCCTCGATAGAGGCTCGCGCCGCCGTTCATGACGGTGGCGACGCTCTCGAAGCACGGCCCGCGCATGCTCTGCGCATGAGGGCCGATCCACGCCCCGTCCGCGGCCCGTCTCACGTGGTCGATCACCCGCCCTCACGAGGGGCGGTCCGCAGTTCAGCACTCTCACGATGAGGAACATCATGAACACCACGCTGACGACCGAGACTCGTCACGAACCATCCGTCCAACTCCCGCAGCACTCCACAGCCCGTGCGCCGCGTCGGCATCCTCGACCGCGCCGCACTGCACCTGGGTGTCGCCCTGATCAAGTGGGGTCGCCGTCCCGGCGCGACGCCGGCGCGCGAGCGTCGCGTCAACCGCGCCGAGCTCGCCCTGCTGCACCGCGACCGTCAGTTCGCGCTCGCCTCGCTGGCGAGCGACGGACTGCCGATCGACTACATCAGCCGGCTCGCTCCATTGCGATGAGCTGCGCAGCGGTTCCCGCGACACGGGGCCGTCGCAGGAGGTTCGCCTCCGGCGACGGCCTCGTTCCGGGCCGCGCGGAGCTGTCCACATTCGCGGCGGGGCAACCGGCCGGCGTCGGTACCCCGTGTCAGAGTCAGGTACGTGCCGCTCGACTTCACCGCCATCGACTTCGAGACGGCCAACGGCTCCGCCGCCAGCGCGTGCTCCGTCGGCCTGGTGAAGGTGCGTGACGGTCAGGTCGTCGACAAGATCGGCTGGTTCATCCAGCCGCCGTTCGGGCACGACCACTTCGTCGAGTGGAACACCCGCATCCACGGCATCACCGCCGACATGGTGCTCGACGCCCCCGGCTGGGTCGACCAGCTCGGCGACCTGCAGGCCTACATCGACGGCGACGCCCTCGTCGCCCACAATGCCGGATTCGACATGGGCGTCATGAAGTCGGCCTGCGCCGCCACCGGGCTGGCGTGCCGTCGTACTCTCTACGTGTGCAGCCTGCAGGTCGCTCGCAAGACCTACCACCTCGACTCGTATCGCCTCCCGATCGTCGCGATGGCGGCCGGATTCGAGGACTTCCCGCACCACGACGCCGTCGCCGACGCCGAGGCGTGCGCGGCGATCATGATCCACGCGGCCGACCGCTACGGCGCGATCGACCTGGTCGAGCTCGCCGAGCTGGCGGGCGTGCGAGTCAGCTCGACGATCCCGCCTCCCGCGGCCGTCGCATCCTGAATCGTTACCCGAGCGGGATTCGAGTCACGCGCGCCGCGGGGCAGACTGGGCGCATGAACCCGCCGCGCCTGCTCGGTCTCGCCGTACTCGTCCTCGTTCTCGCCGGATGCGCGCCGGGCACGCCGACCCCGCCGACCGCAGCGCCGGAGCCGACCGTGACGGTGACGCCCGAGCCGTCCGCGCCTGCGGCCGTGGTCCTCTCGCTCGACGGCATCACCGTGCAGGATGCGGCGGGCACCACCCTGCAGTCGTCCGCCTTCGACGACCCGGACGGCACCCTCGAACTGCTCGAGCTCGCTTCTCGGGTCGACCCCGACGCCGACCGAGTACCCCGAGTTCGGCAGCACCACGTGGGAATGGCCGGGGGTGCTGTTCGGCACGACGAGTGACGAGTTCTCCTGGTTCCGGTCGGAGGCGGCCGACCTCGGCGGGGTCACCCTTCAGACGACCGATGGCATCCACCTGGGATCGACACGCGCCGAGGTGAATGCCCTCAGCCCGTTCGACCTCGAGTACGACATGGATGGCGACGGGACCTCTGACCTTCTCGGCCTCGAGCACGAGACCGTTCCCGGCACCATGTCGCTGAGCTTCCCGGGTCAGCCGGGGACCGCCTTCGTCGAAGTTCAGCTCCTCGGCGACTCCGTCACGGTGCTGCGTTCCCCGTCGAACGACTACAGCGACGTCTGACGCTCGCCGCACCACTTCGCTCTAGCCTGAAGCGGTGAGCGAGGACGCGCGACTCTGGGACGTCGTCGTCGTGGGCGCGGGGCCGGCTGGATCCTCGGCGGCGCGCCAGCCGCGCGGGCAGGAGCAGCGGTGCTCCTCCTCGATCGTGCGGAGTTCCCGCGCTACAAGACCTGTGCGGGCGGCCTGGTCGGCGCGTCCCTCGCCAACATCCCGCCGACGGTGCTCGAGACCGTCGAGGACCGACCCCGCCGCGCGGTGTTCACCCTGAACGGCGCACGCCCCGTCACCATCGAGAGACCCGAGCCGTTCCTCGGGATGGTGGACCGGCAGCGGTTCGATGCAGCGCTCGTGAAGGCCGCCGTCGAGGCCGGCGCGACCTTCCGCGGCGGCGTCACGGTGCGGGACGTGCGCGAGGGCCCGGATGAGGTCGGGCTCGAAACCGACGGCGGCATCCTGCGTGCCCGCATCGTCGTCGGCGCGGACGGGTCGGCGAGCCGCGTCGCGCGCTATGTCGGGGTCCGCTTCCGGTCAACCGACCTCGGGCTCGAGGATGAGATCCGCATCGGCCCCGATATGCCGTGGCGCACTACCGTGCTGCTCGACTGGGGGCCGACGCCCGGCAGCTATGCGTGGCTCTTCCCCAAGGCCGACGTCGTCGCGGTCGGAGTGATCCAGCGCATGGGCGCACCCGAGGCCACCCGCGCCTACCTGGCCGAGTGGAAGGCCCGCCTCGGGCTCGCCGAGGCGGCCGCGGTCCATTCGAGCGGCCATCTGACGCGCTGGCGCGAGCCGCACTCGCCCCTCCGCCGCGGGCGGGTCATCGTCGCCGGGGACGCGGCGGGTCTGCTGGAACCGTGGCTTCGCGAGGGCATCTCGTTCGCGTTGCGCTCGGGGATCTGGGCAGGGGAGGCCGCCGCATCCGCAAGCGCGGACTCCGAGCGCCTCGAGGATTACGTGCGCCGGGTGCGCCGAGTGCTCGCGCCCGAGCAGCGGTCCGGCGGCCTGCTGCTCGCGGTGTTCGAGCGCCTCCCCCGCGTCCTGCACTGGGGGCTCGGGCGCCGCACCGCCCAGTCGTTCTTCGTGCGCTATGGCCGCGACGAGACGACGCTCGCGCGATTCTGGGGACCGCGCTGGGTCATGCACGTGGTCGGCTGGTCTTCCGCGCCGGTCGTGGCTCTGCTAGTCGTGTTCGGGGAACCCGAGGTTGATGCCGCCGTGCGACGGGTCGAGCCAGCGTGACGTGATCGCCTTCTCGCGCGTGAAGAAGTGCACCGCGTGCGGGCCGTACGCCTTCGTGTCGCCGAACAGCGAGTCCTTCCAGCCGCCGAACGAGAAGTAGCCGACCGGCACCGGGATCGGCACGTTGATGCCGATCATCCCGACCTGCACCTCGCGCTGGAAGCGCCGCGCGGCACCGCCGTCGTTGGTGAAGATCGCGGTGCCGTTGCCGTACTGGCTGGCGTTGATGAGCGCGAGACCCTCGTCGTAGGTCTCGACGCGGACGACCGACAGCACCGGTCCGAAGATCTCGTGCTTGTAGACGTCGGATGTGGTGGGCACCTTGTCGATGAGGGTCGGGCCGAGCCAGAACCCGTCCTTGTCGCCGTCGATGTCGATGCCGCGGCCGTCGACGACGACGGTCGCGCCGTCCTTCTTCGCGGTGTCCAGATAGCTCGCGACCTTGTCGCGGTGCTCCTTCGTGATCAGCGGGCCCATGTCGCAGCCGCGCGTGCCGTCGCCGACCTTCAGCCCCGACATCCGCTCGCTGATCTTCGCGATGAGCTCGTCGGCGACCGGCTCGACGACCACGAGGACCGAGATCGCCATGCAGCGCTCGCCCGCGGAACCGAAGCCGGCGTTCACCGCGGAGTCGGCCACGAGATCCAGATCGGCGTCGGGCAGCACCAGCATGTGGTTCTTCGCGCCGCCGAGCGCCTGCACGCGCTTGCCGGCCTTGGTGCCCTGCTCGTACACGTACTTCGCGATCGGCGTCGAGCCGACGAACGAGATCGAGGCGACGTCCGGGTGCTCGAGCAGCGCGTCGACCGACTCCTTGTCGCCGTGGACGACGTTGAGCACGCCGTCGGGCAGGCCGGCCTCCTTCATGGCCTTCGCCATCCAGATGGATGCCGAGGGGTCTTTCTCGCTCGGCTTCAGCACGACCGTGTTGCCGGCCGCGATCGCGATCGGGAAGAACCACATCGGGACCATCGCCGGGAAGTTGAAGGGCGAGATGATGCCGACGACACCGAGCGGCTGACGCAGCGAGTACACGTCGACGCCGGTCGACACCTGCTCGCTGTACTCGCCCTTGGCGAGGTGAGCGATGCCGCAGGCGAACTCGACGACCTCGAGCCCGCGGGCGATCTCGCCACCGGCGTCGGAGAGCACCTTGCCGTGTTCGGAGGTCAGGATTGCCGCCAGCTCGTCCTTGCGGGCGTTCAGGATCTCGCGGAACGCGAACAGCACCTGCGGTTCGCTTGGCCCACGACGCGTTCGCCCAGTCGGGGAACGCCTCGGTCGCGACCTTGACGGCGTGGTCGACGTCGCCGGTGGTGGCCAGCCTGACCTCGCGCTGCACGACGCCCTTCGCGGGGTTGTAAACGGGGGCGGTGCGCTTCGATGCGCCCGCGAAAGTCTTGCCGCCGACCCAGTGGTCGAGGATCTCTGTAGCCATGAGGCGATGGTACGCGCCGGACATTTCCGGAACATTTTGAACCGGGGCCCTCGGCCCGCTCGCGCAAATGTCCTGACAAATGCAATACTGGCGCGATGACCCCGTCCGTGGCCGAACTCGACGCTCGACTCGGGACCCCCGAGTTCGACGCCGACCCCCACGAAACCCTGCGACGCCTGCGCGAAGAGGACCCGGTCCACTGGAACGACACGATCGGCGCCTGGATCATCACCCGCTACGACGACGTGCTCACCACCTTCCGCGATGTCGCGCACTTCTCGAACGAGGGCCGGCTCGCGAAGACCACCGAGTACTTGGGCGAAGCAGTGCGCAGTGGCCTCCGGCCCTTCGAGGAGCACTACACGGATAAGGGATCCTGCACTCCGACCCGCCTGACCACACCCGATTGCGGGCGCTCGTCCTCACCGCGTTCAACCCCAAGGTTGTGGCGGCGATGAGACCGCGCATCGAGGCGATCGTGAACGGCATCTTCGACAGAGCCGCCGAGCGCGGCGGGTTCGAAGCCATCGGCGATTCTCGCATGGGAGCTGCCCTCGACTGTCCTCGCCGACCTGCTCGGAGCCCCCGAGGAGTCCCGGCCGCTCTTCCGCGACTGGGCGGATGCCGTTCTCGGTTTCCAGGGCGTCAACAAGCCGCCGTTGGCCGCACTCCAGGCCGCGCAGGGTGCGCTGCTCGAGGCGAAGCAGTACCTCCGCGAGATGATCGAGCTGCGCCGCGTGAGCCGGGGGACGACCTACTGAGCCATCTCGTCGCGGCCGAGGCCGACGGCGAGACGCTGACCGAGCGCGAACTGCTCAACGCCTGCATCACGCTCCTCGGCGCCGGGCAGGAGACCACTACCGCGCTCATTGGAAACGGGCTGCACCTGCTGCTGTCGCATCCGGAGTCATGGGCGCGCATCAAGGCTGAGCCCCAGCTGGTCTCCACGGCCGTCGAGGAGTTCGTGCGCTACGAGAGTCCGATTCCGCGCCAGCCGCGTCTTGTGAAGGACGACATCGAACTCGGCGGGAAGGACCTGCGGGCCGGTGAGGTCGCCTTCCAGATGCTCAACGCCGCGAACCGCGACCGGGAATTCGACGACCCCGAGACCTTCGACATCGGCCGTACACCCAACCGTCGCATCGGGTTCGGAATCGGCGCACACTCCTGCGTCGGAGCTCCGCTCTCGCGCCTCGAGGGCGAGGTCGTCTTCTCGAAGCTGATCAGCGGTTCCCGGACGAGCACCTCGTCGATCCGGCCGCGCAGTGGAACAGACGAAGCGCAACTCGCGCGTGCTCGAGCGGCTCGACATCGCCCTCTGGACGCCGGCCATGCGCCCACCGGCTAGACGTCCCCGTCCCTACCTCGGTCAGCACAAATGTCCTGTCGATTTCGCCCTGATATGGCGCGCCGATTCCAGCAGACCCTTCTGCTCCTAGCCGAGCTTCCGTGAGCACCGAGCGACCTCTGCCCGGTCGAGCTCTTCAGCGACCTCGAGCGCGACGGCACGTCGCCGCTCTACGCGCAGGTGTCGCAGCGCATCGAGGCCCTGATCTCCGACGGCACGCTGCCCGCGGGCACCCGGCTCGAGAACGAGATCGCGATGGGCGAGCGCTTCGGCCTGTCCCGTCCCACGATGCGCCGGGCGATCCAGGTCCTCGTCGACAAGGGCCTGCTGGTCCGCCGACGCGGTGTCGGCACGCAGATCGTGCACGGCTCGATCACCCGCCGCCTCGAACTCAGCAGCCTCTACGACGACCTCGCGCACCAGAGCCGCGAACCCACGACCCAGGTGCTCGTCTTCGAGATCGTCCCGCCGACGCCTGCACCTCTCCGAGGCGCTCGGCGTCCCCCTCAGCGGGCCGCCCTGCACCTGCGCCGCGTGCGTTCCGCCGATGGCGCGCCGATCGCCGTCCTCGACAACCACGTGCTCGACCCGTCGGGCGTGCGATTTCGAGGCGCTCGAGCGTCGCGGGCTCTACGAGCTGATCCGCGAGCGCGGCACGACGCTCAAGGTCGCCCGCCAACTGGTGAGCGCGCGCGCCGCGACCCACGAGGAGGCCGAGATGCTCGACATGCGAGAGGGCAGCCCGATCCTCACGCTCGCGCGCACCGCCTACGACCACTCCGGCAACATCGTCGAGCTCGCTCGGCACGTGTACCGGCCGGACCGCTACTCGATCGAGTTCACGCTCGTCGATAAGTAGCAGGCGCGCCCGTCGAGCGCTCCACCTCCCCGGCCGTCGGCATCGCCGTCGAGCAGCCGCGGCGCGAGGCGACGAGCGCGCCGGCCGCGTTGGCGAAGCCCAGGACCCGGGACAGCGGCCATCCGGCGAGCATGCCGTGGCAGAGCGCGCCGCCGAACGCGTCGCCCGCGCCCAGCCCGTTGACGACGGTGACCGCGAGGGGTGCAACGCGGACCGTCCTCCGCCGTGCGCGCCAGCACGCCGTCGCCGCCGAGCTTCACGATCGCCAGCTCGGCGCCGGCCGCGAGCATGGCATCCGCTGCCGCATCCGCATCCTCGACGCCCATCGCGATGCGGCACTCCTCGAGGTTGCCGACGACCACGGTGCGCTGCCCGAGTACCGCAGCGGCGTCCCGGCCGCATCCGTCGGCATCTCCCAGAAGGCCGGCCGGTAGTCGAGGTCGAGCACCGTGTGCCCCGCACGCGCCACGTGCGTCGAGGGCGGCGACGGTGCGCCGTCCTGCTCGGATCGCCGGCCAGCCCGCTCATCGACATCCAGAGCACGCCGGCGGCGCGCATCGCGTCCAGATCGAGCTCGGCCGGGTCGATCGCCAGATCCGCCGGCGGGTTCGGACGGTAGATCGTGAGCGGAAAGTGGTCGGGAGGCGAGATCTCGCAGATCGCGACCGCGGTCTGGCGGCCGGGGGCGGTCCGCACCTGGGTGATGTCGACGCCGAGGGCGGCGAGCTCGACCGCGGACATAGCGTCCGAATCCGTCGTCCCCGACCCTGGAGATGACGCCAGAGCTGCGACCGAGGCGGGCCGCGGCGATGGCCACGTTCGTCGGACTGCCGCCGACGGCGGGATCGAAACCGGTGACCTGCTCCAGCGGTCCGTCCTCGCGCGGGTACAGGTCGACGAGCGAGCGCCCCATGGTGAGGACGTCGACGGTCATGACAGCCGCGGGTCGAAGACGATCTTCATGCCCTCGCCGGCACGCAGCCGCGCGATCACGTCGTCCCAGTGCTCCAGCGGCTCGATCGCCGAGACGAGCGGGGCAAGGTCGACCAGCCCGCCCTCGAGGAGGCGCATGGCGCGGCGCCACGACTCCGCCGTGGCGGCGAAGCCCGACGTGACGGTGAGCTCCTTGTAGAGCACGAGATCGAACGGGATCGTGACGTCGCGGCCGTAGATCCCGACGCTGACGTAGCGCCCCGCCTTGCGCACGGCCTCGAGCGCGAGCCGTGCGCCGCCGGCGCTGCCAGAGCACTCGAACACCACGTCGAAGCCGGGCTCGACGGGGCCGTCGGCGTCTCGAAGCCGAGATGGCCGGCCACGGCCAGCCGCGCGGCATCGGCGGGGAGCCCGGCGACCACGACCCGGGCCCCTGCCGCGCGCGCCACCTGGGCGCAGAGCAGGCCCATCGGACCCGGTCCCGTGACCAGCACTCGGTCACCCGCGCTGATGACGGGAGGATCGAGCAGCAGATGCGCGACGCACGCGAGCGGCTCCGACAGCGCCGCCTCGCTGAGGGACACATGGTCAGGGATGCGATGCACCAATCGCGCAGGGACCTTTACCTGCTCGGCGAATCCGCCGTCCACGAACGAGCCCATCGATGTCTTGTTGTCGCACAGGTTCCGCCGCCCGCTCCGGCAATGATCGCAATCGCACACCTGGTGATGTGTCTCGCACGCGACACGCGCGCCGAGCAGTGCGGGGTCGACCTCGGCGCCAAGCCCGACGATCACGCCGGCGACCTCGTGCCCCATGACAACGGGCGGGCGGGACGGGTATCCGTCTTCGAGCAGATGCAGATCTGTGCCGCACACCCCTGCGGCGTGCACCTCGACGATCACATCGGTCGGACCGGGAACCGGCACCGGCCAGCGCTGAAGACCGACACCGCCCTTACCCAGGCGGCTCTTGACGACCGCGTTCATGTCAGCCACGAGCAGACCCGCCGACGGCGAAGGTCACGTCGCCCTCGCGGGTGACACCCCGCACAGCGGCGCCGCTGTCGGCGAACAGGGCAACCGTGTACCAGCTCGACATGGTCTCCCCGGCGCCAGTCGATGTGCCATGTTGCGCCGCCGCGCGTTCGCGAGTCCGTCGTACGGCCACGCGGTCTGCGCCTCGATCGCGAGCATGCGGCCGCGGCCGTAGAAGGGCATCCCCGGATCATCCCGCATGATCCAGAGCCAGGAGTAGGGGTGCACGTCGAGGTCCCACGCCAGTGCGACGCTGACGCCGTCCGCGGGCTGACGGATCGCTGCCCATCCCTCGGTGAGGGAGTCGAGATAGAAGAACTCGTGGAGGGGCTCGTCGCGGACGACGCTCAGGTCGACGGTGCTGCCGTCGGTGCGCGTTGCGACCGGCCACGCCACTGGCACGAGCTCCACGCCTCCGGTGCGCTCAACATCCGGGCGGATCCGCGCGCCCGCCGGGTAGTCGATGCGCGCCCCGGCCGTCGCCGGAAAGGCGGGATGCTGCCCCCAGACGAAGTCGGCCGGTACCGCGCCGACATTCTCAACGACCCCCTCGATGCGCAGCACGGCGCGCTCGGGATCGAGCGTCATCGTGCGCCGCAGCGTGAGCGGCGAGCGCGCCGGGACACTGAGCACGCAGCGCGTCGCACTCTGCTCTTCGACCGTCCAGCGCGAGCTCGCAGCCTCTCCATGGAACGGGTGAGGAATCCCGTCCACCACCGAGCTCTGCCCGGCGTTGGGGAAGGTCTCCTGCCAGCCGCCGCGGAACGTGGAGTGGAAGTCGAGGTCGTCGTTGCCGTAGCTCAGGCCCCGATGCGCCGGGATGGGAGTCTCCCAGTCGTAGTGCGCGAGCGCGTTGGCGCCGGACGCGTCGCAGACGGCGGAGATCACGCCGCCGTGCTCGTCGTCGACGTCGACGCGGATCGCGGGGGTCTGCAAGGTGATCACACGTCCTCCTCGACGATCCGGTGCCGCCCTTGTGGGCGCGGGATGCGAATAGCATAGTTCGTTAACACAACCAGAGACGTCGCGGTCCGCGAAGAGGAGGACGGAATGTTCGATCTGACCGGGAAGGTCGCGGTCGTGACCGGTGCATCGAGCGGGATCGGGCAGGCGCTGGCACGCGGGCTGGCTGGCGCGGGCGCCGACGTCGCGACGCTCTACTTCACCGAGGACGACATCGCGGGCACCCGCGAGTCGATCGAGGGAATGGGGCGGCGGTTCCTCGCGCTCCGCGGCGACGTGTCGATCCGCTCCTCCGTCGAGGAGTTCGGTGAGGCCGTGATCGCCGAGCTCGGCCCGATCGACATCTGGGTCAACAACGCCGGGCGGCTGATGGTGAAGCCCTTCCTCGAGACGAGCGACGAACACTGGCGTGCGCAACTCGGCTCCAACCTCGACGGCTACTTCTACGGCTGCCAGGTCGCCGTGCGATCGATGGCGGGTCGCGGCCGGGGCCGCATCATCAACGTCAGCTCGGTGGCGCTCACCCTCCCGTTCACGAACGGGTCGGCGTACGTCACGAGCAAGGGGGGCGTGTTCGGGCTCACCCGCGCCCTCGCGGTCGAGCTCGGGCACCTCGGCATCACGGTCAACGCGATCGCGCCCGGCGCGGTTCATTCCCGACTCAACGCCGACGTCTACACGCCCGACGTGATCGGGGAGTACGAGGCGCGCATCCCCACCGGGCGCATCGGTGTCCCGGACGATCTGGCATCCGCTGTGGTGTTCCTGGCCGCCGACGAGTCCTCGTACGTCAACGGTGTACAGCTTCCCATCGATGGCGGGATGTCGGTGGGCGGCGACGTCGGAATGGGGGCCAAGGGGTGACGGTGCAACGCACCGCGACCGTCGCAGCCGAGGGATTCACTCTCCTCGAGGGCCCACGCTGGCACGACGGCATGCTGTGGACATCGGACTTCTACACGCACCGCGTGCTGCGCTGGGACGTCGCCGGCACCGGGCCCCTCCAGCCCGAGACCGTCTGCATCGTCGAAGGTCGCCCGTCGGGTCTCGGCTTCATGCCGGACGGCGAGCTGCGCATCTCGTCGATGCTCGACAAGCGGCTGCTCGCCTGGGACGGCACGCGGACGGAGGTCGTCGCCGACTTCTCCGACCTGGTCACCGGCCCCATGAACGACTTGGCGATCGACTCCGCGGGCATCGCGATCATCGGCAACTTCGGCCTGAACCCCTCGGACGAGCGGGAGGCCCTCCCGACATCCCTGCTGCGCGTCGCCGCCGACGGCACGGTCACGACCGCTGCCGACGACGTGCTCTTCCCGAACGGCATGGTCATCGACGAGCGCGCGGGGGTGCTCTACGCCGTCGAGAGCTTCCGAGCCCGTATCACAGCCTGGGATTACGCAGCAGGCGAACTGAGCAACCGCCGCGTCTGGGTGGCGTTCGACGATGACCCGGAGCGGTACGACATCCCTGCAGCCACCGAGTCGCTTTCACTGGTGCCCGACGGCATCGCACAGGACGCCGAGGGCATGATCTGGGTTGCCGATGCAAAGGGGCACGGCGCGAGCCGGGTCGCCCCGGACGGCACGGTCGCGGAGTTCGTCGAGACAGGGCTCAGCGTCTACGCCCTCGTGCTCGGAGGCGAGGACCGGCGAGACCTGTTCCTCTGCTGCGCCCCGGCGGCGGAGTCCTGGAACCGGTTGGGTACGCCACGCTCGGTGCTCATGCGCTGTCGCGTCGACGTGCCGGGAGCCTGACCAACAGCTACACCGACGAGAAGAAGAGAGCGATGTCCACCACGCACAAGCTGCTGCCCAGTCACGGCAGCCTGACCCCCTCCCTGCCCAAGCCGGACGAGCCGCAGGAGGCCATCGTCCTCACGGTTCAGGACGGGCTGCCGATCTACTACAGCGAGGACACGTCGCCGGTCTCGGCCGTGCGGGTCATCCACCCGACCAACCCCAAGGCGCCGTCGGTGAACCACAGCATCGTGATGCTCTATGTGCTGCTGCACGCCGAGATGGAGCTGCACTCGCACGAGACCGAGGAGACGTATGTGATCATCTCGGGCACCGGCGAGATGTTCCGCAACGGCGGCAACCAGGAGGTCGGCCCCGGCCACTTCATCTACATGCCTGCCTGGTGCGACCACGGCATCAAGAACACCGGCAAGGAGATGCTGACGGTGCTGCTGGCTACCTCGCCGCCCAACCCTTAGCCGGCTCCTCCCGGGAGGTCTTGCGCGCGACCCGCATCTCGCCTAACTTTGTCCTGACATTATTGTCCATACAAAGTCGAGATGAGTCACTGTGGACTCCGCAAACCAGCAGGGCTCACGCTCGCGCACCCGTCCCCTCGACATCACGCTGAGGGTGCTGGGCGCCGGGCCGGTCGTCATCCTGGTCATCCTCTGCATCGTCGTCGCCATCGCGCGCCCGGTCTTCCTGTCGCCGATCAACCTGCAGAACGTGCTGCTGCAGAGCTCGGCGGTCGCGATTCTCGCCATCGGCTCGCTCATCGTGATCGTCACGGGAGGGATCGACCTCTCGATCGGATCGGTGATGGCGCTGGCGACCGTGATCGGCTGGCTGGTGTACCAGCAGGTCGGGGACGCCGGCGGCCTGCTGGTCGTGCTGGCGATGATCGCCCTCGGGCTGGCGGTCGGGTTGGTGAACGGTCTGGCATACGTGGTCGGCCGCATTCCCCATCCGTTCATCGTGACGCTCGCCATGCTCTCGATAGCCCAGAGCATCGGAACGGTCATCACGCATGGCCAGCCGCTGCCGGGGATGCCTCCACTCGTCGACGCGCTCGGTCGCGGCTTCGTCGGCCTGATACCGATCCCGGCCATCGTCGTCGCCGTCGTCGCCGTCATCGCGCACCTCTTCCTGAAGCGCAGCCAATGGGGACGCTGGATCTTCGCCGTCGGCGGTGACGTCGAGGCTGCCAAGAGGATGAGCATCCCGGTGCCGCGGGTGCTGGTCTCGACGTACGTGCTCTGTGGCGGGCTGGCCGGGGTCGCCGGAGTCCTGCTCGCCGGAAACATCGGCGGAGCCAGCGCCACCGTCGGCCAGGCAGCGGGGGGCCTCCTCGACGCGATCGCCGCCGTGATCATCGGCGGTGCGAGCATCCTGGGCGGTCGCGGCAGCGTGTGGAACTGCCTGATCGGCGCGCTGCTGCTGGGAGTGATCCGCAACGGCCTCGCCCTCGTGGGAGCGTCGCCGTTCCTGCAGGGGCTGCTGGTCGGCGCCACGATCCTGATCGCCGTGCAGCTCGACGTCGTGCGGACGATGGTCGAGCGGCGCATCCGCACCATCCAGTCGAACGTGGGGGCGCTGTGACCCCAGCAACGGCGATCGAGGGTCCGATCCTGGAGGTCGAAGGGCTGTACAAGAGCTTCGGGGCGGTCCGCGCCCTCGGCGGCGTGAGCTTCAGCCTGAACCGGGGCGAAGTGCTCGCGGTGCTCGGCGACAACGGCGCCGGGAAGTCGACGCTGGTGAAGTGCATCGCGGGGACGCACGTGCCCGACGCGGGCCGGATGCTTGTCGAGGGGCGCGAGGTCACCTTCCGAACTCCGCGCGACGCCCGCGATGAGGGCATCGAGATGGTCTACCAGGACCTCGCACTGTTCGGGAACCTGTCAGCAGCCCAGAACTTCTACGCCGGCCGCGAGCTGGTCTGGCCGCGCTGGGCGGGCAGGCTCGGCGTCCTCCGTGAGCGCAAGATGGCCACCGAGACACGCGCCACTCTCGACCGGCTGGGCGTCGGCATCCCGGACATCCGGGCCGACCTCGCGCAGATGTCAGGCGGCCAGCGGCAGGCGATCGCCGTCGCCCGGGCCGTCGCGTTCGTCTCGAAGATCGTCATCCTCGACGAGCCGACCGCCGCGCTCGGCTTGCGAGAGGGCGCCCGCGTGCACGACCTCGTCCGCCTCCTCGTCGAGAGCGGGGTCTCGGTGATCCTCATCTCGCACAACATGCAGGAGGTCACCGACCTCGCCGACCGGGCCATCGTCATCCGGCGCGGCGCGGTAGTCGGCGAAGAGGTTCCTACCCCCGAGAACCACTCGAAGCTCGTCTCGCTGATCGTCGGCGCGACGCCCCAGTCACCAACCCACACAACAACAACCAAGGAGAAACGATGAAGTTTCGCATGATCCCCGTCGCGGTCCTGTCAATCGCAGCGATCGCCCTCGCAGGATGCACGACCGGCGGCGGAGGTGATGGCGGCGACGACGACGCGATCACCATCGGCTTCTCGGTCCCGGCCGTCGACGATTACTACGGCGTCGTCCGCGACTCGTTCGTCGCGGCCGCCGAGGAACAGGGCATCAATTACCTCGAAGGCAACGGCGACGGCGCCGGCGATCCGACGCAGCAGATCGCCAAGATCGAGACGATGCTCGCACAGGGCATCGATGTCCTCGCGGTGGCTCCTCCCGGAGACGCCTTCATCCCCGTGCTCGATCGCGCCATCGATCTCGGCGTCAAGGTGATCTTCATCGACCAGCAGGTGCCCGACTGGGGCAAGCAGTCGACGTTCATCGCCACCAACAACCCCGCCGCCAGCCAGGCGATGGGCGACTACCTCGCGGGCAGGCTCGAGGCGGGTGACGAGGTGGGCATCATGATCGGCATCCCCGGCATCCCGCTGCTCTTCGACCGCTACGACAACTTCCAGAAGGCGCTTGAAGCCAAGGGCATCACGGTGACGTTGTCGTCGGGAGCTAACGGCTGCCAGCTCGACACGGCCGTCAACGTCGTGCGCAACTTCATCGTCGCGAACCCCGGCCTCGACGCCATCTATTCGACCTGCGGCCCGACCGGGCTGGCGGCCAACCAGGTGCTCGAGGAGCAGGGCAACGACGCTCTCAGCGTGACGTTCGACGTGCCGGTGCAGGAGATCACCGACATCCTCGAGGGCAGGTCAAAGTGGCCGTCGCTCAGTTCCCCGCCAAGCTCGCCGAGAATGCGATCGAATACGCCTTGAAGGTGCACGCCGGCGAAGAGGTGCCCGAGTACATCGACAACGGCACCGAGATCGTCACGATCGATAACGCCGAGGAGTTCTTCCACGAAGGCACAACGGGCTACTCCTACAAGATCTACGTCCGGATAGTGCGCCCGCCTTCGTGGGGCGGGCGCGCTCATCCCATGGTCCGACGGAGGACTCATGAACGCAGACTTCGATCACCGCGTCGCCCTCGTCACCGGCGCGAGTTCCGGGCTGGGTGCGGAATCCGCCCGCGTGCTCGGGCGGCATGGCATGAGCGTCGTCGCGACCGCCCG
>CAWJWQ010000002.1:0-97669 GCA_963846615.1 uncultured Actinomycetota bacterium | reverse complement strand
ACGTGAATACCGAGTCGAACGGGGTTCCATCTTGCAGCAGTCCTCGCATCGCGGCAGCTCCGTTCTCGCGATGCCACGGTGAAGCGACTCGCACGAGCTTGGGGTCGTAGGCGATACCTGCCCCTTCGAGCGCTTCACGGTAGCCGCGAATCCGGAGGTTGGCCGATCGGATGTCGTCCTGATTGTGATGCGCTCCGATCACGGCGATCCGGGTACGGCCGATTCCGATCAGGTGCTCGGTTGCTGCCCGTGCTGATTCGACATTATGCATGGTGACATGGTCAGTGGGTCCACCGAACATCCGCTCACCGAGCAGCACGAGGGGGAACCCGACGTCGAGCAGTTCGATGTCCTCCTGGCCGAGCTGGTCGGGGCTGAAGAGCACCCCGTCGGTGAGACGTAGGCGTTCCCCGGCCAGCACTGCCAGTTCACCTTCACGCGTGGCCCCTGTCTGGTCGATGACCACGGAGACGTTGTGACGGCCGGCCACGCGAATGATCGTGTCGGCGAGTTCGGCGAAATAGTTCTGCCGAAGCTCGGGGATCGCCAGGCCGATCACTCCGGTGCGCCCGGAACGGAGGCCACGGGCGGAGAGGTTGGGCCGGTAGTCGACCTCGGCGATCGCAGAGAGCACTCGCTCGCGAGTGGATGGGCGGACGTGGGGGTAGTCGTTCACCACGTTGGAGACCGTCTTGATCGAGACGCCGGCCACCCGAGCCACGTCGTGAAGTGTCGAGACCATCGGACTCCATCCCTGAGTTTTCGGGCGTCGCGCGGGACGAGTTCCACGCATTGGCTTGACAGCGCCGCCAAGGTTAGCAATAGTCTACGTACAACGTTGGAACTACAACGTTGCATATTGCGAATCGGACCCCCGAGTACTTCGCGACGAACGGTCGATGCCGACCTACGCCGCCAGCTTGCCGAGGCGCAGCACCGACAAGGTTGTCCATGCATCCGAAAGGAATCGATCAATGAAGATGAAAAAGGTCATCGCCGCCGCCGCCGCACTCGCGGTAGCCGGCGTGCTCGCCGCCTGTTCCGGCGGCGGTGGCACGGGTGGCGGAAACGACGCCGCCAACTGCACCAACAAGATCACGAAGACCGACGTTCCCGTCGTCACGCTGTGGGCTTGGTACCCCAACACCGAGCTCGTCGTCGACAACTTCAACGCGCAGCACGACGACGTCCAGGTCTGCTGGACGAACGCCGGCGCGGGTGGCGACGAATACGACAAGTTCCAGACGGCGATCTCCGCAGGCAGCGGGGCCCCGGATGTCGTGATGCTGGAGGCCGATCGGATCCCGACCTTCCAGATCCAGGAGGCGCTTGTGGACCTGAGCGACCTTGGCTACCAGGACGTGAAGGCGAACTTCAGCGACGGCGCCTGGAAGGACGTATCCGTCGGCGACGCCGTGTACGGCGCACCGATCGACGGCGGCCCCATGGGGATGATCTACCGCAAGGACGTCTTCGACACCTACGGGATCACTCCGCCCACGACGTGGGTCGAGTACGAAGCTGCGGCCCAGACGGTGAAGGATGCCGGCGGTCCGTTCTTCGGCGACTTCCCTGCGAACCAGCCCGCCTACGTCACGGCGCTGTTGTACCAGAACGGCGCTCAGCCGTTCACCTACGACCCCGCCAACGAGGGTGAGATCGGGATCGACCTGAACTCGGACGAGGCCAAGGAGGTTCTGGACTACTGGGCAGGGCTTGTGTCGAAGGGCCTGGTCAGCACGCAGGACCAGTTCACACCCGAGTACATCTCGGGCGTGATCGGCGGCGACTACGCTACCTACCTGTCGGCCGCCTGGGCTCCGGGATACCTGCAGGGTGCAGGCGTTGGTGAAGGTGCCGACGCTGGCGTGTGGGCAACCGCTCCGCTACCGCAGTGGGACCCCGCCAACCCGGTCTCGGTCAACTGGGGTGGTTCCGCCTTGTCGGTATCCAGCCAGGCTGAGAACCCGGAACTCGCCGCCGTGGTCGCGTTCGGCGTCTACGCCGACGACGCATCGCTGAAGGACGGGTGGGAGAACCAGATCATCTTCCCGCTCAATGTCAACGTCCTGAACGACCCGGCGTTCATCGACGCCGAGGTGAAGTTCTTCGACGGTCAGCAGGCGAACAAGGAGGTGTACGTGCCGGCGGCCAACGCCTACACGGGCATGACCTACACGCCGATCGGACAGTATTTCTATACGGCGTTCACCAAGCAGATCGCCGCCATCAACGACGGATCCGCTTCGGGATCCGACGCGGCGGACGCACTGCAGGCGGATGTGGCGACGTATGCCGAGGAACAGGGCTTCACTGTCAAGTGAGCGACTGAACCAGGTGGGCCGACCAGGTGACGGGTCGGCCCACCGACGTCCCTCCCGATCGAACAGGAAAACCGCAATGACCATCACACAGGCGGCGGCCGGTCCGCGTCGATCCCGTCGATCGTCGACCTTTCGCCACAATCTCACAGGCTGGCTTTTCGTCGGTCCGTTCGCGATCGTCTTCGTCACGATGCTCGTGCTCCCGCTCGGATTCGCGTTCTACCTCAGTACGTTCCAGAGGGCGCTGATCGGAGGCACCAAGTTCGTCTTCCTCGGCAACTACGCCAAGGCCTTCACCGATCCGTCCTTCCTCGATGGCGTCTGGTTCGTCGTGCGGTTCTCGTTGATCCTCATCCCATTCCAGATGGCCATCTCGCTCGCCATCGCGCTCATGCTCGACATCGTGACGACCAAGTTCGCCAGGTTCTCACGCCTCATGATCTTCATGCCCTACGCGATCCCGGCCGTGATCGGCGCACTGATGTGGGGCTTCCTCTACAGCAAGAACTTCGGTCCGATCGCCGACCTGTTCGAGGCCCTCGGAACGACTGGGCCGGACTTCCTGAGCAAGGGATTGATCTTCTGGGGCCTGCTCAACGTGGTGACCTGGCAGTGGGCGGGCTACTACATGATCATCATCTTTGCGGCACTCCAGGGAATCGATCCGACTCTGTATGAAGCGGCCCGTATCGACGGTGCCTCTCAATGGCAGATCATCCTCCGCATCAAGATTCCGCTGGTGGCTCCGGCTCTGGTGCTGATCCTGGTGTTCGCCCTCATCGGCACACTTCAGTTCTTCAACGAGCCGAAGATCCTGCAGAACCTCGCGGCCGGCGCCATCCCCGAGGACTTCACGCCGAACATGTACGCCTATCAGCAAGCGTTCACACTGGCCAACTACAACTACGGCTCGGCGATCTCGTTCGCGCTCGGCGCAGTGGTGTTCATCTGCGTGTACATCTTCCTATTCGCGACGCGCAAGCGGGGGAGCTTCCTCTCATGAGCGCGACGCGAGCCGTGCGTGTTCATCGCACTCCGAGACATCTCTCCCTCCAGATCGTTCTGGGGCTGCTGGTCGTGTACTTCCTGACCCCGTTCTGGTGGGTCATCGTGAACAGCTCGAAGAGCTCGGCTGGGCTGTTCGGCGGAGGGAACGCCCTCTGGTTCGCCGACGATATCGACTACGTCGGGAATCTGGTGCAGCTGTTCACCTACGGCGGTGGAATATATGCGAACTGGTTACTCAATTCTGCGCTCTACGCGTTCGTCGGGGGCATCGGAGCGACGGCGCTGGCTGTGCTCGCAGGCTATGGGTTCGCGAAATACCGTTTCACTGGACGCCGGCTCGGGTTCTCGGTGCTGCTGGGTGCCGTCATGGTTCCCACCACAGCGTTGGTCATCCCGACCTTCATCCTCTTCTCGCAGATCGGCATCACGAACACGATCTGGGCGGTGATCCTGCCGACCCTGCTCAATCCGTTCGGCGTCTACTTGATGAACGTGTACGCCCGCGACGCGGTTCCCGACGAGCTGATGGACGCCGCCAGAGTCGACGGCGCCAACGAGTTCAGGACGTTCTCGCAAGTCGCGCTGCCGCTTCTGCGTCCCGCGATCGTCACCGTACTGCTGCTGTCCGTGGTGTCGTCGTGGAACAACTACTTCCTGCCCCTCGCGATGCTCTCGGACAACCGTCTCTTTCCGGTGACCGTCGGCATTGGACTGTGGCAGTCGACGGCTTCGACGTACGGCGCTGCAGGCGGGCAGAGCCTCTGGAGCATCATCATCCTCGGGTCACTGGTCTCCGTGATCCCGCTGATCATCGCGTTCCTGTCGCTCCAGCGGTACTGGCGGGGAGGACTAGCCATCGGCAGCCTGAAATAGCCCGCCGTCACTCATCGCATCGCCCATCATCTTCTCAAGGAAAGCCGTGATCTCCGCACATCTCACCATCGACCCGCACTTTGTCGTCGGGCCCGTCAACCGCCGGCTCTTCGGTTCCTTCGTCGAGCATCTGGGCCGGTGCGTCTACGACGGCATCTATGAGCCGGCCCATCCTCTGGCCGATGAGAGGGGCTTCCGCACGGACGTGATCGACCTCGTCAAAGAACTGGGAGTGACCACCATCCGCTATCCAGGTGGCAATTTCGTCTCCGGGTACCGGTGGGAGGACGGTGTGGGTGAGCCGTCGCAGCGCCCGCGCCGGTTGGACCTCGCGTGGCATTCGCTGGAGACGAACGAGGTCGGTCTGGACGAATTCACGCGCTGGCTGGAGAAGGTCGGCAGCGAGCTGATGTACGCGGTGAACCTGGGCACTCGCGGCGTGCAGGAGGCGCTCGACGTTCTCGAGTACGCGAACGTCGCGGGGGGCACGGAACTGTCGGAACGCAGGATCGCCAACGGCGCGCCTGAGCCCTACGGGATCAGGATGTGGTGTCTCGGCAACGAAATGGATGGATCCTGGCAACTCGGCCATGGGACCCCCCGCGAGTACGGCCGCCTTGCCATGAAGACAGCTCGCGCGATGCACCAGGTGGATCCTGATCTGGAATTCGTGGTGTGCGGCAGCTCGAGTGCGCAGATGCCGCTCTTCGGCACGTGGGAGAGGATCGTGCTCGAGGAGACGTACGACGAGGTCGACTACATCTCGTGTCACGCCTATTACGAGCCGATCGGCGGCGACTACGCGAGCTTCTTGGCGTCGGCGGTCAACATGGATCGGTTCATCGAGTCGGTGGTCGCGACTGCTGATCACGTGAAGGCTCTCCGGCGCAGCGACAAGACGATCAACATATCGTTCGACGAGTGGAACGTCTGGTACCACTCGCGCTACGTGGAGGTCGACCGCATCACCGACCCTCAGACCTGGCCGATCGCGCCTCGGCTGCTGGAGGACGTCTACTCGGTCGTCGACGCTGTCGTATTCGGAAATCTCCTGATCTCGCTCATCCGTCATTCCGACCGCGTCACAGCTGCCAGCCTCGCGCAACTGGTCAACGTGATCGCGCCGATCATGACCGAGCCTGGCGGTGCCGGCCTGGCGCCAGACCACCTTCTTCCCGTTCGCTCTGATGTCCCGCCTCGCTCGAGGGGTGACGCTCGAACTGAAACTCGAATGCCCCACGTACGAGTCGGAGCGTCATGGAACGGTCGGACTTGTCGATGCGGTCGCCACCCATGTCGAGGAAACCGGAGACACCGCGGTTTTCCTGGTCAACCGTAGCCTCGACGAGGCGGTGGAATTCGTCGTCGATACCAGCCACCTCGGCGACGTGACCCTGGGGAGCGCAGAGAGCCTGTACGACGCCGACATGCACGCCGCGAACACCCTCGCCGATCCCGAACGGGTAAAACTCAAGCCGAACGAGACGGCTCGGCTCGTCGACGGTCGGTTGCGCATCATCCTCCCTCCTGTGTCCTGGACGGCGGTGACCCTGAGGTGAGCAGCTCCAACGGTCCCATCCTCCACGTCGATGGGGATCGCATCGTCGGTTCCGACGGCCCGCTGACCTTGCACGGGTTCGGACTCGGCGGCTGGATGAACATGGAGAACTTCATCACCGGCTACGCAGGCGCGGAGTCCCAGCATCGTCGGGCAATGCGTCGTGTGCTCGGAGACGAGGGCTACGAGAGATTCTTCGCGAGATTTCTGGACGTGTTCTTCACCGACGAGGACGCGGCGTTCCTCGCGGGACTGGGCATCAACTCGCTCCGTGTCCCCTTCAACTACCGGCATTTCGAGGACGACGATGCGCCGATGGTCATCAAGCAGCAGGGGTTCCAGCTTCTCGATCGGGTGATCGAGGCCTGCGCCAATCAAGGCATCTTCACCATCCTCGACCTTCATGCTGCTCCAGGTGCCCAGAATCAGCACTGGCACAGTGACAACCCGACACAGTGGGCGTCGTTCTGGACTCACCGTCATTTCCAGGACCGCGTCGTGAACCTGTGGGAGGCGATCGCCGACCGGTACCGGCGAAACCCCTGGGTCGCGGGGTACAACCCTCTCAACGAGCCCGGTGACGCGCACGGCGACTTGATCGGACCGTTCTATCGCCGGCTGGAGGCCGCGATCCGCGCCGTGGATCCCGACCACATCCTGTTCCTCGACGGCAACCGCTATTCGACACAGTTCGACCAGCTGGGCGATCCGCTGCCGAACACCGTGTACACGGTCCACGACTACGCATTACCCGGCTTCGTCGACGGTGGACCGTACCCGGGCATGAGCCGGGGCGAACACGTCGACCGCGCGAAACTCGAAGAGACGTTCCTCGCCCGCACCTCGTTCATGCGCGAAACCGCGCACTCCGATCTGGGTCGGAGAATTCGGCCCGGTGTACACCGGAGATCCAGCTCGGGACGACCAGAGGTATCAGCTTCTGGAAGATCAGCTCGAGATATTCTCGCAGTACGACGCGAGTTGGGCCCTCTGGACCTACAAGGACATCGGCCTCCAAGGTGCGCTCTCAGCGAGTCCAGATTCGGCGTACATGACACGCATCGAGAGCGTGCTCGCCAAGAAGGCGCGCCTCGGTGTGGACGCATGGGGGTCGACGGACGAAGGGGTTCGGCACCTGCTCGCTCCCATCGAGACACTCTTCGCCCGTGAGTTTCCCCGATTCTCCCCTTATCCGTGGGGTGCACCACGGTGGATCGCCGGGCACATCCGCCATGTGATGCTCGCGGAGGCGATGGTCGACGATTTCGCGAACGCATTCAGCGGGGTGGGGCCGGATGACGCCGAGTCCTTGGCAGACGCCTTCGCCTTCTCCGAGTGTGTCGTGCGGGAGCGACTGGTGGCGATTCTGCAGCGTTCGCTCGAGCCGAGCTTCCCGGTGTGATGGTCGGGAGGCGGGGTCGCCTGGCTCGAGATGTGGTTCCTGGGCCGGGCGACCCCGTATCACCGGGCGGCCTTCAAGGGAAGGCAGAGGTTACGCTGCGAGAATCGTGACATGGCCGATTCGACACGGGAACGCTCCGACGTGCTCCCGCGCCGAGATGTGAGGCCGGTGCCGCTCGGTCTCCGTCGGCAGTACGCCCGTCGTGCCCGTCGCTCCGACCTACTCGTCGTGCTGCTGTGGGCCTCCGCTGCCGTCGCCGTGGCGCTCTTCCTGGTGGCGGGTGGGGCAGCCCAGTTCCGCGATGTGGGCGAGGCGGTCACCAGCCTGGGAATCGTGACGGGCCTGATCGGCACCGACTTCATCCTGGTGATGCTGGTGCTGGCCGCACGCATCCCGTTCCTCGACCGCACCATCGGGCACGACCGCGCCATCGCAGTGCATCGCCAGCTGGGCAAGCCGGCGCTGTATCTGCTGCTGGCTCACGCCGTCCTGCTCCTCATCGGGTACGGCATCACCTCGGGCATCGACCCGATCGCCGAGATCGGCCCGATGCTCGCCCTTCCCGACATGCCCCTCGCATTCATCGGGACCGGCCTGTTGATCATCGTCGTCATCACCTCGGTGGTCGCCGTTCGACGCAGGTTCCCCTATGAGGCGTGGTTCCTCGTCCACCTGCTCAGCTACGTCGCCGTCGCGTTCGCACTCCCGCACCAGCTCAGCGTGGGAGGGATGCTCGCCGAGGGGACCGCACAACGCGTGTATTGGATCGCGCTGTACGTTCTGGCGTTCGGCTCTATCGCGGTGTTCCGTTTTGTCGTCCCGGTGGTGTCGAGCCTGCGGCACCGGATCACCGTCTCGGCGGTGACCCTCATTGCACCGGGTGTCGCCTCGATCCACCTGCGAGGCCATCGCCTGCGCGCGCTGGGTTCAGTCGGCGGGCAGTTCTTCATCTGGCGGTTCTGGACCGGTTCGACGTGGTGGCACGCTCACCCGTTCTCACTCTCCGCGATGCCGACCGACAGCACCGCGCGCATAACGGTCCGCGACATCGGAGCGGGAAGCGAGCGCGTCAGTCGCATTCCGGCCGGCACCCGGGTGTCGATCGAGGGACCATACGGGATCTTCTCCGATGTCGCCCGCACCGCCCCGAAGATGGCCGTCATAGCCGCCGGCGTCGGCGTCACTCCGTTGCGGGCGCTGCTCGAGAACGCGCCACTGCGGAACGGCGAGGCGACCATTCTGTTGCGCGCAGGCACGGCCGACGGGACCTACCTCTGGAACGAGATCTATGACATCGCCGCGGCGAAGGGGCTCACGCTCTACACGATGGTGGGCCACCGCGCCCACGTCGGCCCGTCCTGGATGAGCGCAACAGATGTCGCGCGTGGCGTCAAGCTTCGGAGCATCTTCCCCGACCTCGACGACTCCGACCTCTACGTTTGCGGTCCCGCGGGCTGGCTCGACCTCGTCGTGGCGGACGCCCGCGCCAGTGGGCTGCCGGAGCACCGCATTCACGTAGAGAGGTTCGACTGGTGAGAAGACGTGCTGTGCTCGGAAGTGTCCTGGCGTCTGCTGGCATCCTCTTCGTCGGGTGGCAGGTCGGAGCGGCCTCGATCGCCCCACCGACGGAGGGCGAAAGCGGCACGGATACCGGTGGCGAGGCGAGCACGACCCCTACGCCGCCGACGTCGGCCACGCCCACCCCCCCTTCGATCGATGGCACGTACACCGGACCTTCGGTCGATGCCCGTTTCGGCGAGATGCAGGTGGCGGTGACGATCTCCGATGGACGCATTTCCGACGTCACCGCGCTGCGGATTACTGACAGGGACGCGCGTTCCGTCGAACTCGGCAACAAGGCGGCACGCGTCCTGCGGGAAAGGGTGATCAAGTCGCAGTCGGCGGACGTCCGCAACGTCAGCGGCGCGACATACTCCGCGGATGCGTACCTGTCGTCGCTGCAAGCGGCTCTGGATGAGGCAGGTTTCTGATGCGTCATGTGTTCGACACGATGGGCACGACGGTGTCGCTGTCGGCTTCCGACGAAGCTGCCGTCGCGGCGATCGAGACCATCTTCGACGAGGCGGACAGGCGATTCAGCCTCTATCGCCCCGATTCGGAACTCAGCCGGATCGCATCGGGCGAGCTGCGGCTCGTCGACGCGGGATCCGAGCTCCTCGCGATGTACGCGGAGGCGGTCGAATGGCGTCGTCTCACGGACGGCGCGTTCTCGCCCAACCGCCCCGACGGGGTGATCGACCTCAACGGGATCGTCAAGGCGGCCGCGATGCGCGAGGCCGGCGAGATCCTGGATGCGTCAGCGGCCCGCGCGTGGACGCTCGTCGTGGGCGGTGACATCGTGCAGTCCCGCGCTGACCACGTCCGCTATCCGATCGGGATCATCGATCCGTCGGACCCGACGGCGCTCTTGTGCTCGGTGACGCTCGCCGGAGACCGGCGCGCGGTGGCCACCTCGGGAAGCGCGGAGCGCGGCGACCATATCTGGCTCGGTGGGGAACTCCGCTCTGCGGACTTCGTTCAGGTGACTGTGCTCGCCGACGACATCGTCACCGCCGACGTTCTCGCGACGGCGATCGTCGCCGCAGGGCGCGTCGGACTCGACGACATCTGCGATCGCTGGCCCATCGACGTGCTGACGGTGGACCGCCGCGGAGAACTTCGCGCGACGCCGGGTTTCTCGTCCGCGATCCGGTTGACCACCACGGACGATGGACTCGTCGAGCAGGGGTCGACGCCGACCTCCGTCCGGTGAACAATGAATGCCGTCATGACATTCACGGAGAAGCTCGGGTCGCTGTTCCGGCGACGCCGACCGCTGACACGCGCCGACGCTGCCGAGGTCGCCGACTGGGTCAACGAGGGCGGTTCATTCGACCCGGCAGGCCCTCCTCCGGTGATCGATCCGGATGGCACGAGTCAGACGACCGAGCAACGCGTCCTCGAACTCGAGCTCGCCCTCCCGCCCGTCCTGGCGCCCGCCGCCAACTACGCGAACGCGGTTCGAACCGGCAACCTGGTGTACCTCTCGGGCACCGTGCCGGTCGACGATGCCGGCAACATCCCGAAGGGGAAGGTCGGCGCCGACGTCACCACAGCCGAGGCGGCGCAGCACGCCCGCCTCGTGGCGCTGCACCAGCTCGCCATCCTGCGGGATCATCTCGGTTCGTTGGATCGCATCCGGCGAGTCGTCAAGCTGCTGGGCATGGTCAACGCGGTTCCCGACTACACCGAGCATTCGCTCGTCATCAATGGAGCGTCCGACCTCTTCGTCGAGATCTTCGGAGAGCAGCACGCGCGCTCAGCCGTCGGAGTAGGAAGCCTGCCGTTCGGCATCACCGTCGAGATCGAGTTGATCGTCGAGGTCGATCCGCCCGACTAGGGCGCGGGCATGTCGGCAGCGCATGCGAGCATCCGCCCAGAGGAGGCGGGATGCGAGGCGAGGCGACCGTGCTGCACGCCGACCTCGACGCCTTCTACGCCTCGGTCGAGCAACGCGATGCGCCGGCGCTGCGCGGCCGACCCGTCATCGTCGGCGCCGGGGTGGTGCTTGCCGCGAGCTACGAGGCGAAGGCCCGCGGAGTGCGCACTGCGATGGGCGGACGGCAGGCGCTCGAGATGTGCCCGGATGCGGTGGTCGTCCCGCCCCGGATGGATGTCGTACTCGCAGGCCAGCAAGGACGTCTTCGCGATCTTCAGCGATACGACTCCGCTGGTCGAGGGGCTCTCGATCGATGAGGCGTTCCTCGAGGTCGGTGGTCTTCGTCACATCGTGGGCACGCCGGAAGAGGTTGCCGTGCGACTACGGGAGCGGGTGCGTGCGGAGGTCGGGCTCCCTATCTCGGTCGGCATCGCGCGCACAAAGTTCCTCGCCAAGGTCGCCAGCGCGGTGAGCAAGCCCGACGGCCTGCTGCTCGTCGAACCCGAACGGGAGCACGCCTTCCTTCACCCGCTTCCGGTCGAGCGGCTGTGGGGTGTCGGCAAGGTGACCGCCGAGAAGCTGCACCGACTGAACATTCACACCGTCGGCGAGCTCGCCGAGCTCGAGGCCGCGACCGCCGAGCGCCTGCTGGGTCGAGCGGCGGGGGCGCACCTGCACGCGCTGGCGCGGCTACGCGACCCGCGACCGGTCGATACGACAACGCGTCGTCGTTCGATCGGATCGCAGCGGGCACTCGGCACCCGCCCGCGGTCGCCGCAAGAGCTCGACCTCATCCTGACTCAGATCGTCGACCGGCTCGCCCGCCGCCTGCGCGATGGTGACCGGGTCTGCCGAACCGTCGTGCTGCGCCTCCGCTTCGGCGACTTCGCGAAGGCCACCCGCTCCCACACGGTCGGCGCGACCGACCGCACGGCCGTTCTGCTCGCCATCGCCCGGGGACTGCTCGACGCCGCGCTGCCCGAGATCGCGGACCGCGGCATCACCCTCATCGGCCTCTCGCTGTCGCAGTTGCGACGCACCGACGACCTCCAAACCGAACTCCCGATCGACTGGGGCGACGGGGCGCGACTCGACACGGTGCTCGACGCCGTCCGCGATAAGTACGGCGCGACGTCGGTCGCCCGTGCTGCTCAGCTCGGTCGAGATCCTGGATGGTCGACGCCACTGCTGCCCGAGCACGAGTGACTACGACGCGGTGCGGATTCTCACCTCGCGCTCCATCCGCTTCTCGTGGCGTTGCCGGCCCTTGACGGCCTCGAGCTCGCGGCTCTTCGGCGGCGCGTTGGTGACCAGCTGATCGAGCATGCGCCGGGTCGCGTGGGCTATCTCCTCGATCGCCTGCTCGAACGCCGGGGTGTTGGCTCGAGAGGGATGGGTCGACCCGCTCACCTTGCGGACGAACTGGAGCGCGGCCTCGCGCACCTCGTCGTCGGTCGTGGCGGGCTCGAAGTTGTGAAGGCATCGGATGTTCCGGCACATGCCGCCGACGATAGTCGGTGTCGCTGGTACGAGCCAGGAGGTCGACTTGTGCGTCGGCCTCCATGCCTCCTAGCCGCCCAGCGCCTGCTCGAGGTCGGCGATCAGATCGTCGACGTGCTCGATGCCGACCGAGAGCCTGCAGTAGGTCGGGCGGGGCCGGCGTTCCTACGCCCTCGACGCTCGCGCGGTGCTCGATGAGACTCTCGACGCCGCCGAGTGAGGTGGCGCGCTTCCACAGCTTCGTGCTCGCAGCTACCGCGATCGCGGCCTGCTCCCCGCCTGCGACACGGATCGACAGCATCCCGCCGAACCCGCCGCTCATCTGACCCGCCGCGACCTCGTGGCCGTGACTCGTCGGCAGCCCGGGATACAAGCACCTCGGCGACCAGCGAGTGGCCGTGAAAGTGCTCCGCGATCCGCTGCGCCGACGCGCTCGCGGTGCGCACGCGCAGGAAGAGGGTGCGCATCCCACGCAGCAGCAGCCACGACTCGAGCGACCCGAGCGTGCCGCCGATCTGCGCGCGCACCCCGCGGAGACGCTGCCAGTACTCACTGTCGGCGCCGGCCGTGACGGTTCCCGCGGTGAGGTCGGAGTGGCCGTTCAGATACTTGGTGGCCGAGTGCATCACGAGATCGGCTCCGTAGTCGAGCGGCTGCGAAAGCACCGGGGTGGCCGGGGTCGAGTCAACCGCCAACAGAGCACCTGCCTCATGCGCGATGGATGCGGTGGCGGCGATGTCGGTGATGGTCCAGAGCGGGTTGGCCGGCGTCTCGACCCAGACGAGCTTCGTCGCGCCCGGCCGGATCGCCGCCTGTACCGCTGCGGGATCGGTCATGTCGATCAGCTCGACTTCGAGGCCCCACGAGGTTGCGAATCCCATCAGCCAGTTGCGCAGGCTCCAATACATGACTTTCGGTGCGAGCACGTGGTCGCCGGGGCGGAGCGCCTGGAAGACCGCGGTTGCCGCCGCCATCCCGCTGGCGAACAGCAGTGTCTGGTGACCGTGCTCGAGTTCGGTGATGAGCGCCTCGGCCTGCTCGAATGCCGGGTTGTCGGCGCGCATGTAGACGCGGCCCGATCGGTACTCGTTGTCGGGATCGCGCAGGAACGTGCTCGAGACGTGGATCGGCGGATTGATGGCTCGCGTCGCCTCGTCGACCCAGCCGAGTCCCTGCGCGGTGAGGCTCTCGGGGTGGAAGTCGTGGTCGGTCATACCCCGATGCTATTCAGCCCCCTCGGGCAGCCGCCTGAGCCCGATACGCTGCTGTCATGTTAAAGGGTCCGGTGAAGTTAAAGGGTCCGGTGAAGGCGGCGTTACGCCGAACCCGACGGTCCCGCCCGGTGCACTTCCTCGCGCGCGCGGGGTTCGCCGTGAACGGACTGGTGCACGGGATCATCGGGTTCCTGGCGATCGGCGTGGCAATCGGAGCAGGGGGGCGAGCCGACCACGGCGGTGCCCTCGGCCAGATCGCCGCGAGTCCCGGTGGACTGGTCACCCTGTGGGTCGTGGCGATCGCGCTGGCGGCGCTCGGGCTGTGGCTCATCCTCGGTGCATTCCTGATCCCGAGCAGGGACAAGACACGGCGAGCGCGGCATCTCGTGGTCGAAGGAGGGAAGGGTGCGGCCTACCTGCTGCTGGCCGGAACCGCCCTGACCTTCGCCCTCGGGCGCCGATCTGACAGTGAGGCCGACGTCGACTCGATCAGCGCGGCGTTGATCGCTGCTCCGGGAGGGGTGTTCGTGCTCTTTCTGGCCGCCCTGCTCGTGGTGGCGATCAGTGTCTACTTCGTGGTCAAGGGTGCGCGGCGGCGGTTCGTCGACGACATCGACCTTCCGAGTGGCAAGAGAGGCAACACCGTGGTCGGGCTCGGTGTCGTCGGATACGTCGCGAAGGGCATCGCGCTCGGATTCATGGGGGTGCTGCTCGGGACCGCCGCGGTCACGGCCGACCCGTCGCAAGCATCCGGGCTCGACGGCTCGCTGCGCGCGCTCGCCGATCTGCCACTCGGCCAGGTGATCCTCGTGCTCATCGGCCTGGGTTTCGTCGCCTACGGGCTGTACTGCCTCGTGCGCGCGCGGCTCGCGAAGCTCTAGCCAGGTCACTCCGACAGCAGCGTCGCCTTCATGAGCAGCACGCGCCGGGCCGCCGCGTCGACCTTCGCTGCGAAGGCGGGATCCGTTCGCGCCTTCGCGATGACCGCGGTGATCATCTGAGGGGCCAGCTCCGGCGATGCCGAGACCAGCACCAGATCGACGCCGGCCGAGATCGACAGAATGGCCCGGTCTGCAGGCGCCCATGCCTCGGTCTGGTCGGCCGCGGACACGTCGTCCGTGATGACGCAGCCCTGGAATCCGAGCGTGTCGCGCAGGAGGCCCTCGACGATCTTCGGCGAGAAGGCTGCCGGCACGCCGGGATCCAGCAGCTGGTAGTTCGCCGTCGACATCATCACGCAGGGGGCGCCCTGCGCGATGAGGGTGGCGGCCGCCTTCACCGACGGAGAGCTCGCGTCGGTGAGGGTGTCGGTGACGTTCGCCGTGGTGTCCGTGTTGTCTCGCACCAGGCCGAGCCCGGGGAAGTGCTTGAACGAGGTGATGACTCCGGATGCCAGCATCCCCTTCACGACGGCGCCGGCGTGCTGCTCGACCGTCACCTGGTCGTATCCGAACTGGCGGTGGAAGAAGCCGATGGGCGCGTTCTGTTCCGCGGTCGCCGGGTCGGCCAGGACGTCCGAGACCGGCGCGAGATTGAAGTTGATGCCCGCGGCCGCGAGTTCGGCGGCCCATTGCCTCGCGTCCGCGGTGAGCGACGCCACATCCTGAGATCCCTGCTCCAGCGCGCTGGGGATCTCGGAGAAGCCGGGCCCCCTCAGCACCTGCACTTCGCCGCCCTCCTGATCGGTGGCGACGATGAGCGGGATCGGCGCGGAGATCGACCCGGCCGTGAGCTGATCCACCACCGCGCGGGTCGCGTCGACGCCCAGCTCGGAGCGGCCCGCGAGGAAGACGCCGCCGACGTAGAGGTTCTGGACCGCGCTCAGCGCCTCGGCTCCAGCCGCGGTGGCAGGCGTTCCGACCACGAAGAGCTGGCCGACCCGCTGTTCGAGCGTGAGCTCTTCCAGGGCCGTCGGCATGGGGCTGGGCGCCGGAGCGGCGGCGACCGGCGTCGGCGTCGGCGTCGCGGTCGGCGTCGTGGTGGCCTGAGGTGTGGCGGACAGCGTGGACGAGGGGGACGCACAGCCCGTCAGCAGCGCGAGGCCGGCGGAGGCCACGACCACGGCGAAAACTCGGCGCCTGCGCCGGAGGGCGCGCGCCGTCAGGGGCCGCCAGTCGCCATCGACCGTCATCCCCGGAGTGTAGGGCAGGGGTGAGCCGGGGTCGAGAGGCGGGTTCTACGTGGACGCTTCCGGCGGCGCATCCTCTTCGCTCGTCGCAGCGTCCGCGGGCGCGTTCTGCTTGCGGCTCAGGAGCATGAACGGGACGGCGACCGCGCTGATCACGCCGCCGATGACGAGCGAGAACGCGTACCCGCTGAGGTCGGCGACGCGACCGAGCGCCGGCTGGATGCCGATCCCGCCGACGTTGCCCATGAGCGACTCGAACGAGAGCACCGTCGCGCGCTGGTTCGACGGGATGAGGTCGTTGAGGTACGCCCGGCGGATCGGGTCGTCGATCGACGACGCGATTCCCCACAGCGTGAGGATCGCCATCGCGACCCAGAAGTTCGGTGGTGATGCCGACCGTCAGCAGCAGGCCGACGCCCGACGACACCCGCGAGGATCAGCACCGTCGTGCGCTTCTTGAACAGCTTGCGGACCCGAGGGCGCCAGGATGCCGCCCACGATCGACGAGCAGGCCACGATCGCCGCGGCGAGTCCCGCGATCGAGTAGGCCTTCGGGTCACCCCACAGCTCGAGCAGGTACGGCTGGAGCGCGTAGAACACGTAGATCCCGACGCCCGCGGTGAACGGCGCCGCGAGCATCAGGTAACGCACCGGCGGGTTGCCGAGTCCGTGCCTGATCGAACCCCTGAAGACGGTGCGCACCGCCTTGAGCGGCCCCTCCGACTTGTCGGGGGTGAATCCGATATCGCGCATCGCGACGAACGCGACGACGAGCATGAGCGCCAGGATGCCGGCGCGCACCAGGAACGGCACGCCCAGGTCGGTCAGCTGCGCGATGACACCGCCGAGCACCGATCCGGCGAGCATGGCGATGCCGCCGACGATCTGGCCCTTCGAGAACACGGGTTCGAGCTCGCCCTTGTAGCCGCTGGCTCGCAGGGCATCGACCAGCCACGCTTCGACCGCGCCGGAGAAGAACGTGAAGCCGAGCCCGAGCAGCACCGACGCCAGCGCCCACGCCCAGAACGGCGCGCTCCAGACCCACATCAGCCAGTACAGAACGGTTGCGCCGGACAGCACCAGCGTGCCGAGCAGGTACGACGCTCGGCGCCCGACGGTGTCCGCGACGACGCCGGTCGGGATCTCGAACACCACCATGCCGAGCGTGAAGAACGCGTTCGCCGCGAACGCCTCCAGATTGGTCAGGCCGGCATCCAGCAGGAAGAGCGTGTTCACGCCCCAGATGAACGATGCCGCGAGCGTGTTGCCGAGCAGCAGGATCAGAGTAGGTGCGCTGGATGCGGCGGGCCGCAGGGATCTGCGCGATGGTTTGGGCCACGTGGTCACCCTACGACTCGCACGAGACACGCGCTGGGAGTCATTGCGAGATCGGCGTGCTCGTGAAGCCGAGCACCTCGTACCAGTCGCGCACCGCCTGCTTCTGGGCCTTGTTGCAGGTGTAGCCGTAGCCGATGCTCACCTCCCAGTACTCGACGTCGCTCGTCCAGATCGTGTGGTCGAGCGTCCAGCCGTCGAGGTAGGTCAGCGCATAGCAGTCGGCCATCTGCTCGTCGTCGCCGTCGAACGCCTCGAGGGCGGTCGCGGTCGGCTCGGGGTTCGTCAGCTGGAGCACATGGGCGAACTCGTGATACGCGAGGCCGGTACGCAGCCAGTTGGTCATGTAGGGCAGCTTCGAGTCCTTCTTGTCGAAGTGGACGACATAGGGCTCGTTGCTCACGACACAGGCCAGCACGTCGTCCTCGCAGAGCTCGTCGGCGTCGTCGAGCACCGCCGTGACGAAGCCGCTGCCGAGCGAGTCGATGACGGACTCGTACTTGGTGCCCGAGGCGTTCGTCGCCGCCTGATCGTGCGCGGCAGCGAGAAGCTCGTTGAGCTCGTCGGTCGCCCTGCGCGCCTCAGCGGTGTCGATCTGCATGGCGGAGGCGCTCCAGCGGTGAGACCAGCCGCGGGTCGCAAGATCCTGGAGCCGGCCCTGCGGGACGATCGCGGCGTAGAGGACGCCGTCGAACTCGCTCGCGGTCGAGGTGAGTTCCTGCATCGCGGCGGAGAAGGTCTCCTTCTCGTCGATGAGGTCCTTCTGCTCCTCGATCAGGTCACGGGCCTCGCCCAGCCGCATGAGCGTGAGGGCGAGAAAGACGCCGGATGCGATGAGGGCGAGGCTGAGCAGGATGACGGTGATGATCCAGCCGATGCGGCGCTTCCTCTTCGGCGGCTTGGGCGGTGCTGCGGCCGGATCGACGGGTGGCGCGTCAGCGGGCGGGACGGGCGCTGCGGTGCAGCGGGTCGCGCGACGGCAGGTCCGGCGGTGGAGCAACCGGAGGCGGGGCCGCGACGGGCGGCGGGGCCGCGAGTGACGGCGGGGCGGGAGCGGGCGGCGGGGCCGCGAGGGGCCGCGGGGCGGGAGCGGCGGCGGGCCGCGGGCGCGGCGGCGGCGGAGCAGCAGGAGCAGCAGGAGCGGGAGGCGGGGACGGGAACAGCGGGGTCTGAACCGGTGCCGGGGCCGGGGGCGGCGGCGGAGGCGGCGCAGCCGGGAAGAGCGGCGCCTGATCCGGCGTGGGGTCTGAGGGGTTCGAGATGGCGCATCCTCCGGGCTGTTGGCGAAAGCCTAGGCGAGGGTGCGGAGCGAGGCGAGTTTGCTTCAGCGACCCTCGAGCGCCGCGCGCGTCTTCGCGTACTTCGGCGCGCCGATGAGGCGCCAGATCAGCCGCACCGGCCCCGGCAGGTTCTTGTTCAGCCATTCGTCGCCGCCGTCGGGCTGCGACGACAGGATGGCGCCGAGCATGTTCCAGGTCTGCCCCTTCGGGGTTGCGGCTCGCCCGTGCTCGCCGAACCACTCCGCCTCTTTCTGCGTGATGACCGTCTCCATGACGGGCACGATGTTCTTCTCCTCGTCGGGGAGGTGTATGTCGAGGGCGGCATTGACGCCCTGGAGGTCGGAGAGAACGGCGTCAGCCGTCGACGCGGAAGGCGCCGTTCGCCAGGCGGGCAGGGCAGCATCCATCGCGGTGAGGTGGACCAGCAGCTCGGCGTGATGCGCCTTCATCCGCTCGACGTGGGCCCCGCACGACGGCGCGCGCTCGGTCAGCGGCGCCCACAGCCGCTCGTCTTCGCCCTCGTGGTGCGCGTGCAACGCTGCCGAGAGCATGCTCAACTGGGTCGCGACGGCTTCGGCATGCCCGACGTTGCCGTGCTTGACCCCGAGGACCAGGCCCGGCGCTTCACCGAACCCGCGCGTGAAGAGGCGATGGATCTCGGCCATGCCGCTCGCGTCGCAGGTCTTGCCAGCGGGGAGCTCGCCGCTCTGCGGGAGGGCTTGGGCGGCCATGGGGTCCTCACCTTCGATGCGCACCGTGGGGGTTCGGCCCGACCCTAGCGCCCGGATGTCCGCTGCGCGAGAGAGGCTTGCCTGCATGAAGCGGCCGACATGCGCCATCCCGGGCTGCGATCTCGGTGTCGCTACCGACGCGCCCCTGCCGATCTGCGACGAGCATCTCGCGATCGCCGGAGAGTGGAACGCGCGCGGCACCGGCGTCGTCGACGCGCTTCCGTCGCCCTGCCTCGCGTGCGGATCCCGGCTCGGCGTGCACTATCCGTCGGCGTGGATCTGCGCGGTCTGCGAATGGACGTACGGCGACGTTCCCGACTCGGACGTCGCCCCTCCGCGCGTCGACGTCGTCTACTACCTGCGGCACGGCGACCGCGTGAAGATCGGGACGACCGCCAACCCACGGCAGCGGTTCGGCGCGATCTGGCACGAGGAGGTGCTCGCGTTCGAGCGCGGAGACCGTCGCCTCGAGCACCGACGGCACGAGCAGTTCGCCGCCGACCGATTCGCCGGGTCGGAGTGGTTCCGCCTCACGCCGGCGCATCGCCGCGCACATCGACGTGGTGGCCGGCGGGCGCGATCCGTGGGACGTCTACGCCCGCTGGCTGAGCGAGGCGATCGCTCTCCGGGTCGCTAGCGGCGGTACGCCTCGACGATCAGATCGCCTCGAATCGCGCGGAACGCATCGAGCAACTCGGTCATCGTGCGCCGGCCGATGCCGCCGACCTGCAGGTCGTGCGGACCGAGCTTCTCGAGCTTGCCGGTGCGGATCCGCACCACCTCCCAGCGGGCGGCCCGCAGCGACGCGGTCCTTGCGCCGGTCGATCTGCTCACGTCGCCCGACGTGCTCGAGGCCGTGACGGCCGGGGCTGTCGTACTCGACCGCGATCCGCAGCTCGGGGATGACGATGTCGGGCCAGACCTCGACGTGGTCGAAGAACGGCCGCCCGACCCGGACCGCGTTGACCCCGGTCGTGAACTCGAGAACGGCTTCGAGCTTCTGCCTGAGCCTCCGCTTCCACCGCCGAAGAGGTCGGCGGCGCGCAATCGCTGGCGAATGCGTCACCGACCGGAAGCTCGGGCGTCTTCGGGCAGAGCAGACGCCCCACCCGCCGCGGGGCGGATGCAGCTCGCGCCCGGATCTCCGCCGCCGGACGCGGGGTCCGCGGCTGCGCCAACGCCGAGCATTCCGGGCACCACGCGGACCGTCCGCCGCTGACGCCCCGGGCCGCTGACGCTGTTCCGCCGGTGTCGCGGCGAACAGATGACCGACGTCGCACTGCCAGAGCAGCAGCACCTCGGCGGCCGGGGGGATCTGTGTGAGGGTGATGCCGTCGTTGAACTCCGGGTGGTACTGGCGGATCAGCGCCGGATAGGGAGCCCAGGCATCGCGATAGGTGCCGACCGGATACGGCACCTCGACATCCCGAGAGAACTGCCGACGTGCCCACCACGCTGCGACGGGCTCGACCATGTAGGAACGCTAGGCGAAGCGACCCACATCAGGACTACCGTGTCGGGCATGGGCATCTTCGAGCGCCTGCATTCACCGTCGTTCGAGGGGGCGACGGGCTGGTTGAACTCCGAACCTCTCGGTCTGGGCGATCTCCAGGGCAAGGTCGTGCTGGCCAACTTCTGGACCCTGACCTGCATCAACTGGCTGCGCCAGGAACCGTACGTCCGCGCGTGGTCGCAGGCCTTCCGCGATGACCGGCGCTCGTCGTCGTGCGGCGTCCACACTCCCGAGTTCTCGTTCGAGCGCGACGTCGACCGCATCCGGCGCGCCACGAAGCAGTACGGGATCGACTACCCGGTCGCCGTCGACAGCGGGTTCGGCGTCTGGGAGGCGTTCGGCAACCACTACTGGCCCGCGCTCTATTTCGTCGACCGCGACGGACGCGTCCGCGACGAGCACTTCGGCGAGGGGCGCTACCAGCAGTCGGAGCGTGTGCTCCAGATGATGCTCGGCATCGACCGGCCGTTGCTCGACGTCCGCGGCACCGGGGTGGAGGCCGAGGCCGACTGGGAGACCCTTCGCACTCCGGAGACCTACCTCGGCTATCAGCGGGGCGAACGGTTCGGCTCCGACGACCCCGCCTACGATCGCTCGCACCCGTACTCGCTGCCCGACCGCTTCATCCTCAATCACTGGGCACTCGTCGGCGACTGGACGGTCGGGCCCGAAACGTCACCGCCGACGCGGCCGGCAGCAGCATCGCTTTCCGGTTCCACTCACGCGACGTGCATTTCGTGATGTCAAACGGCGACCGCGGCCCGATCCCGTTCCGCGTGACGCTCGACGGCGCGGCGCCAGGTGAGGCGCACGGCAGCGACATCGACGCCGACGGCAACGGCACCCTCGACGACGGGCGCATCTGGCAGCTGATCCGGGTTCAGGATGAGGTGCGAGAGCGCACTGTCGAGATCACGTTCGAGCAGCCCGGCGCGCAGGGCTACAGCTTCACGTTCGGCTGATCCGGAGGTCAGAGGAAGGTCACTTGCCCTTTGCCGCGGGAACCGTCTTGCGGTCGAGCCGGTAGAACCAGAACGCCACGGCAGACAGCAGGCAGCTGATCGCCGGCACGATCGTGAAACCGAACCAGATCGTCTGCTGCATCTCGGGGGTCACGGCCGATCCGTTCTCGTAGCCCGCGGCCGCGACGACCAGGCCGAACACCAGCACCGCGAACGCGCTCATGACCTTCGGCCGTGAACGTCAGCGTGGCGAAGGAGATGCCGTCGTTGCGCACGCCGGTCTTCTCCTCGGCCGCATCCACCGCATCCGCGATCATGGTCGGCTGGAGCACGTTGAACAGCCCGATGAACGCCCCGGTGAGCACCAGGAAGACGAACACCGTCACGATGTTCGCGAAGCCGAACGCGTACATCAGCACCGACACGAGGGCGCCGCCGATGCCGCACGCGATCGCCAGCGTGCGCGACGACCACCGGCGCAGCAGCACGGGCGCGAGGAACGACGCGCCCACGAGACCCGCGATGATGCCGGCGCCGAGCAGGGTGAACAGGCCCTCGTCGTTGTAGGCGATCACGGCGAACACCGCGCCGCCCGCCTGCACGATGAACCGGCCGAATCCGAGGATCGAGCCCAGCAGGACGATGCAGCAGCGGCGTGTTGCGGAACAGCGCGCCGAACAGCTGGCGGAAGGTCAGGCGCTTCTGCGCCGCCGCGCTGTCGCGCTCGCGGACGAAGAAGAAGGCGAGCAGGTAGAGTCCCATCCCGATCACCGTGACGAGCGCGACCGCCCGGAACCAGCCGTCTGCCGTGGTCTCGGGAGCGAAGCTGAGCGCGTTGGCGAGCGGCGGCAGCCCGAGCGTCGCGAGCCCGAGCGAGATCGCCCCGAAGGCACGCACGAAGCCGACCACCCGGTTGCGCCGGCCGGGCTCGGAGAACGCCGAGCCGATGAGCCCCCAGAGCGGCACGTCGCAGAACGTGTACGCGAAGCCCCAGATCACGTAGATGATCGCGAAGTAGAGCACCGCCCCTTCGGGGACCGTGAACAGCAGCGTCGGTGAGCACCGCGACCGGTATGGCCGAGAACAGCACGAACGGCCGCAGCTTGCCCCAGCGCGTGCGGGTCATGTCGATGAGGCTGCCGACGATCGGGTCGCCGATCGCGTCGACGATGCGGGTCACGGCGATGACGGTGGTGGCGATCGCGATCTGCGCCGGGCCGAAGTCGGCGTACTGCAGCAGGAACAGCAGCATGAACGTCGTCACGACGGTGTAGATGACGTTCTGCCCGGCGCCCGCGCTGACGATCGCGATGGTCTGCGTGCGCGGTGACGGGATGCGGGGGCCGGCTGGCGGGGTGGCGGTGCGAGTGGCGCTCATGATGCCTCCAGAAGGATGGTCTTGATCTCGAACGGCCCGAACTCCGAGCCGGGCGAGATCGACCGGGCCGATCGGTCGCTCGAGCAGGTCGGTCTCGACCGCCGCCGTGTGCGGCAGCGTGGTCGTCACGGCGGTCGTCGTCGAGCGGCCCGAGGCTCTCGTAGAGGCGCAGCACCACGCCGTCGCCGTCCTCGGCGGGCTTGATCGTCTCGATGATCACGCCCGGAGTCGGACGTGCTCGCCGCGCTCGCGATCGCCACACGCCGGAGCATGCACCAGCGGATTGTTCAGCCGGTACCCCTCGCGGATCACCTTCGCGCAGGTCGCCGGTCGCGAACGGCGTGAACGCGTACGTGAAGCGGTGCGTCCCGCGGTCCGCGGTCTTGTCGGGGTAGGTCGGTGCGCGCAGCAGGTTCAGGCTGATGCAGCCCGTTCTTGGCGCGGTGCCCGTACTTGCAGTCGTTGAGCAGAGCGAACCCGCCGTCCGCGTTCTCGGTCGCGATCCACTTGTGCGCGGCGACCTCGAACTGCGCGGTCTCGACCGAGTCGTGTTCTCGGTCATCACGCGCTCGATGTGCCCGAACTGGATCTCGCAGAGCGCCGTCTCGCCGACGTGCGCCGGGCGGAACTCGGCCCGCAGCATCCGGTGCTTCGCGTGCCACTCGACGGTGGTCTCGAACCGCACGCACATCGCTGCCGGCCTCGAGCACGACGCGCTGCTCGACGCGTCACGCGCGCGAGCGGTACGCGCTGCGCGCGCACGATCGTCGGCCCGTCGATGCTCGTCTCGACGTGCCGCAGCCGCAGCGTCCGCGGCGTGCGCGTGAGGTACTTCTGGTCGATGTCCCAGGCGTTGAACGGCCAGACGTAGGGGTCGCGGTGCAGCACGATCCGCGAGAGCCCGCCGGCCGAGTGCTCGCGCCCCGTCGGCGTCGATGCACGAGACGATCTCGCCGGTGGGCCCGAAGCGCAGAGTCAGGATGCCGTTCGACATCGCGTCGTCGGCGTACGTGAGCTGAGGCGCGGGCTCGTGCCGCGCTCGAGACGCGCGCTCGCGTACGGCGCGGCGATCGCGCGCATCCACCCGGCATCCGTCTTCGAGGAGCTCGTCGCGCGGGAAGCTCGTGAGGTTCAGGACCGGTGGTCGAGCCGGTGGTCGAGCCTGTCGAGGCCGGCAGCTCGCGGACCAGCCCGCCGATGTACGCGTCGAGCTCGCCACCGATGCGCTCGAGGCTCTCGCGGGCCTCGCGGTCGACCCGCTCGATGGTCGAGCCCGGGCAGGATGTCGTGGAACTGGTTCAGCAGCACGTCGCGCCAGTGCGGCTCGAGCACCGACCGGCTGTCGTCGCCGACGAGCACGGCGAGCGCCTCGGCGTCGTGCAGCTTGCGCTCGACGAGCCGGTTGTCCTTCTTGATCGCGCCCTGCGTCGTGTACGTGCCCTGGTGGGTCTCGAGGTACAGCTCGCCGACGTGCGTGTGCGTCACCTCATGCTGTCTCGAGGCGCCGGAAGAAGTCGCTCGCCGTCGAGTACTCGACCCGGGGCAGGCCGCGCAGGTTCTGCTCGCGCTTGGTGACCTCGAGGTGGATCTCGCCCGGCCCGCCGCCGCCGTCGCCCGAGCCGTAGACGAGCAGCGCCGTGTTGAGCGCCCGCTCGGGGTACTGCCGCAGCCCGGTCAGCAGTCCGTCGGCTGCGCCGCGGCTGTTGTAGTCGCCCTCGGGCGCCATGTGCACGAGCACGTCGGATCCGTCGATGCCCTGCCAGTTGAAGGTGCGGTGCGGGAAGTCGGTGACCTTGTTCCAGGCGAGCTTGATGGTCATGAACCAGTCCATGCCGCTCTTGCGGAGGATCTGCGGCAGGTTGCCGTTGTAGCCGAACGTGTCGGGCAGCCAGCACAGCCGCAGGTCGCTCGTCGGTGAGCCCGAACTCCTGCTGCAGGAACCGCCGGCCGACCATGCGCCTGCCGCACGAGCGACTCGCCGCCGGGCAGGTTGGTGTCGGTCTCGACCCAGAAGCTGCCCTGCAGCTCCATGCGACCGGCTGCGACCGCGGCCTTGATGCGCTCGATAGAGCGCCGGATGCTGCTGCTTCATCCAGAACAGCTGCTGCGGCTGGCTGGTGCCGTAGATGTACCCGTCGCGGTCGTCGATCGTGTTGAGGGCGCGCGTGTAGGTGCGGGCCGCCTTGCGCCGGGTCTCGCGCAGCGGCCAGAGCCACGCCATGTCGAGGTGGCCGTGGCCGATGGCGCTGTAGACGAAGTCGCTGTCCGACTCTGCGGCGAGTGACGGCGCGAGTGCGGCTCGGGCACCCGCGATGTCGCGTGCTCTGAATCGAGACCATGCCGCATCGAGGGCGACGCGCAGGTCGGCGGCGAGCGCCGCATCCTCGGTCGAGCCCATCAGCACGGCCAGCGTGAGGTAGTCGTAGTACAGCGCGTAGGCCTCGTCGTCGCGGGTGGCGAGGTGGGCTCCGCGGTACGTCGGCCGGCCGACCAGGTAGAGGATGAAGCCGTTGTAGGTGACGTCGGCGAAGAACTCGACCCTTCCGGTGCTCGTGTCGACGCCGGTCACCGGGCGGAAGCCGCCGGCGGAGTGCGGCAGGTCGCCCTGCTGGAAGACCGTGCGTGACCGAGTCGAGCACCTCGCCGTCGCGCGAGTACACGAGGCCCTCGCCGCCGATGCCGAGCATCACGACCGGGTTCTCGACGCCGGCCGGCACCTCGCCCGTGATGCGCAGCCAGGCGCAGTCGAAGACCCTGCCCCACCTGGTGCCGGGCGCGATGGGGCGGAAGTCGTGGTGGTCGAGCTCGCCGAACGGCACCGGCTCGGGCGACCGCGAGATCTCGGCGCGGAGCGGTGCGACCTTCGTGTAGATGCGGCTCCGGATGCGGCGGATGCGCAGGTACTCGCGCGGCTGCGTGACCCGGAAGCCGAGGACGAAGGCGGGGAGGCCCATTACCGTAGCGCCGCGGCGAAGAAGTCGAGCGTGGCCGCCACCGGCTCGAGCGACGGGCCGCGGCCCAGGTGGCCGTGGACCATACCGCGAGCGATCTCGACGTGGGCGGGGACGCCGGCCTCCTCCAGCTGCTTCGCGAACAGCTCGCCGGAGGGCCGCAGGTCGTCGTACTCGCTCGGGGCGATCCACGCCTCTGGCAGCCCGTCGACCGGGAAGTTGCCGGGCACGACATCGGCGGGCAGGTCGTCGATCCTGCCCAGGTAGTTGTGCACGATGCCGAGCTGGTACTGCTCGGGGAACCGCAGCATGGCCGGCACCCGGTCGAGTTCGGCGACGACCGCGGGGTCGTTCGGCGGCGTCGGGAAGTGCTCGAGCGGGTAGGCGAGAAGCATCCCGCGCGGCACGGGGTCGCCGGCGTCGCGCAGGCGGACGGACGCTCCGGTCGCGAGGTTCGCGCCAACGCTGGCTCCGCCGATGAAGAGCCGGTCGGGGTCGACGCCGAGCTCGTGGGCGTTCTCGGTCAGCCAATGCCACGCGGCGAGCGTGTCGTCGAGCGGGGCGGGATAGCGCACCCCGTCGACGGCCAACCGGTAGCCGACCGAGACCACGACCGCTCCTGCGCGCGCCGCGAGCTCGTAGCCGGGGATGACCGACTCGGTGTCGTTCACGGTGCCCATCACGAAGCCGCCCCCGTGCATCCAGAGCAGGCCGGGCGCGGGGGTCGCGGCAGGCGTCATCGGGCGGAACACCTTGACCGGGACGGTGCCGGCGATGGTGCGGTCCTCGGATACGACACCCTCCGGAGGCGTCCACGGTTGCGGGTCCTCGAGGTACGCCATGAACCGGGCGCCGTTCTGCGGATCGCCCAGCGCGGCGTCGAACGACGGGATGTCGCGGATCAGCTCGAACTTCTCGGCGAGCCACGGGTGAATGGGCAACATCGCCTCCCTCTGTAGTGCTCAGTCTGGCACCGAGGGTGATTCGGAGCCCGACTACTCTTGGAGCGGTGACCACAGGCAGAGCAGTCCGCGTTCGCCGGGAGACCGGCTGGAAGATCGAGCGCTACCCGCAGACCGTCGCGGGTGCCCGCCAGGACGCCCCCGACCTCCGCAATCGCCTGGTGCGCATCGCGATGGACCTGGCCATCCGACGACGGACTGGACGCCGTCAGCGCGGACGAGGTCGCAGAGCACGCAGCCGTGACGCCCGCACTGGTCCGGCAGACCTTCGGCAGCCAGGACGGGCTGATGCTGGCGCTCCTGGATGTGGTGCTCGCGCGGACCCTGGACGCCGAGCGCGACCTGCGCACCCCCGACAGCGGCCGCGGTCAGCTCGGCGACATGGTCGCGTCCGAGATGGAGGGGCTCCGGCGACAGGCACCGGTCGTCGAGCTGATCTTCACGTTCTACTTCGCCCGGCGCGACGATCTCTACCGGGGCCGCATCCGCGAAGCGCTCTCGAACTACCGTCGATCCTTCGAGTCGGCGCTCGACGGGGTCGAGCTGCGGCGCGGTGTGGATGCGGCAGTGATGTCGTCGATCGTGATCGCGTTCCTGCAGGGTGCGGCGGTGCAGATCATCCGGGATCCCGACAACTTCCACCCGAACGAGGCGATCGCCGAGATGCGGGCGATGCTGCAGTAGTAACGGCTGGGCGCCCGGACGCGTCAGTCCGGCTCGGGGACGACGTGCAGCCCCGCTGCCGAGTTCGCCGACTTCGTGAGGGCCTCGATCCATTGCGGGTTCAGCAGCGGCATCTTGCTGCCGTAGAAGTCGAAGGTCACAGAGATCGACGGGCTCATCCAGATGGAGCTGCGGCCCAATCCGCTTCGCTGGGAGTCGACCCAGGTGAAGGAGAACTGCTCGCCGCGCCGCAGCTTGGCCCAGATGACCACCTGCAGGTGCGCGAGCACGCGATCGTCGAACGTCGCGACCAGCTTCGAGTCGTAGGTGATGGTGCCCACGGTCCGAGCCTAGCCTCGGTCTATCGTGACGCGGTCGCGCCCGTTGCTCTTCGAGAGGTACATCGCCGCATCCGCCCGCTCGAGCAGTTCGTCGACATCGATCGCGCCGATCGCCGCCGAGGGCAGAGCCACCACGCCAACGCTCGCGGTGATCGGCAGTCCCACGCCCTCGATCGGCTCGCCGATCGAGGCGCGAATGCGCTCGGCGACCGCCGCCGCGCTATCGGCATCCGTGTCTTCGCAGACCACGACGAACTCGTCACCTCCGAATCGAGCGGTGAAATCGGTGACACGAACGGCGGCGTTGAGGCGGTCCGAGACCTGACGCAATACGTTGTCGCCGACGGCGTGACCGAGCTCGTCGTTCACATCCTTGAACCCGTCGAGGTCGAAGAACACGATGGCGAGCGGGCGGCCCGTGCGGATCGCGACGGCGACCGCGTTCTCCGTGCGCTCGTGCAGCCACTGCCGATTCGCCTGGCCCGTCAGCGGGTCGTGTCGTGCCATGCGTCGCAGCTCTGCCTGCAACCGGAGGCGCACGATCACTTGGCCCGCCTGCAGCGCCAAGGCGGATTGCAGTTCCGCCGAGGCCTCGTCGAATGTGCGGGCCCGGCCGAACCTGCAGAGCAGCACCCCGAGCACCTGGGTGTCGTTGACCATCGGAATCGCGATGAAGGCGTCCGTCCGGCTTTCGTGCATCTGGTCCAGCAACTGCGGGAAGCGCTCTTCGGCCTCCTGCAGGTTCGAGATGCGGACAGGCTGGCCGCTGGAGAAGGCGAGCAACACCGGGTCCCCGGGGTTCGCGGCGTGGACGGTGCCCGCGACCGGTCGGAGGACGCCGTCGGCGTCCGGGAGGAAGACAGCGGCCGAGGACGCGTCGAACGCCTCGATCGCCCGTTCGGCCAACTGCTCGGCGACCTCCAACTCCGAGTCGGCGGCGATGAACGAGGACGCCGAGGTCTGCAGCACGCGCATACGCGACTCGGACACCTCTGCGCGGCGTCGCGCATCCAGCAGGATGCGCTCGTACTGCTGGCGTTCCGACGAATCCAGAAGCGCCGTGCGCACCCCCGTCGGCGCGCCCGCTCCGTCGATGACGATCTCGGAGTTCACCAGCACGGCCAGCGCAGAACCGTCTGCGCGCACGAGGGTGAGCGCCACCTCCTGAACCCTGCCTTGGAGCAGGAGCACCGGCAGCTGACGGGTCTCGTAGAACAGCCGGCCTCCCTTGTCGAGCAGGTCGGCGAAGACCGTACCCAGGAGGCGTTCGCGTGTCATCCCGAGCCAACGCGCCAGCGTCTCGTTGACCTGGGTGATCTCGCCCTCGAGATCGGTGGAGAGGTAGCCGAACGGCGCTTTCAGGTAGAGATCCTCGAACGATTCGGGGGTCGACGTCATTCCAGGTAGGCCCGGATGGCAGACGCCAGTTCTTCGGGACCGGACAGATTCGGGATGTGGCCGGTCGATGCGAGCACGACCAGGGCGCTCCCCGGGATCTGCGCGTGAACGTACTCGCCGACCACCATCGGCGCGATGAGGTCGTCGCTGCTCTGCACGACGAGAGTGGGCACTGTCACCGACGCGAGGTCTCGCCGGTTGTCGGAGAGGAACGTGACGTTGGCGAACTGCTGAGCGATGGTGGGTTCGACACTGCAGAAGAGGTCGGTCAATTCCTTGCTGAGTTCGGGGCGGTCGGGGTTGCCCATGATCACCGGCGCCATCGCCTGCGACCATCCCAGGTAGTTGGCGTCGAGGGAGTCGAGCAGTCCGTCGATGTCTGCCCGTTCGAAGCCTCCGACGTACGTCCCGTCGTTCACGTAGCACGGGGAGGGGCCGACGAGCACGAGTGCTCCGAAGCGCGACGGATCCCGATTGGCCGCCAGCACCCCGACCATCGAACTGACGGAGTGTCCGACGAACACGACGTCGTGCAGGTCGAGCTGATCGAGGATCTCAAGCACGTCGTCGGCGTAGCCATGAAGCGAGTCGTACTTGGAGCGGTCGTACGCATCGAGATCCGACGCACCTGCACCGACATGATCGAACAGGACGACGCGGTGGTCGGCTTCGAATCGAGGCGCCACGAGGCGCCAGGCCTCCTGGCTGCAGCCGAATCCGTGGGCGAACATGATCGGCCGGCCGGTAAGGTTGCCGCTCTCTCGCACGTTGTTGCGCCGGCGAACGTCCGTCGCGCCTTCGGAGATCTTCGTCACGATTTCTCCAAGGTTCGGGTGCGCCCAGATTATGGGCCGGCCCGGTGTCTGAAAAGGGGTCGACAAGGGGGCCTCGCGCAGTATAGGCGCACCGGGGGCGATCTGTTCATGCTGGTTTTGCCCGTGAGTCGGACGCACGCATGGGTCGATGGACCTCGTCGACGATCTCGCTGTAGCAGTTGCCCGGAGGGAGTTCGTCGCGTACTTCCAGCCACAGGTGGACCTGCACTCCGGCCGCATCATGGCCGGCGAGGCGCTGGCCCGTTGGAACCACCCCGAGCATGGGGTGCTGACACCCGATCTCTTCATCCCGGCCGCGCAGGAGCACGGCCTCATCGACGAACTGGGCCTCTTCATGGTCGACGAGGCGTGGCGTTGCGCTGAGTCGTGGCATTCAGCAGGGCACGCACTGCAGGTTGCGGTGAACGTGTCAGCCTCGCAGCTCGAGGGCCAGGCATTGAGTCGGCACCTCACGAGGAAACTGAGGGAGGGGCGCCTGCCGGCGAACACGGTGATCATGGAGATCACCGAGACGGGGGAGATCTCCGACGTGCCCGCAGTCGCTGCCAGCCTGCGCGACCTGCGCGATCTGGGTCTGGGCATCTCGATCGATGACTTTCCCCGCGGGTTCTCGTCGCTCGAACGTCTCGACGCGCTGCCGGCGACCGAACTCAAGATCGACGTCTCACTCGTTCAGGATGAATCAGATGCGGCGTACGGCACCCTGATCGACATCGTCGAGCACGCCCACGAAATCGGGGTACGGGTTGTAGCCGAAGGGGTCGAGACTCCAGAACAACGCCGACGCGTCGAGCTGTTGCGCTGTCACCGAGCGCAGGGGTACCTGTTCGGACGTCCGATGCCGGAACCACAGTTCGCCGAGCTCATCGCTCGACGGTGAATCCCGAGTATCAAATCTCTGCCGGGAACTCGCCTTCGGCCGGCCCGGTCGGCTGATCCGCGTCAGTGCCCACGTCGATCTGCGTCCAGACGACCGGCATGCCGGGCGAGAACAGGATGTCGATACCGGGTCCGCCACGCAACGGCGGGACGTTGACGTAGCCGCCACCCGCCTTGACCGCCTCGAGAATCTTCGCGCGAAGTTCCGTTACCGGATCCGGCAGGAAGTAGTCTCGTCCGTCGACCGTGAGCCGGTGGATCATGGACACGAGCACGCTCCTCGTCTGCCGGCGTCGACCGCCGGCTCTCACAGGGTAACCCGTAGGATGGCGACCACCATGGGCCAGTTGCTGTACGCGGCGGTTTCGACGTTCGACATCGACGACCGCATCCTCGCGCACTTCGAGATGGTGACTCTGGCGAAGCTCCGCCGTAACGAGGGATTCGCCCTGACTCTCGACGAGGCGGACGGCGGCCGCAGCACGATCTGGATCAACCCGTCGAGCACGCTGCACTTCCGCTACGCGGACGAGCGCCCCGAGATCAACCGCGCCTGGCTGGAACTGCTCATCGATGCGGCGAACACGACCGCGGGAATGCGCGTGATCCCCGAGCCCTAGCACAACGTCTCCGATCGCGCCAGACCCCGCGTCGCGCCGCCGTCACGTCTTAGTTTGTGGGCATGAGCACACACCCGGTTCATCGGACACACTCCCGCCTCCCCGTCGTGGTCGCGATCGTCAGCGGTACCGCCTCGTTGGTCATCGCGATCTGGGGAGCCGCCCTGCTCACGACGGGGTTCTGACGTGGGCGCGCACTCCGCCCGTCGCGGCGCAGGCGAACCGTCACCGGACCTCGCACGCAGCCTCGGTCGACTGCTCATCGCCTCCGAGCAGCTCCGTAAGACCGCGTATCTTCTGAGCCAGACCGAAGCGAACGGCGCCGGCGATCTCGCGACGTGGAATCAGTTCGCATCGCATCTCTTCGAACTGAACCGCGACATCGTCGATCAGACGGCGATCGTGTCCTTCACAGGCGCGGCAGGGGAGTCTCTCACCATCCGCGGTCACGATGGCGCCCCGTTCGCCGTCGACGCCGGGTACATCCACGTGCTGAGCAGGCGCATGGACCGCCACGCCCGGATCGGCCGTCTACTGCTCACCCCGGTACCGATGCTGGAGTCCAGCACGGCCTGAGTCTCGACTTTGGCGGCCGGAGTCAGGTCAGAATCCGCCGTCGAAGCCCTCGAAGCCCGGATCGATGAAGCCGGGCTGACCATCGTCGACGCCCTCCGCGCCCGGGCCCGGAAACGGGGTGCTGGCGAGCAGAGCGAACGAAAGCTGCGAGCCGATCGCGAACGCGACGAATGTCGTGAAGAGCCCGCTGGTCGGGTCGGTTTCGTCGCTCCTGCCTGCGAACAGACGCCCGAGCGAGCCGGGGTGCGCCCTCTCCTGCGCCGCCGCCGCCTTGGGCGAGGGCCGTCGGTGACGGATCGGCCGGGCCGCTCGTCGTCGCCGGCCGCGCTCGCGTCGAGGACTTCGAACATCTCCTCGCGCTGCGGCTGGCTGAGCCGGCCGAACGCCTCCTCGTGAACGACCTCGATCGACTCGTTCGGTGCGATGCGCACAAGTTCCGGTAGCGCTCGATATCGGTGGCGTCCGTCATGGCTCCTCCTGCGGACGAGGGTACTCCGGTACTCAACGCGGGTCGACGTGCACCTTCGGGCCCGGCCCGGCGTCCATCCCCGCGCCGACCCTCCAGCCGGGACGGCACGTCCTCCAGCGAGATCACCTCGCTGACGATGGCATCCGGGACCACCGCGCCGCTGGCGAAGCTCTCGATCGCGCCGGCCAGGCCGGGGGACGCCGACAGGATGCCGACCGCGGTGATGTCCTTCAGCGCGATGACACGGCTGTCGACCAGGCTCGGTCCCGTCGAGAGCCCGATGTAGACGACGCGGCCGGCCGGCTTCGCGAGGCGAACGGCGAGCGCGGGCATGGTCGTCGACGCTCGTCGCCTCGATGACCGAGTCGAACCGGCTCTCGTCGCTCGCGGCGACGTCGTCGAGCGTCGTGGTGTGCTGCACGCCGAGCGACCGTGCCAGGGCGAGCGAGCCCTCCCGCTTGCCGGCCACGTGCACCTCGGCCCCGGCTGCGAGCGCGAACTGCGCGGCGAGCAGACCGATCGTCCCGGACCCGAGCACCAGCACGCGGTGACCGGGCTCGACGTGCGGCGGCCTGCGCAGCGCGCAGGCGCGTTGCCGCCGGGCTCGACGAGTGCCGCCGCTGCGAGGCTCACGTGCTCGGGGATCGCGTAGCGCGAACCGCGTCGGGCACCAGCACCTGCTCGGCGAGCGCGCCCGTCCCACCCGTCCCGGATGCCGACCTCGAACCGCGTCGGGCAGACGTGCTGGATGCCCGGCGATGCAGTACTCGCACCGGCCGCAGCCGAGCATGGTGTCGCCCGTGACGCGCTTGCCGACCCAGCCGTCGTCATCCGGAGACCCGGCGGCGACGACGCGACCGGTCCACTCGTGCCCGAGTCGCATCGGGAAGTGCATGAAGCCGTCGTCGATGTACGCCATCTCGCCCGTGTAGAGCTCGACGTCGGTGCCGCAGATCCCGACGCGTTCGACCTCGACGAGCAGTTCGCCCGGCCCTGCCTCGGGCTCGGGGACCTCGAGGACCTCGGCCTCGTGCGGGGCGGTGACCACGAGCGCGCGCATCAGACCTGCTCCTCGTGCTGTGCCATTATTCGGAATGGTACTGGCCGACCGTGGAGAGAGGCGCGCACGAGTGAACGACCTCCGCAGCGCCGAGTGGTACGCCGGTGACGACCGCAACGCCTACATCCACCGGGCGTGGATGCGGCGCGGCAACCCGCCCGATTCGCTGGACGGAAGCAAGCCGCAGATCGCGATCGCGAACACCGCATCCGATCTGACCCCGTGCAACATGCACCTGAACGAGGTGGCAGAGCAGCGTGAAGAACGGCATCTGGGAGGCGGGCGGCGTGCCCTACAACCTCCCGGTCGTGTCCCTCGGCGAGACCCAGGTGAAGCCGACCGCGATGCTCTGGCGCAACCTGGCCGCGATGGCGATGGAGGAGATGTTCCGCGCCAACCCGGTCGACGGGCTCGTGCTGCTCGGCGGGTGCGACAAGACGATCCCGGCGCTGCTGATGGCCGCGGCGTCCGTCGACCTGCCCGCGGTGGTCGTGCCCGGCGGGCCGATGCTGACCGGCTACTTCCGCGGCGAGGCGCTCGGCTGCGGCACCGACGTGTGGCGGCTCAGCGAGGAGGCGCGCGCGGGCACGATCACGAACGGTCAGTTCATCGCCTCCGAGCAGTCGATGATCCGCGGCAAGGGCCACTGCAACACGATGGGGACCGCGTCGACCATGGCGGTCGTCGCCGAGGCGCTCGGGATGACGATCCCCGGCTTCGCGGGGACGCCCGCGGCCGACGCGCGGCTGCTCTCGATGTCGCACGAGACCGGCCGGCTGATCGTCGACATGGTCGACCGCGGGCCGCAAGCCGAGCGACATCATGACCCGCGACTCGTTCCTCAACGCGATCGTCGCGGTGGCGGCGGTCGGCGGCTCGACGAACTCGGTCATCCACCTGCTGGCGATCGCCGGCCGGCTCGGCATCGACCTCACGCTCGACGACTTCGATGCGGCGGGAGCCGGTGTCCCCGTGATGGCGAACCTTCAGCCGAGCGGCGAGTTCCTGATGGACGACCTCCACCGCGCCGGCGGCGTGCTCGCGCTGCTGTCACAGGTGAAGGACATGCTGCATCCCGAGCCGATCACCGTGACGGGGCGCCACTCGTGGACTACCTGGTCGACCAGCCCGTGTACGACGACGCCGTCATCCTGCCGCGCGACGCGCCGCTGATGGCGGATGCCGGCATCGCCGTGCTGCGCGGCAACCTCGCGCCCGGCGGGGCGATCATCAAGCCGTCGGCGGCGACGCCCGAGCTGCTGCACCACGTCGGCCCGGCCGTCGTCTTCGACTCGATCGAGGACTGCAGCGCCCGCATCGACGACCCCGGCCTCGACGTCACCGCCGACTCCGTGCTCGTGCTCCGCGGCTGCGGGCCGCGCGGCTACCCCGGCATGCCGGAGGTCGGCAACATGCCGCTTCCGCGGAAGCTGCTCGAGGCGGGGCGTGCGCGACATGGTGCGCATCAGCGACGCGCGCATGAGCGGCACCGCATACGGCACGGTCATCCTGCACGTCGCCCCGGAGGCCGCGGCCGGCGGTCCGCTCGGCCTTCGTCAGAACCGGCGACATCATCCACGTCGACGTCGAGGGACGCCGACTGCATGTCGACGTCAGCGACGAGGAGCTGCGCCGCGCGAGCCCAGAGTGCCACGAGCGCGGCGGCGTACGCGGCCCCGGTGCGCGGGTGGGCCAAGCTCTACGTCGACCACGTCATGCAGGCCGACACCGGCGCCGACCTCGACTTCCTGGTCGGCTCGAGCGGAGACAAGGTCAGCCGTGAGTCCCACTGACGTCGGCCGCGACGTCGTCGACCTCACCCGCAGCCTGGTCGCGATCGACTCCGTCAGCCCCAGCCTTGCGCCGGCGCTCCCGGCGAGGCGGAGATCGCCGCGTACGTCGCGGACCGGCTCTCGGGCGCCGGCTTCGATGTCAGCCTCGTGACTGGTCCGACGACCGGCGACCAAGCGTCATTGCTGTTCACCGAGGTTCGCGCCACGGCAGGTCGGTGGTGCTGAACGGCCACCTCGACACCGTCGGGATCGAGGGGATGACCCAGCCGTTCTCGGCGCGGATCGACGGCGACCGCATGTACGGTCGCGGGACCAGTGACATGAAGGGCGGCCTCGCCGGTCTCATCATCGCGGGCGAGCGGCTTGCTGCAGCGGACGTTCCCGGAAGGCTCGTCGTCGCCCTCGTGTCCGACGAGGAGGACGGAAGCGTCGGCGCGGCCGCTGTTCTCGATTCGCTGGACATCGGCGTCGAGAAGCCGGACGCTTGCCTCATCGCCGAGCCGACCTGGCTCGATCTCGCGGTCGCCCACCGGGGCTATGAAGTCGTGAGGGTCGGCCTGGCTGGGCGCGCCGCGCATTCCTCGCAGCCCGAGAAGGGGTGGATGTGATGCCCTGGCTGGGGAACTGCTCGTTGCCGTCTCTCGGCACGACGAAGCTCTGCGCCGAACCCCGCCGCATCCGCTCCTTTCGCATCCCTCGCTGATGGCGACCGTCGCCCGCGCGGGTGTCGCCCCGTTCATGGTGGCCGCGCATGCAGAGGTCACGATCGAGCGGAGGACCCTCCCCGGCGAGTCGCCGAGTGCGGGAGTCGACGAGTTGCGCATGCTGATCGATGGATTGGGTGCGCCAGCGGAGCTGAGATGGACAGTCGATGCGGTGATCTCCCGTGGCGCCTGGCAGGTCGAGGAGACCGGGCCGGCCGACGAACTCATGTCGCACCTGAGCTCGGCACTCACGACATCCGGCGCCGGCGTCCCGTCACGCACCGGGGCTCCCTACTGGATGGAGTCGGCGCTGTGGCAGGAGGCCGGCATCCCCACCGTCGTCTGCGGACCTGCTGGCGGAGGCCTCCACTCCATCGACGAATGGGTCGATCTGGCCCAGCTCAGACTGTTCCCGCTCGCGGTCGAGAAGGCCGTCGGCGGCTTCCTGTCAGCGTCCCCGATCTCCTAGGTCCCGTCTCGGCGTGAATGTCGCCCGGTTGCAGTCGCTGCACTCCGAAGCTCAGAGTGCGCTTCCGCCATGCTGCAAAAATGCTGGAGACTCCTGGCACTCTCCTTGTGCGAGTGCTAAATCAGAAGCGTGGCGTACGCCACCTTAACGACACGAAAGGAGATTGATCATGTCCAATCCGTTCGATGTGCTGAGCCAGTTCGACCGCCTCGCGTCCAGCGTTTTCGATACAGCTCGAACTCCTCGGCTGATGCCCGTGGATCTGTTTCGCAACGGCGATCAGTACGTGCTGAGCGCAGACCTCCCCGGCATCGATCCCGACAGCGTGGACCTCGATGTCGATGGCCAACTGCTCACGATCCGGGCCGAGCGGCAGCCTGTCGACGAGGACGTGAAGTGGATGGTGCACGAGCGCCCGTATGGGAGCTACATGCGCCAGTTCACGCTCGGCGACGGTGTCGACGTGGAGCGGATCACCGCGAACTACGCGAACGGCGTCCTCTCGGTGATCGTACCGATGGCCGAGCGCGCCAAGCCGCGGAAGATCTCGGTGGCATCGGCGACGGATCGCAAGGAGGTGAGAGCGTGATCACTTCGTCTGGCAACCCGCGTCCCCTCCGTCGGCCACAGCGCGGCGCTCTCCGTGTCCCGAACATGAAGCGGCGGTTCTCGCCGAAGTTCGGCCAGCCTCGGTCGCGCGGGAGCGAATGGGAACGCCGACGACCTGGCGGCCCCCCGTTGCAGGTCGCGTAGGCGACGACGGCGCCCGTCGGGCCGAGATCCCGGCGGGCGTCACCACGCGATACTCCGGAACGATGTCTGACCGCATGTGTACGTTGTACACATGGCCACGAGCGACGACGCAGCATCCACGAAGAACACGGCGCACACCCCGCCCCCGGGCGGAATGCGCACGTTCATGCAGGTGCTCGTCAACACGGCCGCCGCCAACGTCACGACCAGCTACCTCTGGTTCGCGCTGACGTTCTGGGTCTACATCGAGACCAGGTCGGTGCTCGCGACGGGCATCATCGGCGGCGCGTACATGCTGCTCGTCGCCATCTTCTCGATGGTGTTCGGCACGATCGTCGACCGGCACCGCAAGCACCTGGTGATGCTGTTCGCCGGGATAGTGACCCTGGTGGCGTTCGGCATCGCGGGAACGCTCTACCTGCTCTTCCCCGAGTCGGCGCTCCTCGACCTCGGCGGCCCCATGTTCTGGATCTTCTCCGGCATCATCCTGTTCGGCGCCGTCATCGAGAACATGCGCAACATCGCGCTCTCGACGACCGTCACGCTTGCTCGTGCCGCAAGACAAGCACGCCAACGCGAACGGCATGGTCGGCACCGTACAGGGCCTCGCCTTCCTCGTGACGAGCGTGTTCAGCGGGCTCTCCATCGGACTGCTCGGGATGGGGTGGACGCTGTTGATCGCGATCGTCGCGTCGGCCGCCGCATTCGTCCACCTCACGTTCCTGCGCATCCCGGAGGAGAAGCCGCAGCAAGAGGGCGACCGCGCACCCATCGTTGACTTCCGCGGCAGCTGGACCGCTGTGCGTGCCGCGACCGGCCTCTTCGCGCTCATCATCTTCTCCACGTTCAACAACTTCATCGGCGGCGTCTACATGGCGCTGATGGATCCTTACGGTCTCGAGTTGTTCCCTGTCGAGATCTGGGGGATCGTGCTCGGCGTCACGTCGACGGGGTTCATCATCGGCGGGCTGCTGATCGCCAAGTTCGGGCTGGGCCGCAACCCGATCCGCACCATGCTGCTGCTCGTCATCGTGATGGGCCTGCTCGGAGCGCTGTTCACGATCCGCGAGTTCTGGTGGCTCTATGCGGCAGGGATCCTGCTCTACATGACGATCATCCCGGCGGTCGAGGCGGCCGAGCAGACCGTCATCCAGAAGGTCGTGCCCTTCAAGACACAGGGCCGGGTCTTCGGGTTCGCGGCGGCGTTCGAGTCGGCCGCCGCCCCGATCACCGCGTTCCTCATCGCCCCGATCGCGCAGTTCCTGATCATCCCGTACATGGATTCCGATGCCGGGAAGGATGCGCTCGGCTGGTTGCTCGGCGACGGGGAGGCACGAGGCATCGCACTCGTGTTCCTGGTCGCGGGCCTGGTGATGGTGCTCGCGGCGATCGGCGCCTTCTTCACCAGGTCGTACGGGCTCCTCTCGAAGCAATACCTCGGCAACGAAGAGTCGGTGCCGGTCGGCGACCCGGATGACGAGACCACGGGCGCGCAGCTTCGGCATTGAGGTCCCATGAGCGCCGATCGGAACGCCAGGGCCCGTCGGGTCTGGGACAAAGCAGCGCCCCGCTACGACGACGGCATGGGATGGTTCGAGCGCACGTTCATCGAGGATGGCCGCGAATGGGTCACGTCCCGCGCTCGCGGGCGAGTGCTCGAGGTCGCGGTGGGCACCGGGCGCGACCTGCCCTTCTATCCGGATGACGTGACGCTCACCGGGATCGACCTGAGCCCGGTGATGCTCGCGCTCGCGAAGAAGAGAGCGACCGACCTCGGGCGTGAGGTCGAACTCACGGTCGGCGACGCGCAGAAGCTGCCGTTCGATGACGAGTCGTTCGACACCGTCGTCACGGCGCTGGCGCTCTGCTCGATCCCCGACCCGGTCTCGGCGATCGGCGAGATGAAACGGGTGCTGGCGCCGGGGGGCCGGCTTCTGCTGCTCGATCACATCCGCAGCAGCTGGCCTCCGGTCGCGGCCGGGCAGTGGCTGGTAGAGCGCGTCAGCATCCCGGCTGCCGGTGACCATCTCACGCGGCGGCATCTCGCGACCGTGAAGAGCGCCGGCCTCGAGATCGTCGAGAGCGAGCGACGCAAGCTCGGGACGATCGAGCGCATCCACGCCCGCAAGCCCTGAGCCTCAGCGCTCTGGCCGGTCGGCATTGACCGGCCAGAGCAGCCGGGTTGTTAGCGGGGTCCGACGCGACGGAACAGAACGCCCGTCACGATGAGGGCGACGCCGAACAGGATGACCAGCACCAGCGACAGGCTGGCATCGAGCGCGTAGACACCCAACGGCGTGGCCAGCAGGACGAGCAGGCCGAGCGCGGTCGCGACGATGAACGCGACAGCGGCCATGTTGGTGATCTCCTTGCCGACGTACAGCACGATGGCCCCGATGAGACCACCGACTCCGGCGACGATCGCGGCGATGGTGACGAGCACCCCAGGAAGCGCGATGCCGAGCCCGTTCAGGGCCAGCAACGCCCAGCCGACTGCCGCAGCGATGAGGGAGATCTTCGCGACCGTGTTGTTGACGGCGCCGAACCCGAGGATCCCCAGAGCGACCGCGATTGCGGCGTAGGCTATCGCGCCCAGCCAGGAGACGGAGACGTTGAGCAGCGGCAGGATCGCTGCCAGCACCACCAGAGCTCCGGCGATGATGAGGGCGATGCCGGATGCTGCGCGTCGTGAGATGGAGACTTTTGCCATTTACAACTCCTTTGTTGAGGTGCCCGTCAGTCTAGGGCTGGGGCGTCGTGTCGCACCCTGTTCTGGACCGTGTCTCCCCTACCCTCAACTGAAGGTTGAAGGAGGACCGGGTGGGGCTCGAAAACGGGGGGCAGCGCTTCCGTGCGCGCGCGTTCGCGAACGCGTTCGTCGTGGTCGTCGCGGTTGCAGCCCTCGTCGCGCCCCTGCTCTCCGGACCCACAGGAGCCTTCGCCGCATCCCGGATCGACTACCCGACCTGGTCTGAGGTCACCGCTGCGCGTAACAGCGAGGCCGCGACGAAGCGCCAGGTGGCGGCGATCACCGCGCTGCTCGCGCAACTCGAGACCGCGCTGGCTCAGGCACACGCCGACGAGATCGCGAAGGGCGAGGCGTACGAGGCCGCCCAGGAAGCGTTCGACGTGCAGGTGATGGTCACGGCCGAACTTGTCACGCAGGCCGATGCGGCCCGAGAGGAGGCCGACATCGCGAAGCGGCAGGCATCGCGGCTGCTGGCGATGCTTGCGCGCGCCGGAGATGGCGATCTCATCGCCAGCCTGCTCGGGGAGAACTCGACCGGCGCCGACTCGTTCCTCTTCCGGCTCGAGACGATGGACCGCCTCACGGAGCAGTCCAACGCCCTGTACACCGAGGCGTTCCAGTTGCAGAACTCCGCGGAGTCGCTGGCCGCCCAGGCGACCATCGCCCGCGAGAAGCGCGACGAGCTGCAGGGGCTGGCCGAGGAGGCACTGGCGGCGGCCCAGGCGGCGACCGTCGCGGCCGACGAGGCCCTCGCCGAGCAGCAGGACCACCAGGCCGAGCTGAAGGCGCAGCTGTCGGTGCTGGTCGAGAAGCGCCAGGCCACGGAGAAGGACTACCGGGCAGGCGTGGCGGCACGTGAGGCCGCCCGCAAGGCCCGTGAAGCGGCCGAGCGCGCCGCGGCCGAGGCGGCGGCGGCGGCGAACGGCGCGAACTCGGCCGGCTGGGCGCGCCCGTCGGGCGGCTACATCTCGAGCGGGTACGGGATGCGGTATCACCCCATCTACCACTACTGGCGCATGCACAACGGCACGGACCTCGCCGGGATGGGATGTGGCGCGCCGATCGACGCCGTCCACGCCGGGGTCGTGACCTACGCGGGCTGGAACGGGACGCTCGGCAACTACGTGCAGATCAATCACGGCGACGGCACGTCGTCGGGCTACGGGCACATCAGGTCCGGCGGCATCCTCGTCGGATACGGCCAGAGCGTGTCGGCCGGCCAGCAGATCGCACGCATCGGGTCGACCGGCGCCTCGACGGGATGCCACCTGCACTTCATGATCCGCGTCAACGGGCAACTCGCGAACCCGGTGCCGTTCATGGCGAACCGCGGGATCAGGCTGGGTTGAGCCGACCGGCCAGGGGTCAGAGCGCCACCGGCGGCGGAACCGGCTCAACGCGCGGAACCAGGATCCCGGGATCGGCGTCTGCGAGGAGCGTGCGCTGGAACTCCGCCCTGGCCGTCAAGTCCTTCGGTCGCAGCGGTCCGAAGCTGCCGGTCGCATCCAGTCCGGCGGTGATGTGGAACAGAGCGAGTGGAGTGACCGTGCGGACCTCGAGGCCGTCGACCTCGATCGGCGGGTTGTCGGTCGCTCCGGCCGGCAGATAGATGCGATGGAAGCCCTGCGCCTCGCCCTTGAGCACGAAGTACACGTCTCCGGCCTCGTCCTCATCGAACACCCCGAGTTCGATCTGGGATGCGCCCTTCTGGGTGCCGACCACCAACGGAAGACCCCGCACCTCCTCGAAATAGACCACCGGCGGGCCGAAACCGATACGCCCGAGTGCCGCGAGCACCCCCGATACGTCAGGGCGCATGACGAGCACATCGACGTCGCCGTGGTCGCGGACGATGTCGCCATACAGAACGAGATCGTTGGCGACACCGCCGAAGATCGTGTGCGGTGGGTCGAGGCGCGCCAGTTCGGCGAGAGCTGCCTTGCACTGCGTCGCGTCCATGGACCCTCCTCTAAAGCCCCTTCACCGATGTGAGCACCTTGGTCAGCGTCTCCTTCGCGTCGCCGAAGAGCAGCGTCGTCTGCGGTTCGTAGAGCAGCTCGTTCTCGATCCCGGCGAAACCGGGGCGCATCGACCTCTTGAGGAAGACGACCTGCTTGGCGGCCGCCACATCCAGGATCGGCATCCCGTAGATCGGCGAGCCCGGCGATGTCTTCGCGGCCGGGTTGACCACGTCGTTCGCGCCCACGACCAGCACCACGTCGGCGGTCTTGAACTTCGGGTTGATCTCGTCCATCTCCTCGAGCACCTCGTAGGGCACACTCGCCTCGGCGAGAAGCACGTTCATATGACCCGGCATGCGCCCGGCGACGGGATGGATGCCGAACTCGACCGAGATGCCCTTCGCCTCGAGGGTGGTGGCAAGCTCTGCCATCACGTGCTGGGCCTGCGCGACCGCGAGTCCGTAGCCCGGAACGACGATCACGCTCTGTGCGTAGCCGAGCAGGATGGCCACGTCCTCGGCCGTCGAGGAGCGGACCGGCCGGTCGGAGACCTCGGTCGAGCCGGCGGTCGAGCCGCCTCGGAAGGCGCCGAAGATGATGCCCGTCAGGCTGCGCCCCATCGCGGCGGCCATCGCGCGGGTCAGGATCGTTCCGGACGCGCCGACCAGGGTGCCGGCGACCAGCAGCAGGACGTTGCCGAGCACGAGACCGGATGCGGCTACGGTGACGCCGGTGAACGCGTTCAGCAGCGAGATGACGATCGGCACATCGGCGCCGCCGACGGGAAGCACCAGCAGCACTCCGGTGACCAGTCCCAATCCGAGCAGGACCAGCAGCGCGACGAGCGAATGCGTCGCGATCACGAATCCGCCGCTGACGAGCGCCCCGGCGAGGACGAGCCCCATCACGATGGGCTGACCCGGGAAGGTGATCGGCCGGGTCGGCATCAGCTCCTGAAGTTTGGCGAAGGTGATGCATGAGCCCGAGAACGAGATCGCGCCGACGAGCACCGTGAAGGCGATGGCGAGGCCGGACCACGGCGAATCCGAGTGCGGAAGCTCGAGCAACGCGACGAGCGCCGCCGCGCCGCCGCCGACGCCGTTGAAGAGCGCGACCAGCTGCGGCATCTGCGTCATCTTGACCACCCGCGAGATGGGCGCGGCGATCGCCGAGCCCACGACGATGGTGAGCAGGATCCACGGCAGATTCTCGAGGTGCATCGAGAGGAACACGGTCACGACCGCGATCAGGGCGCCGAACGCGCCGACCAGGTTGCCGCGGCGGGCCGAGCGCGGTGAGCTGAGTCCCTTCAGCGCGAGGATGAAGCAGACGGCGGCGACGAGGTACAGGCCGGCGGCCCACTCGGGTGAGAGCAGGTTCACTTGCGCCGCCTTCCGAACATCTCGAGCATCCGGTCGGTGACGACGAAGCCGCCCACCAGATTGACGGTCGACAGCAGCACCGCGATGAGGGCGATCACCAGCACCAGCGGGCTCTCCGCCTGCCCGGCGACGATGATCGCGCCCACCAGGATGATTCCGTGGATCGCGTTCGCGCCCGACATCAGCGGCGTGTGCAGGGTACTCGACACCTTCGACACGACCTCGAATCCGACGAAGACCGAGAGCACCAGCACGGTGAGGGTGGTGATGGCGTCCACTAGCGGGCGTCCTTTCCGTCGCGGGTCATGCAGGCGCTCGCGACGACCTCGTCCTCGAAGTCGGGTGAGACCGTGCCGTCCGCAGTCATGAGCGACACGAAGTTGGCGATGTTCTTGGCGAGAAGGCGGGAGGCGTCGACCGGCATCCGGGATGCGGCGTCCTTCATCCCGACGATGGTGACGGTGCCGCCGTCCACCTTCACGAGCACGTCCTCGCCGGGCTTGCTACCGGCGACGTTGCCGCCGGACTCGGCCGCCAGGTCGACGATCACCGATCCGGCGCGCATCCCCTTCAGGGCGGCGGCGGTGATCAGCCTCGGCGCCGGCTTCCCGGGGATGGCCGCCGTCGTGATGATGATGTCGGCCTCCGCGACGTGCGGGGCGAGCTTCTCCTGCTGGAGCTTCGAGCGGTCCGCCGCCAGCTCCTTCGCGTAGCCACCGGCGGCATCGGCCGCGGCGTCCAAATCGAGGGTGATGAACGTGCCACCCATCGAGGCGACTTCGTCGGCGGATGCGGCGCGCACGTCGTAGGCCGAGACCTTCGCTCCCAGCCGCTTGGCCGTCGCGATCGCCTGGAGTCCCGCCACGCCCGCGCCGAGCACGAGCGCCTTGGCGGGCGGGATGGTGCCGGCCGCGGTCATGTACAGGGGGAAGAACCGCGGGAAGCGAGTCGCCGCCTCGAGCACGCAGCGATAGCCGGCCACAAGCGCCTGAGATGTGAGGGCGTCCATGGATTGTGCGCGCGAGATGCGTGGCAGCAGCTCGAGCGCGAAGGTGGTGACCTTGCGGTCCCGCAGGGCGGCTGTCGCGGTGGGGTCGCTGCCCGGCGCGGCAAGGCCCACCGTGATCGCCCCCGGCTTCAGCTTCTTGGCCAGCGCGACCGAGACCGGGCTCACGTGCGCGAGCACATCCACCTTTGCCAGGTCGACGGCACCGACCGTCGCGCCGGCCTTCTTGTAGTCGGCGTCGGGATGCCCAGCCGCGACGCCGGCACCCGGCTCGATCGTGACCGTGAGGCCGACGGCCCTGTACTGGGCGACCGTCTCGGGGGTGATCGCCACCCGGCGCTCGCCACCCATTCCGGCTTCGCGCCTGGCTGCGACTCTCATACGACTCCTTCGGGTTGCGAACCCTACGATTGCAGAAACCTGGGCGATCGTGTTGACACCTGGACCACAATGGTCACGTGGCCAACAGGAATCCGACGGATGCCGAGCTCGCGCGGCGGGTGAGCATGCTCACAGCCGAGCACGCGAGCCTGCAGGCGCAACGGGGGTCGACCCAAGCCGAGATCCTCGTGCGGCAGGGGCTCTACTTGACGGCCGCGAGTGCGGTGCTCGTCAGCCTCGGCCTCGTCGCCCAGGCGATCGAGTTCAGTCATGACTTCTTCGTCATCGCCGTGTGTGCGCTCGGCGGTGTGGTGCTCCTGGGGATCGTGACGCTCACCCGGCAGGCGAATGCCGACGCCGAGGACATCGTGTATGTGCTCGCGATGAACCGCATCCGGGGCGCCTACGCCGCGCTGGATCCCGAAGTGGAGGCCGAGTTCATCGTCTCGGCGCACGACGATTCCGAAGGCGCGTGGGCCACGTATTATCCGTTCGCGGTTCGCAGGAACATCGTGTTCGCGTCGGCGTCGATGTTCCTGACCATCGTGAACGGCGGCATCACCGGCCTCCTCGCGGGCACGATCAGCGCTCTCGTGGGCGGGTCATTCATCGTGTCCGTGGTCATCGGCGTCAGCGCCGGGTTGGTCGCCATCTTGCTCGCCGGCCTGGCCGCGCTCCTGGGGTACCGCCTCACGCAGCGTGTGCACGTGCCGCGCTATCCGTCGTCGCCCGTCTAGCTGCGCAGGTACGCCGCGAGCCCCTCGAGCGCCCGCTCGATGTCGCGGTGGTCGGTGTAGGGCGCGATGCCCAGCCGGAGCGCGCCGTCGTCGTCGGTCGCGAGAGCGCGGAATGCCTCGTACGCGTAGAAGTCGCTCGCCGGCGCGAGCACATCCAGCTCGTTGAGGGCGACGTAGGCGTCCCAGGTGCGCCGTCCGGGCAGGGTCATCGAGAGCGTCGGGGTGCGCTCGGCTGCGCGCGAGTGAACGACGACGGCATCGCCGAGGTCTGCGAGCCCGCTCTCGAGCGCCACCTGCAACCGCAGCTCGTGCTCCTGGATGGCGTGATGCGATGCGGTGAGCCGGCCGCGACGGGACGTCGCGTCACCTGGCGAGATCGCTGCGAGGAAGTCGATCGCCGCCGAGACGCCGGCCATCGTCTCGTAGGGCAGAGTGCCGAACTCGAACCGCTCGGGCACCTCGTTCGTCGACGGCGCGAGCTTGTCGGGCGCGATCGTCTCGAGAAGCTCAGGAGCAGCAGCGAGGAACGCGCAGTGCGGCCCGAGGAACTTGTACGGGGAGCATATGAAGAAATCGGCGCCCAGCGCAGCCACATCCACCAGCGCGTGCGCCGTATAGTGCACGCCGTCGACGTAGACGAGAGCTCCGACGGCGTGAGCGCGATCGGCGATAGCCCGCAGCGGGGGCTTCGTGCCGAGCAGATTGGATGCCGCGGTCACGGCCACGAGCCGCGTGCGCTCGGTGATCGCGGCCGCGATGCTCGCCTGATCGAGTTCCCCCGTCGCAGGGTCGAAGTCGATCCATCGGATCGTCGCGCCGACGTGTTCGGCCGCCTGGACCCATGGCCGGATGTTGGAGTCGTGATCGAGGCGGGTGACGACGATCTCGTCCCCGGCGCCCCATCCCTTCGCGAGGTGGCGGGAGAAGTCATATGTCAGCTGCGTCGCACTGCGCCCGTAGACGATCCCGCGCGGATCGCCGCCCACCAGGTCTGCGGCGGCCGAGCGGAACGCCGCGACGGCATCCTCGGCGTTCTGCTCCGACGGGTTGCCCCCGCCACGATTGGAGAGCGGACCGGTGAGCGTGCGCGAGATCGCTTCGCCGACGACACGCGGAGTCTGCGTCCCGCCCGGTCCGTCGAAATGCGCGATGCCGGAAGCGAGGGACGGGAACTCGGCGCGGAGCGCTGCCACATCGAAGGTCACGCTCGTTACTGTATGGGCATGGATCCCATCACCGGCGGCGTCGGCGCCCTCATCGCCCTGGTCGTCTTCATCATCACGGTCGTTTCGATCGTGAACAACAAGAACCACGGCTTCGGCGGCAAGCTGCTGTGGATCCTGGTCGCGTTCTTCCTCAGCATCCTCGGCTCGATCCTGTGGCTGATCTTCGGTCGCGGACGCGTGCGCTGAGCAGCGCGACAGACTACTTCGCGGCCGGCTTGCGGTTCTCGGCCGACACCATCCAGGCGAACTGCTCGAGCTTCTCGATGACGGCGTGCAGGATGTCGGCGCTGGTCGGGTCTTCCTCATCGACCTCGTCATGGACCTCGCGCATGGTGTGCACTGCAGCCTCGAGTCTTTCCGTGACCAGGTCGATGACGTCGGTCGTCAGGATCTCGCCGTTGGGGAACGCCGGCAGCGTGGTCGTCTCCGATACCGTGTCGCTGCGACCGTCCGGGATGCCGTGGAGGGCACGCATGCGCTCAGCAACCTGATCGCTGAACTCACGAGCCGCCTCGATGATCTCGTCGAGGATCCGGTGTGTGTCGCGGAAGTTCTTGCCCACCACGTTCCAGTGCGCCTGCTTGCCCTGACCTGCGAGTTCGATCAGATCGACCAGCACCTTCTGCATGTTGTCGGTGAGCGCCTTCGACGCGGTGAAGCCGTGCTCCGCGTTCTGCCGGCGGGTGGTGCGGGCACCGGCGCCCGTGCTCGTCTCAGCCATGCTTCGACGGTATGTCGGTCGCGTGGCGCGAGGGGGTGCGTCGATCGGACTCCCAGGGGCAGTACAGCTTCGTCGGCTGCGTCAGGGCGCGATCGACAGGAAGACGAAGGCCGCGAAGACGGCCAGGTGAACCCCGCCCTGCAGACGAGTCGCCCGGCCTGGCGCGATCGTCAGAATGCTGACCAGGATCGTCAGCACCAGCAGCACTATCTGAGTGGGGCCGAGCCCGAGAAGCAGCGGCCCGGACAGGAAGAACGAGGCCACCGCGATCGCCGGGATGGTGAGGCCGATGCTCGCCATCGCCGACCCGAGCGCGAGGTTGATGCTGGTCTGGATGCGGTTGCGTCGTGCAGCCCGAACCGCTGCGATGCTCTCCGGGAGCAAGACCAGCATCGCGATCACGACGCCGACGAAGCTGTTCGGGAATCCCACGGCAGCGACACCGGCCTCGATCGACGGTGAGACGAGCTTGGCAAGTCCTACGACCGCGACGAGGGCCAGAAGGAGAAGCCCGAGGCTCAGCACTGCCGAGCGGGTGCTCGGCGCCGTCGCATGATCGTCGACGCTGACGCCCTTCCCATCGGCCGACACCGGCAGGAAGAAGTCCCGGTGCTTGAGGGTCTGCGTCGTGACGAACAGTGCGTACAGCGCGAGCGAGACGATCGCGACGAACACCAGCTGCGAAGTCGAGAACTGTGCGCTTGGTCCCGAGGTGAAAGTGGGCAGCACGAAACACAGCACGGCGAGTGTCGAGACCGTCGCGAGCAGTGCGCCCGCACCCTCTGCGTTGAAGCGGATGACGCCGTGACGCAGAGCTCCGACCAGGAGGCACAGCCCGACGATGCCGTTCGTCGTGATCATGACGGCGGCGAACACCGTGTCTCTGGCGAGGGACGCTGTCTCGGGTCCGCCCGACACAACCAGCGTGATGATGAGTGCCACCTCGATGACGGTGACGGCGACCGCGAGCACGAGTGACCCGAACGGCTCGCCGACCTTGTGGGCGATCACCTCTGCGTGATGCACGGCGGCGAGCACCGTTGCGGCCAGAACGATGGCCATCACGACGACGAATGGCAGGATCGGCTCGGCGTTCCACCCGAGGACGAGTACCGCGACCCCGACGATCGGGATCATCGCCGGTCCCGCCGTTCGCAGCAGCGGGAGCAGCGTCATGCATCCAGTCTCTCAAACCGGTACTGGAGGCACGCCCACGGTCTCGGGGATGCCGACAGCGCTAGGGAATCCCGTGGGCCTTGTTCTTCCAGGCGAGTTCCTGGGCCAGCTTCGTCTGCGTGACCGCGCCCTCCGGCAGCATCGTCCGATAGAGGCTCTTCTTGTCGGGGATCACGGCGATCATCGCGTCGATCATGGGCTGCGGATCGCTCTGCAGCGCGAGCACCGGCGCGGCCGGCGGCATGGGGACCATCACATCCACCCGCTCGGACCACTGGCGATGGCTTTCGGCCCCCGTCTCGTTGAAACCGGTGCGGAACAGGCCGGGGTTGATGGTGGCGACACCGATGCCGGACGGATACAGCTCGGCACGCATCGTGGACGCGATGGCCTCGATCGCGTGCTTCGTCGCAGCATATGCGCCGAGGAACGGCGGCGCGTAGAGCCCCGCCTGCGAGGACACCCACACGATCCGCCCGCCCTTGCGCTTGATCATCTGCGGCACGATCCGTCGGGCGAGGTCGAGGTGGGCGAACACGTTGATGTCGAACGCGCGGCGCACGAGCTCCATCGGCACGTCGACGATCGATCCGGCCTCTTGAACGGCCGCATTGAGCACGAGGATCTCGACCTCGAGCTCAGCGGCGTGCGCGATGTCCACCTCGTTGAGGAGATCGAGCTTGATGACATCGAGTTTGACACCCGCGTCATCGGCCTGTTCGCGCAGCGACGTGACCTGCTGCCAGGTCTCCCCGGCAGCGGTCACGTGATGCTTCTGCTTCGCCAGCCCGAGGGCGACGCCGGCGCCGAGGCCGCTCGTCGCCCCCGTGATGAGGATCTTCTGGCGAGTCACCAGGTCAGACCCGCGAGCGACCACCGAGGTAGCGGACCAGCCACACGATGACGGCGATCACGAGCAGCACGATGCCGACCCAGAGCAGGAAGTTCAGCGACTGCACGAAGCCACCCGTGAAGAGCAGGATGACGGCGACGATCGCGATGATGGCGATGAGGATATTCATGGTGTTGATCTCCTTTGATGCACCCGGTTGTAACGGGGCGACCCCCACTCAATCGCGGCCCCGGAGGCCGAGGCCCGTTACCCAGGGAACGTCCAGTCGATGCGCCACCAGCCTCCAGGCTCGGGGCCGCATCCCGTCGTTTTCAGCCATTTCGGTGGCCGGAGGTGTAACCATGCTTCATGGATGCACTCGCGCAACTCGTCGGCGGGTGGATGGCGCGGCAGCGCTGGTACGCCGGAAAAGGCGGTGTTCCGCGCCTCCGGACCGTGGGCGACATCCCGCTCGAGAGCCCTGACAGCGAGGCGCGGATCCACATCCTGCTGCTCGCCGACGACGCCGACCCGCGTCGCGCCGTCTACCAGGTGCCGGTGGTCGAGCGCCGCGGCGTTCCCGAGGGCTCCGAGTCGCACCTGATCGGCGCCAACGGCGATCGCGCCGTCTTCGACGCCCCGTACGATCCGGTCTTCGCCGCGGCGCTGCTCGGCGCGATCCGTGGCAATACGCATCCGACCGGCTCCGAACGCGTGACCGGCAGCGGCGTGATGTCCGGCGAGCAGTCGAACACCTCGATCGTCGTGTCGACGCAGTCCGCCGGCGAGGTGATGGTGAAGGTGTTCCGCGTCGTGCAGCATGGCCAGAACCCGGATGCAGAGCTTCAGGGCGCGCTCAGCGCGACGGGTGCGGACTACGTACCGCGCTTCGTCGGGTCGCTCGACGCCGAATGGCGCGATGCCGGCGAGTCCGTCGGCGCGGGGCAGCTCGCGATCGCCCAGGAATTCCTGCACGGTGCGGAGGACGGCTGGCTCATCGCCCGGCGAGCGGTCGATGCGGGGGACGACTTCTCCCGGGAGGCGTTCGCACTCGGCCGAGCGACTGCGGCGCTGCACGCGACGCTCTCCGTCCGGCTGCCCACCGAGGCGCCGGAGCCGGCCGCAGTGGCGGCGATGACCGCCCTCTGGACTGCGCGGCTCGAGGCGGCGATCCGCGACGTTCCGAGCCTGTCGGCTCACCGGGACGCGATTCAGATCGCCTACTCCGAAGCGGCTCTGACCGACTGGCCCCGGCTGCAGCGCATCCATGGCGACCTCCACCTGGGGCAGATCCTCAACGCGCACGCCGCAGGGGCCGAGCGCTGGGTGTTCATCGACTTCGAGGGTGAGCCGCTCCGCACGATCGAGGAGCGCACGCGCCCTGAGCCTCCGCTGCGGGATCTGGCCGGGATGTTGCGGTCGTTCGACTACGCGGCCGCGTCGTCGACGCATCCGGAGGCCGACGCCTGGGCGCGCCGCTCGGGCGACGCCTACCTCGCGGGCTACGAGGACGCCGGCGGGAGCCTCGGCGGCCACGCGCTGCTCACGGCGTTCGAGCTCGACAAGGCGGTGTACGAGGCGAGCTACGAGGCGCGCAACCGTCCGTCCTGGCTGCCGATCCCCCTCCGTGCCATCGAGCGCTTGTCAACGAAGTCGCTGGCCTAGGGCGACGTCTCGTGACCGACCTGGCCGGGATCGCTGGTGAGCTCTACGGACTCGACCTCGATGCCTTCACCGCCGAGCGCAACCGGCGCGCCAAGGAACTGCGGGCGGAGCGATCGCGAGCTGGCGGACGCCATCGCGGGGCTGCCGAAGCCGTCGGCCTCCGCGTGGCTGGTCGACCAGCTGGTGCGCGCGGAGCCGGATGCGGTGTCCGAGGCGCTGGGACTCGGCGGGCCGCTGCGAGCCGCTCAGGCATCGCTTCGACCGCGACGCCCTCCGCGAGCTCGGTCGCGAACGCCGCGAGGCGCTGAGTCGACTTGCGCAGGCAGCCGCGCGGGTGTCGGCCGACCGCGGGCGTCCGCTCAGCAGCTCGATCGGCGACGAGGTGGAGCAGACGCTGCTCGCGGGGATCGCAGACGAGGCTGCGGGGGCTGCGGTCCGCTCGGGACGGCTCGTGCGCGCCCTTGCTCACGGTGGGCGGCGAGACGGTGGATCTCGAGGGCGCGGTCGCCGCCCCCGGCGAGGAGCTCGCTGAGCGGTCTGGGGCTGCACGTACGGCACGGAAGGCCGGCGCAGGCCCGTCGGCTGCAGCCCGCCCCGACCGCGCAACAGCGGCACGCGCCGACCTGGCGGATGCCCGGCGGGAGGCGGAGGAAGCCCGCACAGGGGCTCGCCGCGGCCGACGCGGCACTCGCAGCCGCCGTCGAGCAGCAGGAGGACCTGGTCGCCGAGCGAGACGATGCGCTCGCCGAGTACGAACGGCTGGAACGGGTCGTCGGCGAGGCGGAGCGGCAGCGGCGCGAGTCGATCCGCGAGCGCGACCGCGCGAACCGCCGTGTGGAGAGCGCGGATCGAGTGGTCGCCCGTGCCGAGGCGCGGCTCGAGGCGGAGGACTAACCGGCGTCCGCCTGAGAGATCGGCATCGGTCCGGTCGCCGTGGTCTCGAAGCCGGCGGCCAGCGGCACGTTCATCGCAAGGCCGGCACCTCGGTGACGGGTGATTCGCGTCGCGAGATGGACCATGTACGGGGCGTCGCCCGCGATGACAGATCCGTCGCGTGCGGTCACCCGGATGATCGTGGCGCCGTCGTGCGCCGCTGCGGCAGCCTGGACGAACCGGTCGCGCTCGTCCAGCAGCTCGTTGGCGCGCTGCGCCCAGAGCGGGAGACGGCTGTCCGTCTCCGCGGGCTCGACAGTGCTGATGTCCAACTGCTCCAGGCGCGCGCCGGTGATGACCAGCTCACCGAGCGCCCGAAGGAACTCGTTGTTGGTGGTCGCGGCGCGTAGCGTCCCGTCCGTCATTTCCCGCCTCCCAGATCGCCCTCAGCCAGGTCCTGATGGGTCGAGATTACCGGTGGCCCTTAATAGCGGCGAACCCCTTGCGCTCGCCCTCGGAATCGTGCATATGCGGCGCTTCGGTGACGCCACGAGCACGACGGGTTAGGCTCTCGATACCGATTCGGAGGACGCCGATGACCGACGACGACCAGCGGGTCGATCCGCGCTACGACCCCGCTTTCCAGCGCGGCTTCGAGGGTCAGGTGACATCCGGCCTGCGCTCCCGCACGTCGGTGCGGCGGTCGGCGCTCGTCTCGCCCGCGCCCTATCGTTCCGGCGAACCGGAGCCCGAGGTCGAGGAGTACGGCGTGCAGGAGGCGGGGGAGACCCGGACCGGCGCCGAGGCAGAGCCCGAGGCGGCGCCCGAGTACGTGACGGTGTCGCGCGACAGGAGTGCGCGATCTGCGTCGCAACCCGTTCCTCATCACCCTCGTGGTGCTCGGCCTGGCGCTGACGATCGGCGGGGTCGCCTGGACGAACCAGGTGCGGCAGATCGTGGTCGACCTCGCGACGGAGCTCGACTACTGGTTCCTCCAGGTGTCCGTCGTCGGGGCTCCGCTGACGATCCTGACCGGCATCGCCGTCCTTGCCGGCGTCCTGTTCTTCCTCGCCTCGGCCTGGAACCGGCGCTAGTTCGGCGGCTGATCTCCTGCCAGCGGCGTCGGCGGCCCGCGTCTGCACGAACGCTGTCCTCAGGACCGTGAAGCATCCGAGTGCCCCGAAGATCAGGGCGATCACGAGCTGGACGATGACGTCGCCGCTGTTGTTGCCGACGGCGTTGCCGAAGAACTCCCAGAAGTCGCTGCTGGTGAGGGCGGCGACCGGGTTCAGATTGCGCTGGTTGGCGTACATCGGCAGCACACCGGCGACGAGCCCGCCGACGAACGCCAGTAGCAGGGCCACGACCGTGATGACGGTGACCCGGATCGCCCCGGTGCGGCTGATGCGGCCGCCCGATCCGAGCCGGTAGAGCCAGAGCGCGCCGAAGGCGATCCCGAGGGCGACGAGCGACGCGATCAGGCCGAACTGCCCGAGGATGACCCACACGAGGACGCCGGCCGGGATGATCAGCAGGGCCATCAGTGTGCCGCGCGGCACGTTCTCGGGAGGCGGCGCTGCCACGTTCTGAGGGGCCGGCGATGCGGAGACGGGCTCAGGAGTGTCGCTCATGGCATCACGATAGCTCTTCCTTTCCGAGCGATATTCCGCCAATCTGGCGAGGAATTCCCACGGCCTGTCAACCGAACAGGCATCTGAGGCGTCGTAGGAGATGTGAGCCCTGTTGTGACCGAGCGCGTCGAGATGGATCTCGACACCTTCGTCGCGACCGAGTACCCGAAGGTCGTGGCGGCGGTCGGGCTCATCACGGGCAACCGCCAGGATGCCGCAGACGCCGTGCAGGATGCGATCGTCGGGTTCCTGGCCAAGCCACCGGCCCGCGAGATCAGCAACGTCGCGGCCTGGATCACCGTGGTCGCGAGCAACAGGGCGCGCGACCTCCAGAGATCGAAGGCGGCGGAGTCCCGAGCACTGGCCAAGGTCGGCGTCGACGACGAGAGCACGGACGACGTGCTCAACTCGCTCGACATCGACGTGAAGGCGGCGATCGAGACCCTGCCCCTGCAACAGAAACAAGTGACCGTGCTCCATTACCTGCTCGACCAATCCGTGGAGACCATCGCGGAGGGCCTGGGCGTGAGCGAGGGCACCATCAAGACCCAGCTGTTCCGGGCGCGTAAGGCACTCGCAACACGACTGAGGAAGGAGGATCACCGTGGCTGACTTCGATGACATCGATGCGCTGCTGAGCAGCTCGCTCAAGAGCGCCGCAGAACCGGCGAACTCCGCCGGTGTCGCCGACGCCATCCGTTCGCGGGTGGCTGCCGGCGATGCCGGCACTTCGGTCGCGGGAACGCACCGCACCGGGATGGGGTGGTGGCGCCGGGCGGCCCGGCTGGTTCCTGCCGATGCTGGGAGCGATTGCGATCCTCGCGATCGTCCTCGGAGTGTTGGTCGCAGGCACGGCGACCGGCGCCTTTCGCTCCGCTCCGGTGGTGACCTTCACGCCGACCCCGAGCTCGACTCCGACTCCGACCGTCACTCCGACTCCGACCCCGACGCCCACTCCGACTCCGACTCCGACTCCGACGCAACCTCCGCCCCCGCCGCCCCCGACCCGCGACCAGACGCCACCCGTCCTCGACGCGGGCACATGGAATCCGGAACTCGTATTCGGCAGCGAGGCGTCCCCCCTGTGCGATCGGACTTCCGACGTGACGGTCACGGCAAGCGACGAGACGGCGCTGGCATCCGTCACGGCGACGACCTCCCGTGCGGGAACGCAGGCGGTTCTCGTGCAGTCGGGTGGCGGCTCGTTCGTGTTCCGCTTCTCGGGCAGCTATCCGAAGGGTCAGGACGTTCAGGTGTCCGTCTCCTTCACCGCGACCGACTCGTCCGGCAACAGCGCGGTCGTAGCGCGATCGGTCACCCTGCGCGGGGCCGACCAGTGCATCATCATCTTCTGACTCGGGCGCATCCGGTCCGACCGGGTTAACGTGGAGGCATGACCGTCATCGTCGCCGGGTACGCCCGCACACCGTTCGTCAAGTTCACCGGCCAGTTCGCGAGCGAGGAGTCATCGAAGCTCGGGGCACACGCCATCACGGCCGCTCTCGCCCGCGCCGGAGTGAAACCCGACGAGGTGCAGCGGGTCTTCGCCGGGCAGGTCCTCCTCGGTGGGGCGGGGCAGAACCCGGCGCGTCAGGCGGCGGTGGCCGCCGGCATCCCGCTCACCGTCCCCGCCATGACGATCAACATCGTCTGCCTCTCGGGCATGGAGGCGGTTGCCGCCGGCGCGGACCTCATCGACAAGGGCGATGCCGACATCGTGGTCGCCCTCGGCCAGGAGTCGATGAGCCTCGCCCCGCACGCGATGATCGGCTCGCGCACCGGCAAGAAGTACGGTGCCATGGAGCTGGTCGACCTGCTCGATCACGACGGTCTGGTCGACTCGTTCGAGCACATCTCGATGGGCGCCTCGACCGAGCGCGGCAACGGCGGGCTCGGCATCGACCGGGCGGCCCAGGATGCGGTGGCGGCCGCGTCGCACCGGAACGCCGCGAAGTCCCGCGACTTCCTGGCCGGCGAGATCGAGCCGTACGCGGTGGAATCCCGCAAGGGAACCGTGCTCGTCGCCGAAGACGACGGAGTCCGCGAGGACACCACGGTCGAGACCCTCGCGGCACTGAAGCCGGCGTTCGCGAAGGAGAACGGCACCATCACCGCGGGCAACGCCTCGCAGATCACCGACGGCGCCGCGGCACTCGTGCTGATGAGCGCCGAAACCGCGGCGGCGCGCAAGGTGAAGCCGCTGGCCGAGATCGTCGCCCACGCGCTCGTCGCCGGCCCCGACACCTCCCTGCACTCGCAGCCGTCCAACGCGATCAACGCGGCGCTCGCGAAGGCCGGGCTGAAGGCATCCGACCTCGTCGCCGTCGAGATCAACGAGGCGTTCGCGTCGGTCGCCGTTCAGTCGGCGAAGGAGCTCGGCATCTCGCTCGACATCGTCAACCCGCACGGCGGCGCGATCGCCCTCGGGCACCCGATCGGCGCATCCGGTGCCCGGCTCACCGGCACCCTTGCCCGCCAGCTGCAGGAAGCGGGGCCCGGGTCGCTCGGCGCCGCGGCCCTCTGCGGCGGCGGCGGCCAGGGCTCGGCGCTGGTGCTGCGCGCGCTCTAGCGCTGGCAGCTCGGGCACCAGGTGACGGTGCGCTCCTGCAGGTCGCGGCCGAGTTCGCCGCCGAGCAGCCGGGTGCCGCAGCGGCGGCACGGGCGTCCGCGGCGTCCGTAGACCCACGACGTCTGACCGGGTCGCAGGTCGCCCGTCGTGGAACGCACCCAGCGATCCTTGTTGGCCTGCAGCATCCGCTCGGCCAGGTCGACGAACGCGGGGATGTCGGCGACCTCGCCGACCGGCCGGGTGGGCAGCACCCCGCGCAGGAAGCAGAGCTCGTTGGCGTACACGTTGCCGATGCCGGCCAGGTTGCGCTGGTCGAGGGCGGCGACGTACACCGGCACGTCGGGGTCGGCGGCCAGCCGGCGCGCGGCCTCGCCGGGGTCCCAGTCGGCGCCGAGCAGATCGGGGCCGAGGTGACCGACGACGCGTCTCCTCGTCGGCGGTCGCGAGCAGCTCGGTGGTGCCGAGCTCGAACCCGACGCTCACGACGTCGGCGGTGGTCAGCACCGCCCGCGCCTGGAACGCGGGGCGCCGCCACTTCTCGCCTGGGCGCGTAGGTGCGCCAGGCGCCCTCCATCTTGAGGTGCGTGTGCAGGGTGAAGTCGCCGATGCGGTGCAGCAGGTGCTTGCCGCGCGACACGACCTCGTGCACGGTCTCGCCGGTGAGGTCGGCGGTCGCGAACTTCGGCACGCGCAGGTCGAACCCGGTCAGGGTCGCGCCGGCGAGCGCCGCGTTCTGCAGCATCGCGGTCTTGTAGACGGTGTCGCCCTCGGGCACGTCTAGCCCGCGCAGCCGCAGGCCCTGCGGCGTCGGTGCGAATCCGGATGCGGTGAGGGCGTCGCCGAGCGGGGTGCCGATCGCGAACACCCCATCGACCTTCTCGATGCGGAGCCGGCCGCCCGTCGCCCGGATCGTCGCCGTCGAGCGACGCGGCCGCCGCATCCCGTTGCCGCCTGGTCGTCGGTGAAGTCGAGCACCGTCTTGCCGCCGCGCTCGACGTAGAGGCCGAGCGCGCCGTCGACCAGCACGACGAGCGCGCCCGCCTTGCGGCCGGGGCGGTGGCCGCCGTGGCGCTCCTCGGCGTCGGCCGGCCAGCCGAGCGCGGCGCCGAACGGGTTCGCGGGATCGGTCGCGCCCAGCGTGAGCGCGGTGAGCGGACGGTCGGCCGCGTCCGCCTCGGTGTCGCGCTCGCCCGCGAACGCGCGCAGCCGGTCGACGGTGGCGGGCGTCGCGAACTGCGCGGCCCCGAGCCCCTCGATGAAGTAGCCGCGGCGGGTGCGGCCGGTCTCCTCGAGTCCGCTCAGCACCTTGTACGCGGTCGGGAATCCGCCGACGACGCCCTCGGACATGACCGCACCGCGGGTGACGACGCCGTGCCGCTCGAGCAGCTGCTCGGCGAGCGCGGTGGCCCGCACGGTCGCGCTCGCTTCGGGAGCCGGGAGCAGGCTCCAGCGTCCGGCGACCGTGGGCGGCGCGGTGGCGGCGAGGCTCGCGGCGACCGAGCGCGCGGCCGACGCTCGGCCCCGGCCGCGCAGGGCACGGCTCGGCGGGGTGGCGCGCGGTCGCGTGGTCGTGGCTCCGAGCCGGGCGCGCAGCGGGGCGAGGGTGTCGTTGCTGACCAGGCCCGCCCAGGTGAGATCCCAGAGCGCGACGGCGAGGTCCTTGTCGTCGACCGGCCCGGTCACGGCAAGCGCCGTCGCCAGCTGGCGGAAGAAGAACGCGCCGCCCCCGGCGAGCGCGTCGATCACCCGGCCGTGCAGCTCGCCCTGGTCGACGAGGGTCGGCTCGGCGAGGGTCAGCGGCGCCGTGTCGGCGAGGTGCAGCGCGAGCCAGCCGTCGCCGCCCGCTCAGCTCGCCGCGGCCCGACCAGAGCACCTCGCCGGTCGTGGTCAGCTCGTCGAGCATCGCCGGGCTGTAGTCGCGCACGCGGCTGGGCAGCACGAGGCTCTCCCAGCTGGATGCCGGCAGCGCGACGCCGGCGAGCTGGTCGATCGCGCTGACCACGCCGTCGATCCCGCGCAAGCCGGGCCCGGACGTTCCCGGTTGCCCGACGTGCTGCCAGTCGGGCAGGAACCTGCCGAGCGTGTGCTGCGCGACCGGCTCGACCTCCGATCGGAGGGCGGCGAGCGACCGCGACCGCAGCCGGCGCAGCACCTCGGCGTCGACCCACTCCGACCCCGTCGCACCGGGGCGGAACTCGCCCTCGACCACGCGCCGGTCGCTCGCGAGCCGTCGCAGCGCGTCGGTCACGATCGCGACGCCGAGACCGAGGCGGGTCGCCGCATCCTGCGCGGTGAAGGGGCCGTGGGTGCGCACGTACCGGCTGACCAGGTCGCCGACCGGATCGGCGACCGGGTCGAGGAACGCGTTCGGCACGCCGTGCGGAAGCGGCACGCCGAGCGCGTCGCGCAGGCGGCTGGCGTCTTCGATGACGGCCCAGCGCTCGTCGCCGGCGATCGTCGCGCGCAGGACGCGGTTGGCGCGGGCGAACTCCGTCGAGGATCTCGGTCGCCGGTTCCGACACGCCGTCCGGGCTGGCGCTCAGCCAGCGCGTGCACAGCTCCTCGGTCGACAGCGGGCCGAGCAGGCGCAGCAGGTCGATGCAGGCCCTCGGCGTCCTTCGCGTGGCGGTCGGGGTCGAGGCGCTGCAGTTCGAGCTCGGTCTGCGCGATCACCGCCGGGTCGAGCAGCTCGCGCAGCTCGGCGCGACCGAGCAGTTCGGCGAGCAGCGTCGGATCGAGCGACAGCGCGGCGGCGCGGCGCTCGGCCAGCGGCGAGTCGCCCTCGTACATGAAGGCGGCGACGTAGCCGAACAGCAGCGAGCGGGCGAACGGCGACGGCGACTCGGTCTCGACCTCGACCAGGCGCACCTTGCGCGCCGCGATGTCGGCGGTCAGCGCGGCCAGGGCGGGAAGGTCGTAGACGTCCTGCAGCACCTCGCGCACCGTCTCGAGGATGATCGGGAAGCTCGGGTACTTGCGCGCCACCTCGAGCAGCTGCGCGCTGCGCTGCCGCTGCTGCCAGAGCGGCGAGCGGCGGCCGGGGTTGTAGCGCGGCAGCAGCAGGGCGCGCGCCGCCGACTCGCGGAAACGCGACGCGAACAGCGCCGAGCCGCCGACCTCGAGGGTGACCAGCTGCTTCGAGCTCGTCCTGCTCGAACAGGAACAGGTCGGCGCCCGGCGGCTCGGCGTCGGTCTCGGGCAGCCGCACCACGATCCCGTCGTCGCCCGCCATCGCCGAGCCGTCGACGCCGAGCCGCTCGCGGATGCGCGCCGAGACCGCGAGCGCCCACGGCGCGTGCACCGGGATGCCGTACGGGGAGTGCAGCACGAGCCGCCAGTCGCCCAGCTCGTCGCGGAAGCGCTCCACCACCAGCGTCGTGTCGGTCGGAACGGTGCCCGTGGCCTGCTTCTGCTCGAGCACGAACCGCTTCAGGTTGTCGACCGCCCACGGGTCGAGCCCGGCCTCGACGCAGCCGGTCGTCGAGTGCGGCTTCTCCGGCCGCGCAGCTCGCCGGCGAACGCTCCGATCGCCTTGCCGAGCTCGGCGGGCCGCCCGAGCCCGTCGCCCTTCCAGAACGGCACGCGCCCCGGCTGCCCGAACGCGGGCGAGACGAGCACGCGATCCGAGGTGATCTCCTCGATGCGCCACGAGGTCGCCCCGAGCGCGAACACGTCGCCGACCCGCGACTCGTAGACCATCTCCTCGTCGAGCTCGCCGACGCGGCGGGCGCCGTCCGACGGTGCCGACGATGAACACGCCGAACATGCCGCGGTCGGGGATCGTCCCGCCGCTCGTCACGGCCAGCCGCTGCGCTCCCGGACGCCCCGCGATCGTGCCGGCCACGCGATCCCAGACGATGCGCGGCCGCAGCTCGGCGAACTCGTCGGACGGGTACCGGCCCGACAGCAGGTCGAGCGTCGCCTCGAACGCCGAGCGCGGCAGCGTCGCGAACGGCGCCGAGCGGCGCACGGTCTCCCACCAGTCCTCGACCTCGAGCGTGTCGAGCGCGACCGCCGCGACGGTCTGCTGCGCCAGGATGTCGAGCGGGTTCTGCGGGACGGCGATCGCCTCGATGAGCCCGGTCCGCATCCGCTCGCTCGCCACCGTCGTGTGCAGCAGGTCGGCGCGGTGCTTCGGGAACAGCACGCCCTTGGAGATCTCGCCGACCTGGTGACCGGCGCGCCCGACGCGCTGCAGCCCCGACGCGACCGACGGCGGCGACTCGACCTGGATCACCAGGTCGACGGCGCCCATGTCGATGCCGAGCTCGAGCGACGAGGTCGCGACGACGCAGCGCAGGCGGCCCGACTTGAGGTCGTCCTCGATGATCGCGCGCTGCTCCTTCGACACCGAGCCGTGGTGGGCGCGAGCGAGGATCGGGTCGTGTCGGCCACGGCCGTCGCCGCAGGTCGTGCGGTCACGCCCGACCCGCCGATCATCTGCGCCGGGAACTTCTCCGGCGCGACGCCGGTCTCCAGCTCGACGTAGATCTCGTTCATCGCCGCGGTCAGCCGCTCGGCGAGCCGCCGCGAGTTCGCGAACACGATCGTCGAGCGGTGCCGCAGCACCTCGTCGACGATCGCCCGGTCGACGTGCGGCCAGATCGACCCGGCGCTCTGCAGCCCGGTCTCCTCCGGCTCGCCGAAGCCCGGCGTGACCGGCTCGGCCGAGCGCACGCCGAGCTCGGTCATGTCCTCGACCGGCACGGTGACGCGCAGGTCGAAGGTCTTCTGCGGCGGGCGGCTGCACGATCTCGACCGGAGTGCGACCGCCGAGGAACCGCGCCACCTCGTCGATCGGACGCACCGTCGCCGACAGGCCGATGCGCTGCGCCGGGTTCTCGAGCATCGCATCCAGCCGCTCGAGCGACACCGCGAGGTGCGCGCCGCGCTTGGTCGCCGCCACCGCGTGGATCTCGTCGACGATCACCGTCTCGACGCCCGGCGAGCGTCTCGCGCGCCGCGCTGGTCAGCATCAGGTACAGCGACTCTGGCGTCGTGATCAGGATGTCGGGGGGCTCGCGCTGCAGCAGCCGCCGGTCGCTGCTCGTCGTGTCGCCCGAGCGCACGCCCACCGTGATCGACGGGCACCTCGGCACCCAGTCGCTTCGCGGTCTGCGTGATGCCGACGAGCGGCGACCGCAGGTTGCGCTCGACGTCGACGCCGAGCGCCTTGAGCGGCGAGATGTAGAGCACGCGCGTGCGATGCCGCGGATTCGCCGGCCGCGGCGTGGTGGCGAGCCGGTCGAGCGACCAGAGGAACGCCGAGAGCGTCTTGCCGGAGCCGGTCGGGGCGACGACGAGCGCGTGCCTGCCCGACGAGATCGCGTCCCAGGCCCCGGCCTGCGCGGGCGTGGGCGCCGCGAACGCCCCGGCGAACCACTCACGCGTGGCCGGGGAGAAGCGCTCGAGCGCGGCGTCCATCCCCCTATCCTCGCCGCAGCCGCTGTCAGAGCGCTCGGGCGGGGTTCCCGGCCACGGTTGCGCCGGCCGGGACATCGTGCAGCACGACGCTTCCCATCCCGACGATGGCGCCGGCGCCGATGGTGACGCGGTGGTGCACGGCGGCGCCGCGCGCCGATGTAGGCGCCCTGCTCGAGGTGCACGTACCCGGCGAGCACGACGCCCGGGTGTCAGGTAGCAGTGGTCGTCGATGATCGTGTCGTGCGAGATGACCGAGTTCGGCAGCACCATCACGTGGTCGCCGAGCCGCGCATCCGAGTTCACCGTGACGTTCGCCAGCAGCACCACGTCGGTGCCGAGCTGTCGCCATCGTCGACACGACGGCCGACGGGTGCACGACGTTCGTCCAGCGGTCGATCGGGATGCCGAGGTCGCCCAGGATCTTCGCCGTGCGCTTCGTGAGCTCGACCCCGTTGATCCCGTTGACGAAGGACGCCTGCGGATACTCCGTCCAGAGTCGAGACCGGGCCGAGCACCGGCACGCCCCCGAGTCGAGCCCGTGCTTGGCCGGGTCGTCGTCGAGGTAGCCGAGCGGCTCGAACAGCGGCGAGCGCGCGGCGCGGTTCACGTCGAGCATCGCGTCGACGATGTCGCGGCAGTTGCCGCCCGCGCCGAGGACGATGACCGGCGTGCCGCGCAGCGTGCGCCGGCGTCATCGTCAGAAGAACTTCGCCATGGCGGCGTCGGCCTCGTCGATGCGTGCCTCGACCTCGGCGACGCGATCGGTCGAGCGCCCACTTGCCGAAGTTGCGGCTCGAGCGCGCGCATCCGCTTGTAGAGGCTCGTCTCGCGGATCGGGAGGGCGCTGTAGGCGCGCTTCACGATGTTGTCGGCGACGTTCTCGAGGTAGAGGAGCACGATGCGCACGTGCGCGGCCGTGGCGGGCAGCGCGATCTCGTCCTCGAGGTCGCCGAGGTAGTGCTCGAGCTCGCCGGTCGCGGTCTCCCAGTTGTCCGAGTTGAGGTCGAAGCACTCGTGGTAGAACCAGCGGGCGCGCGTTGCGCGTGCTCGTCGCCCCGCTGACAGGCGACCACCGCCTCGACCAGCTCGTCGCGCGACCGGCCCCGCCCAGTCGAGGTTGGTGTGCGACGTCGTGTGTCCAGAACGACTCGAAACGGTCGAGCAGACGGTCGGCCTCGGGTCCGTCCAGGAATCCGTCGGCCCAGTCGTCGAACGTCATGGCGAGGTCGAACTCGGCCCAGCCCGGGTAGATCGGGCGGCAGGTCGGCGGCGATCGCCTCGGTCGCCCCGACCACCTTCGGTGAGTACGGCGACGAACCCGTCGGGCAGCTCGCCGGGCCCGGTCGTCAGGTCGAGGGCGTCGACGAGCTTGGCGCGCACGGCATCCTGATCGCCTTCGCAGTCGCGCACGTTCGACCGCGCAGGTAATGCTCCGGATGCCGGCGCGCCCACCGCGCACCACCAGCATGTTGGTGAGCCAGAACCGGATCGCCCCCAGGCAGTCCCAGACGGCTCGCTGACCGATGTTGGCGAGCCAGAAGTCGATCGGGGGCGGTGAAGTCGACGACGGTCGAGCCCGATCGAGGAAGTCGGGGTAGTGGTCGGCGGTCAGCGCCATGTTGAAGCCGAAGAACCCGAACTGGCGGTAGGCGTCGATCGTCCGCGCCGCCTGCCCGCGCGAACGCTGTCGCGAAGTTCTGCCAGTGGTCGATCGTGGTGCGTCGCCTGCGCCGCGAGACCGACGAACTCGGCCTTGTGGCCGGCCGCGTCGTAGCGTTCGAGCTGCTCGGGCGTCATCGCCTTGGTCAGACCCGACCAGACGCGGCCCTGTCGCGTGACGTGCAGCTTGTTCAGGTTCGCGAAGATGTCGGCGGGCGTCCCAGCCGGTGTAGTCGTGCGGCCGGTAGGTGCGGGTGCCGAAGCCGATGAAGTTCTGGCCGGGAAGCATCAGAACCTCGGGGAATCGCGCCAGTTCGGCCGCGACGATCTCCGCTCCCGTCAAGCCGATGGTGTTGACGGCGATGAACCTCATCCGGGAATGCTATCGGGCGAGCCTGCGCCCGGAGGAACGCGACCACGTCGTCCAGTTCCTCAGCGGGAGATGGAGTGGGCGAGGCCGGGGTACACGTGCGCCTCGAGTTCGGTGTGGGCCTCGAGCCATGAGGCGCTGCGATCGACGAGCTGCGGCGGTGAACAGCCCGTCGTCGGCCCCGCGGCCCCAGAAGACCGGCGGTCGTGCGATCGCGAGCGCGTCGTCGGTGGGCTGGGCTCCGCGGGTCGACGAACCCGGCCAGGTTGACCGCGAATCGCACGCGGCCCGGGTCGCGGCGCAGCACATGGGTGGACATGGCGCCGCCCTGCGAGAACCCGAGCGACGCCGACGAGCGGCGGAACCCAGCCGAGGTCGTCGAGCCAGTGGAGCACGGCGTCGGCGGCGCGGTCGGCGTTCTCGGGGGCCGGGTCGCCCGGGGCGTTGCCGTCGCCGTCCACGAACCACGACCATCCGGGCCCTTCGGCGATCGGCGCGCGCACCGACGCGTAGGCGAATGCGCTGGGCAGTTCGCCGAACAGCGCCGCGAGGTCGTGCTCGTCACTGCCGCGGCCGTGCATGACGATGACGAGCGGAAGGCCTGCCCGGCGCTCCGCGGTGGCGCTCCAAACGGTCGCGGACGAGTCGAGAAGAAGCGGCGCGGTCATTGCTCCATCATGCAGGGTCGCGTCGTTCTAGAAGGTGAGGACGATCCGCCCGCCCCGCCCGTCGGCGCGATACGCCTCGATCGCCCGCTCGGCAGGGAAGGTCGCAGCGACCCGCGTCGTCAGCACGCCCTCCTCGGCCAGCCGCGCGATGGTCTCGAGCCCCGCCCGGTCGTCCTTCACGCCGACCCGCTGGCCCCGGATGCCGCGCTCGGCCTCCGGTGGCGTCGTCACCGAGACGGCGATCCCGCCATCCTTGCACCGCCGCGAGGAAGCGCGCCGGGCTCGTCGGCGCCACGTGTACGAGGGCGTCGAGCACTCAGCGCGGCGAGTTCTGCGTCGGTGGTGTCTCGCCCGGCGACGTGCACCGTGAGCCCGCGGTGCGCGGCGAGCTCGGCGACGAACCCGCCCACCCCGCCGGTGGCGCCGACGATCAGGACCGACGCCCCGGCATCCAGCCCCGCAGCGTCGAGGACGTGCAGCGCGGTCAGGCCGTTCAGGCCGAAGGTGGTGAGCTCGGCCGACGGGATCGCGTCGCCGACCACCGCCACGCTGTCGCGCCGCAGCACCACGAGCGAGGCCTGCGTTCCGGGGCCGCCCTTGAGCCACTGCGAGAAGCCGAGCACCCTCCGACCGACGAGGCCGGGCTCGACGCCATCGCCGACGGCGCGGATCGTCCCCGCGAGGTCCCAGCCCAGGATCCACGGCGCCCGCCCGGGCATCTTCTCGCCGAATCCGGGGTCGGCTGCGGAGCGGTCGACGGGATTGATGCCCGCCGCCTCGACGGCGATCAGCACCTCGCCGGAGCCCGCCACCGGATCCGGGAGCTCTCGCACCTCGAGGTTGTCGATGCTCCCGGTCTCGGGCAGGACGATCGCACGCATGCGTCAACTGTGGCATCGAGCGGGGTGTCGCGCTGGGGAGCGGTGCACAATGGAGCATGAGCTCCGTGGGAACGCCCGACCCGACGCCCGAGGAGCCGAACTCCGCCTGGCTGACGGATCAGGAGCTCTCGGACATCCGCCGCCGCATCCCGATCCTCTACGTCGAGGCGGTCCCGGTGCGGGTCGACGGGATGGGCGTGGTGACGAGCGTCGGGATGCTGCTGCGCGGCAACGCCCAGGGCGCGATCACGCGCACCCTGGTCAGCGGCCGGGTCATGTTCGGCGAGACCCTGCGCGATGCGCTGTTCCGGCACCTCGAGAAGGACCTGGGGCCGATGGCCTTCCCGCTGCTGCCGGCGAGCCCGATCCCGTTCACGGTCGCCGAGTACTTCCCGTTCCCGGGTCTCAGCGCCTACCTCGACGAGCGTCAGCACGCGGTATCGCTCGCGTTCGTCGTGCCGGTGACGGGCACCTGCGAGCCTCGGCAGGATGCGTTGGAGCTCACCTGGATGACGCCGGCCGAGGCGTCGTCACCGTCGATCCACGCCGAGATGGAGGGAGGGCGCGGCACGCTGCTGCGCGCCGCCCTCGCCTCGGTCGGGGTGCTCGGCTAGCTCAGCCCTGCGCGCGGCGGTTCGCCTGGCGCGGGTTGCCGGTCGGCGCCGAGTGGCTCGACGATGTGTACATCGTGCGGGAGCCGCCGGACGTGCCGCCGCTGCGGCCGGCCGAGCCGGAGCCCGAACCGGAACGCGCGGGGCGACCCGAACGGTCGCGACGCGGCTGCGAGGCACGGGCCGGCTGACCCTGGCCCTCGCGGGCGGCGCGCTTGCGCTGGGCGTTGGCGCCCTGGCTGCGTCCGCCGCCGGTGCCGCGCTGGGTCGGTGCCGAGCGGGGAGCCGGCTTCACGTACTCGGCGACATCGCCCACGAGGGCGGTCACCGCATCCGAGGTCGACGTCACGCGCTGGGTCGCGGCCTGGATGCCGGCCTTGCGCATGAGCAGCGCGAGGTCCTTCTCCTGGGCGGGGAGCACGAGGGTGACGACGTCGCCCTCGCTGCCGGCGCGGGCCGTGCGACCGGAACGGTGCAGGTACGCCTTGTGCTCGGTGGGCGGGTCGACGTGCACGACGAGCTCGACGTCGTCGACGTGGACGCCGCGGGCAGCGACGTCGGTCGCGACGAGCACGCGCGCCGTGCCGGCCGAGAACGCCGCGAGGTTGCGGTCGCGCTGCGGCTGGCTGAGGTTGCCGTGCAGGTCGACAGCCGGGATTCCGGATGCGGTCAGCTGCTGGGCGAGCTTCTTGGCGTGGTGCTTGGTGCGCATGAACAGGATGCGGCGGCCGGTGCCGCTCGCGAGCGCGTGGATCAGCTGCTTCTTGGTCTCGGTGTCGTTGGTGCCGAACACGTGGTGGGTCATCGCGGAGACCGGCGAGTTGGCCTCGTCGACCTCGTGCAGTGCCGGGTTGTGCAGGAACTGACGAACGAGCTTGTCCACGCCGTTGTCGAGCGTGGCGCTGAACAGCAGGCGCTGCCCGTCCTCGGGCGTCGCCTTCAGGATGCGCGTGACGCCGGGCAGGAAGCCGAGGTCGGCCATGTGGTCGGCCTCGTCGAGCACGGTGATCTCGATCGCATCCAGGTGGGCGAAGCGCTGCTGCATGAGGTCTTCGAGCCGGCCGGGGCAGGCGACGATGATGTCGACGCCGGCCTTGAGCGCGGCGACCTGGCGGTTCTGGCTGACGCCGCCGAAGATCGTGGTGGTGGTCAGGCCGTACGCCTTGGCGAGCGGCTCGAGCACCGCGTTGATCTGCGTCGCGAGTTCACGGGTCGGGGCGAGCACCATGCCGAGGGGGCGGCCGGGGCGGCGGGCTCCGCCCGCGAGGCGGGTGCCGAGGCGGGCGACCATCGGGATGGCGAACGCGAGCGTCTTGCCCGAGCCGGTCTTGCCGCGGCCGAGGACGTCGCGTCCGGAGAGCGAGTCGGGCAGGGTGTCGACCTGGATCGGGAACGGGGTGGTCTTGCCGTCGGCCGCGAGGACCTCGAGCAAGGGGTGGGGCACGCCGAGCGTGCGGAAGTCATGGGACATGAGTGTGTTCTGTGGTTCTTTCGGATTGAAATGGCGAGGACACCGATGGGCGTCAACGTTCGCCGGAGAAGATGTCAGCCGGGCCCTTGTTTCCAAGGCGGCGAGGGAGCGTTCTACGACGCAAGAAGCGCGCTATTGCGCTGCAAGTACCTCCAGGCTAGCAGGTCGCCACGGGACCGTCTGCGTCGAGATCCCGAACGGACCGAGAGGGAAGGTCCGTTCCGCACGACGGCTTGAGCGCGAGACGCCGCATGACTTCGCGATCATCGCGAACGAGATGGGCGCGACTAGCCTCGTGCCGTGAGCAGCGCGTCGACCCCCGCCGGGCAGGGGGACTACCAGGTCCGGTTCGATTGGGGCACCGCAGGTGCGGCGGCCGTGGGTCAGGATGCGGATGCCGTCGTATGGGTCGACCAGCTGGGCGAGGCGGTCGGGCCTGCCGGCTCGGTGGCCGGAGTCCTCGAGCGCGCTCGGGAGCTCGGCGACTGGGCTCTCGCCCAGCAGGAGCTCGCCGGGGGCCGCTTCCGGATCGCGATCGTCGCGGCCGGGGTCGCACGCGCTGACGGGTCGCTGCGCTTCGCCGTCGAGGACCTCCTGGCCGCCGGCGCGATCATCGAGGCGATCGCCGAACGCGGCATCGACCACCAGTCGCCCGAGGCCGCGGCGGCCGCCTCCGCATACCGTGGTCTGAGCAGCGCGACGCGTCACCTGATCTCCGCCTCCGTCAGCTCGAGGGAATCCCGGGAGCCCCAGTGAGGTTGGTGGTTGAGTAGCCGGCGCAGCCGGCGTATCGAAACCACCATTAGGAGTCACTGTTTTCATGCCCCAGGCAACCCTCAACGGAACCGTCATCGCCGAAGCAGATGAGGCCGACGTGCTGCACATCGAAGGGCGGGTCTACTTCCCGCCGTCGAGCGTGAAGAGCGAGTTGCTGCGGGAGAGCACCACTCCGTACAACTGCCCGTGGAAGGGCGACTGCCAGTACTTCTCGGTCAAGGACGCCGCCTCGGGCGACTGGCTTCAGGATCGTGCCTGGAGCTACCCCACTCCCTACCCGACGGCGTTCGGTCGCGTCGGCGCCGACTTCTCGAACTACGTGGCGTTCTGGAAAGAGGTCGCGGTCGAAGAGCAGCGGGCCGCCTAGAAGAGGGTCTCTTCCTTTTCTATGTGGCGGCGCATCGCCGCACGTTCGCGGTGGGCGCGCACCTTCGCGCGGTTGCCGCAGTGCTCCATCGAGCACCAGCGGCGGTTGTTCGTGCGCGACTCGTCGTGGAAGACCATCCGGCAGTCGCCGGCAGCGCACGCGCGGACTCGCCCCTCGTCGATCGCGTGGAGAACTTCGATTGCGTCGCGAGCGAGGGTGGAAAGCACCTGACCGACGCGGATGCGCACCGCCCCGGCCTGACGCTGCCCGCCGGCCAGCGCTGGCGGGATGTCCGGGGTGGCGGCGAACAGGTTCACGGTGTCCACGTCCTCGGGAGACAGCGTGTCGCCGGTCGCCGCTGCGAGATAGAGTCCGGTGATCGCACCGCGCAGATGGAGGGCGTCGGCGAGATCCCGGTCGGTGACCTCGCCGGGATCGACTCGGTCGATGCGCTCCGAGAGCCATGCGCCGAGATCGCGAGGGAGGTGTAGCCGTTCCCACTCGGGGACGCCGCGGCGGAGGTCGCCGCTGTACGCGAACTCGAGGCTGTCAGACCCGGCGTCGAAGAACCAGGGCACCCCGTCGGCCGGGTGCATCGTCTGGCCCGACGTGAATCGCGCACTCATCCGGTCCTCCTGTGATCGTGGTGGAGCGTCGGTCGTAACCATTATCGTTGGTTACAGGGCCCATTCACGCGGACACACCACGGGACCGACCAAAGACGTCGGCTGGGACTCGATCGCCGGTTAGGCCGCGGTCTGCCGCTTGACCCACTCGATCTGGTGCCGCAGGTCGAATCGCCGAGAGCACTTGGCGCACGACACGATGCGCGTCGGCCGCTTGTACCGGTAGTGGACGTGCCCGGCCGGGCAATGCCCGACCCACGGAGCGAGCTCGTCGGCGATCGCGCCGCCGTGCAGGCGCTTGCCCTCGTAGCCGAGGTCGCGCGAGATGCGCTTCCACGTCGGCCCGTGGCCGGCATCCGGCCCGGCGAGCGCGTGCGCGACCTCGTGCAGCAGCACCTGGTGGATCTCGTCGTCTTCGTACCGAGCGGCGAGCAGCCGTGACACCGAGATGCGCTTCGCGGCGTAGTTGCACAGCCCAGCCCTCGTGCGGGCGCGGTCGAACGTGAAGGTCCACGAGGGGTCGAGGTGCAGCGCGATGAGCGCCTGCGCCCAGTCGGCGCACCCGGTCGAGGTCGGCCATCTACCCCGCGCCCTACCCTTCAACCAGTTCGGTCAGCTCCACCTGCAGGATGCGGTCGTCGCCCTCGCGGGGACCGCCGCGGCCGTCCGTGTTGTTGGTCAGCATCCAGAGCGAACCGTCGCGGCCCGGCGTCACATCGCGGATGCGCCCGTACTCGCCGGTGAACCACTCGACCGCGGCGGCCTGCTGAGCCTCTTCGTCGACGTAGATCGCCCAGAGTCGCTCGCCGCCGAGCGCCGCCATGAAGAAGGTGCCGTCGATCCAGGTCAGCCCGCTCGGGCTCGCCGCGTCGGTGCCCCACTGCAGCCACGGGTCGATGTAGCCGTCGTCTCCGGCCTGACCCTCGATCACCGGCCAGCCGTAGTTGCCGCCCGGCTCGATGCGGTTGAACTCGTCCCAGGTGTTCTGCCCGAACTCGGCGGCCCAGAGCTGGCCGTCGCCGTCCCAGGTGAGGCCCTGCGGATTGCGATGCCCGATCGAGTAGACGACCGATCCCGGCGTGGGGTTGTCATCGGGTGCGTCGCCGGTGGGCGTCATGCGCAGGATCTTGCCGTTGAGGGTCGCGGGGTCCTGGGCGGTGTCGGGATCGCCCGCGTCGCCGGAGGTCGCGTACAGCATCCCGTCGGGGCCGAACGCGATCCGCCCGCCGTTGTGGTTGCCCGCCTTGGCGATGCCGTCCAGGACGATCTCCGGATCGCCGGCGATGCCCAGCTCGTCGGCGAACGGGATGCGGATGATGCGGTTGTCACCCGCCGTCGTCAGGTAGGCGTAGAGCCACTGCGTCGACCCGTCGTCGAGGTAGGCCAGCCCGAGCAGCCCGCCCTCGCCGGCGTGGGCGACGCCGGGGATCGTGCCGATGCGATTCAGAGAGCCGTCGGGCATCACCTGCTGCACGTCGCCGCTGTCGCGCTCGCTGACGAGCACGATGTCGACGATCTCGTCGTCGCCGACCATCGTCGTCGGCACCGGCGAGCGGATCCGCAGGATCGACCACGGAGCAGCGAGGCCGGTCGCGACGTCTTCGGGCACGCCGGCCGGCTGCACACCGTCGCGCACCTCCGTCGGAGACGGGGGCGCTGGTGCCCGGCTCGGTGTGCGGCTGCGGGCCGCACCCGCGTAAGCAGCGCGGCGACCACCAAGCGCGGAGGAGACGGCGGCGAGCGACGAGAGACGAGCCATGTTTCGACGCTACCCGGCGCCCGGCCGCACCTGGAAGACGCCGCGGGCGGGTGGGGGCGAAGGCACCGCTGTGGAGTCCTGAACGACAGGAGCTCCCCGCGATCCAGTCCCGCAGCTCCCGGCCGTGGACGACGGCGGCCGGATGCGGCCCACCGGCCATCAGCCGCGGCATCCAGTCGAGGGGGAGCGCGCTCGCCGACGCGACGAACACGAAGTTGCCGAAGCGCCGGCCGCGCAGCACCTGCGGCTCGGCGAGCACCGCGACGCGGGGACCACCGCCGGACCCACCGGACGCCGTCGAACACCATCGAGATCGTCGACCCCTGGCCCCGCGCGAACGCTCGCGCCCGGTCCCGTCGGCGACGTTGACCAGCAGCACGCCCCGGGAAGAGAGGAACGCCGCGCACTCCCGGTAGAACTCGACGCTCGTGACGTGCGCCGGGATGCGTGCACCGCCGAACACGTCGACGACGAGCAGATCGACGCTGCCGTGGAGCCCGGCGGGCAGCTTGGCCAGCGTCGCGCGGGCGTCGCCGTAGCGCACCCGGATCGACGCTCCGCGCGGCAGCGGCAGCTCAGCGCGCACCAGATCGACCAGCGCGGGCTCGAGCTCGAGCACCTGCTGCCGCGACCCCGGCCGCGTCGCCTCGATGTAGCGCGGAAGCGTGAACGCCCCCGCACCCAGGTGCAGGGCCGTGATCGGCTGCCCCGGCATCCCGAGCTGGTCGATCACGTGACCCATGCGCTGCACGTACTCGAAGAACAGCTCGCTCGGGTCGTCGAGGTTGACGTGCGACTGCGGGGTGCCGTCGACGACGAGCTCGAAGGCGCCGTTCACGAACCGGTCGGGCCGGATCTCGGCGTGCAACCCGCTCGCGAGACGGATCGTCGGATGCTCGGCCACGCGTCGAGGGTAACCCGGCGCTACGGTGCTGACATGAGCGAGAAGCCGCCCGAGAGAAGCACGCCGATCCGCGACGTCCCGCCCTCGATGCGGGAGCAACTCGACGCTCCTTCTTATATGGGCCCGTCCACCTTCGGGATGCGGCCCCTCCTGACCGAGCCCGAGCAGCTGGACGCGTGGCAGCCCGACGTCGCGATCGTCGGTGCGCCCTGGGACGACAACACCACGAACCGGCCCGGCGCCCGCTTCGGGCCGCGGGCCATGCGGGCGAGCGCCTACGACCCGGGCACCTACCACCTCGACCTCCAGGTCGAGATCTTCGACCACCTCGAGGTCGTCGACTACGGCGACGCGATCGTGAGCCACGGCATGTGGGAGCTGTCGAAGGCCGCCATCGAGAAGCGCGTGCGCGAGATCACCAGCCGCGGCATCATCCCGATCATCCTCGGCGGCGACCACTCGATCACCTGGCCGGCCGGCGTCGCCGTCGCCGAGCACCACGGCTACGGCAACGTCGTCATGATCCACTTCGACGCGCACGCCGACACCGCGAACATCTCGCACGGCAACCTCGCCAGCCACGGCACGCCGATGCGTCGCCTGATCGAGTCGGGGGCGATCCCGGGCGACCGCTTCATCCAGGTGGGGCTGCGCGGCTACTGGCCGGGCGAAGAGGACCAGAAGTGGATGCGCGACAACGGCCTCACCCATTTCATGATGCAGGAGTTCTGGGAGCGCGGGACGAAGGCGGTGATGCAGGATGTGATCGCCGCCGCGAAGAAGCGAAGGCCGACAAGGTCTACATCTCCATCGACATCGACGTGCTGGATCCCGGCTTCGCTCCCGCCACCGGAACGCCCGAGCCCGGCGGCTTCGCACCGATCGACCTGCTGCGGATCGTGCGACAGCTGGTGCTCGAGCTGGATGTCGTGGCGTTCGACGTGATGGAGGTCGCGCCCCCCTACGACCACGCCGACATCACGGTGAACAACGCCCACCGGCTGATCTGGGAGGCCCTCGCGGCGATGTCCGCGAAGGCGCGGGACGCCGGCCGAGCTAGCACTCGGCGCCGGGTGCGCCGCAAGGGCTTATAGCCCTGTCGGAAATCAAAGTCAAGGAATAAGTAGACATGGCGCGCCGTTTCGACCTATAGTTGATCCTTGCGCCCACTCACTCTTGCCTTCATATTGCGGTCGGCTTCTTGGCGCCTTCTCACTACCGACACGAATTGAGACCAGAGGTCTCACGGAGGTTGTATTTCCTTGGCTGCTGCGCGCTCCGCATCCAGTAAGAAGTCCCCCAAGAACGGCCGCACCGCATCGCGGCTCTCGTTCGCCAAGATCACCGACACGCTGACGGTTCCCGATCTGCTCGCACTGCAGACCGAGAGCTTCGACTGGCTGGTCGGCAACGACGCGTGGAAGACGCGGGTCACCGAGGCCAAGGCCGCCGGCAACGACTCCGTTCCCGAGACCACGGGCCTCGACGAGATCTTCGAGGAGATCAGCCCGATCGAGGACCTCGGCGAGACCATGCAGCTCAGCTTCACGGCTCCCGAGCTCGAAGAGCCGAAGTACACGATCGAGGAGTGCAAGGAGCGCGGCAAGACCTTCGCCGCGCCGCTCTACGTGAACGCCGAGTTCATGAACCACATGACGGGCGAGATCAAGACCCAGACCGTGTTCATGGGCGACTTCCCGCTCATGACCGAGAAGGGCACCTTCATCATCAACGGCACCGAGCGTGTCGTGGTGTCGCAGCTCGTCCGCTCGCCCGGCGTCTACTTCGAGCGCCAGAACGACAAGACCTCCGACAAGGACATCTACTCGGCGCGCATCATCCCGTCGCGTGGTGCCTGGCTCGAGTTCGAGATCGACAAGCGCGACCAGGTCGGCGTGCGCATCGACCGCAAGCGCAAGCAGTCCGTCACCGTGTTCCTCAAGGCCCTCGGCCTGACGAGCGAAGAGATCCTCGCCGCCTTCCCCGGCTACGAGTCGATCGCCGGCACCCTCGAGAAGGACGCCATCGTCACGAAGGAAGAGGCGCTCAAGGACATCTACCGCAAGCTGCGCCCGGGCGAGCAGGTCGCCGCCGAGGCCGCGCGTGCGCTGCTCGACAACTTCTACTTCAACCCGAAGCGCTACGACCTCGCGAAGGTCGGCCGCTACAAGATCAACCGCAAGCTCGGCCTCGACGCCGGCCTGCGCGACTCGGTGCTGTCGATCGACGACATCATCGGCACGATCAAGTACCTGGTCGCCCTGCACGCCGAGCAGACCACCCTCCCGGGTGTCCGCGACGGCAAGAAGGTGGAGCTCCGCCTCGACGTGGACGACATCGACCACTTCGGCAACCGCCGCATCCGCGCGGTCGGCGAGCTCATCCAGAACCAGGTCCGCACCGGGCTGTCGCGCATGGAGCGCGTCGTCCGCGAGCGCATGACCACGCAGGACATCGAGGCGATCACCCCGCAGACCCTGATCAACGTGCGCCCCGTCGTCGCCGCGATCAAGGAGTTCTTCGGCACCTCGCAGCTGTCGCAGTTCATGGACCAGAACAACCCGCTCGCGGGCCTGACCCACAAGCGCCGCCTGTCGGCGCTCGGCCCCGGCGGTCTGTCGCGTGAGCGCGCCGGCGTCGAGGTGCGAGACGTGCACCCCAGCCACTACGGCCGCATGTGCCCGATCGAGACCCCGGAAGGCCCGAACATCGGCCTGATCGGATCGCTCGCGTCCTTCGCGCGCATCAACTCGTTCGGCTTCATCGAGACCCCGTACCGCCGCGTCAACAAGGGCAAGGTCTCCGAGACGATCGACTACCTCACCGCCAGTGAGGAAGACGAGTACATCGTCGCCCAGGCCAACGCGCCGCTCGCCTCCGACTCCCGCTTCGCCGAGCCCAAGGTGCTCGTGCGCAAGAAGGGCGGCGAGGTCGAGCTGGTCGACGCCGAGAACGTCGACTACATGGATGTCTCCCCGCGCCAGATGGTGTCGGTCGCGACGTCGCTGATCCCGTTCCTCGAGCACGACGACGCGAACCGCGCCCTCATGGGTGCGAACATGCAGCGCCAGGCCGTTCCGCTCCTCCGCTCCGAGTCGCCGCTCATCGGCACCGGCATGGAGGGCTACGCGGCCATCGACGCCGGTGACGTGATCACCGCGCTGACAAGGCCGGTGTGGTCGCCGAGGTCAGCGCCGACATGCGTCACCGTGCAGCTCGACGAGGGCGGCACGCAGGACTACGTCCTGCGCAAGTTCGACCGCTCCAACCAGGGCACCTCGTACAACCACCGCGTCATCGTCGACGCAGGGCGACCGCGTCGAGGTCGGCCAGGTGCTGGCCGACGGTCCGGCGACCGAGAACGGCGAGCTCGCGCTCGGCAAGAACCTGCTCGTCGCGTTCATGCCGTGGGAGGGTCACAACTTCGAGGACGCCATCATCCTGAGCCAGAACCTGGTGAAGGACGACGTGCTCAGCTCGATCCACATCGAGGAGTACGAGGTCGACGCGCGCGACACGAAGCTCGGCAAGGAGGAGATCACCCGTGACCTCCCCAACGTCAGCCCCGACCTGCTCGCCGATCTCGACGAGCGCGGCATCATCCGCATCGGTGCCGAGGTGCGCCCCGGCGACATCCTCGTCGGCAAGGTCACGCCGAAGGGCGAGACCGAGCTGTCGGCCGAAGAGCGTCTGCTGCGCGCGATCTTCAACGAGAAGAGCCGCGAGGTGCGCGACACCTCGCTCAAGGTTCCGCACGGTGAAGAGGGCACCGATCATCGGCGTCAAGGTCTTCGACGCCCAGGACGGCGACGACGAGCTCGGCTCGGGCGTCAACCAGCGCGTCGTGGTGTTCATCGCCCAGAAGCGCAAGATCACCGAGGGCGACAAGCTCGCCGGCCGTCACGGCAACAAGGGCGTCATCGCCAAGATCCTGCCGGTCGAGGACATGCCGTTCCTCGACCGACGGCACCCCGGTCGACGTCATCCTCAACCCGCTCGGCATCCCCGGTCGCATGAACTTCGGCCAGGTGCTCGAGACCCACCTCGGATGGGTCGCCAAGCAGGGCTGGGAGGTCGAGGGCTCGCCCGAAGTGGGCGGCCAAGCTTCCCGCCGAGGCGCACTCGGCTCCTCCGGGCACCAAGCTCGCGACGCCCGTGTTCGACGGTGCGCTCGAGGAGGAGATCGCGGGTCTGCTCGACTCGACGCTCCCGAACCGCGACGGCGAGCGCCTGATCGACTCGACGGGCAAGACCCGCCTGTTCGACGGTCGCTCCGGCGAGCCGTTCCCGGAGCCGATCTCGGTCGGCTACATGTACATCCTGAAGCTGCACCACCTGGTGGACGACAAGATCCACGCCCGCAGCACCGGCCCGTACTCGATGATCACCCAGCAGCCGCTCGGTGGTAAGGCGCAGTTCGGCGGCCAGCGCTTCGGTGAGATGGAGGTCTGGGCGCTCGAGGCCTACGGCGCGGCGTACGCGCTGCAGGAGCTCCTGACCATCAAGTCCGACGACATCCTCGGCCGCGTGAAGGTGTACGAGGCGATCGTCAAGGGCGAGAACATCCAGGAGCCCGGTATCCCCGAGAGCTTCAAGGTGCTCATCAAGGAGATGCAGTCGCTGTGCCTGAACGTCGAGGTCCTCGCGGCCGACGGCAGCGCCATCAGCCTGCGCGACACGGATGACGAGGTCTTCCGCGCCGCGGAGGAGCTGGGCATCAACATCTCCACCCGCTTCGAGTCGTCGTCCATCGACGACATCTGATCCGCGGGCATCACACACTTCAGGACTCAGAGACAAAGCGAAAGAGAACACGACACGTGATCAACGCAACAAGCTTCGATCAGCTCCGCATCGGCCTCGCCACCAGCGCAGACATCCGCGCCTGGTCCTTCGGCGAGGTCAAGAAGCCCGAGACGATCAACTACCGCACCCTCAAGCCCGAGAAGGACGGCCTCTTCGGAGAGCAGATCTTCGGACCGAGCCGCGACTGGGAGTGCTCCTGCGGCAAGTACAAGCGGGTGCGCTTCAAGGGCATCGTCTGTGAGCGCTGCGGCGTCGAGGTGACGAAGTCGTCGGTGCGCCGTGAGCGCATGGGCCACATCGAGCTCGCCGCCCCGGTGACGCACATCTGGTACTTCAAGGGTGTGCCGAGCCGCCTCGGCTACCTGCTCGACATGGCGCCGAAGGACCTCGAGAAGGTCATCTACTTCGCCGCCTACATGGTCATCTCGGTCGACGAGGAGGCACGTCACGCCGACATGCCCGGCCTCGAGAACGAGCTGCGCCTCGAGATCGGGCAGCTCGAGCAGTCGCGCGACTCGCAGATCGCCGAGCGCCTGACCACGCTCGAGACCGACCTCGCCGCGCTGGAGGAAGAGGGCGCGAAGAGCGACCAGAAGCGCAAGGTCAAGGACGGCGCCGAGAAGGAGATGGGTCAGGTCCGCAAGGGCTTCGACGAGCAGATCGCCCAGCTCGAGCGCGTCTGGGAGGACTTCCGCAACCTCAAGGTCGGCGACCTCAAGCCCGAGGACTCGGTCTTCCACGAGCTGCAGGACCGCTTCGGCCTGTACTTCGAGGCCTACATGGGTGCCGAGAGCATCCAGAAGCGCCTCGAGGCGTTCGACCTGACCGCCGAGAGCGAGCTGCTCCACGAGCAGATCGCCAACGGCAAGGGCCAGAAGAAGATCCGCGCGATCAAGCGCCTGCGCGTCGTCAACTCCTTCCTGCAGACCGGCAACTCGCCGGCCGCGATGGTGCTCGACGTCGTCCCGGTGATCCCGCCGGAGCTGCGCCCGATGGTCCAGCTCGACGGCGGCCGCTTCGCGACCTCCGACCTGAACGACCTGTACCGCCGCGTCATCAACCGCAACAACCGTCTCCGTCGCCTGCTCGACCTCGGTGCACCCGAGATCATCGTCAACAACGAGAAGCGGATGCTGCAGGAGGCGGTCGACGCGCTGTTCGACAACGGCCGTCGCGGCCGCCCCGTCACGGGTACCGGCAACCGCGCCCTCAAGTCCCTGAGCGACATGCTCAAGGGCAAGCAGGGCCGGTTCCGCCAGAACCTGCTCGGCAAGCGCGTCGACTACTCGGGCCGCTCGGTCATCATCGTCGGACCGCAGCTCAAGCTGCACCAGTGCGGTCTGCCGAAGCAGATGGCGCTCGAGCTGTTCAAGCCGTTCGTCATCAAGCGCCTCATCGACCTGAGCCACGCGCAGAACATCAAGAGCGCCAAGCGCATGGTGGAGCGGTCGCGTCCGCAGGTCTGGGACGTGCTCGAGGAGATCATCCGCGAGCGCCCGGTTCTGCTGAACCGCGCGCCCACGCTGCACCGTCTCGGCATCCAGGCCTTCGAGCCTCAGCTCGTGGAGGGCAAGGCGATCCAGCTGCACCCGCTCGTCTGCGCCGCGTTCAACGCGGACTTCGACGGCGACCAGATGGCCGTCCACCTCCCGCTGTCGGTCGAGGCCCAGGCCGAGGCCCGCATCCTGATGCTCGCGTCGAACAACATCCTGAAGCCGTCGGACGGCCGCCCGGTGACCCTGCCCTCGCAGGACATGATCATCGGCCTGCACCACCTGACGACGCTCAAGGAGGGTGCGACCGGTGAGGGCCGTGCGTTCTCGTCCGTCGCCGAGGCGATCCTCGCGAAGGACCAGGCGTCGCTCGACCTGAACGCCCAGGTGCGCATCCGTCTCGAGGGCGTGTACTACGCCGAGGGCGAGGCGCCCGAGGGCTTCGAGCAGGGCAGCACCGCGCTCGTCACCACGACGCTCGGCCGCGCGCTCTTCAACGAGACGCTGCCGAGCGACTACCCGTACGTCGAAGACGTCGCCGACAAGGGCAAGATCTCGTCGATCGTCAACGACCTCGCCGAGCGCTACCCCAAGGTCGAGGTCGCCGCGGCGCTCGACCGCATCAAGGACGCCGGTTTCTACTGGGCCACGCGCTCCGGTGTGACCGTCGCGCTGTCCGACATCCTCACCCCCAAGAACAAGGGCGAGATCATCGGACGGCACGAGAAGCGCGCCGCCAAGGTGCAGGGCGAGTTCGACAAGGGTCTGATCGACGACGGCTCGCGCCGTCGTGAGCTCATCGACATCTGGACGGAGGCCACCAACGAGGTCGCCGCCTCGATGCAGGAGACCTTCCCGAAGGACAACAACATCTACCGGATGGTGTCGTCGGGAGCTCGAGGCAACTGGCTGCAGGTGCGCAACATCGCCGGCATCCGGGGCCTGGTGTCGAACCCGAAGGGTGAGACCATCCCGCGTCCGATCATCTCCTCGTACCGCGAGGGACTGTCGGTGGCCGAGTACTTCATCGCCACCCACGGTGCCCGCAAGGGTCTGGCCGACACCGCTCTGCGTACCGCCGACTCCGGGTACCTCACGCGTCGTCTCGTCGACGTCTCGCAGGATGTCATCATCCGCGAAGACGACTGCGGCACGACCAAGGGCCTCGAGCTGCGCATCGCGGCGAAGAACGACGAGGGGGTGCTGGTCCGCGACGAGAACGTCGAGAACTCGGTCTACGCCCGGTCGCTCGCCGAGGACGCGCTGGACGCCAAGGGCAAGGTCGTCGCCGCCGCCGGAGACGACGTCGGCGATGTCACGATCGCGAAGCTGCTCGAGGCGGGCATCGAGACCGTCAAGGTCCGCTCGGTGCTGACCTGCGAGTCCGCGGTCGGCGTCTGCGCCGCCTGCTACGGCCGTTCGCTCGCGACCGGCAAGCTCGTCGACATCGGCGAGGCCGTCGGCATCATCGCGGCCCAGTCGATCGGCGAGCCCGGAACGCAGCTCACGATGCGCACCTTCCACTTCGGTGGAACCCTGGGTGCCGACGACATCACGCAGGGTCTGCCCCGCGTGACCGAGCTGTTCGAGGCCCGCACCCCGAAGGGGTCGAGCCCGATCGCCGAGGCCGCCGGACGCGTCACGATCGAGGACACCGACAAGGTGCGCCGCATCGTGCTCACGCCCGACAACGGCGACGAGCCGCAGTTCTACCCGGTGCTGCGTCGTGCGACCCTGCTCGTCGAGGACGGCGAGCACGTCGAGCTCGGTCAGCAGTTCGTGGTCGGAAACCTCGACCCGAAGGAGGTGCTGCGCGTGCAGGGCGTCCGCGCCGTGCAGCTGCACCTCGTCGACGGCGTGCAGGGCGTGTACCGCTCGCAGGGCGTTCCGATCCACGACAAGCACATCGAGGTCATCGTGCGGCAGATGCTGCGCAAGGTCACCGTCGTCGAGCACGGCGACACCGACCTGCTCCCCGGTGAGCTCGTCGACCGGTCGAAGTACAACGAGATCAACCGCGCCGCCCTCACCGAGGGCAAGAAGACGGCGTCGGCTCGCCAGGAGGTCATGGGCATCACCAAGGCCTCCCTCGCGACGGAGTCGTGGCTGTCGGCCGCGTCCTTCCAGGAGACGACCCGCGTTCTCACGCAGGCCGCCATGGAGGGCAAGTCCGACCCGCTGGTGGGTCTCAAGGAGAACGTCATCATCGGTCAGCTCATCCCCGCCGGAACCGGACTCTCGAAGTACCGGAACGTGTCGGTCGAGGCGACCGAAGAGGCGAAGGCCGAGCGGTACCCGAACCGCATCTTCACCGACGACTCGATGTTCACCGAGTCCGACCTGAGCTTCGTCGACTTCGACAGCTTCAGCTCGGACGACTTCACGCCGGGCACCTACAACTAGTCCCGGTGGTCGAGTAGCCGCGCTGCGGCGTGGCGAGACCACGAACGAAGGCCCCCGTCCTGCATCAGCAGGCGGGGGCCTTCGTCGTCTGGGGCGGGCGACCTCGCGCACGATTCAGTCATTCGGATCGAAAGGCGGGTGCTGGATGCCACAGCTGCGGCCCAGCGGCTGACCACATCCGGCATATTGACTGAATCAGGCGCGCGGTAGGCTGACGCCAGACCGCGAAGGAGCCCCATCATGAGCGACGCCCCCGGCGAGAACAAGCCCAAGCCGATCTTCAATCCGGATGACGCAGAGTCGTCCGCGGCACCGCTGATCGACTTCGGGGCCGACACGGCTCGCCGCGGTGGCGAGGCCAAGGCGGACGCCGCCGATGCGAAGGCGGATGCTGCGGCCGCGAAGGCCGACGCCGCGAAGGCCGACGCGCAGCGAAGGCCGACGCCAAGAAGGCCGACGCGAAGAAGCCGACGCCAAGAAGGCCGACGCCAAGAAGGCTGCCAAGGGTGCCGCGGGCAGCGCGACGGGCGAGGTCGCCCCCGCCGCCGCCGACTCCGAGTTCGCCGGCCGCGAGGTCGTCTACGTGCAGGCGCCCGATCCCGCCGCGCCTGAAGAGCAACCGCGGTGTCGGGTCGCTGCTCGCCGTCCTCGGCGCGCTCGTGTTCGGCGCGATCTTCGCCGGCGCTGTCACCCTCGCCTTCCTTCTCAACAACAGCGCCACCGTGGGTGCGGCGTTCACCGACTTCATCCAGAACGCCGCGTTCTGGGTCCCGGTCCTGGTCTTCCTGGTCGCGTTCGTCCTGCTGGTGCTGATCGTGAACCGGGCGGGCTGGGCAGCGCACGTCTTCGGCAGCCTGCTGGTGGCCGTCGCCGTCTACTTCGGGTCCATCGGCATCCTGCTGCTGCTCGGCGTCGTCATCGGCGCCGGCGACGGCGAGGCGCTCGGCAGCTTCGGTGCGCTCGCCACGAACCCGATCATCATCATCGCCGCGCTCGTCGCCCGCGAGGTCTCGATCTGGATCGGCCTGGCGATCTCCGCCCGCGGCCGCCGCGTCAAGGCCCGCAACCACGAGATCGTGGACGAGTGGGAACGCGAGCACGCCGACACCCGGGCGCAGTATGAGCGAGCGACCACGACCTGAGCGACTGGTCGCCCTCTTCGTCACCGTCTTCTGGGCGGCCGTCGTCTTCGCAGTCGACGGCCTTCTCGCCGTGCTGCTCGATCGCGACCCGATTCCGGGTGAGGTCGGACCGTACTACTCGGTCATCGCGTTCGTCATCGCCGGCTTCCTGCTCTGGATGCTGCTGAGCGGCACGTCGCGCAGCCGGCATCCGGTGTTCGGCGCGATCGGCGCCGCGGCAGGCGTGTACATCGTGTTCCTCGCGGTCGCGGGGATCGGCTGGGGCCTGGCGCTCGTCGCCGAGCAGGCGCTGAGCCCGTTCGTGCTCGCCGCCGCGCTGCTGGCGGCCGCGGCCGTCGTCGCGACCTGGGCCGCCATCCGGTCGCTGCGCTGGCGCAGGATGCGTCCGCCCCGCTGAGCCGCCCCGCCGAACGAGCACGTTCGCGCCGAACGAGCACGGCAGAACGTGCACGGGTGGCCCGAACGTGCACGCTCGACGAGGCAGCGCGCGCGTCCCCCGCGCGAGGGTCGCGCCCGCCGTATACCCCCTCTTGCGGGACTACGCGGGGCTTAACCCGCGAGTTACTGTGAGCGAAGTGCTGGGGGGCACATCGGTCATCGTGCCGTCTCTCATCGTGCTCCCCTGCGCCTCCTGCTTCACACCGTGCATATGAATTGGAGGAGATCTTCGTGACGTCGCTCGCCGAGATCCTGATTCTGCGCGGAGCCGTGCCCATCGAGGCCCTCGACCGGATGACCGGCGATCCCGCACGCGACGAGCAGTGGATCAACGAGCTGATCGACAGCGATCAGGTCAGCCCGAGCCAGGTCGCCCAGGCCCGCGCGGTCTACGCGAAGCTCCCGTTCATCGAGCTGCTCGAGTACCCGGTCGACATCAACGCCGTCGCTCTCGTCCCGGCCGCGATGTGCCGTCGCCACGAGGTGCTCCCCGTCTACATGCTCGGCGACCAGCTGACGCTCGCGATGGTCGACCCGAACAACGTGTTCGCGCTCGACGACGTGCGGGCGACGACCGGCCTGCGGGTCTCGGTCGTCGTCGCGGAGAAGACCGACCTCGCGGCGGCGATCGACCGCTACCACCGCGCCGACGGCGAGATGTCCTCGCCTCACGCAGGTCTTCGAGGAGGAGACCGAGAGCACCGGGACCGACCTCGCGCCCTACGGCGGCTCGGTCGACCCCGAGGACGACGCCCCGATCGTGCGATTCGTGAACCTGCTCATCTCGCAGGCGATCCAGGATTCCGCGTCCGACATCCACATCGAGCCCGGTGAGCGGCAGCTCGCCGTGCGATACCGCATCGACGGCGTGCTGCACGAGATGCAGAACGCCCCCAAGAGCATTCAGAACGGCGTCATCTCGCGCCTGAAGATCATGGCCGAGATCGACATCGCCGAGCGCCGCCGCCCGCAGGACGGCCGCATGTCGGTCGTGCACGGCGGCAAGCGCATCGACCTCCGCGTGGCGACCCTGCCGACGGTGCACGGCGAGAAGGTCGTCATGCGTATCCTCGACAGCTCGGCGACCACGCGGTCGATCGAGGACCTGAACATGCTCGAGCGCAATCTCCAGGTCTACGCGCACTCGTACGCGAAGCCGCACGGCATGATCCTCGTCACGGGGCCGACCGGCTCCGGAAAGTCGACGACCCTCTACACGACCCTGCACGCGGTGGCGAAGCCCGAGATCAACGTCATCACCGTCGAGGACCCGGTCGAGTACCGCATGGCAGGCATCAACCAGGTGCAGGTGAACCCGAAGGCCGGGCTGACCTTCGCGTCGGCCCTGCGCTCGATCCTGCGATCCGACCCGGATGTGGTTCTGCTCGGTGAGATCCGTGACCGTGAGACGGCCCAGATCGCGATCGAGGCGTCGCTGACCGGCCACCTCGTGCTCTCGACCCTCCACACCAACGACGCCCCGAGCGCCGTCACGCGTCTGACCGAGATGGGCATCGAGCCGTTCCTCGTCGGATCGGCACTCGAGTCCGTGGTCGCCCAGCGCCTGGCCCGTCGCCTCTGCGACCGCTGCCGAGAGCCCTACGAGGTCGATCCGGCTCAGCTCGCGAAGCTCGCCTTCCCGGTGGAGCAGTACGGCTCCGTGCTGCACCGCCCGGTGGGCTGCACCAACTGCAGCGGCACCGGCTATCGCGGGCGCATCGCGCTGCACGAGGTCATGGTCGTCTCGGAGGAGATCGAACGCCTTGCCGTCGCCCACGCATCCAGTGCCGAGATCGGCCGCGTCGCGATCGCCGAGGGAATGCTCACGCTCCGTCAGGACGGCTGGGCGAAGGTCGGCATGTCGCTGACATCGATCGAGGAAGTCTTGCGCGTCGTCGCATAAGGGGGACAGTCAAAATGGGTGACGAGAAGCAGAAACCGGCCTGGGAGATCCCGGTCGTGGACGAGCGCGCTGATTTCGCGCCGTACGCCGCCCCCGTCCCTGGAGCGCCTTCCGCAGCACCTGCATCCTTCGACGCTGCCGCGTCCCCCGCCGCCGCGCCACTGATCCCGGTTCCGCCGCCCGTCACGGCTGCTCCTCCGGCCGATCCGTCGGCGTTCGCGCCTCCGGTCGCGCCGCCCCTGCCGCCGGTTGGCGAGCCGTTCGCATCCGTCCCACCGGTGAAGGAACAGTCGGCGACTCCCGGACTCATCTCGCCCGAGGCGCTGATGGCGATGCCGGTCACGGGTGCGCCGGTGCCGACCACGCCTGCGGTTCCGCCGGCGATCTTCGCAACGCCTCCCGCGCCCGGCGCCTCGACCACCGGCCCCGCCTCGGTCGCGCCGGGCCGCGCCCCCGCCAGGCGCACCGCTCCTCGCTGCGGCCCCGCTCCGATCGCCGGAGCCCCGGCACCCGGAATGTCTGCGCCCGGCCCGACCGGAGCCGCCGCGATCGGTGCCGCGCCCGCCGTCGTACCCACGGCTGCCGAACTCATGCTCGCCGAGACCCCGATCGCGAACGGCGACGTCGTCTCGGCGCTCGAGCAGGTGCTGTTCCACGGCGCCTCCGATCTTCACGTGACTGCCAACTCGATGCCGATGCTGCGAGTCGACGGCCGGCTGCGACCGGTTGCCGGCGCCGGCATCTGGAACGCCGAGGAGGTCGTGACGGCCGTCCGCGGGCTGATGAGCGACGAGCAGAAGGACACCTTCGACACCGCCCACGAGCTCGACTTCGCCTATGCGCTGCCCGGCGGCACCCGGTTCCGCGTCAACTGCTACCAGCAGCGCGGCGCGACCGGCGCGGCGTTCCGCATCATCTCCACCACCATCCGGTCGCTCGAAGAGCTGGGTGTTCCGGATGTGGTGGCCCAGTTCGCCACCCTGCCCCGCGGTCTCGTCCTCGTGACGGGCCCGACCGGCTCGGGCAAGTCGACGACGCTCGCCGCGCTCATCGACCTGGTCAACCGCACTCGCTATGACCACATCGTGACCGTCGAGGACCCGATCGAGTACGTGCACTCCAACAAGCGCTCCCTGGTGAACCAGCGCGAGGTCGGCAACGACACGCACAGCTTCACGGCGGCGCTCAAGCACGTGCTGCGGCAGGACCCCGACGTCATCCTCATCGGCGAGATGCGCGACCTGGAGACCATCTCCGTCGCGCTGACCGCCGCCGAGACCGGTCACCTCGTCTTCGCCACCCTGCACACGCAGGACGCCGCGCAGACGATCGACCGCATCATCGACGTCTATCCGTCGCACCAGCAGGACCAGATCCGCACGCAGCTCGCGGCGACCCTGCAGGGAGTCGTCTCGCAGACCCTGGTGCCCCGCGCATCCGGGATCGGCCGTGTGATCGCGACCGAGGTGCTTCTCACCACGCCCGCCATCGCGAACCTGATCCGCGAGGGCAAGGCGCACCAGATCACATCGAGCATGCAGGCCGGTCGCGCGCTCGGCATGCACACGATGGACCAGCACCTCGCCGACCTGGTCAACGAGGGCGAGATCACCCGGGACGCCGCCTTCGAGAAGGCGCACGATCCCGACTCGCTCGACCGCCTCATCCGCCGCGAGGACATGATCTCGTCGGACCTGACGTTCAACTCGAGCGATCTCTCCATGCCCGAACCACTGAGGAAGCACTGACATGTCGATCGCCGTCAAGAACTACGCGTACACGAGTCGCAACGACTCCGGCAAGATCATCAAGGGCAAGCTCGAGGCGCCCAGCGAGGCCGCCGCGCTCACGAAGATCCGCGGCCTCGGCCTCCTTCCGGTCACGTGTCGAGGAGTCGCACGCCGGCACCGGACTGCAGCGCGAGATCAAGATCCCGGGCTTCGAGAAGGGCGTCGGCCTCAAGGAGCTGGCCATCATGAGCCGCCAGATGGCGACCATGATCAGCTCCGGCCTGTCGTTGCTGCGCGCCCTGACGATCCTGTCGGCGCAGACCGAGAACAAGAAGCTCGCCGGCATCCTGCAGCAGGTGACCGTCGACGTCGAGAACGGCGGTTCGCTGTCCGATTCGTTCGCGAAGCACCCGATCGACTTCCCGCCGCTCATGATCAACATGATCCGGGCCGGTGAGACCGGCGGGTTCCTCGAGGGCGCCCTCGAGTCGCTCGCCGTCAACTACGAGAAGGAGGCGAAGCTCCGGTCGGCGATCAAGTCCGCGATGGCCTACCCGGTCATGGTCCTGCTGATGTCCTTCGTGGCCGTGATACTGATGCTCGTCTTCATCGTCCCCGTCTTCAAGGAGATGTTCGACGGGCTCGGAAGCGATCTCCCCGCCCCGACCCTGGCGCTCGTGCTCGTGTCGGAGAACATGATCTGGATCGGTCCGCTTCTCGCGGTCCTGCTCATCGGCGGCGGGATCTGGTGGAAGGCGAACAAGAACACCGATGCCGTCCGCCGCTTCATCGACCCGATCAAGCTCAAGGCACCGGTATTCGGGCAGCTGGTGCGCAAGATCGCGATCGCACGATTCTCGCGCAACTTCGCCAACATGATCTCCGGCGGTGTCCCGATCCTGACGGCGCTCGCCATCGTCGGCGAGACGTCCGGCAACTGGGTGATCGCGCAGGCCATGCAGCGGATCGCCGAGTCGGTGCGCACGGGCCAGTCGATCACAAAGCCGCTCGCCGACGAGCCGGTGTTCCCGCCGATGGTGGTGCAGATGATGGCGGTCGGCGAGGACTCCGGGTCGCTCGACACCATGCTCGTCAAGATCGCCGAGTTCTACGACAGCGAGGTCGAGGCGATGACCGAGGCCCTGACGTCGCTGATCGAGCCCTTCCTGATCGCCTTCCTCGGCGTGGTCGTGGGCGGCATGATCATCGCCCTCTACCTGCCGATCTTCAACATCGCGACGGCCATCCAGTAGGCCGCAGCCCAAGACGCCCGAGGGCGGACCCTGCACGGGGGTCCGCCCTCCGGTGCGCCTCCAGGGCCCAGCTAGTCCGCATTTCTGCGGACACCCGTCCTCCCCTCCAATTGGGGCCATGATCAGGGGGAAAACCCCCCCGATGAGGGATTCTGGCCCCCTCCTCTCCGACCGTAGATTCAGGGTTGTCGGGTCGACGGCCTTTGGGGGGCGGCGTCCGATTCCACCAATCACTTCACCTACGAATGGAATCAACATGACCAGCATCAAGTCGGCGCTCGAGCGTCGCCTGGCCGGCGCCAAGAAGGACGAGGGCTTCTCGCTCATCGAGCTTCTGGTCGTCGTCATCATCATCGGCATCCTCGCCGCGATCGCGATCCCGATCTACATCGGTGTTCAGAACTCGGCGAAGGACTCGGCCGTGCAGGCCGACCTGGCCAACGCGAAGACCGCGGTCGTCGCGTACTACACCAACGAAGGCGTCTACCCGCCCGCGATCAACTCGGCCACGCTGAGCGACTACGGCTACAGCAGCGCGTCGGTGTCTGACGGCACCGCCGGCGCCGACTCGATCACCGGGTTCTGCCTCGAGGCCACCTGCGGGCAGCGGCCACGATCTTCAGCATCACGCAGGACTCGTCGGCCACGGCCGGCGCTTGCCCGTAAGCGATACCGAGGCGGGTGGGGGTTCCCGGTCATCGGGGCCCCCACTCGCATTCGCCGGTCCCCCGGCACTGACGACATGAATCACCGAGAGAAAGGTCCGCTGTGAGTGCAATCCTGCGCCGCATGCGCGACCTCAGCCGCGAGGACGGCATCGGCATCGATCGAGGTCGTCGTCGCGATGATGGTCTTCTCGGTCATCGCCGTCGGCATGGCCTACTCGATGTTCGGCATGACCCGGCTCACCGACGAATCGACCAAGCGCGAGACCGCGTCGAACCTGGCGGCAGCAGAGATCGACCGGATCCAGTCGCTCTCCGACGCCTTCGACGTCTTCAGCTCGACGACCACCACGACGCTCGAGGGCATCGTCTACACCGTCGCCACGTCCGTCGGCTGGGTCTCGACGACGGGCGCGAGCGGTAGCTGCGGCTCCGGCGGCGGCAACCTGCAGTACAAGCGCGTCAACGTGTCGGTGACCTGGCCCGGCATGTACCTCGACCGGCCCGTGCGTGCCGACTCCGCACTCGCCCCTGCGTCCCGCATCAACGACCCGAGCTACGGCACGGTGCTGGTCAACGTGCTCGGGATCGATGGCACCGGCTCGCTCGGGCGTCACCGTCCGGGTCACCCCGGAGAGCGGCGGTGGCGGCCAGACCATCACCGAGACCATCGATCCGACCGACACCGACGGCTGCACCTATGTGCTACGCGTCGCTCCCGGCACCTACAAGATCGAGGTCGAGAAGAGCGGTTACGTCGACACGAACCAGATCGCGGTGCCGGCCTACACCGAGCAGGTCGTCGCAGGCCGGGGCGACGACATCCGCGAGCTTCCAGTACGAGAACGGCGGGAGCTTCGTGCTCGGCTACGCCGCCACCTCCGCCGAGACCCCGCAGCTTCCGTCGAACCTCGACACCACCTACCTCGGCGGCCTGTCCAACTTCCTCTCGACGAGCACCTCGAGCCCGCTGAAGCTGCACCCCTTCCCGTCGGGATATCAGGCGATCGCCGGCGACCCGACGGCCTGCCTCAACGTCGACCCGGAGAACTGGACCGCGAACGCGACGATGGGGGACGGCGTGCGCGTCGACAGCGGTCGCGGCCGGCCCCGGCGCGTCGGCGAACCTCCCGATCCCGATGGGCGTCGTCGAGGCGACGATTCCCGACAACGACAACCGCCGCTACCTCACGGCGGTGCAGCAGGGCACGGCGTCGGACGGCGATCCCGGATGCGCCACCGCGAAGACGTACACCTTCAGCACGCGCTTCTTGAAGAACGCGACAGTGTCGACCTGGCCCTGCCCTACGGCACCTGGAAGATCTACACCGGCAACACGCCCGGATCCACGACGCAGCACCTCACGAGCGGCATCGAGGTGCATGACGGGGTCATCACGTTCGACAGCAGCGGCAACCTCGTGCGGGGCGTGCTCGGCAACGGGGGCTTCAGCGGAGGCATCGTTCGACTCGACCCGCGGCCGCCCCTGTGAACCGCCTGCTGCGCCGGCTCCGCCGCGAGGACGCCGGGATCTCGATGACCGAGACCCTGGTCGCCGTGGTGCTCACCACCCTGATGATGGCGATGGTCGGCACCATGTTCGTGCAGGTCACGCGCATCACGACCGCCTCGAACGACACCCAGACCTCGAACGGGCTCGCCGCGCAACGTCGCCAACGAGGTGTCCGCCGTGCTGCGGGTGGCGACCACCCTCGCCCGCAGCAACGTCGCGACACCTGACCCGGCCATCGTCTCCGGCACCCGGAGTGCGCTGACGATCTACTCGCTCTCGAACACCAGCGCCGACCAACCCGGCTCCGGTGAAGGTCACCTTCACACTCGACAGCACCGGCAAGGTGACCGAGAGCCGGTGCGCAGGCATCTCGAGCGGCGGCTACTGGTCGTTCGCTTCCTGCTCGAGCACCTCGACCCGTACCTTCGGCACCGGCGTGCTGGCTCCGACCGGCACGAGCGACCAGCTCTTCACCTACCGCGACGTGAACGGCACGCCGATCATCATCGGCACCGGCGCCTCTCGGATGCTCAGCGTGCCCTGGTGGCCTCGATCACCGTGACCGTGCGCGTCCGCGATTCGAGCGCGAACACCGACCCCGTGACCATCAGCAACACGGTCGTGCTCCGCAACCTCGGACTGGAGACAGAGACATGACCTCCCTGCAGCGTCTCGCGCGCCGGCTCCGCTCGGAAGACGGCGTCGCACTGCCCGCCGTCTTCGGCCTCGGCCTCGTGATGCTGATGCTCATCGCCAGCGCGATGACCGTGGTCACCGGCGGCCTGCAGCGCACGAACACCGACGAGGACTGGAACGGCGCGCTCGCGGCGGCGTACGCCGGCATCGAGGAGTACCAGAGCCGCCTCGCCAACGACGCGACCTACCAGAAGTACGGCAACCCGGCGGCTCCGTTCACCTGCGGCAGCCGGCAGCACGGTGACCCTGCCGACGGGAGCGAACGCGAACCCCGCGTTCGGCGTCGGCACCGCGGGCACCTGGGCGAACGTCCCGGTCCAGTCCTGGCGTCCTCCGTCCAGTCCTCGTTCCGCTACGAGATCGACAACAGCGACTACCAGGACAAGGGCATCCTCCACCTGCGCTCGACCGGGCGCGTCGGTGACGTCACCCGCTCGATCGTCGCCGACCTCAAGCAGGACGGGTTCATCGACTACCTCTGGTTCACCGACTACGAGGTCTCCGATCCGGCGTACACCGGCAACGGATCGATCGTGAACGGCGTGAGCACCTGCGAGCGCTACGCGTACGGCAGCCCCGCCCGCAGCGACAGCACCTGCGGCACGATCCAGTTCGGCACGGCCGACGTGTTCGGCGGGCCCGGTGCGCAGCAACGACCGTATGGTCATCTGCCAGAGCACCTTCCACGGACCGGTCATCACGTCGAGCACGACGACCCCGATCTACACGGAAGCCGAGCGGATGCGGGAACCCGACCTTCGACGTCGGCACCGGCCCGGTCTACTCCACGCCGATCGACATGCCGCCGACCAACACGGAGCTGAAGAAGGAGACGCGCAACGACCTCTCCGACGAGGTCCCGCGTCCGGGCTGCCTCTACACCGGCCCGACCGTCATCACGTTCGAGACCGCTGCCGGGGTGCCCAAGATGCGGGTGCTCTCGCCCTGGACGAAGAAGACCAACATCGCCGCGACGGTCGCCGGCGCGACCAACCCCGCGGCGTGCGGCACCCCCGGCACGGGGGCGAACGGCCTCGGCAGTTCGACCGGCGCCCTCATCGACGTCCTCGACCTCAACATCATGTACGTGCAGGCGGTTCCGGCCGTGGGCTCGGCCGACGCCAACGCGCCGGCGAACAACAACGCGCCGACGAACGTGACCTGCGCGAACGCGTCCGGCTCGACTCCGCCGGGCTGGTACTACCGCACCGGCTCGACCTACATCGCGCGCTTCCCCGCCGCGAGCGAGATCACGCCGTCGGGGACGAGCAGCCTCGTGCACTACGGCTGCCGCGCGGGCGACCTGTACGTCAAGGGAACCATCGGCGGTCAGATCACCATCGCCGCCGAGAACTACATCTACGTCACCGGCGACCTGACCTACCTCGACAAGCAGTCCGACATGCTCGGGCTCATCGGGACGAACGCGATCTACGTCTGGAACCCGGTGAGCTCGACGAGCGGCACATCGCTTCTGAGCGGCGTGCACGACCGCGAGATCGATGCCGCCATCCTCTCGGTCGCGCACACCTTCCAGGTGCAGAACTACGACAGGGGCGATCGCGGCACCCTCACGATCTTCGGCGCGATCGCGCAGAAGTTCCGCGGATCAGTCGGTCTGTCGAGCGGCGAGGGATACACCAAGGACTACCAGTACGACTCGCGGTTCCGGAACACGGCGCCGCCGAAGTTCCTGACGCCGGTCTCGACGACCTACGGCGTGACGCAGTTCGCAACGGTGCCGGCCGCCTTCGACGCGATGGGGCGACCGCACCGTGACGCCCGCGACCGTGATGCTGCTCGTGTTCGCCGGCCTGCTCGGGCTCGCGATCGGATCCTTCCTGAACGTGGTCGTGTACCGCGTTCCGGAGGGCCGCTCGCTGACCCCGGACTCGGCGTGCCCGAACTGCGGCACCGCGATCCGCAAGCGCGACAACATCCCGGTCGTCTCCTGGCTGCTGCTCCGCGGCAGGTGCCGCGGGTGCGCCCAGCCGATCTCGCTCCGCTACCCGCTCGTCGAGGCGGGCACGGCCGTCGCCTTCGTGCTCGTGACCGCCCGGTTCGGCCCCGCGATGCTCGAGGCGCAGACCGCTCCGGATGCCGATCGCCGGCGCGATCGAGTTGGTCGCGTTCCTGACGCTGACGGCGGTCTCGATCGCCCTGGCCCTCATCGACCTGGACACCAAGCGGCTGCCCAACGTCATCGTCGTGCCGTCGCTGCTCGCCGGCTCCGTGCTCCTCGGCGCTCGCGGCGATCGTGCGGGGCGACCTCGCGGCGCTCGTCGGCGCCGGCCGTCGGCGGTGCCGGCCTGTTCGCTGCTCTACTTCGTCCTCGCGCTCGTCTCAGCGCGGCGGCATGGGCATGGGCGACGTGAAGCTCGCCGCCGTGCTCGGCCTCTACCTCGGCTTCCTCGGCTGGGGCAACCTGCTTGTCGGCGCCTTCGCCGCCTTCGTCTTCGGCGGGGTCTTCGGGCTCGCTGCTGCTCATCGTGCGGAGGGCCGGTCGCAAGACCGCGATCCCCTTCGGCCCCTGGATGATCCTGGGCGCCTGGCTGGGCGTCTTCGCGGGCGAGTTCCTCGCGCGCAACTACTTCGACGCGGTGGGCGTCGGATGAAAAGGAATAAGGGAGAGTAGACGATGACTCGAGTGGTGGGACTCGACATCGGCGACGGAGTACTTCGCGCCGCTGAGGTGAAAGACCCCGCGCGATCCCGGCCGACCGTGGTGAAGTACCACGAGGTCGCGATTCCGCACGGGGCAGTCAGCAAGGGTGAGGTGATCGACCGCGAAGCGGTCGTCGCCGGCATCCGGCAGCTGTGGACGCAGGGGCGGTTCCGCACCAAGGACGTCGTCCTCGGCATGGGCAACCACCGCATCCTGGCCCGCGACCACGTCGTGCGTGCTCAGCCGATCGACCGCATCCGCGAGCAGCTGCCCTTCCAGGTGCAGGACCTGCTGCCGGTGCCGGTCAACGACGCGCTGCTCGACTTCTACCCGGTCTCGACCGAGCAGACCGAGCAGGGCCCGATGGTCCACGGCCTCCTTGTCGCCGCGATCCGCGAGGCGGTCCTCGGCAACGTCGAGGCCGCGGAAGCCGCCGGCCTGCACGTGGCCGAGGTCGACCTCATCCCGTTCGCGCTGACCCGGCTCCTGCTCGGGATCGCAGTCGGGCATGACGGCGCTCGTCGACATCGGCGCGTCGCACGACCTACGTCGTGCTCGCCGCGAACGGCGTGCCGCACTTCATGCGGGTCATCCCGTCGGGCGGGCGCGACATCACGGATGCCCTGGTCGCCGCGCACGATGTGCCGTTCGGCGAGGCCGAGCGCATCAAGCGCGCCATCGGCATCCAGACCCGGGCGCTCACCGCGGAGGCCCAGCCGCTCGCCGCGACCATCGCATCCGCGACCCACGAGCTGCTGATGAGCGTGCGCAACACGATCAGCTACTTCGTGACGGCTCGTCCGAACACGCCGGTTCAGCGGGTGGTGCTCAGCGGCGGCGGCGGCGACATGCCCGGCATCCGCGAGGCGTTCGCCGAGCTGACCCGCCTTCCCGTCAGCACCGCCGATCCCGGTGCCCGGGTCACGATCGCCAGGGCACGCCGCGGCGACCCGTGGCCGGACTCGCTGTCCGTGGCCGTCGGCCTCGCCGTTGGGAGCACAGCATGACCGTCGACATCCCCACCCGCGCGCCCGAGCATGGACGCGCCCGGTGGAGACCGCCGTCGCGGCGGCCTCGCGCCCCGTTCCGGCCGTTCGGTCGGCAAGGCTCCGCTGGTCGTCGGCGGGCAGCCGCGCGCCAACCTCCTGCCGCCCGAGATCATCCTCAAGCGCAAGCAGCTGAAGACCCGGCGCGCACTCCGCGCGGGCGTCGCTGCTGGTCGCGCTCGCCGTCGGTGCCGGCTGCGTCGCGACCTTCGGCGTCGCCTCGGTGGCGCAGGTGCAGCTCGGGCTCGCCCAGCAGACGCAGCAGCAGCTGGTGGCCGAGCAGAGCCAGTACGCCGAGGTCCGCCAGGTGAAGGACACGATCGACACGATCATGGCCGGCCAGCAGGTCGGCGCCTCGACCGAGATCGCCTGGCGCGACTACCTTCTCCTGCTGCAGAGAACGCTGCCCTCGGGTGTCGTGCTCGACACGGTGTCGATCGACTCCGGCACGCCGATGGCGGCGTTCGGCCAGTCCGACGCGCCCCTCCAGGGCACCCGGGTCGCCGCGCTCACGTTCACCGCGACGAGCGAGACGCTGCCGAGCATCCCGGACTGGCTCCGAGCCATGGCGACGCTGCCCGGATTCGTCGACGCGATCCCCGGCTCGGTGTCGCGTGAGGGCTCGACGTACGTCACGCAGGTGCTGCTGCACATCAACGCCGACGCGTTCTCGCTGCGATTCGACCCGGAGCGCGCGTCGCGGCAGCCGAAGGCGGAGGCCGAGGCGAGCTCAGGCCGGCGGGCCGATGCCGAGACACCGGCGATGCACGACCGACGGGGAGGGGAACTGACATGCAGAACCATCGCATCCTGAGCCTCGGCTCCATCCTGGTCATGCTCCTCATCCCGGTCATCGGGTGGTTCCTGGTCGCGCAGCCGCAGCTCGCAGCCGCGGGCGACGGCGGACGCAGCAGCGCGTCAGCCATCGCCGAGCAGATCGCCGCGAGCACGGCGGTCGTCGCCCAGCTGAAGACCGACAGCGCGCAGCTGCCCGGCTGAATGGCGACCTCGACGAGCTGCGGGGCTCCATCCCCGCGGACATCGACCCGTCCGGCTACATCGACGGGCTCGGCGCGCTCGCCGATCTCAGCGGGGTGAGCATCATCGGTCTCACTGTGTCCGATCCGACGGCGTACTCCCCTGCCAAGCCGGAGATCGATCCCGACCTCGTCGTCGTCCCGCAGGACGGCGCCGAGGAGGGCGCCGCCGGTGACGGCGAGGCTGCGCCCGTCCCGGTCGATGACCCGGCGTTCGTCACGAACCCGCTGATCACGGCCGAGAACTTCGTCGCGATCCCGGTGTCGATCGAGATCTCGGGTGAGTATTCCGCGATCTTGAACTTCGTCAAGGGGCTGCAGAGCCGCGACCGGCTGTTCCTGGTCTCGACCCTGTCGACGGCCCGCGAGAACGGCTCATCCGAACATGACGGCCACGATCGGCGGATTCATCTACGCGATCCCGACCGGTGTCGAAGGCGACCCGCGCCCGACCAGCACCGATGGTCAAGCAGCTGATGGATGCGGCCGAGGAGACCGGCGACGAGACGGCGACTCCGACTCCGGACCCGACCGAAACCCCGGCGCCGTAGGGCGACCGCGCACGAATCTCCGCCCCGGCGTAGCCCACCGCACGCCGGGGCGGAGTCCTGACATGACTCCGCATTCGTGTACACTCGACCGGGTGTGTGCTCAGTGCACACCCCTTCCCCTGCCTGAAATGACCCCGGTCTTTCGCGCGCGGGTGACTGGGCCATTCGGCCCCCACGGCATATCCACTCGAAGTCCCGGACTGATTCCAGGCCGGGGAGCGGATTGCGATGGAAAACCATCAATCCACTGTCACCGTGCAGTGAGCAAAACAGGAGTGAAGTGCCTACCATCCAGCAACTGGTCCGCAAGGGCCGCAAGCCGAAGGTCGTCAAGACCAAGGCTCCCGCACTGAAGGGCAACCCGCAGCAGCGCGGTGTCTGCACCCGCGTGTACACGACGACCCCGAAGAAGCCGAACTCGGCTCTCCGCAAGGTCGCGCGCGTCAAGCTCAGCAACGGCACCGAGGTCACCGCCTACATCCCCGGCGAGGGCCACAACCTGCAGGAGCACTCGATGGTGCTCGTGCGCGGCGGCCGTGTGAAGGACCTCCCCGGCGTGCGCTACAAGATCGTGCGCGGCGCCCTCGACACCCAGGCGGTCAAGAACCGCAAGCAGGCCCGCAGCCGCTACGGCGCGAAGGCGGACAAGAAGTAATGCCTCGTAAAGGACCCGCTCCGAAGCGCCCCGTCGTCGCCGATCCGGTGTACGCCGCGCCCATCGTGAGCCAGCTCGTGAACAAGATCCTCGTCGACGGCAAGAAGGGCATCGCCGAGCGCATCGTCTACGGCGCGCTCGAGGGTGTCGCCACCAAGTCCGGCACGGATGCCGTGCAGGTTCTCAAGAAGGCGCTCGACAACGTGCGCCCGACCCTCGAGGTCAAGAGCCGCCGCGTCGGCGGCTCGACCTACCAGGTCCCCGTCGAGGTCAAGCCGCACCGCGCGAACACGCTCGCGCTGCGCTGGCTGACCAGCTACGCCAAGTCGCGTCGCGAGAAGACGATGACCGAGCGTCTCACCAACGAGATCCTGGATGCCTCGAACGGCCTGGGTGCAGCGGTCAAGCGCCGCGAAGACACCCACAAGATGGCCGAGTCGAACAAGGCCTTCGCCCACTACCGCTGGTAGCAGCTTCCGTTGATCGAACGGGGCCGAATCGAGGTCCAACCGGCTCGATGCAGCCCTCATCACATCCCGAAAGTAAGGAACACACCGTGGCACAGGACGTGCTCACCGACCTCACGAAGGTCCGCAACTTCGGCATCATGGCGCACATCGATGCCGGCAAGACGACGACGACCGAGCGCATCCTGTACTACACGGGCATCACGCACAAGATCGGCGAGGTCCACGACGGCGCCGCCGTCATGGACTGGATGGCGCAGGAGCAGGAGCGCGGCATCACGATCACGTCCGCCGCGACGACCTGTTTCTGGAACGACACCCAGCTGAACATCATCGACACCCCCGGGCACGTCGACTTCACCGTCGAGGTGGAGCGCAACCTGCGCGTCCTCGATGGCGCGGTCGCGGTGTTCGACGGCAAGGAGGGCGTCGAGCCCCAGTCCGAGACGGTCTGGCGCCAGGCCGACAAGTACGACGTGCCGCGCATCTGCTTCGTCAACAAGATGGACAAGCTCGGTGCCGACTTCTACTTCACGGTCGAGACCATCATCAAGCGCCTCGGCGCCAAGCCTCTCGTCATGCAGCTCCCGATCGGTTCGGAGAGCGAGTTCGAGGGCGTCGTCGATCTGGTCGAGATGCACGCCAAGACCTGGCGCGGCGACTCCAAGGGTGACGTCGAGCTCGGCGCCAAGTACGCCATCGAAGAGATCCCGGCCGACCTGGTCGAGAAGGCGAACGAGTACCGTCACGCCCTCATCGAGGCCGTGGCCGAGACCGACGACACCCTGCTCGGGCGCTACCTCGAGGGCGACTACGACTTCTCGGTCGCCGAGATCAAGGCGGCCGTCCGCAAGCTGACGATCGCCAGCGAGATCTATCCGGTCTTCTGCGGCTCTGCGTTCAAGAACCGCGGCGTGCAGCCCATGCTCGACGCGGTCGTGGACTACCTCCCGTCGCCGCTCGACATGCCGGCCATCGAGGGCCACGACGTGCGCGACGAAGAGAAGATCATCGAGCGCCACGCCGACTCCAGCGAGCCGTTCTCGGCGCTCGCGTTCAAGATCATGACGCACCCCTTCTTCGGTCGCCTCACCTACATCCGGGTGTACTCGGGCAAGCTCGAGTCCGGCGGCCAGGTCATCAACTCGACCAAGGGCAAGAAGGAGCGCATCGGCAAGATCTTCCAGATGCACGCCAACAAAGAGAACCCGGTCGACTCGGTCACCGCCGGACACATCTACGCGGTCATCGGCCTCAAGGACACGACGACCGGCGACACGCTGAGCGACTCCAACAACCAGGTCGTCCTCGAGTCGATGACGTTCCCGGCCCCGGTCATCGAGGTCGCGATCGAGCCCAAGACGAAGGCCGACCAGGAGAAGCTGGGTCTCGCGATCCAGAAGCTCGCCGAAGAGGACCCGACGTTCCGCACCGAGCAGAACCCGGAGACCGGCCAGACCATCATCAAGGGCATGGGCGAGCTGCACCTCGACATCCTGGTCGACCGCATGAAGCGGGAGTTCAACGTCGAGGCGAACGTCGGCAAGCCCCAGGTCGCCTACCGCGAGACGATCCGTCGCGCCGTGGAGAAGTACGACTACACCCACAAGAAGCAGACCGGTGGGTCCGGTCAGTTCGCCAAGGTGCAGATCACGATCGAG
>CAWJWQ010000001.1:0-436985 GCA_963846615.1 uncultured Actinomycetota bacterium | reverse complement strand
GCAGCAGATCGCCAAGATCGAGACGATGCTCGCACAGGGCATCGATGTCCTCGCGGTGGCCCCTCCCGGAGACGCCTTCATCCCCGTGCTCGATCGCGCCATCGATCTCGGCGTCAAGGTGATCTTCATCGACCAGCAGGTGCCCGACTGGGGCAAGCAGTCGACGTTCATCGCCACCAACAACCCCGCCGCCAGCCGGGCGATGGGCGACTACCTCGCGGGCAGGCTCGAGGCGGGTGACGAGGTGGGCATCATGATCGGCATCCCCGGCATCCCGCTGCTCTTCGATCGCTACGACAACTTCCAGAAGGCGCTTGAAGCCAAGGGCATCATGGTGACGTTGTCGTCGGAAGCTGACGGCTGCCAGCTCGACACGGCCGTCAACGTCGTGCGCAACTTCATCGTCGCGAACCCCGGCCTCGACGCCATCTATTCGACCTGCGGCCCGACCGGGCTGGCGGCCAACCAGGTGCTCGAGGAGCAGGGCAACGACGCTCTCAGCGTGACGTTCGACGTGCCGGTGCAGGAGATCACCGACATCCTCGAGGGCAGGTCGGAAGCGGCCGTCGCTCAGTTCCCCGCCAAGCTCGCCGAGAATGCGATCGAATACGCCTTGAAGGTGCACGCCGGCGAAGAGGTGCCCGAGTACATCGACAACGGCACCGAGATCGTCACGATCGATAACGCCGAGGAGTTCTTCCACGAAGGCACAACGGGCTACTCCTACAAGATCTGACCGACCGGATGAGTGCGCCCGCCTTCGTGGGGCGGGCGCGCTCATCCCATGGTCCGACGGAGGACTCATGAACGCAGACTTCGATCACCGCGTCGCCCTCGTCACCGGCGCGAGTTCCGGGCTGGGTGCGGAATCCGCCCGCGTGCTCGGGCGGCATGGCATGAGCGTCGTCGCGACCGCCCGCTCGACGGATCTGCTGGCCGAACTTGCTGCGGGTGGCCCGGTCCGGAGGGCTCGCTGTTGACGGTCACCGCGGATGCCACGGACGAGGACGCCGTGAGGTCGGTCGTCGCGCGTGCGCTCGGCACCTTTGGCCGCATCGACGCCCTTGTCAACAGCGCCGGGATCAGCGACGGCACCTCGCCGTTCAGCGAGCGCGCCTCCGTCGAGAAGTTCCGGCAGGTCATGGAGACCAACGTGATCGGCACGTTCCTGTTCTCCCGTGAGGTCGGCGCCCACATGCTCGAGCGCGGATCCGGGTCCATCGTCAACATCAGCTCCATGTCAGCAGACGGCGGAATGGAGTGGGGTCCGCTGTCGTACACCGCGTCCAAGGCGGCGGTGGAGGGGATGACCAAGGCAGCTTGCGATCGAATGGGCCGATCGCAACGTTCGCGTCAACGCCATCGCACCCAACCACTTCGTGACGCGGATCACCCAGGACTTCCTCGCCGACCCGGAGTTCCGCGGGTGGGTCGAGAGCCGTACGCCGATGCGACGAATCGGCGACATCGACAAGGATTGGGCGGGCGCCGTGCTTTTCCTGGCGACTGACGCGTCGTCGTATGTCACGGGCGAGGTGATCCACGTGGATGGCGGATTCACGGCCGCCCGCGGCACCTATCAGTCCACGCCCGTCTGGCTGCAGCGCGACGGCACGTGAGCGCGATCGACGGTTCTCGGCAGCGCGACGATCGACTTCGTCGTTCGCCAGCCCGCCTTGCGATGGCCGGAGAGACCATCTTCGGCAGCAGCCTGACGACCGTTCCGGGCGGCAAGGGCCTCAACCAGGCGATAGCGGCGGCGCGGGCCGGCGGCGACGTCGGTTTCCTGGGCGCTATCGGAACCGACGACCTCGGGAGCCGCGTCCGCGCGGTGCCTCGAGGACGCCGGCGTCGCGACGGAGGGACTGCGGACGATCGAGGGTGCGACCGGCACGGCGCATATCGCCGTGCTCGACGGCGGCGAGAACGCCATCGCGATCGTTCCCGCAGCCAACGCGGCCGTCACCTCACTCGACGAGGAGTCCGGGATGCTGCTTGAGGGCGCACGGTTTCTGGTGTCGCAGTTCGAGCGTCCGCTCTCTCTCATTCACGACGCTTTCACCGTCGCGCGCGAGCGCGGTATCCGGACCGTGCTGACGCCCGCACCCGTTCAGGAGATCGAGCCTGCCCTGCTCGACCTGGTCGACATCCTGGTTCCCAACACGATCGAGGCGCGACTGCTGGCCGGCGTCGACGACGAGCGGGATGCCGCCGTGGCCCTCAGCCGCCGGGTCGGGCTGGTCGTCATGACACAGGGCGAACACGGTGCGCTCGTCGTGCGCGATGGCGCCGTCGAGCACGACGTGCCTGCGCGACGGGTCGACGTCGTGGACACCACCGCGGCGGGCGACACGTTCGTCGGGGTCCTCGTCGCCTGGCTTGCCGAAGGCGCGTCGCTCGACCAGTCCCTGCGCGCCGCCACCGTTGCCGCATCCCTCTGCGTCACGCGGCTCGGAACCAGCAGCGCCATCCCTGCCCGCACCGAGATCGTCGCGGCACTGGAGTCGTTCAGCTGAGATTCTCCGGCTGAGCTCGATCCGGGCGTCGACCGGCGCGACGTGGTGGGATAGGGAGTACCCGGGCGAACCTGTGTCCGGCGAAAGGGACAGGCGACATGCGAGCCGTGCGATACGAGAGCGTCGGCGCCCCCACGGTCCGTGAGATGCCAGACATTCCGCTCGGCCAGGGCGAGGTGCGCCTGAAGGTCCTCGCCTCCGGTGTGTGCCCTGAAGACCTGCGCATCCACCGTGGTGGATGGGGTGCGGAGTTCCCGCTCACCCCGGGGCATGAGATGGTCGGCGAGGTCATCGAACTCGGACGAGGGGTGGGCAGGCTCTCCCTCGGCGACAGGGTCGTCGTCGACACCGCCATTCCGTGCGGCTGGTGCTCGATGTGTCAGTCGGGTCGGCCGACGCAGTGTGTCAGGCTGCGGGGTTACGGACTGTGGCTTCCCGGCAGCGCCGCCGAGCACATCGTCGTGGACGCCGAGCGCGCCGTGGCGATAGGTGACATGGGGATCGATACGGCCGTGCTCGCGGAGCCGACGGCCTGCGCCATCCACGCTCTCGACATCCTGGCGATGCGCCAGGGATCGAGCGTGCTCGTCGTGGGCGGCGGACCGAACGCCCAGATCCTCTCGCAACTGCTGGCCCGAGGTGGGGCCTCGTCCGTGACAGTGGCCGCGCCGTCGCCGCACAACCTCGACGTCGCCGTCCGGAACGGCGCGACGCGTGCCGTGATCACCGACAACCCCGATTTCACGGCAAGCTTCGATGAACTGCTCGACGACGAGCCGGAAGGTTTCGACGTCGTCATCGACACCACCGGCGCGACGGCGGAGCCGACGAACTGCCTCCCCCTGGTGAGGAGCGGAGGGACCTTCTTCATCTACGGGATGCCCGACGAGGACGCCGTGATCGCGATACCTCCCCTACGACGTCTTCCGGCGCGAGCTCCGCATCGTCGGCTCCTACTCGCAGACCAACTGCGTCGCACGAGCCGTTGCGCTGCTCGCCGGGGGCAGCGTCGTCGCCGACGGCATCATCACCCACCGTTTCACGCTCGACCAGTACGCCGAGGCGATCGACGCCGTGCAGGACCCGTTCTGCATCAAGGCCGTCGTGTTCCCGCAGCCCGCCTAGCTGACGTCTCGCGTGACCGGTCCCGCGGTGTGACTCAGTCCGCCATCGACCACCAGGTTGTGCCCGGTGACCCAGGTCGCCTCGTCGCCGCCGAGGTAGAGGATCGCCGAGGCGATGTCGTCGGTGGTGCCGACCCGGCCGAGCGGGGTGTGCTCGAGCCAGCGCTCGATGACCGCCGGCGTCATGTTGCCCGTGCGTGCGGCCATCGGGGTATCGACCAGGCCGGGCGAGACGCAGGTCACGCGGATGCCGTGCTCGGCCAGCTCGAACGCCGAGGTGCGGGTGAGCATCTCGACGCCGGATTTGGCGACGGAGTACGCGCCAGAGCCCCAGGTCGGGATGTTCGAGTTGATCGACGCGACGTTGACGATCGCACCGCCGTTGCCGAGCCGGATGAGCTCCCGTGCCTCGTGCTTGAGGGCGAGGAATACGCCGGTGAGCACGATGCCGATGCACCTTGTTCCAGGTCTCGAGATCCTGATCGACGATCTGTGTGCCCTCGCCCACGCCTGCGGCGTTGACCGCGAGCCGGAGGTTTCCGAGGTCGCGGGCGACGGCGACCATGCGCTCCATATCCGCCTCCTCGCGCACGTCGACGCGCACGGGATGGATGCGGTCGCCGCGCTCGGCGACGAGCTGGTCGAGAGCCTCCTGGTTCCAGTCCGCGACGACGAGCTGCGGCTCCCGCGTCGTGGAGGCGCTCGACGACGCGCAGGCCGATGCCGGATGCGCCGCCGGTGACGATCGCTGTTGCTCCGTCGAAACTCATTGTCGTCCCTCTCGTCACACGACCGCGATGGGCGAGACCATCGCCCCGGTCGATCCGGTGCCCTTGATGGGCGTCATGATGAAGAGGAACGCGCTGTGGCCGCCGGCGACGAGCTCCTCGGTCTTGATGTTCTCGATGATGTAGGTGCCGGTCTCGGCCAGCAGATGCTGGTGCACGACGAACGCGCGCTCGGGCGTCTCGAACGGGATGACCTCGAACGCCCAGTTGTCGGCGCCGACCACCGAGACGCGGCGCTCGGTCAGCCAGTGCGCGACATCCCATCCGGCGCCCGGCTCGCCCGTCGAGGAATCGGTCGTTGTCGACCTGCCAGAGCGACATCCAGCCGGTGTGCAGCAGCACCGCGTCGCCGGCGCCGACCTCGACGCCCTGGCGCGCACGGGCGGCCTCGACGTCGGCGACTGTGATCATGTCGCCCGGCTCCGAGCATGTCGACGCCGCGCACCGCCGCGATGTCGAGGCACACGCCGCGGGTGACCCAGGGCCGCATGTTCTCGGCACCGAGGCGCGTGAGGCCGTCGCGCGCGAGGAACTCCGAGTAGTGGATGCCGTTGTAACCGCGCCCCGCGATGCCGTTGTGGGCGAGCCCGTCGACGTGGCATCCCACGTGCGCGGAGCTCATCATGTACTCCTCGAACCCGGTCCACTCGCTCGGGGTCGTCGGTGTGGCCGGGCAGCGCGCTCTCGGCCAGGATGATCTGCCGCCAGTCGCGCTTCGCCGGGCCGGGCATGTCGCTCTCGAGCACGGGAGCGAGCTCGATGATGCGGCCCGGTCACGGGAAGCGCGAGCGCGGCCATCGTGCGCTCCGGCGTGATCTCGTTGAGGGCGCCCGCCTCGTCGTCGGCGCCGTAGCGCGACGGCCACCACTGCGGGCTCCTGCTGCCGGTGCCGTCGTAGGCGGACGTCACTTCTTCGCCGCTCGGCTTCGCTCCGGTCTTGGCGGTCGGCGATGCTCGTCGCGGTCGCGCCCTGTCGTGGTCGCGGTCGCCGCGGAGCGTTCCGCCTCGGCGGCCGTCGTCGCGGTGATGGTCGCCTCGGTGGCACCCGTGATGTGGGCGACCACCTCGGCCGGCGTGACCTGCGACTTGTCGAGGTCGGCGACGAGGCGACCGCGACGCAGCACCAGGATGCGGTCGCAGACCCTGCCAGAGGTGGTCGATGTTGTGCGTCACGAGCACCATGGTCAGTCCGCTGGCCTTCAGCCCGTCGAGCAGGTGCAGGACCTCTGCCGACTCGCGCACGCCGAGAGCGGCCGTCGGCTCGTCCAGCAGCAGCATGCTTCGCCCCCAGTAGGCGCCGCGCGCGATCGCCACCGCCTGGCGCTGTCCGCCGGACATCTTCGAGACCTTGCGGTTGACGAAGGGGACGCGCACGTCGAGACGCGCGAGTGCATCGTCGGTCTCCCGGCGCATGGCGCGCTTGCGCAGCATCCCGAATCGGCGGAGCTCCCTCCCCAGGAAGAAGTTCTCGGCGATCGTGAACCGGCCGATGAGAGCGAGGTCCTGATAGACGGTCTCGACGCCGAGCCTCCGCGCGATCGAAGGGTTGTCGAGCGTGACCGCCCGTCCCTCGAGCGCGAGAGTCGCCCTCGGTCGGCTGGTGCACGCCCGAGATGGTCTTGAGCAGCGTGGACTTGCCTGCGCCGTTGTCGCCGACGAGACCGACGGCCTCGCCCCGTCGGATCGAGAAGCTCACGTCGTCCAGGGCATGGAGCCCGCCGAACCACTTGTGGATGCCAGAAGCCTCCAGCATCGTGTCGGCTTGCGTCCCGGTGCTCGTCACGGTGTCCTCTTTCGCGTTCACAGGTCCGACACGTACTTCCTGCTGAGGCTGCTCAGCGCCACCGCCACGATGAGCAGGCCGCCCGCGAACAGGTACTGAGTGAACGGCGGGGCGCTGAAGATCGCCAGGCCGTTGAAACCGACAGCCACGGTCAGGCAGCCGAGCAGCGTCCCGATGATGTGGAACTCGCCGTCGCGGAGGGCGGCGGATCCCAGGAACGCCGCGGCGAATGCCTGCAGAAGGTAGACGTCCCCGGCGTTGGCAGTCGGCGCTTCCGAGGGACGCTGCCAGCATGATGCCGCCGGCGGTGCCGCAGAATCCGCAAATGATGAACGACCAGGTGCGGGTGCGGTCGACGTTGATGCCGAGCCGGCGCGCCGCCTCCGGGTCATCGCCGACAGCCTTGATGTGCTGACCGAGCGGGGTCATGTTCACGATGCAGCCACATGCCGACGAGAAGACGATCAGCACGATGATCGGGTACGGGATGACGCCGAACAGCTTGCCAAGGGCCAGCTGCGCGAACGCGCCGTCGTCCTGCACCGCATAGGTCACGCCGTTGCCGTAGAGCAGGTTGACCGCGAAGATCACCGTTCCGGTGCCGAGCGTCGCGATCAGGGCGTTGACGCCGAGTTTCGTGACGACGAAGCCGTTGACGAGTCCGAAGAGCATTCCGACGCCGAGCACGGCGAGTATTGCAAGCGGCAGGGGCACCCCGTCGGTGCCGCCGAGACCATCTGAACTGACGCCGACCAGCCCGAAGCCGCTCAGCAGGCCGACGACGAACACGCCAGCGATGCTGGCCTGGTAGCCGACGCTGAGATCGAAGTCACCGCCGATCAGGCAGACCGTGAGGCCGAGGGCGACGATCGCGCCGGGGGCGAGGTTGGTGAGCACGGCGAGCAGGTTGCTCGGGCTGCCGAACGTGGTCGGGGCGAGGATGAAGAAGATCAGGCTGATGCCGACCAGCACCACGATGGTGCCGTACTTGCCCCCGAATGAGAGTGCCTTCAGATGCAATGGGCGGGTCATCCTCAGGTCAGCGGTCTCGGCCTTCCTGAGATCGTCCGGCGACGTGGTGCGAGTCATGCGCTGCGCTTCCTTGCTCGGGATGGGTGGTGCCCGGGCCGCCAAGCGACCCGGGCACCGATGCTACTGATGGATCAGACGCCCTCTTCGGTGAACGCGGCCGGGAAGTCGATCTCGTACTGCTCGACGTTCTCGGTGGTCACGATGAAGAACGCGGCCGGCACCAGCTCGGGATCGTCGACCGTCAGCTCGCCGGACACGACTCGTTCCGCGGCCTCGATCGCCTGCGCGGCCTGCAGCGCACGACCGTTCTGGACGTTGGCGACGATGTAGCCCTCCTTGACCAGCGACAGGCCGGCGGGGGTGGCGTCGTAGCTGTAGATCTTGACGTCGTCGCGTCCTGCCTGCTTGAGCGCGGCGACCGCGCCCTCGGCCGGCTGGTCGAAGACCGCGTAGATCGCGAGCTCGACACCGTCGGTCGGGTGGGTTGGCTGCCAGCCACGCCGCCGTGAAGTCGCGACCTCCCTGGACCGCCCCGGGGATCGGGACGTCCTTGTCGGTGAGGGTGAACTTCGGGTTGTTCTCGGCGACTTCCTGGATCAGCTTGTTACGACCCTGGCCGGGTGTCGCGAGCAGGTAGGTGAGGTTGAGCACCTCGACCTTCTCGGCGTCCGCGAAGTCGGCCTCGATCTGTTCTCCCATGTCGGGGACGTAGCCGACGTCGCTCGCCCAGGCGACGCCCGGGCTCAGCTTGCCGGAGCTCATCGCGAGCACGGGGACGTCCTTGGCCTGCGCGGCTGCGATGCCGGCACCGAGGGTGTCGGTGTCGAACGCGAGGGTCATGATCATCGTCGCGCCCTTCTCGAGCATGACCTGCATGATCGAGTTGGCGGATGCTGCGTCGCCGGCCGGGTTGGCGGCCTGGTAGTCGGTCTCCCAGCCGTTCTCTTCTGCCAGCGCGACGACGGCTTCTGCCGTCTTGTTCAGCGTCGCATCCGCGGCGCTGAAGCCGATGATGCCGAGAACGACCTTGTCGTCTCCCGCGTCGTCGTCGCCGCCGTCGGTCGGGCCCGCGCACGCTGCGAGCAAGCTCGCGCCGAGGACCAGGGCCGCAATCGACAGCAGCCGGCTGCGCTTGCGGAATCCCCGCGCGGCGCTTGTGCCTCTGTTCATTGACCAATCTCCTTTGATGGGTTTGCGGGACATGGCTCCTGCGAGCCGGATCCCGTCGGGGTGGGGCTGGCCGGATTCTCGGATGGTCGAGCCTTTTCGGCCGTCTGGTATGCAGTTAGGGATCAACTGCAGGTCCGACGAACGGGGTAATTCGGCGTCGGGTCCTGCGGTCGACCTCATCGTCGCATATGTACTTACATTCTGTCGAGTGTTGTTAACCTCCAGCGTCTCCGCGCGCTTCCGCGAAGCTGTGCGATATCCCGCTCCGGTCGTGTCGCCGACTCGATGTCGCCGGGCGCTGGGACACTGTCGGCATGGATCCGATCCTCGCTCTGCTGCTTGGCCTGCTCGTCGGCGTCGCCCTCGGCGGCATCATCGGCTTGCTCGTCGCGCGCATTCGGCGTGCCGGCACTGCCGTGGACACCGACCCCGCGGTGCTCCAGGCGCGACACGACGCCGCGGTCGCCGAACTGAGGTCGGTTGAAGGCGCGGCCCGCGCAGAGTTGGTCGCTCAGCTCGCGGCCGCGCAGGCATCCCTCGACGGGATGCGCCAGCAGCTCCTCGCCGCCAGCGACCAGTACCGGTCACTCGACGAGCGCGTCCGCGCAGAGGCGCTCGAGCGCACGGTCGCCGCGCAGTCCGAGAGCAAGGTGCTGCAGGCGCTGACCCCTGTGCAGGAGTCGCTGCGCACCATGCAGGCGAAGGTGACAGAGCTCGAGACTCAGCGCAGCCAGCAGCACGGCGAACTCGCGCAGCAGCTGAAGACGTCTGTCGAATCCGAGGAGCGCTTGCGAGCCACTGCCGAATCGCTCGCCTCCGCACTCAAGAACAACGGCACCCGCGGGGTGTGGGGTGAAACCCAGCTGCGCGCCGTCGTCGAGTCGGCGGGAATGCTCGAGCACGTCAACTTCGACATCCAGTCCAGCATCAAGGTCCAAAGCCACGCGGCACGGCCCGACATGGTCGTGCGCCTGCCCGGCAGCAAGAGCATCGCCGTCGACGCGAAGGTGCCTTTCACCGCCTATCTGGAAGCGAACGCGATACTTCCGACGGCATCCGACGCCGAGCTTGCTCGGCGCGAGACGCTGATCAAGCAGCACGTCAAAGCGGTGCGCGATCACATCACGGCGCTGGGCAGCCGCAGCTACTGGGAGGGCCTGGACTCGAGCCCCGAGATGGTCGTCGCGTTCATCCCGAGCGAGTCGCTGCTGTCCGCCGCGCTCGAGGCGGATCCCTCGATCATGGAGTTCGCATTCTCCAAGCATGTCGCGCTCGCGTCACCGGTGACGCTGTTCTCGGTGCTGAAGGCTGTGGCAGTCAGCTGGCGGCACGAGGTGGTCACGCAGGAGGCGAAGGCGCTGTTCGACGTCAGCCGCGAACTGTACGGCAGGCTCACCACCATGGCGACGCACGTCGACAAGCTGGGTCGGTCGATCGAACGCAGCGTGAAGGACTACAACACCTTCGTCGGGTCGCTCGAGCGCCAGGTGCTTCCGTCAGCGCGCCGACTCAGTCAGCTCGACGAGTCGAAGGTGCTCCCGCCGCTCGCCGAGATAGAAGAAGACACGCGCGAGATCTCCTCGTCCGATCTGACCGGAGTGATCGAGCACGAGCTCGCAGCCCTCGACCAGCTCGACACCGGGCGGGCCGAGCTCGACCTCGATCTCGTCACCCCGCCGATCACCCGCCGCAAGCGCGACATCGCGGGGTGATCCTTGCCGGCGTCGCCTCGTCTGCGCGAGGCGGCGCACCGTCACGTCGATTTCAGAGTTGACAGTTTGTAAAGACATTTCCTACTCTGAGGGAACATTCGACGACGAGGAACCCATGCTCGACAGGGACCGCACCGCGCTCTACGACGCAATCTCGCGTCCCGCCGGCGGGTTCGCCATGGTCGCACTCGATGCGCGGGAGTCGATGCGCCGCATCTTCCGGGATGCCGGACGGCCCCACGACGACGCCGATCTGTCGTCGTTCAAAGAGCTTTCGGTGCACCGGGTCGCACCCCAGGCCTCGGCGGTGCTCTGCGACCCGTTGCTCGGAGCGAACGCCATCGACGCCATGCGACGCGACCATCCGGGAACCGGGCTGATCGTCGCCGTCGATCGCTTCGACGAGCCGCGCTACGGTCCGCTCAGCGAATCGACCCTCGACTCCGCAGCGATGGATCGCGCCGTCGGCGGAGGCGGGGTCAGCGCGCTGAAGCTCTACCTCTTCTGGAGACCCGACGGCGAACCGCATTTCCGCGCCGACGATGCCCGCCGCTTCGTCGAGCGGTGTCGCGAGCTCGGTGTGCTCGCCCTTCTCGAGGGCGTGGTGACCGCCGGCCCCGACGACCACGGCTTCGACGACGCCCTGGTGCGCGCCGCCGAGGAACTCGGGCGATTCGCCCCGGATGTCTACAAGACCCAGTTGCCGACCTTCGGCCGTGCCGACGACGACGTCGTCGAACGGGAGGCTCGTCGCATCACCGAGGCGGTCGGAGTTCCGTGGGTCGTCCTGTCGAACGGCGTCGCCGGCGACCGCTTCGTCTCCGCGGTGAAAGCCGCCTGCCATGGCGGGGCATCCGGTCTGCTCGCCGGACGCGGGGTCTGGCGTGCTGCACTCGCCGCCGAAGACCCGGATGCAGAGCTCGCCACCAGCGGACGCGAACGCCTCCGCGACCTCGTGGAGGTCGTCGACGCCCACGCTCGTCCGTGGCGCGAGGCTGTGGGAGTCTGACCCGGTGGGCCGTGACCTGGTCGCGGGCGTCGAAGACCGTGCTGCGGGGACCCGAGGCCACCTGATCTGGCGGACCGACGATCCGCGCGAACGCCATCCGCCTAGACCAGGCGCTCGCCCTCCTCCGCCTCCTCGGTCAGAGCCTCGCGCACGATCTCGCCGGTCGTCGGCATAGGACCGGTTGCGGCCATGGCCATCGCGAGCGGCGCGTCCTCGACCGCCGCCTCGTCGGCTTCGACCGGCGCCGCGAACTGCGCCTCGTAGAGCCGCGCATACGCGCCGTCCTTCGCAAGCAGCTCGTCGTGCGTGCCCTGCTCGACGATCGCACCCGGACTCCATCACCAGGATGAGGTCGGCATCCCGGATCGTCGACAGACGGTGCGCGATCACGAAGCTGGTGCGGTCCTTGCGGAGTGCGCTCATCGCGCGCTGCACCAGCAGCTCGGTGCGGGTGTCGACCGAGCTGGTCGCCTCATCCAGGATCAGCACGCTCGGCCGGGCCAGGAACGCGCGCGCGATCGTGATGAGCTGCTTCTCGCCGGCGGAGACGTTGCCGCCCTCGTCGTCGAGCTCGGTGTCGTAGCCGTCCGGCAGCGAGTGCACGAACCGGTCGACATAGGCGGCCTCGGCGGCGGCGTGGATCTCCTCGTCGGTCGCGTCGGGACGGCCATAGGCGATGTTGTCGCGGATCGACCCGGCGAAGAGCCAGGTGTCCTGCAGCACCATGCCGGTGCGTGAGCGCAGGTCGTCGCGGGACATCGTCGCCGTGTCGACGCCGTCGAGCGTGATCCGCCCGCCGTCGAGTTCGTAGAACCGCATCACCAGGTTGACCAGGGTCGTCTTGCCCGCTCCCGTCGGCCCGACGATCGCGACGGTCGAGCCGGGCTCGGCCACGAGCGACAGGTCGTCGATGAGCGGAGTCCCTTCTTTTCCGGGTCATAGGAGAAGGAGACGTGCTCGAAGGCCAGCCGCCCGGTCGTCGTCCTCCGGCGACTCGGCGGGGTCGGGATCCGGGGACTGCTCGTCGGCATCCAGGAGCTCGAACACGCGCTCGGCGCTCGCGACACCCGACTGCAGCAGGTTCGCCATCGAGCCGAGCTGCGAGAGCGGCTGGGTGAACTGCCGCGAGTACTGGATGAACGCCTGCACGTCGCCGAGGCTGAGCGTCCCGCTCGTGACCATCACGCCGCCGACGACGGCGATCGCGACGTAGACCAGGTTGCCGACGAACATCGTCGCCGGCATGATCAGCCCGCTGATGAACTGCGCGCCGAAGCTCGCCTTGTAGAGCTCGTCGTTCTTCTCGCTGAAGCGGGCGCCGACCTCGCGGTGGCGTCCGAAGACCTTGACGAGGGCGTGGCCGGTGTAGCCCTCCTCGATCTGGCCGTTGAGCTCGCCCGGTGTGGGTCCACTGGGCGATGAAGAGCTTCTGCGACCGCTTCGCGATCAGCATCACGATGCCCAGGGTGAGCGGGATCGCGACGATCGCCACCAGCGCCAGCAGCGGCGAGATCACGAACATGATGATCAGCACGCCGATCACGGTGAGCAGGGAGATCAGCAGCTGGCTCAGCGTCTGCTGAAGGCTCTGCGAGACGTTGTCGATGTCGTTCGTCACGCGGCTCAGCAGCTCGCCGCGCTGCATCTTGTCGAAGTAGCTGAGCGGAAGGCGATGCAGCTTCGCCTCGACCTCCTCGCGGAGCCGATAGACGGTGCGCTGGGTGATCCCGTTCAGCACGTAGCCCTGCAGCCAGCTGAACACCGACGAGAAGACGTAGAGCAGCAGCACGATGCCGAGCACCAGCGCAAGCGCATCGAAGTCGATGCCCTGACCCGGTGTCAGGGTGAGACCCGCGATGAAGTCGGCCTGCTGCTGGTCGCCGCTCGCCTCGAGCTGGGCCACGACCTGGTCCTGCGTCAGCTCCGGCCGGGATCGTGCTCGAGATGGCGCCCTCGAAGATGATGTTGGTCGCCTCGCCGAGGATCTTCGGCCCCAGCACCGCGAGCAGCACGCTCAGCACGCCGAGCAGGATGACGCCGACGAGGCCGGCGCGTTCCGGCTTCAGCCGGCGAAGCAGGCGCCGTGCCGACGGCCCGAAGTTCATCGACTTCTCGGCCGGCATCCCCATGCCGCCGAAGGGTCCACCGGTGCCGGGGCCGCGCCGCGGGGGTGCCTGGAATGCCGGGCGCTCCGGCGCAGCAGGCTTCGTGGCGCCGCCGTTTCCCGCCGTGCCGGAGGTGTTCGCGTCGCTCATCAGGCCGCCTCCTCCGTGCTCAGCTGGCTGGAGACGATCTCGGCGTACTCGGTCGAGGTCTTCAGCAGTTGATCGTGGGTGCCCGTGCCGACGATCGCGCCGTCTTCGAGCACGATGATCTGATCGGCGTCGAGGATCGTCGACACCCGCTGGGCGACGATGATCATCGTGGCGCCGCCGACCTCGCTGGCGAGGGCCGCGCGGAGGCGGGCGTCGGTCGAGGTGTCGAGCGCCGAGAACGAGTCGTCGAAGACGTAGATCTCGGGTCTCTTCACCAGGGCTCTCGCGATCGCGAGTCGTTGCCGCTGACCGCCGGACACGTTCGTTCCGCCCTGGGAGATCGGCGCCTCGAGCTGCTCGGGCATGGCCTCGACGAAATCGCGGCCCTGGGCGATCTCGAGCGCGTTCCAGAGCTCCTCGTCCGTCGCATCCGGGTTGCCGTACCGCAGGTTGCTCGCCACCGTGCCCGAGAACAGGTAAGCCCGCTGGGGCACCAGTCCGATGCGCCCCCACAGGATGTCGGGGTCGAGCTCGCGCACGTCCACCCCGTCGATCAGCACGGCGCCGCCGGTCACGTCGAAGAGGCGCGGGAGCAGGTTGACGAGAGTCGTCTTGCCGGAGCCGGTGCTTCCGATGATCGCCGTCGTCTGGCCGCGCTTCGCGGTGAAGCTCACCTCGCGCAGGACCGGCTGCTCGGCGCCGGGGTAGGAGAACGTCGCGTCGCGCAGCTCGACCTCACCGGTCTTCGAGAGCTCGGTGACCGGCTTGTCGGGCGGACGTACCGACGACTCGGTGTCGAGGACCTCGCCGATCCGGTCGGCCGAGACGGCGGCGCGGGGCAGCAGGACCGCCATGAAGGTCGCCATCATGACGGCCATGAGGATCTGGATGAGGTAGCTGAGGAACGCGGTCAGCGATCCGATCTGCAGTTCGCCGCTCTCGACGCGGAAGGCCCCGAACCACAGCACGGCGATGCTGGACAGGTTGAGCACGAGCATCACGATCGGGAACATCAGGGCGAAGAGGCGCCCGGCGCGCAGCGCGGTGTCGGTGAGCTCGTCGTTGGCGACGCGGAAGCGCTCGGTCTCGACCGGCTCGCGCACGAACGCCCGCACCACCCGCATGCCGGTCAGCTGCTCGCGCAGCACCCGGTTGACCGTGTCGATGCGGGTCTGCATCTTGCGGAACTGCGGCACCATCCGCACGATGATCAGGCTGACGGCGGCGAGCAGCACCGGGACCGCGACGACGAGGATCCATGACAGCTGCACATCGGTGCGCAAGGCGAAGATCACGCCGCCGATGCTCTGGATCGGGGTGGCGATCAGCATCGTGCAGGTCATCAGCACGAGCATCTGCACCTGCTGCACGTCGTTGGTGGTGCGGGTGATCAGCGAGGGCGCGCCGAACTTCGACACCTCGCGCTCGCTGAACTCGCCCACCCGCGTGAAGATCGCGCCGCGCAGATCGCGACCGAGGCCCATCGCGGTGCGGGCGCCGAAGTACACCGCCGCGATCGAGCAGGCGATCTGCACGAGCGTGATGCCGAGCATGATGGCGCCGGTGCTCAGGATGAAGCCGATGTCGCCGGTGACGACGCCCTTGTCGATGATGTCGGCGTTGAGGTTCGGCAACGACAGTGCGGCGATCGACTGGCCGGCCTGGAAGATGACGACCCCGATCAGCAGCGGCCAGAACGGCTTGAGGTAGCGGGCGAGGATGCGGCCGAGCATGGTCAGTTCTTCTTTCCGGGGACGGGCAGGATGCCGTGGATGATCAGCTCGACGAGGTCGCCGGTGTCGAACGGGTGCGGTTCGTTCAGCACCGGGATCGACGAGCCGAACGCCACCAGGCGGACGTAGAAGGCGAACGTCTCGACCGGCACCGCGAGCTCGCCGGGACGGAACATCCGCTCGACCGTCGCGATCCACTCGGCCGGCGGAGCGGAGTGGCCACGCCCGGGCGGCGGACCGTGCATGCCGAGCGCGTGCATGAAGCCGATCACGCCGGTGAACCGTTCGCGCAGCAGCGCGACCACCTGGCGCACCTTGTCCTCGGTCGGTTCGTCGGGGTCGATGCCGTGCAGGGCGGCACGCAGGGGCTCGGGATCGATGAAGCGGTCGACCGCAGCCTGGATGATGCTCTCCTTGTCGCCGAACGCGCGGAAGATCGTGCCCTCGGCCACCCCCGCCGCATCGGCGATCTCGCGCGTCGAGATGTCGCGACCGCGCTCACGGATCAGCGGGATGACGGCGTCGATGATGGCCGCTCGCCGTTCGTCGGGCGACAGCGGCTTGGCGCGCTCACGTCCGAGCGCGACGAAACCATCGGGGCGTACATCGATCACCTGGCGATACTAAGTGAGTGAGTACTCACTCCGCAACGGAGGCTAGAAGTCGAGCTCCCCCAGCCACTTCTCCACCAGATGGTCGGCCTGCACGCGGCGGATCGTGCCCGAGCGCGCCCGCAGCACGATGCTCTCGGTGCGGATCACCGGGCCGAGGCGGCGCACCCCCGCGACCAGGTTGCCGTCCGTGACTCCGGTCGCCACGAAGAACGTGTTGTCGCCCTTGACCAGCTCGTCGGCCTCGTACACGTAGTCGAACTTGAGGCCGGCATCCAGGCCCTTCTGCTTCTCGTCGTCGGTCTGCGGTGCCATGCGGGTCTGGATCAGGCCGCCGAGCGCCTTGATCGCGCACGCCGTCGCCACCCCCTCCGGGCTGCCGCCGATGCCGATGCACATGTCGATACGGCCCGAGTAGCTCGCCGCGTCGATGCCGCCGGCCACATCGCCGTCGAGCAGCAGCCGCGTGCCGGCCCCGGCATCCCGGATCTCGGCGATCAGCTGCTCGTGCCGCGGGCGGTCGAGCACCCCGATCGACATGGCGGAGACGTCCTTGCCCTTCGCCTTCGCGAGCGCGTGGATGTTCTCGGCGACGCTCTGCCGGATGTCGACGACGCCGATGCCCTCATGCCCGGTGACGATCTTGTCCATGTAGAACACGGTCGACGCGTCGAGCATCGCGCCGCGGTCGGCGGCGGCGATCATCGAGATCGCGTTGCGTCGCCCGGCGGCGGTGAGCGAGGTGCCGTCGATCGGGTCGACCGCGATGTCGCACTCCGGACCGCGTCCGTTGCCGACCACCTCGCCGTTGTAGAGCATCGGCGCCTTGTCCTTCTCGCCCTCGCCGATGACGACCGTGCCGGCGAAGTTGACGGTGCCCAGGAACTTGCGCATCGCATCCACGGCCGCGCCGTCGGCGCCGTTCTTGTCGCCGCGTCCGATGAACGGGACCGCGCGGATCGCCGCCGCCTCGGTCGCTCGCACCAGCTCCATCGCCAGGTTGCGGTCGGGGTGGAGGAAGAGGGTTCCGGTCTCGGCTCCTGACGGGCGTGTGCTGGGCGTCGCCATGGGTCAGATCCTCAGTACGTAGAAGGGATGCGCCGGGTGGCGACGGCGCGCTCTCAGCCTACCGAGCCTCAGTAGACTCGCCTCATGCCTATCGCAACCCCCGATCAGTACGCCGAGATGCTCGACACCGCCAAGAAGGGCGGATTCGCCTTCGCCGCCGATCAACGTCTCGTCGTCCTCGACGATCAACTCGGTGCTGCAGGGACTGACCGAGGCCGGGTCCGACGGCATCATCCAGGTGACGACCGGCGGCGCCGACTACTTCGCCGGCCAGAGCGTCAAGGCCCGCGCATCGGGCGCTCTCGCCTTCGCCGCCTTCGCGACCGAGGTCGCCAAGAACTACCCGATCACCGTCGCGCTGCACACCGACCACTGCCCGAAGGACGCGCTCGACGGCTTCGTGCTACCCGCTCATCGAGGCCTCCGAGGCCGAGGTGAAGGCCGGCCGCAACCCGATCTTCCAGTCGCACATGTGGGACGGCTCGGCCGTGCCGCTCGACGAGAACCTCGAGATCGCGAAGCAGCTGCTGCCCCGCATGAAGGCGATCGACGCGATCCTCGAGGTCGAGATCGGCGTCGTCGGCGGCGAGGAGGACGGCGTCAGCCACGAGATCAACGAGCACCTCTACACGACCCTCGACGACGCGATCGCGACCGTCGACGCGCTCGGCCTCGGCGAGCAGGGCCGCTACATGGCGGCACTCACCTTCGGCAACGTGCACGGCGTCTACAAGCCGGGCAACGTCGTGCTGAAGCCCGAGCTGCTGAAAGAGATCCAGGATGGCATCCAGGCCAAGTACGAGACCGGCGCGCTGCCGCTCGACCTGGTCTTCCACGGCGGGTCCGGCTCGTCCGACGCGGAGATCGCCACCGCCGTCGCGAACGGCGTCATCAAGATGAACATCGACACCGACACCCAGTACGCGTTCAGCCGCTCGGTCGCCGACACGGTGCTGAAGAACTACGACGGCTTCCTCAAGGTCGACGGCGAGGTCGGCAACAAGAAGGTCTACGACCCGCGCGCCTGGGGCAAGATCGCCGAGACGGCGATGGCCGCGCGCGTGGTCGAGGCGACCAAGCAGCTCGGCTCGGCAGGCACTGCATCAGCTCGAGTCAGTCTCGACAGGCTCGGCACCGCTCAGTCGGGCAGGTTGAAGCTCAGCTTCAGGAAGCGGTCGCTGCTCCACTGCAGGTCCTTCACCGCGGTGCCGAGCGTCAGGTAGTACGGCGCGAGGTGCATGATGCGCCGGCCCTCCGGCAGCTCCATGTCGAGGCTGACGCCGACCGCCGTCGAGCCGTCGTCGGCACCGCGCAGCTCGACGAGCAGCGAGCCGGCGTCGGTGCCCGGGGTGTCGAGGATCGCCTTGCAGCAGCGCCCGCAGCGCGGTGCGCTGCGACGCGCGCATCTTGCCGGCGCGGTGCTCGGGGTCGATCACGACGAGCCGCGACTCGCTGGCGACCGAGTCGAGCCAGCTCACGTTCGACTGCGTCACCAGGTCGTCGCGCAGGCGGCGCGCGAGCTGCCCGGCGAGCGCGCGGTCGGCCGCGGTCACCGCGCCCGCCTGGGCGACGGACTCGAGGAACGGCACCGCCCGCGCCGTGAGCTCGGCGAGCCGGACGCGCTCGGCGGTCTCGGCAGCCTCGTCGCGCGCGGCCTCGGCGGAGACCAGCGACTCCGACCGCTTCTCGATGAGCGGCTGCATGCGGCTCACCACGACATAGCGAGAACGCGGCGGTCGCGACGATCCCGCTCACGATCGGCGAGATGATGATCAGCACCGTCGACGACCGGTCCCCAGTGCGGCACGTCGTCGTGCACGACCAGGTAGGCGAACGGCGCGGTGACGCGCGATCGCGCCGAGTCCCGAGCAGCGACGAGCGTGCGGGCCGGCAGGTACGGCGCCGAGGCTCGCGAGCACCAGCGCGAGCGCCGAACGGCGCCCACCACAGCTCGATCGCGAACACGATGTTCGTGTAGCCGAGCGCCGACACGAGGAATCCCGACGCTGCGCGATGCCGACGGCGATCGCGCCGATCCCCCACCCGATGCGGCGCCGCAGCGGCCGCGTCATCAGGTGCACGAACAGGCAGCCGAGGGTGCAGAGGATCGACGCCGGCGAACTGCAGCCGCGGGTTGCCGACCTGCGATCCAGGTCGACGATCGCGAGCGTCCGCCGTAGAGCAGGTTGAGGGTCGCGAACACCAGCGGCACGAGCGGTCCGGTGAACCAGCTCAGCGGATCGACCTCGTAGGCCGACAGCGTCAGGAAGTGGCGGTCGAACCGGCTCACGGAGCCCGCTCATCGCTGGGTCTCCCGGTGCGTCGATTCCGGATGCGGCGCGACGACCTCGAGGACGGGAACGTGAGCACGACCGAGGTGCCGCCGCCCGGCGTCGACCAGATCTGCGCGGAGCCGCCGACGGCATCCATGCGGTCGACGATCGAGCCGCGCACGCCGAGCCGGTCGGCCGGGATCGCCGCCATGTCGAAGCCGGCGCCCTGGTCGGTGATCATGACCGTGATGTCGTCGCGTCGTAGATCAGCTCGAGCTCGGCGACCGTCGCTCCCGAGTGCCGGACGACGTTCTCGAACGCGGCGCGCACCGCCCCGACCAGGGCGCGCGCGACATCCGGGTCGACAGCTTGTAGACGCCGCTGCCCGACCCGGTGACGTGGATGCTGAGGCCGCGCCACTGGAAGTCGCTGACCATGCGCATGATCTCGTTGCGCAGGGTGGCGTCCTCGTCGTCGGCGGTCGGGATCGCGGTGGTCTGCGAGATCCACTCGGCGCTGCGCAGCTGCTCGAGGTCGTGCGCGCAGCCGCTGCGATGGCGCGCTCGTCGAGCGCGTCCGGGGTGTTCAGCACGATCGAGAGGTCGTTGAGCACGGTGTCGTGCACGGCCGCCGTGGTGCGCCGCGACAGGTCCTCGCCGCGCGCCAGGCGCAGCGTCTCGGCCTCGAGCTCGTCGAAGTTCGGGCACCTGGCGCCGCTGCGCGCTCTGGATCGCCGCGAACGTCAGGTACCCGACCGACGGCGATGAGGAACACCATCAGCGGCCCGAACCCGGGACGGAACGGCACCTCCGCGATCAGCGCCGCCGCGAGCGACGACGCGCCGTCGCGACGACCAGCCCGAACGAGCACCACAGGATGCCGCTGAGCGCCGTCGCGGCCGTCACCCCGACCGCGACCAGCGCGAGCGTCGGGCGGTTCACCAGGTACAGGGCGTCGTCGAGGATGCCGGGGTCGCCGTTCAGCAGGGCGAGCTCGTAGCCGAGCGTCGCGACGCCCGCGACCGCCAGGTAGACGAGCACCACCTCGGTGCGCCGCCAGCGCGCGACGGCGGCGATGCCGAGCAGGATGACGACCAGCAGCGCGAGCGGCAGCGGGGAGGTCGTCGGCCCGTCCGCGGATCATCAGGGTCTCGATCAGCACCGGGATCGTCGAGCACGATCGTGAGCGCGCCGACCGCCCAGCCCATCGTGGCGACGGTGCCGTTGATGATGCGCGCCGGCGAGGTCGCGCGGGAGGACGCGGACGCGCATCGGCACCTCCCTGGTGTTTACCGAATGCTAGCCGCGGCCGCGGCCGCCGAGCGCGCGCTCGTCGGCGTTGCCCGAAGCGTCGGTGCGCAGTTCTTTCGGCAGCGAGAACATCAGGTCCTCGTGCGCGGTGCGCACCTCCTCGACCGTCGCCGTACCCGGCGTCGGCGAGATCGGCGAGCACCTCGTCGCACCAGCACCTCGGGCACGCTCGCGCCGCGAGCTCACCCCGACCGAGGCGACGCCCTCGAGCCACTCCTGCTGGATCTCGCTCGCGTAGTCGACCCGGTGCGCGGCCCTGGCGCCGTACTCGAGCGCGACCTCGACGAGACGCACGCTGTTGGAGCTGTTGGCCGAGCCGACGACGATCACCAGGTCGGCATCCGGTGCCACCTTCTTGATCGCGACCTGCCGGTTCTGCGTGGCGTAGCAGATGTCGTCGCTCGGCGGGTCCTGCAGGTGCGGGAAGCGCTCGCGCAGCCGGCGCACGGTGTCCATCGTCTCGTCGACGCTGAGGGTGGTCTGCGAGATCCAGACCAGGTTGTCGGTGTCGGGCACCACGATGGTGTCGACCTCCTCGGGGCTGCCGACCAGGATCGTGCGCTCGGGCGCCTGGCCCATCGTGCCCTCGACCTCTTCGTGGCCGGCGTGGCCGATCAGCAGGATGGTGGCGTCGTGCCTTCGCGAACCGCAGCGCCTCGCGGTGCACCTTGGTGACGAGCGGGCAGGTGGCGTCGATCGCGTCGAGCTCGCGGTCGGCGGCGGCCTTGCACGACGGCGGGGCTCACGCCGTGGGCGCTGAAGACGATGTGGGATCCGGTCGGGCACCTCGGCGACGTCGTCGACGAAGATCGCGCCGCGCTTCTCGAGCTCGCTGACGACGTGCACGTTGTGCACGATCTGCTTGCGCACGTACACCGGCTCGCCGTAGTGGTCGAGCGCCTTCTCGACGGCGATCACGGCGCGGTCGACGCCGGCGCAGTAGCCGCGGGGGGCGGCGAGCAGCACGCGCTTGTCGCCGCCGGCGACCGGGAGGTCGATGAGGCGACCGCGCTGCGCGGGCGGCCTCGGGAGGTCGACGGATTCTGGGAAGCTCCCGATCGCTGCCGTTGGTGATCGCCACGTGTCGATTCTACGGAGCGTGGCCTGTGCACGCCGGGGCGCGCGGCATCACGTAACCTGACCGCGTGACCGACGCCGCATCCACTGCCCCCGCGACCGCCGCTCGCGCGACAGGCGAGGTCGCCTCCTCCGCGGACGCGCCGTGGCCGGTCGCCGTCGTCGCCGGCAAGATCAAGGGCTACATCGACCGGCTCGGCACCGTCTGGGTCGAGGGCGAGATCACCCAGTGGGGCGGATCGGGCGGCAACGTCTACGGCAAGCTCAAGGACCTCGAGCAGGACGTCACGCTCAGCTTCACGCTCTGGTCGTCGACCCTCGCGAAGCTGAGGGAGGAGTTCAAGCAGGGCGACCGCGTGATCGCGCTCCTCAAGCCGAACTACTGGCTCAAGGGCGGCACGCTCACGATGCAGGTCTACGAGCTGCGGCACGTCGGGCTCGGCGACCTGCTCGAGCGACTCGAGCGGCTGCGCGCACTGCTGGCCGCCGAGGGACTGTTCGACGCCGACCGCAAGAAGCCGCTGCCGTTCCTGCCGGCCTGCATCGGCCTCATCACCGGCAAGGACAGCGACGCCGAGAAGGACGTGCTGCGCAACGCGCAGCTGCGCTGGCCGTCGGTGCGTTTCCGGGTGCGGCACGCGGCGGTGCAGGGCGACCGTGCGGCGGCGGATGTCGCGGCCGCGATCCGCGAGCTCGACGCGGACCCCGAGGTCGACGTGATCATCGTCGCGCGCGGCGGCGGCGACTTCCAGAACCTGCTGGCCTTCAGCGACGAGACGCTGCTGCGCACGGCCGCGGCGTGCGAGACCCCGCTGGTCAGCGCGATCGGGCACGAGGCCGACCGGCCGCTGCTCGACGAGGTGGCCGATCTGCGCGCCTCCACGCCGACCGACGCCGCGAAGCGCGTCGTGCCCGACGTCGCCGACGAGCTCGCGCGCGTGCAGCAGGCCCGCGCGCGCATCGGGACCCGCGTGACCGCGCATGGTGACGCACGAGATCGAGCGGCTCGCCGGCATCCGGTCCCGGCCCGTGCTCGCCGATCCCGGCTGGGTCGTCGCGCAGCGCTCGGAGGAGCTGACCCGCTGGGTCGCCCGCGGCTCCGAGCTGATCGACTACCGCGTCGAGCGGGCGGAGGGCAGCCTGACCGAGCTGACGCGGGCAGCTGCGCGCGCTCTCGCCGAAGCGCACGCTCGAGCGCGGGTACGCGATCGCTCAGCACGCCGACGGGCGGGTGCTGCGGGGCGTCGCGGATGCCGTGCCGGGCTCTCCCCTCCGCCTCACCCTGAGCGACGGATCGGTCTCCACCACGGTCGATCCGGAACCGACGGCGGCCAAGGGCCGCGGCTAGACTGGAAGACGTGCCTGCTGCCGCCGAGAACTCCGCGCCCGGCGCCGCCGATGTCGCCGCGCTGACCTACGAGCAGGCGCGCGACGAGCTCATCCGGGTCGTGACCGAACTCGAGCAGGGCGCCGCCACGCTCGAGGAATCGCTCGCCCTCTGGGAGCGCGGCGAGGCGCTCGCGAAGCGCTGCGAGGAGTGGCTGCTCGGGCGCGAAGGAGCGGCTCGACAAGGCGCGCGCCGCGTCGACGGGCGGTGACGCAGGCTCGTGAGCCGCGTTCCGAGCACCGATGATGCCGGGCGCCCGATCGTCGCCGAACTCGGCCGTGCCGAGACGCCGGAGGAGATCGCCGAGCGCAAAGCGGCGGCGAGCGCCAAGCGCCGCTCCAACCAGACCGCGCTCAACCTCGTGCTCGCCCTGCTGGCGTCGCTCGGGGTCGTCGCCCTGGTCGTGCTCGTCGTGGTGCGGCCGTCCTCGATCGATCGCGAACCGATCGACTACGCGGCGGTCGCCGCCGACGCGCAGCAGGCCGTCGACGTCCCGCTCGTCGTCCCCGACCTTCCGGACAGCTGGACGGCCAACCGCGCCGAACTCGTCTCGGGCGGGGCCGACGGCATCGACACCTGGCAGATCGGGCTGCTCACGCCCGGCGAGCAGTACATCGGCTTCGTCCAGGGCATCGACGTCGACGACCGCTGGATGTCGGAGCAGACCAGAAGCGCCGAGGCCACCGACCGCGTGACGATCGGCGATCGCGTGTGGCAGGTCTACGACCGGCGCGACGTGCAGGACCCCGGCAACCTCGCCTACATTCTGACGACGGTCAGCGGCGAATCGGCGATCGTGCTCGGCGGCACCGCCTCGGACGAGGAATTCGCAGAGCTCGCCGAAGCAGTCGGCGCGGAGCTCGGACCGGAGGGCACATCGTGACCGCACTCGGCCGCACCCCTCAAGACGTCTGGCGCGAGATGATGCGCGGCAACGAGCGTTTCGTCGCGGGCGAGCCGCTCCATCCCCGGCAGGACATCGAGCACCGCGAGAAGCTGGTCGAGGCGCAGACCCCGCACGCGGCGCTCTTCGGCTGCAGCGACTCGCGGCTCGCGGCCGAGATCATCTTCGACAAGGGGCTCGGCGACCTGTTCGTCGTGCGCAACGCCGGGCAGGTGATCTCCGACTCCGTCGTCGGCTCCCTCGAGTACGCCGTCGCGGTGCTCCAGGTGCCGCTGATCCTCGTGCTCGGCCACGACGAGTGCGGCGCCGTGAAGGCCGCCATCGATCAGACCGAGGCCGGCGCACCGCCGCTGCCGCCGCACATCCAGAACCTCATCGCGCCGATCGCGCCGGCGGTCGAGCGCGCCGTGCGCATCGACGGCGCCCCCGACCCCCTCGACGTCGGCCGGGAGCACCTGCGTGACACCGTCAGCGAGCTGCTGGAGCGTTCCGAGCTCATCGGCGCCGCGATCGCCGCGGGTACGCTTGCTGTCGTCGGCGCGAACTACCGGCTCAGCGAGGGCCGGGTCGTCCCCGATGTCATCCTCGGCACGGTCGAGGGATCACCCACCGAAAGGCACACGTCGTCGTGAGCACGGGCACCGCCGGCAAGGACTTCCGCATCGAGCACGACACCATGGGCGAGGTGCGCGTCCCCGCGGCCGCGCTGTACGGAGCGCAGACGCAGCGCGCCGTCGAGAACTTCCCGATCTCCGGATCCGGGCTCGAGCCCGCGCAGATCGTCGCCCTCGCCCGCATCAAGCGGGCCGCCGCGATCGTCAACAAAGAGCTCGGCATCGTCGACGGAGCCATCGCCGACGCGATCGTCGTCGCCGCCGACGAGCTCATCGCCGGCGACCACCACGGCGAGTTCCCGATCGACACCTACCAGACCGGGTCGGGCACCAGCTCGAACATGAACATGAACGAGGTGCTGGCCGCGCTCGCATCGGCGAAGCTCGGCTCGCCCGGTGCACCCGAACGACCACGTGAACGCCTCGCAGTCGTCGAACGACGTGTTCCCGACCTCGGTGCACGTCGCCGTCACCGGCGCCCTCATCAACGACCTCGTCCCGGCGCTCGACCACCTCGCCGTGTCGCTCGAGAAGAAGGCGAAGCTCTGGGCCGGCGCCGTGAAGTCGGGTCGCACCCACCTGATGGATGCCACTCCCGTGACCCTCGGGCAGGAGTTCGGCGGGTACGCGCGGCAGGTCCGCCTCGGCATCGAGCGCGTCGAGTCGGCGCTCCCCCGCGTCGCCGAGGTCCCGCTCGGCGGCACCGCGGTCGGGACCGGCATCAACATGCCGGCCGAGTTCTCGCAGAAGGTCATCGCGATCCTGTCCGAGACCGCCGGGTCTGCCCATCACCGAGGCGAAGGACCACTTCGAGGCGCAGGGCGCCCGCGACGGACTCGTCGAGGCATCCGGTGCCCTGCGCACCATCGCGGTGTCGCTCACCAAGATCTGCAACGACCTGCGCTGGATGGGATCCGGGCCCGAACACGGGATTGGCCGAACTGCACATCCCCGACCTGCAACCCGGATCGTCGATCATGCCGGGCAAGGTCAACCCGGTGATCCCCGAGGCCGTGATCATGGTCGGCGCCCGCGTGATCGGCAACGACGCCGCGATCGCCTGGGCGGGTGCGACCGGTTCGTTCGAGCTGAACGTCGCCATCCCGGTCATGGGCACCTCGCTGCTGGAGTCGATCCGCCTGCTCGCGAACTCGACCCGCCTGCTCGCCGACAAGACCATCGACGGGCTCGAGGCCAACCTCGAGCGCGCACGCGCGATGGCCGAGTCGTCGCCGTCGATCGTCACCCCGCTCAACAAGCTGATCGGCTACGAGAACGCCGCCAAGATCGCGAAGCACTCGGTCGCGAAGGGCATGACGGTGCGTGAGGCGACGATCGACCTCGGCTTCGTCGAGCGGGGAGAGCTGACCGAGGCGCAGCTGGACGCGGCCCTGGATGTTCTCTCGATGACCCGCCCCGGGCTGAGCGTCGCCGCGCTAGCGTGGAGTGATGCGCGTCCTCAGCTACAACCTCGAGAAGAACAAGGCGGTGGGCGAACTCCTCGCTCTGATCGAGCGACACGACCTCGACCTCCTGTGCCTGCAGGAGGTGGATTCGGCCGCGCTGCCGGACGAACTCGGACTGATGCACCTGGTCGACCGCACCTACGCCAACCGGCTCGGTCTCGCGATCTACCATCGCCGCGACCGCTACACCGCGGTGCGCACCGAGGCCTTCGCGCTGAAGAAGTCCCTGCACGACCGCATCGCGAAGCCCGCGCACGAGCGCCTGCTCGCCTCGCGGCTCATCGACAAGGTCACCGACCACGAGCTGGTCGTGGCCTCGTTCCACGCTGCACCGCTCACCGCCCTCAACTCGCTGCGCCGCGCGCAGATCGCCGCGGCCCACGAGCGGCTCGCCGAACTCGGGCCGGGACTGCCGCACCTCATGGTCGGCGACTACAACTACCCGCTGTTCCGCCGCGGGCTCACCCGCTCGGTCGGGCGGACGGGTCACGACCTGACCTTCAGCGACGGGCGCACCTACACGCGCTACAAGTTCCTGCGCGGGCACTTCGACTTCGCGACCTCGGTCGGCATGATCATCACCTCGGTCGAGACCCTCCCCAAGGGCGGCTCCGACCACCTGCCGATCCTCGTGAACGCGACCTACGGGACGCCGGCGGCCGAAACCGCCGAGCCGCTCACCGAGCCCGCCGCGGGCTGACCGCTGGTCAGAATTCCAGCAGCATCGTGTCCGAGTCGCCGACCCGTCCGACGACCACGAACCCGGCATTCTCATAGAGCGTGCGCGCGGCGGTGTTGCCGTCCTCGACGCTGAGGCTCACGGCCGGCGCCACGGCCCGCACCCGCAGGACGAGGGCGTCGAGCAGCGCATGCCCGATGCCCCGGCCGCGCATGGCAGGGTCGACGCCGATCGTGAGTTCCGGGATGTCGTCCGACACCCAGCCGTAGCCGGGATCGTCGCTCGTCAGCCGACGCGCCCAGGCGGCGCCGACATCCCGGCCGTCGACGGCGGCGATCACCCCGAGATCGGTCGGCCACGGCCAGTCGCCCAGGTACTTCGCCAGATCCGGGCGGAGCATCGCCTCACCCGGACTCAGCGGCGCGTTGCCGTTCCAGTCGGCGGCGTAGGCCAGCGCCACCGACAGCGACCGCACGTCGAGCGCCTCGGCGTCGCGGATCACGATGTCGGGCACGGCGCTCACAGCGCCCAGAATACGAGTCCTCCGAGCGCGGCGAAGTACCCCAAGAGGAGGTACGGGCCGAACGCCAGCTGCGCGCGCCCCGCCTCGCCGCCCGCGACCCGCCAGCAGACCGCGCAGCAGGACGATGGATGCGACGACGCCTCCCAGCAGGAACGCCGCGAGCGGCGCCACCAGGGCGATCGTCAGCGTCGGACTCGCGAGCCCGATCACCGCGGCCAGCTTGACGTCGCCCATGCCGATACCTCCGCCGAGGGCGAGGAGCGCGAGCAGCCCCGCCGTCGCGACCGCCGCGACCAGCGGGACGAGGGGTGCTGCTCCGGTCACCGCCCACGAGAGCCCGGCCGACCCGAGCCCGACGACGATGCCCGGCACGACGATGCGGTTCGGGAGGCGGTGCTCGCGCAGGTCGATCCGCACGAGCTCCGGGGTGACGGCCGCGAGGTACAGGGCCGGGACGGCCGCCGGCGTGAGGCCGAGTGCCGCGATCGCGAGCCAGGCCAGGGCGACCGCGAGGGGCAGCTGCCAGAGCAGGTGTGACATCCGGTCTCGATACGCGGCTTCGCCGCTGCTCGACCACCGCGGCGTCATGGCGAGGAGGCTACCCGGCGACGAACCAGCGCCGCCGGGTGCCTCCCCAACCGTGGGCCTTCACCGGCACGAGGCCGTCAGGCCAGCTCGTTGCTCTCCAGCATCTCGGTGACGAGGGCCGCGATGGCCGACCTCTCCGAGCGGGTGAGCGTGATGTGGGCGAAGAGCGGGTGGCCCTTCAGCGTCTCGATGACGGAGGCGACTCCGTCGTGGCGTCCGACGCGCAGGTTGTCGCGCTGGGCGACGTCGTGGGTGAGCACGACGCGGGAGTTCTGGCCGATGCGCGAGAGCACCGTCAGCAGCACGTTGCGCTCCAGCGACTGCGCCTCGTCCACGATGACGAACGCGTCGTGCAGCGAGCGGCCGCGGATGTGGGTCAGCGGCAGCACCTCGAGGATGCCGCGCTCCACCACCTCCTCGAGCACGTTCTCGCTGACCAGCGCGCCGAGGGTGTCGAACACCGCCTGCCCCCAGGGGTTCATCTTCTCGCCCTGGTCGCCGGGCAGGTAGCCGAGCTCCTGGCCGCCGACCGCGTACAGCGGACGGAACACCATGATCTTGCGATGCTGCTGCTTCTCCAGCACCGCCTCGAGCCCCGCGCACAGTGCGAGGGCGCTCTTGCCGGTTCCGGCCCGGCCGCCGAGCGACACGATGCCGATCTCGGGGTCGAGCAGCAGATCGATCGCGAGTCGTTGCTCGGCACTGCGACCGTGCAGGCCGAAGACGTCGCGGTCGCCCCGCACCACCTTCAGCTCGCCCTTCGCGACCACGCGGCCGAGGGCCGATCCCCGGTCGGACTTGATGACGAGGCTGGTGTTGACCGGCAGGTCCTGCACCAGCCGGCTCGAGATCACCGCGTCGTCGTAGAGCTCGGTCATCTGCTCGCTCGACAGATCGATCTCGGCAAGCCCGGTGTAACCCGAGTCCACCGCGAGCTCGGCGCGGTACTCCTCCGCGGCCAGGCCGACCGAGGCCGCCTTCACGCGAAGGGGGAGGTCCTTCGAGACCACCACCACATCCAGGCCGTCGTTCGCCAGATTCATCGCGACCGCGAGGATACGGGAGTCGTTGTCGCCGAGCTGGAGTCCGGACGGGCAGCACCGACATGTTCGAGTGGTTCAGCTCGACCCGCAGCGACCCGCCCGCCTCGCCGACGGAGATCGGGAAGTCGAGGCGCTCGTGCTGGATGCGCAGCTCGTCCAGGTTGCGGAGGGCTTGTCGCGCGAAGTACCCGATCTCGGGGTCGTGTCTCTTCGCCTCGAGTTCGGTGACGACGACGACCGGGAGAACCACCGAGTGTTCGGCGAAACGGAATATCGCCTTCGGATCGCTGAGCAGGACGGAGGTGTCGAGAACGAAGGTGCGCTCCCCCTGCCTCTGCGCTGTGCTCGAGTCCCTGGTCGGGCTCTCTGCGGTGGTGGACTTCTGCTGAGGCTTGTCGAGCGCTGGCAATGCCACTCCATCCCCGGGTGGCACATGTCCACCCGGATCCTGTGACGGAACGACCGGTTGGGCTCGACGGATGCGAACTTACGTGGCCGCTCCGATCAGACGCCATGCCTGATGTCCTGAACGTAACCCCGGGAGCCGGAGGCCGGTGGCGCGACACACCCTCACACGGATGTCGCAGTGGCGAACGCCAGGAACGCCGCCCGCAGCATCGCGAACGTCTCGTCCGCGGTCGAGGCGTGAGCGCTCAGCCGGACGTGCCCGGCCCTCACGGTGGCCGTGATCCCGTGGTTGTGCAGGGATGCCGCCAGCACCGTGAGCTGGTCCGCCTCTGGCTGGATCACAGCGATGCCGGCCCGCTCGGCGTCTGCCCGCGGCGAGGTCACTGGCAGCCCGAACTCGTCGGCCAGGTCGATGATCCGGCTGATCTTGCCCGCGATGCTGGCGTTGATGGCCGGGACGCCGACAGAGGCGATCTCCTCGAGCGCGCCGGCGAGCCGTGCCTGCGCGATCGGGTCCGGGTTGCTGACCGAGAACTTCCCCGGCCCGCGGGTCGGCTCCGGCACCTCGTCCATGGGCGTGCCCTCGACGTCGGTCGCGTTGATCCCCGACCAGACGGGCGTGAGGTGATCGAGCGCCCGGTCGCTGAGCGCCAGGAAGCCCGTGCCCCATCCGGCCCGAGGCCACTTCTGCCCGCCTCCGACGACGACGTCGGCGAGAGAGTAGGGAGCGTCGACCACGCCGAACCCCTGCGTCGCGTCCACGATGAGCAACCGGTCGCCGATCACCTGCCGGATCCCCTCGATGTCGGCGAGGTACCCGGTGCGGAAGTCGACCAGGCTCACCGCGACGGCCACGGCCGAAGGCGGCAGGTCCTGGTCCCGGATGCCGCCCGGCGTCATCCTGCCCGGTTCTGTGTCCAGCCACACCGGTGCGATCACTCCGAGGGCCTGTGCCGCCCGGGTCACCGCGAACGTCAGGCTGGGGAACTCTGCCGGCGACAGCGCGACCCCGCCCGTGATTCCGAACATCACATGCATGAGGGCCTGCGTCGTGTTCGGCTGGAAGACGACCTGATCGGCGCGGAAGCCGGTCAGCGCCGCGACGGAGGCACGCACGCGGGGATCCGGCCCGGGCGGCAGGAGCGCCTCGAGCGATCCGAAGCGGGCGCGCGCCAGGAGCGGCATGAGCGCGGCCTCCTCTTCGACGACGGCGGCGCCGATCGGGCCGACGCGGGCGAAGTCGAGGTAACCGGGCTCCTCGTCGAAACGGGCGCCATATTGTTCGATGGACATGGCGGCGTCGACGCCCATCGCGCTACCTGGCCCGCCGCATCAGCGACCCCATCGGCGCTCCCGTCTCGCGAAGTCGCGCAACGCACGCAGGAAGTCGACCTCCCGCAGATCGGGCCCGAGCGCCTCGACGAAGTAGAACTCGCTGTGGGCACTCTGCCAGAGCATGAAGTCGCTCAGCCGCTGCTCGCCCGAGGTCCGGATGATGAGGTCGGGGTCGGGCTGCCCCTGTGTGTACAGGTGGTCGCCGATCAACTCGGGGGTGAGGATCTCGGCCAGGTCGTCGATCGAGCCGCCGCCCTTGCCGTGGTCCCGCACGATGCTGCGCATCGCATCCGCGATCTCGCGCCGTCCGCCGTACCCGACCGCGAGGTTCACGTGCAGGCCGGTGTTGCCCGACGTGCGGGCTTCGGCGGCGTTCAGCGTCTCGGTCAGCTCGGTCGGCAGCCCCTCGGTGGTGCCGACGTGCTGGATGCGCCAGTCGGCTGCGCGCGACAGGTCGTCGGCGAGGTCCGCGATGATCTCGAAGAGCTGGTCGAGCTCGTCGCCCTTGCGGCTCGTGAGGTTGTCGGCGGAGAGCAGGTAGATCGTGACGACCCGGATGCCGAGATGGTCGCACCATTGGAGAAACTCGCGCATCTTCTCCGCGCCGGCACGGTGTCCGTGGGCCGCGGTCTCGAGCGCCCGTTCACGAGCCCAGCGCCGGTTGCCGTCGATGATCATCGCGACATGATGCGGAGCGGGAGCGTCGGAGAGGGTGCGACGCAGTCGTGCGGAGTAGAGACCATACAGAATGCCCGATCCACGGGGGCTCCGGCGTTCACGCACGCGACAACGTTACCCGCCTCTCAGCATCACCCTGGACGCAGCCCGTACTCTGTGCGCATGTACGCCGCACGCCCTCGGAAGAGTGATCCCGAGGAGATCGACCACATCCCGCTGCTCGACGACGCGATCGACCACGAGGCCGAGCTGGCTGCGAAGACGAAGTGGCGTGGCTGGATCCACGCCGGGACGTTCCCGCTTGCGATCGTGGCCGGGGTCGTGCTGATCGTGCTCTCCGAGGGGACGCCCGCGAAGATCGCGTCGGCCATCTTCATGGCGAGTTCGCTCCTGCTCTTCGGCGTTTCTGCGGTGTACCACCGGTTCAACTGGAAGCCGAAGACGAAGGCGGTCTTCCGCCGCCTCGACCACTCCAACATCTTCCTGCTCATCGCGGGCACCTACACGCCGCTCGCGATCGACGCTCTGGAGTGGCCGAAGAACGTCATCATGCTGTCGGTGATCTGGGGCGGAGCGATCATCGGCATCCTGTCGCGCATCTTCTGGCTGAAGGCCCCGCGCTGGTCGTACGTCGTGTTGTACATCGCGCTCGGCTGGGCGGCCGTCATCTACATGGGCGACCTGTTCACCGCGAACCCGGTGACGATGATCCTGGTCATCGTGGGCGGACTCGCGTACACCACCGGCGCTCTGTTCTACGCGTTCAAGCGCCCGAACCCGGTGCCGGGGGTGTTCGGGTTCCACGAGCTGTTCCACACCTGCACGGTGATCGCGTTCCTCTGCCACTGGGTCGGGATCCTGCTCATCGCGATGAACCCGATCGCGCTCTAGGGTTTCGGCTTCTTCTCCGCGGCCTCGGCAGCCGCCTCGGCGGCCAACGCCTCCTTCACCTGCGCCCGGTGGGTGACCCGGCGGATGCGCCGCGTCATGTCGATGATCAGCAGCACGACCACGACGATGAGCAGGAACGTCACGACGAAGCCCCAGACGCCCGGCGTCACGAGATCGGCGTCGACGCCTGAGGTCGGAACCGGTGACGGTGTCGGGACGGTGAACCAGAGCACGTGCGCCTTCCGGATTGCCAATAGCCTGGAATCCAGCGTAACCGTCGGGAGGATCGTGTGAGCACGGACCTCATCGAGACGCGCTACGGACGCAGCCCCGAGCGGCGGCGGCGGAAGCGCCTGCTCGGCATCGTCGCGGCGGTGGGGGTCACCGCGGTCGTCCTCTCCTGGGTCGTCTGGGTCGGGCTTCTCGGCCCGAACGCATCTCTCGGCAGCCGAGACCTCGGCTACGACCTCGTCGGCGACGATGCGATCGAGGTGCGGTACGAAGTGACGATGGATGCCGGCCAGACCGCGTCCTGCGCGCTGCAGGCCCTGAACAACACCTTCGCGATTGTCGGGTGGAAAGTCGTCACGATCCCCGCGTCGGACGAGGGCACGCGCCAGTTCCGCGAAACTCTCCGCACCTCCGAACCCGCTGTCACCGGCTTGATCTACCGTTGCTGGCTGACCTAGGCTTGCCGTCTGAGAGACCGGCCACCGGCCGGTCTCACTGCTTGTAAGGAGCACCACCCATGTCCGACGCACCCGCCACCACGTGGCTGACCCAGGAGTCCTACGACCGGCTCACCGCCGAGCTCGAGGAGCTCAGCGGCCCGGCGCGCGCCGACATCGCGAAGAAGATCGAGTCGGCCCGCGACGAGGGCGACCTCAAGGAGAACGGCGGCTACCACGCCGCCAAAGACGAGCAGGGCAAGATCGAGGCCCGCATCCGGCAGCTCACCGACCTGCTGCGCAACTCCACGGTCGGCGAGCCCCCGCAGAGTCACGGCATCGTCGAGGTCGGCACCGTGGTGACGGCCAAGATCGCCGGCGACTCCAGCACGTTCCTGCTCGGTTCGCGCGAGATCGCCGACGACTCCAGCGACATCGAGGTCTATCCCGAGACCAGCCCGCTCGGGCAGGCCATCCTCGGCCTCAAGATCGGCGAGTCGGCGACCTACACCGCGCCCTCTGGCAAGGACATCTCGGTCGAGGTCACCAAGGTCGAGACCTACAAGGGCTAGCCGCCTCGCCGAGCGAGCATCTTCGCGCCCAATGAGCACAGTGAACCGTGCAGGGTCGGCGCAAACGTGCTCGGTCGGCGGCTAGAAGTCGACACGCGGCCGGTATCCGGCATCGCGCAGCTTCGCGAGCACGAGTTCGGCGTGCTCGGGCCCGCGCGTCTCGATGTGCAACTCCAGCTCGACCTCGCTGATCTGCAGCCCGCCGCCGTGGCGGGTGTGCAGCACCTCGACGACGTTCGCGTTGGCCTCGGCCACGAGCTCCGCAGTGCGGGCGAGCTGACCCGGACGGTCGGGCAGCGGGATCCGCAGCCGCAGATAGCGCTCGGAGGCGGTGAGCCCGCGGCTGATGACGCGCTCCATGACCATCGGGTCGATGTTGCCGCCGCTCAGGATGATGACGGTCGGCCCGTCGACGGTGTAGGCACCGGTGAGCGCCCCCGCGACACCCACGGCGCCTGCGGGCTCGACGACGAGCTTGGCGCGCTCCAGCAGCAGGACCAGGGCGCGAGCGGTGTCGTCGTCGGCGACGGTGACGATCTGGTCGACGGTGTCCCGGATGATGGCGAAGTTCAGGTCGCCTGGGCGCCCGACGACGATGCCGTCCGCGATCGTCGGCGCGGTGATGATCTGCACGGGCTCACCGGCCGCGAGCGACGGCGGATAGGCGGCGGCGTTCTCGGCCTGGACTCCGATGATCCGCACCTTGCGACCGATCTCGGGGGCGAGCTGGGCGAATGCGCTCGCGACGCCGGCGATGAGTCCGCCGCCGCCGATCGGCACGATCACGTTCTCGACCGTGGGCACCTGCTCCAGGATCTCCAGGGCGAGCGTGCCCTGGCCTGCCACCACATCCGGGTGATCGAAGGGCGGGATGATGATCGCGCCGGTGCGCTCGGCGAAGTCGGCCGCGGCCTGCAGAGTCTCGTCGACGACGTGTCCGTGCAGCACCACCTCGGCACCGTAGTTGCGCGTGGCCTGCAGCTTCGGAAGGGCGACGCCGAGCGGCATGAAGATGGTGGCCGTGATGCCCAGTTCGCGCGCGGCCAGCGCGACACCCTGGGCGTGGTTGCCGGCCGACGCGGCCACGACGCCGCGTGCGCGCTGATCGGGACTCAGCTGGGACAGCAGGTTGAACGCGCCGCGGATCTTGTACGACCCGGTGCGCTGCAGGTTCTCGGCCTTGAAGAAGACATCCTGGCCGAGGAGCTCGCGCAGGTAGCGCGACTTCTCCATCGGCGTCGTATCGACGACGGACGAGACGCGTTCGCGCGCCTCGCGGATCTCCGCGAGGGTCGGTCCGGCGAGCCCGGCCGGCGCCTTGGTCTTAGGTGCCACTCGTCACCGCTCCTCTCCTCGGGGAGATCACATCGGCGACGACGGGATGCGGATTGGTGCGCCAGTCACCGCGCGCGACGTACCCGATCATGACGTTGAGCGTCGCGACGAGCGGCACCGCGAACAGCGCGCCGGGGATGCCGGCCACGAACCCGCCGGTCGCTACGGCGAGCACGACGGCGACCGGGTGCACCTTGACGGCGTTGCCGATCAGGAACGGCTGCAGCACATGGCCCTCGACCTGCTGCACCAGGATGACGATGCCGAGCATGATGAGGGCGGGCACCGGCCCGAGGTAGACCAGCGCCACGAACACGGCGAACACGCCGGTCAGGACCGCGCCGACCACGGGGATGAACGATGCGAGGAACACGGCGATCGCGATCGGGATGACGAGCGGGAAACCGCCGTAGAACAGCCCGAGGATGAACGCGCCGAGGCCGATGCCGACCGCGTCGACGAACGCGACGAAGATCTGCACGCGCACGAAGGTCGAGAGCGTGATCCAGCCCGCTTCGCCGGCGCCCATGATCGCGGCGCGGGCGCGGGCGGGGAAGAGGCGCACGATCCAGGTCCACATGCTGCGGCCGTCGATCAGGATGAACAGGGTCATGAAGAGGGCGATGAGCGTTCCGGCGAGCACGTGGCCGGCGGTCGATCCGACGGACAGGGCGCCCGTCAGCAGGGAGCCGCCATCCGACTGGAACGCCTTCACGAGCCCGTCGACGTAGCCGGTGATGTCCTTCTCGCTCAGGTTCAGCGGGGGCGCCGCGAGGAACTGCACGAAGTCCTCGTACCGTACCTGTGTCGTCTCGACGAGGTCGGGGAGACCGCGGCGGACCGTGATGACGATCACCGTGATGAGCCCGGCGATGACGATGAGCAGCCCGATCTCGCAGACCGCGACGGCGAGCGCCTTCGGCCAGCCCTTGCGCTGCAGCCAGTTGCAGAGCGGCACCAGCAGGGCCGAGAGCAGGATGGCGACGAACACCGGCACGGCGACGTCGCGGAGGAGCACGACCAGGAAGCCGACCAGCGCGATGACCGCGGCGACGACCAGGATCCGCCATCCCCAGGCCGCGGCGATTCTCATTCCCGGTGCCACGGACTCGGCCACCTGCGCCTCGGTCAGGGCCGGCGCTTTCTTCTCACGGGAGCGGATCGCCATGGCGACAGTCTAGGCATCGCCGGCGCGGCGCCCGGACCGACGAATGCCGCCCGGAGCATACGACCCCCGGTGTCCGGGGCCGTCGCTAGGCTCGCGGCGTGGCCGACTCGATCTCCCTTGCCGGCGCCCGCCGCATCGCCCTCGCGGCTCAAGGGTTCGCCGCCAAGCGACCGGATGTGGTCGGCACGCGCCAGCTGAACCTCGCCATCCAGCGGCTCGGCCTCCTCCAGCTCGACTCCGTGAACGTCTTCGAGCGCAGCCACTACCAGCCCGTCTTCGCTCGTCTCGGGCCGTACGACAAGACCCTCCTCGACAGGCTGACGTTCGCCAGGCGCGGCAACTACGTCGAGTACTGGGCTCACGAGGCGGCGATCATTCCGGTCGAAGACTGGCCGCTCTTCCGCTTCCGCATGCGGTTCTACCGCGACTACTTCACGCGGGTGGACGGCGACTGGATGCAGGCGAACGACAAGACTCTCGCCTGGCTCCGGGCCGAGCTGGCGGACAAGGGGCCGCTGCCGGCATCGAAGATCGAGCGCGACGTCGAGCAGCGTCGAGGCTCGTGGTGGGAATGGGACGACGTCAAGCGGGGGCTCGAGCGCATGTTCCACATGGGCGAGGTCGTCTCCGGTGGACGCACGAACTTCGAGCGCACCTACGCACTGCCCGAGCAGGTGCTGCCCCCCGAGGTGCTCGACCGCGACGTGCCGGAAGAGGAGGCGAAGTATCAACTCATGAAGCGGTCGGCGATCGCCCACGGCATCGGCACGCTCCCCGACCTGGCCGACTACTACCGCATCAAGCAGACGCGGGCGAAAGAAGCGCTCCAGCGCCTGGTCGACGAGGGCGAGGTGCGCGAGGTGTCCGTGCCCGGATGGACCAAGCCGGCGTATGTGCACCGGGATGCCAAGGTGCCCCGCAGGATCGAGACCGCCGCGCTGCTGTCGCCATTCGATCCGGTCGTGTGGGAACGCGACCGCGCGCACCGCATGTTCGGCTTCCACTACCGCATCGAGATCTACACACCCGCGGCGAAGCGCATCTTCGGCTACTACACGCTGCCGGTGCTGATCGACGACGAGCTGGTCGGCCGAATCGACCTCAAGAACGACCGGCAGGCGAAGGTGCTGCGGGTGCAGTCGGCCTGGCGCGAGGAGGGGTCGCGGGCCGGCATCGCCGACCGCATCGTTCCCGCACTGCGCGAGATCGCGGCCTGGCAGGGGTGCGAATCGATCGCGGTGGTCGATCGCGGTGACCTCGCCCGCGAACTCGCCGGAGCGCTGGGCGTGCCGCTGTCAACCTAGGCAGCAGCTCAGAACTTGGTCGCGTTGTTCCGCAGGCGTGCGACGCGGTCGACGATCGGCGGGTGCGTGCTGAACATGCGCGCCAGGAAGCCGGGGCGGTTCGGGTCGGCGATCCACAGGTGCGACATGCTCGTGTTGGTCCGCGCGACGGGCCGAGCGTTGGCGCCGAGCTTCTCGAGGGCGCTGGCCAGCGCCTCGGGGTTGCGGGTGGTGAGCGAGCTGGTCGCGTCGGCCAGGTACTCGCGCTGACGGGAGACCGCCGCCTGCACGACGGCCGCGACGATCGGGGCGAGGATCGCCGCGACCAGGCCGATCGCGATCACGATCAGGAACGCGGGCCCGCCGAGGTTGCTGTTGCGGCTGCGGCCGCCCCAGAAGATCATCCGGAAGATGATGTCGGCGATGAGCCCGATCGCGATGACGAGGCCGAAGACGATCAGCGAGACCCGGATGTCGTAGTTCTTGACGTGACCCATCTCGTGAGCCATGACGCCCTCGAGCTCCTGATCGTTCAGCAGGTCGAGCAGACCGGTCGTCGCCGCGACCACCGCGTGCTCGGGGTCACGCCCGGTTGCGAACGCATTCGGCGCCGGGTCGTTGATGAGGTAGACCTTCGGCGTCGGCAGGCCCTCGGTGATCGCGAGGTTCTCGACGACCCGGTACAGCCGCGGATTGTCGGCCTTCTGGATCTCGTGGGCGCCACTCAGGGCGAGCGTCTGCTTGGTCGCCATGAAGTACTGGAACCACGCATACAGCCCGGCGATGACGAACACGATGATCGCGATCGACCAGTCGTTGAAGTACCAGGCGACGAGCGCGCCGAGGCCGCCGATGATCAGCAGGAACAGCAGGATGATGAAGACGGTGTTGCGCTTGTTGCGCGCAATAGCGCTATACATTCTTGACCCCTGCCGGGTTTCGATACGCCGCCATGCGGCTACTCAACCAGCAGTTGCTTAGAACTGAACGCGCGGCGGCTCGGCGATCGCTGCCGGCTCGTCGACCTCGAAGAACTCGCGCTCCTTGAAGCCGAGGCTGCGCACGAACAGGGTGTTCGGGAACACCTTGATCTTCGTGTTCAGCTCGCGCACGCCACCGTTGTAGAACCGGCGCGAGGCCTGGATCTTGTCTTCGGTGTCGACCAGCTCGCCCTGCAGCTGCAGGAAGTTCTGGTTGGCCTGCAGCTGCGGGTACGCCTCGGCGACCGCGAAGATGCTCTTCAGCGCCGCTGCATCATGTTCTCGGCCTTGCCCGCCTCGGCGGGGGTGTCTGGCGTTGACCGTCGCGGCACGGGCCTTGGTGACGTTCTCGAACACCTGCTTCTCGTGCGCGGCGTAGCCCTTGACGGCTTCGATCAGGTTCGGGATGAGGTCGGCACGACGCTTCATCTGAACCGTGATGTCGCTCCAGGCCTCGTCGACGCGCACATTGAGCCGGACGAGGCCGTTGTAGGTCGCCCAGAGGTAGATGCCGATGATGACAACCAGCGCGACGATGACGAGGATGACGATCAGAAGTTCCATGCGCTCATCATAAGGGCGAGCCCCAGAATCTCTACCCGCGAGCTGCGAGAACCCCCTGCAGCCAGCGGAACGACGATTTGGGCGTGCGAGCCAGGGTCGCGAAGTCGACGTGCACCAGGCCGAAACGCTGGGTGTAGCCGGCCGCCCACTCGAAGTTGTCGAGCAGGGTCCAGACGAAGTAGCCGACGGGCCGGAGGCCGGGGACGCCTTCCGCGGCGACCCGCAGGTGGGCTGCGAGGTAGGCGACCCGCTCGGGATCATCGACCACTCCATCCGGACCCACGACCTCCGGGAAACTCGCCCCACCCTCGGTGATGATCACGGGCGGCACCCGGTCGCCGTAACGGTCGCGCAGCTGCTCGAGCACGACGCGGAGGTACTCCGGCGCGATCGGCCAGCCGAACCCGGTCTGCTCGAACTCGGGCCAGTCGGCCAGGTGGAAGGGAGCGGAATCCATCGCCTCGGAGACCCCGTCGGGGTTGCCGGTTCCGGGCGGTGGCGGGCCGGCCGCGATGCGGCTCGGGAAGTAGTAGTTGAGCCCGTAGAAGTCGAGCGGCTGCGAGATGAGCGCGAGATCGCGCTTGCTGCTGCGCGACAGGAGGCCGATGGCGGTTCCCAGCGGGCCGACGCCCCGGGGCGGGGTGGGGTTGCGGCCGAGCAGCACCGGGTCGCCGAACTGGCGGTTGTGCAGGAAGTCGAACAGGTCGGCGTACGCGGCGTCGCGCTTGGATGCGGTGGCCGGCACGACGGCGGTGTGCACGTTCGTGATGCCGATCTGCCCTGTCACCGGGACGGAGCGCAATGCCTCGACCGCGAGTCCGTGGCCGAGCAGCAGGTTGCGTGCAACGCGCGGGATCGACAGGGACGAGCCGAGCCCCGGCGCGTGCAGGTCCAGCCCGTAGCCCTCGAGCGTCACCGTGCAGGCCTCGTTGATGGTCACCCAGGAGTCGACGCGGTCGCCGAACGCCTCGCCGGCGATCCGGGCGAACTCGGCGAACCGCTTCGCGGTGTCACGGCGCCGCCACCCGCCGCGCTGCTCGAGCTCGATCGGGGTGTCCCAGTGGAAGAGCGTGGCCATCGGGCGGATGCCGACTTCCAGCAGCTCGTCGAGCAGGCGGTCGTAGAACGCGATGCCAGCCGGGTTGCCCGGCCCGGTGCCGTTCGGCTGGATGCGCGTCCAGGAGAGCGAGAACCGGTACGCGTCGACGCCGAGTTCGCGCATGAGCGCGACGTCCTCTCGGTACCGGTGGTAATGGTCGGTCGCGACCCGTGCGTCGGATCCGTCGACGATCGTGTCGGGCCGTGCTGCGAACTCGTCCCAGGTCGACGGGGTGCGGCCGTCCTCGTCCGCGGCGCCCTCGATCTGGAAGGCCGCGGTGGCCGCGCCCACGAGGAAGCCGGGCGGCAGGTCGAGAGGGGGTCCACCGCCGCTAGGCACCGAGCACCCTGTCGAGATACCCGTTGGCGAACACGCGGTCGGGGTCGAGGCGGTCTCGCAGGGCGCGGAAGTCGGCGAACCGGGGGTAGCGGCCCGATAGCTCCGCCGCATCCTGGAAGTGGATCTTTCCCCAGTGCGGCCGGCCGTCGTAGCTGCGCAGCAGCTTGTCCACGGCGCGGAAGTAGGGCAGGTGGTCCTCGCGCCAGTACTGGTGGATCGCGATGTAACCCGACTCGCGCTGGTACGCCGTGGAGAGCCAGTTGTCGTCGGGTGCGGCCACCCGCACCTCGATCGGAAAGCCGACGCGCCAGCCCTGCCGCTCGATCAGGCCACGGATGTCGCGGAGCGCCTGCGCGATAGCCGGCCGAGGCAGCGCGTATTCGCACTCCCGGAAGCGCACGGTGCGCGGGCTGGTGAACACCTCGTAGGACATGTCGGTGAACTCGCGGTCGCCGTAGACGCGCGTGGCGAACCGGTTGATCGCGGGGGTCCAGCGTGGGATGACGCTGCCGAGGGCGGACTTCACGCCGAGGGCGCCGTTCTGCATGAGCCGCTCCTCGACCCAGTTCGAGACCGCCCGGGGCTTCTTGTGCTCTGCGTCGACGGGCAGGCGGGTGTTGGTGCGCGTCATCACGACGTCGGTGTGGGGCCAGTAGTAGAACTCGAAGTGGTCGGACTCGACGGCACGCTGCTCGAAGGTGTCGAGGACGGCGTCGAAGGCCTCCGGCCGCTCGACCGCACGCAGCAGGAACGATGGCACGCACTGCACGGTCACCTCGACCACGATCCCCAGAGCGCCGAGGCCGAGGCGCGCTGCCGGAAGCAGTTCTGCGTTGGTGTCCTCGTCGATGCGCAGGAGGCTGCCGTCCGCGGTCACGATCAGCATGCCGACGATCTGGGCGGCGAGGCCACGGAAGCGCACGCCCGTGCCGTGGGTGCCGGTGGAGGTCGCCCCTGCGATGGTCTGGCGGTCGATGTCACCCATGTTCTCGAGGGCGAGGCCGTGAGGGTCGAGGAGCGCTGGCAGCTGGTACAGGTTGGTTCCCGCGCCGAGAGTCGCCCGGTGCCGCGCGGCGTCGACCTCCAGCAGGCCGTCGATCCCGCCGATGTCGACGAGCACTCCGATGGTCGCCGCGATGTCGGTGAAGCTGTGGCCGGCGCCGACGGCCTTGACGGTGAGGCCACGGTCGCGGGCGGCAGCGACGACGGCGACGACCTCGTCGACGCTGGTCGGCCGTGCCCGGTACGCGGGCGTCGAGCTCTCGGCCCGGCTCCAGTTGCGCCAGGGGGTGACGGGGTCGACGAGCAGGTCTGGGCTCACAGAAACACCCTGCCCTCGCCGCGGTAGGTCGGCAGTTCGGCGACGACCTTGCCGTTCTCGACGACGGCGAAGGCGTCGAGGTGCTCGCTCAGCTCCCCGGCCTTGGTGTGGCGCAGCCACACGCGGTCGCCGATGGCGAGCGCGCGGGCGGCGGGGCCGGTGACCGGGGTCTGGACCTCGCCCGCGGCCTCGCGGGGCAGCATCCGAAGCCCCTCGGGCCAGGCGAGCTGCGGCAGGCGGTCGGCGGCGGGCGGGCCGGAAGCGATCCAGCCACCGCCGAGGAGCGTCGCCACGTCGGACGTGGGCCGGCGCACCACGCTGAGGGCGAAGGCGGCAGCCGGCACCGGCGTGAACTGCCAGTAGCCGTCGAAGAGGTGCGGACCGAAGAGGCCGGAGCCCGCGGCGATCTCGGTGACGCTCGGATCGGCGTGGGTGGACTCGAGGGAGCCGGTTCCCCCGCCGTTCACGAACTCGAGCTCGGCGATCGCGCGTACGGCGGCGACGGCGGCCCCGCGTCGCTCGGCCAGCTCGGACGCCGATGCCTTCTGCATCGTGCGCACGGCGAGCTTGCCCGAACCTCTGTTGGCGACGCCGGCGATCTGCGCCTCGTACGCCATCATCCCGACGAGCGTGAATCCTGGCCGGGCGACGATCGCCTCGGCGAGCGCGCGCGCCTGCTCGGGCGTGTGCACGGGGCTGCGCCGCACGCCGAGGTGTCCGAGCACCGGGGCGCGGAACGAGGCGTCGAGCTCGAGGCAGACCCGGATGGCGTTGCGCTTTCCGGGCGGCGTCACGGCGTCGATCAGATCGAGCTGCGCGACGTCGTCGATCATGACGGTGACCCGGGACGCGAGCCTCTCGTCCCTTGCAAGCCGCGCGATCGCCGACCGATCGACGCTCGGGTAGCCGACCACCACATCCTGAATCCCTGTCTCAGCCAGCCACAGGCCCTCCGGCAACGTGTAGGCCAGAACCCCGTGGTAGCCGGGCAGGGCCAGCACGGCATCGAGAACCGCCGCGCACTCTGCACGCTCTTGCTCGCCACGCGGATCGGCGTGCCCGCGGCGCGGTCGAGCATGTCGAACGCGTTCGCTGCCAGACCCGTGGCCGAGATCGCGCCGACCGGGGTCTCGAGGTGCGCCGTCGCGGCGGTCAGCTCCGGCCAGTAACGGGCAGGCTCCCGCCAGTGCGCCTCCCCCGCCGGCCGGGTGAGCGCGAGCGTCGCAGTGCGCACGGGCTTACCGCACCGACCGGATCGGCGTGATCGTCGCGGCGCCGAGCAGCGCCACCAGCCCGGACAGCAGGAACAGGCCGGTGAACCCGCCGAGCGCCACCACCACGTAGGCGCCGAGCAGCGGCGCGAGCGCCTGCGGCACCGCGGACGCGATGTTCATGACGCCGAGGTCCTTGCCGCGGTCGGCGGCATCGGGCAGCACCTGCGTGGCGAGCGCCTGATCGACGGAGAGGAAGCAGCCGTAGCCGAGGCCCAGGAGGCCGGCGGCGACGATCGCCACGGTGAAGTTCGGCGCGAGGGCCAGCAGCAGCGCGGCGGTCGCCTGCAGGATCGCCGCGAACGTCACGAACGCCTTGCGTCGACCCATCGCGTCGCTGAGACGCCCGAGGAACAGGGACGCCAGCACCACGAACACCATGTAGACGAGGGTCAGCAGGATCAGCGAATCCTCCGGGTCGGGCAGGTTCAGCCCGTCCTGAAGGAAGTAGAAGAGCAGGGTCGTGCCGAGCGCGTTGCCGAGGTTGATCAGGATGCGGCTGGAGAGCGTCCAGGCGAAGTCCGGATGCTTGCGGGGCGACACCCACATCCCGCGGAGAACCGCGGCTGCCGTGAGCTTGGGGCGCTGATCGCGCGGGAGGACGGCGTCCTTCACGAAGATCAGGAACGGCACGACGAGCACGAGCAGCAGCACGGCAAGGGCGACGTAGCCGAGCACCTGCGAGGTGATGACCATGGTGACGAGCAAAAGGCCGAGGATCGTGCCGATGGCCTGGGGCGCCGAGATCCAGCCGGAGACGAATCCACGCTGCCGCACCGGCACCTGGTCGGAGATCGTCGCGGTGAGTGCGGCGGTCAGCACGCAGAACCCGGTGAGCGCGAGCGACCACCAGATGCCGACACCGACGAAGGTCGTCTGGAACCCGAGCACGACGAGCGAGATCGCGAAGGCGAGGGCGCCGCCGAGGATCCAGGGACGACGACGACCGAACCGGGATGTGGTGCGGTCGGAGAGGGCACCCGACAGCGGGTAGGCGATGATCGCGCACAGTCCGGCGACGCCCGAGATGATGCCGAACGCCACGACGGAGTCGAGCCAGTCGCCCGTTTCGCCGCGAACGTTGTCCACCTGGACCGGGAGCAGGAGCTGGATGGGGGTGAGCTGTGCCATCCAGATGCCGAGCCAGGCAGCGGCGAAGGCGGCGATCCAGCCTCCCGTTATGGCCTTCTTCGGTTCTGCGAACGGGGAGAGGGCAGGTGTGGGCTGCGGGGCCGTCGCGGTCATGCGGCCACCGCCTCGCCCGCGAACGCCGCGATCGCGTCGGAGGCGTGGTCGATGGACCGCTCGGCGGCGGCGTCGTCGCGATCGGCGAGCCAGGCGAGCGTGAGCCCGTCGGTGAGGGTGACGAGCAGGCGGGCGAGGTCTGGCACGGGAATGCTCCATTCGATGTGCAGGAGGGATGCGCCGGCCTCGAGGAGGTCGGCGGCGAGGGCGTGATAGCGGTGGTACTGCTCGGCCGGGAGGTCGGCGAGGTGGGGCGTCCGGAGGGCGTACTGCGTCAGCTCGAACATGGCCTGCTCGTTGCCGGGGTCGGCGCGCACGTGGTCGAGGTAGCCGCGCAGGGCCAGGCGGATGGCGTCGCGCGGTGTCGTGGCGTGCGCGAGGAAACTGCCGGCGGCGACTCCCTCGCCGGCGACGACGAGGTCGACGACGTCGCGGAGCAGCTCATCGCGGCTCGCGACGGCGTAGTGGAAGCTGGCCAGCGGCATCCCGGCCTCGGCGACGATCGCGCGGGTCGTGGCGGCGGCGAGGCCGTCGCGGGCGATGACGGTCAGGGCGGCTTGTGCGAGTGCCGCGCGGCGCTCGGCGGCGGGCATGCGGGTCATGTCGTGCTCGCCCTCTCGCGCCGGACGCAGCTGCCGTGCTGCGAAGTGGGACAAGCGTCCCAGACGGGTGTTCAGGATGCAAGTACGGCGCGGCGCCCAGTTCGGGTGACGTCGGCGGCACAGGCCTGGCGTGCCGGACGATGTGAGATGTCTGAGTCGTACGGGATCTGTAGCACGCGGTGCCGAGCGCCGCCTCGTGGCACCGTGCTCCCGCTGAGATTCGAACTCAGACTGAAGCGATTTTAAGTCGCCTGCCTCTGCCGATTGGGCTACGGGAGCCTGCCGACAGGTTATCGGCGGACGGGCTCGGCGACCGGCTGCAATGCGGGCTTGGCTGCAGGCTTGGCAGCGGGCTCGGTGACCGACGCGGCAGCCTTCGGGCGCAGCGCGAACTCCTCGAAGGCGGCACGCGGGGTGTCGCGGGCCGGAATGCCGACCAGGTCGCGGCGGGTCAGGAAGTTGATGATCCACTCGCCGAAGACGCGGATCTTGCGCTCCCACATCGGCATCGCGAAGCCGTGATAGCCGCGGTGCATGAACCAGGCGATGAGGCCCTTGACCGCGATCGGCCCGCTCTGGAACACGCCCTCGTAGAGACCGAATCCGGCGACGGCACCCTGATTGCGGTGACGGTACTGGCGCGGCTCCTCGCCGCGGAGCACGGCGGTGAGGTTGCGAGCCATGAGCTTGCCCTGGCGAACGGCGTGCTGTGCGTTCGGCACGGTGAATCCGGCGACGCCCTGCCCCTCGATGAGGTCGGGAACGGCGCACACGTCACCGGCGCCCCAGGCGTCGGCCACCACTCCGTTGTCGTCGATGACGCGCAGGTCGGCCTGCACGCGCAGGCGTCCGCGCTCTTCGAGCGGAAGGTCGGTGCTGCGCAGCACCGGGTTGGCCATGACGCCCGCGGTCCAGACGATGAGGTCGGACTCGAAGGACTCGCCGTTCGACATCTCGACCTTGCCGTCGACGGCGCTCGCGAGCTGCGTGTTCAGGTGCACGCTCGCCGCACGCTGCTCGAGGTTGCGGATCACCCAGTGGCTGGTCTTGCGCGACACCTCCGGCATGATGAAGTCCATCGCCTCGATGAGGTGGAAGTGCGTGTCATCGGTCGTGAGCTGGTCGTACTTGCCGATCAGCGCGCTCGCGAAGCTGCGCATCTCGCCGAAGATCTCGACACCGGCGAACCCGCCGCCGACGACGACGACCGTCAGCAGTCGATCGCGCTCGGGACCGGGGGGCAGATTGGATGCCTTGGCGAAGTTGTCCGTGATCCGGTCGCGGATCGAGACGGCCTCTTCGATGTTCTTGAGGCCGATCGCCTGGTCGGCGAGACCGGGGATCGGGAAGGTGCGCGTGACGGCTCCGGCCGTGACGACGATGACGTCGTACTCGATGTCCCACGGTTCGCCGACGGCGGGCGTGAGGGTGGCCGTCTTCTCGCGCGTGGCGGATGTCGGTCACCTTCGCCGTGATCACCTTGGTGCGCTTCAGGTGCCGGCGGTGGTTCACGAGGGCGTGACGGGGGTCGAGCGAACCCGCCGCGACCTCGGGGAGGAACGGCTGGTAGGTCATGTACGGCAACGGGTCGACCATGGTGACCTCGGCCTCACGACGACCAAGCCACTTCTCGAGCTTCTTGGCCGTGTAGAAGCCGGCGTAGCCGCCACCGACGATCAGGATCTTGCGCAATGTGGGACGTCTCCTCGCTGGGGAAAAACCAGTCCCAATCTACCGTGCCCGGCGATTGCTTCCGTACGCGCGGACCGCGCCCGCGAGCCAGCCCGACCAGCATCGTCGCGAGCAGCACCGACGACGAGCGCGGGCAGCCGACGAGCTGCAGTGAGGTCACCGACGGCAGGAGCGTGCCGATCGGGTTCTCCGGCGCCGCGACGACGTTCTTCTCGACCTCTTCCTGGGGCTCGGTCGTCGGCTCGGCGGTCGGCTCCGCGCGCCGGTTCAGCCGGATCCACTCGGCCAGATCGCCCATCGGATTCTCGGAGACCGCGGCGATCTCGTCCTCGACGGCGGCCTCCGCATCCACCAGCCCGAAGCCGTAGGTGAAGTCGGCGCCGCTCGGCCCCGACGTCACGCGCCGACTGGATGACGCGGTTGATCACATTGGCGGCGTCGAGGTCGGGATGCGCGGCGCGCACGAGGGCGACGATGCCGGCGACGATCGGGGTGGCGCCGCTCGTGCCGCTCCAGGTCACGTACTGGCCGCCGGGGATGACCCCGACGAGCTCCTCGCTCGGCGCGGCGACTCCGATCGTGATGCCCTGCGACGACGCGTCCCAGCTGGCCGAGCCGTTCTCGTCGACCCCCGAGACCGTCAGCACGCCCGGCATGGTCGCCGGGGCACCCACCTCGACCGTGCCGCTCCCCCGGTTGCCGGCGGCCGCGACCACGACCACGTCGTTCTCCATCGCGTAGAGGAACGCGTCGTCCCAGCTCTCCGGCCATTCCAGGGTGTTGCGCGTCAGCGACATGTTGATGACGTCGGCGCCGTTGTCGACAGCCCAGCGGACCGCCTCGGCGATCTGCGTGTCCGAGTCGTCGTCTCGCCCTCGCCGAAGCCGATCGACAGCGACAGCAGCGATGCCTGCGGGGCCGAGCCGATGACGCCGGAGTCGGGGCCGGTCCCCCGGCCGGCGGCGAGCGAGGCGACCATCGTGCGCGTGGCCGGCGCCGTCCGACCCGACGGGCTTCTGCCCGTTGGCGAAGCCGATCCCCGAGAAGTCGGCCCCGCCGATGACGGCGCCGGCGAGGTCCGCGACCCCCGAATCGATGCCGGTGTCGATGATCGCGATCGTGACGCCCTTGCCCTTGGTGGTCGCCCAGGCATCCCGGATGCCGTAGTCGTCGAGCCAGTACTCGCGCGACCGCACCAGGTCGATGGCTGCGCTCGGCGCCGCGGGCGGCGGCGGCGGCGGCGACCGCTGCCGGGACACCGAGGGCCACGAGGGCGAGAGCCGCGGCGAGGACGGTGCGCGTCACGCGGCGCATTGGCAGCGCTCCGGGCTCCAGCTGGCGCGGTCGAGCGCGCGGTCGCCGATCGGGTTCACGCCGCGGCCGGCGGCGAGCGCGTGTGCGGCGAGCGCGTGCAGGCACTTGATGCGGTCGGGCATGCCCCCCGCGGAGAAGCCGTCGATCTCCGGGACGTCCTCGATGCTCGCCCGGTCGGCGAGGTAGGCCACGTGCGCGGCACGGTACCCGTCCGCCAGGGCCGCGTCGGCATCCAGCTCGTCGGAGAGCTCCGCCATCACCCCGGTCGCCTCGAGGGTCGAGAGGGATGCGGTGGCGGCCGGGTGCGACAGGTAGTAGAGGGTGGGGAACGGCGTGCCATCCGGCAGACGCGGATGCGTCGCGACCACCGTGGGCTTGCCGCACACGCAGCGCGCGGCGATGCCGATGACGCCGCGCGCCGGACGGCCGAGCTGGCGCGAGACCTCGGCGATGTCCTCCGCGCTCGGGGGCGCGAACGGAGGCGTGGTCATCCGGCCGAGTCCTGCTCGGGGCTGTCGAGCTGCGCGGGCGTGGCGTCGGTGAGTCCTGCCGCGTAGACGCTGGAGAGCAGGCCGCCGACCCAGTCGGTCTGGGTGGTCTGGATCTCGTCGCTGATCGGCAGCTCGCCTGAGGCGCCGTCCTCGTCGGCCTCGCCGACCACGAGGTAGCTCACGTCACCGGGAAGCACGTAGTACAGCCGCTCCCGCGCCTGCGCCTCGATGTAGGCGGGGTCCTCCCAGCGGGCGACCTCGCTCGTTCAGGTCGTCCACGGCATCCTGGGCCTCGGCCAGCGAGGCCTCGAGCTGTGCGATCTGCTGCCGCTGCTCGACGAGGGTCTTCAGCGGGTGCGGCGAGCACCAGCAGCGCGGCGACGATGAGCGCCGAGCATCGACAGCGCGAACCCCGAGAGCCGGAAGTTGCGCAGCCACGCTGCCGGGCGGCTCTCCTCGGGGAGGGCCACCGGCACGCGGACGGTCGTCTCACGCTGGCCATGAGACCAGGCTACGTGCGCATGGTGAGTAGCCGCGAAGCGGATATCGAACCTCAGCCGTCGAGATGCTCGATCGCGCTAGCGCGCCTCAACCAGCGAAGCGCGGGAAGGCGTCGCGACCCGCGTAGGTCGCCGCCTCGCCCAGTTCCTCTTCGATGCGCAGCAGCTGGTTGTACTTGGCGACGCGGTCGGACCGGGCCGGCGCACCCGTCTTGATCTGGCCGGCGTCGGTCGCGACGGCGATGTCGGCGATCGTGGTGTCCTCGGTCTCGCCGGATCGGTGGCTGATGATCGCGGTGTAGCCGGCGCGCTGGGCCATGCTCACGGCATCCAGGGTCTCGGTCAGCGTGCCGATCTGGTTCACCTTCACCAGGATCGAGTTGGCGGCCTTGCAGGTCGATGCCCTTCTTGAGACGCACCGGGTTGGTGACGAAGAAGTCGTCGCCGACGATCTGCACCTTGTCGCCGAGCTGCTTGCGTGAGGTGCACGTAGCCGTCCCAGTCGTCTTCGGCGAGCGGGTCCTCGATCGTCGCGAGCGGGTAGTCCTTGACCAGGTCGACCCAGAACTCGGTCAGCGTCTCGCCGGTGTAGCTCGACTTCTCGAAGGCGTACTTGCCCGTCGTCGAAGAACTCGGTGGCGGCGACGTCGAGGCCGAGCGCGAAGTCCTGGCCGGGCTTGAAGCCGGCGACCTCGATGGCCTTCGACGATGAAGTCGAGAGCGGCGCGGGCGCCCGGCAGGTCGGGGGCGAATCCGCCCTCGTCGCCGAGTCCGGTGTTCTGGCCGGCCTTCTTCAGCTCGCCCTTGAGCGCGTGGTAGACCTCGGTGCCCCAGCGCAGGCCCTCGGCGAAGCTCTCGGCGCCGATCGGCAGCACCATGAACTCCTGGATGTCGAGGGCGGTGTCGGCGTGCGCGCCGCCGTTGATGATGTTCATGAGCGGCACCGGGAGGGTGTGCGCGTTCGGCCCGCCGAGGTAGCGGAACAGCGGAAGGTCGGCGGAGTCGGCGGCGGCCTTTGCCGACCGCGAGCGACACGCCGAGGATCGCGTTCGCGCCCAGCTTCGACTTGTTGTCGGTGCCGTCGGCGGCGATCAGCTCGGCGTCGACCAGGCGCTGGTCGGCGGCGTCGAAGCCCTCGATGGCCGGGCCGAGCACGTCGAGCACGTTGCCGACCGCCTTGAGCACGCCCTTGCCGAGGTAGCGGCCCTTGTCCTCGTCGCGCAGCTCGTACGCCTCGAAGGCTCCGGTGGATGCGCCCGAGGGGACGGCGGCGCGGGCGACCGTTCCGTCTTCGAGCAGAACCTCGACCTCGACGGTCGGGTTGCCGCGCGAATCGAGGATCTCGCGGGCGCCGACGGCTTCGATGGCAGACATGGGAACTCCTGGGACAGTTGAGGGTGGTGGCGCAGTCCAGCCTACCGAGCCTCCAGCAGGGCTGAGACCTCGCGTGACGTCAGCCAGGAGCGCAGCGCGGCGTTGAACAGCTCGACGTCCTCGATGTTCCACTGGTGGTGCATTCCCGGCGCGACCGCGACGAGGGAGTGCGGCACCTCCGCGCGCAGCCGGTCGAGCGAATCGCGATGGATCGCCGGGCTGTCACGGTCGCCGGCGACGGCGATCACCGGCGCGGTCACGCGAGCGAGCGTCTCGGCCGGCACGCCTCGGCAGACCTCGTCGTAGATCGCGATAGCGGTCTCGCGCCGGATGCCGAGGCCCGTCTCGACGAACAGGTCGGCGTCCTCGCCGCGCAGCCCGTAGCTGCGGGCGGTCGACGCCCAGAACCCGCGCTGCTCCCAGAACCGGAGCATCGCCCGCGCGAGCAGCATCGACCGGCGCCGCGGTGGCGCCACCTGCGCGCTCGCGAGGAACAGGCTGCGGACGAGCTCGGGATGCCGCGCGGCGAGTTCGATCGCGACGCTCGAGCCGAGCGACAGGCCGACGACGTGGGCGGCACCGGTGTCGCGCTCGGCGAGCATGGCCGCGACCCGGTCGGCGGTGTCGGCGATCGACACCCACGGCTCGTCGTTGCTCTCGCCGAACCCCGGCAGATCGGGGACGAGCTGCCGGAAGTCCTCGAACGCAGGCAGTTGCATCCCCCACATCCAGCCCGCCACGTTGCCGCCGTGCAGGAACACGAGCGGCTCGCCGGCCGGTTCGCCGGTCTCGTGCACCTTCATCGCTGCTCCAGACGGGCGCCGTTGGCCAGGATCCGGTCGAGCTGCGCGAGCGAGCGCGTCCTCGTCGACGCCGTCATCCAGGCCGGCCTGGTGGGTGTCGAGGCCGTTCCACGCGGCGTCGAGCAGGGCGGCGCCGCGGGCGGTCAGGGTCACGACGTTGGCGCGAGAGTCAGCGGGGTCGGTGCGGATCGCGAGGAGGCCGTCCCCGACGAGCGCGCCGACCCGCTGTGTGACCGAAGCCCGCGATACGCCGAGGTTCGCCGCGATGCGCTGCTGCGACGGCTCGCCCAGCACGCGCACCATCAGCAGCACGAGGAAGGCGGGGTACCGGATGCCGTGCTCGGCGCGCAGATACGCGTCGGCGACGCGGTCGAGCAGCGCGGTGACGCGGTGCAGCTTGAAGGCGGTGCTGTCGACGATCGACGGGCTGGTCTCGGTCATATTGTTAGTAGTTAACAATATGACCGAGCGAATCGCAAGTCAGCGCGAGCGACGCAGGAACTCCCGCCCCCGAGGCGACAGCTCGTAGCCGACCTCGAAGCTGCGCGTGAGCCCGAGCGACTTGAGCTTGCGCACGTCGATCTTGAACGGCGCGGTATCGCGGCCGACCATCGCCGCGAGGTCGGGCGCGCGCCGTTGCGGGTGCTGCTCGATGAGGCCGAGGGTCTCGAAGGTCCAGGCGCCGTGGCTGCTGGCCCTGTCGAGTCGCGTGAGCCGGGTGCGTAGCTCGGTGATCTCGTCGTCGGTCAGGTCGGCGCTCTCGCGGAGGGCGACCCGCGGGTCCGGCCCGGCCCAGGTGAGACCTACCCGGAAGAGCGGCACCTCCGGCCCGCCCTTCGTGAGCTTGAGCACGCCGCAGGCGATGCGGCCCCGGCGGCTTCGGCGTCGTCTTGCGTGACGGCGTCGTCGTCGACCTGCTCGACCGACGTCACCTCGATGAGCCCCGCCGATGTGAGGAAACGGCCGCCGACCTTCACCCGCGGTCCCGACCACCGCCGGAACGCCAGCGTCACCGTGCCGTCCGCGACCCCGGCGGCGATCTTCGGCGGCAGCAGCATCGCGAGACCTAGCTGAGGGTCCGGAACTCGAGGGACGCAGCAGTGCTCGCAGCATCGACCGACGCGAATCGGGTGAACCCCTCGGCGGCGAGCGCGTCGAGCGCCGGCTTCAGGTTCTTCGGCCGCGTGACGAGCCGCACCCGCGCCCCGTCGGCGATCAGCGCCTTCTGGATGCCGAGCAGCGTCGCCAGCGGGACGTCGGCCTCGTGCACCAGCACGATCGCATCGCTCGCGGCGTCGTCCGCCAGCTCGACCAGCTCGACCAGGCGCTCGAACCCGAGCGAGAAGCCCGTCGCCGGCACCTCGGAGCCGAGGAAGCGCCCGATCATCCCGTCGTACCGGCCGCCGCCCCCGAGCGAGTACGTCGACGCTCGGGTGGGCGAGCTCGAAGATCGGACCGGTGTAGTACCCCATCCCGCGCACCAGGAACGGGTCGAACTGCAAGCGCTCGGCTCCGACCGCCTCGCCGAGCGCGGCGAGCTCGAGCGATCACGGCGGCATCGGGGTCGGGCGGCAGCGCCGTGCGGATCGCGGCCTCGCCGAACGGCAGGAACTCCATCGTCGTCGGGCGACGGAAGAACGTCTCCAGCGCGTCGACCGCTCCGGCGGTGACCCCGCGTTCGCGCAGCTCGGCGATGACCCCGTCCTGCGCGATCTTGTCGAGCTTGTCGATCGTGATCAGCACCGCATCCTGTTCGGAGCCGTCGAAGCCGAAGCCGTCCAGCATCCCGATCAGCAGCCGCCGGTCGTTGATCCGGATGGATGCGTCGCCCAGCCCCAGCGCATCGACCGTCGCGAGTGTGGCGGTCAGCAATTCGGCCTCGGCCGCGATCCCCTGCTCGCCCATGATGTCGATGTCGCATTGCACGAACTGGCGGTAGCGCCCCTTCTGCGGACGCTCGGCGCGCCAGACCGACGCGATCTGGATGCTGCGGAAGACCGCGGGCAGGGCCGCCCGGTGGGTCGCATAGAAGCGGGCGAGCGGCACGGTCAGGTCGAATCGCAATCCGAGGTCGACGAGGTCGAGCGGCTCGGCGGCTGTGTGCAGATCCTCCGCCGTCAGACCGCGCTTCAGGACGCCGAATGCGAGCTTCTCGTTGTCGCCGCCGAGGCCGGCGTGCAGGCGGTCGCTGTCCTCCATGACCGGAGTCTCGATCTCGTCGAACCCGTGCGCGCGGTAGGTGTCGCGGATCACCCCGAGCACGCGCTCGCGCCGAGCCTTCTCGGCTGGGAGGAAGTCGCGCATGCCGCGAGGGGGGTTCACCTGGGTGGCCACTGTGCCATTCTTGCGCGCCGCCATAGGCTCTGGGCACATCCACGCGTCGCGGGAGGTCTGCAATGAGTCCCCTGTTCGGGCCCGATGCCGGGCGTGTCCAGCTGGAGGGCACGCGCACTCCGGGCACTCTCGTCGGCATCCAGGTGGGCGTGACCTCCGAGGAGGAGTCATCGCGGTTCTCCGACTACGCCGTAGAGGCCGGCGGCACGGTCTTCGGCATCCGCCAGGATCTCGCCCCCGACGACCAGATCCGCCTCGGGATGCCGGTCACCCTCCTGGTGCACGGCTCGGCGGCGGTCATCGAATGGGGCGACTCCGGCACCGACCGCTGGAAGATGCTGAAGACGCCTCCCGCCCACGGCATCGTCGACGACCTCGACGACAACGACAACCGGGGGGCGATGAACAAGATCCGCCTCGGTACCGCGACAGCCGTCACGCTGCTTGAGTTCACCACCCGGTCCGTCGCTCTGGGGCTCGGGGAGGCGGTGGATGCCCGCGTGCGCGCGGTCCCGGATGGCGGCGAACCGTATGAGGCGACGATCAAGAAGATCGGGGGCGTCCCGGGATACGCGGCCCACCTCCCCGTGATCGGAGCGACCCTGCCGGCTTTCGTGCGAAGCGGGATGCTGGGCGGCGAATCGCTGGTCATCGACTGGGCGGCCGCCGCTAATGCGGACCCCGGGGTCGGCCGGGCGCCGGCGCCTCTGCCTGGGCGGGGCGGACTCCTTGGCCAGCTGGCCGGCGGGGCGATGGGGACCGAGGCCGCGGAGTCCGACGCCGAGGCCGCGGCACTCGCCGTGCCCGCGTTCGCGCAGAAGATGATGGATCGCGTCACCGGGTCGCAGGCACCGCCTGACGGGGGCGGAACCGACGACGACGTCGTCTCATGGCAGACGTTCCTCGACGTGCAGCATCAGATCGACTGGGGACCGCTCAAGAAGAAGGAGATCGAGGCCTACGCGGTGTCGCGCGGCGTGCCTCCGGGCGAGTGGCCGGCGGCACAACGCCGGTGGCAGGTGCGGATGGGCTCCGACATGGCGCTGATGACCGAGTACGGCCAGCGGATGGGGCGTCCCTAGGCTGGGGTCTCCTGCCGCGTCGATCACGTGTTCTAAAGTTCTCCACAGATTGCCTCTCATGAGTAGCAATTGTGTTCGAGTCCTGCGAGAATGGACGCATGCCCACAGCCCTCTGCGACGACCAGATCGTCCTTCCCGACGTGCGCGTTCTCGCGCCGCTGGGTGACGACGAGCTGCTGGCCGTGCAAGTGCAGATCGCGGCCGCGCGGCGGCAGGTGGATGCGGCGGCTGCGGCGGTGGCGAGCGAGATCGCGCGGCGCTCGCGGCCCGAGCTCGGGTACACCGGGCTCGCGCAGCGCACGGGAGCACGCACGCCGGATCGGTTGATCGCCTCCGTGACGGGACTGTCGGTCGGCGAGTCGCGGGCGATGATCACCGCGGGTGAAGCCCTCGACGGTGATGCATCGTGGATGACGCCCGTTGCCGTCGCGCTTCAAAGCGGCGACGTATCGGTTGGCGCCACTGCTGCGATCAGGCGCGGGCTCGGCGAGCCGAACGCCGACGTCAGCGCTGACGATCTGGCAGTAGCAGCGCAACGACTCGTCGACGAATCGGGCGATCTTCCTCCGGAGCGAGTGGCGGTGCTTGCCCGCGAGGCACGCGACCGAATCGATGCCGATGGGGTCGCCGACCGCGAGGCTGCAATGCGGGAGAAGCGCTCCCTGCGTATCACGCGGCTCGCCGACGGCATGACGCGGCTCGTGGCCCTGCTCGATCCCGAGAACGCCGCGTTCGTCACCGACGCCATCGACAGGGTCACCGCTCCCCGCCGCGGCGGCGTTCGGTTCATCGACCCCGACGAGCAGAAGCGGGCCGACGAGATCATCCACGACCCCCGAAGCACAGAACAACTTGCTTTCGACGCTTTCGTGACCATGATCCGTCTCGCAGCCGCGGTCGACGATGGGCGCGTCTTCGGCTCACGGGCGCCGGAGGTGCGTGTCCATGTCCGCGCCGAGCACCTCGAGAGCGGCCAGGGATTCGGGTGGATCGAGGGCCAGTCGACGACTGTCTCGCTCGGCACGGTCGAACGTCTGATCTGCACCGTGGGCGCCCTGCCCATCGCCTTCGTGGACGACAAGCGACCGTTGAAGCTCGGCCGGTCGCAGCGGCTCTTCTCCGCGGCGCAGCGAATTGCGCTCGCCGCCCGAGATGGCGGCTGTCTCATACCCGGATGCGAAAGACCACCGTCATGGTGCGAAGCCCATCACATCGACGAATGGAACGCCCATCACGGCCGGACTGATGTCGATGTCGGCGTACTGCTGTGCAGGCATCACCACATGTGGGTTCACGATTCGGGCGCGCGGATCGTGCGGGCTGCCGGCGGCTTCTATTTGCACCGTGCAGGTCAAGCGGCGATCCGGCTCGTGTCAAAGAGTCCGGTGCGGCGAGCCGCGAGCTGATCAGGCCCCGGCGCTCGTGCTCTCGGCGGATCGCACGTCCGCCCGCAGGTCACGCAAAGCGCCCCGAAGGGCACGCTCGCTATCGAAACCCGCGCCGCGAGCGGCAGCGACCATCGCGAGCAACTGGACGCCGAGTTCTGCCTCCGTCGCCGGGATCTCGGCGGGCTCGCGCGTGACGCCGAGCTTGCCCGCGCGGCCGAGCAGCTTGTCGGCGAGCGCAAGCGCCGGCATCGCGTGCGGGATGCCGTCCAGGGTGCTCGATCGGTGCGACTTCTCCTCCGCCTTGATGCCATCCCAGATCGCCACCACCTCATCCGGGGTCTCGGCGACGATATCGCCGAACACGTGCGGATGCCGGGCGACCATCTTGGCGGACATCTGCGCGGCGACGTCCTCCAGGGTGAACGAGCCGGCCTCGGCCTCGATGTCGGCGTGAAAGATCACCTGGTAGAGCACGTCGCCGAGTTCCTCGATGAGCTCCTCGCGGCCACCGTTCTCGATCGCCTCGATGAGCTCGTAGGTCTCCTCGACCAGGTACTGCACGAGCGAGGCGTGAGTCTGGTCACGGCACCAGCCGCAGCCGTCCGGCGCGCGCAGCCGGTGCAACGTCGCGACGAGCTCGTCGAGCTGAGGGTTCGGGGCAGCGGGTGCGGGCGCGGAGGCGGAGGCCATGCCCCCATCCTGCCGCGCGCTGGCACACTGATGCTGTGCGGCTTCCGGGGTGGTTCATCGCGTTCGTGATCATCACCGCGATCGTGGTCGGTGTCGTCCTCGTAGTCGAGGCCGGAGGGCTGCCGGCAGCCTGGAAACCCGCCGCGCCGTCGCCCGGCCTCTCGGGGCACGAGCCGACCGTCCCAGCCGACGCGACGCCTGCCACGATCGAATACGTGCACGACGGCGACACCCTCTTCCTCGCCGATGGAACCAAGGTGCGGCTTCTCGGAATCGACACCCCGGAGATCGGCGAGAACCGTGAGTGCTACGGCGACGAGGCCACCGCGCTGCTGCGGTCCTTGCTTCCGGAGGGATCGGCGGTGAGGATCCTGGCGGATGTGCGGCCGCTCGATCAGTACGGCCGCTCGCTCTTGTTCATCTACACGTCGGAGGGCGTGCTCGTGAACCTGACCATGATCGAGCAGGGCGCGGCCGAGGCCGTGGTGCTCGAGCCGAATCTCCTGCTCGCGGACGAATTCGAGACCGCGGAAGACATCGCCCAGTCGGCCGGGCTCGGGATGTGGGGCACGTGCTGACGCCGTGATCAGCGGAAGGCCGCGATGCCCGTGATCGCCTGGCCGAGCACCAGGGTGTGCACCTCGTCGGTGCCCTCGTAGGTGCGCACCGATTCCAGGTTGGCGGCGTGCCGCATCGGGGAGTGCTCGAGCGTGATGCCGTTGCCGCCGAGCATCGCGCGTGCCTCGCGAGCGATCCGGATGGCGACGCGCGTGTTGTTGAGCTTGCCCACCGAGATCTGGTGCGGCTCCAAGCCGCCCGAGTCCTTCAGCCGGCCGAGGTGGAGTGCGAGCAGCATCCCGGTCTCGATCTCGAGCGCCATGTCGACGAGCTTCGCCTGCGTCAGCTGGAACGCCGCGATCGGCTTGTCGAACTGCGTGCGCTGCTGCGTGTACTCGAGGGCCGCCCGGTAGCTGTCGCGAGCCGCGCCGAGCACTCCCCACGCGATCCCGTAGCGTGCCTCGTTCAGGCAGGCGAAGGGTCCGCGCAGACCCTCGGCACCGGGCAGCCGCGCCGATTCGGGCACCCGCACGTCATCGAGCGCGATATCGCACTGGATCGACGCACGCATCGACAGCTTGGGCGCGATCGGGGTGGCGGTGAACCCCGTGGCGTCGGTCGGCACGATGAATCCGCGCACGCCGTCGTCGGTCTGGGCCCAGATGATCGCGACCTGGGCGATGGACGCGAGGCCGATCCAGCGCTTCGATCCCGAGAGCACCCAGTCGTCGCCGTCCCGGCGCGCGAAGGTCGTCATGCTGCCGGGGTCCGACCCGGAGCCCGGCTCGGTCAGACCGAAGCAGCCGATCACCTCGCCCGCCGCCATCCGGGGCAGCCACTGGTTCTTCTGCTCCTCGGAGCCGTGCTTGGCGATCGCCGTCATCGCGAGCGACCCCTGCACCGAGACGAAGGTGCGAAGCCCCGAGTCGCCCGCCTCCAGCTCGGTCGCCGCCAGGCCGTACTCGACGGCCGAGCGGCCGGCGCATCCGTAGCCCTCGATGTGCATGCCGAGCAGACCCAGTTCCGCCAGCTTCGGCACCAGCTCGACCGGGAAGACGGCGTCTTCATACCAGTCGCTCACGTTCGGTCGCACCTCGGCATCGACGAACGAGCGCACGGTCGTCCGCAGCGCCTTCTCGTCGTCGCTCAGCAGCGAGTCGATGGCCAGCAGGTCGTACGGGTCCGGCATGGACACACGCTACCGTCGAACCCATGACGGAGGGTCGGCCGCTCGACGGCCTGGTGGTCGCCGACCTCAGCCGCGTGCTGGCGGGTCCGACCGCGGCGGTGATGCTGGCCGATCTGGGCGCACGCGTCATCAAGGTCGAGCGCCCGGTGACCGGCGACGACACCCGACAGTGGGGTCCCCCCTGGGCGGGGTCGTCGAGTTCGTACTTCGAGAGCGCGAACCGCAGCAAGCAGTCGATCGCTCTGGACTTCGGCGACGACCACGACCTGGGCATCGCCCGCGCCCTCGTCGACCGTGCCGACGTCGTCATCGAGAACTACCGGTCGGGCGCGCTCGAACGGCACGGGCTGGATGCTGCGGCGGTCCGCGAGCGGAACCCGCGCGTCGTGTACGTCTCGATCACCGGATTCGGCAGCGGAGCCGGAGCCGACGCTGCCGGGATACGACTTCCTGGTCCAAGCCGTGGGCGGGCTCATGAGCTTCACCGGGCAGCGTGACGGCCAGCCGACGAAGGTCGGCGTGGCGGTGGTCGACCTCCTGGCCGCGAAGGACGTCGTCATGGGCGTGCTCGCCGCGATCCTGCAGCGCGAGACGACCGGCCGCGGGCAGCACGTCGAGGTGAACCTGCTGTCGAGCGCCGTCGCATCCCTGGCCAACCAGGCATCGGCATACCTGGCCACCGGGGTCTCCCCCGGCCTGCTCGGCAACCACCACCCGTCGATCGCGCCCTACGGAGCGTTCCGCTGCGGGGACGAGCAGCTCGCCATCGCCGTGGGCACAGAACGCCAGTGGGCCGCACTCGCCGAGGTCATCGGCGCCCCGGAGCTGGCGACCGACCCGCGCTTCGCGACGAACGCGGCACGGGTCGAGCACCACGCCGAACTGGTCACCGCGCTCGAGAGCCGGCTCGACGCGGACGACGTCGCCGGCTGGATCGACCGGATGGGGTCGGCCGGAATCCCGGTGGGGAAGGTCAACGACGTCGGCGCTGCGATCGCGCTCGCGACCGAGCTCGGCCTGGAGCCGACCGCCGACGTGGGGGCGGACCACCCGGCACAGCTACGGCATCCGGTTCGCTACTCGGCGTTCGATCCGGTCGAGCCGGCCGCGCCTCCGGCCCTCGACGCCGACCGCGCCGCCGTGCTGGCGTGGCTGGGCGAGGGCGGCAGCGAAGGCGACGGCCAGCCCGCCTAGACCGCCGCCGTGTCGATCGAGCCCGACCTGACGTCGCCGTCGGGGACCGGGGTCTTGGGCATCGCGATGGCGGCGACGCCTGCGAGAACGGAGGCGACCAGCGCGGCAACGAAGACGGCCCCGGTGGCGGAGACCACCGCCTCCGGATTCTCCTCACCGCCGGGGAAGCCGGCGAGGATCCCGTTGGCGATCGCGCCGAGCACCGCGATGCCGACCGCGCTGCCGACGTTGCGCGCGAACAGGTTGGTGCCCGTGACGACACCGCGCTCGCGCCAGGGCGCGCTCGCCTGCGCCGCGACGAGCGAGGGCGACGTCGCGAAGCCGAGCCCGAGTCCCATGACGAAGCACACGACCGCGATCAGGACGACCGAGGGCATCGGCGCGATCAGCACCAGCGCGACGGTGCTCAGGATGACGATGGAGATGCCGATCAGCACCGTCGAGCGGAACCCGATGCGCATGTAGATGCGACCGGACAGGGTCGCCGAGATCGGCCAGCCGAGCGTCAGGGTCGCGAGCGCGAGCCCGGCGACCAGCGGTTCGATGCCGAGTCCGCCCTTCTGCAGGTAGGTCGGGATGTACGCGGTCAGCCCGATGAGCACGGCCCCGACCGCGAACGCCAGCAGCGTCGTCGTGAGCAGCAACGGTCGCGTGAATGCCCAGAGCGGCAGGACCGGTTCGGCGGCCCGGCGCTCGACGAAGAGGAACGCGCCGAAGAGCACGACTCCGGCGCCGAAGATCGCGAAGCTGGTGGGCGAGTTCCACTCCCAGGCGTGGCCGCCCTCGAGCAGCCCGAGGATCAGCAGGGTCAGCGAGCTGGTGAGCAGAGCTGCGCCGGCGTAGTCGATCCGGTGCGCGTGCCGGTCCACCTTCTCGTGGAAGTTGCGGACGATCAGCACCGCCGCGATCAGCCCGAGCGGGATGTTGATGAAGAAGATCCACGGCCAGCCCGTGTACTGCGCGAAGACGCCGCCCAGCGTCGGGCCGAGCGACCGACGAGATCGCCCAGACGCTCGCCAGGTACCCCTGCACCCGCGCGCGCTCGGCGATCGTGTAGATGTCGCCCACCATCGTGATCGCGATCGGCCCGACCGCGCCGGCGCCGAGACCCTGCACGGCACGGAACGCGATCAGAGCCGGCATCGACCACGCGAATCCGCAGAGGATCGAGCCGAGCAGGAACAGCCCGATGCCGAACAGGATGATGGGCTTCCGCCCCAGCACATCGGCGAGCTTCGAATACACCGGCACCGACACCGCCTGCGCGAGCAGGTAGATCGAGAACAGCCACGGGAACTGAGAGAAGCCCCCGAGGTCCTCCACGATCGACGGGACAGCCGTCGCCAGGATCGTCGCATCGATGGCCACGAGGCCGCTCGCGACCATGATCGCGATCAGCACCGGACCCCGTTCGGACCGGAAACCTACAGCGCTGGGCACCCGATCCATACTGGTGCACGTGACCCTTGCTCTGCTGGCTCTCCTGCTCGTCGTCCTCGCTCAGCTGGTCTGGCGCGCGGTCACTCGCGAGCGACGCGACTACGTCCGGTTCAAGCGGCTGCGGTCGACGGTGCTGCGGCGCAAGGTTTTCCGGCGCTGGATCGTCGAGTCGTGGCTCATGCTGGGCGGGCTCGCGGCGGTCGTGCTGCTGGCGGCGTCGCCTTACGTGGCGCCCGCGTTGCTCGACACGCGCGAGTGGGGTCCCCTCGCCGCGATCCCGTACGACAGCGACGAACTCGCGGTGGTCCTGACCGGGCTCGGCATCGTGACCGTGATCGCGATGGTCGTTCCGATCCTGCTGCTGCGCCGCCGGCTGGATGAGGTGCCGGCCATCGGTGACATCCGCGCGATCCTGCCCCGGAACCGCGGCGAGCTGCCGTATGGAGCGGCCCTCGGGCTGACCGCCGGGATCGTGGAGGAGCTGCTGTTCCGGCTGGCCCTCCCCGCACTGCTGTTCGGCGTCCTCGGCAGCGGTCCGCTCGCCTTCGGGATCGCGGCCCTGCTCTTCGGGGCGCTGCACCTCTACCAGGGGCCGCTCGGCATCCTGTTCGCGTTCGTGCTCGGCCTGGTGTTCACGGTGCTCTACCTCGTGACCGGGTCGATCCTCGCGCCGATCGCCCTGCACGCGCTCGTCGACCTGCGGTCGCTGGTGCTGATCCCGGTCGCGATCGGGGGCGCGTGGACGGCGGACGATCGGCGTAGCGTGAACACGTGACCGCCGCAATCGCACGAATCGTCATCTCCGTCGCCTCCCTCGAGAAGGCGCTCCCGCTCTACGAGGACGTCCTCGACCTTCGTCGCACGCAGGAGTCGCCCGGCATCGTCGGCCTCGCGCTCGCCCGTGGCATCGAGCTGATGTTGCACGAGCGCCCGCCGACACCCGGGGATGCCGGAGTCGCCCCGGTATTCCGGGTCGCCAACGTGGACGCCACCGCAGCATCCGCGACCGGAGTCGGCGCCACGATGATCGAGCCCCCGCGCGACGAGCCGTGGGGCGAGCGTCAGGCCGTACTGCACGACGTCGACGGGCACGTCGTGTGCTTCGTCACGCCGCTGGACTGACGAGGGGTGGTCTCGATACGCGGCTTCGCCGCTATCGACCGCCGGGGCGGGGCGGGAAGATCGCCTCGAGCAGGCCGGACAGCCACCCGATCAGCTCGGCATCCGTGCCCTCGGCGTTGCTGACGCCCGCGAGGATCGGGATGCTGACCGCCCGCTGCTGTGCGAACAGGCGCGCTCCGGGGTAGAGCCGCTGCAAGCGCACCTGGATCGAATCGGGGAGGTCTGCCGGCGCGACCCGCAGGTTCCCGCCCATCGCCACCACATCCGACAACCCGGCCTTCTGCGCCAGCCGGCGCAGCCGCGACACCGCGATGAGGTTCTGCACCTGCGCGGGCGGCTCGCCGTAGCGGTCGGTCAGCTCCTCGAGCACGCTGTCGATCGCGTCGTCGGGGCTGGCCGGCGCGGAGGCGGTCGAGAGCTTCTGGTACGCCTCGAGCCGGAGGCGCTCGCTCTCGACGTACTCCTCGGGGATGTGCGCGTCGACCGGCAGCTCGAGGCGCAGCTCGGTCTGCCCCTCGGCGACGTCGCCGCGGAACGCGCTCACCGCCTCGCCGATCATGCGCAGGTAGAGGTCGAAGCCGACCCCGGCGATGTGCCCGGACTGCTCGCCGCCGAGCAGGTTGCCCGCGCCGCGGATCTCGAGGTCCTTGAGCGCGATCTGCATGCCTCCACCCGAGCTCGTTGTTGGTCGCGATCGTCTCGAGGCGGTCCTGAGCCAGCTCGCTCAGCGGCTTGTCGTCGTCGTAGAGGAAGTACGCATACGCCCGCTCACGCCCGCGGCCGACGCGCCCGCGGATCTGGTGCAGCTGGGACAGCCCGTACTTGTCTGCGCGATCGATGATGAGCGTGTTCGCGTTGGCGATGTCGATGCCAGACTCGATGATGGTCGTCGTCACGAGCACGTCGAACTTGCGCTCCCAGAAGTCGACCATGACCTGCTCGAGCTGGTTCTCGCCGAGCTGGCCGTGCGCGACGGCGACCCGTGCCTCCGGGACGAGCTCGGCGACGTGGGCGGCCACCCGGTTGATCGACGAGACCCGGTTGTGCACGAAGAACACCTGCCCCTCGCGCAGCAGTTCTCGCCGGATGGCCGCCCCCACCTGCTTGTCGTTGTACGGCCCGACGTAGGTCAGGATCGGATGCCGGTCCTCGGGAGGCGTCGCCAGCGTCGACATCTCGCGGATGCCGGTCACCGCCATCTCGAGCGTCCGCGGGATCGGCGTGGCCGACATGGCCAGGATGTCGACATTGGTCTTGAGCTTCTTGAGCGCGTCCTTGTGCTCGACCCCGAATCGCTGCTCCTCGTCGATGACGACGAGACCGAGATCCTTGAACCGGATGCCGTCGCTGAGCAGGCGGTGCGTCCCGATCACGACATCCACCTCTCCGCTCGCGAGGCCCTCGATCGTCTCCTTCGCCTCCTTGTCGGTCTGGAAGCGGCTGAGCGCGCGCAGGTGGACGGGGAAGCCCGCGAACCGCTCCGCGAAGGTCTCGAGGTGCTGACGCACCAGCAGCGTCGTCGGCACGAGCATCGCGACCTGCTTGCCGTCCTGCACCGCCTTGAACGCGGCGCGCACGGCGATCTCGGTCTTGCCGTAGCCCACGTCGCCCGAGACCAGCCGGTCCATCGGGATCGGCCGCTCCATGTCGGCCTTCACCTCGTCGATCGTGACGACCTGGTCGGGCGTCTCGACGAACGGGAACGCCTCCTCCAGCTCGCGCTGCCATGGGGTGTCGGGCGGGAACGCGTGCCCGGTGGACGCCATGCGGGCGCTGTAGAGCTTGACCAGCTCGACGGCGATGTCGCGCACCGCCTTGCGCGCCCTGCCCTTGGCGCTTGCCCAGTCGGATCCGCCCATCTTCGACAGCGCCGGCGCCTCGCCGCCGACGTACCGGGTCAGCAGGTCGAGCTGGTCGGTCGGTACGTAGAGCTTGTCGCCGGGGTACCCGCGCTTGCTCGGCGCGTACTCGATGACGAGATACTCGCGGACCACCTTCGCCTCGGTGACCGTGGTCCCGAGGGGGCCGCGGGGCGTTCGCGTGCCGCTCGCCACCTCGCGCTGCACGAGCTCGACGAAGCGCCCGATCCCGTGGGTCTGGTGCACGACGAAGTCGCCGGCGCGCAGCTGCAGCGGGTCGACGACGTTCTTGCGGCGGCTCGCCAGCCGCTTGACCTGGCGGGAGTCGATGCCCACGCTCCGGCCGTAGAACTCGGCCTCGCTGATGACGGCGATCCCGCGGCCGTCGGCGGTGGCGTCGGCGAGCTGGAACCCCGCCTCGACCGCACCCTGTTCGACGGCCACGACGGCACCGCGGTCGGCGAGCACCTCACGGGCTCGGTCGACGAGGCCGGCTCCGCTGGCCGTGACGGTCACCTGCCAGCCGTCGCGGGCGAGCGCGACGACGTGGTCGAGCGCGCCGTCCGGCTGACCGATGAAGGTCGGCACCGGGTCGGCGGCGAGCCGGATCACGTCGTCGTCGCCCGAGTCGAAGGGGCTCAGCGTCCACCAGGTTCGGCGGCCAGCGGCAGCCCGGAGGCCGTTCACCGTGAGGAAGTCGCCGGCGTCCAGGCTTGTCCTGAGCCAGGTCGACGGGTCGATCGGCGCCTGTGCTCCGGCGGTCGCGGCGTTCCACGCTGCGTCGAGGAACTCGCGGTTCGTCTCCGCGAGGCTGAGAGCGCGTGTCGCGACCCGCTCCGGTCCCAGGATGGCGACCGCCGCATCCGCGGGCAGGTAGTCGGTCAGCGGCACGAGCTTCGGCAGCAGCGCGGGGGCGAGTGACTCCATGCCCTCGACCGGGATGCCTTCGGCGATCTTCGCGAGCATGGGCGCGAGGTTGGGGAACTCGAACTCCATCTCGCGGGCGCGCTGCCGGACGCTCTCGGTCAGCAGCAGCTCGCGGCTCGGCGGGAGCTCCGTGCGCGTCAGATCACCGGGCAGGGAACGCTGATCGGCGACCGAGAAGTGCTGCAGCTGCTCGAGCTCGTCGCCGAAGAAGTCGGCACGCACCGGGTGCTCGGCGTCGGGGGCGAAGACATCGAGGATGCCGCCGCGCATCGCGAACTCGCCGCGGCGGGTGACCAGGTCGACGCGCACATAGGCGAGCTCGACGAGCGTCGTGGCCAGTGCGGAGAGCTCGTAGCCGCGCCGTTGCACCTCGAGCTCGATGGGTCGCACGTCCGCGAGCCCGGGTGCGAGCGGCTGCAGTACCGCGCGCACGCTCGCGACGACGATCAGGTCGCGGCGCTGCCTGGCCGGAGTGGCCTGCCACCGTGCGAGCGCCCGCAGCGCGCGAAGGCGGGCGCCGACGGTCTCGGCGCTGGGGCTGAGGCGCTCGTGCGGAAGCGTCTCCCAGGCGGGCAGGGTCAGCACGTCTGCGTCGGGCAGGTAGCACCGCACCGCCGCCTCGACGGCATCGGACTCGCGGCTCGTGGCGGTCACCGCGAGCAGGACCTGGGGGCCCTTGCGCGCGGCGAGAAGGGCCGCAAGGAGAGGGACGCGCAGCCCGTCGACGAGCGAGAAGTCGGCATCGCCGTCGGCGCGGCGGAGGGCGGTTTCCAGGGCGCGGGCGTGCGCCAACCCCGGAATCAGCGCAGCAAGACCCACTCGGGCGAGTCTAGTTGGGCCCAGTGACCCCCAACGCGGGGCGCATCGACCCACATGCCCATGCCGACAGTTGATAGGGTCGGGCAACCCGAAGCACGCTCAACCCGAAGGGCCAGTCGTGGGGGAGCAATTGTCCAGCCCGCGTGCGCGTCGCCTAGTCGTCGCCATCGCGCTGCTCGCCATGCTCTTCGGGATCGTGGCGCCGGCTCCGGCCGCCTACGCAGCGACGCCGCTGACCGCCACCCCGACACCGACGATCGATGGTGAGGCACGCGTCGGCGTGACCCTCACTGCCGTGACCGGGATCTGGCGTCCCGCGATCGTCACACTCGCCTACCAGTGGTACGCGAACGGATGGGGACCCGATCCCCTCTCATACCGTTACCAGTGGTACAAGTCAGGCAAGGCGATCTCGGGCGCCACGGCGCAGATCTACGTTCCGACCAAATCCGACGCCGGGGCTCGCGTCACGGTGAAGGTCACGGGGACGAAGCCGGGGTTTGCATCCGTGGTGAGGTCGAGTGCGGCGAGCGGCAAGATCGCGTCAGCATCCACCATCCCGTCGGTGCAGCTCTTCTCGGCGGACGCGATCGGGTTGGGAATCCAGGCGGCCTGGTCGCCGAGCGTACCGACGGCTCGCGTGACGGAGTACGTCGCGACTGCGACGCCGATGGCAGGGACGGGGATGCCGGCCTGTCCGAGTCCGGTTGCCGTCGCAGTGATCGTGCCTTCAGACACGACGGGCACCGCGATCACGGGACTGTGCGCGGAGGTCGTCTACACCGTGCGGATCGCGGCGATTGTGGGGACCGCGATGGGGCCCTCCGGCGCCCCATCCGGGCCGGTCGTGCCTCTTGCTGCGACTGCTCCCGAGAGCCCTCTCCTCATCTCCGCGCTGGGACGTGATGGATCGACCGAGCTCGCATGGAGAGCGCCTTCTTACAATGGCGGGGCGCCTCTCACGTCGTACCGGCTCGTGCTCGATGGACCGGGCGACCCGATCGAGACGACGGTACTTCCCGCCGAGTCTTCGGAGACGATCGACGGCCTGGAGAACGACGCGGAATATGCGATAGCGCTGACCGCGATCACGTCCGCCGGGGAATCACTGCCGTCCACAGGAACCGTCGTCCCGCGGCAGACATACCTCCCAGGGCCTCCCGACCAGTTCTCGGCGAGCCCTGATGGGACCGGCGCGGTCACGCTGACCTGGCAGGCGCCGTTCGATGACGGCGGCGGTGCCGTGTCGGCGTACAGGATCTCCGCCACGCAGGTCGATCAGCTTGCAGACGGAACATGGGAGCCGACGCCGGGGGCCGACCTCATCGAAAGGGTCGTCCTCGCCCCGGGGACGGCGGCGATCGTCGATGCGTTGTCCGATCCGCTCGCCTTCTACCGTTTCGAGATCCGCGCCGAGAACACGACCGGCGTCGGTGACCCCGCCGGCCTCGACAACCCGCTCACTCCCACCGTTCAACTCGGGTCCAACACGATCGTGCTCGCAGAGGAGACGGTCGCCGCCCTGGACGGCTCTGCGGCGACCTCGCTCACCTGGAATGCGGTGGTTCCGCCACAGGTCGCCTCGATCACGGTCGGAGCCACGCTCGTCGCCGATGACAGCCCGCAGTTCCCTGGCGGGCTCCTTCGCGAGGTGGTCGCCGTTAGCCGCACGAGCGCACGCACGCTCGTGACCACGATCGATGGTTCCCTGACGGACGCATTCGCCTCGGCTTCGTTGATGACCAACGTCGACCCATTCGCTCCCGACGAAGGGAACCCGCCGGGGGGTGACGCGTCAGGCGGGGCCGTCTTCGCAAGGGACGGCAAGTTCGTCCCCGCCATGGCAGGAATCCGGCCCGCGGCCGCGTGCCAGCGCTGCTGCGCCGCCAGCAGCCCATCGGTGACGAGCAACTCGGTGGCGTCGACCGCATCCGACAACACCGAGGGCAGCAGCTCGCGCTCAGCCTTGCCGAACGGGGTCAGCACGTAGTCGGCCGCCTCCTGGCGTCCCGGAGGCCGGCCGATGCCGATCCGCACACGCGCGAAATCGGTGCGTGCCGATCGCGGCCGCGATGTCCCGGATGCCGTTGTGGCCGCCGTGCCCGCCGCCGGTCTTGATGCGGATCGTGTCGAACGGGATGTCGAGTTCGTCGTGCAGCACGATCAGCCGCGAGGGGTCGAGCTTGTAGAACCGCAGCAGGGCGGCGACCGGCCCGCCCGACAGGTTCATGAACGTGTTCGGCTTCGCCAGCACGAGCTTGGCGCCGCCCGGTGCGATGCGCGCCTCGGCGACCGATGCGTTCGCCTTGTGGGTCTTGAACGTCGCAGCCGAACCCGATCGGCCAGTTCGGCGAGCGCCATCTGGCCGACGTTGTGCCGATGACCGGCGTAGCCGGGCCCGGGATTCCCGAGCCCGGCCACGAGCCAGACATCTTCTGCGGCCACGTGTCGGATGCGGAGTACTACTCCGCGGCCTCGTCGGACTTGGCCTCGCCGCCTTCGGCAGCCTCTTCGCCCTCGGCGCCCTCGGCACCCTCTTCGCCCTCTTCGCCCTCTTCGCCCTCGGCGGCCTCTGCGGCTTCCGCAGCAGCGGCCTCGCCCAGGTCGACGACGGCCGGCACGAAGACGTTGACCACGAGCGTGTCGGGGTCGGAGATGAGGGTCGAGCCCTCGGGCAGCTCGATGTCCTTCGCGAAGATCTGCGTGCCCTCCTCCGCGCCCTCGATGTTCACGGTCAGGCGCTCCGGGATGTGCGTCGCCTCGGCCTCGACCGACAGCGTGTTCGAGTCGAGCGCCGCGATCGTTCCGGCGATGGACTCGCCCTCGACGTGCACCGGGATGTCGACGGTCACCTTCTCGCCCTTGCGGACGACGACCAGGTCGAGGTGCTCGATGATCTGGTGGACCGGGTCCTTCTGCACGTCCTTGACGAGCGCGAGCTGGGTCTTGCCCGAGATGTCGAGCTCGAGCACCTGGTTCGCCTTGCGCAGGATGAGTGAGACCTCGTGGCCCGGCAGCGTCACGTGCTGCGGGTCGGTGCCGTGGCCGTAGATGACCGCGGGGATCTTGCCTGCGGCACGGATCCGGCGTGCGAATCCCTTGCCGAACTGCTCGCGGGGTTCCGCGACCAGCTTGTTGTCGTCAGCCATGGCTGTACTCCTTGATCATGAGGCGGATGTCGGTGGACTCAGCCTCGGTCTGTGTAGTTCAACTCGAACGCGCAACTGCGTGAGGAAAGACTCAAGGCCCGCCCACCGCGTCGATCACGGATGCCATGCAATGAAGCGCAGCATCCCTCGCCGAAGTTCAGTCGAGAAGTCTACACCGACGGCACGGTCGTGGGCGGCGGGGGTTTCTCGGCCGACGCGCCGGCGCCGGACGAGGCTCGGCCCGCCTCGCGACGGCCACGCGCCCGCAGTGCGAGGCTCGCGACCACCAGGAGCACACCGATGAGGAGCAGAGCCCCGGATGGCCCGGCGATCTCGAGTCCGCGCCGGAGTTCCGGCCATTCCGCCGCCGTCAGAAACAGGGTGGAGGGAGACGCGAGTCCGACGAGGCCGACGACGGCGGTTGCGGCACCGGCGACCATCGCCGCGGTCGACGTCCACTGCCCGATCAGCACGGCGGCACCGACCAGCACGGAGCCGACGACGAGGACGATCAGGCCGAAGGGGTCGAGCCCCGCGAACTGCACGAGCAGACGCGTGTACAGGCGCGCTCCCCCCGCCACCGCCATGAAGACGCCGATCACGGCCAGCACGCCGACCAGCCCCGCTCCGACCCGCATTTCGATCGGCGCCGTCCGGCGGCGGGCCCGGGCGACGAGCCCGGCGACCAGCATGACAACGCCCGTGACGAACGCGAATCCGGTCGGCACGTAGGCGTAGAGGCCGTCGCCCAGCGCGGCGTGGGCCGACCGCACGGCGTTCATGATCTCGAACGCGGGCGAGAAACCGCCGCGCACGCCGAACGGCACGAGGAAGAGCAGCAGGGAGAACAGGATCTGGACCCCGCCGATGACGATGACACCGAGCGATCCGATCGCCAGGGTCGCAACTGCGGCCGCGATCAGGAGGATGCCCGCTGAGACGGCCACGACATCCCCGAGCTCGGCAGGAGCGAGCACGCGCGCACCGAAGAGGAGCCGGTCGCTGCCCAGCCAGAACAACGCGTGGCCGACGAGGGACAACGGGAGCGCGATGAGGCTGACGAGGCGACCGGTCATGGCTCAAGAGTTTCAGTAGAACTCGACGGTGTCCACGCGGTTACGCAACTGCTCGCCATCGAGCAGGCGCCGCGCGTTGTCGGCGAACAGCTCGGTGATCAGGCGCGGCTCGTGGGGGCTGATCGCGGCCGTGTGCGGGGCGATCACGACGTTGGGGAGGTCCCACAGCGGGCTGTCCGCGGCGAGTGGCTCAGAGTACGTGACGTCGAGCACGGCGAGTCCGATGCGGCCGTCGGCGAGCGCGTCGATGAGCGCGGGTTCGTCGACCGTGGTGCCGCGTCCGATGTTCACGATCGTGATGCCGGGCTTCACGGCCGCCAGCACGTCACGGCTCAGCATCTTCTCGGTCTCGACCGTGCCGGGCAGGGCCAGCACGAGGGCGTCGGCGAGAGCGGCGACCTCCGCGAGCCGGTCGACGCCGTAGACCCGCGTCACCCCCGGGACCTCGACGGGGCGCCGGTGCACGCCGACGACCCGATAGCCGAGCCCGGCGAGCTTGGAAGCGGCGAGCCGCCCGATCGAGCCGAGGCCCACGATCGCGACGGTGAGGTCGGGCGCGACGGGCATGACGCGGCGCGGCGCCCATTCGTGCCGCCGCTGCGCCTCCAGCATCCAGGGCAGCAGTTTCGCGCCGGCGAGCACCCCGAACACCGCGAACTCCGCGAGCGGCTCCGCGTGAACTCCCGCGGAGGTCGTGAACAGGATGCGGTCGAGCGCCGCCCGGTCGAGCCGCGCCGCACGCACCTGCTGCCCGCCACCGGCGGGGATCGTGTGAACCCAGCGCAGACCGGGGTTCGCCGCGACGGTGCGCGCCAGCGCCCGCCCCGACTGGTCGGGGACACCGAAGAGCGCGTCCGCCGAATCGACGTACTCCTCGTACGCGGGCTGGAGCGCAGCAGGGCGCTGGAACTCCGCCATCCAGTCGTCACTCGCCGGTCCGGTCAGCTCCGCATCGTGGACGACATCGAGGCGCGGCTCGAGGCGCCGCAGCAGCGCGAGGTTCTCCTCGCTCAGCGGTGTGGCCACCACGACGCGCAGGCTCACAGGAGGCCGACCTCGGCCGGTCGCTCGGCGATCCCCGCCGATCCCGCGTCCACCAGCAACACGGAGCCCGCGAGCTCCCCGTCGCCCTGGTCCATCCGAGCCGAGGTGACGATCAGCGTGTCGAGCCCGGAACCGCCGAAGGCCACGCTCGTGGGCTTGCGCACCGGCAACTCGACAACGCCGTCGATGCGTCCATCCGGGTCGTAGCGCACGATGCGGCTGCCATTCCATTTGGCCGACCAGATCGCGCCGGCGGCATCCACCGTGAGGCCGTCCGGTGCGTATGCCTCCGGGTCCGTCGCGAACACCCGGCGGTTCGAGATCTCACTGCCATCGCAGTCGAAGACCCAGATCGTCCGTGCCGCCGAGTCGGTGTAGTCGAACTGCGCCCCGTCCGGCGACCAGCCGAGGCCATTGGATGTCGTGATGCCGGTGAGCCGCGTGGTCGCCGTCCCGCTGCCGAAGCTGAACAGCGCACCTGCCTGTTCCGTCTCCTCGCGATGCATCGTCCCGAACCAGACGCGGCCGTGCCGGTCGGTCTTCCCGTCGTTGATGCGCACCTTCACGGCGTCGTGGGGCCCCGCCCAGATCGAGCTCCACGCCGGGAGCCGCCGGGTCGGAGACCGCGAGACCGTCACTGAGTCCCGCGAGAATGCGCCCAGCGGTGTCGCGCACCGCGAATCCGACATCATTCGGCGTCGGGAGCGGGTCCTCCTCCGCACCGTCGAGCGTCGCTCGCCGCACGCTGCGCCCCAGGATGTCGACCCACAGCAACTCGGCGTTCGCGGCATCCCACCACGGGCCTTCGCCCAGGTGATCACGCCGTGAGGTGGCCAGGACCTCGATGCCGGTCACGTCGCAGCTCCCTTGCCGGCCTCGTCCTCGCGAAGCCTGCCCGCCGCGTCGGCGACGATCTCAGCAACGGGTCGCACTACGTCGTACGCGAGGGCCTCTTCGTCGTCGCCCGGCTCCTCGAGGGCGGCGAGCTGCGAGTCGAGCAGGGCGACGGTCATGAAATGTTCGCGGTGGTTCATCCGCTCGGCGAGCAGCTCGCGGGTGCCGTGCAGGTAGACGAGCCTGCAGTCCCTGGGACGCCGCGCGAAGGCGGTCGCGGTAGACGCGCCGCAGCGCAGAGCATGCGACGACGACTCCTCCGCCGCCGAGCACGCGGCCGACGGCGTCCAGCCATGGCCAGCGATCGGAATCGGTGAGAGGGATACCGGTCGACATCTTGGCGACGTTCGCCGCCGGATGAAGCGCGTCGCCATCCACGAAGCGCAGGCCGAGCAGCGCGGCCAGAGACGTGCCCACGGTCGTCTTGCCCGATCCGGAGACCCCCATGACGACGACGGGAGGGATGGCGGAACTCACACCCCCACGCTAGCGGTAGCCTGAAACCATGCCTGAGGATGCCCGCAGCCACCCGGCCAACATCGGCGTCGTCGGACTGGCGGTGATGGGCTCGAATCTCGCGCGCAACCTGGCCAGCCGCGCCGGCAACACGGTCGCGATCTTCAACCGCTCGTACGAGAAGACCCAGACCCTGATGGACGAGCACCCCGAGGCGGAATTCGTCCCCTCCCCCGACTACGCCGCGTTCGCCGCGTCGCTGTCGAAGCCGCGCACCGCGATCATCATGGTGCAGGCCGGCAAGGGCACCGACGCCGTCATCGACGAGCTCGTGAAGGTGTTCGAGCCGGGCGACATCATCGTCGACGGCGGCAACGCGCTCTTCACCGACACGATCCGCCGCGAGAAGGCGGTGCGCGAGACCGGCATCAACTTCGTCGGCGCCGGCATCTCGGGCGGCGAGGAGGGCGCGCTCAACGGCCCGTCGATCATGCCGGGCGGATCCGACGAGGCCTGGGTGACGCTCGGCCCGATCCTGAAGTCGATCGCCGCGATCGCCGAGGGCGAGCCCTGCGTCACGCACGTCGGGCACGACGGTGCCGGGCCACTTCGTCAAGATGATCCACAACGGCATCGAGTACGCCGACATGCAGCTGATCGCCGAGGCGTACGACCTCATCCGCCGCGGCACCGGCAAGACCCCGGCCGAGATCGCCGACATCTTCGCCGAGTGGAACGCGGGCGAGCTCGAGAGCTACCTCATCGAGATCACCGCCGAGGTGCTGCGGCAGGTCGACGAGGAGACCGGCAAGCCGCTCGTGGACGTCATCCTCGACCAGGCGGGATCGAAGGGCACCGGCGTGTGGACGGTGCAGAACGCACTCGACCTCGGCATCCCGGTGTCGGGCATCGCCGAAGCGGTGTTCGCGCGCTCGCTGTCGTCGAAGCCCGCCCAGCGGGCCGCCGCCTCGGCCTGCCGGGTCCGGCGTCGGTCCCGCCGATCGACGACGCGGATGCGTTCATCGAGGACGTGCGCCAGGCGCTCTACGCGTCGAAGATCATCGCCTACTCGCAGGGCTTCGATGCGATCGTCGCGGGCGCCGAGCAGTACGGCTGGGACATCGAGAAGGGCGAGATCGCGAAGATCTGGCGTGGCGGATGCATCATCCGCGCGCGCTTCCTCAACCGGATCACCGAGGCCTACGCCGCCGACCCCGGACTCGTCGCGCTGGTCACCGCGCCGTTCTTCGTCGACGTCGTCACCCGCACCCAGGAGGCCTGGCGCCGCGTGGTCGCCCACGCGGCCGCCGCGGGCATCCCGTCGCCCGGCGTTCTCGTCGTCGCTGGCGTACTACGACGGGCTGCGGGCCGACCGGCTGCCTGCCGCGCTCGTGCAGGGACAGCGCGACTTCTTCGGGGCCCACACCTACGGGCGCGTCGACAAGGAGGGCACGTTCCACACCCTGTGGTCGGGCGACCGCACCGAGGTGCAGGCGGTCGACACCCACTAGCGCCGGCTCGCCGCGTGCCTCACATCCGGTGGCGGGCCACGCGACGCAGACGCGTGCACGAGGACGACGCCGATGCCCATCAGGATCGCGCGATGATCGAGCCGTCACAGCGGCAGGTCGACCGACATGCCGGTCAACGCGAGCGCGGCGGGCTGCAGGTAGGTGATCGTGACGTTCGCGGTCGCCCAGTTGCCGTTGACGTCGGCCACCCGGTACGGAACCGGGGTCGGGTCGCCGGTGAAGCCGAGCATCGGCTCGAAGGTCACCGTGCTCGTCGACGCGTTCATGCGCCAGGTGCCCTCACCGGGGACGACCATCGACATCATCGGCGTGCCGCCGCGACAGCAGTCGCGGCGTCGTCATGTCGAAGAGCCCGAGGTCGTTGCCCAGGATCGGGACGCTGACGATCGTGCCTGCCTTGTTGTTGCGGCTCTCGTCGTCGGCGGCGATCGGCAGGTAGGTGACCGTCGCCGAGGGCCTGCACGACGTCGCCCGTCACGTCGGTGACCTGGTAGGTCACCGGCGTCGGGTTGCCGAGGAAGCCGGGCTCCGGCGTGAAGGTGAGCCGCCCGAGCGTGGTGTCCGTGGTCCAGGTGCCCTCGCCGGGCACGACGACCGTGAGCACGGGACCGGGGTCGTCGGGTCGAGAGGCGCACCGTCGACACGTCGAAGTCACCCGTGTCGTTCGTCAGCACGTTCACGACGGTCGGCGAGCCGATCGCGTTGCCGTTCTTGACGTCGGGGGCGACGGTCGGCACGTAGGTGATGCGTCACCTGCGCGTCGACGCTGTCGCCGGTGACGTCGGTCACGCGGTAGTCGATCGGTGCCGGGTCGAGCTTGTAGCCGGCCTCGGGGAAGAACGTGACCGTGCCGTCCGAGTTCGCGAGCCAGCGGCCCTCGCCGGCGACGATGAGCTCGACGACGGGTCCACCGGGACCGACGATGCGCACGCTCGAGGCGACGAAGCTGCCCGTGTCGTTGGTGAGCACCGGCACGTTGACCGTTGTGCCGAGCGTGTTGCCCAGGTCGGAGTCGTCGGCGGCCTGCGGCAGGTACGTCACGGTCATCGTCGCGCTGACCGTTGTCGCCGGTGGTGTCGATGACGCGGTAGTAGATCGGCGACGGGTCGGTCAGGAAGCCGGCGTCGGGATCGAACGTGATCGTGTCGTCGGGCTCGACGGTCCAGGTGCCCTCGCCCGCGACGTGCAGGCTGGTGACCGGCAGCAGTCCGTCCATGATGCGCACCGTGCCGGGCGTGAAGTCGCCCGTGTCGTTCGCGAGCACGTCGACGTTGACGTCGGTGCCCATCACGTTGCCGAGGTCGGAGTCGTCGGCCGCGGCCGGCACGTAGGTGATCGTGACCAGCGCGTCACCGCGTCACCAGTGACGTCGGTCGACGTAGTAGCGGACCGGAGTCGGGTCGCCGAGGAACGAGCCGAGCGGCGTGAAGCGGATGACCCCGCCGCCTGCACCGGTCCCAGGTGCCCTCGGCGGGGACGACGAGCGTCGTGCCGCCGGCCGTGAACGCGAGCGAGCTCGACGTCGAACGATCCGGTGTCGTTGTCCAGCACGTCGACGTCGACGACGGAGCCGAGCGCGTTGCCGAGGTCGGAGTCGTCGGCCGCGGCCGGGCACGTAGTCGAGCGTGATCGTCGCGGTGGTGGTGTCGCCGGTGGTGTCCGTGACGCGGTAGTCGATCGGGTCGGGGTCGACCAGGAACGACGGCAGCGGCGTGAACACGATCGCGCCCGCGCCCCGAGACTCCAGGTGCCCTGGCCGGCGACGACGACGAACCGGCAGCGACGACAGGGTGACCGGGTCGATGAGGCGCACCGACGAGGTGATCGAACGAGCCGTTGTCGTTGGACAGCACGGCGACCGTGACGGGCGCGCCGATGGCCAGGCCGCCGCGGTCGTCGTCGACGCGCCAGCGGCAGGTAGGTGACGGTGATCGACGCCGTGACCGTGTCGCCGGTCGAGTCGGTGACCTGGTACTGGACGGTCGTCGGGTCGACCAGGAAGCCGCTCGTCCGGGCGAGAAGGTGATCGTGTCGTCCGGCTCGACCGTCCAGGTGCCCTCGCCGGGCACGTTCAGCATCGTCACCGGCAGTGCGCCGTCGAGCAGGCGCACGGTTGCCGGCCGGGAAGTCACCGGTGTCGTTGGCGAGCACGTCGACGTTCACGTCGGTGCCGAACGCGTTGCCCAGGTCGGAGTCGTCCGCCGCCTCGGGAAGGTAGGTGATCGTGATCAGCGCGCTCGCCGGGTCACCCGTCACGTCGTCGGCGTAGTAGGTCACCGGCGTCGGGTCGCGTCAGGAAGCCCGGCAGCGGGCGTGAACCGGACGACGCCGCCGGCCAGCACCGACCAGGTGCCCTCGCCCGCGACGACCAGCGTGGTTCCCGGACCCGTTCCGGCACCGAAGCCGAGGGTGGCGTCGTCGAACGAACCGGAGTCGTTGTCGAACACGCTCACGTCGACGGCGCTGCCGAGCACGTTGCCGAGGTCGGTGTCGTCGGCGGCGCCGGGGCCGTAGTCGAGCTCGATCTGCGCGGTGGCGTGATCGCCCGTGCTGTCGGTGATGCGGTAGTCGATCGGGTCGGGGTCGACCAGGAAGCCGGAGCAGCGGCGTGAACACCACGTTCGGTCCCGGAGATCGTCCACGTGCCCTGACCGGCGACCGACGACGGGTGCCGGCGGTGACCGCGAGGGTCACCGGGTCGATGAGGCGCAGGCGTGGAGGTGACCCAGTCGCCGTGGTCGTTGGTCAGCACCGGCACGGTCGCGACGGAGCCGATCGCGAGACCGCCCTGCGCGTCGTCGACGGCCTCGGGCAGGTAGGTGACCGTGATCTGCGCGGTCGACGTGATCGCCGGTGGTGTCGGTGACCCGGTAGCTCACCGGGGTCGGGTCGGTGAGGAAGCCGGCCTCGGGGTGGAAGGTGACCGTGTCGTCGGCCTCGACGATCCAGGTGCCCTCGCCGGGCACGGGCAGCGACATGACCGGGGTCGCGCCGTCGAGGATGCGGACGCTGCCGGCGGCGAAATCACCGTTGTCGTTGGCGAGCACGGCGACGTTGACGTCGGTTCCGTAGGCGTTGTCGAGGTCGGAGTCGTCCGCAGCTGCCGGCACGTAGGTGATCGTCATCACCGCACCCGTGGAGTCGCCGAGAGTGTCGTTCGACCTGGTACGCGACCGGCGTCGGGTCGCCGAGGAAGCTGCCGAGCGGCGTGAAGCGGATGACGCCGGCGCCGGACACCTCCCAGGTGCCCTGGCCGGCGACGATGAGATCGGCGCCCACTCCGACGTTGCCCGGGCCGAAGCCGAGTGTCGTGGTGTCGAAGTCGCCGGTGTCGTTGGCCAGCACGGAGAGGTTCACGACCGTGCCGAGCGCATTGCCCAGGCTGGAGTCGTTCGAGCGGCGGACGGACGGTAGTCGACGCTGACGGACGCCGAGACGGTGTCGCCGGTGGTGTCGGTGATGCGGTAGCCGATGCGGTGTCGGGTCGAGAAGGAATCCGGGCGTCGGCGTGAACACGACGTCGGTGCCCGAGATCGTCCAGGTGCCCTCGCCGGCGACCGCGACGGGACCGGTGACCGAAAGGCCGGAGACCGGGTGGACAGGCGCAGCGAGGCGTTGTCCCAGGATCCGGTGTCGTTGCCGAGGACCGGAACGGTCGCGGTGGCGCCGATCGCGAGCGGGCCGCCGGCGTCGTCCGCCGCCTGCGGCACGTAGGTGACGGTGACCGTCGCCGTGGCGAAGTCGCCCGTGGTGTCCTCGACGCGGTAGTGGACCGGCGTCGGGTCGGTCAGGAAGCCGCTCTCCGGGTCGAACGACGACGGTGTCGCCGACGACGTTCCAGACGCCCTCACCCGGAACGGTGAGGGTCGTGACCGGGAGGAGGCCGTCCATCAGGCGCACACTGCCGGCCACGAAGTCGCCGTCGTCGTTGTCGAGCACCGAGACCGTGACGTCGCTGCCGAGCACGTTGCCCAGACTGGAGTCGTCGGCCGCCGACGGGACGTAGGCCACCGTGACGAGCGCGGTGACCTGGTCGCCCGTGACATCGGTGACGCGGTAGCTCACCGGCGTCGGGTCGCCCTTGAAAGCGGCGAGCGGGACGAACCGGATGACGCCGCCGGGCTGCACGGTCCAGGTGCCCTCACCCGGCACGACCAGCGACGTCCCGAGGCCGCGAGACGAACACCAGGCTTGCGGTGTCCCAGGATCCGGTGTCGTTGGCCAGCACGTTCAGGTTCACGGTCGAGCCGAGGGCGTTGCCCAGGCTCGAGTCGTCTGTCGCCGACGGCACGGACGTGATCGTGATGTTCGCGGACACGGTGTCGCCGGTGGTGTCGGTGATCTGGTACCCGATCGGGCTCGGGTCGGTCAGGAAGCCGGGCTCCGGCGTGAAGATGACGTCGGTGCCGGAGATGGTCCAGGTGCCCTGTCCCGCGACCACCACTGGGCCGGTGACCGGCGACAGGGTGGTCGGGTCGATGAGGCGCAGCGACGAGCCGACGAAGTCGCCGTCGTCGTTCGTGAGCGGGCTGACCGTCGCCGGCGCACCGATCGCGACGCCGCTCAGGCTGTCGTCGACGGCGACGGGCACGTAGGTGATGGTCACGGTGGCGGTGGCGTGAAGGCCGTTGGTGGCCGTGACGCGGTACGTGACCGGGGTCGGGTCGCCCTTGAAGCTCGCCAGCGGCGTGAAGGTCACGATGTCGGATGAGACCGTCCAGGTGCCCTCGCCTGCGACGACGTAGGGGCTCGGGATGATCGCGCGACGTGCCGGTGTTCCAGAGCACGACGGAGCCCGCTGCGAGCGTGCCGGTGTCGTTGGTCGTGACCGGGACGTTCACGACCGTGCCGAGCGCGTTGCCCAGGTTGGAGTCGTTCACGGCGCCCGGCGGCGCGATGAGCGTCGTGGTGGCGCCGTCGGAGTTGTTCCCCGCGCTCGTCGGACGGTCGGTCACGGTCGCCGTGTTGGTCAGCACCGTGCCGCCGGCTCGGTGAGCGGCTGCGTGTAGGTGATCGTGAGGGTCTCGCCGACGTTCAGGCCGCGGACGCCGCTCGCCGGACGCCGCTCCGAGCTGGTAGGGCCGCGAGCAGTCGAGAGACGCGGGCATGGCGGCGCCGACGGCCGCCGTGCAGGTGACCGCGACCGCTCGCCATCGTCGCGTTCGAGCCGCCCGACGTCGAGATGGACTGGATCGTCTTGGCACCGGCACCCGGCAGCGTGTCGGTGATCGTGACCGTGTCGCCCTGGGTCATCGCCGACGGACCGAGGTTGGTGACCGCGACGGTCCAGGTGACGGTCGCGCCGATCGGCGCGTTGACCGGGGAGACCGTCTTGGTCGACGCGCGAGGTCGTAGGAGCAGGTGTTCCAGCTGCAGGCTCACGGAGCCGTTGGCGCCGGATGCCGGCTGCCGCGGTGAGCTTGGCGCCCAGCGACCGAGCTGATGCCGCTCGGAGTCGACGTTCCCGAGCCGAGCGGGATCGTCGGCGCGACGTAGCTCGAGCCACCGCCACCGCCCGCGCCGGCGATCTCGGACGAGCCGTTCTGGGTGTTGTAGCCGGCGTCGAGGCGCCACCACCACCACCGCTGTAGCCACCGCCACCACCACCACCCGCGTCGGGGTTGGGGTCGGCACCTCCGGCGCCGCCGTTGCGGCCCGAACCGGCGACGCCGTTGACGCTCGCTCGCTGCGCTGTTCGTTCCGCCGGCACCCGGCGTCGCTGTCCCGCCGACACCGCCGGTGACGGTCGCGGCCGGAGTGTCCCGGCCGACGTTTCCGGCCGAGCCCGTCGGTCACGCCCGTGGCCGCGGGCAGACCGGCGTTTCCGCCGGCGCCGTCGGTCGAGGTCGAGTGGCCGCCACCCGCGCCGCCACCACCGCCGGCGAGCACCGCGAGGTTTCCGCCGAGCTGACAGTTCCGTGTAGCCGCCGCCGCCTGCGCCGTGGTGCTCGATGCTCCCGGTCAGGCCGCTGTACCGCCGTCGCCGCCGCCGTTGGATCCCCCGGGACCCTGCGTCGACGCGCTGTTGCTGCCGGTGGGCGCACCGCCGCCGCCGCCGACGGTGCCGCTGTAGGCCATTCCGGGGACGACCGGATAGGTCGCCGTGACGCTCGCGCCCGCACCGTTGGAGTTCGTCGTGGTCGTGACAGCGCTTCCGCCCGCCGCGCCGAGCACGGTCGCGGTCACCGTGCAGACGCCGGCAGGGACCGTGCCCGAGAAGGCTCCGGTCGCCGTGATCGTCACGGTTCCGGGCGACGGGGACGGTCCGGGGCCCAGTTGAGCGGCCTGCGATCCGGGCAGCTCCGGTGAGACGGCGATACTCGCGAACGCGAGCGTGAGCGCCGCGGCTCCGGCGAGCGCGCCTTTCAGGATACGTCGCGTGCGAAGGCGTGCGGTGATCCGTGCAGGGTAAACGTCCACGTTCGGGTACTCCAGAGAGAGGCAGATCAGGATGCGTCCCGGCCATTACGAGTCCACCGGTACGTCTACACCGTGGCCCGCGCGCAACAGGCCTCGACAGCCCCATAGCGGGTGCGCCACGAATGGGGGACAAGCCGTGTCCCCCATCTCGCCTACGGACTTGTACCCCGATTTACCAGGCGGGCGCGTCGCTCCCGAGCGGCCGCGGGCCGCGCGTCCAGCGCGCGGCGACGCCCTCCACCGCGAACGGCGCCGGCAACAGGGTGGCGGCGCCCCAGGGGGTGTCGATCGGAGCACCCAGCGGCACGGAGGCGGTCACCGGGTCCGCCCACGAGGATTCGCCGGCGGTCTGCGCGCGGCTGCCGCAGACGCGGGGGGAGCGAATGCGCGTGCTCCAGCTCCGCGGCCGTCCGGGCGAGCGACAGGCGAGCGCGGGTCCCGCGGCCATCGCGGAGTCGGCCCGCGAGGCCGGCCAGCACCGCTGCGGCCATCAGGTATCCCGTCGCGTGGTCGAGTGCCTGCACCGGCAGCGGCGTCGGCCGGTCGGCGAGACCCGACCGCAGGCCGGCCCCGGCGATCCCGGTCGACATCTGCACGAGGCTGTCGAAGCCGCGCCGGATGCTCCACGGGCCGGTGTGCCCGTACGCGTCGAGTGACACGTCGACGAGACCCGGACGCAGCTCTCGCCGCACGGCATCCGGCAGCCCGAGCCGGTCGAGCGCGTCCGAACGGTAGCCGTGGACCAGGACGTCGGCGCCGGCGAGCAACGTCCGCAGCCGCGCGCCATCGGTCGGGTCACGGGCGTCGAGGCGCGCGAGGCGCTTGCCGATGGTCATGTCGGGCACAACCCCGGGTTCGTCCCAGTCGGGCGGGTCGATGCGCAGCACGTCGGCGCCGAGACCCGCGAGCAGACGGGTCGCGACCGGTCCGGCGAGCACGCGGGTGAGATCGAGCACGCGAAGACCGGCCAGCGGCTGAGCGAGCGCCGCCGCCCACGTGCTCGCCGCTCCGGCATCGTGCGCGTCTGTTCGCTCGATCGCGACCAGCGGCTCGCCCGCGACCGCGATCCCCTGCGGATGCGCCGCCCACTCGCCCGGGGTGCGCAGCATCGCCGCGCAGCCGCCCTCGGCGACGACGGCATCCTCGAGCTCCTGCGCCGACCAGCGCGCCACCGCCGCGGCGACGTGCTCGCGCTCCGCCTCGACGCCGAGCACCCGCAGCGCGGCCGCGCGGTGGCGGGGCGCGTTCGTGTGCAGCCGGATCCAGGCGGCACCGTCGGCGGCGGGAAGGGCCGCGTAGTCGCCGGCGATCGCATCCCACGGTGACGGGACGCTCCAGCCGATCGGCGTCAGCGCGGATCCGAACCAGGCGTCGCAGAGGCCGCGGTCTACGGCGATCCCGGGGCGCGCCTCCCCGAGCGCCGCGCACAGTTCGGCGACGGCGACCGCGGCCGTGGCGATGGATGCCGTCGCGAGCTCCGACACCGGGTACGCCGAGTCGAGGCCGCCGTAGCCGGTGAGCCGCACGTCGGGAGCGTCGAGCGCGAGCGACGCGGCCAGCCGCATCCGGAGTCCGGTCTCCGCGTCACTGGCATCCATCCCGTCACGTTACGCGCGGCGGGTGCGCCGGGCCACCGCCCTCACGCCGATGCCGGCCGCGAGTGTCAGAGCGACACCGAGGAGCGCAGGCCAGGGAGTCGCGAACGCGACGACCAGGCACCCGACGAGACCGGCGATCGGGATGCCGCGGGCCAGTCCCAGCGGCGGGGTCGCCCGGAGCGCCGCGAGGTGCGCGATCGCGTAGTACCCGAGCACGGCGCATGCGGACACCCCGATGACCTGGGCCGGCTCGAGGACCAGGACCGCGGCGACGGCCACCACGGCGACCAGCACGTCGGAGACGACGGGGGTGGCCGTGCGCGGGCTGATGTGCGCGATGACGCGCGGAAGCTCGCCGTCACGCGCCATCGCGTGGCCGGTGCGGCTGAGTCCGGCCAGCACCCCGGTCAGCGAGCCGATGCAGGCGATGCCGGCCGCGATGCGCACCGCCAGGTCCCAGCCGGGACCGGCGAGTTCCGCGACCGGGGCGGAGCTCTGTGCGAGGCGATCGACGCCGAGGCCCGCGAGCAGCGCGAGCAGGGTCGCCGCCGACAGGACGAAGACCGTCACCACCGCCAGCAGCACCGCGCGCGGGAGGGTGCGCACGGGATCCCGTACCTCCTCCCCCAGGGTGGCCACGCGTGCGTAACCGGCGAACGCGAAGAAGATCAGCCCGGTCGCGGTGAGCACGCCGAGCGGAGGGCGTGCGCTCCGTGAAGGTCCCCGGCAATCGCCCCTCCGTCGGCCGCCGGCAGGGACAGCACGAGAACCGAGACGAGCACGACGATGACGATCGCCGCGGCGACCCCGCTCACCACCGCCGTCGTCCTCACGCCCGTCGCGTTGATCGCCGCGAGCGCCAGCACGAGCAGGACGGCGATCGGGCGTCCGGCGTCGGGCCACAGGTACTCGCCTCCCGACCAGGGCGATCGCCGCCACGGACGCCGTCTTGCCGAGCAGGAACAGCAGCCCCGCCGCGAAGCCGGCCGTAGCGCCGAGTTCCGCACGGCCGTAGGCATAGGCTCCGCCCGAAACCGGATGACGCATGGCGAGCCTGGTCGTGCTCGTCGCATTGAGGGCCGCGATGAGCGCGGCGAGCGGGAGAGCGACCAGCACGGCCGATCCGGCGGCGGCCGTGGCCGGCGCCCAGACGACGAATACGCCCGCGCCCAGCATCGAGGCGACCCCGATCGCGGTCGCGCCCGGGATCCCGAGCCGGCGTTGCAGCCGGGCACCCTCGCGGTCGGACTCCACGGGCGGATGCTAGCCCACCGGCGGAGACGGCGTACATCGCGCGTGCGACACTGGAACGGCCATGAGCGACGACGACTACCACCCCGAACTGGCCGGGGACGAGGCGGGCGACGCTCGGTCGTCGCGCTCGGTCGTGCGGCAGCGGGTGTTTCGCATCATCGGCGCACTCGGGCTGGTCGCGCTCGTGCTGCCCGGCCTGCTCGTCACTATCCGGGTCCAGGGGTCGACCGCGGCCGAGGCGTGCCGGATCGTCGTGGCGACGCAGGACTCCGAGGCGGTCGGCTCGCGCGCGCGCTTCGAGTTCGGGCCGGAGGGGCCCGGCTGGTACTGCTACGCGGAGCGGTTCGGCGGCACCGAGATCCTGCTGCGATCGCTCGGCCTGATCCCGGGTCTCAGCCCGCAGCGCGACGAGTCCCCCGGCGTCCCGGTCTGACGCGTCCGTCGCGTCCGTTCGACCCCCCGCCCCCGCCGGTCACAGGACCGACCCAGCCTGCGCTGCTACCGTCCATCGCTGTCGTGATTTCGTTCCCTCCTCTCTCAGCGCTCCGCGCCGCGCTGCGGCGACCCCGCGAGACGGTGCGCCCGATCCGGCTCGCCGGCCATCGGCGCCGCGACCGTGGCGTTCGCGCTGCTGGTGATCCTCTCGGTCGCACCGCCGCCTCCCCCGACCGACGCGCAAGCAGCTCCAGGCCTACGTCGACGACGCACGCGCAGACTCTCGAGGTCGCTGACGACGTCGAGGGCGGCGACGCCGAGCTCGGGGACTACTCCGCCACCCCCGGCATCGCGACCCTCGCCGCGAGCGGCACCAACTACGACTGGGCGAAGCTGGTCCTGAGCTTCGCCGACCTGCCCGTCACGGAGGACAACGTCACCGTCTTCACTCGCTGGATGCGCCAGGAGAACGGCCCCGACGACTGGTACAACCGCAACAACCCGCTCAACAACGGCTGGGGTTCCGGAGGCGGTGGCGGGCTCGGCAGGTACCCGAACCTGGTCGTCGCGGCCGAGAACGCCGCCGAGGCGATGCGCACCCTGCCCGGATACCAGGGCTTCGTCGCCGCGTTCGAGCGCTCCGCGCCCACCGAGGAGATCGAGGCCGAGATCTGGGCTTCCCCGTGGGCGAGTGGCCACTACGCGAACGGCGCCCACTGGCACTACCACCCGGTGGACGTCGTCAAGGCGCCGCCGGGAGCCTGGGGCGTCTAGCCCGCTGGCCGTGCTGCTGGCCGAGCCGGTGGTCGAGCCTGTCGAGACCTAGGCCGCGCCGTCGAACATCGACGTGACCGACCCGTCGTCGAACACCTCGTGGATCGCGCGCGCGATGAGCGGGGCGATCGGCAGCACGGTCAGCCGGTCCCAGCGCTTCTCGTCCTCGATCGGGAGAGTGTCCGTGACCACCACCGAGTCGATGAATTCGCTCTGCAGGATCTCGGTCGCCGGCGCCGAGAAGACCGCGTGCGTCGCCGCGACGACGACCGCCGTCGCGCCCTGCGCCTTCAGTGCCTCGGCCGCCTTCACGATCGTGCGGCCGGTGTCGATCATGTCGTCGACCAGCAGGCAGACCCGGCCCTCGACCTCGCCGACGATCTCGTGCACGCTGACCTGGTTCGGCACCAGCGGGTCGCGGCGCTTGTGGATGATCGCGAGCGGAGCACCGAGCTTGTCGCTCCAGATGTCGGCCACGCGCACCCGCCCCATGTCGGGGCTGACCACGGTCAGCGTGGACGGATCGAGCTTCGAGCGGAAGTGCTCGAGCAGCACGGGCATCGCGAACAGGTGGTCGACCGGTCCGTCGAAGAAACCCTGGATCTGGGCAGCGTGCAGATCCACGCTCATGATGCGGTCGGCTCCCGCGGCCTTGAACAGGTCCGCGATGAGGCGGGCCGAGATCGGCTCGCGGCCGCGACCCTTCTTGTCCTGACGAGCGTAGGGATAGAAGGGCGCGACCACCGTGATGCGCTTGGCACTCGCGCGCTTGGCGGCGTCGATCATGATGAGCTGCTCCATGAGCCACTCGTTGATCGGGGCGGTGTGCGACTGGATGACGAACATGTCGCAGCCGCGGATGCTCTCGTCGAAGCGGGCGTAGATCTCGCCGTTCGCGAAGGTGCGTGCGTCGGTGTGGAGGAGCGAGGTGTCGAGTTCGGCCGCGATGTCTTCGGCGAGCTGCATGTGCGCCCGGCCGGAGACGAGCACGAGCCTCTTCTGGCCGGTGATCTTGATGGCCGCCACGCTCCGCCTTCCGCCTCGAGGGCTCCTGGGACTCCAGCCTAGTCGGTGCCCTCGGCCCCCTCGACAGAGCCGCCATCGACAGACGCGCCAGCCGCCTTCGCCGCCTTGGTTCCTGTCCGGTTCGCGGCGACCCAGCCGTCCATGTTGCGCTGCGGCGCGACGTTGATGGCGAGCGCCCCCGGCGGCACGTCCTTGCGGATCACCGTGCCGGCGCCCGAGTAGGCGCCGTCGCCGATCGTGACCGGCGCGACGAAGACGTTGTGGGATCCGGTGCGGACATTCGAGCCGACGACCGTCGCGTGCTTGTCGACGCCGTCGTAGTTGGCGGTGATGGTGCCGGCGCCGATATTGGATCCCTCGCCGACCGTGGTGTCGCCGATGTAGCTGAGGTGCGGCACCTTGGTGCCCGTGCCGATCTTGGCGTTCTTCGTCTCGACGAACGTGCCGATCTTGCCGTCGGCGCCGAGCTCGGTGCCGGGGCGCAGATAGGCGAACGGCCCCACGGATGCGCCGGCCCCGATCACGGCGAGCGTCGCGTCGGTGCGGCTGATCGTCGCGTTCTCGCCGACCTCGCAGTCGTGGAGCGTCGTCTGCGGACCGATGCGGGCGCCGCGGCCCACGGTCGTCGCGCCCGAGATGTGCGTTCCGGGCAGCAGCTCGACGTCCTCCGCCAGGGTCGCGCGCAGGTCGATCCAGGTGGTCGCCGGGTCCTGGATCGTGACCCCCGCGAGCTGCCAGCCGCGCACGATCATCGCGTTGAGGCGGGCCGCCGTATGGGCGAGCTGGACGCGGTCGTTGACGCCCTCGACGATCCAGGGATCGGGGACCGGGACCGCGGTCACGGGCATCCCGGCATCGCGCAGCATGGCGACGACGTCGGTGAGGTACTTCTCGCCCTGCGCGTTGCCGGTGCCGACGTTGGGGAGGTGCGCGCGGAGGCCGCCGACGCCGAACACGTAGGTGCCGGAGTTGATCTCGGTGATCGAGAGCTCGTCGTCGGCCGCATCGTTCTGCTCGACGATGCGGCTCAGGGATCCATCGTTCTCCCGGATGATGCGGCCGTACCCGGTGGCATCGTCCACGATCGCGCTGAGCAGGGTCGCGGCGGCCGCCGCCTGGCGGTGCGCTGCCAGCAGGCCGGAGAGCGTTGCGGCGTCGAGCAGCGGCACGTCGCCGCTCACGACCACGACGTCGCCGTCGAAGTCGTCGGGCAGCGCGCCGATGCCCATCTCGACGGCGCGGCCGGTGCCCGCCATGTCGTCCTGGTCGACGACGATCGCCTCCGGCATCAGGTCGAGGATTGCGGCCGAGACCGCGTCGCGCTCGTGGCGGACGACGGCGATGACGTACGCCGCCGACAGCTCGCGCGCGGTCGCCAGCACGTGGCCGATCAGCGGGACGCCGGCGATGGAGTGCAGCACCTTCGGCAGGCCCGACTTCATGCGCGTCCCCTCGCCGGCGGCGAGCACGATCACGGCGAGGCGGGAATCGGTCATGGGTTCATTCTGCCTGGTCGGCCTGGTCTGCCCGGTCGGCCAGGTCGGCCTCTGCACCGATCGTCGTCAGGAACACCCGTGCCAGCCGGTCGGCATCCACGTCGAGGGCCACCTCGATGGGTGTCCACAGCCCGGCGAGCCCATGCACGATGTCCTCGCCGCCCGCGCGGCGGTCGACGACGGTCTGCCCGCGCGCATATCCCATCAGCTCGACGCGCACCGGAAGCGTCTCGACCGTCATGGCGCCCGGGTCGATGAGCGCGCAGACCGCGCCGGCATCGCCGATGTGCCCCCAGTACTCCGCGTGCTGGTCCGCGCTGAACGAGATGCGATGCGAGAGCAGTCGCCCGGCGAGCGCGACCACCGGATCCGGCGACTCGGCCAGGCGGGTCGCGAGCGACTCCTCGATCGACACCTGCATGAACACGTCAAGCCCGTACATGTAGCAGGGCACCCCGGCGTCGAGCACGGCCGCCGCCGCCTCGGGATCGTGCCACACGTTGAACTCCGCCACCGCGGTCGCGTTGCCGACACCCGCCGATCCGCCCATGAAGACGATGCGGGCGATGTTCGCGGCGACCTCGGGATACGTCCGCAGCAGCAGGGCGAGGTTCGTCTGCGGCGCGAGGGCCACGATCGTCACCGGAACGGGGTGCTCGAGGATCAGTCTGCGCATCATGGCGACGGCGCCGCCCGCCTCTGGCACGCGCGCGCTCTCCGGGAGCACGATGCCCGCGAGTCCGTCCTCGCCGTGCACGTGGCCCGCCGATCGCGGCGGCGCGAGGAGCGGACGCGCCGCCCCCGCGGCGACCGGGATGTCGGGAGCCCCCGCGACATCCAGCACCCGGAGAGTGTTCTCGACCACGCGATCGAGCGAGGCGTTGCCCGTGACGCAGCTGATGCCGATCACCTCGATGCCGGGATGCGTCACCGCGGCCAGGATCGCCAGCGCGTCGTCGATGCCGGTGTCGACGTCGAGGATCACCGGGATCGGTGTGTTGCGGAGCGCGGCTGCCATGCTCCGCCGCCAGGATTCGAACCTGGACCTAACGGCTCCAAAGGCCGTCGTGCTGCCGTTACACCACAGCGGATCGCGGCGCAGCAGGTCCACTGCGGCGCGGCGCGTCAAGTCTGCCAGAGGCGGCGGCCGAGGTGCGGGCGCGCCGGAGAGTAATAGAGCGCAGATGGCCGCGCCACTCCGACGAAGTCGACCGCATCGTCGAAGACTGGTCGCGCGAGCGCCCGGATGTGGACTTCGCGCCTCTGCAGGTGCTGTCGCGCGTCGCGCGCCTGGCGAAGCACCTCGACCGGGCCCGCCGGCAGGCGTTCGCCGCATCCGGTCTCGAGCCGTGGGAGTTCGACGTGCTCGCCGCGCTCCGCCGCGCCGGTTCGCCGTACCAGCTGAGCCCGAAAGCCCTGCTGCAGCAGACCCTGGTCTCGAGCGGAACGATGACGAACCGCATCGACCGGCTGGTCGCCCGCCGACTCGTCGAACGGCGCACCGATCCGCACGACGGACGCGGCGTGCTCGTGGTCATGACCAGCCGCGGCACCGATGCGGTCGACGCCGCGATCAGCGAGCTGCTGGCCGGTGAGGCCGAGCTGCTCGACGGCCTGTCGAAGGCCGACCAGGAGCGCCTCTCCGTCCTGCTGCGCAAACTCAGCCTCGACTTCGACGAACCGGCCGAGTAGCCGTGACCGGGCCGGGTGGGACGACTGCCACCTGGCAGATTCCAGCGGCCGACGTCACGCCGGGAGAAGCGGCTGAGCGACCGACTCGAGTGCACCGGGCACGAGGCTGAAATACGCCCAGGTGCCGCGCTTGGTGCGGGTGAGGAATCCCGCGTCGGTGAGGACCTTGAGGTGGTGCGACACCGTCGGCTGACTCAGCCCGACCGGAACCGTCAGGTCGCACACGCAGGCCTCATGACCTTCGGAGGCGGCCACGATCGACAGGAGGCGGAGGCGTACGGGATCGGCAATCGCCTTGAGCCGGCGTGCGAGAGCCACGGCCTGATCGGGCTCGATCGTCGAGCGCGTGAGCGGCGCGCAGCACGCGGCCGCATCGGTGACGAAGGTCTGCGCGTCGAGGAGGGTCACGGATCCAGCATACCGAATATTGACATCCATCGATATAGTCGCCACAATCCATACATCGACAAACTTCGATATAGGCCTGGAGGCTCCGAATGACGCTCGTCGACCTGACCGCACCCGTCCGCCGCGATTCCCGGCTCGAGAGCCTGCCCGTCGCGATCATCGGTGCGGGACCGATCGGTCTCGCTGCCGCAGCCAACCTCGCGGAGCGTTGGGCTCCCCTTCGTCATCGTACGAGGTCGGCGACCGGGTCGGAGCCAGCATGCGCTCCTGGGGCCACATCCGGTTGTTCTCCCCCTGGGAGCACCTGATCGACCCGGCATCGCGGAGGCTGCTCTCTGCGGCGGGGTGGGAAGAGCCCGCGGCGGACGGCATGCCGACGGGAGCAGAGCTCGTCGAGTCGTTCCTGGAGCCTCTTGCCGCGCTCCCGGCGATCGCACCTCACATCCGTCTCGGTGTGACCGTGACGGACGTGAGCCGTCAGGGCATGGATCGCACGCGAACGGCGGAGCGCGCAGAGACCCCGTTCCTGCTGCGGGTCCGTCAGGCCGACGGCACGACGGTCGAATCGCAGGCCCGGGCGGTGATCGACGCGTCCGGTACCTACCGGACGCCGAACAGCCTCGCATCGTCGGGCCTCGACCCGCTCGGTCTCGCCGAGGTCGCCGACCTCGTGAGTCACGCCCTGCCCGATGTGCTCGGCCAGGACCGCGCATCCTTCGCGGGTCGCACGACCATGGTGGTCGGGGCCGGTCACTCCGCGGCGAACACCCTCCTCAACCTCGCCGACCTGGCGACCGACGAGACCGGCACCCGCGTCGTGTGGGCGATCCGGAATGGTCGCGGCAACGCGCGTGAGCTCGTCGTCCGATGACGAGTTGCAGGCGCGGGCGTCGATCGGCGAGCGCGTGGAGCGCCTCGTGCGGGCCGGCCGGATCGAGGTCGTCGACCGATTCGAGATCGTTCGATTGGCGCGTCACGGCGACCAGGTGCAGATCGTCGGCCATCGCGCTGGGGAGCTGGAGACGCATGTGGCGGATCGCATCGTGAACGCGACGGGCTTCCGACCCGATCTGGAGTTGCTGCGGGAGATCCGTCTGGAGCTCGATGAGGTCGTAGAGGCGCCGCGGCAACTCGCCCCGTTGATCGATCCCAACGTCCACAGCTGCGGGACGGTGGCGCCGCACGGGTTCGCCGAACTGAAGCAGCCCGAGCCGGACTTCTTCCTCGCGGGCATGAAGAGCTACGGCCGGGCGCCGACGTTCCTGCTCGCGACGGGCTACGAACAGGTGCGTTCGATCGTCGCGTGGCTGGCGGGTGATGTCCGCTCCGCGCGCGACGTCGAGCTCGTCCTGCCGGCGACCGGCGTGTGCTCGACGAGCGCGAAGCCCGAATCGGGTTGCTGCAGTTGACGTGAACCCATAGACTGTGATCTATGGGTTTACCGGATGCCGCACGCGAACTCCGCGTTCTGAGCGATCCGACGCGCGCGCGCATCCTGTCGCTGATCCTCGAGAGCTCCGAGGGCAGGGAGCTGGTCGGCCGCATGGCCGTCGACCTCGATCTGCGCCAGCCGACCGTGAGCCACCACGTCAAGGCACTCGTCGATGACGGCATCCTCGAGCGGCGACCGGAGGGCAGGGTCGTCTGGTACTCGATCGCGCCCGATCAACTCGACCGGGTGAGCGATCTCCTGCACGACGTCGAAGAGGTGACCCTCAACTCCGCGGTGCTCGAGCGGGTAGCCGCAGACCTGTCCAGCAGATTCGTCGGAGTCTTCGCGCCCGAGACGGTCGGCCGATATGTCCGGGAGAGCTACCAGCTGCTCGCGGAGCGCGCCCGCATCAAGCGGTACCTCCCCTCACTGACGTCACGATTCGCCGCCGACCGCCTCGCCGCCCTCGCGCGCGAGACGGAGCGGACGATCGAGGACATCCCCGAGGTGCTCTTCGTCTGCGTGCAGAACGCCGGCCGGTCGCAGATGGCCGCGGCGATCCTGCGGCAGCTGGCCGGCGACGGCGTGCATGTCCGGACCGCCGGATCGGAGCCCGCGGACTCCGTCCGCTCGGTCGTCCTGTCGGCGCTCGACGAGATCGGGGTGCCGGTCGGTGGCGAGTTCCCCAAGCCCCTCACCGATGAGGTCGTACGCGCAGCGGACGTCGTGATCACGATGGGCTGCGGCGACGCGTGCCCTGTGTACCCAGGGCGCCGCTACATCGACTGGGATCTCGCGGATCCCGTCGGCCAGCCGATCGCACGGGTGCGCGAGATCCGTGACGACATCGACGCTCGCGTCCGGCAACTCCTGCCCACGCTGCTGCCCGCCACCGCTTAGAGAAGGAAGCCCATGTCCGAGATCCCCACCGTCCTCTTCGTCTGCGTGCACAACGCGGGTCGATCGCAGATGGCCGCCGGCTTCATGAAGGAGCTGTCGCGTGGCGAGGTGGAGGTGCTGTCCGCAGGCTCCGAGCCCAAGGACCAGATCAATCCGGTCGCGATCGAGGCGATGGCAGAAGAGGGCATCGACATCGCCGGCAACGTCCCGAAGATCCTCACCGTCGACGCGGTGAAGGAGTCCGACGTCGTGATCACGATGGGCTGCGGCGACACCTGCCCGATCTTCCCCGGCAAGAGGTACGAGGACTGGGAGCTCGAGGACCCGGCGGGCAAGGACCTCGCGACCGTCCGGCGGGTCCGCGACGACATCAAGGGGCGCGTCCACGCGCTTCTCGGTGAGATCCTCGCGGCATGACTCCGGTGCCGCTCGGCCGCAGGGTCACGGCTGAAGTCCTCGGTAGCGCGCTCCTCGCGGCGATCGTCGTCGGATCCGGCATCGCCGCGACGTCCCTCACGGCCGACGTCGGCATCCAGCTGCTCATCAACGCGGCAGCGACGGCGCTCGGCCTCGCAGTGCTCATCGCGGTGCTCGGCCCGGTCAGCGGCGCGCATCTCAACCCCGTCGTGTCCCTCGCGGATGCGGTTCTCTCCCGGGCGGGCTCCGGGACGTCGCCGCGTACGTCCCCGCACAGGTCGTAGGGTGCGTGGCGGGCGCGATCCTGGCGAACGTGATGTTCGACGCACGGGCCGTGTCCTGGAGCACGACGGAGCGCGTCACCGCCGGCAACCTGCTCGGCGAGGTCGTCGCGACCGCAGGCCTGGTGCTGGTGATCTTCTGCCTCGCGCGCGCGGGCCGCACGGGCTGGATCCCGGTCGCCGTCGGCGCGTACATCGGGTCTGCCTACTTCTTCACGAGTTCCACCAGCTTCGCCAACCCCGCCGTCACGGTTGGCCGCATGTTCAGCGACACGTTCGCGGGCATCTCCCCCGCATCTGCCTGGCCGTTCGTGATGGCCCAGCTCGTGGGGGCGGCGATGGGCGTCCTGATCACCCGGATGCTCTTCCCGGCCAAGCAGGCCGGCTGACGGTCACCAGCCCTCGGCACCCTCGAGTGTCGTCGGCGTCGGCCGGTAGTCGAGCGCGTCGCGCGCCGCCGAGATGTCGAGCGTGCGCTCCAGCCCGAGCTGCGAGACCGCATAGCGCGTGAGACGCGGGCGACGGCCGGTGATGCGCGCCACCGACTCGAGCGTGCCGGCGAGCACGAAGGCGGCCGCGTAGGGCATCGACACGATGCGGGCGGCGACTCCGCGTCGCTCGAGGAACTCCTGCAGCACGGCCGACAGCAGCACGGGCATGTCGTCGGCGACGTTGTAGGTTCCGCGCGGCGAGTCAGGATCGAGCGCACGACGCACGGCGAGCACCAGGTTGCCGATGTGGGTGAGGCTGTGCCGCACCTCGGCCCCGTCCGGCAGCACGAGCCGGCCGCGGCGGACGGCGGCGAGGATACGCGGCAGCAGCGTCGTGTCGCCGGGACCGTAGACGGCGTGCGGCCGGAGGATCACCGCGTCCGTTCCCGCCAGCTCGAACTCGGCCAGCGTCTTCGACTCCGAGTACGGGCTGAGGAACCGCCGCACCGGCGCGGCATCCTCCCGGATGTCGACGCTCGGCGACCAGGCGTCGTACACGCTCGAGGTCGAGAGGTGCACGATCCGGGCATCCGGGAACGAGCGCACCACCGCTCGCGTGCCGTCGCGGTTGACCCGCATCGCGTCGTCGTGCGGAGCCCAGTCGTCAGCGAGCGCGGCGCAGTGCACGACCGCCTCGAAGTCGCGGTCGGCGCGCAGCGGTCCCGACATGAGATCCCAGAGCCGGTAGCGCGCATGCGGATGGGACCAGCCGTCGACGCGGCGGCCGAATCCGACGACCTCGTGATCGGCGTCGGCGAGGGCGGTCGCGACAGCTCCGCCGACGAAGCCGCTGGCTCCGGTGACCGCCACTCTCATCGTGCGCACCGCCTCACGCGCTCATTCTGGCGGTACGGCGTCCTCCCCGAGCACGGCTGGCAGTCGCGGCGTGATGGATGCTATGAGGGCTGCGCGGTCGAGCTTGCGGCCGCGGCCCGAACGCGGCAGATCCGGGACGGCGAGCACCACATCCGGAAGCACGCCGGCATCGATCAGGCCCGGCAGCGCCCGCGTGACGTGCCTCGCGAGATCGTCGCCGTCACGACCGCGGTCCGGCACGACCACCACGACGATGCGGTCGTCGCCGATCGCGTCGGGCACGCCGACCATCGCGACGTCGGCGACTCCGGGAAGGCCGGCGATGATCGGCTCGTAGAGGCCGGGATACACGTTCTGGGTTCCCCGGATGAACATGTCCTTGCGGCGGCCGAGGAGCGTCAGCCGGTCGCCGTCGAGCCGGGCGAGGTCGCCGGTCGGCAGCTCGGTGAGGGGATGCTGCGGCAGGTCGGCGAGATAGCCGCGCGCCAGGCCCGCGCCGCTCAGAACGAGTTCGCCGTCGACGATGCGGGCCGACACGCTCGCAACCAGGCGGCCGACGGGGTCGCCGTCCCCGGGCTCGACGGCGAGCTTCTCGACACCGTCGGCGATGGCGACGGGCAGGATCTCGGTCATGCCATAGATCGCCCGGATGCGGGCGTACCGGGAAGCGCTCGTGAGTGCGCGCGAGCAGAGGGCGGAGCACCGGGGCTCCGCCGATGACGATCGTGTCGAGGCGCGGCGGCGTGAGCTCGGGGTGAGCCTCCAGGGCGCGGAGCATCGCGTCGAGGGCCGCCGGCACCGCGAACAGGAGCTCGGCGTCGGGCAGGAGGGCGAGGTACTGGTCCGGCTGGGCGCCGGGATTGGTGCCGTGGGGCGGGATCGTCCAGTGAGCGCCCGCGATGAGCGCGGGAACACCCACCATGAGCTGATCGGTGAGCACGCGCTGGCCGGGACGGATGCCGGCCTCGCTCGCGAAGTCGGCCAGCCCGGCCCCGAGGCTGGCCCGCGTGTGCACGACGGCCTTCGGAACGCCCGTCGTGCCGGACGTGAAGATGATCAGCGCGTCCTGACCGCGTTCGGGGACCGGGGCGGCGGGCTCGCCGATGCCGGCATCCAGCCGCCTCAGCCCGACCGCTCCGCGCGGCACGCCGGGCAGCCACCGGCCGGCGAAGATGTGCTGGGCATCCGGGACCAGTCGGGCGTACGGCGCGAGTTCCAGCCCGCGCCTGCGGGCGAGCGGTCGCAACGGGCCGGACGAGGCGAGGTAGAGCAGCGACTCCGCAGCGACCCAGCGCGGAGCCGCGAGCGCCGCCCGTGCCCGGAACAGCGCCTCGCCCGCCCCCGGATCGGCGAACACCACCGTCCCGCCCGCGTGCACGATCGCCAGGGCAAGCAGCAGGGCATCCAGGCCGGGACGCACCGAGAACAGCACCCGGTCGCCCTCCGAGAGCCCCCGGTCGCGCAATCCCTGCGAGAGGGTCCCGATCCTCCAGGACAGCTTCTCGTACGTGAGGGTCTCCCGGCCGAAGGTCACCGCCGGGTCCAGAGGGTGCGCCTCGGCCGACGCGAGCACGGCCGACAACAGGTCGGTCATCTCTCCAGCACCAGCGACGCGTACGACGGCAGGAGCACGCCGCGCGCGGGACGCCGCGACACGACGCGCAGCGACGGCTGCTCGAGCAGCGCGTCCAGCGACAGCCGGATCTGCGCCATCGCGAGCGGCGCCCCGATGCAGTAGTGCGCACCGGCCCCGAACCAGAGCTGCTTGAGCTGGGCTGCCGCGTTCGTCGCGGGATCGAACTCTCCGAGAGCACGGTTGGCCGCGAACGTCGCCAGGATGATGCGGTCGCCGGGCGCCACCGTGACATTTCCGATGCGGTCGGCCGCGATCGTCGAGCGCAGCATCACGGGAGTCGGGGTCGTCACCCGCAGCCCCTCGGCGATCGCCGGCTCGACGAGCGAACGGTCGGCGGCGAGCCGCGGATGCCACCCCGAGTCGACCAGGATCGCTGCGAGCCGCGGCAGGTACGACACGATCGTCTCGGTCCCGGTGAGCACGAACGCGCCCACCGCGCCGAGGGCCTCGCGCTCATCGAGGCCGAGGGCGCGCATCCGGCCGGGCACGGTCGACTCGTCCCCGGCGTACGCCCGCACGGCATGCTCCCCGAGTTCGGACAGCACCGCACGTGCCGCGGCCAGCTGCGGCGGCGTGAGCCGCGGACGCGCCAGCGACACGTAGCCGGTGATCGCCGACGTGCGCGCGAACAGCTCGTCGTCGAAGACGTCCCGCTCGATCCCGACGAGCCTGCCGATCACCGCCGACGCGCTCCGGCGGGCGTGCGCGACCAGGTCGACCCGTTCACCCCGCGCCAGGGCGCCGGCCAGCTCGCGGGTCGCGAAACCGAGCGACTCGGCGACGAGAGCGTCGACGAACGCGGGCGCGAACATCGGCCCGAGCTTGCGCCGGAGAGCGAGGTGATCCTCCCCCTCCATGTTGACCAGCACGCTCGGGCCGAGCACCGGCGTCCAGAGGTCGCTCGACGCGCCCGGTCCGGCCTTCGAGAAGCTCCCCGGATTCATCAGCACACCGCGCAGGAGCGCGGCGTCCTTCACGACCACACCCAGCCTCGGGATGCGGCGCACCGGCCCGCGGACGGCGGACAGCAGCGGGTAGGCCACCGGGTGCGCGGCGCGGAGCACGCGCTCCTCGTGCCGCCGGGCGAGCCCGAGCCGGTGATCGAGCCTTCGAATTCACCGGATGTCCACGTGCTCGGGCCGGTAGGCGTGGTCCTTGTACCAGAGGAGCGTGTTCTTCAGCCCCCACGCCTGCACCCGGCGCGACGATCCCTGCACCACGACGTCCCCGCGCCGTGCGTACTCGGCGGTGATGCGCCGCACCGCGTTGACGAGCGCGCGGTCCTCGTGCAGGTCCTCGATGCGGGTGCGCGGGAAGCCACCCGCCGCCAGGTACAGCTCGGCCGTGATCCCGACGTTGCAGCCGGCGGCCATCATGTACGGCCCGAGGTAGGCCGGGTCGCGGTTGCCCTTCCGCACGCGCCCGAATGCCTCCGCGAGATGCACGGCACCGCGCAGCGCGACCCGGGTCGGCCAGCCGAGCCCTTCGTCGTGCCGCGGCACGAGCTCACCGCCGACGAGACGCAGCCCGCGACCGCCCTCGGAACGCGGCGTGAGCGAACGGCGGATGGCGGCGGTCCAGTCCCGGCGCGGCAGACAGTCTGCGTCGGTGCGGGCGAGCAGCTCGGCCCCGGCCTCGATGGCCGCTCGCATCCCCGTGTCGGCCGCGGCGCCGGTGCCCTTCTCCGGTTCGTGGATGACGCGCCACCGGGCAAGCCCCCGCGAGGCCGCGAACTCCTCGATGATCGCGACCGACGCATCCGCCGATCCGTTGTCGACGAAGACGACGTCGAAGTCGGCGTCGCGCTGGCCGGCAAGCGCCTCGAGGGTGGGCCGGATGCCGCCGGCCTCGTTGTAGACGGGGACGACCACGGCGAGGCGGGGGGCGGGCATCACAGCTGCACCGCCACGAGGCCGAGGCTGATGCCCCCCGCCAGCCCGATCAGCAGGACGCGCGAGCCCGGCTTCAGCATCCCGCGCTCCCGCGCGAGGTGCAGCTGCAGCGGCAGCGTGACCGAGGCCAGGTTGCCGTGGTCGGCGATGGTGATCACGGTGCGGTCGCCGGGTACTCCGAGCCGCTCGAAGATCGGCGGAAGGTAGGGCAGCGCGACCTGGTGGATCGCGACCAGGTCGAAGTCGTCCCAGGTCCAGTCGTGCTCGGCGAGCAGATCGAGCACCGGCTGCGGGCCGAGCTCGAGGAACGCCTGCTGCAGCGCGCGGCCGTCCATGTCGAAGTAGGCGGCGTCGGCGTCGTGCGGGCGCATGGTCCCGCCGCCCGGCAGCGTGCCGACGCCCCAGTGGCGCGACACCGCCATGAACCGCGACGCCAGGATGCCGGCCTCGCCCGAGTCGTCAGCCTCGAGGACGAGGGCGGCGCCGCCGTCGCTCATCGTGTATCCGGGGAACGAGCGGATGAACTCGTCGTGGTCGCGCAGGTCCCACCGCACGGCGACGCTCGGCCCCTCCCCGCTCGCGATCAGGATGCGCCGGTACTGGCCGCTCCGGATGAAGGCATCGGCCACCTGCATCGCGTCGACCACCGAGTTGCACGCGTTCTTGACGTCCATGACCGGGGACTCGAGTCCGAGTTTCGCCGCGACGATGTGGCTGGTCGCGGGCTCCACCAGATCCTGGCTGGCGCTCGCGAAGATCAGCAGGTCGACCGGGCCGGGGGTCTCGTCGAGCGCCTGCCGGGCCGCGGCGACCGCGAGATCGGAGGCCTCCCACCCTTCCGGTCGCAGGTGGACGGTCTCGACCCCCGTCATCCGCGCGATCAGTCCGGTCGCGAGCTTGAGGCCGGGGTTGCCCGTGCGCAGCCGCCGCTCGGTCTCGGCGGTGCTGCGCGTCGTCTCCGGGAGGTACACGCCGAGCCCGGCCAAACGGCTGGAAACACGTCGGGAGGACACGGGCACGAGCGCGAGCCTAGTCGGGCGCCGGTGCCTCTCGACCGTGACCGGCCCGGGCGATAGCCTCCTAGCGATGTCGAATCCTGAGCGCGCACCCCTGTCCCAGCGGTCGTTGTTCCGGCGAGGGCTGCGCGGCCTCGCTGTCGCCGCCCTCGCGCTGCTCGCTGCAGCCGTCCCCGCGGGAGCCGCCTCCGCATCCGTGTCGCCTCCCGACGCACCCGACGGCGCAGGAGCGACGTGCCGCCGTCTCGGTCGTCGGCGCACCCGGCCTGCCGGCCGGAGTCGACGACTTCGTCTTCGAGTCGTTCGACGCCCAGTACGTGCTCGGCATCGACGACGAGAGCCGTTCGACGCTCACCACCACGGAGACGCTCGTCGCCGTCTTCCCCGACTTCGACCAGAACCGGGGCATCCGGCGCTACATCCCGTCGACCTACGACGGCCACCCGCTGCAGAACAGCGTCGTGTCGGTCACCGACGAGAACGGCCAGCGGCGCGACTTCGAGCAGAGCTTCGAGTCCGACGACTCCGGGTCGTATCAGGTGCTGACGATCGCCGTGCCCGAGGGGCAGTTCGTCCACGGCCGGCAGACCTACGTCATCGAGTACACCCAGCGCGACGTCACGAAGTTCTTCGCGGACACGAACGACGACGAGTGGTTCTGGGACGTCAACGGAACCGGATGGGCGCAGCCGTTCGGGCAGGTCTCTGCGACCGTGCAGCTGGCGGACGGACTGGCCGGAGTGCTGGTCAGCACGGACTGCTACTACGGGCCGGATGGCTCGACCACGCAGTGCGAGGCTCCCGTCGCCGACGGCACGATCACCGCGAGCGTGCGCGATCTCGGTCCGTACCAGAACCTGACCCTCGTGGCCGCGTTCCCGGCGGGGACGTTCGTCGAGGCCCCGTTCGACATCTTCGCCTGGGTGCCTCTCCCGGTCTTCATCGGCGTCGGCCTGTCCATCGTGGGGGTGATCCTGGCGTTCGTCCTTCGCTTCACGGTGATGCGCGGCGCGCGGGGCACCGGCATCGTCGTCGCTCAGTACGAGCCCGACGAGAACATCAGCGCGCTGCTGGCGGCCAACCTCTTCAACAAGTCCCAGAAGGGGATGGCGGCGGCGATCGTCGACCTCGCCGTGCGGCGCAAGATCCGCATCGTCGAGAAGCCCGCGGAGGGCTTCTTCGCCAGCGGCACCACGTTCGGCGTGCAGAGCATCGACGAGACCGGCCTCTCCGCCGACGACCAGCGCGTGACCTCGGCGCTCTTCTCGAGCTCGGCGATGGGCTTCCTGCGCAGCATGTTCGGCGGCGGCAGCGTCTCGACACCCGGGATCGTCACGATCGGCCAGCCCGCCGCGGCACCCGCGGCGACCGCGACGACCGGCGAGGTGCGCTGGCTGGTGAAGAAGGACCAGATCCTCGGTCAGAAGGTCGTCTCGATCACGAAGGCGGTGGCCGCCGACGCGGTGCGTCGCAAGCTCCGCCGCAAGCCGCCCGGGCTGCCCATCGTCATCGTCGGGCTGCTCCTCGTCGCGGGCTTCCTGCGTGATGCTGATCGGCGGGTTCGGCGCGCAGAGCGAGGCGGGCATCGTGGTCGGGGTGTTCGGCATGATCGCGCTGTCGTGGATCGGGGTCGGCGTGCTCATCATGCTCGGCACCCGCCGCCCGCTCACCAAGGAGGGCGCGCTCGCGGTCGAGCACCTCGAGGGTCTGCGCGAGTACATCCGACTCGCCGAGGCCGATCGCCTGCAGATGCTGCAGAGCGTCACGGGCGCCGAGCGCACCACGACCGACCGGCAGCCCGGACGTCATCAAGATCTACGAGAAGCTGCTGCCCTACGCCGTCATCTTCGGCCTGGAGAAGGAGTGGGCGGGCGAGCTCGCCAAGTACTACGACACCAACCCGCCCGACTGGTACGACGGCACCAACGTCGGCGCCTTCAACGTCGGCGTCTTCGCGTCGAGCATCGGCAGCCTCAGCTCGAGCGTGTCGTCGTCGTTCTCCGGTTCGGCGAGCTCGTCGTCGAGCGGCGGGTCGGGCGGCGGCGGGTCGTCCGGCGGCGGCGGCGGCGGCGGCGGCGGCGGCGGCGTCTAGCCGCTCCAACCCGTGCTGAGCTCGAGCCAGCGCTCCTCGAGCGCGGCCGCCTCGGACTCGAGCGCGCTCAGCCCCGTCTGCAGCGTCGCGAGCCCCGCGTAGTCGCTCTGATCGTGAGCGGCGAACTCGTCGTGGGAGCTCGCGGATGGCGTCGGCCAGCTTGGCGAGGCGGCGATCGATGGCGGCGAGCTCCTTCTCGGCATCGCGGCGGTCGGCACCGCTCAGCCCCGACGGTCGAGCGGCCGAGGTGTCGTCGCGCCGATCCTGCTCGCACGCGTCCGCGGCGCCGGACGCCTGCAGCTTCAGGTACTCCTCGACCCCGCCGGGGAGGTGGCGCAGGTGCCCCGCGAGCACCGCGTACTGCTGGTCGGTGACGCGCTCGAGCAGGTAGCGGTCGTGGCTCACCACGAGCAGCGTGCCCGGCCAGGAGTCGAGCAGGTCCTCCATCGCCGCGAGCATGTCGGTGTCGAGGTCGTTGGTCGGCTCGTCCAGGATCAGCACGTTGGGCTCCTCGAGCAGGATCAGCAACAGCTGCAACCGCCGCTTCTGCCCGCCGCTGAGGTCCTTCACCGGAGTCGACAGCTGCGCGCTCGTGAAGCCGAGGCGTTCGAGCAACTGGCCGGGTGACAGCTCGACCCCGCCGCTGACGTAGGCGGCGCGCTGGTCGGCGATCACGGCACTCACCCGCAGGTGCGCGATCTCGTCCAGCTCGGAGAGCCGCTGATCGAGCACCGCGATCTTGACCGTCTTGCCCTGCTTGACCCGTCCGGTCGTCGGGGTGACGGTTCCGGCGACGAGCCCGAGCAGGGTCGACTTGCCGGCGCCGTTCACGCCCAGGATGCCGGTGCGCTCGCCCGGCGCGATCCGCCATTCGACGTCGCGCAGCACCGGCACCGGCGCACCGTCCACTCCCGGATACGACACGCTCACGTCGAGCAGGTCCACGACATCCTTGCCGAGCCGCGAGACGGCCAGCTGCGCGAGCGAGACGCTGTCGCGCACCGGCGGTTCGTTCTCGATCAGTGCTGCCGCGGCATCCATCCGGAACTTCGGCTTCGTCGTGCGCGCGGGGGCACCGCGACGCAGCCAGGCCAGCTCCTTTCGCAGCAGGTTCTGCCGTCGCGACTCGCTCGCGGCCGCCTGCCGGTCGCGCTCGACGCGCTGCAGGATGTATGCCGCGTAGCCGCCCTCGAACGGCTCGACGATGCCGTCGTGCACCTCCCAGGTGTCGGTCGACACCTCGTCGAGGAACCACCGGTCGTGGGTCACCACCACGAGCCCGCCGGCGTTCGCGGCCCAGCGCTGCCGCAGGTGCTGCGCGAGCCAGGCGACGCCCTCGATGTCCAGGTGGTTGGTCGGCTCGTCGAGGAAGACGACGTCCCAGTCGTGCGTGAGCAGGGCCGCGAGCGCCACCCGACGCCGCTGGCCGCCGCTCAGATCGCCGACCCGCGCCTGCCACGGGATGTCGCCACTGCGCCCGCCACGACAGCCCCGCGATCACGTCGCGTATGCGGGCATCACCCGCCCACTCGTGCTCGGCCCGTCCGTCGACGACGGCATCGGCGACGATCAGGTCGGGTTCGAGCTCGTCGGACTGGTCGAGCATCCCGATCGTGACCCCGCCGCGACGGGTGACGCGTCCCGAGTCGGGTTCCTGCCGCCCTGCCAGCAGCCGGAGCAGCGTCGACTTGCCGTCGCCGTTGCGGCCGACGACCCCGATCCGGTCGCCTTCGTCCAGGCCGATCGTGACGCCGTCGAAGACGACCTTGGTCGGGTACTCGAGGGCGATGTTCTCGGCCCCGAGGAGGTGCGCCATCTAGCCGCACCACGATCAGTCGCCGACGATGCGCGCGCCGTGCACCGGGCCGGTTGCCCGCACCACGTTCAGGCGGGACGCCGACAGCGCCACCTGCAGCTCGAGCGCGGAGTCGACATCGGCGGCCAGGAACGCGACGGTCGGCCCGGAACCCGAGACGATCCCGGCGAGCGCGCCGTTCTGCTCGCCGAGCTCGAGCACCTCACCGAGCGACGGCTCGAGGTGAAGGGCCGGCGCCTGGAGGTCGTTGTGCATCGCCGCCGCGAGCATGTGCGGGTCGCCGGCGCGCAGCGCCTGCAGCACGTCGGTGTCGACGGTCGGGCGCGGGTCGGCGGGGAAGATGTCCTGCGCGTGCCGCTCGCGATGCACGTCGAGCTCGCGGTACACCTCCGGCGTCGGCAGCCCGAAGTCGGCGAGCGCAAGCACCCACGAGAACGACCCCTGGGCGAGCGCGGGCGACAGCTCGTCGCCGCGACCGGTCCCGATCGCGGTGCCGCCGGTGAAGGCGAACGGCACGTCGGCGCCGAGCTTGCGGGCCAGCTCGAGCATCTCGTCGCGAGGCAGCTCGGTGCCCCAGAGCGCGTCGCAGGCGAGCAGCGCGGCGGCGGCGTCGGCCGAGCCGCCGCCCATGCCCGCCGGTCACCGGCACGTGCTTCTCGATCTGGATGTGGGCGCCACCCGGATACCCGGTCTTGGCCGCCAGCAGGCGGGCCGCCTTGATCGCGATGTTGCCGCCGTCGGTCGGGACGCGGCTCAGCTCGACGCTTCCCGCGATCTCGACGGAGAAGTCGTCCGCCTCCGTGACGCGCACGTCCTCGTAGAGCGAGACGGCCTGGTACGCGATCGCGACGTCGTGGTACCCGTCGGGCGAAAGAGACCCGACCTTGAGGAACACGTTGATCTTGCCGGGAGCCTTCACGTGCACCGCACGCGGTGTCGCCGGCGAGATCATCCCTCCACCCTAGCTACCCGCCGAGGCGGTTCAGACCGGCTCGGCGAAGGCCTACGAGAGGCCGTCCAGGATGCGGCCGAGAGCCTCCTTGGCGGGTCCGGTCGCAGCGGCGTCCGTCAGCTTCTCGTGCACGACGGAGACCTTCACGCGACCCTCTCGAGCCGCCTCCGCCGTGGCCATGACGCTCCCGCCGCCGGACGCCTTCCAGCGGGCGAACGGGCGCTTGCCGTCGGAACGCGCCGACACCGGTTCGCCCAGCTCGGCGCTGAAGGCCGCGACCATGGCCGCGTACCCATCGTTGAGCGTCCCGGGGATGGTGGCGCTCTTCGCCGCGGTGAAGGTGCCGTCGGCCTGCTGGCCGGGCATCCGCATCCCGCGCGCCTGCTCGTAGCGGACGGAGAGATTCTGCGTCCACCACGGGGACATCCCGTGCTCGCTCGAGAGCCAGCGCGCGATGTCGGCGTGGGCCCAGCCGATGGCACCCGCCTCGTCGAGGATCGCGAACCACGACTCGGAATCGCGGCCGGTCGCGCTCAGCACGGCGGCGTCGCCGGTGATGTCGGAGATGGGGGCAACTCCGGAGTCGCTCATGCGAGCCATCCTGCTCCTAGCCGAGGACACGCGCCAGGGCGAGGAAGTCCCCGACCCCGAGCTGCTCGCCGCGGGTCGTCGGATCGATTCCCGCTGCCTCGAGCCGGTCGCTGGCGGCGGCCGAGCCGCCGAGCCGGTCGCTCAGTGCCTGCCGCAGCATCTTGCGGCGCTGGCCGAATGCGGCGTCGATCAGCCCGAACGTCGCGACGCGCTCGACCTCAGTGCCCGGCAGCGCGGCAGACCGCTCGAACGCCACCAGGATCGAGTCGACGTTCGGCACCGGCCAGAACACCTGACGGCTGACGGTTCCTGCGGTGCTCCAGCGTCCGTACCAGGCGGCCTTCGCGCTCGGAGACCCGTAGACCTTCGATCCCGGCGGCGCCGCGATGCGCTGACCGACCTCGGCCTGCACCATCACGAGCGCGGTCTCAAGCGTCGGCACGATCGACAGCAGGTGCAGGATGACGGGGACCGACACGTTGTACGGCAGGTTCGCGACGAGCCGGGTCGGCGGTGCGTCGAGCGACGTCGCCTCCAGGCGCAGCGCGTCCTCGTGCAGAACCGTGAGCGGCGCGCCCGGCATCAGCTCCTGCACCGTGACCGGAAGCTGCTCGGCCAGGCGACCGTCGATCTCGACGGCGGTCACCCGCGCGCCGGCCTCGAGCAGGCCGAGGGTCAGCGACCCGAGGCCGGGGCCGACCTCGAGCACCTCGTCACCCGCGGAGACCCCGGCGGTGCGCACGATCTTCCGCACGGTGTTGGCGTCGACGACGAAGTTCTGCCCGAGCTTCTTGGTCGGCTGGAGGTCGAGACTCGCCGCGAGCTCGCGGATCTGCGCCGGTCCCAGAAGCGCCGCGGGGCCGTCGAGCGCCACGCGGGCTCAGCCCTGCCACTCGGGGTCGCCCGCGCCGCCGGACTCGGGGTGCGGGTCGAACGGGCCGGGGGGCGGGGTCGACCGGCTCGTCGTCCCAGTGCCCGTAGACGAGCTCGGTGTTCGACGAGATCTGGGCCGCGAGCATCGACGACGTCGGTGCCGAGGTGCGACGCCATCGCGCGCAGCGTGTGCGGGAGGAGGTAGCTCGAGTTGGGCGTCCGCGGAACGGCATGGGCGTGAGGTACGGGGAATCGGTCTCGATGAGGATGCGCGCCCGCGGGATGGCCTCGAGCGCGTCACGCAGCGGGCCCGCGTTCTTGAACGTCACCGTGCCGGCGAACGAGAGGAACCAGCCCTCGTCGGAGACGAGCTTGGCGAACGCCGCATCGCCGCTGAAGCAGTGGAATACCGTCCGCTCCGGTGCTCCGACGCGGCGGAGCGTGTCGACGACCTCCTGGTGCGCATCCCGGTCATGGATCTGCAGCGCAAGGCCACGCTGCTTGGCGATCTCGATATGCGCCTCGAACGAGCGGATCTGCGCCGCGCGTCCCGCCTCGTCCTGCGTGCGATAGAAGTCGAGCCCGGTCTCGCCGATGGCGCGCACCCGCGGTCGCCCGGCGAGCTCGTGGATGCCGACGAGGTGCTCGTCGAGCGTCCCGGCCTCGGCGAGGCCCGGAGCCTCGTTCGGATGCAGCGCGACGGCCGCGAGGACGCGCGGCTCGTGGGATGCCAGCTCGGCGCTCCAGCGCGAGGTCGCCAGATCGGTTCCCACCTGCACCACGCCGCGCACGCCAACGCTCGAGGCGCGGTCGAGCTGATCGCGCGGGAGCAGAGGATCTCGGTCCCAGGCCGTCGCGGTCGATCTCGAGGTGGGTGTGGTTGTCGTACACCGGGACGACGAGGGCCTCGGGCAGCGGGGGGTACTCCGTGGCGGGGTCGGCCTCCGGATCCCGCTGCCGGGTCCGCATGAAGTTGGCCGGGGAGTCCGTCACGCGGCTCCCGAGGCCTTCGCGGATGCCGACTCGGCCAGGGCGTCCTCGTCGATCCGCGGGAACAGTCCCTCGATCGGCGAGGTCACGCTGCCAACGGGGAGCTGTCCCCAGCCGCCCGCGGCCCGCACCGGCTGTGCCACGAGTGCACCGAGGCCGGCCTCTGCGCCGAGCGCCGTCCAGAGCTTTGCGGTCGACGCCGGCATCACCGGGCTCAGCAGCACCGCGAGCGCGCGCAGCCCCTCGACCGTCGTGTACGAGCACGGTCGCGAGGCGGTCGCGCTGGGACGGGTCCTTCGCGATCACCCACGGCGCCTGCTCGGTGATGTAGCCGTTGAGCTCGTCCACGACGGTCCAGATCGCGGCGATCGCCTCGTGGATCGCGAACCGCTCGATCGCCTCGTCTGCCGCGGCAGCAGCATCCGCGACGGTCTTCTGGATGTGGAGGTCGGCGTCCTGATACGCGGCCGGCTCCGGCACGGTCCCCGTCGAAGTACCGCTCGACCATCGCGATCACGCGGGACGCGAGGTTGCCGAAACCGTTCGCGAGCTCGGCGTGGTACCGGGCGGAGAGGTCCTCCCAGCTGAAGGACCCGTCCTGGCCGAAGGTGATGGCGCGCAGGAAGTAGTAGCGGAAGGCGTCCGACCCGAACACGTCGGTGATCTGCTCGGGGGCGATGCCGGTCAGCTTCGACTTCGACATCTTCTCGCCGCCGACCAGCAGCCAGCCGTGCCCGAAGACCCGCCGCGGCACCGGGAGTCCGGCGGCCATCAGCATGGCCGGCCAGATGACGGCGTGGAAGCGCGCGATGTCCTTGCCGACGAGGTGGTACGCCGGCCAGCGGCGGCGGAAGTCCTCCTTCGCGTCGGGGGTGTCGACGCCGTACCCGACGGCGCTGACGTAGTTGAGCAGGGCGTCGAACCAGACGTAGACGACGTGCGAGTCGTCCCACGGCACCTTGACGCCCCAGTCGAAGGTCGAGCGCGAGATCGACAGGTCGTCGAGGCCCTGCTTCACGAACTGCACGATCTCGTTGCGCACGCTCTCGGGCTGAACGAAGTCGGGCTGCTGTCTCGTACAGCTCGAGCAGGTCCTTCTCGAAGTCGCTCATCCGGAAGAAGTAGTTCTTCTCCTTCAGCACCTCGACCGGGCGGGAGTGGATCTTGCAGAGCTTCTGCCCGGCGTAGTCGCCGTCGGGCGTCTCCATCAGGTCGTCGAGATGCTTGTACTCCTCGCAGCCGACGCAGTAGTAGCCCTCGTACTCGCCCTCGTAGATGTGGCCGTCGTCGTAGAGCTGCTGGAGGAACGTGGCGACGGCGATCTCGTGCCGCTCATCGGTGGTGCGGATGAAGTCGTCGTTGGCGATGTCGATCGTCTTCAGCAGCGGCTTCCACGCGCTCTCGACGAGAGAGTCGGCCCAGGCCTGCGGGGTGGTGTCGTTCGCGACAGCGGTGCGCAGGATCTTCTGGCCGTGCTCGTCGGTGCCGGTGAGCAGCCAGGTGTCGTCGCCCGCCTGACGGTGCCAGCGTGCGAGCACGTCGGCGGCCACCTCGGTGTACGCGTGCCCGATGTGGGGAACGTCGTTGACGTAGAAGATCGGCGTCGTGATGTAGAACGGGGGGCTGCGTGCGGTCATGATTGCCTGTGATTCTACCGGCGGCTCCCGCGACGTTACCGGCGGCCGCGTCCTTCTGCCGGAGCGCGGCCTCGTAGAGGTCGCGCCGCGACAGGCCGGTCAGCTCGGCCACCTCGGCCGCCGCCTCCTTCAGCCGCGACCCCGTCGGCGACGAGCGACCGCGACCCGGCGATGCCGTCCTCGAGCGATGCCGACGCGGGAGCCGCTCCGCCGACGACGAGCACGATCTCGCCGCGCCCGCCGTCGGCGAAGCGCTCGGCCAGCTCGGCGAGCGTGCCGCGCACCACCTCCTCATAGAGCTTCGTGAGCTCCCGGCAGACGGCCGCTGGCCGCTCGGGCCCGAACGCCTCGGCCAGGTCTTTCAGACGCGTCGCCCACCCGGTGCGGCGACTCGAAGAAGACGAGCGTGCGGGTCTCGGATGCCAGGGCGCGCAGCGCGGGCAGGCGCCCCTTCCGCGGCAGGAACCCCTCGAACGCGAACCGGTCGGTCGGCAGTCCGCTGACCGCGAGCGCCATCAGCACCGCGCGACGGTCCGGGGAGAGCCGAGACCGTGACGCCCGCGGCGATCGCGGCCTGCACCAGCACGAAGCCGGGGTCGCTCACGGTGGGCATGCCGGCATCCGACAGCACCAGCAGATCGGCCGTCGCGGGCCAGCTCGACGAGCTCGGCGGCCCGCTCCCGCTCGTTGTGCTCGTGCAGCGCGATCGAGGCGCGGGCGGTTCTCGATGCCGAGCGCGCGCAGCAGCTGCACGGTGGTGCGGGTGTCCTCGGCCGCGATCACCTCGGCGCGGTGCGAGCGCCTCGATCAGCCGGCGCGACGCATCGCCGAGGTTGCCGATCGGGCGTCGCGGCGAGAAGGAGCACGGCCACAGTGCTCGCCCCTCTCGTAGCATGGGCCGCGTGACGGTCATCGAGCTGGCGGGCTCCCGCCTGGATGACTGGTGGCAGGATCTCATGGCCCGTCCGGGCGCGCGTCGCGCCTGGCACTGGGGCGGCGCCCGCCGTCGTGCTGCTGGTGGCCGCGCTGCTGCGGCTGGTCGGTCTCGGGCATCCGCACGAGCTCGTCTTCGACGAGACCTACTACGTCAAGGACGCCTACACGCTCTCGCAGCTCGGGTACGAGGGGTCGTGGCCCGCCGACGCCAACCTCAGCTTCAACGCCGGGCATCCCGAGATCTACCTCGACGCGCCCTCGTTCGTCGCGCACCCGCCGATCGGCAAGTGGATCATCGCGCTCGGTCTGGCGTTGTTCGGCGCCGGCGACCCGTTCGGCTGGCGGATCGCGGTCGCCGTCAGCGGCATCCTGCTCGTGCTCGTCACGATGCTGATCGCGCAGCGCCTGTTCCGCTCAACGCTCCTCGCCGTCATCGCGGGCGGGCTGCTCGCGATCGACGGCAACGCGATCGTCATGAGCCGCGTCGCGTTGCTCGACACGATGCTCGCGTTGTTCGTGATGCTCGGCGTCGGTGCGGTGCTGCTCGACCGGGAATGGAACGAGCGACGGCTGGCGCGAGTGGCTCGCGCGACCGGAGCCGCCGAGATCGGCATGGGGTCCGGCGCTCTGGTGGCGCCCGTGGCTGCTCGTCGCGGGGCTCGCGTTCGGACTCGCGACCGGCGTCAAGTGGAGCGGGCTCTACTTCCTGGCGGTCTTCGCGGTCTACGCCCTGGTCAGCGAGATCCTGCTGCGTCGCCGGGCCGGCATCCCGCTCTGGCTCGGCGGGACGATCCTGCAGCAGGCGCCGATCACGTTCCTCCTCACCGTGCCCGTCGCCGCGGTCGTGTACGTCGCGAGCTGGGCGGGGTGGTTCGCCACCGACGGCGGCTACTACCGGCACTGGGTCGAGGATGGCGGCGGCGCGGCCTGGAACGGCGCGCTCGCGCTGGGTGCCGCTCGACATCCAGAACTGGTGGCACTACCAGGCGTCGATCTACGGCTATCACGTCGACGAGCACACGCCGCACGCGTACCAGGCGAACCCGTTCGGCTGGCTGTTCCTGCTGCGGCCGACCAGCATGTACTGGCACGCGAACGGCAACAGCGCCGAGACGATCCTCGGCGCTTGCCAACCCGCTGATCTGGTGGGCGGGTACGGCCGCGATCCTGTTCCTCGTGTTCCGGCTGGTACGGGGCCTGGTCGTCTGCGGCAGCGCGTGACGACGGAGGCCTTCATCCTGAGCGGAATGGCGGCCGGGTACCTGCCGTGGCTGCTGATCGGGCGGACGGTGTTCCAGTTCTACACGATCGCGTTCGAGCCGTTCCTCGTCCTCGCACTGGTCGCGGCGATCGCGTTGCTGCTCGGCAGTCCGCGGGATCCCGAAGGACGAAGAGTGGCCGGACTGCGTGCTGTCGGCACGTTCCTCGTGCTGTGCGTCGCGCTCAGCCTGTTCTTCCTGCCGATCTGGACCGGGGCCGAGATCCCTCGCTGGTACATGACGCTGCACTTCTGGTTCCCGAGCTGGATCTAGCGGCGACCACGTGTAACCCGCCGCAACACGCTCCGGCGCGCTGGGTAGCCTGGCAGGATGCCAGACACCAACGACCGCGCCTGGGGATTCCGCACCCGCGCCATCCACGCCGGCAACATCCCGGATGCGGTGCACGGCGCTCGCGCGCTCCCGATCTACCAGACCAGCGCGTTCGTCTTCGATGACACGGCGGATGCTGCGGCCCGGTTCGCCCTGCAGAAGTACGGCAACATCTACAGCCGCCTGGCGAACCCGACCGTCGCAAGCTTCGAAGAGCGGGTCGCATCGCTCGAGGGCGGACTCGGGGCGGTCGCCACCGCATCCGGGCTCGGCGCCGAGTTCATCACCTTCGCCGCCCTCGCCGGCGCCGGTGACCACATCGTCGCGTCGTCGTCGCTCTACGGCGGCAGCGTGACCCAGCTCGACGTCACGCTGCGCCGGTTCGGTGTCGACACCACCTTCATCCAGGGCACCGACCCGGAGGCCTACGCCGCGGCGATCACCGACAAGACCAAGCTGATCTTCGTCGAGTCGATCTCGAACCCGTCGGGTGAGATCGCCGACCTCGAGGGCCTGGCCGATGTGGCGCACGCCCATCACCTGCCGCTGATCGTCGACTCGACGGTCGCGACGCCGTACCTCAACCGTCCGATCGAGTGGGGAGCCGACGTCGTCATCCACTCGGCGACCAAGTTCCTCGGCGGGCACGGCACGACGCTCGGCGGCGTCGTCGTCGAGTCGGGGCGATTCCACTGGGCCAACGAGCGCTTCCCGCTGTTCGACCAGGAGGTCGCCGCACTACGGCGGCCTCAACTGGCACGGCAACTTCGGCGAGTACGCGTTCCTGACCCGGCTGCGCGCCGAGCAGCTGCGCGACATCGGCCCGGTGCTCGCTCCGCACTCGGCGTGGCTGCTCGCGCAGGGTGTCGAGACGCTGCCGTTCCGGATGCAGGCGCACGTCGACAACGCGCGTCTCGTCGCCGAGTGGCTCGAGGCCGACAAGCGCATCGAGTTCGTGAACTGGGCGGGGCTGCGCGTCGCATCCGCACCACGAGCGCGCGAAGCACTACCTGCCGAAGGGCCCGGGATCGGTGTTCTCGTTCGGCGTGAAGGGCAGCGGACGGCCGACAGCCGTCAGGTCGGCCGCACGTTCATCGAGAGCGTCGACCTCGCCAGCCACCTCGCCAACATCGGCGACGCGAAGACGCTCGTCATCCATCCGGGATCGACGACCCACGCGCAGCTCAGCGAGCAGCAGCTCCGTGACGCCGGCGTGCTGCCGGGGCTCGTCCGCATCAGCGTGGGGATCGAGGACCCCGAGGACATCATCGCGGACCTCGACCAAGCGCTGGCCGCCGCAACGAAGGCAGGATGAGACATGGCATGAGCCATCGTGGTCGACCCTCTCGAGACCGACACCGTCACCCTCTCGAACGGGCTGACCTGCGACATCCCGGCGAGCTCGCCCCTGGCGAAGCTGCTGAAGTCGCAGCGCACCTGGGTCGGCCCGAGCGCCAAGGAGCGCCTGCAGATCCTGCGGAACGCGAAGTCGCGTGGCGATCGTGGGAGCGTCGCCCGAACCCGGCGCGGTCGAGCTACTTCGTGGCCACCTACCTCCAGCAGTCGAGCGACTACGACCTGTACTTCGTGAACCCGAACGCCGACGAGATCCTGGGTCAGACGGTCTACAAGTCGCTCGCCGACCTGCCGGTCGTGCCCGACATCGTGGACGTGTTCCGCAAGGCAAGCGACATCCCGTCGGTCATCGACGACGTCGTGGCCGTTGGTGCCAAGACCGTCTGGGTGCAGCTCGGGATCTGGAACCAGGATGCCGCGATCTACGGCGAGTCCAAGGGACTCACGGTCGTGATGGACCGCTGCATCAAGGTCGAGCACGCGCGCTTCCACGGGGGCCTGCACCTGCTCGGCTTCGACACCGGGCAGATCACGTCCCGCAAGACCATCCGCTGACGATCCGGCCAGGCAGCTGACGGCTGCCGACCTACGGCTGCGAGCCGACCGTGTTGCGCTCGCCGCGGTCCTCGACCTGACCAACCTCGCCGTCGGCGAGCACCTCGTTGTCGTTCCCGTCGATCGGCGACCCGGTCGACCGAGCCGTGCACGCCGATCCAGTTGAAGCGGCCGTTCAGGTCGAGCGTCGCGAGGTCGAGCGTGTCGACCTCGTTGACGCTGCCGATGATGCTCAGCGAGCCGACGTCGCCGACGCTCACGTCGTTGGCGTCGCCGTCGATGATCAACGTGCCGACGCTGCCGGCGTGCACCTCGATGTCGTGACCCTCGATCGTCAGCCGCACGCAGTCGGGCAGGTGGTACTCGCCCGGATCCACCAGCACGGGGTCGTCGCACTCGCCGGTGGTCGGCTCCGGACGACGGGGCTCGCGGTCGGAGTGGGGTCGGGGGATGCGGTGGGGCTCGCGGCGCCGCGGCTCGCCGAACTCGACGAAGGTGCCGAGCGGAGTGCAGCCGCTGAGGGCGAGCCCCAGAGAGACCGCTGCGATCGGGACGAGCGAGAGCAGATGCGGACGGACAGCCATGTTTCGAGCCTACGTTCCGCCCCTGCGTTACGCGGTGTTTCGCAGCGCATGCGGAGGCGGATGCGCCCGAACTACCGTGGCCGCATGTCCTCCGGTCCGCTCGTCTCCACCCAGTGGCTCGCCGACCATCTCGGCGCCGACGACCTCGTCGTCCTCGACGCCTCGATCGTGCGTTTCACGAATCCGAATGGCAGGCCGGGGAACGTCAGCGGCCACGAGCAATATCTGCTCGAGGGGCACATCCCCGGGGCGGTGTTCGCGGACCTCTTCGAGGAACTCTCCGATCCGGAGGGTCGGTACCCGTTCAGCCGCCCGAGCGCGCAGCGTTTCGCGACCGCAGCGGGTGAACTCGGCATCGACAACGAGACGACCGTCGTGGTCTACGACTCCGCGGTCGGGCAGTGGGCTGCGCGCGTCTGGTGGCTGTTCCGCGCCTTCGGTTACGACGGGGTCGCCGTGCTCGACGGCGGGCTCACCAGCTGGAAGCGCGAGGGACGCGCGCTCGAAACCGGGCACGTTCAGGCCGAGACGGCCACGTTCACGGCGAGCGAACGCCCGGAGCTCTGGGTCGACAAGGCGTACGTCGAAGGTGTGCTGAGCGGCGAACACGACGCCGCGCTGGTCTGCGCCGCTCCTCCGCAGGAGTTCAGTGGCGAGGCGGTGCCCCGCAAGCGCGGCGGGCACATTCCGGGGAGCAGCTCGGTCCCGGCCGGTCGACTTGTCGATGGCGACAGTCGCATCTTCCTCACGCCCGAGAAGCTCCGCGGCATCCTGCAACCCGCGCTCGGCGCCCCCCGCATCGTGACCTACTGCGGGAGCGGCATCGCGGCTGCCTCGGCCGCCCTTGCCCTCACGTTGCTCGGCGAGCGCTCGGTCGCGATCTACGACGACTCGCTGAACGAGTGGGCCGCCGACCCCGAGGCCGAGCTCGTCACGCTGGCCGTTCGGCTAGCCCAGCAGCGCCGTCAGCTCCTTCGCCGTCGTCACCGGCAGCGCGCAGACGAAGTGCTCGCAGTAGTACGCGGTCGCGAGCCCGTCGCGGCTGCCGCGGGCGGTGAACAGCTCGAACCCCGCTGAGGCGAAGGACTCCGCCTGCTCCGGCGTGACGATCGCGCGAACGCCACGACGCCAGCCCCGTGACGCGGCGCCCAGCGCGCCCGGCCCGTCGGGCGCGACGATCACGAGCTGCTCGAGGGGCTCTGCCAGGCGGGATGCCACGGCGAGCGCCGCGCCGAATGCGCTCGGCTGTCCGGCGGCGAACGAGAGCGCCGGGGCGACCGCGGTCTCCGCGATCCGGCGATGGGCGTCGTCGCCGGTCAGGGACGAGAGCAGCAACGCCGCGTCGGCGAGCAGCGAGCGGCCGGATGGGAGGGCGCCGTCGCCGGGATCGCCTTCGCTCGCGAGGCCGCGGGCCGCGAGCACCGGATCGGGACCGGCCGGCGCTGCGATGGAGCCGTCCGGCCCGGCGCACGCCTCGACGAGGGTCCGGGCCACCACGGCGTAGCGGACCTCTCCGCTCGCCAGCGCGAGGCGCAGCAGTCCCCCGGCGAGCCCGCCCAGATCCTCGAGGGTCGCGGGTGCGTCCGAGAGCCGCCCGTCGAGCGAGGCGCGCGCAATCAGTGCGTCATCGCCGTGCAACGCGAGCACCGCGTCGGCGGCCTCCGCGCGCCGCGTCCACCCACTCGGGCCGCTCGAACCGGGCGCCGGCGTCCGCGAGCGCCCCGATCGCCATCCCGTTCAGTCCGGTGAGCACCTTCGCGTCGAGCGCCGGACGCGGCTGATCCGCGCGCGCTGCGGCGTCGAGCGCGTAGTACCCGCCCTCGCTGGGGGCGCCGTCGACCAGGCTCTCGCTGTCCTGGGCCGAGGCGAAGGCACCGCGCGTCTCGGGCGATCGCAGGACGTCGAGCAGGAACGCGACCACTCCCTCGGCGGTCTGCGCGGCATCCGGATCGCCTGTCGCCCCGAGTGCGGTGTACGCCGCGAGCAGCTGCGCGTTGTCGGAGAGCATGCGTTCGTAGTGCGGCTCGGTCCAGTCGCGCTGGACGGCGTAGCGGAAGAACCCGCCCTCGACCGGATCGCGCAGTCCGGATGCCGCCATGGTCGCCAGGGTGCGGCGGGCGAACGCCTCGGCGCGTTCGTCCCCGGCTGCGCCGCGCTCGAGCAGGAACGAGACCATCGGGGTGTTCGGGAACTTCGGCGCGCGGCCGAGGCCGCCGAACTCGGGGTCCTCGAGGGACTCGAGCGTCGCGACGGCCGCGGCGAACTGCTCAGTCGACAGTCGCGGCGGTCTCGGCATCGCCGGCGGCGCGCATGCGCGGCCATCGCCTCGCGCACCGCCTCGCCCGCCTGCTCGACATCCGTGCGGCGCTCGCGCCAGGCCTCGAGCACCGCGTCGACCACCTGCCGGAACGCGGGCGTTCCGCCCACCGGCCGCGGCGGAAAGTAGGTGCCGGCGAAGTATGTCGATCCGGCGGGCGTCGCGAACACGGTCAGCGGCCAGCCCAGGCTCGGTGTGAACGCGCTGGCTGCGGCGAGGTAGCTGGCGTCGACCTCGGGATGCTCCTCGCGGTCGACCTTGATCGCGACCAGGTTCTCGTTGAGGAAGGCCGCGACGTCCGGATCGCTGAAGCTCTCACGTGCCATGACGTGGCACCAGTGGCAGGTCGCGTAGCCGATCGAGATCATCACCGGCACGTCGCGGCGCTCGGCCTCGGCGAAGGCCTCCTCGCCCCACGGCCACCAGTCCACCGGGTTCTCGGCGTGGCTGCGCAGGTACGGGCTGACGGCGTCGCCGAGCCGGTTCATGCCGCGCGCCGGTTCGTCATAGGGTTCAGCGTATGGCGACGGCGATCACGTTTCTGGGCGGCCCGACCGCCGTGCTCGAGTACGCGGGGCTGCGGTGGCTCACCGACCCGACGTTCGATCCGCCGCAGTCGTACGAGGACCCCGGGTCGACGACGCTCGTGAAGACCCGCGGGCCGGCGATCGACGCCGACGCGATCTCCCCCATCCACGTCGTGCTCGCATCGCACCACGAACACCCCGACAACCTCGACACCTCGGGGGCCGCGTTCTCGATGGCGGCGCCGCTCGTGCTCAGCACGCCCGAGGCCGCGGCCGACCTCGGCGCACCCGTCATCGGCCTGGCGCCGTGGCAGACACACACCGTGCTCGCTGCCCCGAGTGGCGACGTCACCGTCACCGGAATGCCGGCCCTCCACGGGCCGCCCGGATCCGAGGAGTTCGTCGGGCCCGTCGTCGGCTACCTGCTCGAGGCACCCGGCGAGCCGAGCGTCTACATCAGCGGCGACAACGCCTCGCTCGACCTGGTGCGACGAGATCGCGTCGCGGCATGCCCCCGTGGGCATCGCGGTGCTGTTCGCCGGGGCGGCGCGAGTGGCCGCGATCGACGCACCCCTCACCCTGACATCTCAGGATGCCGTCGCCGCCGCGCGCATCCTGGGCGCTCGGCGGGTGGTCGGCCTCCACACCGAGGACTGGGAGCACTTCAGCGAGACGAGAGCCGACCTCGAGGCCGCGTTCACGGCCGCGGGGATGCGCGACCTGCTGGTCGACACCCCCCGCGGCGAGCGGGTCGAGCTGTAGGGTCCGGGACTCCGTCGACAGAGTGACAGAAAACGGACGCCGTGGTCTCCTGATCCATGCCCTCGCAGAATCGTCCCTCGTCGACGCCTAGAACGTCGCCTTCTCGGGGTCCGATCCGACCCGCTGGCCGCGGTCGATCGCGTCGATGGCCGCCACCTCGTCCGCCGACAGCTCGAACCCGAACACGTCGAAGTTCTCGGCCATGCGCTCCTTCGAGTTCGTCTTCGGGAAGACGATGATCCCGTTCTGAAGATGCCAGCGGATCACCGCCTGGGCCGGCGTCACGCCGTGAGCCGCCGCGGCATCCTGAACCGCCTTCTCACCGAAGAGGTCGTACTTGCCCTGCCCGAGCGGTCCCCACGCCTCGATGTGCATGCCGATCTCGGCGCCGTACGCACGCAGGTCGCGCTGGGCGAAGGCGGGGTGCAGTTCGAGCTGGTCGACCGCGGGCACGGTGTCGCTGCCCGAGATGATCTTCTCCAGGTGCGCGCGGTGGAAGTTCGAGACCCCGATCGAACGCGTCTTGTCGTCGGCCTTGAGCTGCTCGAAGGTGAGCCAGCTGTCGAGGTACCGGTCGAGATCGGGGCGGGGCCAGTGGATGAGGTAGAGATCGACGTGGTCGAGGCCGAGCTTCTCGAGGGACAGGTCCATCGCATCGGTCACCGACTGCGTGCCCTGGTCGCTGTTCCAGAGCTTGGTGGTGATGAACAGCTCGTCGCGCGGGATGCCGGACTTCTCGATCGCCCGGCCGACGCCCTGCTCGTTGCCGTAGGCCGCCGCGGTGTCGATGTGGCGGTAGCCGACCTCGAGCGCGTCTGTCACGATGCGCTCCGCCTCGTCGGGATCGACGAGGAACACGCCGAACCCGAGCTGGGGGATGCTGTGGCCGTCATTGAGCTGGAGTGAGGGAACCGTCATCCTTCCAGCCTAGGCGGGCCGACACTGCATGCTTCTCACCCGTAGGCTGGAGGGCTGATGTCCGACGCCCTCACCATCACCTACCCGCCCGGGCTGCCCGTCAGCGCCGCGCGGGAGGAGCTCGCGCGCGCCATCACCGAGAACCAGGTCGTGATCGTCGCGGGTGAGACCGGGTCGGGCAAGACGACACAGCTGCCGAAGATCTGCCTCGAGCTCGGGCGCGAGAAGATCGGGCACACCCAGCCGCGACGCATCGCGGCACGCAGCATCTCCGAGCGCATCGCCGAGGAGCTCGGGGTCGAGCTCGGCGGACTCGTCGGCTATCAGGTGCGGTTCGACGACCGGTCGAAAGCCGAGACGCGCATCAAGCTCATGACCGACGGTGTGCTGCTCGCCGAGATCCACCGCGACCGCGAGCTGCGCCGCTACGACACGATCATCCTCGACGAGGCGCACGAGCGATCCCTCACCATCGACTTCCTCCTCGGCTACCTCAAGCAGCTGCTCCCCCGTCGCCCCGACCTGAAGCTGATCATCACGAGCGCGACGATCGACCCCGAGAGCTTCTCGCGCCACTTCGACGACGCACCCGTCGTCGAGGTCTCGGGCCGCACGTACCCGGTCGAGATCCGCTACCGGCCGTCTGGAGGCCCTCGATGCGGACTCGGAGTTCTTCGACGACGCGCCAGCCGATGCCTCCACGACGAGCGCGCGATCACCGATCCGCGACGACCGTGACGACCTCCAGGGCATCACCGATGCCCTGGCCGAGCTCGCCCGCGAGCCGGCGGGCGATGTGCTGGTCTTCCTCTCGGGGGAGAACGAGATCCGGGATGCCGAGGACGCCGTGCGGGCGGCGTCCGGCCCCGAGACCGAGGTGCTCCCCCTCTACGGGCGGCTGAGCTCGGCCGAGCAGCACCGGGTGTTCGAGACCAAACGCGCCCCCGGCATCCGGCGCCGGGTCGTGCTGGCGACGAACGTCGCCGAGACCAGCCTCACCGTTCCCGGGATCAAGTACGTGGTGGACGCGGGCACCGCCCGCATCTCGCGCTACAGCGCGCGGGCGAAGGTGCAGCGGCTGCCGATCGAGGCGATCAGCCAGGCGAGCGCGAACCAGCGATCGGGGCGCGCGGGGCGCACGAGCGACGGGATCGCGATCCGGCTCTACTCGGAGGACGACTTCGACCGGCGCGCCGAATACACCGATCCCGAGATCCTGCGCACCAACCTCGCCGCCGTCATCCTGCAGATGATCTCGATCGGGCTGGGCGACATCGCCGGGTTCCCCTTCCTGCAGCCGCCGGACTCGCGCGGCATCCAGGACGGCGTCGACCTGCTGCGCGAGCTGAACGCGATCACGATCGACCCGACCACGAAGCACACCCGCATCACGCCAACTCGGCCGCGAGACCTGGTGCAGCTCCCGCGTCGACCCGCGCTTCGGCCGGATGGTCGTCGAGGCGAAGAAGCACGGCGTCGTGCGCGAGGTGGCGGTGATCGTCGCCGCACTGAGCATTCAGGATGTGCGCGAGCGTCCGCTCGCCAAGCGTCCCCAGGCGGATCAGGCCCATGCCCGGTTCGCGGATCCGACGAGCGACTTCCTGTCGTTCCTCGCGCTGTGGAACCACCTCGAGGAGCAGCAGCGCGTGCTCTCGAGCAGCGCATTCCGGCGGCTGTGCAAGAGCGAGTACCTCAACTACCTGCGGGTGCGCGAGTGGCAGGACCTCTACCGCCAGATCCTGCGGGCCGGGTCGCTACAAGGCCGGAGCGGCCAACAGGTCGACCCGTGACGGCATCCATCGGTCACTGTTGGCCGGACTTCTGTCGCGGATCGGACTGCGCGACGAGAGGGTCAAGGCCGGGCCGGGCGGCAAGCCTGACAAACGGGTCATGCGCGAGTACCTGGGCGCACGCAACACGCGGTTCGCGATCTTCCCCGGCTCGGCGCTCGCCAAGAAGGCGCCGCCCGCCGTGATGGCCGCCGAGCTGGTCGAGACGAGCCGCCTGTTCGCGCGCACCGTATCCGCGATCGACCCCGCCTGGGCAGAGGCGCTGGCCGGCGACCTCGTGAAGCGCAGCTACGGGGAGCCGCGCTGGGAGAAGAAGCAGGGCTCGGCGATCGCGGACGAGAAGGTGACGCTCTACGGCGTTCCGATCGTGCCGAAGCGGAAGGTGCAGTTCGCCCGGATCGACCCGGAGCAGGCGCGCGAGCTGTTCATCCGGCACGCACTCGTCGACGGAGACTGGCCGTACGCGATCGACAAGAACGCGCTCTACGCGTTCGACCGCGAGAACCGGGCGCTCCGGGAGGAGCTCACCGAGCTCGAGGAGCGCACCCGGCGCCGCGACATCCTGGTCGACGACGAGGCGGTCGTGGACTTCTACGATCGGCGGCTGCCCGCCTCGGTCACCGACGTGCGCGGCTTCGAGAAGTGGTGGAAGGACGCACGCGCGGCGACGCCCGACCTGCTGACCATGACCCGCGCCGCCCTGCTCGACGAAGAGGTCGAGCCCGAAGCCCAGATCGACACGCGACGGCTACCCGGCCGAGTGGGTGCGAGGGCGACCAGCGGTTCCGCCTCGCCTATCGCTTCGAGCCGGGCGCCGAGGACGACGGGGTGACGGTGGAGATCCCGCTGGCGCTGCTCGCCCGGGTCGAGCCGGACGGTTTCAGCTGGCTGGTGCCGGCCCTGCGCGAAGAACTCGTGACCGCGCTGCTCAAGGCTCTGCCGAAGGCGATCCGCAAGAACGTGGTGCCGGCCGCCGACTGGGCGCGCAAGCTCGGACCGCTGATCGAGGAGCGCCGCGGTGCGACGCGACTCGAGACCGCGCTGGCGGAGGCCATCCGAGCGCAGACCTACACCCCCACCTCCCCTGACGACTTCGAGCTCGACCGGGTGCCCGCGCACCTGCGGATGACGTTCGCCGCGATCGACGACCGCGGCAAGCGGCTCGGCACCTCGAAGGACCTCGGCGAGCTGCAGACCCGCTTCGCCGACCGCACCCGCACGAGCGTCGCGACAGGCGACCGCGACATCCGGGCCGGACCGCTCGATCGAACGCACGGGCATCACGACGTGGGACATGGACGAGATCCCGACGGTCGTCGCAGAGCACGGTCGGCACCGGCACAGTTCGTGGCTATCCGGCGCTGGTGGACGAGGGGGCAGATGTCGCCCTCCGCGTCTTCGCGACCGCGGTCGAGCAGCAGCGTGCGCACCCGCTCGGGGTGCGACGCCTGCTCGCCCTCGCTCTGCCCAGCCCGCTGTCGTACGTGCAGGAGCACCTGACGGCGCCCGAGAAGCTGCTGCTCGCGTCGAGCCCCTACCGGTCGCCGGCTGCGCTGCTCGATGATGCCCTGCTCGCGATCCTCGACGACCCAGCTCGACGGGCGGGCCCCTTCACCCGCGCCGACTTCGAGACCGTGCGCGCCGAGGCATCGGACGGACTGATGGACGGACTCTTCGACCTGGTCGGCACCGTCGCGAAGGTGCTCGACGGCGCGCGTGCTCTGGACCGCGCGATCTCTGCCGCATCCAGCATCTCGCTCATGGGTCCGCTCGCCGATGCGCGGGCGCAGCTCGAGGGGCTCGTGCACCCCGGCTTCGTGCGGGCGACCGGCGTCACCCGCATGCGACGCGTGCCGGTCTACCTGGCCGGCATCCAGCACCGCGTCGACAAGCTCGCCGACAACCCCGGCCGCGACCGCCAGTGGCAGACCGAGGTCGAGCAGGCGACCGAGCTGTACCTCGACGCAGGCGGCACGCTGCCGCTCGAGCCGGACGCCGAGCCGCGCCTCGCCGACGTGCGCTGGATGCTGGAGGAGTTGCGCCTGTCCCTCTTCGCGCAACACCTCGGCGCTGCGGGGCCGGTGAGCGTGCAGCGAATCCGCAAGGCGCTCACGCCCTAGCTACCAGATCCACTCCTGGACGGCCGGCGGCAACGGCTTGCTCATGGCCTTGAGATAGATGACGGCCTTGCCCAGGAAGATCAGGAGCGCCTGGATGTAGACCTCGAGTGACATCTCGATGGGCATCTCGTAGCCGCTGGCCCGCTTGACGGTCTTGCCGGTGAGGTCCTCGTCGGAGAATGCCGAGGTGACCGCCTTCATCTCCGCGTCGAGTTCGTGGAACCACGCCGTCAGCCGATCGACGCTGCCCTCCAGGCCCTCCTCGGTGTTGCGGAACTCCCAGTCCTGCGTGAAGGTCTTCAGCCCCTGCAGGTACGCATGCTGGACCTCGCCCATCTGCCGTAGCAGGGCGCCGAGGGTGAGGTTGTCCCCGCCGGGCGAGAAGGACAGGTCGGCGTCGGTCAGCTGCTCCAGGATGCCGTCCCGCAACTCGTGCGAGCCGTCGATCCAGGACCACTTCTCGGTCATGTAGCGGTTCATGGTCCCATCTCAGTGGAGACCGCCGACGTCGGGCTACAGGGACACGCTCTCGGGATGCGCGTCCGCCCACGCGGAGGTGAGCAGGCCGCGAAGGAGCAACGCGCTCACCTCGCGAGCGACAGCCTGGCGCTCGGTGCGATCGGCGACGTTCCATACCGCCCAGATCGCCATTCCGACCGCGCGGAGTCCCGCTGCATTCGAGATGTCGGCTCGCAGCACACCGGCAGCGCGCGAGATCTCGACCGTCGTCTCGATCGCGGCGACGAAGCGTGCCGCGAGAGCGACGATATCGGCGCTCTCGATCTGCGCGGTGCTCGGATGGATGGAGCGCCGGTCGACCTGCTGCGCGAGGGTGCTCTCGAGGATCAGCGACGAAAGCGTCGGGGCGCGCGGCGAAACGCTCGGCGTCCGACTCGGTCTCCTCGACATCCGACGCCCAGATCGCGGCGAGCAGCTCGGAGCGCGATGCGAACGCGCGATGCAGGCTGGTTCGGCTGAGACCGGCGGCAGCCGCCACGTCCTCGAGCGGAGCGTCGATGCCGTCCGCCTCGAAAACCTGCCGCGCGGCCGCGATCAGCGCCTCGCGGTTCCGGACCGCATCGCTGCGAACTCTCATTCCCCCAGTATGCGGGAAACGTACATCGATGTACGCTACTGGCACGCCGAGAATCCGGCGTCACCCGAGAGCAAGGACAGATCAGTGCAGATCAAGGACAAGGTCTTCGTCGTCACCGGCGGCGGCAACGGCATGGGACGCGAGGTCGCCCTCGGACTCCTGAAGCGCGGTGCACGCGTCGCGGCCGTGGACCTCAACGAGGCGGGACTCGCCGAGACCGCGAAGCTCGCGAACGCTGGCAAGAACCTCACGACCCACCCGCTCAACGTGTCCGACCGCAAGGCCGTGCTCGCACTTCCCGCCGCCGTGATCAAGGCTCACGGCCAGGTCGACGGCCTCTTCAACGTGGCGGGCATCATCCAGCCGTTCGTGAAGATCCAGGACCTCGACTTCGAGATCATCGAACGTGTCATGAACGTCAACTTCTGGGGCGTCGTCAACATGTCGAAGGCGTTCCTGCCCGAGCTGCTCACGCGTCCCGAAGCCGGGCTGCTCAACGTGTCGAGCATGGGCGGGTTCCTGCCTGTGCCGGGCCAGGCGGCCTACGGCGCCTCGAAGGCGGCCGTGAAGCTCTTCACCGAGGCGCTGTTCGCCGAGCTGCAGGACACGCCTGTCGCTGTCACCGTGGTGTTCCCCGGCGGCGTCGGCACCAACATCACCGGCGAACTCCGGGGTCGACACGGCCAAGATGATGGCGGCGATGGAGGGCAAGAAGCTCCCCAAGACCGTCACCCCCGCCGACGCCGGCCGTCAGATCATCGAGGGCATGGAGAAGGGCGCGTTCCGGGTTCGGCATCGGCAGCGACGCCAAGTTCATGGACCGCTTCTCGCGCCTCAACCCGAAGCGCGCCACGCTGCTCATCGCCGACCAGATGAAGGCGCTGCTGGGCTGATGGCCGCCTGAGTGGTGAACGCCGGCCGGATCAGGGCCGGCGACTAGTCCTTCTTCTTGCCGCTCGCCGACGCGTTCGACTCGTACGAGGTGTTCGTCGACTCGAAGAAGTTGACCAGCTGCAGGGTGTCGTTCGCGGTCGCCATCCACTTGGCCGGGTTCGTCACGTTGTACTCGGGGTCGAAGCCGAGCTCCTCGAGCCGGCGGTCGGCCAGGTACTTGACGTACTGGTTGATGTAGCTGGCGTTGAGCCCGAGGATGCCGTTCGGGAGCAGGTCGTTGTTGTACTCCTCCTCCATCTCGACGGCGTCGGTGATCATCTTCTTGATCTCCGACGCGAACTCGGCCGTCTGCAGGTCGGGGTTCTCGTCGAGCACCGTCAGGATCAGGTTGATGCCGAACTTCAGGTGCAGAGATCTCGTCGCGCACGACCCAGTCCATGAGCGATCCGAAGTTGCGCAGCAGGTTCCGCTGGCGGAACGACAGCGCCACCATGAAGCCCGAGTAGAACCAGATCCCCTCGAGGATGATGTTGTACGCCACGAGGTTGCGGATGAAGTCCTGCTTGCCCTCGGTCGTCGTGATGTCGAGGGTCTGCTCCGTCATGCGACGGATGAACGAGACCTCGAACTCCTCTTTCCGTGCCATCGACGGGATGTCGGCGTGCGCGGCGTAGGCCTCCTTGCGGTCGATCGGGAACGTCTCGAGGACGTACTCGAACGACATGCAGTGGTTGGCCTCCTCCCACATCTGCTTCGCGAGGTAGAGGTGCGCCTCGGGCGCGTTGACGTACGGGTAGACGCCGAACGCGAGCGCCTTGTTGACGAGCAGCTCGTTCGGGTTGAAGTACGACATCAGGAACGTGATGGCGTGACGCTCTTCGTCGGTCATCTTCTTGAAGTCGGCGATGTCCTCGCCGAGCTGGATCTCGTTCGGGAACCAGGTGTTCGCGACGGCCTGGTCGTACAGGTCCATCGCCCACTGGTAGCGGACGGGCTTGAGCAGCAGGCCTTCCGAGATGCCTGTTCCGAGGATGCCCATTACTGGCAGCTGTCGCACTGCAGGTCGTCCATGGGATCCACGGGGACCTCGTACGATCGATCCGACCTGATTCACTTCAGCCCTCCGAATCCGCGACGGGCCGGCGCCTGCGTAGCGGCCGACGTGACCGCACCCTCGTCGACCGCGGGCTTCACTGCCGAAGCATCCATCTCTTCGCTCTTGTTCACCTTGACCGTCGACTGCTCGGCGGTGTGACGCGGCTTCATGTGCAGGTAGTAGGTCGTCTTGACGCCCCGCTCCCAGGCGGCGAAGTAGATGTCCATCATGTCGCCGAGGTCGCGCGTCTCGAGGTACATGTTGCGGCTGATCGACTGGTCGATCCACTTCTGCGCACGGGCCGCGACCTCGAGGAACGAGTACGGCGACAGCTGGAAGCTCGTCTTGTACACGCTCTTCAGCGAGTCGGGGATCGCGTCGATGTTCTGGATGTCGCCCTGCGACCGCAGGATCGCCTCGCGCGTCGAGTCCCAGATCCCGAGCTTCTGCAGGTCGACGACCAGGTTGCGGTTCACCTCGAGGAACTTGCCGTTCGAGGTCGCGCGGCTGAAGATCTGCGAGAACTGCGGGTCGAGCCCCGGCGTCGTTCCGGCGACGAGACCGATGGATGCGGTGGGCGCGATCGCCATGAGCGTCGCGTTGCGCATCCCCCTCTTCACCTTGACGCGCAGCGTGTCCCAGTCGAGCCGGGTCGTGCGGTTGACCTTGATCTCGACGCCGCGGTCGGCCTCGGTGAGCGCGATCGAGTCGAACGGCACGAGTCCCTGCGACCAGCGGCTGCCGGCGTAGTTGTTGTACGAGCCGCGCTCCTGGGCGAGGTCGGCGGACTCGTCGATCGCGGCGTACGAGACGTGCTCCATGATCTCGTCCATGAGGTCGTAGGCCTCTTCGCTCTCGTAGCTGAAGCCGAGCTTCTCGACGACGTCGGTGAAGCCCATGACGCCGAGACCGATCGCGCGGTTCTCCTTGTTGGCGTGGTCCGCCTCGTCGACGCTCGACTCGGTGATGTCGATGAGGTTGTCGAGCTGGCGCACGGCACTTCGCGCGCTCTCGTCGATCAGATCCCAGTCGAAGCCGAGCGTGCCGTTCGCGTCGACCCGCAGGTGGGTCGACAGGTTGATCGAGGCGAGGTTGCAGACCGAGATGTTCTCGGCGTCCTGCGGGAGGCAGATCTCGGTGCAGAGGTTCGACAGGTGGATCGTGCCGGTGTTGTTGTTGAGGGCGCGGTTGTTGATCGTGTCCTTCCAGGTCAGCCACGGATGGCTGGTGGTCTGGAGGGAGATCAGGATCGACTTGAACTGCTCGCGCGCCCCGATCTTCTGGAACATGCGCAGCTCGCCGGCCTCGGCCATCGCCACGTACTCGGCGTAGCGGGCGGAGAAGGCGGCACCGTAGAGCTCGTTCAGGTCGCCGACCTCGAGCGGGTCGAACAGGTACCAGTCGTCGTCGTTCTGAACGCGCTTCATGAACTCGTCGCTGATCCAGACGGCCGTGTTCGCCGTGCGGGTGCGGCGGTACGGGTCACCGGAGTTCTGCCGCAGGTCGAGGAACTCGGGGAAGTCGAGGTGCCAGTTCTCCATGTAGAAGCAGAGGGCGCCGAACTTCTTGCCGCCGCGGCTGACCGCCCGCAGCACAGAGTCGATGGTGTGCATGAACGGGATGGGGCCGGTGCTGGTCGTGTTGTTCGATCGGATCGGCGAGCCCTGCGAGCGCAGCTTGGTGACCGAGAGACCGATGCCGCCGGTGCCCTTCGTGAGCCACATGACGTCGCGCACGCTCTTGGCGATGTTCTCGATGTCGTCCTGCATCTCCATGACGAAGCAGTTGGAGAGCTGCGGGTACGCGGTGCCCGCGTTGACCAGCGTGGATCCGGCGGCCAGGTACTCGAGCTTGGACATCTTCGTGTAGAAGTCGAGGGCGTGCGACGTGGGGTCGGCCTCGTTGAGCGCGAGTCCCATCGCGATGCGCATCCAGAAGAACTGCGGAACCTCGAGCGGGTCGTTGTTGCGCGCCTTGATGCCGTAGCGGTTGTTCAGCGTGACGACGCCGATGTACTTCAGCAGCCCGTCGCGAGAGGGCTCGAGCGCGGCGGCGAGACGCTCCAGGTCGTAGAGGTCGAGGAAGCGCGGGTCGAAGAGCGTCTCGGCGACGCCGCGCTCGATGGTGGAGCGGAAGTGCTCGGCGTGCAGCGCCTTGAGCTCGGCGTCGGTCTCGTAGTCGCCGAGCACGCGCTTGTAGATGGTCTTCAGCAGGAGGCGGGCGGCGACCGTGTCGAACTGGGGGTCGTCCTTCACGTTCTGCAGCGCGACCTGGATGACCGCCTCATCCAGCTGCTGGGTGGTGATGCCGTCGAACAGCGTGAGCTCGAGCTCGGACGCGATCTGGGTGACCCAGGTGATGTTCTCGTCGAGGCCCTGACTGGCGTGCTCGATCGCGAGGTTGATCTTGTTGGCGTCGTATGGCTCGCGCTCTCCGTTGCGCTTGACGACCGTGATGCTCACTCGACCCATCTCCCTCTGTTTGACCGCATTGCGTTGAACCACCGCGTGCCTCATGGCACGTCAAATCGACCGCGTTCCAGCGTCGCCGCCGGCTTGAAATGCCGCTCCGGCATCCCCTGATGGCCGCGCGGTTTCATCACTATATATCGGGGTACCGACATGGTGGCAACCACAACATGTAGTGGGCGTGTCGTCCACAGAATGTGCATAAGTCCGCGGACTTATGCACAGATTCCACAGGCTCCAGCGGCCATCGGGCACCACTGCGACAGGGCCGATCCTGCCTCTCGCCGCCGACATCCTGCCCGGCGCCCGCGACGCTCAGCGCCGACTGTGGCCGTCACTAGAGTGGGAAGGCTGTGAACAGTTACGTCGCTCTGCTGCGAACTCCGGGGGTCGCCCGGATCATCGCCGCGCAACTGACCGCGCGCTTCCCGAGCGGCATGATCTCGCTCGGCTTCCTGCTCCACATGGAGAGCATCTTCGAGTCCTACGCGGCCGCGGGCATCGTGCTCGCCGCGACGAGCATCGGGCAGGCGATCTCCGGTCCGCTGACGAGCCGCCTGATGGGCGTGCTCGGCATGCGGCCGCGTGTTGATCACGACGATCACGATCTGCGCGCTGACCCTCTCGACCATCGGCCTCGTCCTGCTCCCGCTCTGGGGCTACGTCATCCTCGGCGCGATCACCGGGCTGAGCTACCCGCCGATCCAGCCGGCGGTGCGCACGATCTACCCGAAGATGGTGAACTCGCGCCAGCTCACCCCGCTCTTCTCCCTCGACGCGTCCGCGCAGGAGATCATCTGGATCGCGGGCCCGGTCGTCGTCACCTTCGTCGGCACTCAGGTGTCGACGGTCGCGGGCGTCCTGCTCTCCGTCGTGTTCCTCGTCGGCGGCGGCGCCTGGTTCGTGATGTCGCCGGAGGTCGGCCGAGTGCGGATCCCGCGCAGCAAGCGCCGGTTCGGCGCCGTGCTGACCCGCCCGGCGGTACTCGTCGCGACGGTCGTGGGCTTCCTGGTGGTCGGGTCCGCCGCGGCGATCGAGGTCGGAGTCGTCGCGTCATTCGGCGAGGGCAGCGCCGACTCTGGCTTCGTTCTCGCGATCTGGGCGATCGCGTCCCTCATCGGCGGCCTCGCGTTCGGCAACCTGCCGATCGGGCCATGGGCACTTGCCCGCCGCGTCTTCGTCGTCTTCGTCGGCGCGTCCCTCGCGATCTTCGCGTGGGAATTCTGGTCGCTGGCGATCACCCTCGTGGTCGCGGGCGTCTGCCTCGCCCCGGCACTGGCCGTCATGTTCGCCGCGGTCTCGGCCAGCGTCAAATTCAGTGAGACGGCCGAGGCCTACGGCTGGGTGGGCACCGGCCAGTTGATAGGCGCCGCGGCGGGCTCCGCCATCGCGGGTTTCCTGGTCGACGGCGTCGGATCGGGCGGCGCGTTCTGGGCGTCCGCGGGGTTCGCGCTGCTCGCCGTCATCGTGGCGGCCGTCTTCCACCGTGCGCTACCCGATCTCCGTGATCGAGACGCGAGTTCGATCCCCGATACCGACGCGATTGCGACCCAGCCGAGCTAGAGGGCGCTGACGATCAGTGCGCGCAGGGCCTCGGTGTCCGCCGCCGCACGCTCCACCACATCCCGGTCGACGCCCACTTCTTCGAGGCTCGAGAGCAGGTGACCGATCGCCCGGTCGAACTGCGCGTCGGTGATGCCGAGGTCACTGTGCGCGTCCTTCATGCCGCGACCCGAGTAGAGGTCGGGGCCGCCCAGGGCATGCAGGAGGAACGCCTGCTGGTGCGCTCGGAGGTCGGGCAGGTCCGCCGTGGCGAAGATGTCGGCCAGGTCGGGATCGGCGACCATGCGCGCGGAGAAGAGCTCCACCGCCTCGCGGATGGAGTTGGCGTCGACTCTCTGATCAGCCACGTCCACGGCTCCTCGGCGGCACGCCCTGATTCGTGCTGCCGGGCACAGCCAACCACAGAACGGCCCGGTCCCCCAAGAGGAGGACCCAGCCGTCGGCGGAGTCAGACGGTGGCAGCGTCTTCCACGACGCGGTCGAGCGCACGGCCCAGCAGCGCGAGCAGCAGGCCCAGCACGGCCCAGGCCCCGAGCACGAGCCAGGGGAATGTCGCGTCGGCTCCGGGGAAGTACGACAGATCGCGCAGCAGGGTCGCACCCGCTCCCGGCGGGAACCACTGCCCCACCGCACCCCACGGTTCGAGGAGGAACTCGACCGGAGTCGCCGCCGACGCGAGCGGGACCGCGAACAGGATGAAGGTCACGGCGCCGAGTGCGAGTCCGGGCCGGCCGATGACCGATGCCAGCCCTAGCACGCTGCCGCCCACGGCGAGCAGTGACAGCGCCACCGCGGATGCGTTCAGCAGGTAGGAGCCCTGGAGGATCCCGAACCACCCCTGCAGGATCCCGGTGATCGCGGCACCCGCGACCGCCGCGTAAACGACGAGGGCGACGACCCGGCGCGCCGCCCCGCGCAGCGCGAGTGCGGTCAGCACACCGCCGAGCAGTCCGCCGATGACGAGCGGCAGCACAGAGGAGGCGAGTCCGATTCCCCGCGCGTCGGTCTCGGCGAGCGGGACGACATCGGTCACGGCGACGGTGACGGTGGGCGGCTCGACGCCTGCCTGGGCGGCCTGCGCGACCGCGGCCTGCTGCAGCTGCGCCTGGAGCTGTGCTGCGACGGCGCCGAGCGCCTGCGCGGCGACCGGACTGGCGGCGGACGAGGTGAGCACCTCTGGCTGCGCGCCGAGCACGATCGCCCCGTAGACCTCGCGCTGCTCGATGGCCACGACGGCCGCGTCCCGGTCGTCGACGGTGGTGACCTCGAAGACTCCGGGGGCGTGCTCGTCGATGCCCCCGATCAGCTGATCGAGTTGCGGCGCCGGGCCGACCGCGGCGAGCGGCAACCCCCGGACCTCCGACGTGATCGCCGGCCACAGGAAGGCCAGCACGATGACGGAGACGGCGGTCGCCAGCACGACGGCGATCGCGACGACGCGGCTCCACGGCGTGGGACCGCTGGATGGGCTGTGGAGCGACATGGCATCCCCTTCTCTGCGCATCCTCTGCGCCTCTTCGCAAAACGAATGTTCGTTCTTTATAATGGACCCGCGTGGTCTCCACGTCAAGGCCCGGCCGTCGGGCGATCGATAGAGTCGGAGCGAGATGCCGAAGGTCAGCGAACAGCACCGCGAGGCGCGACGTGACCAGATCGTCGACGCCGCGCTGCGGTGCTTCGCCCAGAAGGGCTTCCACCGCACCTCGATGGCCGACATCATCGCCGACTCCGGCCTCTCGGCCGGCGCCATCTATCTGCACTTCGACGGCAAGCAGCAGATCGCCCTCGCTGTCGCGCAGCGCATTCTCGGCAACCGCATGCTCGAGGTCGGCGAACGGTTGCGCGAGGGCGGCGAGCTCCCGCCTCCGAGCAGCATGCTCCGCCTCATGATGACGGGGCTGACGAGCGAGGTCCGGGATCCCCGTCTCCTCGTGCAGCTCTGGGGCGAGGCCGTCACCGATCCCGAGGTCTCCCTGATGATCGGCCCGATCTTCGCCGAGGTCCGCAAGGTGATGGGGCCCTACCTGGCCAGCTGGGGCACCCAGCGGCGAGGGCTGGCGCCGGATGCCGCGGCGGCCTGGGCGGACGACCTGGTCCCCGTCTTCCTCGGCCTCGGGCAGGGCTTCATCCTGCAGTCGACGCTCCTGCCCGGCTTCGACGCCGACCACTATTTCGCCGGGGTGGCGAGGCTCCTGGATGGAGACCCGGCGTGAAGCGCGCACTCCTCATCCACGGCCTGGGCTCCTCCCCCGCCGGCTGGTGGCGCGTGCGCGGGTGGCTGGAGGAGGCGGGCTGGCAGACCGAGACGGTCGCTCTGCTGGGACACGCCGGGCGCGGCGCGGCGCCCGGGTACCCGATCGACGCGTACGTCGCCGACGTGCGAGGCGCGACAGCGGCCGGCCGGCCATACGACCTCGTGATCGGGCACTCGCTGGGCGGGAGCGTCTCGACCGCGATCGCCGCCGAGGACCCGGGCTGGACCCGGCGTCTCGTGCTGCTCGACCCGGTCTGGTACGTGCCCGCGGACCAGCTCGTCGCCGTCTCCGCGGACCAGGCATCGGAGCTGCTGCTCACGCCGCAGTCGCTGCGCGCCGCGAAACCGCACTGGGACGACCGCGACATCGCGGCCAAGCTCTCCTCGATCGCCGACGTCGACCCGGGTGCCGTGCGTCGCACGTTCGGCGATCCGGACCGGTGGGATCTGCGCGACCTCGCCCGCCGCATCCCGGTACCGACACTGGTGCTCGGCGGCGACCCCGAGGTCTACACGATGCTCGAACCGGCCGACGGCTATGAGGTCGGCGAGGACGCCGCCGAGCTGGAGTACCGAATCATCCCCGGGGCCGGGCATTCCCCGCACCGGGACGCCCCCGAGACCACCCGCGAGCTGCTGTTCGAGTGGCTCGATCGAGAGGAGAGACCCATGCCCCGTCGCATCATCAGCTCCGGCTCCACGTTCGAAGAGCAGATCGGCTACTCGCGCGCGGTGGTGGTCGGCGACTGGGTGTTCGTATCCGGCACCACGGGCTTCGACTACTCGACCATGACGATCGTCGACGACCTGGCCGGTCAGACCGAGCAGTGCCTTCGCAACATCGGCACCGCGCTGACCGAGGCTGGAGCGTCGTTCGCCGACGTGGTGCGTGTCACCTATGTGCTGCCGGATGCCGCCGTCTTCGAGGAAAGCTGGCCCGCCCTGCGCGCTGTCTTCGGTGAGGTGCGCCCGGCCGCGATGATGATCGAGGCCGGACTGTCGGACCCCCGGATGAAGATCGAGATCGAGGTCACCGCACTGAAGGGATCATCATGACCGATCGAGGCACTGCCGACAGAGACCCCGCCGACGCCCTGCTTGCCCGCCTCGCCGAGCCCTACCTGAATCGGCCCGGCGTCGCCTGGGGCCGGATGTTCTCCACCGAGGGGCTGAGCCTGCGCGGCAAGATCTTCGCCGTCGTGAACCACGAAGGCAACTTGATGGTCAAGGTTCCCGAGGCACGCGCGAACGAGCTCGACACATCAGGAGCAGCACCGCGCGTCGTCATGCGCGGCCGCGAGATGCGCGAGTGGGTGGAGATGCCGCTCGAACGCGGCGAGGACGCCTGGCGCGACCTGCTCGCGGAGGCGCACGCGTACCTCGACGAGATCACGCCGCGCTGACTACCAGCTCGAATGCACGGCCGCGCGGAAGCGCCGGTCGTAGAGCTCGCGCACCGCGGCCGTGAACTCGGGGCCGAGTTGGGCCACCCCGCCCGCAGACGCGTTCGCGATCGCCTGCTGCGGGTTGCGCGCGCCGGGGATGACCACGCTCACGCCCGGCAGCTGCGCGAGCCAGGCGAGAGCGGCCTGCGCCGGCTCCAGCCCTGCCGCGGCGGCGAGGGCCGAGAACTCCTTCGCGCCCTCGACGCCCTCGTCGTAGTCGACGCCCGCGAAGGTCTCGCCGCGATCGAACGAGGAGCCGTCACGGTTGTAGTTGCGGTGATCGTCGGCCGCGAACTCGGTGTCGTGGGTGTACCGGCCGCTGAGCAGTCCGCTCGCGAGCGGGACCCGCGCGATGATGCCGACCCCGGCATCGAGAGCGGTCGGCAACACCTCATCGAGCGGCTTCAGCCGGAACGCGTTGAGCACGATCTGCACGCTCGCGACGTGGGGCCGCGCAATCGACGTGAGCGCCTCCGCCGAGGTCTCGACGCTCACACCGTACGCGGCCAGCGCGCCCTCGGCGACGAGCACGTCGAGGTCGTCGAAGACCCGGTCGATCGAGTAGACCGCGGGCGGCGGGCAGTGCAGCTGTACGAGGTCGAGCGTGTCCATGCCGAGGTTCGCGCGCGAGCGATCGATCCACGACACGGAAGTTCTGCATGGTGTACAGCTCGGGATCCAGGTCGACGCGGCGGCCCATCTTCGTCGCGACGACGATCCGGTCGTCGGCGCGGTCACGGCGCCAGGCTCCGATGAGCGACTCGCTGCGCCCGTCGCCGTAGACGTCTGCCGTGTCGTAGAAGGTGACCCCGGCATCCAGCGACGCGTCGAGCACTGCACGCGCGTCGGCCTCGGTCACCTCGCCCCAGTCGGCCCCCAGCTGCCAGGTGCCGAGGCCGATGACGGATACGGAGCGGCCGGTGCGGCCGAGGGTGTGGCTGGGGAGGGAGGGCATCCGGTCAGCCTATTGCGGTCGCGATGACCCTGGCCATCCGGGGCCGGATGACGTGGTCGCCGCCGTCGACACGGTGCGACGTGACATTGCGCAGCTGCTCGGCGATCTTCAGGCCGGCGGGCGCCAGCAGCGGATCGAGCGATCCGTAGACGAGGTGGATCGGCACCCGCACCTCGGCGAGATCGCTCAGGGTCGTCTGGGTCTCGATCGAGTTCTGCAGCGACAGCGTGAACGCCCGCCAGTTGCGCTCGGAGACGTCGAGGAGGTTCTTGATCGGCGACAGCCGGGCCAGCCGCGCTGCGGCCCGGATCGTGAAGTCCTTGTTCTCGCGCAGGTACTCGTAGGCGCGGTAGTACATGCCCATCGCGGTGCGGCCGCTCGCCGCGCCGATCGTGTCGGCCGGGAGGTAGATCGGCGGGCTGACCAGGATGAGCTTCGACACCTTGGTGGAATGCTCGGCTGCGTACCGGGTCGCGATCAGCGCGCCCAGGGAGTGGCCGACCAGCACGAACGGCTCGCGCAGACGCAGCATGCGCACCGTGTGGGCGAGTGCGGCAACATGTTCGCCGATCGTGTACTCGCCGTCCTCGGGCGTCGGCGACTCTCCGAAACCGAGAAGGTCGATCGCGACGACGTGGTGGTGGGGCTCGACGAGCGGCACCAGCCGTTCGAAGGTCACGGAAGAAGATGCGATGCCGTGCACCATCACGACCGGCGAGCCCTCGCCCGCATCGACAGCGACATGGAGAAGGGGTGGTCTGCGGATCAGATCGCGCAGCCACCCCATGCGCCCAGGTTACCGGGCACCGATCTCAGGAGTTCCGGAGATCTTCCTTGTACTCGTTCTTGGCGTCGACGGCGTCCCTGTGCGCCTCGGCCGCCTTCACGTCGGCGTCGGCCTTGACCTCGTCGACCTTGTCGGAGACGCGCTCCTTGGTGTCGTCCACCCATTCGCCGACCTTCTTGCCGGTCGCATCGGCGGTGTCCTTGGCATCGTCCATGAGTCCCATGACTGCTCCGATCTCTCTCCCTCGTGGGGGTCCTTCGACGGTATGCCGGGTGCCCGTGGCGGGGACGCGTTCGCATGAGGCTGCCAGTGCGCGTCCAGTCGGCGCACAGGCGGCCACGTGTCCGAATCGTTAGCGGCTGACGCCCGAATCGTGACGAACGTTGGGTGGTGCTCACCTGCCGCGGTGCCTAGCGTGAGCACCATGAGGCGAACACTGATCGGATCCACCGTCCTTCTGGCCGCAGTCCTGGCCCTCACCGGATGCTCCTCCGCCCTGGGCGGCGGGGCCAGCGACTCGGGCGACTACTCCGCTCCCCAGGCACCAGAGCAGGGTGGGGTCGCAGGCGGCGAATCGGGTGGCGACGCGGGCGGCGACGGCGCGATCGCCGACGAGGACGGCGTCGCGACCCCCTCCGAGGACCGCCAGGTCATCATCACCGGCAGCGTCACCATCACGGCCGACGATCCGATCACGGCGTCTCGGGATGCGGTGCGCATCGTCGAGGCCGCCGGCGGTCGCGTGGACGGCCGCACCGAGTACGCGCCGAGCGAGGGCGACAAGGGGAGCGCGAGCCTGGAGCTCCGCATCCCGGCCGACAAGCTGACGGCGACGCTCGACAAGCTCGAGGAGCTCGGTCGCGCCGACGAGGTCGCGCTGTCGTCGAGCGACGTCACGGTCGCGAGCCAGGACCTCGATGCCCGCATCAACGCCCTGCGCGCCTCGATCGAGAGGCTCAACGGCCTCATCGTCCAGGCCAAGGACATCGACGACCTCATCACCCTGGAGAGCGCGATCAGCACGCGCCAGGCCGAGCTCGAGAGCCTCGAAGCCCAGAAGCGCTACCTCGACGACCAGGTGTCGATGTCGACGATCTCGCTCTACCTGCGCTCCGACGCCGAGGCGCCGAAGACGGTGCCCGGCGACTTCTGGTCGGGCCTCGCGACCGGGTGGAACGCGTTCGTCGGGTTCTGGGCCGGGCTGCTCGTGGTGCTCGGCGTGCTGCTCCCCTGGCTGATCACGTTCGCGGCGATCGCGGCGCTGATCATCTGGATCGTGCGTCGTCGGCGCCGGCCGGCCTCAGCATCCCGAACCCTCGCACCCCCGACGGGAGCCCCGTCGGCGACCGACGCGCCAGCTCAGGCGAGCGAGCGCAAGAGGGCCAGCAGGGCCAAGCCGTAGGCTTCGGCCGCATCGTCGCTCACGACACGCGCCTCCTCGCCGTCGACCATCGCGGTCACGACGTAGGAGGCGCGTCCGTCGTCGCGCACGTCACGTTCGAGTCCGACGAAGGTGCCGGCGAGCGCATCCCGCAGCTGGTCCTCGCGGGGCAGCCAGAGCGCGTCGTCGAGTGCGACCGAGTCGAGCGCCCACTCGGTGGTCCCGTTGAAGCCGAGGATCGTGCCGCTCGGGTAGTGGTGGGCTTCGATCGTCATGTCGCTCACCGTGAAGACGTCGCCCTCGAAGTCGTCGCCCGCGAGCTGGAACGCGTCACCCGACACCGGCGTCCAGGAGAGCCCGGCCTCCCGGAGGTCTGCGGCGAGCGCGGTCGAGATCACCCCTCCATTGTCGCTGGCGAAGTCCTGCTGCGCAGGGGGTCGATTTCGTGGCAGGGTCAACCCCAACGGCACGCTCATCCGTTGTGGAGGCACAGGCACACGAGAGTCGAGAGGCACCGACGTGAGAACAGCAATGAAGCGCACGACAACGTTCGCCGCGATCGCCCTGCTGCTGACCGGCCTGACCGCCTGCAGCCCCAGCCCGGCAGATCCGCACCCGACGGCCGCACCGCCCGGGGTCGAGACCCCGGCGCCTGGAGCGACGTCGACTCCGGCACCCCTGATCCCGTCCTTCGTGGTCATCAGCGCGCTCTCGGTGAGCGTCGGCGCGACCACCGAGGAGCAGATCGTCGACGTGCCGTACTCGACCGACCCGTCCTCGGCCGTCGACCTCATCTCCGAGGCCGTCGAACTCGAGCCGACCGTCTCCACGATCGCGGCGACGGACTGCTCCCTCGCCACGACGATCTGGGACTGGGGCGGCTTCCGGCTCGCAGCCCCTGCACCCGAGAACTCCGGACCCGGCGCGCAGTTCATCGCGCGGGCGACCGGCGCCGACACCCGCAACGGACTCCACATCGAACTCACCTACGCCGACGAGGTCGGGTCGACCCTGGCGGACGTCGTTGCCCACGCTTCGAGCGGCGGCTACACCGTCGTCTCCGAGAACCTCGGCGGCGGCCACACCGTGGCGATGCTCGACGGGCAGGAAGACAACAGGTGGGGCGTGATCATGGTGGTCGAGAGCGGCGTCGTCAGCAGCTTCTACGCGCCGGGCTACTTCCACTCCGACGACGGGCTGTGCTGAACAGGCGATGAGCGCGACGTAGCCTGAGGGGGTGCCCTCACTCCTCCTCCCGCTGCGGCGCAAGCTGCTCGGCGCGCTCACCGGCTCTCCCGAGGGGCGCGCAGCGTGGATCGCCACGATCGCCGAGGGCGACGACGAGGGCTTCTTCGGTCCCGAGTCGGCCGCCTGGGAGGTGCACGCGGGCATGCCGACGCTCGTCGCCGGCATCCGGGCCCTGCTCATGCAGACGCTGCATCCCGGCGCGATGGCGGGCGTGCACGACTGGTCGCGCTACAAGAGCGACCCGCTCGGCCGGCTGACCGGCACGATCCGCTGGATCGTCGCGACCACGTTCGGCTCGACCGAGCTGGCGACGCGCGAGTCCGCCCGGGTGTCGCGTTTCCACGACCGGGTTGCGGGCAGCTACTCCGCCGGGAGCGGCGACCAGGCCTACTCCGCCCACGACCCCGAGCTGCTGCACTGGGTGCATCTTGCGTTCACCGAGGCGTTCCTCGGCTGCCACGAGACCTGGGGCGGGCCGATCCCGGGCGGTCCGGATGCCTACGTGCTCGAGTGGGCGAAGGCCGGCGAGCTGGTGGGCGCCCCCGATTCGCCGACGACCCGCGCGGAGCTGCGCGCGCAGCTCGACGACTTCCGCACGCGAGGGGTGCTCCGCCGCGACGAGCGGGTGGATGAGGCGGTGCGCTTCATCCGGACGCCGCCGCTGCCGGGCACCGGCCCCGCCTACTCGATCCTCTTCGCCGGAGCCGTCGCATCCATCCCGGTCGAGTACCGCCGCCTGCTCGGCCTGCGTCGCGCCTGGTGGCCGGCGATCACCCTGACCCGAATCGTGCTCTGGATCGCCGGCCGCGCCCTCGCCGGATCCGGTTCGCCCACCGCACGTCAGCTCGCGACCGCGCGGGTCGCCCGCCTGCGGGCTGCCGTGCCCGGCAGCTAGCGTTGTGGCGTGACCCTCCCCACCTCCGACACCGTCGTCCTCTATCCGGCCGGCGCCACCGCGGCCGAGGCTCGCGTGCTGCACGTCGAGCAGATCGAGGGTGACTTCGAGCCCGGCCGCGCGGCGGTGATCCTCGATCAGACCCCGTTCCATCCCGTCGACACCGCGTGGCCCGATCAGGGCCCGGATCGCGGCGTGCTGCGCGCGGGAGACGCGGCCGTCGACGTGCTGGACTGCGTCGTCGGCGCGACCGACGGCACGGCGCTGTTCCTCGGCGCCGACATCCCGGTGCGCAAGGGGACCGAGGGCTGGGCGTTCGTCGTCGCGCATGTCGTCGCGCAGCCGGGACTCCTCGCCGAGGGCGACACCGTGACCGCGGAGGTGGACGCCGCCTACCGCGCGCCGCTCTCGGCCGGGCACTCGGGGTGCCACCTCGCGTCGCTCGCGCTGAACGCCGCGCTCGCCGGTGCCTGGTCGAAGGAGGCCGCGCCGGACGGCCTCGGCTCCCCCGACTTCGACGGCACGGCGATCACAGACTCGACGATCTTCGAGAACGGATCGCGCGACGACTACCGGATCGGCAAGTCGGTCCGCAAGAAGGGCTTCGACCCGGCGGCACTCGACGACCCGGCGGGGCTCGCCGCGACGGCCAACGCGACCCTCGCATCCTGGATCGCCGCCGGCGGCGAGATCCGGATCGACCGCGAGGGCGACGGGCTCACCGACCGCCGGTACTGGGTCGCCGAGCTGCCCGGCGGCCAGGTGCGGATCGCCTGCGGCGGCACGCACGTGTCGTCGCTCGCCGAACTCGGCGCCGTGACCGTGACGCTCACGACCGAGCAGGTCGAGGGCGCGGTGGAGCTGACGATGGAGACGCGGGTCGGCTAGCCCGCTCGGCCGCGGCGCACGACGGCCTCGGCATGCCGCAGGACCGGCCCGTCGACCATGCCGCCCTCGAAGCGGAACACGCCCTGCTCGCCTGCGGCGGCATCCAGGATGCGGCGGGCGCGCTCGACCTGCTCGGGCGTCGGGCGGTAGGCGTCGCGGATGACGGCGACGTGCGACGGATGGATACAGGCGGTCGCCGCGAACCCGGATGCGGAGGCGTCCTCGGCCTCGGCGCGCAGGCCATCGAGATCCTCGATCTCGAGGTGCACCGTGTCGATCGCCGGGATGCCGGCGGCGCCCGCGGCGAGCAGCACGTTGGAGCGAGCCGTGCGGGCGATGTCGCGGTAGCTGCCGTCGGCGTGCCGGCTCGAGGTGCCGCCGAGCGACGCGACGAGATCCTCCGCGCCCCACATGAGCGCGACGACGCCGTCCGCCTGCCGCGAGCGCGGGCGCCGCGACGACCCCCGCCGCCGACTCGCAGAGGGCGACGACCGAGAAGCCGGCCGGGATCCTGCCGATCAGCGCCGGCATCCGCCTTCGGCACCATGATGAGCCGGAAGGGCGTGTCGGCGAGCGCCGCGAGGTCGGCGTCGAAGTCGGGCGTGCCGACCTCGTTGACCCGCACGATCACGCGCTCGGGGTCGAGCTCGGCCGCCGCGATCGCCGTCGCGCGCCGCCGCGCGGTTCTCGGGCGCCACGGCGTCCTCGAGGTCGAGGATCACCGCGTCCGCACGCTCGAGCGCCTTCGCGAACCGGTCGGGGCGGTCGGCCGGGCAGAACAGCAGCGCGGGGCCGAGCGTGAACGCATCGCTCACTCGGTGGCCCCGGCCTTCTGTGCGAATGCCCCTCCTCGGTCCAGACCAGCGTCGTGCGGATCGCCCGCACCACGGTCGCGCCGTGCTGGTTCCGTCCGAGGTGGGACAGCGTCACGATCCCCTGACCCGGACGGGACGCCGACAGCCGCTTGTCGACAACGGTCGTCTCGGCGTACAGCGTGTCGCCGTGATACACCGGATGCGGGAACGCGACCTCGCTGAACCCGAGGTTCGCGACGATGGTCCCCTGCGTCAGCTGGGCGACCGACATGCCCGACCACGGTCGACAGCGTGAACATCGAGTTGACGAGTCGCTGGCCGAACTCCTGCGTCTCCGCCCAGCGGCGTCGAGGTGCAGGGCCTGCGTGTTCATGGTCAGGGTCGTGAAGAGCACGTTGTCGGCCTCGGTGACGGTGCGGCCGGGGCGGTGCAGGTACTTCACCTCGGTCTCGAACTCGTCGTAGTACAGACCGCGCTGCTCGATCTCCCGCATGGTTCCCTCTCTCTGCCGTCGGTCCTACGTGACCAGCCCGAGCTCGCGCGAGATGATCATGAGCTGCACCTCGGTCGTGCCCTCACCGATCTCGAGGATCTTCGAGTCACGGTAGTGCCGGGCGACCGCATTCTCGTTCATGAACCCGTAGCCGCCCCAGACCTGCGTCGCGTCGCGGGCGTTGTCCATGGCGGCTTCGCTCGTGACCATCTTGGCGATGGATGCCTCCATCTTGAAAGGCATTCCGGCGACCATCTTGCGCGCGGCATCCATGAACGCCAGGTGCGCGGTGTGCGCCCGAGCCTGCATCTTGGCGATCTTGAACGCGACGTACTGGTTCTCGCCGATCGGCTTGCCGAACACGACGCGCTCCTTGGCGTAGCGCAGCGCCTCCTCGAAGCAGCCCTGCGCTGCGCCGGCGCACAGGGCGGCGAAGGCGATCCGGCCCTCGTCGAGCACCTGCAGGAAGTTGGCGTAGCCCGCGGCCGCGCTCGCCCAGCAGGTTGGCGGCGGGCACGCGCACGTCCGTCAGCGTGAGCGGGTGGGTGTCGGAGGTGTGCCAGCCGACCTTGTCGTAGCTCTCGGCTCGGCGATGAATCCGGGGGTGTCGGTCGGCACCAGGAAGCGACGTCAGCTCCTTCTTGAGGTTGCCGTCCTTGCCCGTCTTCTCCCCGGTGACGGCGGTGATGACCACGACGCTCGTGATCGGCGTGCCGGAGTTGGTGATGAACTGCTTCGTGCCGTTGATCACCCAGACGGCGTCGTCGCCCTCTCCCTCGAGCACCGCGGTGGTCTCGGTGCCGCGCGGCATCCGAGCCCGCGTTGGCCTCGGTCAGGCCGAACCCGGCGAGCGCGCGGCCCGCGAGCAGGTCGGGCAGCCAGCGCTTCTTCTGCTCCTCGGTGCCGTACCGCGCAGATCGGCATGATGCCGAGTCCGACGCCCGGCTTCGAGCGTGACGGCGATGCTCTGGTCGACGCGCGCGAGCGCCTCGATCGCGATGCAGAGGTCGACGTAGGTCCCGCCCTGCCCGCCGTACTCCTTCGGGAAGGGCAGGCCGAACAGCCCCATCTCGCCCATCTGCGCGATGATCTCCATCGGCAGGCGGCGCTCGGTGTCGTACTGGTACGCGGCGGGCGCGACGACGGTGTCGGCGAACTCGCGAACGCGTTTCTGCAGGTCGAGCTGCTCGGGTGTCAGGCCGAAACTGTTCAAGAGTGGCGTGGTTCATACGGCGTCCTTCTTCTTGGTGGGCCTTGCGCTTCGTGGGCGCTGGGGCCTCGTGCGGTCTTCTTCGATGACGGCGACGACTTGGTCACGGCGCACGAGATCGCCGACGCGCACGGATACCCGCGCGATGCCGGCGACGGGGGCGGTCAGCGCGCTCTCCATCTTCATGGCCTCGACCGTGACGATCGTGTCGCCGGCCGCCACGCGATCGCCGTCGGCGACCGGGCACGGCCACGACGGTGCCGGGCATGGGCGAGCGCAGTTCGGGGCTGAGCGGACCTTCGGCGCGCTCGATCGAGCGCGAGGAGTTCGGCGGTGCGGGCCGCACGGTCGGGCGTCTCCAGCTCGAGGGTGCGAGCACGGCGGCGCAGCCACAGGCGACCGATCCGGTCGTGCGCACGGCGTGCACGTCTCGGTCTCGCCGTCGTGGGTCACGCGGTACCGGTGCGGTCCGGTGGCGACGGCGAACCCGTCTCGGGGATGTCGCGCACGCCGTCGGGGGTCCGGATGCCGTGGCCGGCAGCGCCGGCGGGCGCCGCCCGCGCGCCAGCCGTCGCGAGCCCACGGGCCGGAGCCGGCGTCGCGAGCGGCATCGAGCACGAGCGCGGCGACCGCGAGGTCGTCGTCGTCGGCGACGGCTGCCGCCGGGGTGCCGCGGCGGTCGAGCAGCCCGGTGTCGAGGCGCCCGGCCCGCACGTCGGGGTCGGCCAGCACGGAGCGGAGCTCGTCGATGTTGGTGTCGAGGCCCGAGCACGACGGTCTCGCGCGAGCAGGGCGTCGAGTCGGTTGATCGCCTCGTCGCGGTCGGCACCGAACGCGATCGCCTTCGCGAGCATCGGGTCGTAGTGCGCCGCCGACGACGAGCCCTTCGACGAGTCCGCTGTCGACGCGGAAGCCCTCGCCCGTCGGTTCGTGCAGCGCGAGCACGGTTCCCGTGGCGGGGACGAAGTCGCGGGCCGGCGACTCGGCGTAGATGCGGGCCTCGATCGCGTGCCCCGACATCCCGATGTCGTCCTGCGCCAGCGCGAGCGGCTCGCCCGCGGCGATGCGCAGCTGCTGCTCGACGAGGTCGACGCCGGTCACGAGCTCGGTCACCGGGTGCTCGACCTGCAGGCGGGTGTTCATCTCGATGAAGAAGAACTCGTCGGGCGCGGCGTCGGCGACGAGGAACTCGACGGTGCCCGCACCCTCGTACGACACGCTGCGGGCGACCTCGCAGGCCGCCTCGCCGATGCGGGCGCGGGTCGCGCCGGTGGTCGAACCGTCGAGCAGCGGCGACGGCGCCTCTTCGATGACCTTCTGGTGACGGCGCTGCAGGGAGCACTCGCGCTCGCCCAGGTGGATGGTCGTTCCGGCGCGATCGGCGAGCACCTGCACCTCGATGTGGCGCGGGCGCTCGATGAGTCGCTCGAGCAGCAGGGTGTCGTCGCCGAACGCCGCGGCACGCGATGCGCCGGGCGCGACGCGAGCGCGGGGGCGAGCTCGGCGGCGGAGCGCACGATCTGCATCCCCTTGCCGCCGCCGCCGGCCGACGGCTTGATGAGCAGCGGGATAGCCGACGCTCGTCGGCGGCCGCCGCGAGCGCCGCGTCGTCGAGGTCCGGCGCCCGAGTGCCGGGCACCACCGGCACGCCGCGCGCTCGGCGACGAGCGCCTTCGCGCTGATCTTGTCGGCCATCGCCTCGAGCGCGTGCACGCCCGGGCCGATGAAGACGACGCCGGCGTCGGCGCAGGCGCGCGCGAACGCGGCGTTCTCGCTGAGGAAGCCGTAGCCGGGATGGATCGCCTGAGCGCCCGTCGCCGCGGCCGCGGCGAGCACCGCGTCGATGCTGAGGTAGCTCTCGGTCGGCGGGTGCGGGTCCGATGCGCACGGCGATGTCGGCCAGCGCGCACGTGCGGGCGCGTCGGCGTCCGCGTCGCTGTAGACCGCGACCGACCGGATGCCGAGGCGCTGGAGCGTGCGGATCACGCGCACCGCGATCTCGCCGCGGTTCGCGACGAGCACGGTGTCGAACATGGCGGTGTCTTCTTCGGTGGGCCACGGCATCACATCCGGAACAGGCCGAAGGCCGGCGGCGCGAGCGGGGTGCGCGAGCACACGTCGAGGGCGAGTCCGAGCACGCGGCGGGTGTCGGCGGGGTCGATGATGCCGTCATCCCAGAGGCGCGCGGTCGCGTGGTACGGGCTGCCCTGGGCTTCGTAGTCGTCGCGGATCGGAGCGCGGAACTTCTCCTCGTCGGCGTCCGACCAGGTCTCGCCGCGGCCCTCGAGCTGATCGCGCTTCACGGTCGCGAGCACCGAGGCCGCCTGCGCGCCGCCCATGACCGAGATGCGGCTCGCGGGCCACGACCACAGGAAGCGCGGCGAGTACGCGCGGCCGCACATCGAGTAGTTGCCGGCGCCGAACGATCCGCCGATGATGACCGTGAGCTTGGGGACCCGCGTCGTGGCGACGGCGGTGACCATCTTGGCGCCGTCCTTGGCGATGCCGCCGGCCTCGGCATCCCGGCCGACCATGAAGCCCGAGATGTTCTGCAGGAACACCAGCGGGATGCCGCGCTGGTCGCACAGCTCGATGAAGTGCGCGCCCTTGAGGGCGGAGGCGGAGAACAGCACGCCGTTGTTGGCGACGATGCCGACCGGGTGCCCGTGCAGCCGCGCGAACCCGGTGACGAGCGTCTCGCCGTACTCCTTCTTGAACTCGCTGAACTCGCTGCCGTCGACGAGGCGCGCGATGACCTCGCGCACGTCGTAGGCGGCGGTGACGTCGGTGGGCACGGCCGCGTAGAGCTCGTCCTCTGCGGCGACGCGGGGTCGCGGATGCGGTAGCACGTCCCACGCCGGAGTCGCGGGTGCCGGGCAGCGTCGCCACGATCTCGCGGATGATCTGCAGCGCGTGCTCGTCGTTCTCGGCGAGGTGGTCGGCGACACCGGAGACGCGGGCGTGCAGCTCGCCGCCGCCGAGCTCCTCGGGCGTGACGATCTCGCCGATGGCCGCCTTCACGAGCGGCGGGCCGCCGAGGAAGATCGTGCCCTGGTCCGCGCACGATCACCGTCTGATCGCTCATCGCCGGGCACGTAGGCGCCGCCGGCGGTGCAGCTGCCGAGCACGGCGGCGAGCTGCGGGATGCCGCGCGGACGACATGCGTGGCCTGGTTGAAGAAGATGCGGCCGAAGTGCTCGCGGTCGGGGAACACCTCGTCCTGCAGCGGCAGGAACGCGCCGCCGGAGTCGACGAGCGAGATCACCGGCAGGCGGTTCTCGAGGGCGATCTCCTGCGCGCGGAGGTGCTTCTTCACCGTCATCGGGTAGTAGGTGCCGCCCTTGACGGTGGCGTCGTTGCAGATGACCATCACGTGGCGGCCCTCGACGAGGCCGATGCCCGCGATGAGCCCGGCGCCGGGGGCGTCGCCGTCGTACAGGTCGTGCGCGGCCAGCGGTGCGACCTCGAGGAACGGGCTGCCGTCGTCGAGCAGGCGCTCGACGCGCTCGCGCGGGAGCAGCTTGCCACGGGCGACGTGGCGCTCGCGGGATGCCTCGGGTCCGCCGAGCGCGGCGCGCGCGAGTGTGGTCGCGCAGTTCCGCGACGAGCGCGCGCTGCTCGGTGGCGTTGGCGACGCGCCGCGGAGTCGTCCGCGCGCACCGTGCTCTCGATGACGCTCATGTCGCCCCGTTCGTGACTGTCGTCGCTGTCAGTGAATGGCGATTCACTCGAATTCAGGTTAGCCGTCATTAACCGAAGTGTCTAGACTGAGCGCATGACGTGACCACGCGCAGTTCAGCACACGCAGTTCGAGCACGCGCAGTTCGAGCACACAGCGCAGCCGCGCGAAGGCCGACAGGCGCACGCGCGCTGCTCGCCGCCGCGGCGCGCCTGTTCGCCGAGCGTGGCTTCGAGCGGGTGCCGCTCGAGGAGATCGGCGGCGCCGCCGGCATCAGCGGCCCCGCCGTCTACCGGCACTTCGAGAGCAAGCAGGCCGTGCTCGCCGCCATCCTGCTCGACGCGAGCGAGGGGCTGCTCGCGGGCGGTCAGCGCGGTCGTCGACCGCGAACCGGATGCCGGCGCGGCACTCCGCGAGCTCGTCGCCTTCCACGTCGAGTTCGCGCGTCGCCAACGCGCCCGTCATCCGCGTGCAGGATCGCGACCTCGACAGCCTCGCCGACGCCGACCGGCGCACGGTGCGCACGCTGCAGCGCGCCTACGTCGAACTGTGGGTCGACCTCCTGGCGCGGCTCGACCCGTCGGCCGCGACCGCCCAGCTGCGGGCGCGCGCGCACGCCGGCTTCGGGCTCATGAACTCGACGCCGCACACCGGGCCGCGGCGCGACGCCCGCGATCCTGGAGCAGATGGCCCTCGCCGCCCTCCGGGCTGACCCTGACCCATCACCCATGAACCGTCAGCGTGCGTCTGCGCGCTGGTACGCCAGCCGACCGTTCGCGCTCAGCCCAGCGGCAGCGGGCCCGTTCCGCCGTCGCGCAGCATCGCGAGCGCGGGATCGCCGAGCAGCCCGCCGAGATCGGCGAGGAATCGCGCCGCCTGCTCGCCGTCGACGAGACGGTGGTCGAACGACAGGCTCAGCGTCATCACCCGTCGGAGCGCGAGCTCGCCGTGGAACTCCCACGGCCGGTTCTGCACCGCCCCGAGCGCGAGAATCGCGGCCTCGCCGGGGTTCAGGATCGGGGTCCCGGCGTCGACCCCGAACACGCCGAGGTTGCTGATCGTGATCGTGCCGCCGCTCATCCGCTCGGGCGGCGTCTTGCCGGCGCGCGCCTCCTGGGTGAGCTCGGTCGAGCGCATCGGCGAGGTCGAGCAGCGACATCGCGTGCGCGTCGCGGATGTTCGGCACCACGAGCCCGCGATCGGTCGCCGCGGCGATGCCGAGGTTCACGTAGCCGTAGTGCACGATCTCCTGCGCCGCGTCGTCCCACCGGCTGTTGAGCTCCGGATGCGCGCGCAGCGCGATCACGAAGGCGCGCGCGATGAGCGCGAGCAGCGCTGACGCGCGTGCCGGCGAGGTCGCGGCGCTCGGCGAGCCGTTCGAGCAACTCCATCGTCGGCGTCACGTCGACCGTCAGGAAGCACGTGGCGTGCGGTGCCGTGAACGCGCTCCGCACCATTGCCGCGGCCGTGTGCTTGCGGACGCCCTTGATCGGGGTGCGGCGCTCGAGCGCGGTTCGAGGTCGCGACGGGTGCGCCGACGGCCGGGGCGAGTCGGCGTCGGCGCCGGCGGACGTTCGGCCTCCGCCGACGCCGCCTGCACGTCGTCGCGCGTGATGAGCCCGTCGGGGCCGGTGCCGCGTCACCGATGCGTCAGGTCGACCCCGAGCTGCTCGGCGAGGTAGCGCACGGGCGGCGTCGAGCGCGGACGCTCGGCGGGCGGTGCCGTCGCCATGGCCGGTGCCGGCGGCTCGGCCGGCACAGCGACGTGCGCGCCATGATGCGCGCCGACGCGGGCGCGCCGCACCGGGTGGCCCTTGCGGTCGGGTCCGGCGCCGTAGCCGACGAGGTTCGGTTCGGGCGCGTCGTCGGGGGTCTCGACAGGCTCGACCACGGCGCCGGCTCGGCGACCGGGCCGGCGGCGCGATCCCCTCGACGACCGTGTTCGCGGCCGGAGGGGCTTCGGACGCCGGCGGCGCATCCCCGCCACGTCGAACGTGACGATGACGCGACCCGACCTCGACGGTCTCGCCCGGCTCGGCGTGGAGCGTCTGCACGACCCCGTCGACCGGCGACGGCAGCTCGACGACGGCCTTCGCGGTCTCGACGTCGGCGATGATCTGGTTGAGCGCGACGCGGTCGCCCGCGGCGACGCGCCACGTGACGATCTCCGACTCGGTGAGACCCTCACCGAGGTCCGGCAGCTTGAACTCGCGCAGCATGCCGCGTCACCTCTCCGGGCCGCGACGGGCGCCTGGGAACCGTGACGTCCGAGCGCGCGGTCGACGCCATCGAGGATGCGGTCGAGATCGGGCAGATGGTGCCGCTCGAGCTTGGCCGGCGGGTACGGGCACGTCGTGGCCGGTCACGCGCACGGGTGCCGCTTCGAGGAAGTGGAAGCACCGCTCGGTGACGACCGCCGCGATCTCGGAGGCGAGCCCGGCCTCGCCCGGTCCCTCGTGCGCGATGACGACGCGTCCGGTCGCGCGCACCGACGCCGCGACCGTGTCGTAGTCGATCGGCGACAGCGATCGCAGGTCGATGACCTCGATCGAGACGCCCTCGTCGGCGGCGGCGAGTCGCGGCATCCAGGGCGACGCCCACGAGTCCGCCGAAGGTGACGAGCGTCACGGCCGGACCGTCGCCCGTGCGCGCACGAGCGACCCGCGCCGACCCGAGCGGCATCGCCGAGCCGAGGTCCACGTCATCGTCGACCTCGCCCTTGACGTGATACCGGCGCTTGGGCTCGAAGAAGATCACCGGGTCGTCGCTCGCGATCGACTGGCGCAGCATCGTGCAGGCGTCCTGCGGGTTCGAGACGCTGACGACGCGCAGGCCGGCCGTGTGGGCGAAGTACGCCTCGGGCGACTCGGAGTGGTGCTCGGCCGCGCCGATGCCGCCGCCGACCGGGATGCGGATCGTGAGCGGCAGCGCGACCATGCCCCGCGTGCGGGCGTGCATCTTGGCCAACTGCGACACGATCTGGTCGAACGCCGGGTACACGAAGCCGTCGAACTGGATCTCGCACACCGGCCGGTAGCCGCGGTACGCGAGTCCGATCGCGGTGCCGATGATGCCGGACTCGGCGAGCGGCGTGTCCATGACGCGGCGCGGCCCGAACTCGGCCTGCAGCGCCGTCGGTGACGCGGTAGACGCCGCCGAGCTTGCCGATGTCCTCGCCCATCAGCACGACCTTGTCGTCGTCGGTCGATGCGCGCGGCGGAGGCCCGCGTTGAGGGCCTTGGCGAGGGTGAGCGTCGTGGTCGTGCTGTCATTCCGGTGCGAACCCCTCCGAGGTAGCGGGCGTACTCGTCGCGCTGGCGATCGAGCCGAGTGATGCGGCTCGGCGTAGACGTGCTCGAACACGTCGAGCGGCGGCGGATCGTCGAGCGCAGAGATGCCGGCCCGCAGTTCACGGGCGACGCGGTCGGCGACCTCGGCGACGCGCGTCTCGAGCTCGGGGCCGAACGCGCCGCGCTGCTCGAGCAGCGTGCGCAGCCGCGCGATCGGGTCGCGCTCCGCCCACACCTCGAGCTCCTCCGGGCTCGCGGTAGCGGGTCGGGTCGTCGGCGGTCGTGTGCGGTCCCATGCGGTAGGTGACGGCCTCGATGAAGCTCGGGCCGCCTCCGGTGCGCGCGCGCTCGAGCGCCTGCCGCGTGACCGCCATGACCGCGAGCACGTCGTTGCCGTCGACCTGCACCGCCGGGATGCCGAAGCCGGCCGGGCGCTCGACGAGCGGGACGCGGGTCTGCACCGCGACCGGCTCGGAGATCGCGTACTGGTTGTTCTGGCAGAAGAACACGACGGGCGCCTGGAACGTGGAGGCGAACACGAACGCCTCGCTGACGTCGCCCTCGCTCATCGCGCCGTCGCCGAAGTAGGCGACCGCGACGGCGTCGCGCCGCCGTCCGTTCTGGATGCCGAGGGCGTACCCGGTCGCGTGCAGCGCCTGCGCGCCGATGATGACCTGCGGGGTGGCCATGCCGACGTCGAACGGGTTCCACGCCGATGCCGTGATGCCGCGCCAGACGCGGACGAGGTCGACGACGTCGACCCCGCGGCAGTAGGCGACCGCGTTCTCGCGGTAGCTCGAGAAGACGAAGTCGTCGGCGCGGAGGGCGCGGCCGGAGCCGATCTGGGCGGCCTCCTGGCCGAGCAGCGGCGGCCAGAGCGCGAGCTCGCCCTGGCGCTGGAGCGCGGTCGCCTCGGTGTCGATGCGGCGGACGACGACCATGTCCTCGTAGAGGGCGGCGAGCGCGGCGTCGTCGAGGTCCTGCGATCCAGGGATCCCACTCGGCGGACGCGTGGCGCGTCCCGTGTTCGTCGAGCAGCTGAATGAGCTCAGGCATCGTCGCCTCCGTCTCCTGGTGACTCAGGGTTGTGGCAACGGTACGCCTGACTCGCAGATAGCTCAACCGATCGTGCTGCGACTGAGCAGATGTGCACGCCGATTCGCGGATCGCATGCCTGCTATTCTGCACAACATGCCCAGCCTACGACGCGATCGACCTGGCTCTGCTCGAGGCGCTGACCGACGACCCGCGCGGATCGTACGTCGCGCTCGCCGAGCGTCTCGGGCTCTCCCGCAACACCGTCCAGGCGCACATGACGCAGCTCGAGGCGTCGGGGGCGTTCCTGCCGTTCGACCGGCGCATCAATCCCGAGCCGCTCGGGTACCCGCTGACGGCGTTCATCGCCGTGTCGGTGCGACAGAAGGAACTCGCGCAGATCGTCGACGCAGATCGCCGAGATCCCCGAGGTGCTGCAGGCGCACGGGATGAGCGGCGCGTCCGACCTCATGGTGTGGGTGGTGTGCACCGACGCGCACGACCTGTTCCGGATCGACGCCGAGATCCTCGCGATCGACGGGGTCGAGCGCACCGAGACGTCGCTGTCGATGGGCGAGCTGATCCCGTTCCGGATCGGGCCGCTGCTCGCCCAGCGAGCGCTGACGCGCTAGCCGCGCGCGGCGACGAAGGCCTCGGCCGCCGCATCCATGTCGTCGAGCGTGTGCGCCGCCGAGAGCTGCACCCGCAGCCGCGCGCGTGCCCATCGGCACGACCGGGTACGCGAACGCCCGCACGTAGACGCCCGGCGTCGCCGAGCCGCGCCGCCATCGCGACGGCCTCCGCGGCATCCGGGATCATGACCGGGACGATCGGGTGCTCCCCCGGCAGCAGCTCGAAGCCGGCCTCGGTCATGAGCTCGCGGAAGCGCGCCGCGTTCGCGGCCAGCCGCGCGCGCGCCTCGACCCCGGCCTCCGAGCGCGCGGTCGCGAGCGCCGCCCGCGACCCCGCCACCACCATCGGCGGCACCGCGTTCGAGAACAGGTACGGCCGCGCCCGCTGGCGCAGCAGTTCGATGAGCGGCCCGCGGCCCGAGACGTATCCGCCCGACGCCCCGCCGAGCGCCTTGCCGAGAGTGCCCGACACGAGGTCGACGCGGTCGCGCACCCCGAACAGCTCGGGCGTGCCGGCGCCGGTCGCGCCGAGGATGCCGCCCGCGTGCGAGTCGTCGACCATGACGAGCGCGCCGTGCTTCTCGGCGACCGCGCACAGCTCGTCGAGCGGGGCGAGGTAGCCGTCCATCGAGAACACGCCGTCGGTGACGACGAGCGTGCGGCGCGCACCGGCGGCCGCCGCGTCGAGCTGCGCGTCGAGGTCGCCCATGTCGCGGTTCTTGTAGCGGAACCGCTGCGCCTTCGACAGCCGCACGCCGTCGATGATCGACGCGTGGTTCAGCTCGTCCGAGACGACGGCATCCTCTGCGTCGAGCAGGGTCTCGAAGACGCCGCCGTTGGCGTCGAAGCACGACGGGAACAGGATCGTGTCGTCGGTGCCGAGCCACTCGGTGATCTCGGCCTCGAGCGCCCGGTGCTCGACGTGGGTGCCGCTGATGAACCGCACGCTCGCCATGCCGAAGCCGTACGCGTCGAGGGCCTCGTGCGCAGCCGCGACGACAGCGGGCGACGCCGCCAGGCCGAGGTAGTCGTTCGTGCACAGGTTCAGGTACTCGGCGCCGCCGATCGTGACCCGCGGGCCCTGCGGCGACTCGAGCGACGCGCTCGGCCTTGAACAGACCGGCCGCGCGGATCTCCGTCGAGCGTCTGCTCGAACGTCGGAGGTCGTGGTCGTGTCGATCATGAACGCTTCTCCCGCTCTGCCCATTCGATGAGCACCTTGCCGCCGACGCCGTCGCGGGCGGTGCGCGAACGCCGCCTCCCACTCGGTCCGCCGGGAAACGGTCGGTGATGACCGGCGAGACGTCGAGTCCCGACCCGAGCATCGCCGTCATCAGGTACCAGGTCTCGAACATCTGCCGGCCGTAGATGCCCTGGATCGTGATCATGTGGGTGACGACCTTCGCCCAGTCGATCGCGAAGTCGTCGCTCGGCAGCCCGAGCAGCGCGATCTTTCCGCCGTGGTTCAGGTTGGTCAGCATCTCGGCGAGCGCCGACGCCTGGCCGCTGATCTCGAGGCCGACGTCGAAGCCCTCCGAGAGCCCGAGTTCGCCCCAGGCGTCGGCGACCCGGTGCGTGCGCACGTCGAGCGCGAGGTCGACGCCCATCTGCTCGGCGAGCGCGAGGCGCTGACGGGTTGACGTCGGTGACGACGACGTGGCGCGCGCCGACGTGCTGGGCGATGCGGGCGGCCATCAGGCCGATCGGCCCGGCGCCGGTGATCAGCACGTCCTCGCCGACGAGCGGGAAGGTGAGCGCGGTGTGCACGGCGTTGCCGAGCGGGTCGAAGATGGCGGCGAGGTCGGGATCCATGGTCGGCGGGTGCACCCACAGGTTGCCGGCCGGGACGACCACGAACTCGGCGAACGCGCCGTCGCGATCCACCCCGATGCTCGAGGTGCGGATGCACATGTGCCGGCGGCCGGCGCGGCAGTTGCGGCAGGTCCCGCAGACGACGTGGCCCTCGGCGGAGACCAGATCGCCGACGCGCACCGACTCGACGCCGTCGCCGAGCTCGACGACCTCGCCCGAGAACTCGTGACCCGGAACGAGCGGCGCCGTGATCGCGCCCTGCGCCCAGTGGTCCCAGGAGTCGATGTGCAGGTCGGTGCCGCAGATGCCGGTGCGCAGCACGCGCACCTTGGCCTCGCCGGGGCCGGGCGTCGGCTCCGGCAGCTCGATGAACGAGAGGCCGGCGGCCGCGCGATCCTTGATGAGCGCCCTCATGGGGTTCCTCGCTACTTCTCGATGATCAGGTTCGTGATGCGCGCCGTGCAGAGGCGGCGGCCCGCCTCATCCGAGACGACGACCTCGTGGCTGGTCACGGTGCGGCCGAGCCGGATCGCGGTGGCGACGCCCGTCACGATTCCCTCGCGGGCGACGCGTGGTGCGTCGCGTTGATGTCGAGGCCGACCGCGCTCTTGCCGAGCGAGTCGGCGTGGATGACCGCGGCCCACGACCCGAGGGCCTCGGCGAAGGCGATCGACGCGCCGCCGTGCAGCAGTCCGAACGACTGGCGATTACCCTCGACGGGAGGGTGGCGACGACGCGCTCGGCCGACTGCTCGACGATCGTGACGCCCATCTTCTCGTCCAGTTCGCCGAGCTCGATCTTCCACACGCGGCCAGTGTATGGCGCTTGCCGCCGCTCTGACCGCCCCTGCCATAATGAATTCCCGAACGATCGGTCACTAATTCCGGCCGATCGCAGATCTCGTCAGGAGTCACCGGATGCCCGAGGCCTTTCTCGTAGGCGGCGCCCGCACCCCCGTGGGGCGCTACGGCGGAGCGCTCGCGAGCGTGCGGCCCGATGACCTCGCCGCCCTCGTCGTCGCCGAAGCGGTACGACGGGCGGGCATCCAGGATGCGGTGCAGGCCGGCGATGCCGTGCTCGACGAGGTCATCCTCGGCGCCGCGAACCAGGCGGGCGAAGACAACCGCAACGTCGCCCGGATGGCGCTCCTGCTCGCCGGGCTTCCCGACACGATCCCCGGATTCACCGTCAACCGGCTCTGCGCCTCGGGAATGACCGCGATCACCGTCGCCGCGCAGGCGATCCGCGCCGGGGACGCCGACCTCATCGTCGCCGGCGGCGTCGAGTCGATGACCCGTGCGCCCTGGGTGCAGGCCAAGCCCGAGAAGGCGTGGGGCAAGCCCGGCGCCGCGTTCGACACCTCGATCGGCTGGCGCTTCCCCAACCCCCGCCTGATCGCCCGCGAGAAGGCGACGTTCAGCATGCCCGAGACCGGCGAGGAGGTCGCTCGCGTCGACAAGATCTCCCGCGAGGACGCCGACCAGTTCGCCTACGAGAGCCAGATGCGAGCCGGCGCCGCGATCGACGCCGGCCACTTCGACGACGAGATCGTCGCGGTGCCGACCGCCAAGGGCGACGTCACGGTCGACGAGACGCCTCGGCGCGACACCACCCTCGAGGTGCTCGCCACCCTCAAGCCCGTCGTCGCGGGCGGCTCGGTCGTCACGGCCGGCAACTCATCTCCGCTGAACGACGGCGCGTCGGCGATCGTCGTCGCGAGCGAGGCCGCCGTGCAGCGCTACGGCCTCACACCGCGTGCGCGCATCGTCACCGGTGTGAGCGCGGGCATCGCCCCGGAGATCATGGGGCTCGGCCCGGTCCCCGCCACCGAGAAGGCTCTCCAGCGCACCGGCATCGCCCTCGACGACATCGGAGCCGTCGAGCTCAACGAGGCGTTCGCCACCCAGTCGCTCGCCGTCATCCGGCGCCTCGGGCTCGACCCGGCGCGCGTCAATGCCGTCGGCGGCGCCATCGCCCTCGGGCACCCGCTCGGATCGAGCGGCTCGCGGCTCGTCGTCACGCTGCTCGGCCGCCTCGAGCGCGAGGACGCCCGCTACGGCCTCGCGACCATGTGCGTCGGCGTCGGCCAGGGCACAGCGCTGATCGTGGAGCGGGTCTAGTGGCCGGACCACGGCCGACAGCGGGCTGCGCATCGAGCGACGCCCGGATCGCGTGGTCGCCACGCTCGACCGGCCGGCGGTCCGCAACGCGATCGAGCAGGCGACGATCGATGCGCTCCACGAGCTCTGCGCCGAGCTCGAGGCCGAGCCCCGCATCCTGATCCTCACGGGCGCCGGCGGCGTGTTCGCCTCCGGAGCCGACATCGCCGAGCTGCGCGAGCGCCGGCGCCGACGACGCCCGCGCCGGCATCAACGCGCACGCCTTCATCCGCATCCACGAGCTGCCGATGCCGGTGATCGCCGCGATCGACGGCTGCGCGCTCGGCGGCGGGGCCGAGCTCGCGTACGCCGCCGACATCCGCATCGCGTCGCCCGCCGCGCGGTTCGGCAACCCCGAGACCGGCCTCGGCATCATCGCCGCCGCCGGCGCCACCTGGCGCCTCAAGGAGATCGTCGGCGACGCCCTCGCGATCGAGCTGCTGCTGACCGGGCCGTGTGCTCGACGCCGACGAGGCGCTCGCCGCCGGGCTGGTGTCGGCGATCCACCCGGCCGACCAGCTGCTCGACGCCGCCCACGCGATCGCCGACCGGATCGCCGCGAACGACCCGCGCGCGACCCAGCTGACGAAGCAGGTCTTCGCGGCGCCCCGCGACGCGCACCCCGCCGTCGACCTCGAGGCGCAGGCCGAGCTGTTCGAGAGCCCGGAGAAGATGCGGCGCATGACCGGAGTTCCTGGAGCGGAAGAAGGACAGTGACCGCGCGTGCCCGCAGCGCGTCGGGGTGCTCGGCGGCGGCCGCATGGGGGCGGGGATCGCGCACGCGTTCGTGCTGGCCGGAGCCGAGGTCATCGTGGTCGAGCGCGACGCGGAACTCGCGGACGCGGCGGGCGCCCGGGTGCGCGAGAGCCTCGCCGCGAGCGTCACGCGCGGCACGACGACGCGCCAGGCCGAGGAGCTCGAAGCGGCCCTGCACACGTCGCGCCGACGCCGGGCGTTCGAGGGGTGCACCCTCGTCGATCGAGGCGGTGCCCGAGGATCTCGCCCTCAAGATCGAGGCCCTCGCGCGCGTCGAGGCGACGATCGCGCCCGACGCGACCATCGCATCCAACACCTCGTCGCTGTCGATCGACACGCTCGCGGCCGGCCTCGAGCCGGCCGCAGAACTTCTCGGCCTGCACTTCTTCAACCCGGTGCCGGCATCGCAGCTCGTCGAGATCGTGCTCGGCGTCGGCGACGACGCCGGCGCTCGCCGACACGCGCGCGCGGCTGGGTCGACGGCTCTCGGCAAGACGCCGGTCACCGTGCACGACGCCCCCGGCTTCGCCTCGTCGCGGCTCGGGGTCGCGATCGGGCTCGAGGCGATCCGCATGCTCGAGGCGGGCGTCGCGAGCGCCGAGGACATCGACACCGCGATGACGCTCGGCTACAAGCACCCCGTCGGCCCGCTGCGCCTCACCGATCTCGTCGGCCTCGACGTGCGCCTCGGCATCGCCGAGTACCTGCACGCCGAGCTCGGCGACCGTTTCGAACCGCCCGCCCTGCTGCGACAGCTCGTCGCCGAGGGCAAGCTCGGCCGCAAGACCGGCCAGGGCTTCTTCACCTGGGAGAACCGATGACGACCACGCACCCCGCTCGCTGCCCAGCTACGTCCAGCGGCGACTGGTGGACGCCGGATGCCGCGGCGGCCGAGCAGGCGACCGATCGTCCGCGACGCCTCGACCGGCGAGCCCGTCGCCGCCGTCACCACCGAGGGACTCGACCTCGCGCGCCGCCCTCGACTACGCCCGGACGGTCGGGCAGGCGTCGCTCGGCGCGCTGACCTTCCACCAGCGCGCCGTGCTGCTGAAGCAGATGGCGCAGCGTGCTCACCGAGCGCAAGGACGAGCTCTACGCGATCTCGACGCCGCACGGGCGCGACGAAGAACGACTCCTGGGTCGACATCGACGGCGGCATCGGCGTGCTGTTCACCTACTCGTCGAAGGGCCGGCGCGAGCTGCCCAACGCGAAGGTCTACGTCGACGGCGCCGGTCGAGGCGCTCTCGAAGGACGGCAGCTTCATCGGCCAGCACATCTACACCCGGCTGACCGGCGTCGCGGTGCAGATCAACGCGTTCAACTTCCCGGTCTGGGGGTCGCTCGAGAAGTTCGCGCCCGCGTTCCTCGCCGGCATGCCGACGCTCGTGAAGCCGGCGACGCCATCCGGATACCTCGCCGAGGCGATGGTGCGCATCCTCGTCGAGTCGGGGCTGCTGCCCGACGGATCGCTGCAGCTCGTCTCGGGCAGCGTTCCCGACGCTCTTCGATCACCTGCGCCTCGGCGACCTGGTCGCGTTCACCGGGTCGGCGTCGACGGCCGAGCGCCTGCGCGTCGCACGACGTCGGTGCAGACCGGCGGCGTCGTGTTCTCGAGCGAGACCGACTCGATCAACGCGTCGGTGCTGGGCCCGGATGCCGTGGCCGGCACCCCCGAGTTCGACGCGTACGTCGCGCCAGCTGATGGCCGAGATCACCGTCGAAGGCCGGGCAGAAGTGCACCGCGATCCGGCGGGCGATCGTGCCGACCGGCGTCGGTGGATGCCGTGGTCGACGCCCTGCGCACCCGGCTCGCCGAGAAGGTCGTCGTCGGCGACCCGCGCGGCGAGGGCGTCACGATGGGGCCGCTCGCCTCGACTCGAGCAGCGGGATGAGGTGCTGCGGCAGGTCGGCAAGCTCGTCGACGCGGGCGGCGAGCTCGTCATCGGCGGCGTCGAGCCGCCCGGCCGGCCTGAATCCCGACGGCGCGTTCGTCGCGCCGATGATGCTGCGGTTCGCCGACTCCGGCGCGGACGCGGTGCACGAGGTCGAGGCGTTCGGCCCGGTCTCGAGCATCTTCGGCTACGACACCGTCGACGCAGGCCGTCGACCTCGTCGCCCGCGGCGGCGGATCGCTCGTGACCGTCGGTCGCGACCCACGACCCCGAGTTCGCGGTCGAACTCACCACCCGCATCTCGGCCTACAACGGACGCGTGCTGCTGCTCGACCGCGACGACGCCCGGTCCTCGACCGGGCACGGGTCGCCGATGCCGCACCTCGTGCACGGCGGGCCCGGCCGCGCCGGCGGCGGCGAGGAGCTCGGCGGCATCCGCGCGGTGCTGCACCACATGCGGCGCACCGCGATCCAGGGCTCGCCCGACATGCTGACCGCGCTGACGGGTGTCTGGCACACGGGAGCGAAGTCGGCGCCGGGCGGAGTGCACCCGTTCCGCAAGAGCCTCGCCGAGCTGAAGATCGGCGACCAGATCGTGTCGCGGCTCGCGCGAGGTCACGATGGACGACATCGAGACGTTCGCCGCACTTCACCGGCGACACGTTCTACGCGCACATGGACGAGGAGGCCGCCGCCGCGAACCCGTTCTTCCCCGGCCGGGTCGCGCACGGGTACCTGCTGGTGTCGTGGGCGGCCGGGCTGTTCGTGGATGCGGCGCCGGGTCCGGTGCTCGCCAACTCGGGTCTCGAGAACCTGAAGTTCGTGACCCCGGTCTCGGCGGGCGACTCGATCCGGGTCGAGCTGACGGCGAAGCAGATCACCCCGCGCGAGACCGACGACTACGGCGAGGTGCGCTGGGACGCCGTGCTGCGCAACCAGAACGACGAGCTGGTCGCGTCCTACGACGTGCTGACGCTGGTCGCGAAGGAGCGCGACGCGGCGTAGGCGTCCGGCAGCGTGCCGGTCGAGCGCAGTCGCGTCGACCGGCGCGTATCGCGCGGCATCGCGCAACCCGTCCACCGCGACCGCGAGCACGTCGTCCGCGAGCCGCGACGCGTCCTCCGGGCCCTCGGGGCGGTACCACTCGACGATCGAGTTGATCATGCCGAAGAGCAGGCGCTCGGCGATCCGCGGGTCGATGTCGGCGCGCAGCTCGCCGGCATCGCGCGCCGCGACGACGAGCGCCGTGACGGCACGGTCGAACTCGCGCCGGCGTCGCAGCGCCTCGCGCTCGACCTCGGTGTTGCCGCGCAGGCGCAGCAGCAGCGTCACGTAGGGCAGCCGCTCGACGAGCACGTCGCACCGCGCGGTCGAAGCACGTACGCGCAGCCGCGCCGACGGCGAGCCGTCGATCGCGCCCGGCTCGGCGAGCACGCCCTCGAGCCCGCCGAGCGCCTCGTCGAGCGCGGCGTCGAGCAGCTGCTCCTTCGACGGGAAGTGGTGGTAGATCGCCGACTTCGACAGGCCGAGACGGTCGGCGAGCGTCCCCATCGAGGTGGCGTCGTAGCCGAACTCGTTGAACGCGCGCACCGCGACCTCGAGCACGCCGCGCGCGGTCGTAGCCGGGCCGGCCGCGTCGCGGCTCGGCGACGCAAGCGCTGCTCATCGGCGCCAGCCGCTGGTCGGTCGTGATGCTGCGCCCGCGGAACTCGGCCACCACATCCCCGGTCTCGTCGACGACGGTGACGTCGTAGAGGCCGGTGCGCCCGCGCTTCACGCGCTCGATCGCGGTCGCGCGCAGCGTCTGCCCCGCGGTGGTCGACTTCAGGAACGTGATGTCGGCGCCGGCCGCGACGGTCACGGTCACGTCGTCGTTGCACGCGATCGCGAACGCCGTGTCGGCGAGCGCGAACACGAACCCGCCGTGGGTGATGTCGTGGCCGTTCACCATGTCGTCGCGGACGACCATCGACACGACGGCGTGGCCGAGGTCGTCCCGCTCGACGACCATGCCCGAGCGAGGCGGACGCCCGGTCGCGCTGCATCATCTCGCGCTCGCTCATGGGGCCCTCTCGTGGATGCGGCTGGCTCGGTTGTCCGAGCCGCTCCCGAGAATATACTAACTGAACGATCGGTAAGTAAAGGAGGACGACGATCGACGATGACGCAGGCGACGGAATCACCCACGCCCGAGCAGGCCCGCTTCGACGAGCTCATCGCCGCCGACTCGCGCATCGAGCCGCGCGACTGGATGCCCGAGGCGTACCGCAAGACGCTCGTGCGGCAGATCAGCCAGCACGCGCACTCCGAGATCATCGGGATGCAGCCCGAGGCCAACTGGATCACGCGCGCTCCCAGCCTGAAGCGCAAGGCGATCCTGATGGCCAAGGTGCAGGACGAGGCCGGTCACGGGCTCTACCTCTACTCCGCCGCGCAGACCCTCGGCACCACCCGCGACGACATGATGGACGCGCTCATCGCCGGCAAGGCGCGCTACTCCAGCATCTTCAACTACCCGACGCCGACCTGGGCCGACATGGGCGCGATCGGCTGGCTCGTCGACGGCGCCGCGATCTGCAACCAGGTGCCGCTCTGCCGCGCGTCGCTACGGGCCGTACGGCCGCGCGATGGTGCGCATCTGCAAAGAGGAGAGCTTCCACCAGCGGCAGGGCTTCGAGATCCTGCTCGAGCTGATGAACGGCACCGAGGCCCAGCGCGAGATGGCCCAGGATGCGGTGAACCGCTGGTACTGGCCGTCGCTCATGATGTTCGGCCCGCCCGACGACGAGAGCCCGAACTCGGCGCAGTCGATGGCGTGGAACATCAAGCGCTTCAGCAACGACGAGCTGCGGCTGCGCTTCGTCGGGATGCTCGTGCCGCAGGCCGAGGTGCTCGGCATCACGCTCCCCGACCCCGACCTGCGCTTCGACGAGAAGTCCGGCGAGTACGTGATCGGCGAGATCGACTGGACCGAGTTCAACGAGATCCTCGCCGGCAACGGCCCGTGCAACGCACAGCGCATCCAGCAGCGCCGCGACGCGCACGAGGACGGCGCCTGGGTGCGCGAGGCCGCGGCCGCGTACGCCGCGCAAGCAGCGCGCGCAGAGACGGACGGCGGTCGCCGCATGACCACCCCCGGCGCCGACGAAACCGAGCCCTGGCCGCTCTGGGAGGTCTTCGTGCGCGCCAACCGCGGCCTGAGCCACGTGCACGTCGGCTCGCTGCACGCGCCCGACCCCGAGATGGCGGTGCGCAACGCGCGCGACGTCTACACCCGCCGCAGCGAGGGCGTGTCGATCTGGGTCGTCCCCGCCGACGCGATCACGACGAGCGACCCGGACGCCCGCGACGCCTTCTTCGAGAGCCCGGCGGGCAAGAACTACCGGCACGCGCGGTACTACACCAAGGCCGAAGGGGTGAAGCACCTGTGAGCAAGAGCTACGCGGGGCACGACGAAGCCGATCCCACGACCGAAGACGACATCCACGGCGACGTCGCTGTCGACGTCGCTCGAGCTCGCCGACGAGCTCACCGGTGACGGACGCCATCGCGAGCGCCGACGTCGCCGAGTACGCGCTCTGGCTCGGCGACGACTCGCTGATCCTGGCGCAGCAGCTCGGCTGGTGGATCGCGCGCGCCCCCGAGCTCGAAGAAGACGTCGCGCTCGGCAACATCGGGCTCGACCTGCTGGGGCACGCACGCTCGCTGCTGCACTACGCCGGCACCGCATCCGGACGCAGCGAAGACGACCTGGCCTACTGGCGCGACGAGCCCGAGTTCCGCAGCGCGTGGCTGTTCGAGCAGCCGAACGGCGACTTCGCCCACACGATCGTGCGCCAGCTGTTCGCCGCGCTCTACCTCGAGGCGCTCTACCTGCGCCTGCGCGACTCGACCGACCCGACGCTCGCCGCGATCGCCGCGAAGTCGGTCAAAGAGGTCGCGTACCACGTCGACCACGCCGAGCAGTGGATGCGGCGGCTCGCGCTCGGCACCGACGAATCGCTGACGCGCGTCACCGAGGTCGCCCTCGCCGACCTGTGGCCGTACCTCGGCGAGCTGTTCGACGACGAGCCCGCTGATCGATCGGCTCGACGGCGATCGCCGTGCGCCCCAGCGTCGCTGCGGGAGCCGGTGATGGATGCCGTGGCCGAGATCCTGCGCGCAGTGCGAGCTGGAAGCGCCCACGGTTGCGATGGCGTCGGGCGGCGGTCGCACGCGGACGTCACTCCTCGTACCTCGGGTACCTGCTCGCCGAGATGCAGGTGCTCGCGCGCCAGCATCCGGGGGCGTCATGGTGACGCGATGCGACCAGGTCCCGCGCGCTGGGACATCGCCGCGACCGTCGTCGACCCCGAGATCCCGGTGCTGACGATCGAGGATCTCGGCGTGCTGCGCTCGGTCGAGGAGGACGGCGACCGCGTGCGCGTCGAGCTCACGCCGACCTACAGCGGCTGCCCCGCGATCGACGCGATGCGCGACGACGTGCGCGCCGCGCTCCTCGCGCGCCGGCTACGCGGACGTCGACGTGCGCATGGTGCTCTCCCCCGCCTGGACGACCGACTGGATGAGCGACGACGGCAAGCAGCAAGCTGCGCGAGTACGGCATCGCGCCGCCGAGCGGCCGCGCGCCCGTGCACGGCGGCGGCCGCACCGTGCTCCGCATGGCCGTCAAGTGCCCGCGCTGCGACTCGCTCGACACCCGCGAGCTCGCCCGCTTCGGGTCGACCTCGTGCAAGGCGCTCTACGAGTGCCGCAGCTGCCTCGAGCCGTTCGACTTCTTCAAGGTGCTGTAGTGGCCGCGGAAACGGCGGCCGCCCAGCCGCGCGTGCGCCGCCGCGCGCGCTTCCACGAGCTCGAGGTCGCCGAGGTGCGCCCGCTGACCGCCGACAGCGTCGAGGTCACGTTTCGCCGTGCCGCCCGAGCTGCACGACGACTACGACTACCTCGCCGGTCAGTACGTCGCGCTGCGCGCGGACGATCGACGGGCACGAGCTGCGGCGCAGCTACTCGATCTGCCGGCCGCCCCAGCACTTCACGGACGGCGGCGGCCGCATCAGCGTCGGCATCAAGCGCGACATCGGCGGACGGTTCTCGACCTGGGCGAACAGCGAGCTGCGACCCGGCGACCGGATCGACGTGATGAGCCCGCAGGGCACGTTCACGACCGGTCTGCCCGACCTCGACGACGCGCACATCGTCGGCATCGCGGCCGGCTCCGGCATCACGCCCGCTGATGTCCGTCGCCCACACCGTGCTCGACACGTCGGACACCGCCCGCTTCACCCTCGTCTACACGAACCGGTCGACGCTCGACGTGATGTTCCTCGAGGAGCTCGCCGACCTGAAGGACCGCTACCCGGCCCGCCTCGCCCTGCACCACGTGCTGTCGCGCGAGCAGCGCGCGGCCCCGCTGCTCTCCGGACGCATCGACGCCGAGAAGCTCGGCACGATGCTCGACGTGCTCGATCCCGCCCGAGGCCGTCACCGAGTGGTTCCTCTGCGGGCCCTTCGAACTCGTGCAGCTCTGCCGCGACACGCTGGAGGAGCGCGGGGTGCCGACCACCGCCATCCGGTTCGAGCTGTTCACCACCGACGCCGACCGCATCGAGGGCGACATCGGCCGGCCCGTCGTCGTGCGCCCCGACGAGGAGACGATCCGCATCGACTTCACGCTCGACGGACTGTCGTCGACCGTCGAGTCGCCGGTGAGCGCGAACGAGTCGATCCTGAACGCCGCGCTGCGGGTGCGCTCCGACGTGCCGTTCGCCTGCGCGGGCGGGGTCTGCGGCACCTGCCGCGCCCGCCTCATCGAGGGCAAGGTGCAGATGACCGAGAACTACGCGCTCGAGCCCGACGAGCTGGAGCGCGGCTACGTGCTCACCTGCCAGTCGCATCCCAAGACCCCGACCGTCGATGGTCGACTACGACGTGTAGTTGCATCGAGGACCGCCATGATCACCTCACCGTCACCGACGGCGTCGCCGAGATCGTGCTCGACGCCCCCGACCGGCTGAACGCCCTGAACCCGGACGACATCGCCGAGCTCGACGCCGCCTACGCGGCGGCCGAGGAGGCCGGCGTGCGCGCGCTCGTGCTGCGCGGCGAGGGCCGGGCGTTCTGCGCCGGCCGCGACATCTCGGGCGTCGACCCGCGCACCGACGACGTGCACGGCTACCTCGGCGGACTCGTCACCCCGCTGCTGCGGCGCATGAGCGCGTTCCCCGCGCCGACGTTCGCCGTCGCGCACGGCGCGTGCCTCGGCGTCGGGCTCGGGCTGCTCATCGCGACCGACGTCGTCTACGTCGCCGACACCGCCAAGATCGGCTCGCCGTTCGCGAACCTCGGCGCGACGCTCGACTCCGGCGGCCACGCCCTGTTCTTCGAGCGGCTCGGCGCCCACAAGACGCTCGACCTGATCTACACGGCCCGGCTGATGTCCGGCACCGAGGCCGTCGAGTCGGGGCTGTTCTCGCGGGTGTTCCCCGCCGACGACGTGCTCGAAGCGACACGGGATGCTGCGCGCGGCGGCCGCGACCGGTGCGACCCAGGCGTTCCTGGCATCCAAGTCGCTGGTCGCAGTCGCTGCGCGACGAGCGCCTCGGGCTGTGGGACTCGCTCGACGTCGAGAACCGCGCCCAGGCGGCCCTCTGCGACACCGACGACTACCGCGAGGGCTTCGCGGCCTTCCAGGAGAAGCGCACGCCGACGTTCACGGGGCGGGGCTGAACCACCGCCGAGCGTGCCCGTTCGCCCCGACAGTGGGTGGTTGAACACCCTCGCTCGCCGCAAACATGCGCGCTGAGCGGCTAGAGCTCGCCGATAGCGCCGCATCGGGTGCTCGATCGCGTCGACGACCGCGCGCAGGAAGCCCGCCGCGTAGCCGCCGTCGCACACCCGGTGGTCGAACACCAGCGACACGCTGCGTGATCCGGCGCGGCACGATCGCGCCGTCGACGACCCACGGGCGCTCGATCATCCGGCCGATGCCGAGGATCGCCACCTCGGGGTGGTTGATGATCGCGGCCGAACCGTCGACGCCCAGGCTGCCGTAGTTGTTGAGCGTGAACGTCGAGCCCGTCAGCTGCTCGGGGCTCGCGCTGCCCGAGCGCGCGGCTTCGGCGACCGTGCGGATCGCGGCGTCGAGCTCGCCGATCGACATCCCCTCGGCGTGCCGCACGACCGGGACCAGCAGCCCGCGCTCGGTGTCGGCGGCGACCCCGAGATGGATGCCGTCGAGGTACTCGAGGGCCGTCCCGTCGGCCGAGAGCCGGGACGCGAGCACCGGGTACTGCTCCAGCGCGGAGACGACGTAGCGCGCGATCATCGCCGTGAGCGACGGCGGACGGTCCGACGGCAGCGCGGCGTCGGCGGCCATCGACTGGCGCAGCGCCCACAGGTCGGTCGCGTCGACATCCACCCACACGGTCGCCTCGGGGATCTCGGCGCGGCTGCGCGTCATCTTCGCGGCGACCGCCTTGCGGCAGCATGCTCGAGCGGCTCGGTGCGCGACGACCGACGGGCAGCGGGATCAGCCGACGGTGCGCGGCCGATCGCACCGCGCACTCGAGCACGTCGTCGCGCGTGATGATGCCGTCGGGTCCGGTCGGGGTGACGGCGTGCAGGTCGACGCCGCGCTCCTGGGCGAGGCGGCGCACGATCGGCGAGCGCACGGCGAGCGGGCCGTGTCGGTGTACCGCGGCGGGACGCGGCGCGCCGCCTTGACGCGCGGCACGCCGCCGCGGCCTGCGGGTGCGACCCGAGCCCTTCGACTCGGTGGTGCCGTAACCGATGAGCACGTTGCCCGAGCCGGCGCGCTCCTCGGCGCGATACGCCTCGCTCTCGACGGTCGAGCGGCTGCGCACGCCGCAGCGGCATCCGGGTCCACCTCGAGCAGCGGCGCACCGACGCTCAGCGATCTCCCCCTCCGCGCCGTGCAGCACGGCGACGGTGCCGGCGAACGGCGACGGCACCTCGACGACGCTCTTCGCGGTCTCGACCTCGGCGATCGGCTGGTCGACGCGCACGACGTCGCCGACGGCGACGAGCCACTTGACGAGCGCGGCCTCGGTCAGCCCCTCGCCGAGGTCGGGGAGGCGGAAGACCTGCGCGCTCATCACCGCCTCATCCCCGGCAGATACAGGGAGTCGACGGCATCCAGCACGCGGTCGACGTCGGGCAGGTAGAAGTGCTCGAGCTTCGGCGGCGCGAACGGCACGTCGAACCCGGTGACCCGGCGGACGGGCGCCTCGAGGTACGAGAAGCAGCGCTCCGAGACCCGTGCCGCGATCTCGGACGCGACGCTCGCGAATCCGGGCGCCTCGGCCACCACGACGGCGCGGCCGGTCGAGCGCACGGCGGCGGTCACGGTCGCGTCGTCGAACGGCGTCAGCGTGCGGATGTCGACGACCTGCACGCTGCGGCCCTCCGCCTCGGCGGCGTCGGCGGCGGCGAGCGCGATCGGAACCGACGTGCCGTAGGCGAGCAGGGTCACGTCGGTGCCGGGGCGCACGACCGCCGCCTCGCCGATCGTCGCCGTCGACGCTCGTGTCGACCGGTCCCTTCGACCAGTACAGCTTCTTGGGCTCGAGGAAGACGACGGGGTCCGGGATGCCGGATCGCCGCCCGCAGGAGCGAGTAGGCATCCTGCGGGGTCGACGGCGCGATCACCGTGAGGCCGGGCGTGTGCACGTAGTAGGCCTCGGACGAGTCGCAGTGGTGCTCGACCCCGCCGATGCCGCCGCCGTACGGGATGCGGATGACGAGCGGCAGGCGGAGCGCGCCCTTGGTGCGGTTCCCCATCTTCGCGACGTGCGACACCACCTGCTCGAATGCCGGGTAGGCGAAGGCGTCGAACTGCATCTCGACGACCGGGCGTCAGGCCGTTCATCGCCATGCCGACGGCGGTGCCGACGATGCCCGCCTCGGCGAGCGGGGTGTCGAAGCAGCGATCCTCGCCGAAGCGGGCGCGCAGCCCGTCGGTCACGCGGAACACGCCGCCGAGTGCCCCGACGTCCTCGCCGAAGACGACGACGCCCGTCGATCGGCCTCCATCGCATCGGCGAGCGCGAGCGTGATCGCGGCGGCCATCGTGAGCGACACCGTCGAGTCGGCGGACGTCGCCGGGGCTTCGTGGGTGAGGGTCATGACGGCTCCTCCTGCCGGGCGAGCTCGTCCTGCAACTGCTCCCACTGCTCGGCGAGCTGCGGCGTGCGCTCGGCGTAGACGTGGCGGAACAGGTCCTCGGGATCCGGGACCGGCTCCTGGTTCATGACGGTGCGGAGGTCCGCGGCGACCGCCTCGGCCTCCTCGGCGATCTCGGCCTCGCGCGCCGCGGTCAGCCACTTCTTCGCGGTCAGGAACGCCCGCATCCGGGTCAGCGGATCGCGCTCGACCCAGGCCTGCACGTCGGCGTGCTCGCGGTACCGGGTGTCGTCGTCGGCGTTGGTGTGGGCCTGCATCCGGTAGGTGTGGGCCTCGATCAGCGTGGGCCCGCCGCCCGTGCGCGCGCGAGCGACCGCGGTGTCGAGCACGGCGACGAGCGCCGCGAGGTCGTTGCCGTCGACGCGCTCGCCGGGCATCCCGTAGCCGATCGCCTTGTGGGCGAGCGACGGTGCGGCGGTCTGGCGCGAGAGCGGCACCGAGATCGCGAACTCGTTGTTCTGCACGAAGAACACGACCGGCAGGTGGAACACGGCCGCGAAGTTCATCGCCTCGTGGAAGTCGCCCTCGCTCGTGGCGCCGTCGCCGCACATCGCCATGACGACGGTGTCCTCGTTGCGCAGCTTCGCGGCGTGGGCGAACCCGACGGCGTGCAGCAGCTGGGTGGCGAGCGGCGTCGACTGGGTCGCGACGCGGTAGCCTGGTCGGGTCGTACCCGCTGTGCCAGTCGCCGCGCAGCAGCACCATCGCGTCGGCGGCGGGCACACCGCGCGAGATGACGGCGACCGAGTCGCGGTAGGTCGGAAAGATCCAGTCCTGCTCGGCGAGCGCCATGACGGCCGCGACCTGGCAGGCCTCCTGGCCGTGCGACGACGGGTAGACCGCGAGCCGGCCCTGGCGGACGAGAGCGTTGCACTGGTCGTTGATGCGGCGGCCGATGACGAGCGAGCGGTAGCCGTCGAGCAGGCGGTCCTTCGTGGCCGGCTTGTAGTCCGCGTCCGGATGCGCGGCACCGGATGCGTCGACGAGCTGCACGGGGTCGTCGCGCGGGAGCATGGCTGCTGACATCGCATCTCCCTTGATGGCTGCGCTGGTGAGCACCTGGTCGTGGACGACCTGGTAGTCAATTATCGGATGTCGTGGCAATAGGTCGTATCAGCGCCTACCATGGCGAGACGGATTGCATCGAGAATCGCGCGGAACGAAGTATCCGTCCAACAGGATCGAAGACCGGGAGGCAGGAGACCGCATGGAACTGGACGAAATCGACCACCGCATCCTGACCGAACTGCAGCGCGACGCCCGCGCCTCGATGAGCGCCGTCGCGCGGGTCGCCCACATCTCGCGTGCGAGCGCCTACGCCCGCGTCAACAAGCTGGTCGAGACGGGCGTGATCACGGGGTTCAGCGCGCGGGTCGACCCCGTGCGCGCCGGGCTGCACTCGTCGGCGTACGTCACACTGTCGGTCGACCAGGCGCCGTGGCAGGACCTGCGGGCGCGGCTCATCGAGATCCCCGAGGTCGTGCACATCGCGCTCGTCGGCGGCGAGGTCGACCTGCTGCTGCTGGTGCGCGCCCGCGACAACCACGATCTGCGCCGCGTCGTGCTCGAGCAGCTGCAGTCGATCCCGTCGGTGCGGTCGACGAAGACGTGGCTGATCTTCGAGGACTTCGAGAGTGAGTGAAGCTACCTCGTCGAGCTGTCGGTGTGCGCGGCGTCGATGAGCGCGTTGACCAGAGCCTCGGGGTGGCCGTCGCTCGCCGAACTTGACGACGGCGGTCGGTGATCGCCTTCGTCCAGGACGGGTTCGCCGCGACGCCGTGCGCCAGCGACGGCACGACGGTGTCGAGTTGCAGCGAGGCGATCGCCGTCTGCTGGTACGGCGGGTAGTCCTCGGCGACCGTGTCGGTGCGCGCCGGGATCGAGCCCTTCACGAGGCTCAGCGCCTTCTGGCCCTCGGCCGAAGCTGACCGTGAGCAGCCACTGCCGCGCCGCCTTGTCGTGCACGGCGCCGACCGGCAGCGTGAACGAGTCGGCCAGGAAGTCGAAGACGCCGACCGTGCCGGGCGTCGGGATACGCGGTGTACTGCTTGCCGTATGCGCCGCCGGCCTGCTGGAACGAGGCGAGCGCGAAGTCGGCCATGATCACGTACGCGGCCTTGCCGTCGACGACGCTCTGCGTCGCCTCGTTCCACTCCATCGAGCCGCTCGTGGGCTCGACGTACTCGAGCAGCTGCCCGTAGTGGTCGATGGCGGTGCGGAGGCCGTCGCCCTCCCAGTTCTTCGTGCTCTTCCAGAGGTTCTGGTACAGCACGGCGCCGAGGTCGGCGACGCAGCACGTTCTCGAACAGCTGCACCTGGGTCCAGTCGTTGCCGAGGGCCAGCGGGTACTCGACTCCGGACGCGCGCACCTTCTCGAGGTCGGCGATCCAGGCGTCGATGTTGGCGGGCGCGACCGCGGGATCGATGCCGGCGTCCTCGAGCAGGCTGGTGTTGGCCCAGAGCACGTTGACGCGGTGGATGTCGCTCGGCACCGAATAGATCTTGCCGTCGACGCTCAGCAGCTCGAGCAGCGCCGCGCGGTAGACGCCTTCGCTCAGTCCGTTGGTCGGCGTACCAGGACGTGAGGTCCTGGATCTGCCGGCCGCGATGTAGTCGGTGAGGCCGGCGCCGGCCGCGGCCTGGAAGCTGTCCGGCGGGTTGTTCGACTCGAGCCGGGCGGCGATCGCCTGCGCGCGCCTGCGCGCCGCCGCTGCCGCGCACCGAGGCGTCGATGAACTGGAGGTCGGGGTTCTGCTCCTGGAACACGCCGACCAGCTCGCTTGAAGCTCGATCTTCTCATTGCCCGACGTCCACCAGGTGAAGACCTCGACCTGGTTCGGGTTGTTCGGGTCGGACCCGGCGTCGGCCGTCAGTCCGGCGCAGCCGACGAGCACGAGGGCGAGCGCGGTCACCGCCGCGATCGCGGCTGTGATTCTGGAGCGCATGCGGTTCCTCCGCAGGAAATGCGGTTGTCCCACCGACAACCGCAATGCCTGAAGTCTCCGGTCACATGATCGCCGGACGGTAGACCCCCTCCGGGGTGCCACGCGGGCGGGGGGTGCGGCTGCGTGCGTCTACTCGTCGCCGAGCTGCGTCGTGCGCGGCCGTCGATGAGCGCGTTCACGAGCGCCTCGGGATGGCCGTCGCCGCCGAACTTGACGACGGCCGTCGTGATCGCCTTCGTCCAGGTCGGGCTCGCCGCGACGCCGTGCGCGAGCGACGGCACGACGGTGTCGAGCTGCAGGGATGCGATGGCGGCCTGCTGATAGCGGCGGGTAGTCCTCGGCGACCGTGTCGGTGCGCGCCGGGATCGAGCCCTTCATCAGGCTGAGCGCCTTCTGGCCCTCCGCCGAGCTCGACCGTGAGCAGCCACGCCTGCGCGCGGCTTCTCGTGCACGGCGCCGACCGGCAGCGTGAACGAGTCGGCCAGGAAGTCGAAGACACCGACCGTGCCCGGGGTCGGGATACGCCGAGTACTGCTTGCCGTACGCGAAGCCGGCCCGCTGGAACGACGTGAGCGCGAAGTCGGCCATCATCACGTACGCCGCCTCGCCGTCGACGACGAGCTGGGTCGCCTCGTTCCACTCCTTCGAGCCGCCGTCGGGTCGACGTACTCGAGCAGCTGGCCGTAGTGGTCGATGGCGGTGCGCAGGGCCTGTCGCCTTCCCAGTTCTTCGTGCTCTTCCAGAGGTTCTGGTAGAGAACGGCGCCGAGGTCGGCGAGCAGCACGTTCTCGAACAGCTGGACCTGGGTCCAGTCGTTGCCGAGCGCGAGCGGGTACTCGACACCGGACTCGCGGACCTTCTCGAGGTCGGCGATCCAGGCGTCGATGTTCGGCGGGCGCGACCGCGGGGTCGACGCCGGCATCCTCGAGCAGCGTCGTTGTTCGTCCAGAGCACGTTGACGCGGTGGATGTCGCTCGGCACCGAGTAGATCTTGCCGTCGACGCTCAGCAGCTCGAGCAGCGCGGCGCGGTAGACGCTCGGTGAGGCCGTTGCTCGGCGTACGAAGCCCGTGAGGTCCTGGAGGTCTGCCCGGCCTCGACGTAGTCGGTGAGACGCGGCGCCGGCCGCGGCCTGGAAGCGTGTCGGGCGGGTTGTCGGAGTCGAGCCGTGCGGCGATCGCCTGCGCGTGCCTTGTCGCCGCCGCCTCCGCTCACCGACGCGTCGATGAACTGGAGCTCGGCGTTGTCGCTGCTTGAACACGGCGACCATGTCGTAGAGCGCGGTCTTCTCGATGCCCGACGTCCACCAGGTGATGGCCTCGACCTGGTTCGGGTTGTTCGGGTCGGAGCCGGCGCTCTCGGCGATGCCGCCGGCGCAGCCGGTGAGCATGAGGGCGACACGCGACCACGGCCGCGACGGCGAGTGCCATTCTCGAGCGCATGCGTTCCTCCGGGTTGCAGCGGTCGTCGCTCGGACGACCGCAGTGCATGAAGTCTCTGTCAGCATGAGACGCGGCCGGTAGTCCCATCCGGGGTGCCACACGCGTGGGGGTGGTACGGTCTGTCCACCCCCCCGACGCCGACGATGTCACCGTGACACCACATTGGCTTGACATGACACCACGATGGTGTCATAGTGGTGCCATGGAACTTGGACAGTACGTCAGCGACCTGCAGCGCCAGCTGGTGGATGCCGCGGCGAACGGCGCGGACGACACCCGCGCCGTCGCCGAGCGGCTCGCCGCCGGCCTGGACGCCGCGACCCGGCTCGTGCTGCTCGACGCCCTGTCGACCGCCGCCGGCGAGATCACCCGCGACCTCGCGCCGGGCTCGGTCGACGTGCGGCTGCGCGGACGCGAGGTCGAGTTCGTCGTCACGCAGTGCGAGCGAGCGACTCCGACGCCGACGAGCGTGCCCGCCGCATCCGTCGACCTCGACGACGCGAGCACCTCGCGCACGACCCTCCGCCTGCCCGACGCCCTCAAGGTCAGGGTCGACGAGGCGGCCGCGGCCGACGGCCTGTCCGTCAACACCTGGCTGGTGCGCGCGGTCGCGGCCGCCCTCCAGCCGAAGCAACGACGATCCGCGCAGCGCACGCTGCGCACCGGCGACAACTTCGCCGGCTGGGCGCGCTAGAGCCGCCCCGCTCACCACGACCCTACCAGCCACGCGAGCCCGCGAGCCGGTCCGACCACGCCCACAGAAAGGGAGGCGTCAGCATGCCCACCTACGACACACCCCACCCCATCGACCTCGCCATCAACATGCCGGTCGGCGCGATCGAGGTCATCGCGAGCGACCGCACCGACACGGTCGTGACCGTCTCGCCCACCAACCCCGGCAAGGCGGTCGACGGGCGCGGCGCCGAGGAGACCAAGGTCGACTTCGACGGCCAGCGGCTCACCGTCATCGGCCCGCGGCCGCGCTTCAGCCTGGTCGGCCCGTCGAGTCGATCGACGTGAAGGTCGAGCTGCCGACCGGGTCGCGGCTCACCGCCGAGATCGCCGGCGGCGGCGTCCGCACCATCGGGCGGCTCGGCGCCACCCGCGTCAAGAGCTCGTGGCGCGTCGAGCTCGACACCACCGGCGACCTCTGGATGCGCGCCATGCACGGCAACGTGACCGTCGGCAGCGCCGACGGCGACGTCGAGATCACCGCCGACCACGGTCAGATCCGGATCGGCACGGTCACCGGCGACGCGCACCCTCAAGGCCTCGCACGGCTCCGTGCAGATCGAGGAGGCCGGCGGCGACCTCGACGCCAAGCTCTCGTACGGCGACCTCGAGATCACCAGGGCCCTCGCGTCCGTCACGGCGAAGACCGCCTACGGCACCATCCGGCTCGGCGAGGTCTCGAGCGGCTCCGTCCAGGTCGAGAGCGGCTACGGCCAGATCGTCATCGGCGTGCGGACGGGCGTCCCCGCCTGGCTCGACCTGTCCTCGAAGAACGGACGCGTCCGCAACGAGCTCGACGGCGACCGCGCCCCCGAGCGCGTCCGAGCAGACCGTCGCGGTGCGCGCGCGCACCCAGTACGGCGACATCACCATCCAGCGCGCGCTGACAGGGCGACACCGAAGGGAACACCATGACCACCTCAGCGATCGAAGTCCGGGGGCTGCGCAAGTCCTACGGCAAGAAGGTCGTGCTCGACGGCGTCGACCTCACGGTCGAGGCCGGCACCGTCACCGCGCTGCTCGGCCCGAACGGCGCCGGCAAGACGACGACCGTGCACATCCTGAGCACCCTCGTGCGGCCCGACGGCGGCACGGCATTCGTCAACGGCTCCGACGTCGCGCGCGAGCCGGACGGCGTGCGCGCGGCGATCGGCCTCACCGGCCAGTTCTCCGCGGTCGACGGCCTGCTCACCGGCGAGGAGAACCTCCTGCTGATGGCCCGGCTGCGTCACCTCGGCGCGAAGCGCTCGAAGGCAGCGCGTGGCCGAGCTGCTCGAGCAGTTCGACCTCGTCGAGGCCGCCCGCAAGCCGCTCGCCACCTACTCCGGCGGGATGAAGCGCCGCCTCGACCTCGCGATGACCCTGGTCACGACGCCGCAGCGTGATCTTCCTCGACGAGCCCACCACGGGCCTCGACCCGCGCAGCCGCCACACGATGTGGGACATCGTGCGCGACCTCGTCGCGGACGGCACGACCGTGCTGCTCACCACGCAGTACCTCGACGAGGCCGACGAGCTCGCCGACCGCATCGCGGTGCTCGACGACGGCCGCATCGTCGCCGAGGGGACGCCCGACGAGCTCAAGCGCCTCGTGCCCGGCGGCCACATCCGGCTGCGGTTCGCGGACGCGGCCGCGCTCGACGCCGCGTCGCGCCTGCTCGACGGAGTCCGCCCGGGACGACGACGCGCTCGCGCTCACCGTGCCGAGCGACGGCGGCGTCGGCGCGCTGCGCACCGTGCTCGACCGCCTCGACGACGGCCGAGCCTCGAGGTCGACGACCTCAGCATCCACACCCCCGACCTCGACGACGTGTTCTTCGCCCTCACCGGCAAGAAGGACGTCGCGCGGGGACGACACGAAGGGAACCGACTCATGACCACGCTCAGCCCACAGACGCGAGTCGCCCGCGACCGCCGACGGCGCGACCGCCGGCAGTCGCACGTCGTCAGCGACGCGATCACGATGCTGCGGCGCAACCTGCTGCACATCGTCCGCTACCCCGGTCTGTCGATGTTCACCATCGTCGGCCCGGTCGTGATCCTGCTGCTGTTCGTGTTCGTCTTCGGCGGCACCCTCGGGGCCGGCCTGCCCGGCGTCGATCCGGCCGGCGGGCGCGAGGCGTACCTCGCGTACGTCATGCCCGGCATCCTGCTGATCACCGATCGCCGGCAGCGCCAGCGGCACCGCGATCACGGTCGCGATGGACATGACCGAGGGCATCACCGCCCGGTTCCGCACGATGGCGATCTCGCGGGCCGCGGTGCTCGCCGGGCACGTGCTCGGCAACACCATCCAGGCGCATCATCGCCGTCGTGCTCGTGCTCGGCGTCGGCCTGCTGATCGGGTTCCGCCCGACCGCCGGGCCGCTCGAGTGGCTCGCGGCCGGCGGGCCTGCTCGTGCTCATCGCGTTCGCGGTCAGCTGGCTCGGCGTCGCGCATGGGCATGCAGGCGAAGTCGGTCGAGACGGCGAGCAACCTGCCGCTCATCCTGACCGTCCTGCCGATGCTCGGCAGCGGCTTCGTGCCGACCGACTCGATGCCGGCGTGGCTGCAGTGGTTCGCGCAGTACCAGCCGTTCACGCCCTTCATCGAGGCGATCCGCGGCCTGCTGCTCGGCACGCCGCTCGAGCATGAACCTGTGGCTGGCGATCGGCTGGTCCGTCGTGATCGCGGTCGGCGGGTACGTCTGGTCGATGGCGATCTACGAGCGGAAGTCGGTGCGCGCCTAACCCGCGCATCGGCAGCGAGAAGGCCCGGCGAATCGCTCGCCGGGCCTTCGCGTGCGTGTGCGGTCGGTGCGCGCCGAATCAGTCGTCCTCGACGACCGAGCCGGATCCCGAGACGTCGCTCGTGACCTCGGCGCCGCCGGTGTAGCGGATCTCGCCGCTGCCGCTGATCTCGGCGTCGAGCTGGTCGGTGACGAATACCTCGACGTCGCCGGATCCCGAGATCGACACCCGGGCGCGCTCGGTCTCGAAGTCCTCGCCGTCGAAGTTGCCGGAGCCGTCGATCTCGAGCGTGTGGTCGTCGGCGCGACCGAGGAGCTCGATGTCGCCGGAGCCCTCGATCGAGCTGGTCACGGTCGTCGCGTCGATGTCGGTGCCGTCGATGTCGCCGGAGCCCGAGATCGCGACCCTGACCTCGTCGGCGCCGGAGAAGTCGGCGACCACGTCGCCCGAGCCGTCGATCGTGATGTCGGAGATCAGCGGGACCGTGATGGCGTAGTCGACCTCGCCGAGGCCGAGGTGCGGGCCGTTGACGCTGAGCGTCAGCACGCCGTCCTCCACCTCGGAGGTGAGCAGGTCCATGGCGGCCGCGCGGGCCTGTGATCGTGAGGACGGGGTCGTCGCCGAGCGTGACGACGACGTCGCCGTCGGTCTTGAGCACGACGGCGGTGACGTCGTCGATGTCGCGATCCTCGGTGACACGCGGTCCCGTCGGGACCGGGATGTACACGCATCCGGCGAGGGCTGCGGTGACGGACGCGAAGAGGGCGATGGCGAGAACGGGGCGCTTGGTCATGGCCCCAGGCTAGGAGCGACCGTCCGGCGACGGAACCCTGGGGGTAACCCCCCGAGCGCAGGCTGTCAGCCCCCGGAATCCGGTTCGGCCGCAGCATTCGGAGCCGTGCCCGGATCGGTCTTGCGCCCGCGCGACCGCTATCGCCGCCCGGCCGGACGGCACCAGCACCGCGATCACCATCACGATCGACCATCGCGACACCACCGACGATCAGCAGCGCCTGCACGCTGATCACGTCGGCGAGCGGACCGAAGACGGCGATGCCGACCGGCGTCGCGAGCGCCATGACGATGCTGACGAAACTGAACACCCGGCCGTGCATCTCGGGCTGCACCGTCTCTTGCAGCAGGGTCATGACGGGCGTCGAGAACAGCGGGACGAAGAGCCCGAACAGGAACATGAAGATGTAGAACACGATGAGGTTGGGGCTGAGGCCCAGGCCGATCGAGAACGCCGCGAACGAGAACGTCGCGATGAGGATGAGCGCATCCGGCTCGCTTCGCGAGGAAGGTCGACACCGCGATGCCGCCGAGCAGCATGCCGATGCTGAACGCCAGTTCGAGCACGGTGAGCTTCCACACCTCCTCGCCGAAGTCGCGGGCGACCATGAGCGGCGTCACGAACGACGGGGCGACGACCAGAACGAAGATGAGCGCGAACACGACGAGCAGCCAGCGCACGATCGGGTGGTGCCAGATGAACCGGATCCCCTCGACGAGGTCCTCGCGGTAGCTCGTCGTCTTCTCCGGACGGCGACCAGCGTCGGCACGGTCACGAAGAACAGGATCCCGATGCCGATGACCGCGGTCACCACGTCGAGGAAGAACACGGGCACGATGCCGAACAGCCCGAACACCACACCCGCCGCAGCGGGGGCGAGCAGCGCCATCGCCGATGAGATGGTGCCGAAGATGCCGTTGATGCGCATCAGCTGATCGGGCGGCGTCAGCTGCGGGATCATCGCCGACACGGCCGGCGTCTGCACGCCGGCGCCCAGCGACCGGATCGCCACCGCGAGCACGATGATCCAGAGATCGGTGATGCCGTTGAGCATCAGGAGCGCGAGCACGAGTGTTGCCGCCGCGATGATCGGCATCGGCGGTCATGACCAGGATGCGACGGTTGACCCGGTCGGCCAGCACGCCTCCGAAGATCGAGACGAGGCCCTGCGGCAGGAAGGCCGCGATCGCGTAGAGCGCCACCGCGACGCCGGACTTGGTCTCGAGCGTGACGTACCACATCACCGCGTACTGCACGATCATCGAGCCGAAGAGCGAGACCGTCTGCCCCGTGAGGAACAGCGTGACGTTGCGCTTCCAGTGATCGGGGATAGTGGCGGACGGGGTCGGCTGAGACGCGTCGGTCATGCGTTCGACCCTAACCGGGGACTACACCTGGACCGCGGGAGTTGTGAGCGCTAACATTCTGCACAAGGCGCGCGCCGGTCAGTCGATTCGGTGGCCCGAGCCGCCCTGAGATCGCTCCCCAACGAGTGGATCGCGGATTGTGAGCCATCACATTCTGATCCCTTGGTTCTGCTCCGACAGCTCGTTATCGGTCGAAGGTCAATCGCTCTTTCCCCAATGATTTGCTGGTTTGGAGGGAGACCGTTACCAAACCGTTACCGTCCAAGCGTTGCGCCAACTCCAATTGTGAACGCTAACATTCGAGCGACGGGCCCTCCGGGTTCCATCGTGTTAACCAGATCCGGCAGAGGCGCCGGGCCAAGACAGAGAGGTTTTGGACCTATGAAGAAACTCATCAGCGGCATCGCGATCGCGGGAGCACTCGCCCTCGCGATGACCGGATGTGCAGGCGGCGGCGCGCGGCGGCGGCGGCGGAGACGACGACGTCATCACCGTCGGCTTCGCGCAGACCGGCTCCGAGAGCGGCTGGCGCGCGGCCAACACCGAATCGATGAAGACGGCCTTCTCGGAGGAGAACGGCTTCGAGCTGGTCTTCAACGCGGCCGACAACAAGATCGAGGCGCAGATCGCCGCGGTCCGCAGCTTCATCAACCAGGGCGTCGACGCGATCGTCATCGCGCCGATCGTCGAAGACGGCTGGGACGACGTGCTGAAGGAGGCCAAGGAGGCCGGCATCCCGGTCATCCTCGAAGACCGCACGGTCACGGCGTCGGACGACCTGTACGCCACCTGGGTCGGTCTCGACTTCAAGAAGGAGGGCGTCACGGCCGGCGAGTGGGCTGCCGAGAACTTCGGCGACACCCCGACCAACATGGTCGTGCTCGAGGGCACCACCGGTTCGGCTCCGGCCAACGACCGTGCCGAGGGCTTCGCCGAGGCCATCGAGGGCACCGCGATCACGACGCTCGACTCGCAGACGGGTAACTTCACCCGCGCCGACGGCAAGACCGTGATGGAGGGCTTCCTGCAGAAGTACGGCGACGACATCGACCTGGTCTACGCGCACAACGACGACATGGCGCTCGGCGCGATCGACGCGATCGAGGCCGCCGGACTCGTTCCGGGTGAGGACATCAAGATCGTCTCGATCGACGCGGTCAAGGACGGCATGCTCGCGCTCATCGACGGCAAGATCAACTTCATCGTCGAGTGCAACCCGCTCCTGGGTGAGCTCGCCGCCGGTCTCGTGAAGGACGTCCTCGCGGGCAAGACCGTCGAGAAGGAGGTCTACGTCGAGGACCAGTCCTTCACCCCGGAGCAGGCCGCTGAGGTCATCGACGAGCGCCTGTACTGATCTGACCGCCGGCCGACGTACTAGCCGGTGAGATCAGCGTCCGCGGGGGCAGCGCAACTGCCCCCGCGGACGTCCACAACGTATCGAAGGAACAGCAGAGACCACCATGACCGTGGACACCGCAGTCCCGCCGATCGTCGCGATGAGCGGGATCACCATCCGCTTCCCCGGCGTCCTCGCCCTCGACGGCGTCGACTTCACCCTCCGAGCCGGGCGAGGTGCACTCGCTCATGGGCGAGAACGGCGCCGGCAAGTCGACCCTGATCAAGGCGCTGACCGGCGTCTACCCGATCGACAGCGGCACGATCGTCGTCGACGGGCGAGCACGCGCGTCTTCACCAGCACCGCCGACGCGCAGGCCGCCGGCATCTCGACCGTCTACCAAGAGGTCAACCTCTGCCAGAACCTGTCGGTCGGCGAGAACGTCATGCTCGGCCACGAGGTGCGCACGGCGCGGGCGCATCGACTGGACGGCGACCCACGCCGAGGCCGCGCGCCACCTCGCCAACCTCGGGCCTGCGCATCGACACCCGCTCGCTCCTCTCCCACCACTCCATCGCCATCCAGCAGCTCGTCGCGATCAGCCGGGCGATGGTCACCGACTCCCGCGTGCTCGTCCTCGACGAGCCGACCTCCAGCCTCGACCGCGGCGAGGTCGAGCAGCTGTTCGCCGTCATCCGCGACCTGCGCGACCGCGGCGTCGCCATCCTGTTCGTCTCGCACTTCCTCGACCAGGTGTTCGAGATCTCCGACCGCATCACGGTGCTGCGCAACGGCAAGCTGGTCGGCGAATCGCTCGCCGCCGACCTGACCCGCGGCGAGCTGGTCGCGCAAGATGCTCGGCCGCGAGCTCGCCGAGCTCGAGAGCATCTCGCGAGGCGGCCGACCGCGAGATCGACCGCAGCGGCGACCCCGTGCTCGACGGCGACCGGCATCGGCCGGCGCGGGATGCTGGAGCCGGCCGATCTCGAGGTCTACGACGGCGAGGTGGTCGGCATCGCCGGCCTGCTCGGGTCGGGTCGCACCGAACTCGTGCGCCTGCTCTACGGGGCCGACCACGCCGACAGCGGTCGGGTCGAGCTGCGCGGCGAGCCGGTGCGCCTCACCTCGCCGCGGCACGCGATCGACCACCGCATCGCGTTCTCGTCGGAGGACCGCCGCGCCGAGGGCATCATCGGCGACCTGACCGTCGCCGAGAACATCGTGCTCGGCATCCAGGCCCGGCGCGGCTGGCTCCGCAAGATCGGCCGCACCGAGCAGGACGCGATCGTCGCCGAGTACATCGACGTCGCTCGGCGTGCGCCCGGCCGACCCGTCGATCCTGAGCCGCAACCTCTCCGGCGGCAACCAGCAGAAGGTGCTGCTCGCCCGCTGGCTCGCCACCGCGCCGCAGCTGCTGATCCTCGACGAGCCGACCCGCGGCATCGACGTCGGCGCGAAGGCCGACATCCAGCGCAAGGTCGTCGAACTGGCCGAGCCAGGGCCTGTCGGTCATCTTCATCTCGTCCGAGCTCGAAGAGGTCGTGCGCCTCGCGCAGCGCATCGTCGTGATGCGCGATCGTCGTAAGATCGGCGAACTCTCCTCCCACGACAGCACCGTCGACGACGTCGTCGACTTCATCGCCCAGGAAGGCCGGGAGCGCGTCTCATGAAGTCCGAAGCAAGTGCTGACCCATCGGCTCGTGCTGCCGATCGCGGCGCTGCTCGTGCTGATCCTGATCAACACGATCTCGCGCCCGTCGTTCCTGTCGATCACCGTGCGCGACGGCCAGCTCTACGGGTCGCTGATCGACATCCTGCGCAACAGCGCACCGCTGATGCTGGTCGCGCTCGGCATGACGATCGTCATCGCGACCCGCGGCATCGACCTCTCGGTCGGCGCGCTCATGGCCGTCTCCGGCGCGGTCGCGCTGACGATCATCGACGGCTCGGGCACGCCCGAGAACCCGACGACGCTCCTGCTCGCGATCACCGCGGGCGTGCTCGTGACCCTCGCGTTCGGCGCCTGGAACGGATTCCTGGTCGCGGTGCTCGGCATCCAACCGATCATCGCGACCCTCGTGCTCATGCTCGCCGGGCGCGGCATCGCGCTGCTCATCACCGGCGGCTTCATCACCACGGTCACCAGCGCCCCGTACCGCTTCATGGCGCAGGGCTACGTCGTCGGCCTGCCGTTCGCGTTCTACGTCTCGGTCGTCGCGATCGCCGTCGTCGTGCTGATCGAGCGCCGCACCGCGCTCGGCGTGCTGACCGAGGCGGTCGGCATCAACCCCGAGGCCAGCCGGCTCGCGGGCGTGCGCTCGCGCGGCATCGTCTGGGGCGCCTACGCGGCGAGCGGTCTGCTCGCGGGCCTCGCCGGCATCCTGTACAGCTCGAACATCATGGCGGCCGACGCGAACGCCGCCGGCCAGTACATCGAGCTCGACGCGATCCTCGCGGTCGTGCTCGGCGGCACGTCGCTGATGGGCGGCAAGTTCAGCATCGCCGGCACCGTGATCGGCGTGTTCACGATCCAGACGCTGAAGTCGACGATCACCTTCCTCGGCGTGCCGCCGGCGGTCAGCCCGCTGTTCCTCGCGCTCGTCGTCATCATCGTCGTGCTCGTGCAGTCGCGGCGGGTGCGCGGCTGGGTCGGCGTCGATCTGGCGCGGATCGCGCGCGATACCGGCGCCGGCGGAGCGGAGGTGGCGTCGTGAGCGACCTCGCGTCATCGTCCGCACCGCGGCCGTCGGTGTCCGCTCGGCAGCTGCCACGCGCCGGCGCATCGTGGATCCCGGTGCTCGCCGCCCTCGCGATCCTGATCGCGCTGCTCGTCGGCGGGCGAGGCGTACTTCGGCAACTTCCTCACGCCGCGCGTGCTGTCGTCGCTGCTGCTCGACAACGCGTACCTGCTGATCCTCGCGGTCGGCATGACCTTCGTCATCCTCACCGCCGGCATCGACCTCTCGGTCGGCGCCGTGCTGGCCTTCACCGCGATCCTGGGGGCGCGCCTGCTCAGCGAGGGCGCTGCCGGCGATCGTCGTCATCCCGGTCATGCTGCTCGGCGGCGCGGTGATCGGGCTGCTCATCGGCGTGCTGATCCAGTTCTTCGACGTGCAACCGTTCATCGCGTCGCTCGCGGGCATGTTCGCCGCCCGCGGCCTCGCGTTCCTGGTCAGCCTGTCGTCGATCAAGATCGAGGACCCGGCGATCCTGTGGCTGCAGACCAAGCTGTTCTACATCGAGGGCTGGTTCCTCGCGCCGACCGGGATCATCGCGCTGCTCGTCGTCGTCGGCGGGTGCGCTCGTGCTGCACTTCACCCGCTTCGGCCGCACCATCTACGCGATCGGCGGCAACGAGCAGTCGGCGCGCCTGATGGGTCTGCCGGTCGTGCGCACCAAGCTGCTCGCCTACGTGATCAGCGGCACCTGCGCCGGCCTCGCGGGCGTCGTCTTCAGCGCCTACCAGGGCGCGGGCTACCCGCTCAACGGCATCGGCACCGAGCTCGACACCATCGCCGCCGTCGTCATCGGCGGCACCCTGCTCACCGGCGGCAGCGGCTACGTGCTCGGCTCGATGATCGGCGTGTTCGTCTACGGCACGATCAAGACGGCGATCTCGTTCCTCGGGCGCCGAGCAGTCCTGGACGCGCATCACCATCGGCGCACTGCTGCTGATCTTCGTCGTCGTGCAGCGGGTGATCGTCGCGCGGTCGAGCCGGCGCTGACCGAACGGGGCCCGGAGTCGAGCAGAATGTGACGATGAACGAGGCGACGGCGCCCGATCGTCGAGGTGCACGGTGCGACCGTGCGCTTCGGCAGCGACACCGCGCTCGACGCCGTCGACTTCCGGATGTTCGGCGGCGAGGTGCACTCGCTCATGGGCGAGAACGGCGCGGGCAAGTCCACGCTGATCAAGGCGCTCACCGGCGCGCGCCCGCTCGACGCACGGCACGATCCGTCTCGACGGCGAAGCCGCTGCACCTCGCGTACGCCGCGTCGACGCGCAGCGCCACGGCATCCGCACCGTCTATCAGGAGCTCGACCTGCTGCCGAACCTGTCGGTCGCCGAGAACATCATGCTCGGGCGCGAGCCGCGGCGTCGCGGCGGCATCGACTGGCGAGCGCATGCGGCCGCGAGGCCGCCGAGGCGCTGCTCGACCTCGGGCTCGACATCGACCCGGCCTCGCCGCTCGGCAGTCACTCGCTCGCCGTGCAGCAGCTGGTCGCGATCGCGCGCGCCATCTCGAGCGACGTGCGGGTGCTCGTGCTCGACGAGCCGACGTCGAGCCTCGACGCCGACGAGGTGGCCGAGCTGTTCCGCGTCATCCGGGACCTGAAGGAGCGCGGGCGTCGCGATCCTGTTCGTCTCGCACTTCCTCGACCAGGTGTACGAGATCTGCGACCGCATCACGGTGCTGCGCGACGGCGCGCTCGTCGGCGAGTACCTCACCGGCGAGCTGCTGCGCATCGACCTCGTGCAGAAGATGCTCGGCAAGGACGCCGACGCACTTGACCGTGCGCTCGCGCGACGACGACGGAGCGTCCCGCGACGCGGCGCCCGATCGTTCGAGGCACGCGACCTCGAGCAGCGGGCGTGCTGCGCGACGTCGACCTGGACGCTGATCGAGGGCGAGGTGCTCGGCCTCGCCGGGCTGCTCGGCTCGGGCCGCACCGAGCTGGCGCGCGCGCTCAGCGGGCGTCGACCGACCGGATGCCGGCGAGATCGTCTACCGCGGGCAAGCGCATCTCGCCCCGCGACCCCGCGCCAGGCGATCGCCGCTGGGATCGCCTACTCGTCGGAGAACCGCAAGGCCGAGGGCATCATCGACCAGCTCACCGTGCGCGAGAACATCGCGCTCGCGCATCCAGGCCGAACGCGGGTTCCTGCGCCGCATGAGCCTGCGGCGGCAGCGCGAGCTCGCGGCGAGCTGGATCGAGGCGCTCGGCATCCGACCCGTCGTCGCCGGAGGCGCTCGCCGGGCACCCTCTCCGGAGGCAACCAGCAGAAGGTGCTGCTCGCCCGGCTGCTCGCCCTCGCGCCCCGTGTGCTGCTGCTCGACGAGCCGACTCGGGGCATCGACGTCGGCGCTAAGGTCGAGGTACAGAATCTGGTCAACGAGCTGGCCGACAACGGCATGTCGGTGATCTTCATCTCGTCGGAACTCGAGGAGGTTCTGCGGGTGGCGTCTCGCATCACCGTGCTCCGCGACGGACAGGTGGTGGCGACGTCTGCCGGCCGAAGAACTCGCCAGTCGCTCCCTGCTCGCCATCGTGACGCAGCCCGATGACGCCGAGTGACGACCGGCCGCGGCGGAGACGACTCCACGCCGCGGACCGCCAACATCTTCGACGTCGCGCGCCTGGCGGGCGTCTCGCACCAGACCGTCTCGCGCGTGCTCAACGACCTGCCGAACGTGCGCCCGGCGACCCGCGCGCGGGTCGAGAGCGCCATCGCCCAGCTGCGCTACAGCCCCTCGCCGGCGGCGCGTGCCCTGGTCACCCGCCGCACCCGCACGATCGGGCTGATCGCACCGGGCAGGCCCGACTACGGGCCGACCTCGATCGCCACGCACTTCAACTTCGCCGCGCGCGCGGCCCGCTACAGCGTCGACACGGTCAGCTTCGCTCGACGCCGACCCGGCCAGCATCCGGTCGGTCGTCGAGTCGCTGCTGCGGCAGCGGGTCGACGCGATCGTGCTCATCGTGGTCGACATCGCGGTGCTCGAGATCGTGCGCGGCCTCGACCTCGGCATCCCGCTGATCGCCGTCGCCGCGACCGGCGCGCCGCGGACCCGTCGATCGTCTCGATCGATCAGTACCGCGGCGCCCGCGCCGCCGTGCGTCACCTGGTCGAGCTGGGCCACACGACGGTGCTGCACCTGGCCGGACCGCCCGAGTCGCCGGACGCGATCGAGCGCACCCGCGGATGGCGCGACGAGCTGTCGGCGCACCGGCTCGAGATCGTCGAGCCGCCGCACGGCGACTGGTCGGCGCGCAGCGGGTTCGAGCTCGCGGGGACGCCTCGACCTGCGAGCCGGGCATCGGCGGTCTTCGTCGCCAACGACCACATGGCGATCGGGATGCTGTCGGCCCTGCGCGATCGCGGCCTGCGGGTGCCGCGAGGACATCAGCGTCGTCGGGTTCGACGACGTGCCGGAGGCCGCCTACCTGTTCCCGCCGCTCACCACCGTGCGCCAGGACTTCGCGGCGCTCGGCGGGCTCATCATGCAGAAGGTGCTGATCGGCCGTCGAGGAACCCGACACCGCGACCGAGAGCACGCCGCTGCCGACGACGCTGCAGGTCCGTCAGTCGACGCGCGCCCGCGACTGACTGACCTAAGCCGACGTGGTGGTGGACCCTGGGGGAATCGAACCCCCGACCTTCTCATTGCGAACGAGACGCGCTACCAACTGCGCCAAGGGCCCGGAACTGCCTAGCCACGATATCAGGGTTGCAGGCGCGTGATGGTCCACCCGGCGCCCTCGCGGTCGTAGAGGAAGCGGTCGTGCAGGCGCGACCGGCGGCCCTGCCAGAACTCGATGGATGCCGGGGTCACCAGATATCCGCCCCAGTGCGGCGGGCGCGGCACGGTCGTCGATCCCGTCGAACCGCTCGTCGACCTCCGCCTGGCGGGCGTCGAGGTCTGCGCGGCTCGCGATCGGCTCGCGACTGCGCGCTCGCCCACGCCCCGAGCTGCGACCCGCGCGGGCCGCGTCGCCCAGTACGCGTCGCTCACGCTGTCGGGCGCGACCTCGGCCGTTCCCTCGACCCGCACCTGCCGGTGCAGCCCGTACCAGGGGAACAGCAGCGACACCCGCGCCTCGTGCGCGAGAGCCGCGCCCTTGTGCGAATCGCGATTCGTGAAGAACGCGAACGCGCCGCCGTCGAGGCCCTTGAGGAGCACGGTGCGCGAGCTCGGGCGGCCATCCGGTTCGATGGTGCCGACCACCATCGCGTTCGGGTCGGGCAGGCCGGCGTCCTCCGCATCCGCGGAGCCAGGCCGCGAACTGCACGATCGGATCGGGTCGAGCGCGCCGTCGGCGATGCCGGGCTCGTCGTACTCCTGGTGAACGTCGAACGACGCCATCGCTCAGCCTCAGCCCGCGGAGCGGCGGCGTCGCAGCACCTCGTCGAGGTCGGTCACGGCGGTGTCGGAGGCGTCGAGGATCCCCATCCCCGCGTACCGGCTCGTGGTGCGCGCAGCGGCGGGCGGGTCGGCCCGCAACGGCACGACCGCGGCCGCGGGACGGGCGGCGCGCTCCGCCTCCTCTGCCTGAGCAGCGGCTTCGCGCAGCAGCGATCCGGCGTCGACGGCCGGGGTCATCCGCTGCACCGGCGGCTTCGAGAGGTACAGCGGCTGCGGCAGGGGCACGGGCGTCCACGGCGCCGGGTCGACGGGGCGACGCACCGGCAGCTCGCGCGGCAGCGGCCGCGCTCGCCCGCGACCGGACCGGAGCCGCGGCGCGCGGCATCGCCCGCGCATCGAGGCCGCGCTGCACCGCGATCGCCACGCCGCCGAGCGGCGAGCGCCACCGCCGAGCACGACCCACGACGCCGAGCGCCGCGCCGGTCGTGGCGATCAGCCCGATCTGCGCCAGGCCGAGAACGGTAGCGCCGACCATCAGCAGGCTCGCCATGCGGCGGGTGCGGCGGAGGCGCTGGCGTCGCAGGGCGTCCGCGGTCGCGGCGGGAAGGGTCCGCAGAGCGCGGGAGCGAGGCCGGGGTCGCTGCCCGTTCGGCGCGGACCTGACGGGCGACCATCGCATCCGCCCGTCTCTGCTGCGCGCGCAGCAATCGCTCGGCACGGGCGGCATCGCGAGCCGTTGCCGAGACCCGGACGGCATCCGGGACCTCGGCGGTCTCCGCGAGCACCCGCATCGTCTGCTGAAGCCGGGTGGCGGTGCGCTCCGTCGCGAGGTACTCGCGGCGGCGCACCCAGGTCGGCACGAGATAGAGGAACCAGAGCCCGGCCGCGATCGCGAGCATGATCGCCGTGCCCGCGCTCGTGAGTTCCATGAGGCCACGGTACGAGCGGATCCCAGATGCGCGGGTCAGCGTGACGGCGTTGCGCCGTTCCTGTCGCGGGTTCCGGGCCGATAGTGTTCGCTCATGTCCAAACCCGAGACCACTGAGCGCCCCGTCTGGCTGTTCGGCCGCACCGAACTGATCATCGTCATCCTGCTCGGCCTGGTGTCGCTCGCGACCGCCTACGTGTCGTTCGAGGCGTCGCTCTACGGGGGCATCCAGCAGTCCTCATATACGAAGGGCAACAACCTCGGCACGGAGGCCGAATCGCTGTACCTCGAGGGCAATCAGCAGTTCACGCAGGACTCGCAGACCATCCAGCAGCTCGCGCTGCTCCAGGTCGGCGCCGATGCCGGCGACGAGACCGCGCAGGCGCAGTACGACCAGCTGTACTTCATCGCGGTGTCGGAGGACGCTCGACGCCGCGATCCAGAACGCTGCCCAGCTCGACGTCGACGATCCGGACTTCTATCACGACCCGCAGGCCGACGAGGAGTACCAGTCGGCTCTGTTCGGGGCCTACGAGGAGACGTCCGCCGAGAGCGACGCGCTGCTGGCGGAGGGCGATGCGGCCAACAGCTACGGCGACCTGCTCACGCTCAGCACCGTCCTCATGGCGATCACCCTGTTCCTGCTCGGCGTGGCCGCGGTGCTCCGGCGCCCGCGGACGCAGATCGTGCTCGCGTCCATCGGCATGCTGATCTTCGCGGGCGCGGCGGTGTCCGCGGCCACCGTGCCGTTCGTGTGGCTGTAGCCGGCTAGCCCAGGCGCAGCGCCTTCGCGCTGCGGTGCGATCTGCCTCCGGCACGATGCCGACGGCCGGCACCTTGCCGTCCTTCCAGCGTCGCAGCACGCCCTGCGGCAGCTCCTCGACCGTGAGCGCGAAGCAGAAGTGATCGCGCCAGTCCCCGTTGATGTGGATGAACCGGCGCCGAAGCCCCTCGTACCGGAATCCGAGCTTCTCGGTCACCCGCAGGCTCGGCCGCGTTCTCGGGCCGGATGCAGATCTCCATGCGGTGCAGGCCCGACCGAGAAGAAGGCGTGGTCGGTCGCGAGGGCGACCGCGGTCGGCGTGACGTTGCGGCCCGCGAAGCGCTCGGCCACCCAGTACCCGATGGATGCCGACGACAGCGACCCGTAGACGATCGACGACACGTTCAGCTGGCCCGCGAACTCGCCGTCGACCTCGATCGCGAACGGCAGTCCCGAGCCGCCGCGCGCATTGACGAGCAGGGCCCGGATGCTGGCGCGGGTGTCGAAGCTGACCGGGCCGTGCGGGTTGGTCGCCTCCCATTGGCGCAGCCAGCCGCGGTTCGACGCGAGCTCCCGCTCGAGCGCGCGCGCATCCCGGAGCCGGATGGGCCGGAGAGTCACCGCCCCATCACGCAGCGTCGGGATGTTCGCGCTCATCTGCCCATCAATCTCAGCGGTCAGCCAGTCTCATCGTCCGAAAGCGTAGCCGCGAAATCGCGCAGCCACGGGCGGAACTCCGGGCCCAGATCGTCGCGGTCGCTCGCCAGCTGGACGATCGCCTTGAGGTAGTCGAGCCGGTCGCCGGTGTCGTACCGGCGGCCGCGGAAGACCACGCCGAACACGCCGCCGGACTCCGGCCGCGCCGCCAGTGCCTGGAGCGCGTCGGTCAGCTGGATCTCGCCGCCCTTGCCCGGCGGGGTGTTCTCGAGCACCTCGAACACCTCGGGCCGCAGCACGTACCGGCCGATGACGGCGAGATTGGATGCGGCGGTCCCCGTGTCGGGCTTCTCGACCAGACCGGTGACCCGCACGACATCGTCCTCGTCGGTCGGCTCGACCGTGGCGACGCCGTAGAGGTGCGTCGTGCGACGGATCGACCTCGAGCAACGCGATCACCGTGGTGTTCCGCTCCTGCTGCACCTGCAGCATGCGGGTCAGCAGGGGATCGCGCTCGTCGATGATGTCGTCACCGAGCAGCACCGCGAACGGCTCCGGTCCGACGTGCATCTTCGCGCGCAGCACCGCGTGACCGAGCCCCCTCGGATCGCCCTGCCGCACGTAGTGCACGTCGGCGAGGTCGGTCGCGTAGCGGACCTTCTCCAGCTTCTCGTCGTCGCCCTTGCGAGCGCAGCACCGCCTCGAGCTCGCCGACCCGGTCGAAGTGGTTCTCGAGCGCCGTCTTGTTGCGGCCGGTGATCATCAGCACGTCGTGCAGCCCGGCCGCGACGGCCTCCTCGACGACGTACTGGATCGCCGGCTTGTCGACGACCGGCAGCATCTCTTTGGGCATCGCCTTCGTCGCGGGCAGGAAGCGGGTTCCCAGGCCGGCGACAGGGATGACCGCCTTGGAGATCGTGAAGGGCATGGTCAAGGCTAACAATCCGCGCGCACGCCTAGACTCGGGTCGTGCCGGATGCAGCCGAATCGGAGAAACGCGCCCTGCGCGCCCAGATCCGGGAACGGCGCCGGATCCGCACCTCGACCGAACGCGCGACGGCGTCGGCGGCCATCACGCAGCACCTCATCGACCTGGCGACCGACCTCACGGCGCGGTCCATCTCGGCGTACCTCTCCCTTCCCGACGAGCCCGGCACCCGCGACTTCGTGGCGTGGGCGTGCGGCGAAGACATCCGGGTGCTGCTGCCGGTCTCGCGCGAAGACGGACTGCTCGACTGGGCGCCGTACGACGGCGGCGACGAGGAGCGTCGACATCCTGGGTCTGCCCACCCCGACCACGAACTGCTCGGGCCGATCGCGATCAACGACGTCGATCTCATCGTGATCCCCGCCGCCGCGGTCGACCGTACCGGCATGCGGATGGGATGGGGGCGCGGCTACTTCGACAAGACCCTCGGATCGATGGAGAAGCTGCCCGCCCGTCTATGCTGTGATCTTCGACGACGAGCTCGTCGACTCGGTGCCGCGGGAGCGTCACGACCAGCCGGTGAACGGCGTCGTCACGCCGAGCGGCATCGTCTCGTTCTGAGGATCCGCAGACCCATGCCCACCTATTCCTATCGCTGCACCGAGTGCGCGACCGCCTTCGACATCCAGCAGGCGTTCACCGACGACTCCCTCACGGAATGCCCCACCTGCGGCGGCAAGCTGCGCAAGCTGTTCCAGCCGTCGGCGTCTCGTTCACCGGCTCCGGCTTCTACCGCAACGACTCGCGCGCAGGCGAGACGAAGGCGCGAGAAGAAGGAGGGCGCGAAGCAGGATGCGGTGCCCGCCACCGCAGCGAAGGAGACCTCCGCGACCCCCGCTTCGACCGACTCCGCGTCGAAGCCCGCGTCGAAGCCCGCCGCGGCGACGAAGTCCACACCCGCGAAGAAGGAGTAGCCATGCTGAAGGGATTCCGCGAGTTCATCCTCCGCGGCAACGTGATCGACCTGGCCGTGGCCGTCGTCATCGGCGCCGCATTCACCGGGATCGTCAACGGACTCGTCACGGGGATCTTCAACCCCGTGATCGCGCTCATCTTCAACGCGAACGACCTGGCAGGCGCGGGCGTCATCCTGCGCGACTCGGAGGGCACCGAGAACGATGTCGTCCTGTCCTGGGGCCTGGTGCTGTCGGCGCTGATCCAGTTCCTGCTGGTCGCGACCGTCGTGTACTTCGCGCTGATCGTGCCGATGAACTACCTGAAGAAGGTGTCGCTCAAGAAGAAGGAGCAGACGCCCGCCGACCAGCCGCCGAACGAGGTCGAGCTGCTCACCGAGATCCGCGATCTGCTACGGGCGCAGGCACCACCGCCCGCGCAGTAGCCCGCGCGCCAGCCCGCGCGCCAGCCGGCGCCCAAGCCAGCGCCGAGAGTGCACGTTCGCGCTGAGAGTGCACGTCGCACGGTGCTCGCTCGAGCCCAACGTGCACTTTCGGCGAGAAGGGCGACGACGGACCGCTCGTCAGTAGTGCGGCGGCTTCTCGTCCCGCAGGCGCTGGTCGTTCTCGTCGAGGGCGTGGCGCGGCGGCTCGGATGACGGGGTCGGGTCGGTCCCGGGCGGCGCGTCGGTCGTGACGCGCTTGCGATGACGTCGGGGCCGCCGGGCGGTCGCCGGGGCTCGACGGCCGACTCGGGGTCGGGCTGAGGGGTCTCGGCAGGCTCGACCACCGAATCAGGCGGGAGGCGTGGTGTCGATGACCGCGATCTCCTGCGTCGCGGCTCCCCCGGCGACGCCGGCGAGCCGCGCGATGCGGTCGGCCACGGCCTCCGGGTCGGCGAAGAGCTCGAAGGCGTGCACCCGCGCGTAGTGCCAGCCGAGACGGCGCAGCACCTCCGGGCGCAGGCGCAGCGACTCGCGCAGCGACCGCCCCATGAGCACGTTGTCGGTCTCGACGACGACGCACGTTCCGCCGTTCGCGGCGACCAGACCGAGCTTGCCGCGGTGGCCGAGGGCGACCCGCAGTCCGCGGGACTCGAGCCGGCGGGAGAGGTCCACGAGCATCGGGTCGCTGTCATCGGGGAGCGGGGGCTCGGCGCGGCGGGCCGCCACCTCATCCAGGATCTCGGCGAGCGCGACGGCGCCGTGCTTGAGCCTGCCGTCTTCCACGTCGGCCGGGGTGAAGCAGGTGACGATCACGAGCGAGCGGCGGGCGCGGGTCATCGCCACGGCGAGAAGGCGCTCGCCGCCGGGCTGACCGAGCGGACCGAAGTCGCTGAGCACGCGCCCGTGCGGGGTGCGGCCGTAGCCGAGCGAGAAGACGACGCGGTCGCGGCTCTGCGCGACGGCACGGGCGATCGGCAGCACGTCGAACGGCTCCGCGCGGTCGCCGACGACGAACTCCGCGAGCTCGGGATGGGACGACATCGCCTCGAGCACAGCGGTGAGCACGCGCACCGCGTGCTTGTCGCTGGCCGTGACGACCATGAGCGACTCGTGGGACCGCTGGATGGCGTGCTCGATCACGAGCTCGACGACGCGATCGACCTCGGCATCGACGCTCTCGACGGCGCCGGAGTCGGCATCCGGCATCCCGGTCCCGTCCTCGACGTAGTCGAGCACGAGGCTGCCGTGCCCGAGGAACGTGCCTGCCCACGGGAGCGAGTCGATCAGGCCGGCGTAGAAGCGGCGATTGACGAGCTCGGCCAGGTCCTCGCCGCCTGCCCGGTAGCTGCGGGTCAGCGTGAGCGTGGGGAGCAGGTTCGACAGCTGCGCGAGGGCCGAGCGGGCGTGCAGCTCATCGACGGCGCGGGCGTCGGGCGGCTCGATCTCAGCGGAAGGGTCGGGCTCGTCGAGCGCGAGCTCGAACGGCGCGGGGGTCTGGGTGACCGAGTCCCCGAAGGCGACGAGCTGCTTGCCGCGCCGGATCGAGCCGATGCACTCGGCGACCGTCAGCGCGCCGGCGTCGACCAGCACGACCGTGTCGAACGGCATGGTGTCGGTGATCTCGGAGATCTCGTAGGGCGACGCGAGCCAGATGGGAGCGAACGCACGCGAGAGGTGCGGCGCGGCGTTCTGCAGGGCTGCCGACTCGGCGCCGTCGGACCTCAGCAGCCGCTTCAGCGAGGTCGACTCGTCGGGCCAGTCGACGAGCGCGATCTTCCAGTTCTCCGCGAGCTGCCAGGCGAGCAGTTGCGCGCTGCCGGCGGCGTGAGCCTCGTCGACCAGGCGGAAGTCGGCCTCGAGACGCTCGAGCACATCGGTCTTCGCGCCGAGCAGAGCGCGGTCGGCGGCGAGCAGGCTGTCGAGCGCGGAGCGCCACCAGGCGAGTTCGAGCTCGGCCGCGACGCTCTCCTCCGGGACGTGCCGGCGGGCGAGGTCGGTGATGAGGTCGTCGAGCTCGAGCTGCCGGAGCCGTCCGACGAGGCCGCTGCGCTCCTGGAGGTTCTGCGAGCACGTCCGAGTCCTGGGCGAGCGCGGTCAGCAGCTCGCCGAGCTGGTGCAGCGGCAGGTGCGCGAACTGCTTCTCGCGCGTCACGTGGCCGAGCGGGGCATCGAGGGTCGCGAGATCCTGTGCCACCTGCTGCCAGGCGACGTGCACCTCGCTGATCCCGGTGGGCACCTCGGGCGTCACGCCCGCAGCGACGAAGCGCTGCCACAGGATCCGCTGGTTCTGGATGGCGGTGAGCGCCTCGTGCAGGTCGCCCACGTGCATGCCGGGGCGCACGTACTCGCGCGCGAGCTTCTTGAGGCGGCGGCGGTTCGCCGCGGTCATCTCGGGGCTGTCGCGGCGCGGTGCGGCAGCGACGATGAGCTCGCTGAGCGACCGGTCGAACACGGCAGGGAGGAAGCGGTCGAGGGTGTCGCGGATGTCGGTCAGCAGCCGCAGGTAGGTGCCGAGCTCGCCGATGGTCTCGAAGGGCCGCATGCGGGTCGAGGCGATGAGCTGCTGCCCGCGCACCAGCAGGCGCGGCAGAGTCTCCTCGTGCAGCCGCTTCGCGATCCCGTGTGCTCTGGTCGCCTCGTCGCCGCTCGACGAACGATGCGCCGTACCAGGGCGAGTCGCCCGGCCCGTAACGGAACTCGCCGAGCCTCGCCGCCTCGAGCATCGTCGCGGCGATGGTCGCCCGGTCGGCGGCAAGGCGCTCGACCGTGGGCGCGGTCGAGGCGCGCGGTCGTGGCAGGCGGATGCGGCAGCAGCGCGAGGCGCGACAGCTCGGTCACGCAGTCGATGACCGAGACCCCGAGAACCTCGTCGGGTCGGCTGAGCGCGGCGCGGTAGTCGAGCAGCACGCTGCGCAGGCGGACGAGCGCCTCGTCCACGTCGGCGAGCTGCGGCTGCTTGGCCTTCTCGTTGCGGCCGATGCCGCGCACGATGTCGCGGCGCAGGCTGCGCGGCGCGACGGTGATGCCGGGCAGCCCGATGTCGGTGAACCGCTCGCTGATCGCGCGCAGCGACGCCCGGCGCGGGCTCACCACGAGCACGCGCTTGTTCTGGCCGACCAGCGCGCCCAGTGCGTTGACGATGGTCTGGGTGCCGCCGGTGCCCGGCATCGTCTTCACGACGAGCGAGTTGCCCGCGGCGATCTGCGCGACGACGTTCTCCTGCTCGGCGTCGGCGTCGAGCAGCAGCACATCGGTCGACGGCTCGCGGAGGTCGGGCCCGATCGGCTCGACGGCGCCGTAGCCCTCCTCGATCGCCCACTTCGCAGTCGCGTTGCCGGCGAGCGCATCCAGGATGGGGTGGTCGAGATGGTGGGCGTCGGCGACGAGGTCGGCGGCGACCTCTGCGAAGGAGGACACGACGAGACGCGGCTGCACCGAGAAGTCGGGGAGGTGCGCGGTGAGCGCACGCAGCTGGTCGATCACGGCGTTCGGCTTGAACGTGCCGTCGGCGTCGCTCAGCGCGACGAAGGCACCCGCGTCGAGGACGATGCCGAACTGGGCCTCGAGCGCCTCGGCGAGGGCGGGGTTCAGCTGCGGCCCGCCGCGCAGCTTCAGCTCGGCGTCACGACCGTACCGGCGGATGGCGAGCGGGCGTAGCAGGATCGGCGCGCAGTAGGAATCGTCTCCGAACCCCCAGGTCGCGATGCCGATGCCGAGGCGGATGGCGTCGATGCCCCGGGTGGTCGCGAGCTCGAGTCCCTTGGCGGCGATGCGGTCTGCGGCGATGCGCGCGCCGCGCAGGGCCATGTCGTCGCGGATGAGCTGCGAGAGCAGCGTCGTCGTCCCGGTGATGAAGCGCGCGAGACCGCCCGGGTGGGTCGTGCTGAGCTCGATGCGGGTCGTGGGGCCGTCGTCGAAGTGCAGCAGCGGCGACCGTCCGCCGACACCTGCGAGCTCGCCGCGCCACAACGCGCGAACGGGCTCGGTGACGTCGGTCCCGAACCGGTCGCCGGGCGCCGGCAGCACCGGGTACGGCCCGGTCACCTCGTCCTCGGCGCGCGGAGTCTCGAGCTCGACGTCATCGAACTCGCTCTCCCGTCGGTCGGCATGCCACACACGGCCACGATATGGCCGCACAGCCCCGATTCCGCGGACGTCAGGGGGGTTTCGCGAACTAGGATTCGGAGCATGATGCCCGATCCGGTGACGTCTCTGGTGCTCGTCGTCGGGGTCGTGCTCGTGGCCTTCGCGGCCCTCACCGTCCTGGGCGTCATCCTCATCTCGCGCCGGGCCCGCCGCGACGCGAAGGCGCCCGTCCCGGGCCGTACGGACGCCGGTGTCGCGCTGGTCCGCGCCGACACGGCCCTGCGGGAGGGTCTCGACGAGCTGGGCTATGCCGTCGCACAGTTCGGCGACGACCGGACCCGCGATTTCAAGGCGGCTCTGGATGCTGCGCGGGCCGACCTGGACAAAGCGTTCCGGTATCAGCAGCGCCTCGACGACGTCGAAGAGGACAGCGACCGCCAGCGCCGCGAGTGGGCGCTCGAGATCAAGGCCCTCGCCAACCGGGTGTCGTCGACGGTGACGGCCGAGGCGGCGCGGTTCGAGGGGCTACGCCGCTCGGAAGCCGACGCGCCAGAGACGATCAAGCTCCTGCGGCGCAACCTCGCGGCCGCCGCCGAGCGCCGGGTGAAGAGCGCGGCGACCTTCGCGGAGCTGAAGAAGGCGTACACCGACGACACGATCGCTGTCGTCGCGGGCAACCTCGAGGCCGCCGATGCCGCGCTCGCCCGGGCCGAGGGGGCCGTCGGCGCCGCCGAGAAGGGACTCACCGCGAATTCTGTCAACGCGGTGAGCGAGCAGCTCGCTGCGACGGAGGCCGGGATCCGCGAGGCGGCCCAGCTCTTGGACGCCATCGACCGGCGGCGCGACGAGCTCGCGAAAGCCGTCGACGGCATCCGGGACATCGACGCCGAGGAGAAGGAGTCGCTCGCAGCGGCCCGCGCCCTGCGTGACGCACCGCCGGATCCCGATTCGGGGGCGGCCGTGAACACGGCGATCGCCGAGCTCGAGGAGGAGCTGGTGCTCGTGGCGAAGAAGGGCAAGCGCGATCCGGTCGCCGACCTCGACCGGCTCGTGGACGCGAGCGACCGCCTCGACATCGCAGTGGCCGCCGCTCGCAACCAGCAGCGCCGGCTCGAGGGGGCCCGATCGGCGCTCGCCGGCGCGCTCGTCTCGGCACGCACGCAGCTCGCGGCGGTGAGCGATTACATCGGCTCGCACGGCGGCGGGGCAGGCGCTCGCACCCGGCTCGCCGAGGGGCAGCGCGAACTGCTGATCGCCGAGAACGAGGCCGATCCGGTGGCGGCCCTCGACGCGGCCCGCCGCGCGCAGACCCACGCCCGCGACGCGGACGCGCTCGCGCGGTACTAGCCGGTAACCGAGCCTGTCGAGACCCCGACCCGCACACCTGTCTCGTGCGACTCGATCGCGGCGTGGGCGAGTTCGAGGGCACGGCGTCCGGCGCGCGCATGCACCGGCGGTTCGGCGCCCGCACGCAGGGCGGCGAGCACGAGCTCGACATGACGGTCGAACGTGCCGTGGAAGTCGCGCGCCTCGTCGTTGAAGTAGCCCGCGCGCCAGACCGAAGCGGTCTCGTCGCCGGCCTTCTGGATCGACAGCTCACGCACCGTGTCGCGGATGACGATGCGCCCCTCCGTGCCGTTGATCTCGATGAGTTGGGAATCGGGATAGGCGTACGAGGAGTCGTAGCTGCCGAGCATCGTTCCGACGGCGCGGTTCTCGAATTCGAGAGCGAGGGCGATCGTGCTCCAGTCGCCGTAGGTGGCATCCGTCATCTGCGCGGCCACCGACGCGATCGAGCCGACGAGGTGCTCGAGCATGTCGAACCCGTGGCACTGGGTCTCGATGAGGTTGGCGTGCTGGGAGGTGCCGTGGTTGGCCTCGCCGCCGAACCGCCAGGTGGCGAACACCGGCCGGCCGATCTCGCCGCCGTCGATAGCCGCCTTGGCCCGGACCACGGGCTCGGCGAAACGGTGGTTGAAGTTGATGGCGAAGAACAGCCCGCGCTTCCCGGCCTCGGCAAGCAGGGCATCGGCCTCTGCCAGCTCGAAGACGAGCGGCTTCTCGACCAGCAGCGGGACGCCCGCCTCCACGAGCTGCCTCGTCGGCTCGAAATGCCCCTCGTTCGGCAGGCACACGGTCACGAGGTCGGGCTGCGCCATGGCGAGCATGGTCGCGATGTCGGTGTAGGCGGTGGTGCCGTACGCCTCGGCGCGGGCCTGCGTCCGTCCGGGATCGCGTCCGACGACGGCGACCAGCTCGGTGTCCGGCCGCCGCGAGAAGATCCGCGCGTGCTGTTCACCCCATGCCACCGGTCCCCACGACCGCGACCCGCGTACGTTCAGCCATCCCGCCACTGTAGAACCCGCGGTGTAGAACGGAGTCATGCCCCTCGCCGACGTCGTCTTCACCGGCGGAACCGTCTTCACCGCTCCGTGGGACCGGTCGAGGCCTCGCGATGTGGCGGTGCGCGACGGCGCGATCGTCGCGATCGGCGAACCGGGTGCCCTCGCCGAGATGACCGGCCCCGTGACCGAGATCGTCGACCTCACCGGCCGGATGCTGCTGCCGGGCTTCCAGGACGCGCACGTGCACCCCGTGCAGGCGGGCGTCGAGCTGCTGCAATGCGACCTGACCGGGGCGGCCGATGCCGACGACTGCCTGCGCATCGTCGCGCGAGTACGCGACTGCGCATCCCGACGAGCCGTGGATCCTCGGCGCCGGCTGGTCGATGGAGTTCTTCCCCGGCGGCACCCCGACGCGCGAAGCGCTCGATCGCGTCGTGCCCGACCGGCCGGTCGCGCTCAGCAACCGTGACCACCACGGCATGTGGGTGAACACCCGCGCCCTCGAGCTCGCCGGTGTCACCGATCGCACGCCCGACCCCGCCGACGGCCGCATCGAGCGCGACGCGGACGGGGCTCGCATCCGGAACCCTGCACGAGGGCGCGGTCGGTCTGCTCGCCCGCGTCACGCCGGCGATCGACGACCAGCTCGCCTACCGCGGGCTGCTGCGCGCCCAGGACGAACTGCTCGCCCTCGGCATCACCGAGCTGGCAGGACGCGATGGTCGGCACGCGGGCTCGGCATGCCCGACGCGCTACGACGTCTACCTGCGCGCCGCCGCCGACGGGACGCTGCGGGCGCGCGTGGTCGGGCGCGCTCTGGTGGGAACGCGATCGCGGGCTCGAGCAGCTGCCGGAGCTGATCGCGCGCCGCGACCGCGTCGCCGCCGTCGCCGACCCCGCACGGCTGCGCATGGACGTCGTCAAGATCATGGTCGACGGCGTCGCCGAGAACTTCACGGCCGCGATCTCGAGCGCTTACCTGGACGCGCACGGGCACGCCGACCGGCAACAGCGGGCTGTCGTTCATCGACCCCGGCGCGCTGCGCGAGTACGTGACGGCGCTCGACGCCGCCGGATTCGCGGTGCACTTCCACGCGCTCGGGCGACCGCGCGGTGACCGAGGCCCTCGACGCGCTGCGAGGCGGCGCGCGCGGCGAACGGTGCCGACGGCATCCGCGTCATCAGCTCGCGCACCTGCAGCTGGTGGCGTCCGCCGACGTGCCGCGCTTCGCGGCGCTGGATGCCGTCGCCAACCTGCAGCCGCTGTGGGCGTGCCACGAGCCGCAGCTCGACGAGCTGACGCTGCCGTTCCTCGAGCCCGGCGCTCGCGGCACGGCACTACCCGTTCGGCGAGCTCGCACCGGGCCGGCGCCCGGCTTCGCGGCCGGCAGCGACTGGCCGGTGTCGAGTGCCGATCCGCTCGCCGGCATCCGCGTCGCGGTCACGCGCGTCGAGGCCGGACTCGGATGCCCCGCCGCTCGGCGGCGCCGGAGCAGGCGCTCGCCCTGGCCGACCGCCTTCGCCGCGTACACGGCGGGCGGCGCGTGGGTGAACGGCCGCGAGACCGACACCGGGCGCGATCGCACCAGGGATTCCGCGCCGACCTCGTCGTGCTCGACCGCGACCCGTTCGACGGCCCGCCCGAGGCGCTCGACGAGACCCAGCGTCGTCAGCACCTGGATCGACGGCGTCCGCGTCTTTCCGCGCGACTGAGCGCGCGTTCAGCGGACGCGCGTGCCCGTGACCTTCGCCGACGGCAGCAGCTTGCCCTTGGCCTTCGCCTTGCCGGTGAGGGTGTCGCCGTCGATCGTCAGCCTCACGGCGAGGGTCAGCTCCATCGGATCGGTGACGTCCACCTCGAAGGTCAGCTGCTCGCCCGCGAGCCGCCCATCCCGGATCGGCACCCTCGTCGACCCCAGCGATGCGGTGCCGGTCACGGCCGGTCCGTTCGCCTCCAGGTCGAGCTGCAACTGCTGTGAGCCGAAGGGCGTCACGACCTCGACCTTCCACGTTCCGGTCGGATCTGTCATCCGGCCATTGTCCCTACCCCGCCCGCGAGAGAATGAGCAGCATGCACCAGACCGTCTTCGAGCGCCAGCCTCCCGACGAGTCCGTCATCCGCGACTCGCTGCGCGACACCCGCAAGGCGGTGTTCTGGCTCGAGGACGCGCCGGGCGACGCGGTCCCGCCGGCTCGAAGGACCGATGGATGCCGACCTCGCGATCGTCGGCGGCGGCTACACCGGCCTGTGGACGGCGATCCGCGCGAAGGAGCGCGACCCCGAGCGCAGCGTCGTGCTCGTCGAGGCGAGCACCATCGGCTGGGCGGCGTCCGGGCGCAACGGCGGCTTCGTCGAGGCCAGCCTCACGCACGGCGAGGCGAACGGCGAGCGCCGCTGGCCCGAGGAGATGCGCGCAGCTCGACCGCCTCGGCCACGCGAACCTCGACGCGATCGAGGACACCGTCGCGAAGCTACGGCATGGACGTCGACTTCGAGCGCACCGGCACCCTGAGCGTCGCGCTCGAGCCGCACGAGCTCGAGTGGATCGAGGGCCCGAGCACCGCGCACGACGTCTACCTCGACCAGGACGAGGTGCGCGCCGAGGTCGACTCCCCCACCTACCTCGCCGGCCGCTGGGACAAGCGCTCGACCGCGCTCGTGCACCCCGGCCGCCTCGCCGGCCGAGCTGGCCCGCGTCGCCCGCGAGCTCGGCGTCGTCGATCTTCGAGCGCTCGCTCGTGCGCCTGCATCGACGACGACGGCGACGCCGTGATGGTGCGCACCGACCACGGATACGTGCGGGCCAGGCGCGTCGCGCTCGCGACCAACGTCTTCCCGTCGCTGCTCAAGCGCAACCGGCTGATGACCGTGCCGGTCTACGACTACGTGCTCATGACCGAGCCGCTCACGCACCAGCAGTTCGCCGAGATCGGCTGGAAGAACCGGCAGGGCCTCGCCGACATGGCGAACCAGTTCCACTACTACCGGCTCTCGGCCGACGACCGCATCCTGTTCGGCGGGTACGACGCGATCTACCACACGGGCGGCAGGGTGCGGCCGGCCTACGAGGAGCGCCCCGAGACCTTCCGCAAGCTCGCGAGCCACTTCTTCACCACCTTCCCGCAGCTCGAGGGGATGCGGTTCAGCCACCGCTGGGCCGGCGCGATCGACACCAGCACCCGGTTCTGCGCCTTCTTCGGCACGGCGCGCGACGGCAAGGTCGCCTACGCCGCCGGGCTACACCGGCCTCGGCGTCGCCGCCGACCCGGTTCGCCGCCGACGTCATGCTCGACAAGCTCGCGGGCCTGACGACCGAGCTCACCGAATTGCGGATGGTGCGCGAACGGCCGCTGCCGTTCCCGCCCGAGCCGGCGGCATCCATCGGCATCAACCTGACCCGCCGCGCGCTCGACCGCGCCGACCACCAGGAGGGCAAGCGCAACATCCTGCTGAAGACCCTGGATGCGGTGGGCATGGGGTTCGACTCGTGACGCTCGAGCTGGAGCCGGGTCTGCTGCTCGAGGCGGCGACGGTCGCGCTGACGCACGAGCCGCTGCCGGCGTCGCAGGTGGTCGCGGGCGCCCCGACCACGGCGACGCTCGTGCTCGACGAGCGCGACGGCCGCGAGATCGGCGTGTGGGAGATGTCGCCGGGAACCGCGTCCGATCTCGAGGTGGACGAGGTGTTCGTCGTGCTGTCGGGTCGTGCGCGGGTCGAGTACACCGTCCGTGCCGGACGGCGACGTGCCGCCGCCCATCGAGATCGGGCCGGGCTCGGTCGTGCGGCTCGTCGACGGAATGCACACCACCTGGACGGTGCACGAGACGCTGCGGAAGGTGTACCTGGCGTAGCGCGGGCTTCGCCAGCCTGGTGCTGTTCATCGTGGGCCTCAGACATCGGACGGCTCGCGCCGGGGCCTACTTCTCGGTCGCCCGTTCTTCGGAGCGACCCTCGCGCTTGGGCTGGAGAGAACCTGACGGTGCAGCTCGTCTGGCCGGTGCGCTGATGGCTCTCGGCGTCTGGCTTCACCTGACCGAACGCCACGAGCACGAGCACACTCATCCGGCGACTGCGACCAGCCCGGCGATCACGCACACGCATGTACCCCGACGCACAGCACCGCATCGGCACTAGCGGCCGGCGGGTCAGGCGGCCGCGGGATCCTGCGAGATGCGGACCATGTTGCCCGACGGATCGCGGAACGCGCAGTCGCGGGCGTAGCCCATGTCGATCGGCTCCTGGAGCACCTCCGCGCCCGAGGCAGCCACCTTCTCGAATGTCGCGTCGAGGTCGTCGGTGCGGAACACGAGGATCGGCAGGACGCCCTTGACGAGGAGCTCCTGCATCGTGTCGCCGTCCTGCTTCGAGCGGCCGGCGTGCGGTTCGGAGAGCACGATCCCGAGGCCGGGCTGCGCCGCGCTGCCGAGGGTGACCCAGCGGAAGTCGCCGGACGCGACGTCGTTCTGGACCTCGAGCCCGAGCGCGCCGCCGTAGAAGGCGATCGACTCGTCGACGTCGTTGACGGTGACGTTGGTGTACTGGAGTGCGATTGTCATGCCGCGACTCTAAGACGCGGTGTCCGCCGGTCGCTTCTCCGATTCTGCTCGATCGCCTGCGGGCCGGCCGCGTCCGCTCCATCGCCATGCGGGTCGGCATCGCCCGGACCGCCTCGTGCTGCTCGGCTGCGGTACTCGCGTGGGGGTCTCGCCGACGATCTCGGCGAACCGCGAGCTGAACGAGCCGAGTGAGGTACAGCCGACGGTCATGCAGGCGTCCGTGACGCTCATGCCCGTCGCGGAGCAGAGCCATCGCCCGCTCGATCCGGCGGGTCATCAGGTAGCTGTAGGGCGTCTCGCCGTATGCCGCGCGGAACTGCCGCGAGAAGTGCGCCGGCGACATCAGCGCCTTCTCCGCCATGGTCGGCACGTCGAGGGGTTTCGCGTAGTCGCGGTCGATCAGATCGCGCGCGCGCCGCAGATGCGCGAGGTTCTCGAGCTCCTGCGGGGTCATGATCCGACGCTAGCATTTGCGATACCTAGAGCTGCTAGATACCTAGAGCAAATAGGTATACGATGGCGCCGTGGCGGGAGGTGCCGTGAACATCGACAAAGACCTGGTGGCCGCGATGGCGACCCCGCTGGTGCTCGCGATCCTGGTGGAGGGGAAGAGCTACGGCTACGCGATCCTCAAGCGGGTGCGCGACCTCTCCGGCGGGCGAGCTCGAATGGACGGACGGGATGCTGTATCCGCTCCTCCACCGCCTCGAACGCCTGGGCCACATCCGCAGCGAATGGGGCTCCTCCGACGAGGGCCGCCGCCGCCGCTACTACGAGATCACCGACACCGGTCGCGTCCAGCTGGCCGATCAGCGCAAGCAGTGGGAGACGGCCACCCGCACCCTCGGCGGTTTCTGGAGCATGACCGTCTCAGACGACAGGAGCATGACCGTGGAGCAACTGGACACCCGCATCGGCGAATGGCGGGCCGCGATCCTCCGAGGGCGCGCCGTCGACGAGGCCGACGCCGACGAGCTCGAAGGGCACCTCCGCGAGCAGATCGCCGACCTCGAGAAGTCCGGCCTCAGTGGCGACGAGGCATTCCTGATCGCGGTGGGGCGCCTCGGCAAGGTGGACGCGGTCACGGCCGAGTTCGCCCGCGAGCACAGCGACCGGCTGTGGAAGCAGCTCGCCATGGACCGTCCCGACGAAGGCGATCGCAAGCCGATCGCGATCATGCTGGGCTTCGCGGCGACGGCGGCCATCCTCATCCAGGTCGCCCGCGTCGTCGCGGGCATCGCGCCTTCGGGCGGCGGCATGGTCTTCGGCACGCCGACCGCGCCGTGGTATGTCCGCGACCTCAGCTTGTTCGTACTGCCCGTGCTCGCCGCGTACTTCGCAGTGCAGCGCCGGATGCCGTGGCAACGCGTCGCCGTGCTCGGTGCGGTCGTCGCCGTGCTCGCGCTGGTCGTGAACCTGTTCCCCTTCGGGTCCGGCGCCGCTACCGATGCACTCATCGCCATCCACCTTCCGATCGCCCTGTGGTTCGTGGTCGGGGCTGCGTACACCGGCGGCGACCTGCGTTCGTCTACGCGACGGATGGACTTCATCCGGTTCACCGGCGAGTGGGCGATCTACTACACGCTCATCGCCCTCGGCGGCGCAGTGCTGATGGCACTCACCGCCGCCGTGCTCGGTCCGATCGCACCCGAGGCGATCGACGAGGTCTTCACGTGGGTGATCCCCTGCGGGGCGGCCGCGGCCGTCATAGGCGCGGCCTGGCTCGTCGAGGCGAAGAAGAGCGTCGTCGAGAACCTCGCTCCTGTGCTCACGGCGATCTTCACCCCGCTGTTCGCGGTCATGCTCCTGGTGTCGGCGGTCGTCTACCTCGTCGCCGGAGTCGGTCGCGACTTCGATCGCGACCTTCTGACCGTCTTCGACGTGTTGCTGATCGTCGTGCTCGGCCTCGTCGTGTACGGCATCTCCGCCCGGCGAGCGGGCACGGGGGCCGGCGTGATGGACGTGATCCGCCTGGTCGCGGTCGCCGCCGCAGTCGTGCTCGACGTCCTCGTGCTCGGTTCGATGTTCGTGCGGATCGGCGAGTTCGGATTCACGGCAAACCGGGTCGCGGCTCTCGGGCTGAATGTGTTGCTGCTGGTGAACCTGGCGGTCACGGCCTGGCTGATCCTGCGCTTGCTGATCGGAAAGACCCGAGCGGTTCGCCTGGAGCGCTGGCAGACCGACTACCTGCCGGTGTTCGCCGGGTGGGTGCTGTTCGTGATCCTGGCGGTTCCGCCGATCTTCGGGTTCGCGTAGCCCCACCTGTTTAGATGGCCGCATGGCCGAGCCGAAGGAACCGCCCGTCGAGCTCCAGGTCGGCGAGCGCACCGTGCGGCTCAGCAGCCCCGGTCGCGTCTACTTCCCGGCGCGCGGCGAGACGAAGCTCGACCTGGTGAACTACTACCTCTCGGTCGGCGACGGCATCGTCAACGCGCTGCGCGAGCGGCCGTGCATGATGCACCGGTTCCCCACCGGCGTCGCCGGCGAGAAGGTGCACCAGAAGCGCCTGCCGAACGGCGCGCCGCCGTGGATGGAGACGGTGCAGGTCTTCTTCCCGCGCTACAAGCGCACCGCCGACGAGCTGTGCGTCACCGAGCTCGCCCACGTGATCTGGGCGGTGCAGATGTCGACCGTCGAGTTCCACCCCTGGAACAGTCGCCGCGCCGACACCGAGAAGCCCGACGAGTGGCGCATCGACCTCGACCCGATGCCCGACGCGTCCGTTCTCGCGGGTGCAGCGCGTCGCACGCGTCGCCCACGAGGTCCTGGATGAGCTGGGCGCCACCGGCTGGCCGAAGACCTCCGGCGGGCAGCGGCCTCCATATCTACGTGCGCATCAAGCCCGAGCACGGCTTCTCCGACGTGCGCCGGGCGGCGCTGGCGTTCGCCCGCGAGGTCGAGAGGCGGGCGCCTCAGGATGTCACCACGACCTGGTGGCGCAAGGACCGCGATCCTGCGGCCGTCTTCGTCGACTACAACCAGAACGCACGCGACCACACGATCGCGTCGGCGTACTCGGTGCGCGGCAACCCGGAGGGCACGGTGTCGACCCCGATCACCTGGGACGAGGTGTCGGCGGTGGACCCGCGCGACTTCACGATCGCGACGGTGCCGGCGCGCTACGCCGAGCTCGGCGACCTGCACGCCGGGATCGACGAGGCCGTGTTCGACATCGCGCCGCTGCTCGAGTGGGCGGAGCGCGACGAGGCCGAGGGCGCCGAGGTGCCGCCCGAGCCGGAGGACGAGGACGAGCGCTGATGGCCTCACGACACACCCCGTCGTCGCACTGTTCTGGCTGTCGCTTACGGCTCGGCTCGGCCGTGCCGCCGGGATTGACCGGGTCTGGATTTCGACACGCCTGGATATCGCCCTTGCATCCTGTGTCCCGAGCCCGGACGGGGCCACTATGGGGCAATGGAACGTGTTGTGATCGGCCTCAGCGGCGGGGCGTCCGATCGAGCGAGCGTCGGTTTTGTCATCGAGCGCGCACGGATGAAGCCAGCTCAGATCCGCCTCGTCGCGGGCCTCGACGTCAGCTCGTCGAACCCGGGTGCGACCGAGGCTCTGCTGGCGGCCGCCTCCCGACAAATCAGGGAGGCGACGCCTGACACGCAGGTCGAGACGGCGGTTGCCAACCGTCCGATGCTCCACGAACTCCTCGAACAGAGCGAAAATGCCGATCTGATGGTGGTCGGATCGAGTCCGGACCCCGGCATCCGCGAGCTGCGGTCGCCATCGTTCCCTGTCAGCCTGGCCGCGCGCTCGCGGTGCGTGGTCGCTGTCGTGCCGGATGACTGGGAGGCGGGACCGGGCTCCGTCGTCGTCGGTGTCGACGCAACGGACGGGTCGCATGAGGCTGCCGTCTTCGCGGCCCGCGAAGCCGTCGACGCGGCCCGCGAACTGGTGATCGTGCATACCTGGGAGCCGTGGGCCGCCCCGAACGCCCGCGCTGAACTGTTCGTGCACGAGAGCATCATCGAGTCAGCCGTCGACCGTATCCGCGCCGACTTCCCCTCCCTGAGCGTGCGCGGCGTGCTCAAGGAAGCGGTCGCGCACGACGGCATCATCGCGAACGCCGGGGACGCGCACCTGATCGTGCTCGGGACCTACCGCCTCGGGCGGGAATCGGGCGTGGTCTTAGGGGCGATCCACCAGGAGCTCATGATCCACGGGAGAGTCGCGCTGTGCATCGTGCCGCTCGTGGATGCGACGGGCGAGCTCGCCGGCTGAGGCGCTGACTACGGCGCCGCCGGGCTCGATCCGTTGGTGCCCGAGAGATTCGACCCGGTGACGCGCCACTGCTCGTCGAGGCATCCCGTGATCGTCGATCTGTCCTCGAGCTCCTCGAGGGACTGCGGGCCGATGAGATTCGCGTCGCCGATACCGGCGTCGTAGAGCCCGTAGCCGAGGCTCGCCGGCACCGGTCGCGACGCCCGCGAGGCCGATGTTCTGCACGAGCACGTCCGTCTCGGTGAACACCGCCGTCGCGGTGGTCTTGGCCGTTCGAGAGGATATTGCCGACGTTCTGATTGCCCGGCGTGCCCGGGTTGTTGAAGCTCCAGCGCGCGATGCAGGCGGTGATCTTGGTGGGATTGACCAGGTCGAAGACCCCGGCGACCATGTCCGCGCCGGGGATGACACTCAGGATGCCCGCCATCGCGCCGACCACGCCGAAGAAGATCCCGGCCGGCGGGAACACCATGCCGATGAAGATCGGCAGCGATGATCGCCGTGACGCCGGCGGCGAACTTGAGGCCTTTGAGGATCTCGGTGTTTACCCGATCGGTGCGGTCCTGGTACAGCGCCCGCGACGTTCTTGTCGCCGTCGACGTAGGCGAACCCGATCAGGTCGAGGGTCATCGGGTCCTCGTAGATCTGGTCGCCCACCACCCCCGAACTGAACTTCTGGACGGTGCGGTCGCCGATCTGGTAGTCGGCCCGCACCTGGATGGCGGTGCCCTTGATGAACGAGTTGTCCGCGTCGGCTGGACCCGGGGCACCGGGGCGCGTCACCTTCGACGCGGATCCCCTCGCCGAACGTGACCGTGTGCGCAGGTGACGGTGTACGCGGCGCCGGTCGTGAGCGCGGTCTCGGTGGAATTGGTGATCCGGTGCATCGGGCTCGGCTTCATCGGCTTCGCGTTGCCGAACCCGGTCCAGCCGTCGAACGCGAACCCGGATGCCCGGCGCGCTCGCGTACAGCAGGATGTCGGTGTTCGGCGCGAAGAGGTTGCCGGTCGCCGCGCACGGACCGGACGCGACGTCCAGCATCCGGAACTTGCCGCCCGGCAGGGCCTCGACGGGCATCGCCTGCCCCCACTGGAAGTCGGGGCTCGGGCGGACCACGCCATCCGGTCCCGTCACGTAGAACGTGCTCGGCATCGACTCGACGCCGTACGTACCGCTCTGCCCTTCACGGTGAATTCCGGGTGGTAACGACCGGCTGGCAACGGTCGGCCTGGATCACGATGATCGACCGGCAGCCGTGCAGTCGATGCGGCTTGAGGTGACGAGCCGAGGTTCTCGAAGCCCTGCCGATCGGTCGACGCGTCCGTTGCACGTCGGGGTATCGCCCTTGACGCTCACGTAGACGCCGAGCGGCCCGCCTGGTCGACGTCGACGTGGATGTGTGTTGTAGTACTTGGCGCCGGTGAGCGGACTCCGCCGGCACGTTCTCGAGGGCCGCCGCTGCTTGCGGGTGTCGAGGTAGTAGCCGGGGCCGCATCCGGAGAACTCGAACGACAGCAGGCCGGGCGCGCCCGCGTCGGTGAGTCGCGAGCACGCGGTCTTCGTCGAAGAACCCGGCGCTTACGTGCATGTCACGGTCGATCTCGGCGATGACCAGGCGCCGTCCGTGACGTCGCCGGTATCGCCGCTCGCCGGCGCTCGTCGGCTTGATGCGCGTCTCGTCCCAGCCGTTGAAGAGCGTGCCGGCGACGAGGATCCGGGGGTGATCGTGACCTTCGTGCCGCCGAGGTAGCGGTCGCTGCCATCGGGGCACGGCGGTCCCGTCGATCCGCACCCGCCGGTGGGCTCGCCGAAGCTGGTCCGGTACGCCATCGATGTCGACCGTCGACCGAGTAGCAGTGCACGGTCGTGGCCGTCAGGACCGGCGCGACCCGATCAATGACGACGACCGGATCCTCGGCGGGATCGAACTCGGATGCCGGCGTCCGTCGAGCGACCATGCGGAGATCGCGAGCGTCGGATCGCCCGACGTCGCATGAACCGTCGACCTCGGTTCCGCGCAGGTAAGCCCTGGCCCGTCGGCGCAGGCAGTCGGCGGCCGGCGAGAGGTCTGACCCGCGTCGCCCTCGGTCGGCCGGGTCGAAGACCACGGTGACACGACGGCAGACCGGTCCGAAGATCACCGGATGACCGCCGGCGCGGTCACGGTCAGGCGCACCAGCGGGCGACCCGCGCTGTCGGTACCCTCCACCGCGCCGAACGGCAGTGTGCGGAACGCCCAGAACGCGTCGGGTTCGTCGTAGTCGGGTTGAAGTGCCCGTCCGGGTAGATCGCGACCTTCGTGCCGTACAGCTATCCGGCCACGCCGGACCCGTGGTGCAGTTCGATGCGCGGATAGACGTGAGGCCGCCAAGTCCCGGTGCGGATGCCGTGACGCCGAGCAGGGCGAGCGGAACTGGGCGACGTGCACCCAGGTCGCGTGTCGGTCGGTCACGATGAAGCCGGTCGTCGCGGTCGAGGCGACGAGCACGAGACTCGGAGCCGGTCGGGCGGTAGCCGAGCCAGTAGCCGAACTCGGCGGGCGCCTTGGGCGTGGCGGTGACCTGCACGATCGTGCCGGGTAGGTATCCGGCGGCGCCGCAGTTCGGCGCCGTATCGACGCGGACCGAGCCGAGTGACGCGTCGTTGCCGCGGACATCGAGCACCGCGCAGCGCGTGACCCTGCACCTGCGCGGATGTCCTCGACACTGTGCCAGTTGGCATCGCCGTCGTATCGCACCCGGATGTCGACCAGGCCGCCGGTCGCCGATGCGATGCCGAACTGTCCCGTGCAGCTCAGCATCGCGACCGCGACGTCGCACCACGGGTGCCCGTCGCCCCAGACCGTGACGTTGCCGGTCTGGCTGACGTCGGTCAGACGCCAGGTGACGGGCACGTCGGCGCCGACGATGACGTTCGACGGCGCGTCGGCCGCGAGGACGGGAGTGTGCGTGGCAGAGGTGATGGGAACGCTGATCGACGCGATCGCGCTCGGCTGGTAGACGACGTCGCCCGAATACACCGCGGAGACCGAGTGCATCGCGACCGTGGTCCAGACGAAGGAGCAGCTCACGACGCGCTGACCGGCGGCGACGAACGCCTCACAGGTGTCTCCGGTGTCCGCGGTGAAAGTGACCTTGCCGCGGTAGTCGGCGCTGGCACCCGTGTCGTGCGACAGGGTGGCTTCGACCTGGGTCGGCGTGTTGATCTGCGGTGACACGGCCCTCAGGGCGACGCTTGTGCCGATTCGGCCGAGGCGTTACCGCGGCCGTCGCCTGGCTCGCCTTGTAGAGCGCACCGTCAGCGTTGTAGACCGCGATGATCGCGTTCGCCGGCCAGCGCAGCTGCGTCCACTCCGTCGCCAGAGGAGGTCGTGAAGGTCGCGACGCCGCCCGTCAGCGCGTTGGTGCCGATGAAGGACTGCGCCGTCCCCCCGCCGGCGACCGGCTCGACGGCGTAGAACGTCACGTACCCGGTCGGGGTGGGGCCCGGAGTCGACCTGGCCACGGTCGCCGTGAGGTTCACGCCGCTGCCGAAGGGCACCGGAGACGGGGTGACGACCAGGGTGGTGATCGTGCCCGCCTTGTCGGGCTCGTACTCGTATGGCGCCGACTGCCCGAGCAGGTTGATGCTCGATTCGCCATAGCTCGCGATGATGTCGAGGTCGGACGCGCCGAGCATGATGTATCCGGCGGGGCAGCCGCTCGTGCGGGCGCAGAAGGTCTGGCTGCCATTGCCCGCGGAATCCACGTACACATCGCTCGCAAGCACGGTTCCGGTGGACGTCACGAAGTCGATGCCGTGATCGGGCGCGAGGCCCGTGGCCCCGACCTTCACGTTCACGGCCAGGACGGAAGAGGTCCCCGAAGTTGACCGGACCCGGGATCCGCGATGGTCACGGTGACCGGAGCGCGCGCCGCATCGATGCGGAAGGGCGCGGAGGTCCCGCCGACGAAGTTGTTGTCGCCCGAGTAGGTTGCCGTGACGAAGGTCACCGGGCCGACGGGGATCGAGGCGATGCTGGCCGCGCGATTGGCGATGGTCGCGGTTCCGAGGAAGGTGCCCGACGGGGTGTTGAAGGTCACGGTTCCGCCCGGACCCGCTCCGATGTCGGCGAGGGTCGCGGATCAGGGTGGCGGCTGCGGCGATGGTCGGCGACCCCGGCGAGACGCTGATGACCTGACCCGTGGTCGCCTTGGCGACCGCGCGCTGGACCGTGGGCCCAGCCGTCGGGGCGTGGCTCGCGTCCCCGACATACTGCAGGGTGACCTGCCGGTCCCGACGCGCAGCGCGTCGGTTCGTGATGGAGAACGCGCCCCCCGTCAGGGCACCGGTCGCCACGACTGCGCCCTGCCAGATGAGCTGCCACGTTTCCGGTCGGAGTGGTTCCGGTAGACGTGAAGACGGTTCCGTCGTAGATCTGCCAGGCGCCGTAGGTGATGCTGCGCACGTTCGCCCCGAAGACGTTCATCGTGGTCGGGATGCGCGGAACCGTGTACAGCGTGGAGCCGGCCACGAAGTGCAGCCCCCGAATACGAGACCGTCAACTCGCGGGCTGCGACGACCGCGACGTCCACCAGCAGGCCGGCGACACCCGCGCCGTGACGGCGACCGGGTCGACGAAGGCCGCCCCGGTCACCGAGACCGTGCCGGTCGGAGTGGCCGTCGCGGGTGCGTCTGGGATCACCGTCACCGTCAGGGTCGCGGCGTCGCCGCTTGCGGCTGCGACCGACGTCACGCGATCGACGCCGCCGGAACGCTCACCGTGGGCGCCAAGGGGGTCGGATGCGGCTGCGTGCATTCCCGACGTCGCCCGCGTAGCGCCGACCAGCTGATAGTCCCCGGCGGGAAGACCCACCCGACGCCTTGGTTGACCGGCCCAGGGTGTCGAGCGGATAGATTCCGAGGACGATCGCGGACCGCTGGCCGGTTCCGCCTCGAATCCGACGTTGCCGGTGGGCGTGGGTCCGGTGACCTGCGCCGTCAGCCGGAAGTCCTCGCCGACCTGCGTCCCGAAAACTGCGTGAGCGTCACGGTCGTGGCCGGCTCGGCGTTGGCCGCGGTCGCCGCGGGGCCCCGGGCCACGCACAGCACAAGGGGCACCACCAGGGAGATCCGACGGCCGCGGCGAGACGGGCTCGGCGGCTCACCGGCGCGGGAAGTGGCGCTGGACCGCTCATCCGACCCGCGTCGATAGAGCACCGTCAGCGCGACGAACGGAATCGCCCCGAGAAGGATCAGTGCGACGATGCGGACCCCGAGCTGGATGACGGGCTCGGGGACCAGCGCGGCGACGCCCTCCGTGATCCCCAGATTCACGATCAGTACCGCGACCAGAATGATCGCAACCGACGGACCGCGTCCCCTGACGCGGCGGGTGCTCTCGACGAGCGGCGCGCACCCCGAGGCCGTCGAGCCATACCGCCGGGAGCGCCAGCGACCAGCCCACGAGAACGAGAGCGGCGACGCCGAACGGGATCGCCATCGGGATGAGCTGCTCGCGGTGGCCACGGCGCATCACGAGCCCGGCGATACCGATGATGAGGAACGCCGGCGCGACGATGACGGCGCCGAGCACGGTGGCGAGCGTTGCGAGACCGACGGCGAGCGCCTTCGGAGCGCGACGCAACGCTGCCCGGGCGACGCCCGGAATCCAGGCCTCCGTCCTGTCGAGGGCCGCACTGGCGACCTGCGTCGCGGTGCCCGCCAGACCACGGCTCGCGAGCAGGGCGACGAGCGCAAGCGGGATCAGCAGGACGGCGACGGTGATGGTCCACGTCTCGATCGAGCTGATCGACGCGACGAGGCCTGATAGGCGGTCACGCCGATGACCGGCGCGTAGACGGCGGCCAGAAGCGCGAGCACGAGGATGCAGGTGACGACGACGACCCCATCGGAACAACGGTGCGGAGATGGACGCGCAGAATCTCGCGAACCGCCTGCGGCACCGGGCGCGCGCTCGGACGGACTCCTGCCATCACGATCCTCATCCTGGACACCCACCGGGCGTTAGGACCTCAGCGAACGACTTCGCGTTCAGGAGACTACTCGCCGACATCCAGTTTCGCACTACCTGAAACAGGGGAAGGGTACACGCACGGGGTACAACCACGCGCCGTAATCGGTGCCCCTGGAGGGACTCGAACCCCCAACCCTTTCCTTAGGACGGAACTGCTCTTCCATTGAGCTACAGAGGCTGACCAGGGTGAGTCTACCGAGCGCCGAGCCGCTATCGTCGGCGCAGACGCATCACCGCCGACGACCGGGAGCACCGATGGAACTGCCGTGGACCTCCGACTTCGCCGAGGGATTCGACGCCCTCGTAGAGCACCGGTCCCACCGCCGCCGAGGCGGTCGTCAAGATGATCGCGTACGAGAACGACAAGGGCCTCCGCACCCCCGATTTCTACATCAGCACCGCGATCTCCAGCGCCGGCCATCGGCGCGAACCCGACCTGCGCGCGCCGGCCGGGATCCCCGAGGCGATCCGCCGCAACAACATCACCGGTTCCCTCATCCTGCGCGAGCTCGTCGAATCGCCGGGCTCGCTGCTCGAAGCGGACAATGTGATGGCGCCGACCGCCTCGGCAAGGTCGAGGGATGGAGCGACCTCGACTACCTCGGCTTCTATTTCGCCTGGATGTCGGGGCTGAGCGAAGAGGGCGCCGTCTGGTATTTCGAGCAGCTGCGCGATCCGTCGTACACCGAGGTGTTCGCCCCCGCCGCCGACCGCACGCTCACCAACCCCGAGCGCTGGCCCGCGTACCGCGCCTTCACCGAGATCGCGATCGCAAAGGTCGACCAGGCCCGGTCGAACCCGAGCAGGGTCCGCTCAACGGGCTGCCGAGTCCTGGTGCAGCTCGTCGACGTCGCCGAGTCGCTGGGCTGCCGGGCCGAGACCCTCTTCGCCGAGATCGAAGGCCTTGACGTCATCGCTCCATCGTTCGGGCCGGACGTCGCACCCGACCTGGCGGCTGACATCGCACGACTCGCAGACCTCGAGGCGGCAGTCGGAGTGCCGCGCCATCCGGCCCGCGTCGCGACGGTGTTGCGTCGGCCCTGAGGCCGGATTGCGCCCCTAGGTGCGACCCGCCTTCCGCGGTTTGGGCGCCTTGGGCGGGAGCGCCGCGACCTGAGCGAAGGCCCGCTCGACCCACTCGGCCAGCCGGTCGGGCCCCCACGCCGTCGGCAGACCGACGTATCCGTCATCGGGCGCTCCGCCGGACCGAATGGCCCGGTGCCGTCGACCGCACGCAACTGCTCGGCCATCACCGCGTCCGGGATCTTCACCCCGATCGTCGAGCCGAACAGGCCCGCGACATCTTGCCGTTCACGAAGGCGCCGAGGTTTCCGAACATCGGTTTCCACGACGGCGTCAGGCAGCCCATCGGTCAGCGAGGAGAACAGAACCTTGTCGTCGTCGGTCAGCTTGGGATCTGCATCACGTGGGTTTCCGGGACGACGCGCCCAACGCACGCAGCGTTGCCGGCAGTCGTTCCCGCCGAACTCGCGAGGGCCGGGCGTCGCGGGGCATCGGATACAGCTGAAGCGCGCGGTACAGGCGCCGCGGAATCGCCACAGCGCGGTCTGCGCGAGTAGCGACCGGAACCTCCCACACCGTCGTTCACGCGGCCGGCGCCAGGAACTCGTCCCAGCGCGGCTCGGTGCGCTCGACGCCGCGCACCAGCCAGGCCGAGCCGTGGGGCACGCGCGGAGTCGTCGCAGCGTCCAGCCCATCTCCTGCGGAGTCTGGTCGCCCTTGGCGTTGTTGCACTTCAGGCAGCAGGCGACCAGGTTCTCCCAGGAGTCGGCACCCCCGCGGGAGCGCGGGATCACGTGGTCGATCGTCGTCGCTGACGCCGAGCAGTAGGCGCAGCGCTGGTTGTCGCGGCGCAGCACCCCGCGACGCGAGACCGGCACCGCGCGCCCGTTCGGGATGCGCACGTAGCGCCGCAGCAGGATGACCGACGGCCGCTCCCACTCCCCCGACGCGCTCAGCACCGGGTGGTCCTCGTCGCTGGCCAGCAGCGACGCCTTCCCCTCCAGCACGAGCACGAGCGCCCGCTTAAACGACACGACGGCCAGCGGCTCGTAGCCGGCATTGAGTACCAGGGTGCGCAACGGGTCTCCTCTCGAAGAAGCCCGCACGGCTTGCGGGCTTTCGAAGCCTCGGCGTTCTCGGGATGCGGGAGGAGCAGACAGAAAAGGCGCTATCGCGAACGACAGCGCCTTAGATGACCGGTGCGAGACAGTGCACGACCGGCTGAATGCTGCGCCGTATGCGGAAGATCGCGCGCGCATCCGTGGTGGGGATGCTGCTCGACCTGCGCATGGGCTCTCCTGAAACCGTGGAACTCCGAGGAGGCCAGGCTAACCCGGAAACGGGTAACAGGGGGGTAACTCGGTGTGACTTGTTGCTGGAAGGGGAGTGGGGTGGGCTTCGAGACGCGTCGCCTTGCGACGCTCCTCAGCCAGCTGTGCGTGGGGCGGTCTCGACACGCGCCGCTGCGCGGCGCTACTCGACCACCGGTCCGGGGTCAGATTCCGCTCGGACGAACCAGTGGTTCGGGTTGTAGATCGCGCGGATCGATGTGTTCGTGCGCGGGGTGCCCGCGTCGATCATCATGTTGCCGCCGAGATAGATGCCGATGTGGCCGCCGCCGTCCATGACGACGAGGTCGCCGGGCAGCGCATCGGCGGGGGCGATCGCGGTGCCGCCCGAGCCCTGGCGCGACGACGAGTGCGGCAGCGCGATGCCGAACTGCGCGTACACGAAGGCGGTGAAGCCCGAGCAGTCCCAGCCGGAGGGGTTCTCGCCGCCCGAGACGTACGGGGTTCCGACGTACTGCTCGGCGACGGCGACGACCTGGTTCAGGTCAAAGCTCGGGTACGGCGGGTTGGCGAGGTAGTCACGCACCGTCGGGCCGCTGTACGAGCGGATCGCGGCGGTGACCGCCACGCGGTTCATCTCGGCGGCCGAGACGGCACCGTAGGTCTCACGTGCCGTGTCGGCGGCAGCGACCGCCGCATCTACGTCCACCGTCTGCGCACCGGCCTGGCGCGTCGCCTCGACCTCGGTGTCGGCCGACTCGGGCGACTGGTACGCGTAGGCGGGGAGGGCGACCGTGCAGAACAGCGCCGGGACCGCGACGGCCATGATGGCCAGGTTCACGAAGGCGGGTCGTTCGCGTTGCGCGTGGCTGGGACGGGCTGGCCTTGCGGCCGGGAGTAGCAAAAACCAAGAGGAATCTCCTGCACCTCGATCGCCTGGGGGAAGCGATCCCATCCATGTCGTATGTCACGTCGCGGCACAGAGGATGGGTGAACGAGGCGCCCTGGGCAGCGGCCCTACGCCGCGGGGTGGCGTGGGGACTCAGTCACTCTATGGGCCCGTTACCGTTTTGTCACCTAGACCGGGCGGTCCGTCGCAATTCCCAGCAAGCCGTTACGCGGTGAAGGAGAGGACGAAGCAGAGGCGGATCGAAGGTTCGCGACAGGTGCAACGAGAGGCGCTGCGTCAGACCCCGACGTACACGTGCACGGCGACCTCGACCGGCAGCTCGAGCCCGTCGCCCTTGCCCTCGACCTGCACCAGCACGTACGAACCGGCGGATGACAGGGTCGCCTCGGCACCCGGACGACCCCGGCCTGCCACAGCTGCGACAGCAGCTCCGGCTCGAACTGCACCGGCTCGCCCAGCCGGCGGATGACTCCGCTCACCGGCCCGGACTCGCCCGCGACGCGGTCGACGATGTTGACGACGCCCTCGAGGAAGCGGCCGGCGGGCGCATCGCCGAGCTCGTCGAGGCCGGGGATCGGGTTGCCGTACGGCGACTCGGTCGGGTGGTCGAGCATCTCGAGCAGCCGGCGCTCCACCTGCTCGCTCATCACGTGCTCCCAGCGGCATGCCTCGTCGTGCACGTACGCCCAGTCGAGTCCGATGACGTCGGCGAGCAGGCGCTCGGCGAGGCGGTGCTTGCGCATGACGTGCATCGCGCGGGCGCGACCGCTCTCGGTGAGCTCGAGGTGACGGTCGCCCTCGACGACGACGAGTCCGTCGCGCTCCATGCGGGCGATGGTCTGCGACACGGTCGGGCCGGAGTGGCCGAGGCGCTCCGAGATGCGCGCCCGCAGCGGGACGATGTCCTCCTCCTCGAGGTCGAGGATGGTGCGCGAGGTACATCTCCGTCGTGTCGACGAGATCCGTCACAGTGCTGTCCCTCCGGTGGCGCGGCCGCCCCCAGCCTACCGTCGCGCGGCGTCACGCGCCGACCGGGCGCCGGCCCGGCCGATCCCTAGAATCGACGCATGCCCGCCGCCTCAGATCCCGACTGACCTGCTGCCCGCCGACGGACGCTTCGGATGCGGCCCGTCCAAGGTCCGCCCCGAGCAGCTCGACCATCTGGCGGCCACACGCGCGATGCTGCTCGGCACCTCCCACCGGCAGGCGCCGGTCAAGGAGCTGGTCGGCCGCGTGCGCGCCGGCCTCAGCGACCTCTTCCGCGCGCCGGACGGCTACGAGGTCGTCCTCGGCAACGGCGGCTCGCACCGCGTTCTGGGACGCCGCCGCGTTCTCGCTCATCGAGAAGCGCAGCGAGAACCTCACCTTCGGCGAGTTCGGCGCGAAGTTCGCGGCGGCCGCAGCCGCCCCGTTCCTCGAGGCCCCGCACGTCATCGACGGCGCCCGGCGGATCGCGCAGCGAGATCGAGATCGTCGACGGCGTCGACGTCTACGCCTGGCCGCACAACGAGACCTCGACCGGCGTCATGGCGCCGGTGACGCGCGTGCACGGCGACGCCGGCGCGCTGACCGTCATCGACGCGACGAGCGCCGCGGGCGGCGTCGACTTCGACGCGCGCCGAGACCGACGTCTACTACTTCGCCCCGCAGAAGAACTTCGCGTCCGACGGCGGGCTGTGGTTCGCGCTCTTCTCCCCCGCCGCGATCGAGCGGGTCGAGCGGATCGCCGCGAGCGACCGCTACATCCCCGAGTTCCTCAGCCTGAAGAACGCCGTCGACAACTCGCGGCTCGAACCAGACGCTCAACACCCCGGCGCTCGTCGACGCTGCTGCTCATGGAGGAGCAGCTCGACTGGATGAACGGCAACGGCGGCCTCGCCTGGGCGGACGCCCGCACCCGCGAGTCGTCGGGCGTGCTCTACGACTGGGCGGACGCGTCGTCGTACGCGACCCCGTTCGTCGTCGACCCGCCGCACCGCTCGCAGGTCGTCGTGACGATCGACTTCGACGAGCGCGGTCGACGCGCGGCCGTCGCCAAGACGCTCCGCGCCAACGGCATCGTCGACACCGAGCCGTACCGCAAGCTCGGCCGCAACCAGCTGCGCGTCGCGACCTTCACGGCGATCGACCCGGACGACGTGCGCGCCCTGACGCGCGCGATCGACTACGTGGTCGCAGTCCGAGCTCGACGGCTGATCATCGGCGACCACGCTGCCTGCTCCATGCGGCTGTGGCTGAAGGACTCCGAGCGCCGGCCCGATCCGGAGCCGGTGCAGACGCGATGACCGCAAGGCCATCCTCGTCGGCCTCGTCGCTCTGGCTGGTCGCCCTCGCCGGGCTCCTGCTCGGTCTGGCGCCGCGTCTCGACGGGGGCCGCGGCTGGTGGCTCTGGACCGTCGTCGTCGGCCTCGCCCTCGGCCTCGTCCTGCTCGTCTTCGCCCACCGCAAGCAGGTCTGACCGCCGCTCTCGACAGGCTCGATCGTCGAGCGTCGATCTCGAGCCGTCGATCGCCGTCGTCGCCCGCCAGGTCGTCGTCCGCGTCGATCGTCGTCGTACTCGTCGTCGCCGAGTCGTCGTCGTCGAGCGCTCGTCGAGGTCGTCCTCGTCGTCGTCGAGCAGCTCGTCGCCGTCGGCGTCGCAGCTGCGCTGCGCGGCGGTCTGTCGAGCCGATCCGACCACGGCACCCACTCGGGCGCGAGCAGCGCGCCGTCGCCCGGCATCAGCTCGACCTCGAGCACCGAGGGCGGCTCGCCGGCAGCTCGGCGACGCTCGACGGTCCAGTGCCAGCCGGGGTAGCCGGCCATCGTCGGCGGCGAAGCGCACCGTGAACGACCCCGTCGCCCTCGTCGGTCTCGCTGACGCGTCGGCCGACGGTGCCGGCGGCGGTGATCTCGAGCAGCGCGGCGCGCGCGAGGCCTCGATCCGGTCGGCTGTCGGCTCGGCCGTCGACCGCAGGCATCCAGGTCGTCCGCGACCTTGCGCAGCACGGCGGCGATCTTGGAGCCGTGCGACTTGTCGGGGTAGCGGCCGCGCTTGAGGTTCGCGCCGATGCCGTCGAGCAGCTTCACGAGGTCCTCGACGATGATCGCCATGTCGTCGGCCGGCGCCGGTTGCGCTTGCCGAGGCTCGGCGGCGTCGAGGACGCGCACCGAGAGCGCCTGCGCGCCCTTCTTGCCGTCGACGACGCCGAACTCGAGCCGGGTGCCCGGCGCACGGTGGCGCCGGCGGGCAGCGCCGACGCGTGCAGGAAGACCTCGTGGCCATCGTCGGACGGATGAAGCCGAAGCCCTTCTCGTCGTCGTAGAACTTGACCTTGCCGGTGGGCATGGCCGACCCTCTCTCGACTGCCCCGGCGGCAGACCCGTGCTGGCCTTTCCTGACGCTGTGGCAGAGAACACCCCGGTGCCCCTCAATCGTACCGAACGCGTGCTCGCGTCTATGGTCGCGGCATCGGCGGGCTGTCGGTGATCGCCATCATCGCCCTCATCGTGGCCGGCTCGGCCGGCGATCGCGACTTCTCCGGCGGGACCTGGCTCGCGCCCGGTGCTCCCCGCTGCTCGGTCTGCCGGTCACCCGTGCTGATCATCGCTTCGCCTGCGTGGCATCGTCCACCACCGCCGGATCGCCCGCGATGGCTGCGACTAGCGGCTCAGCCCTCGCGCTCGCCGGTCGACTGCGGGCGCTCGACGAGGCGAGCCCTGACGCGGCTGGTGAGCGCGCGCGGCGGCGCGAGCCGGCATCCGCGACTTCTTCGACCTTGCCGAGGCGCTGCTCGACCGCACCTCGGTGCAGGCCGCGCTCGATCGGCTCGACCGCGGGACCCTCGCGTTGCTCGCCACCGCGGGCGACCTCTCGTCGACGACCGGGGCTCCGACCGCCGCGCAGCTGGCCGAGCGGCTGGGCATCGACACCGCCGAGGTGGCTCGCCCGCGACGCGTCGACGTCGCGCGCTGGCTGCTCGCCGAGGAGTCGGGTCGCCTACGCCCCCTGACGCGGTTACCGAGCAGCTGTGCGAGTGGCCGGCGTTGGCCTGCCGCCGCCGCCGAGCTGAGCGGAGCCCCGCCCCCGCCCGCCCTCGCCCCGGTCAGCTAGGCCGACGCGCGGTTCGTCGACCGTGGAGCCGGCGAGCGCGCGTTCGCCACCGTGGCCGCCGTCACCGAGGTGCTCGCCGAGATCCGGCGAGACCCGGCCCGGGGGCTCGTGCGGGGCGCGCTCGCGCTGCCCGACGCCCGAGCCTCGACGGGCGGCCGACCTCGAACTCGACCATGTCGCGCCCCTCCTCGACATCGCCGCCGTGCCGGCCTCGCCGACGTCGGCAGCGAGTGGACTACACCGAGGCCGCGGCCGCTGGCGTGAAGCCCCGCGCGGCAGCGGTGGACCGCCCTCGCCCTCGGATGGCTCACGGCTCCCCGACGAGCTGCAGGGCTGCTTCGGTAGCGGGCCCGCACCGTCTGGGGCGACTGGCTCATGGAGTACCTCGCCTGGCGCTACCCGGCGGGCGGCAAGTGGATCCGCACCGGACCCTGCGGCTGCCCTGAGGCCGAGCTGCTGGGCATCATGGTCGCGGCGACGCCGACACCCCGGGGTCTGCGGTGCTCTCGACGACGCCGAGGCGGCCGGAAGAGCCGATGGCGGCGCTCTTCCCCGCCGAGGTCGACAGCGTGTACGTGCAGCACGACCTGTCGAATCATCGCGCCGGGCCGCTCCGCGCGCGGCTCGACCCGCGGCTGCGCGACCTCGCCGAGATCGAGAGGCGTGGCCTCGCGACGAGCTACCGGGTGACCCGCGGCAGCATCAACGCGGGGTGGCAGGCCGGCGACACGGCTGACCGCGATCCGCGAGTTCCTTACGCACGTGTCGCTGACCGGCATCCCGCAGCCGCTCGAGTACCTGGTAGAGGAGACGGCTGGGCGCTCGGCACGCTGCGGGTCGGATCGCTCGATGCGGGACCGACCCGAGCTCCGGCGGCCAGCCGCCTACGTGCGGTCGGAAGACGACGGTCTGCTCGGCCGCTCGCCGTCGACCCCTCCCTGTCCCTGCTCGGGCTGCACCGCGGACGGCCTCGTGTCGTACCCGCTTCGACGAGACGCTGCTCCTTCTGGACCCTCGCCGACGCCCGGTACCCGGTCGTGGTGGAGGACGCCGCCGGAGCCGTCATGGCCGTGCGTGCGCCCGACGGCGGGCCGTCGCCGCGTCGCGACACCCGGCCGCCATGTGGTGCAGCTGGTCGAGCGCGTTGGCGGCGGGCGAGCCCACGAGACCGGTGCGCTGGCTCGAACGGCAACTCGAGCTGGCGGGGCGCAAGAGGTCGGCGGTGATCGTGACGGTGGGGCTGCCCGACGGCCGCCACCACTACCCGCTCGAACCGGCCGGCTCGGGGGCGGCCGATTGCGAGGACGCGACCGTCGCGCGGACATCGAGCGCACACTGCCGCTGTCGTCGATCACGGCGGTCTCGTGCACCCCGCGCGGACAGCGGCGCACAGGGACCGCTACCTAGGCGGCCTGTCAAGTCCCACGGCCCCCTGATCGTGCAGAGCGACCGAACCGTGCTGCTCGAAGTGGCGCACCCGCACGCCGACGACGCCCGCCACGACCTCGCGATCTTCGCCGAGCTGGAGCGCGCGCCGGAGCACGTGCACACCTACCGCATCACCCGGCTCGGCCTCTGGAACGCGCGTGCCGCGGGCCACACCGCCGAGCAGATGCTCGCGACGCTCTAGAAGTACGCCAACTTCCCGATGCCGCAGACGTGTCGCCATCGACATCGACGAGACCGTCGGCCGCTACGGACGACTCGGCATCGCGCGCGACGTCGCCGACGACAACGGAGCCCTAGGCTGACTGCTGCTCACCACGACCGATGCAGCGTGCTCGCCGAGATCACGCGCAGAGCGCAAGTCGCGCCCCTGCTCGGCGTGCGGCGCAGGGCCACGGAGTGGACCCTGCATGCCCTGGGCCCGCGGCCAGGTCAAGCAGGAGCTGCTGAAGCTCGGCTGGCCCGCCGAGGACCACGCCGGCTACACGCCCGGCACCCCGCACGCGATCGACCTCGTCCAGGACGGCTGGCACCTGCGCGACTACCAGCAGAAGGCGATCGACAACTTCTTCACGGGCGGATCGGGAGTCGTCGTGCTCCCCTGCGGTGCGGGCAAGACGCTCGTCGGCGCCGGCGCGATGGCGCCGGCCGATACGACCACGCTGATCCTCGTCACGAACACCGTGAGCGCGCGACAGTGGCGCAGCGAGCTGCTGAAGCGCACGACGCTGACCGAGGATGAGGTGGGCGAGTACTCGGGATCGGTCAAGGAGATCAAGCCGGTCACCATCGCGACCTACCAGATCCTCACCGCCAAGCGGAAGGGCGAGTACGCGCACCTCGCGCTGCTCGACGCCCTCGACTGGGGCCTCATCGTCTACGACGAGGTTCACCTGCTGCCGGCCCCGGTCGTTCAAGCTGACCGCTGAGCTCCAGGCGCGGAGACGCCTCGGTCTCACCGCCACGCTCGTCCGCGAGGACGGCCGCGAGTCCGACGTGTTCTCGCTCATCGGCCCGAAGCGATTCGACGCCCCGTGGAAGGAGATCGAGGCGCAGGGCTTCATCTCCCCCGCATCCTGTTACGAGGTCCGCATCGACCTGCCCGCCGAGGAGCGGCTCGAGTACGCGGCGAGCGCCGACGACGAGCGTTACCGTCTCGCGGCGACCGCCCCGGCCAAGCTCCGGGTCGTGCGAGAAGCTCGTCGCGAAGCACGAGGGCGAGCGGATCCTGGTCATCGGCCAGTACCTCGACCAGATCGACGAGCTCGCCGAGGCGCTGCACGCGCCCAAGCTCACCGGGGCGACCCCGGTCGAGGAGCGGGAGCGCCTCTACGAGGAGTTCCGCGAGGGGCGCACGAAGGTGCTCGTCGTCAGCAAGGTCGCCAACTTCTCGGTCGACCTGCCCGAGGCGACCGTCGCCATCCAGGTGAGCGGGTCGTTCGGCTCGCGCCAGGAGGAGGCTGCAGCGCCTCGGTCGCCTGCTCCGCCCGAAGGAGAGCGGCCTGCCGGCGAACTTCTACACGCTCGTCGCGCGCGACACCGTCGACCAGGACTTCGCGCAGAACCGGCAGCGGTTCCTCGCCGAGCAGGGCTACAGCTACACGATCCTCGACGCGGACAGCCTGGCCGCGGCCTGACGTCGGCGGCACCACGCACACTGGATGCCATGGGAATCGTCACGTGCGACCTCGCCGTCTCGGTCGACGGCTTCGTCGCAGGCACCGACCAGAGCCTCGAATACCCGCTGGGCAGATACGCCGGCGGCGACGAGGGCGCCGAGCATCTGCTGCACGACTGGCTGTTCGACGCGGCCGACGAGAACCGGCCAGAAGTCGACGCCATCGTCGACGCGGGCGCTTTCATCATGGGACGCAACATGTTCGGTCCCGATCGCGGCGAGTGGGATCTCGACTGGCATGGCTGGTGGGGAGAGGATCCGCCCTATCACGGCCCGGTGTTCGTGCTCGGGCACCGCGAGCGCCCCCCGGTCGAGATGCAGGGCGGCACGACCTTCCATTTCGTGACCGACGGGGTCGAGGCCGCGCTGGCGGCGGCGCGCGCGGTCGCGAGGGACCGGGACATCTCGGTCGCGGGCGGCGCCTCGACCGTGAACCAGTTCCTGGCCGCGGGGCTTCTCGATGAGCTGCGACTTCACATCTCGCCGGTGACCCTCGGCGCGGGCGAACGGCTGTTCGTCGGGGTGCCGCCAGCGTTTCGAGCAGGTCACGGCCCGGCAGACCTCGAGGGTCACGCACATCACCTATCGGGTGCAGCGCTGAGTTCTCAGCCGGAGCCCCGGGCATAGCGCAACAGCAGCGTCTCGCCGGATCGCAATGCGGCCGCCAACCGCATGTCACGAGGTGGTGCATCACCGGTCGAATCCGTCCTGCCTCGCCCGCCTCGAGGCTCGGCGAGATCGTGATGCACAGTTCATCGACGGCGTCGGCGGCAAGGAAGCTGCCGAACAGCGACGGTCCGCCTTCGCACAGCACGCGCACTAGCCCCCGCTTGCGCAGCGCGGCGACTGCCTTCTCGGGATCGACGTGCGAGGTACCGGCGATCACCACGTCTGCGAGGTCAGCGAAGCGTGCAGCCCGGGTCGCGCGCTCGGTCGTCAGCACGATCGGCCGCACCGGCGCGTCAGTGAAGACCCGTGACGCCGGGTCGAGACCGAGGTCGCCGGTCACGATCGCGAACACCGGATGCGGTGGGCGCCCGTTCGATTCCCGCCAGGCTGCGGAGGCGTCAGACACCCGCATCGCTCCGTACCCCCTCCTCGCGGACGGTGCCGGCCCCCACGACGACCACGTCGCACACCCTGCGAAGCAGCTCGAACAGCCGTCTGTCGGCAGGGCCGGAGAGCCCGCCGGAGCGATCGTCGCGCGTGGCCGCCCCGTCGATGCTCGACACGAAGTTCACCCGGACACCCTCGTGGTCGAGGCCGGCGACCAACTCGTCATCGCTGAGGTTCTCGGCCGGGTCGGGCCAGAGCCGGTCGATGCGGGTGGTCATCTCCCCATGCTCACACGTTGTCCGTGGGATGGGTGTTGTGCTCGAGGCGTGCGGGCTCGCGCATGCCGAGGATCGCCTCGGCCATGCGTACCGCGGCGACCGTCTGCGGGACGTCGTGCATGCGCACGATCCGCGCACCCTTCAGGATGCACACCACCATCGCGGCCAGCGACCCCTCGAGCCTCTCCCCCTGCGGCCGGTCGATCGACTCGCCGACGAAGTCCTTGTTCGACACCGCGGCGAGCGCGGGCAGGCCGATCGCCGCGATCTCGTCGAATCGCCGGGTCAGCTCGAGGGAGTGCAATGTGTTCTTGTCGAGGTCGTGGCCGGGATCGACGATCAGCCGGTCGCGGGCGATCCCCGCTGCCTCGGCCCGCGCCACGCGATCGCGCAGGAAGTCCGCGACTTCGGCCACCACATCCTGGTACGCCGCCGCCGGCTTCTCGGCACGCGGTGGTCCGACACTGTGGGTGAGCACGAGGGTCGCGTTGCTGCTGGCGAGCACCGCCGCCATGTCGGCGTCCCGCAGACCGCTGGTGTCGTTGATGACGCCCGCGCCCGCGCCGATCGCGGCCTGCGCGACGGCCGCCCGATTGGTGTCCACCGAGACGACGACGTCGGACGCAGCGACGATGCCCTCGACGACCGGGACCACCCGGGCGAGCTCCTCGTCCACCGAGACCTCAGCCGCGCCCGAACGGCACCCCGCCGATGTCGACCCAGTCCGCACCGGCAGCGGCGGCCGACAGCGCCGCGGCCACGGCGCTGTCCAGAGCGAAGGTCGCGCCCTTGTCGTAGAACGAGTCGGGCGTGCGGTTGACGACGGCCATCACCGCGACCTGGCGCTCGAAGTCGAAGTCACGCGACCCGATGCGGCGGATCGGCACCCTCTTGGTTGCCATGTCACCCATCATTCGGGCGAGTCTACGACCGGGCGGTCGGGCCTGCCTCCCAGGAAGCGTCCAGCAAACGCGCAGACACTAGTGGCATGAGCGATGGACCGAAGATCCTGATCGTCGACGACGAGCCCAACATCCGCGACCTCCTCACCACGAGCCTGCGCTTCGCCGGCTTCGCGGTGCGAGCGGTCGGTAACGGCGCCCAGGCGATCTCCGCCGTGCTCGAAGAAGAACCTGACCTCATCATCCTCGACGTCATGCTTCCCGACATGAACGGGTTCGGCGTCACCAAGCGACTGCGTGCATCCGGTTACACGGCCCCGATCCTGTTCCTCACCGCCAAGGACGACACCGAGGACAAGATCACCGGCCTCACGGTCGGCGGCGACGACTACGTCACCAAGCCGTTCAGCCTCGACGAGATCGTGGCCCGCATCAAGGCCATCCTGCGTCGGACGATGCAGGACGAAGAGGACGCCGTCATCCGGGCCGGGGAGCTCACGATGGACCAGGACACCCACGAGGTCACCGTCGGCGAGGAGTCGGTCGAGTTGTCGCCGACCGAGTTCAAGCTGCTGCGCTATCTCATGCTCAACCCCAACCGCGTGCTCTCGAAGGCCCAGATCCTCGATCACGTGTGGGAGTACGACTTCAACGGCGATGCCGGATCGTCGAAGCTACATCTCATACCTGCGACGTAAACTCGACCAGCGCTCGAACGAGCCGATGATTCAGACCAAGCGCGGATTCGGGTACATGCTCAAGGCCGCAAAGGCCTGACCGCCCGCCGCCTAACGCGGCCCGACCCATCGGGAGGCCTGCCGTGTCGATGCACGCCTCCTTCGATCGGTGGTGGAACGGGATCTCGCTGCGCGCGAAGATCACGGGCGTCACCGTGCTGCTGCTCACCTTCGGCCTGACCGTCGCGGGCGCCGGCACGATGACCGTGCTGCGGACCTACCTGCTGGATCAGACCGACCAGCAGATCGCGGCGGCCTACGAGAAGCTGCCGCCCTCGATCGACCTCGCGACCATCGAGGCGTATGGCGACGGGACGCGCCTCAACCCGTTCTACCTCGCGGCGGTCAGCCCGGGCGGCAACATCATGGTCGACAATCTGACCGACGAGCAAGCGGCGCTGCTTCCGGACACCACCCAACTCACGACCGAATACGTGACGGCGCACCAGCACGAGCCGATCACCCTCTACAACGATTCGCACAGCGCGCAATGGCGGGTCATCCCGATATCCGGCGAAGGTCGAAGGCAGCTCGAAGCGAGCGACCCTGCTCGTCGGGCTGAACATGAACAGCACCGACGGGATCATCGCGCGGTACACCGTCATCTTCCTCGGCTTCGCAGTCGCCGTGGTCGTCTTCGGTGCCGCGACGACGCAGCTGCTCCGTGACATCCACGTTCTCTCCGCTGCGCGATGTGGAGGCGACGGCCGCGCGTTTCGCCGCGGGCGACTACGGCCAGCGACTCGGTGGCGCGACACCCAACACCGAGGTCGGCAGGCTCAACAGATCGCTCAACACCATGCTCGCCCGAATCGACCGGGCGTTCGCGGAGTCGCGAGGAACCGTCGACCAGATGCGCCGGTTCGTCGGCGACGCCTCTCACGAGCTGCGCACGCCGCTCGTCTCCTTGCGCGGGTATGCCGAGCTCTACCGGATGGGGGCGATCCAGGATCCGGATGACGTGGCTCAGGCGATGGACCGCATCGAGCGCGAGGCGATCCGGATGGGCGGTCTCGTCGAGGACCTGCTCGAACTCGCCCGCCTTGACGAGGCGAAGCCGCTCGAGCTCGCCCCGTCGACCTGCTGCCGATCGCCCAGGATGCCGCGCTGGACGCGTCGGTGTCGGCGCCGGCCCGCCGCATCACCGTGATCGTGCCGGAGCCCGGCGACGGTCTCGGAGGTGGAGGCCCCCGTGGAGGAGGAGGCGTGCCCGCCGTGGTCGGCGCCGAGACCATCGTGTCGGGAGCACCGGCATCCACCACCGCGTGGGCGAACACGCTGGCGTTCGCCGGTGCGACGCTCGCCCGCCTGCGCCGTCGTCGCCCGGTCCGCGAGTCGTCGGCGCCGCACACCGTGCCGGAGGTCGTGCCCTTGCCCGACGTCGGCCCGGTCGTGCTGGCCGAGGAGAACAAGATCCGCCAGGTCATCACCAACCTGGTCGGCAACGCGATGCGCTTCACCCCCGACGACAGCCCGATCGAGTTCGCGGTCGAGGTGGACCGCGAGGGCGGCTACGGCCAGATCTCGGTCGTCGATCACGGCGACGGGGTGCCCCCGCAGCTGCGCGAGAAGATCTTCCAGCGCTTCTGGCGAGCCGACACCTCGCGCACGCGCGACACCGGCGGGAGCGGCCTGGGGCTCGCCATCGTCGCCGGCATCGTCGGCAACCACGACGGGCACGTCGAGGTGCTCGAGACGCCGGGCGGCGGCGCGACGTTCCGCGTGAGCCTTCCCCTCCTGCTCCCCGCCGAACCGGACGGGAGATCCACCGAGGTGGTCGCGACCCCCGCCAAGAAGGGCCTGCGTTCCTAACCTCATCGCATGACGCGATTTCAGGTGGACAGTGACGCGGTCGCCGTGGCGACCAGCACAGTACGTTCGGCCATGGGCCGCATCCAGGGCGAGGTGGCCGGGCTGCATGCCCAGCTCGTCGCGCTGCAGAGCACGTGGACCGGGCAGGCCTCGGCCGGCTTCCAGACGGTCGTGAACGACTGGAAACTCACGCAACAGCGGGTCGAAGAGAGCCTCGGGATGCTGGGGGCCGCTCTCGACCGGGCGGGACAGCAGTATGCGGAGGTCGAGGCGCAGAACGCGCGCCTGTTCCTGCGCTGACCCCGCTTAGTCCCGCTGGGCCGGCGGTCGAGCCTGCCGAGACCCGCGCAACGCGGCGACCGCGAACCGGCGTGCTCATGCGCCCGAGTATGCCGCGCGCCGGGTCCTCCCGTCGAATGTGCACGTTTGCACCCAGCGGGCAGGGCCCACGATGCTCGTCGGACGCAAACGTGCCCGCTCGACGAAGCGGGCGGCTCCTCCGAAGAGGAACCGCCCGCTTTCGTGTAATCAGGCTGGGACAGGGTCGCGATCCGCGTCGCCTTCGGCGGCGCTACTCGCCCTCGATCCTTGGGTTGATGCCGCTTCGCGGCGTCAACCTTCTGATCAGAAGTCCATGCCGCCGCTCGGGTCGCCCATCGGCGCCGGGGACTTCTCCGGCTTGTCGGCGACGACGGCCTCCGTGGTGAGGAACAGGCCCGCGATCGACGCCGCGTTGAGCAGCGCCGACTTCGTGACCTTCACCGGGTCGTTGATGCCCGCAGCCAGCATGTCGCCGTACTCGCCGGTCGCGGCGTTGAGGCCGTGACCGATCGGGAGGTGACGCACCTTGTCGACGACCACGCCGGGCTCGAGGCCCGAGTTCAGCGCGATCTGCTTGAGCGGGGCGTCGATCGCGACCTTCACGATGTTCGCACCCGTCGCCTCGTCGCCCTTGAGGCCGGTGATCGCCTTGCTGTCGAACGCGGTCTTGCCGGCCTGGATGAGCGCGACGCCTCCACCGGCGACGATGCCCTCCTCGACGGCTGCCTTCGCGTTGCGGACGGCGTCCTCGATGCGGTGCTTGCGCTCCTTGAGCTCGACCTCGGTCGCGGCGCCGGCCTTGATGACGGCCACACCGCCGGCGAGCTTCGCCAGGCGCTCCTGCAGCTTCTCGCGGTCGTAGTCGCTGTCGGTGTTCTCGATCTCGGCACGGATCTGCTTCACGCGACCGGCGATCGCGTCGGCCTCGCCGGCGCCCTCGATGATCGTGGTCTCGTCCTTGGTGACGATGACCTTGCGGGCCTGGCCGAGCAGGTCGAGGGTCGCGTTCTCGAGCTTGAGACCGACCTCCTCGCTGATGACCTGGCCGCCCGTGAGAGTGGCGATGTCCTGCAGCTGCGCCTTGCGGCGGTCGCCGAAGCCGGGGGCCTTGACGGCGACCGACTTGAAGATGCCGCGGATCTTGTTCACGACGAGCGTGGCCAGGGCCTCTCCGTCGACGTCCTCGGCGATGATGAGCAGCTGCTTGCCTGCCTGGATGACCTTGTCGACGATCGGCAGCAGATCCTTGATGTTCGAGATCTTGCCGTTGACGATCAGGATGTAGGGGTCCTCGAAGATCGCCTCCTGGCGCTCCGGGTCGGTGACGAAGTACTGCGACAGGAAGCCCTTGTCGAAGCGCATGCCCTCGGTCAGCTCGAGCGTGGTGCCGAAGGTGTTCGACTCCTCGACGGTGACGACGCCCTCCTTGCCCACCTTGTCGATGGCCTCGGCGATGAGCGCGCCGATCTCGGTGTCGCCCGCGGAGATGGATGCGGTGGCCGCGATCTCTTCCTTGGTCTCGACCTCCTTGGCGTTCTTGACGAGCTCGTCGATGACGGCCGTGACGGCCGTCTCGATGCCGCGCTTCAGGCTGATCGGGTCGGCGCCGGCTGCGACGTTGCGCAGGCCCTCGCGGACGAGCGCCTGAGCGAGCACGACCGAGGTGGTCGTGCCGTCGCCGGCGACGTCGTCGGTCTTCTTGGCGACCTCCTTGACGAGCTCAGCCCCGATCTTCTCGTACGGGTCGTCGAGCTCGATCTCCTTCGCGATGGACACACCGTCGTTCGTGATCGTGGGGGCGCCCCACTTCTTCTCGAGCACGACGTTGCGGCCGCGCGGGCCGAGGGTGACCTTGACGGCGTCAGCCAGGATGTTCAGGCCGCGCTCGAGGCCACGGCGGGCCTCTTCGTCGAAAGCAATGATCTTTGCCATGGGTTGGTGTCGTCCCTCCCGGACGTAAATCCGATGCGAGCGCTCGGATGCGAGCTTCGCCGGTCGCGAGCCGCAGATGACGGCCGACACGACCTGGCACTCACAACGCGTGAGTGCCAATGGATATTCTGGCACTCGCCCACAGGGAGTGCAAGCCGAGTGGATGCGGCTATGGCGCCGAGAACTGCACGTCGCCCGACAGCGGAACCAGTTCGATCCAGCTGTTCCCGGGCGCCAGCCGGATCACCGTGCCGGTGTCGTCGACGAGCCGGATCGAGCGGTGCTGCGAGCCCTTCGACCAGGTCGCGTGAACCGTCGACCCGCCGGACGACACCCACGCCTCGCCGGCGCCGATCAGCTCCGTCTTCGGCACTCCGCCGTCATTTCCGATCGGGACCCGGATCACGATCACGTTCGCCGCGCTGAGCTGCGCGCCCGCCCTGTCCAGGTCGGCCTGCTCCGGCCTGGGAGCGCAGATAGCGCCCTGACGCCGCGTCGAACGTCCAGGAGGGGGTCGAGGGTGCACCGAATCGCAGGGCGATCAGCGTGACCGGCGTGCCCTCCCGCACAGCCGTCGACCCGGCCCCATCCGGGGCGAAGGCGAACTGCTGACCCGGCGCGACGATGTCGGCGTGCGTCGCGATCAGCTGCGGTGCTCGCACCAGCACGTTGTGTGGGGCGTCTTGGTGTTGGTGCGGAACATGACGTCCTCGGTGTCGGACTGGCCGTGGATCGCGTTGTACACGTTGGTGGCCTTCATCGCCTGGACGAACCGGCCCTGGCCGCCCGAGTAGGCGACGATGCCGCCGAGCGGCGAGACGATATCCGGATCCATCGGCCGGATCGAGCGGATCGGCCCGATCTCGGCGGGCACGTCCGACTGCCAGACCGCGACGTAGCGGGTCAGGCCGCCCTCGACGAGCTCCTCGAAGACGAGATCGGTGTGCTCGATGCCCACCTGCGGCCGGGCGTCGACGTGGTTGTCGATCTTCGCCGCGAGCGACGGACCGAGCACGGTGCCGGCCGGGATGACCTGGCCGGTCAGCGGCGTGAGCGTGATCGGCGGCGGAGCGACGTAGCTCGACGTGTACGTCGGCGACGGCACGGGCATGGGCGCACTCGACGCAGCCCGACAGCGTCAGTGCGGCGGCGGCAAGATCGCCACCGCAGCCCGCTCCCCGCATGGCGTCATGCTAGGTCGGAGATGGCGGAGGCCGGCCAGGCGCACCGATCCGCTCAGGCCGTGGAGCCCGCCACCGTCGCGTAATCCTTGCCGACGACGATGGTGACCGGGGCGCCGAGGAACGCGTCCGACAGCTGGATGGTCCCGACGCCGAGCAGTTGCGCGAGGCCGAGGGCGATCCCCTCGAACTCGGTCGAGCGGTAGTAGATGACCGTCGTCTCCTTCATCGCGCGTCGTCGAGTTCTTGCGGGCTGGGTTCGGCCAGCCCGCCGCCGCGATCGCGTCGCCAGCGATGTTCTGCAGTCCGTCGGTCGCGCTGCCGTTGAGCACCGAGATGCTGAGCTGGAGTGCCGGGTCGACAGTCGTCGGATCGGTGACCGGCGGCACGCTCGACGCGCTCGTCGACGGCGTCGCGACCGGGTCGTTGTCGCCCGCCGCCGAAGTCGGGGAGGGCGAAGGTGAAGTTCGGATCGACGCGCGACAGGCCGTAGAGTCCAGCGACGACGAGCACGCCGGTGGCGAGCGCCGCCCAGGCGAAGGCGATCGCGCCGCGGCCCCTCGGGCGGGGAGCGCGGTGCGCACCGACGCGCTTCAGATTCGGCGGGGACCTCGTCGAACTGGTCCTGAGGGAAGTTGGCCATTACTCGGTGGGGTCCTGGTCGATCGTGGTTCCGTACGGAAGGTTCGGGCCGCGCGGGCCCGGGCACGGGCGTCACGCAGGCGCTGCAACCGCCGGACGAGCAAGGGATCGGAACGAAGGGCCACCGGCGAATCGATGAGCGCGTACAACATCTGATAGTAGCGGGCTGCGGGAATGCTGAACTCCGCCCGGATGGCGGCGTCTTTGGCACCGACGCGTGACGCCCACGCCCGCTCGAAGTCGAGCACCCGCACCTCGAGCTCCCCGAGCTCGGTCGCGGAGGTGCTGCGCGCCGGCTCTCGGCTCTGCCCACGTCCATCGGGGCGAGCCTAGGACGCGGCCGCCCCGGCATCCGGTTGCCCCACCGAGGTCAGCCAAGACAGCCGGTCGCCGTGCGCGGAGACGTACGCGAGCGGTTCACCGTCGAGGGCGAGCACGAACGGCGTCGGCTCGGGCGCCGTCAGCGCCGCGAGGCGGGCGGCGACGTCGGGGAGGGCGGTGACCGGCTCCATCGTGATCAGGCGGGCCCCGAGGGCACCCGCCAGGTTCACGATCTCGGCGCGGTCGGAGGGCGGCAGGTAGACGAGGGTCCCCAGAGCGACGATCACGAGGGTCGCGCCGGAGGGGCGGCGACCGCAGCCGGCAGCGCCGCGACCGCGTCGCCGGCCACGACCTCGGGTGGGTCGACCGCGAGGGTGTCGCACGCCGCGCGGAGCCGGGCCAGGCGTTCGGGGCGGTCGGGTGGGAGGAGCGCCTCGAGCCAGGCGACGTCGTCGGTCGTCGCGGCGGACTGCGGATCGATCGAGAGCGGCTCGAGATCGATTCCGCGGCGCCAGGCGATGTCGGGCAACGCGGACGGCGCTCGCCCCGCACCGCTCGTGCGGCATTCGAGCAACGGCGACCCGTCACCGAGCACCGGCTCGTCGTCGAATCCGTAGGAGTACGCGTCGACCCCGAGACAGAGGCCTGCGGAGGCGCCGACCTCGAGCAGGGCGATCGGACCGGGGATCCGGTCGAGCGCGACGAGCAGCGGCGCACATCGCCCGACCTCGTTCGTCTGGGTGCGCCGGTCGCGCGCCGCCGCCTCGACGCGCGGCCAGTGATCGATCAGGAAATCCCTGAACTCCGTCCATCCGGCGCTCGGCGCTCCCAGCCAGCGTGCCACCGAGAACACCAGCGACGGCTGTCGGTGCTCGCGGGGAAGACGGTCGATGAGGGCGACGACGGACGCGTCGCTTGCGACACCCATCGCCCATTCGACCTGCAGCTCCGACGTCGCCGCGAGCTCGACCGCAGCACGCCGGTACCAGTCGGACGTCTCGTCGGCCACGACGACATCCTGACTCATGACGACCGATTGCCGGGATCGGGAACCAAACGCAGCGGACTCGGGTTGAATGGGTTGGAGGAGATGACATGAGCAAGCCAGACACGACCCAGCCCGACGGCGGCAAGACCTACGCGGTCGCCAAGACCGACGCCGAGTGGCGCGCCGAACTCGACGACGACCGCTACAAGGTCTTGCGCGAGGCGGCCACCGAGCGCGCCTGGACCGGCGAGCTCCTGGATGAGAAACGTGCGGGACTGTACACCTGCGCGGCATGCGACGCCGAGCTCTTCAAGAGCGGCACCAAGTTCGATTCCGGTTGCGGGTGGCCGAGCTTCTACGACTCGGTGAACCCGGATGCCGTCGAGCTCATCGAGGACACCACGCTCGGCATGACCCGCACCGAGGTGCGGTGCGCCAACTGCGGATCCCACCTCGGCCACGTCTTCGACGACGGCTTCGGAACACCGACGGGCCTGCGCTACTGCATGAACTCGCTCGCGCTCGGTTTCGAAGAGCAGCCGGAGTCGTGACCGACGGGCCCGCGGCCCACGCGATGCGGCAGCGGCGTTCGCATTCGACGGTGACGGATGCCGCACCGACCAAGCGCGAGCTGCTGCCCCTCATCGAGGCGGCGGCGTCCGTGGCCGATCACGGGTCGCTGCATCCGTGGCGGGTGATCGCCGTGCGCGGCGATGCGCGTGCCAGGCTCGGACGGGCGCTCGCCGACGCCGCGGGGCTGGAGGGCTCCGCGGCCGACAAGCTGGCGGCCAAACCGCTGCGAGCGCCGCTGCTGCTCGCGGTCGTCGTGTCGCCGAAGCCGAGCCACAAGGTGCCGCTCTGGGAGCAGGAGGCCGTCGCATCCGGTGTCGCGCATGCGCTCAGCCTCGTGCTCGACGAGGCCGGCTGGGGTGTCATGTGGAGGACGGGACTCTTCGCGCGCTCGGGCGCGGTGCACCGTATGCACGGGCTCGCGCCCGACGAGCTGCTGCTCGGCTGGCTCTACGTGGGCGGCAAGTCCGAGAAGGCCAAGTCCGGCAGGCGCAAGCCGGTCAGCGCGAAGGACTACCTGACGACGCTCTGACCTGATCGGCGTCGGCGGAGCGCCGGGTGCGGATCGCCGCGATGCCGACAGCGACCAGGGTCAGCGCCGCACCGATCACCGTCGGCAATCCGAGCGAATGCCCCTCGACCGCGAACAGCAGGTCGAGCAGGGTCGCGGCGATGATCTGACCGGACAGGATCGCGAGCCCGAGCACGAGCACGCCGGTCGTGCGGACGACCGCAGCCTGCATCGCGATGAAGATGCAGCCCACGATGCCGCCGGTGTAGAGCAGCGGGGACGCGGGATAGCTCTCGGGCGGGGCCGACAGCGACAGGTGCACGACGAGGGCGATGAGCAGCACGACGGTGCCGGCGACGAAACTCACGAAGGTCGCGGTGAGCAGCGAACGCGAGTACTCGCGAAGCTGGCCGTTCATGGCCTGCTGGATGCCGGCGAGCATCCCCGCGACGAACGGCGCGATCAGCACCCACAGCGGGACGTCGGCACGCAACTGCCCCGAGACCGCGATGACCACCGCGACCAGGGCGAGCACGGCGCCGAGCAGGCGCGGCAGGCTGAACGGCTTGGGGGTCATCTTCCCCATCCCGGTGCGGTCGACCAGCAGCGAGCTGAGGATCTGCCCGGCGACGACGCCGACCGTGAAGAGCGCGACGCCGACGAGGGCGACGACGACGCTCGCGGAGAGCACGAACAGCGCCCCCCCGATGCCGCCGAGGGTGTACCACCACGGCATCCGGCCGGTTCTGATCTCGTCGACGAGCGTTGCGAGCCCGCGCCTGCCGGTCGGGGCAAGGGCGACGATCATCGCGACGACGACGAGCCCGGAGGCGAACGAGAAGAACGCCGTGACGAACGGATCGTCGAGCTGGTGGGAGAGCTCGCCGTTGATGCGCGACTGCAGCGCGACCAGCATGCCGCTGATGAAGGCGACGGCGGTCGCGACGACCACCCGCAGCGGGTGGCTCACATCGGCGTGATCTGACATCGAGCCAACGCTACCGCGCGGGTAGACTCACCCCGGTCCGCCCTCTTAGCTCAGTGGTAGAGCACCGCTCTTGTAAAGCGAAGGTCGTCGGTTCAACCCCGACAGAGGGCTCTGTCTAGGCCGCAGGTGTCGGCGTCGCCCCGTCGCTCGGCCCCGGAGTCGGGGTCGGGTTCGACGAGAACGCGTCGCCGGCGGCCTGCACGACGAACTGCGCGAGCTCGGCCGAGTCGAAGTCCTGCGTGAACGGGAACACCTGGCCGTTGACGAGGACCGTGAGCTCGCCCTCGATCGTCGAGATGTCGGCGTTCGGCACCGGGCCCTCGAGCGCGCGCACCGTGGCCGCCTTCACCCACGAGCGGTAGCGCGTCTCGTCGACGCAGCGCCGGATCTGACCGATCGCCGTCACGCCCGCCGCCTCGGCGCGTCCGACCAGCTCGGCGTCTGTGAAGCCCTCGGTGCCCTGCTCCGGCTGGTTCTTCAGCAGGGCGACGTGGAAGTCGTAGAAGTGATCGGGCGAGAGGTCGGCGACGCAGGCCGCGACGTCGCGGCGACGCAGCGAGTACTGGCTGCCGGCCGATTTCGTCGTGAGAAGCGCGAGCGGATGGATCTCGAGGGTCGCAGCACCCGACTCGACCCACCTGCGCAACTGCTCGTCGTTGCTCTCCTGGAACGAGCGCGCACTCGGTGCAGAGGTAGTCGACGTACAGCTGGATGTCGACCACGTCGGCCTCGTTCTGCGCTGACGGCATCGGATCCTGACCCGGCTGCAGAGCCGCGGTCTTGACCGCCTTGAGGTCCTCGCCGATCTTGATGCCGTCGCTCAGCATGTTCTGCGGCCCGCGGGTCGCCGTCGGCGGGAACACGAAGATCACGATCGCGATGATCGCGAGGATGACGAGCACCCCGCTGGCGATGCCGCCCTGCAGGAGCAGGCGACGGCGGCGATCCTGCTTCTTGTGCAGTTCGCGGAGTTCGCGTGCTCGTTCGCGGGCCGCTGCGCGTGCGGAATCCGGTTCGGCGCCGGGGTAATCGCCGTTGGTCACTGGTCCTCGTTCATGATCGGGTCAAACGGCGTCAAGCTACCCGGTTCGCCCGGCATGAGCAAACGCGACGTCCCCTCGAGACTAGGAACCCTGTCTGGGAGGGGGCCGGACGAACCCCGGACGCCGCGGCCCCAGAACTGGTGGCATACTGGCCGGACGGCTCGGTGACCCCACAGAGTCTCTTCACAACGGATCGTCCGGCACGTACCTGCCGGTGAAGGAGAAGTACGACCATGGCATCTGTCACTTTCGACAAGGCGACCCGGCTCTATCCGGGTTCCACCCGCCCCGCCGTCGACGAGATCGAGCCTGGAGGTCGCCGACGGCGAGTTCCTCGTCCTGGTCGGTCCCTCCGGCTGCGGCAAGTCGACCACCCTGCGCATGCTCGCCGGCCTCGAAGAGGTCAACGACGGCCGCATCCTGATCGGCGATCGCGACGTCACCGACGTCCCGCCGAAGGATCGCGACATCGCGATGGTCTTCCAGAACTACGCGCTGTACCCGCACATGACCGTCGCCGAGAACATGGGCTTCGCGCTCAAGATCGCCGGCATCGGCAAAGAGGACCGCGCCAAGCGCGTCCTCGAGGCCGCGAAGCTGCTCGACCTGGAGCCCTACCTCGGCCGCAAGCCGAAGGCGCTCTCCGGTGGTCAGCGTCAGCGCGTCGCCATGGGCCGCGCGATCGTGCGTCAGCCGCAGGTGTTCCTCATGGACGAGCCGCTGTCGAACCTCGACGCCAAGCTGCGCGTGCAGACCCGCACCCAGATCGCGTCGCTCCAGCGCCGCCTCGGCGTCACCACGGTCTACGTGACCCACGACCAGACCGAGGCGCTCACCATGGGCGACCGCATCGCGGTGCTCAAGGACGGCGTGCTGCAGCAGGTCGGCACCCCGCGCGACCTGTACGAGAAGCCGAAGAACGTGTTCGTCGCCGGCTTCATCGGCAGCCCGGCGATGAACCTGTTCCCGGCCGACCTGGCCGAGGGCGGCGTCAAGTTCGGCTCCGCGATCGCCAAGGTCGACCGCGACACCCTCAGCAACGCCAAGGGCAAGAAGATCACCATCGGCGTCCGCCCCGAGGACCTCAAGGTCGACACCAAGGGCGACGGCCTCAAGGTCGACGTCGATGTCGTCGAGGAGCTCGGCGCCGACGGCTACCTGTACGGTCACACCGAGATCGACGGCCAGCGCGTCGACATCGTGGTGCGCACCGACGGCCGTTCGCACCCGAACGCCGGCGACAAGATCGTCGTCACCCCGGTGCCAGCGCACGTGCACACGTTCGACACCGAGAGCGGCGAGCGTCTGAGCGACGTCGCGATCGCGGCGAGCACGACGGCCGCCGGCGCGCCGAAGTAGACCCCCAAGGAAGGCGCCGCGTCCTCCGGGGCGCGACGCTCTCGTGGCGCGGCGCCTATCCTGCGCCGACCGATGCAGGAGTCGCCTTGTCAGACCTGCGAGATCGACCGCTAGCCCTGTCGCCGCCAGGCTACCTCCGCCGCAGCCGCGACCAGGCGTCGAAGCCGACCGCGATCAGGATGATGGCGCCGAGCGCGATCCCCTGGAACAGCGGATCGATGCGCAGCAGCGTGAAGCCGTTGTAGAGCATCGCGATGAACAGGATGCCGAGCACGGTCCGCCAGATCGCCCCCTCGCCGCCGAGGATCGACGTGCCTCCGACCACGATGCCGGCGAGCACCGTGAAGGTCAGGCTGGTCGCGATCGCGTCGCTCTCCGGGACCGACGGGACGCGGGCGAGGTCGATGACGCCGGCGACTCCGGCGGCGAGGCCGGAGAGCGCGAAGGTCGAGATCCGCACCAGGTTGACCCGGATGCCGGCCAGCCGCGCCGCCTCGGCGTTGCCGCCCGCGGCGTAGATGTAGCGGCCCCAGGTCGTGCGCCAGAGCAGGATCGCGAGGACCACGACGATGACGAAGGCGATCCAGGTCGGCAGGGAGATGCCGAGCGGCTTGGTCGACGCGATCCAGGTGAACTCGTCGACGTCGACGCGCAGCTGGCCGATGCCCTCCTTGCCGATCTGCGAGATCAGCTTGGTCACGCCGAGGATGATGAAGCTCATCGCCAGCGTCGCGATGAGCGGGTTGATCTTGAGATAGGTGCTCACCACGCCGTTGATGACGCCGACCACCAGGCCGGCGAGAATGCCGACGATGATGCCGAGCGCGGCGCCGGCGCCGCCGTCGACCTTCAGGATGAGCGTCCCGCAGATGACGGCGGACAGCATGTAGGTCGCGCCGATCGAGAGGTCGATGCCGCCCGCGATGAGCACGAGCGTGCTCGCCGCCGCGACGATCAGGATGCCGCTCTGCCGGTCGAGCACGTTGCCGACGTTGTAGAGCGAGAGGAACGCCGGGCTGCCGATCGACAGCGCGATGAACACCGCGAGGAACGGGAACACGATCGCGATCGAGCGCCACGGGATGCGGCGCCAGACGTTCGGAGTCGTGGCGACGTCGGCCGTCGGCTGGGGGGCGGTGTCGTTGGTCATGCGTCCTCGCTCGTGATGGGGTCCGCGAACGCCGCGGTCAGGATGTTCTCTTCCGTCATCGCCGCGCCGGAGAACTCCCCGACGATCCGGCCGCCGCGGATCACGAGGATCCGGTGCGCGAGGCCGAGCACCTCCTCGACGTCGGAGGAGATGACGACGACGCCGATGCCCTCCTTCGCCTGCGCGACGATCAGGTCGTAGATCGAGCGGCGCGATCCGACGTCGACGCCGCGCGTCGGCTCGTCCGCGATGAGCACCTTCCGGGCGCGCTGGAGAGCCCGCGCGAACAGCACCTTCTGCTGGTTGCCGCCGGACAGCGCGGACACGCTGCGGCGCTCGTCGCCGACGACCGTGACCTCGTCGAGCATGCTCCGGGCCTCGCGCCGCTCGGCGCGCGTCTGGATCCACCCGGCGCGGCTCAGCGCCGGCGAGGTTCGACAGCGTCACGTTGTCGCGGACCGCGCGCTGCATGACGAGACCCTGCTCCTTGCGGGACTCCGGGATGAGGAACACCCCGCCGCGCAGCGCACCGCCGATCGCCGACGACCGCAGCTCCTTGCCCGCCGCGGTCACGGTGCCGCCTGACGCGGCGGGCGGCGCCGAAGACGGCGTGGGCGATCTCGCTGCGCCCGCGCCGACGAGTCCGGCCAGGCCGACGATCTCGCCGGCGCGGACCGTGAACGAGACGCCGTTGACGCCGCCGGCGACCAGGTCGCGGACGACGAGCACCTCCTCGGCGTCCGTCGGCAGCGCGGCGCCTTGTCGGGGAAGACCGAGTCGAGCGTGCGGCCGAGCATGCCCTCGATGAGGCTCGCCTCGGTCTCGTCCGCGGCGGCGCGCGGTACGGATGAGCTTGCCGTCGCGCAGGATCGTGACGGTGTCGCAGAGCTCGAGCACCTCGGAGAGGTAGTGCGAGACGAGGACCACCGTGTGGCCCGACGCCGCGAGCTGGCGCACGACGCCGTGCAGCAGCTCGGTGTCGCTGGCCGACAGCGCCGCGGTGGGCTCGTCCATGACGATGACGACGCGCCCCGGGCGAGAGCGCGCAGGATCTCGACCTTCTGCTGGTCGGCGATCCGCATCGACCCGACGCTGCGGTCCGGATCGAGCTCGAATCCGGCCTCTGCGGCGAGCGCGACGAACCTCTTGCGGAGCGCCGCCTGTCGATGAAACCGAGCACCCGCGGCTCGCGCCCCAGGTAGACGTTCTCCGCGACGCTGAGCGACGGAACGAGCGCGAGCTCCTGCGCGATCGCGGAGATCCCGCGGTCGAGCGCCTCGCGAGGGGAGCCGAAGCTCGCCTCCTCGCCGTCGACGATCAGCGTCCCTTCGTCGGCCGTGTACAGGCCGGCGACGATCTTGGCCAGCGTCGATTTCCCAGCCCCGTTCTCGCCGACGAGACCGTGGACCTTGCCCGGCTCGAGCCTGAGGTCGATCCCCTGCAGTACCGGCATGCCCGCGAAGGACTTGCCGACGCCCCGCAACTCGACTTCGAGCTGCGGGGCGCCGGCCTGAGCCGTTTCAGTCGGCACCGATCACCCGGCCCACTCGCCGGTGAACTGGTCGGCGGTGTCCTGGGTCATGACGCCGTTGTTCGGGAAGTCGGCGAACGGGTCCACGTCGCCGTGGTCGTTGCCGTTGCGGAGCGCGTCGATCAGCGCCTCCATCCCGAGCCGGCCCTCGGTGGCGGGAGCCTGGACGACGTCCGCGAACACGGTGCCGTCGGCCACGTGCTCCTGGCCCCAGACCGAACCGCCGTAGCCGACGAAGAGGAAGTCGGCGACGTTCTTGCCGGCAGCCTCGATCGCGCCGATGGCACCCTGCAGACCCTGGTCAGACGTCGCGATGACGTTGACGTTCGGGTTCGCGGTCAGGATGTCGGTGACGGCCGTCTGCGCCGCTGCCGGGTTGTAGAAGGTCTCGCCCTCGGCGACGACCGTCACCGGCGAGCCTTCGATGGCGGCCTGGAACTCGTCCCACAGCGCGACGCCGATGGCGGACGCCTTCACGTCGTGCAGGAATGCGACGTTGCAGGGATCGAGATCCTGGCTGGCGCACGCCTCGACGACCTGCTCACCGTGCTTCGTGCCGAGCTCCGACGGGACGAACACGACGTTCGCCGAGAGCCCGTCGAGCTGGGTGGCGCCGGTCGTGAAGTCCTCGCCGAGGATCTGGTCGATGTTCACGACCGTGATGCCGGCGGCGATCGCCTCGGCGACCACGTCCATGATCGCGGGGCCGAACACCGGCTGCGTGATCATGCCGTCGTACTGGCCGGACGCGATGACGTCCTGGATCAGCGCGACCTGGGTGTTGGGGTCGAGGTTGCCGTCGAAGACGGTGAGCTCGGCGTTGTTCTCGTCCGCGACCCGCTGGGCCTCGGCGAGCATCGGCTCGTCGTAGGTGTTCGCGACGGCGAACGAGATGTAGGCGATCTGGAGGGTCTCCTCCTCGCCTCCACCGCCGTCGCCGTCACCCGCGGGGGCGGAGCAGGCGGCGAGTGCGAGGGCTGCGACAGCGAGCGTCGCGACCATCGCAGAGCGGCGGAGGGCCGCCGACTGTGAGTGCCTCATGTGACTTCTCCTTTGAAATCGGGCCGGAACCATCGCTCTTCTGCGACCGATGGATGCCTTTCAGCCACACTGTACACGGCTGTGCGTTTGAACTGAAATGTCGGCCAGCAATTTGCAGAAGCCTTGTTCTGTCAGGGTGAATTCTGCCGGCATCGACCGCCAGGACACCGGACGTTGTGTAGTTGGGCTTAACTTGCAGATGCTCACAGAAGAGCGCTCACCGGGTTCTCGATCCGCCGGACGAAAGCCGCCATCCACTCCGCCGCGACCGCTCCGTCCACGACGCGGTGGTCGGCCGACAGCGTGACCGTCATGACCGTGCCGACGGTCAGTACGCCGTCCTCGACAACCGGCCGCTGCTTCGCGGCGGCGACCGCGAGGATGCCCGACTGAGGCGGATTGAGGATCGCCGAGAACTCATCGACGCCGTACATCCCGAGATTCGAAACCGAGAAGCTGCCCCCCTCGAGCTCGTGCTGCTGCAGCCGGCCGGATCGAGCGCGCTCCGCGAGATCGGCCACGGAGGCGCTGATCTCGAGCAGGGTCAGGCTGTCGACGTCACGGAGCACGGGTGTCAGGAGGCCGCCCTCGACCGCCACGGCCACCGCCACATCCACCGTGCCGAACCGCATGATGTGGTCGCCGCCCCAGATCGCGTTCGCCGCGGGCACCTCGGTGAGCGCGCCGGCGACCGCCTTCAGCACGAAGTCGTTGATCGAGACCTTGTGCGCCGCGACCTCGTTCACCTCGCGTCGCACCTGCAGCAGCCGGTCGACGCGGCAGTGCGCGATGACGTAGAAGTGCGGCACCGTCGTCTTGCTCTCGGTGAGGCGGCGCGCGATGGCACGTCGCATGCCGGTGAGCGGGATCTTCGTGCCGACGGCGGGACCCGGATGCGGTGGCCGGCTTCGCAGCGACCGGCTGCGGGCCCCGCCCGTCCCGGCCTGCAATCCGTCGAGGTCGCGACGCACGACCCGACCGTCGGGCCCCGTCCCCGTCACCCGGCTCAGGTCCAGGCCGCGCTCCCGCGCGAGGCGGCGGACGATCGGGCTGGCGAACTGCCGCTCACCGTCCGGCAGGCGCCGTCGAGGGGCTCTCCGGCGGGGATGCCGCCACGACATCCGCCGCCGGAGAAGTCTGCGGTTCCGCGGCGCCGGCTCGGCGGCGTCGGTGCCGAAGCGACGCGGCACGGTGACCGACCCGCCTCGGCCAGAGCGGCCGCGATCGCATCGTCGCCTTCGCCGTCGGCCAGGATCACGGCGATCGGGACTCCGACCGCCACGTTCTCGCCCGGTTCGACGAGAAGGCGGGCGACGGTGCCGCCGACCTCCGACTCGAGCTCGACGACGGCCTTCTCGGTCTCGATCTCGGCCAGCGGCTGCCCGGCGGCGATCGTGTCACCGGCCGCCGCCATCCAGGTCTGGATCGCGCCCTCGGTCACCCCGGCAAGGGCCGCGGGCATGCGCACGACGGTCGCCATCAGCGCGTCCCCATGCCGCGCCGCACCAGCTCGAGCCCAGCGACGACCTCTTCCGTCCGGGCGATGGCTGCCCGGTCGAGCACCCGCGAGATGGACGGCGACGCCTCGCCACCGGTCACGCGCTGGATCGGCTGATCGAGCCAGTCGAAGAACCGGCGCTGCAGCTCGTCGGCGAGCCAGGCGCCGTACGACGTGCCGCGGGCACCCTGTTCGACGATCAGGACCGCATTGGTCTTCTTGATGCTCTCGCCGATGGTGTCCCAGTCGATCGATGCGCGGTCGAGCCAGCGCAGGTCGATCAGCTCTGCATCCATCCCGGACTGCACGATCGCCTCGAGGCTGTGGGCGACCATCGAGAGGTAGGAGATGACCGTGACGTCCGAGCCGGAGCGACGGATCGCGGCACGACCGGGCGGCAGGATGTAGTCGAGGTCACCCTCCGGCACCCGGTCCGCGGTGCCATACAGGTCGACGTGCTCGATGACGAGCACCGGATCCTGCAAGGCGAGCGCGGCATTCATCAGGCCCACATAGTCGGCGGCGCTCGATGGAGCGACGATTCGCCATCCCGGTGCGGTCGCGAAGATGCCGGCCGGGTCCATCAAGTGCTGCGAGCCGTATCCCGAACCCATCGCGACCTTGGTGCGCAGGACCAGCGGCACGGGGTTGTCGCCGCCGAACATGTGCCGCGCCTTGCCGACCTGATTGAAGACCTGGTCGGCGGCGACCCACATGAAGTCGGGATACATGAACTCGACGACCGGTCGATAGCGACCGTCGAGAGCGAGACCGCCGCCGAGCCCGAAGAACGCGTTCTCGCTGATCGGGGTGCCGAGCACGCGGCCGCCCTCGGTCGTATTGTCGCCATACTTCTTGGCAAGGCCCTTGGTGGCGCCGTTGGTACCGCCCTGCAGACGGTGGACGTCCTCGCCCATGACGACGATGCGCGGGTCCTGCTCCATGCGGCGGTCCATGACGGCTGCCACAGCATCCACGAACTTCATGTCGACCCAAGCGCCGGTGTGCTGGAGCGGGTCCTCGATCGTCAGCGCGTCGAGCTCGCTGCCGTCGCCGCGGACGCCGACATCGACGAACCCGGGGTCGGGCCAGAGGTCGGGCCGGATGCGGCGCTTGCCCGCCTGGTCGGGATCGGCCTCCAGCAGCTCGCCCGCCGCCGCCGTCATCGCGGCCTGCGCCTGATGGCGCACCGCGGCGACTCCGGCCTCGTCGATCAGGCCGAGTTTGGTCATCTCCTGCGCCAGCCGATCGAGCGGATCGCGCGCGCGCCACGATGCTTCCTCCTCCTTCGTGCGGTACCCGAATGCGCTGCCCGGGTAGGGGCCGTTCTGGTGGAAGAAGCGGTAGACCTCGGCCTCGATGATCGTCGGCCCGTGACCGGCGCGCATGCGCTCTTCGGCGGCATTCATCGCGAGGTGCACAGCCAGCGGATCCATCCCGTCGACGCGCCAGCTCGGGATCGAGAATCCCTGCCCGCGGACCGAGAACCGGGTGTCGGCCGAGTTCTCCTCAGCACGGGTCGAGACGGCGTATTGGTTGTTCTCGATGAAGAAGCAGACGGGGAGCTTCCAGGCGGCGGCGAGGTTCATCGATTCCAGGATCGAGCCGATCTGAGCGGCGCCGTCGCCGAAGTAGTTGACGGTGACGTCACGCGAACCTGAGCGCTTCTGCGCCCATGCGTTGCCGGCCGCCATCGGAGCGCCGCCGCCGACGATGGCGTTGGTGCCGAGCGCACCTGCCTCGAACCACTGCAGGTGCATGGAGCCTCCACGCCCCCGGCAGTAGCCCTGGGCGAGGCCGAGGATCTCGGCGAGCGTTCGCTGCAGCACGGTCTGGATGTCGGGGGTGAGCGGGACTGCCGGGTCGATGGCGCCGTCGGAGACGTGCGTGAGCGCCTTGGCGAGGAACTGGTGGTGGCCGCGGTGCGAGCCGTTGACGCCATCGCTTGACGAGAGGCCGACGATGGATCCGACCGCGCCGCCTTCCTGTCCGATGCTCGAGTGGGCGGGACCGTGGACGAGGCCGTCACCGGCGAGTTCGAGCACCGTCTCCTCGAACGCCCTGATGAGGTGGAGTTGCGCGAGCATCGTGCCGAGCAAGGCCGGATCGGCGGCTTTCCAGTCCGCGGCGGTGGTCGTGAGCTCGACCCATTCGACCCCGGTGTCCAAACGTCGCTGTCGTGGCATGTCAGCACGATAGCCAGGATTGAATCCAATCTCAAGACCTGAACGCCGTTTCCACTGGATTTTGTCGGCAACTCTCGGACATGATGTATCCAATCACGACGATCGAGCGCGAGGAGCGGGTATGTCGCACGGGATCCCCGGCATGCGGGGAGCGGACCACATCGGCATTCACGGTTCCCGATCTCGACCAGGCCGAAGAATTCTTCGTCGACGTGCTCGGCGCCGTTCGCGTGTACACCCTGGGGCCCAAGCGCTCCGACACCGACGACTGGATGCAGGAGCGCCTGGGCGTGCACCCGCGTACCGTGATCCGCGAGATTCGCTTCTACCGGCTCGGCAACGGCACCAACATCGAGCTGTTCCGCTACGACGCCGCCGACGGCCAGGCCGCCCAGCCCCGCAACAGCGACATCGGCGGCCATCATCTGGGAATCTACGTCGATGACCTGGATGCGGCGCTCGATCACCTGCGAGCGCACGACGTCGAGATCATGGGTGAGCCGAACGTCAGCGCAGGCGCATCGGCCGGTCAGCGGTGGGTCTACTTCCGGAGCCCATGGGGAATGCAGTTCGAACTGGTCAGCTATCCCGACGGGAAGGCCTACGAGGCGGATGCCCCCGTGAAGCTGTGGCACCCGGCCCGACCGTCAGAATGAACTCCATGGCAGACACCGTGGCGCCCGAGCACCCCACTCACGGCGCTGCGGGTGCACGTATCGCCGCAGAGCTTCGCCACGCGATCCTTGCCGGCGAGTACGAGCCCGGCGCTCGAATCCGCCAGGAGGACCTCGCCGATCGGCACGGCGCCAGCCGGCTGCCGGTGCGCGAAGCGCTCCGCATGCTGGAGGCCGAGGGGCTCGTCACGCTCGTCGCCAACACCGGTGCCTGGGTCTCGCGACTGAGCCTTGCCGAATGCGACGAGATGTACCGGATCCGCGAACGGATCGAGCCGCTCCTGCTCCGCTACAACATCCCCTTGCTGACCGAGACCGACATCGAACGACTGGCAGAACTGGCCGAAGCGATGGAGGCGTCGGCCGACGTCGAGGAGTTCCTCGCGCTCGACCGCGAGTTCCACCTGTCCTGCTACGCCCGCGCAGACACGAGCGTGCTCGGGGACATCGTGCTGAGGCTCTGGAACAGCACGCAGCACTATCGCCGCGCTTTCACCAGGCTGTTCCGCTCCGAGGGAGACAGGAGCGTCGACCACGAACACCATCTGCTCGTCTCGGCGATCCGGCGCGACGACATCGACGAGGCCGAGCGGGTGCTCGCCGGCCACATCCGCCGCACCCGCCTCGAGCTCGCCCGCCATCCCGACGTCTTCGAATAAGGAGCACCCATGCCCATCGCAACGATCAATCCCGCGACCGGAGAGACTGAGAAGACCTTCGACGCCCACGACGCCGCGGAAGTCGAGCGCCGCATCGCCGCGGCCGATGACGCCGTCCGCACAATGCGGGGCACCACGTTCGCTCAGCGCGCAGCGTGGATGAATGCGGCTGCAGACCTCATCGACGCCGAGAACGAGGAGATCTCGGTCATCATGACCCGCGAGATGGGCAAACCGATCGCGGCATCGCGGGCTGAGGCCGCCAAGTGCGCCAAGGGCATGCGGTTCTACGCGGCACACGCCGAGGAGTTCCTCGCCGACGAGCCGCTCGAGAACCCCTCGTCGGTGAACGCCTCTCGCGCGTACGCCCGTTACCAGCCGCTCGGCGTCGTGCTCGCGGTGATGCCCTGGAACTACCCGCTCTGGCAGGTCGTCCGGTTCGCCGCCCCCGCGTTGATGGCGGGCAACGCGGGACTCCTCAAGCACGCCTCCAACGTTCCGCAGTCCGCGATGTACCTCGATTCGCTGTTCACGCGGGCCGGGTTCCCCGAGGGCGCGTTCTCGACGCTGCTGATCGGCTCGGGTGAGGTCGCTGCCGTCATCGAGGACCCTCGAGTGAAAGCGGTCACGCTGACCGGCTCTGAGCCCGCGGGACGCTCGGTCGCATCCATCGCAGCGGCGCAGGTGAAGAAGGCGGTCCTCGAGCTCGGCGGCTCCGACCCGTTCATCGTGATGCCGAGCGCGGATCTGGATGGCGCGGTCGCCACGGCAGTCACGGCACGGACCCAGAACAACGGTCAGTCGTGCATCGCCGGAAAACGGTTCATCGTCCACACCGACGTCTACGACTCCTTCAGCGAGAAGTTCACCGCCGCGATGGCGGCTCTGCGGGTCGGCGACCCTCTCGATGAGGCGACCCAGATCGGTCCCATCGCCACGGCATCCGGTCGCGACGAGCTCGCCGAGCTGGTCGAGGACGCACGGGCGAACGGCGCAGAGATCCTGACCGGCGGCACCCAGCCGTCCGGGCCGGGCTGGTTCTATCCGCCGACCGTCATCGCCGGTGTGACGCCCGCGATGCGGCTGCACCTGGAGGAAGCCTTCGGGCCAGTCGCCACCCTCTACCGGGTCGCCGATGCGCGCGCGGCGATCGAGATCGCAAACGGGACGACGTTCGGCCTCAGCTCAGCGGCGTGGACGAGCGATCCGGCAGAGCAGGAGCTGTTCGCGACGGAACTCGAAGCCGGGGGCGTGTTCATCAACGGCATGACGATCTCCTATCCGGAGTTGCCGTTCGGGGGAATCAAGAACTCGGGCTACGGCCGCGAGCTCGGTGCACCCGGGATCCGCGAGTTCTGCAACATGAAGACGGTGTGGGCAGCCTGATGGCCGACCTCGGATTCCTCGGCCTCGGCACGATGGGGACGGAGATGGCGAAGGTCCTCGTCCGTGCAGGTCACACGGTTCGCGTCTGGAACCGCAGCCCCGACGCCGCGGACGCGCTGGTCGCTGCCGGCGCAGCGCGCGCCGAGTCCGCATCGGACGCGCTTGCCAGCGACGTCTCGTTCTCGATGCTCGCCAATGACGAAGCCGCCGAGAGCGTCCTCACTGACGTGAACCTCGCGGGATCACCGGGCCGCGTTCACGTCAACATGGCGTCGATCAGCCCGGAAGCGGCGGATCGCCTCACGACCGTTCACGAGGCAGCCGGGGTGACCTACGTCGCCGCGACGGTGCTCGGTCGGTCGACGGTCGCTGCCGCCGGAAACCTCAACATCATGGCGGCGGGACCGTCCGAGGCCGTCGACGCGCTCGAGCCCTACTTCTCGGCGCTCGGCACGCGCACCTGGCGCATGGGCGAACGACCTCGCATGGCCAACGTCGTCAAGGCGGCCGTCAACTACAACATCATCCACGCCATCCAGGCGCTCGGTGAGTCGATCACACTCGTCGAGGGGCATGGTGTCGACGGCAGCGAGTTCGTGGAGCTGCTCAGCAACTCACTGTTCGGGGGAATCGTCTACACCGGGTACGGCGCCGCGATCGCGGAACGCCGCTACACGCCTCCAGGCTTCCTCATGGAACTGGGGCGCAAAGACCTGACCCTCGCCGAACGCGCGGCGGCCGAAGTCGGCGTCGAGCTGCCGACCGCGCCGGTGCTGCACGAGCTCTTCGATGCGGCGATGGCCGACGATGAGCTGCGCACCTACGACTGGGCCGGGCTCGCCGAGGTCACGCGGCGCCGTCGTCGATAGGCGCGTCTCCCGCTAGGCTTTCAGGATGGCCTCAGCGCTCTCCGTCACCTCGGCGGTGCCCGATCCGGCACTGCTCGATCTGCCGTGGAACCTGCCGCTCGAGGTGTGGCCGGAAGACGTCATCGCCGCCCTGCCGAAAGGCATCTCGCGGCACCTCGTGCGCTTCGTGCACCTGAGCGGGTACGTCATCGCCGTCAAGGAGACGTCGGCCGACCTCGCCCGCCGCGAGTACGACCTGCTGCGCACCCTCCAGCGCATGGACATCCCGTGCGTCGAGCCGGTCGCCGTCATCACCGATCGCGCACGCCGACGACGGCGAGGAGCTCGAGCCGGCGCTCGTCACCCGCCACCTCAAGTTCTCGCTCCCCTACCGCGCCCTCTACTCGCAGTCGCTGCGCCCCGATACCGCGACCCGCCTCGTCGACGCGCTCGCGCTGCTGCTGACGCGGCTGCACGTCGCCGGGTTCTTCTGGGGCGACGTGTCGCTGTCGAACACCCTCTTCCGGCGCGACGCCGGCGCCTTCGCCGCCTACCTGGTGGATGCCGAGACCGGCAAGCTCTACGACGGCGGCCTGTCGAACGGGCAGCGCGAGAACGACCTCGAGATCGGCCGCGTCAACATCGCCGGCGAGCTGCTCGACCTGCAGGCCGGCGGGCGACTCGACGAGGACGTCGACCCGGTCGCCGTCGCCGACGGCATCGTCTCCGCCTACCGCAGCCTCTGGACCGAGCTGACCGTCGCCGAGTCGTTCCCGCAGGCGGAGCGCTGGCGCATCAACCAGCGGGTCGAGCGCCTCAACGACCTCGGGTTCGACATCGGCGAGCTCTCGATCGGGCAGGACGAGACCGGAACGCAGGTCCGCATCCAGCCCAAGGTCGTGGATGCCGGGCACCACTCGCGACGCCTGCTGCGGCTCACCGGGCTCGATGCCGGCGAGAACCAGGCGCGGCGCCTGCTCAACGACCTCGACGCGTACCGCGCGACCGGCGACCGCAAGGACCTCGACGAGGAGATGGTCGCGCACGACTGGCTCGTGCGCGTGTTCGAGCCGGTGATCCGCTCGATCCCGAAGGACCTCAAGGGCAAGCTCGAGCCGGCCGAGGTGTTCCACCAGCTGCTCGATCACCGCTGGTACCTGTCGCAGAACGAGAAGCGCAACGTGCCGCTCGCCGAGGCGCTCACCTCCTACATCGACGACGTGCTGCGGCACCGCCGCGACGAGGTGACCGTCGTCGGTCCGCCGACCGGCGTCGATCACGGCCGCCATCGACGTCGTCGACGACGAAGAGGACTGGCGGTCGAAGGTCTGACGGTCGTGAGGCCGAGACGGCCGGACGCGGCGCGGGCCGCTCGCCGCGATCGGTGGCGCCGCGGCCCGCCACCCCTGGATCACCCTCGTCGTCTGGGTCCTGCTCATCGGTGGCGCCGTCGCCACCGCCGTCGGCGGCGTCGCCGGCGAGTCGCTCTTCGACCGGCTCAAGAGCGAGGCGCCCAGCGCGAAGGGCGAGAGCTCGCACGCCGACGACGTGCTCGCGGGCGACGACGAGGAGCGCTCGTCGCTGACTCTGCTCGCCGACGGAATCGCGCCTCGACGACCCGGATGCTGTCGAGACCGTCGCCGACCTGGTCGCCCGCCTCGACGACCTGCCGCACACGTCGGTCGTGACCCCGGTCGGCGTGCCGACCGCTGCCCGACGGATCGGTCATCCCGGCGCTCGCGCCCCTGGTCGCCGACGGACGGCGACGGATTCCTGGTGAGCGTCACCGTCGAGGGTGTCGATGGCGGGCTTCCCGACGACGCGATGGTCGAGGCCGCCATCGACGACCTGCGCGAGGCGGCAGACGAACTGCGGGAGTCGCATCCGGATGCCACCCTCGAGGTCGGCGGCGGCACGGCTGCTCGTCGACTCGATCGTCGAGATCTCGGAGAACGACCTCAAGCGCGGCGAGGCCGTCGCCCTGCCGATCGCGCTCGTCGTCATGCTCGTCGTGTTCGGCGGCTTCATCGCCGCCGGGATCCCGCTGGTCGGCGCCGGGGTGTCGATCGCCGGCGCGCTCGGGGCGCTGCTCGGCTTCACCTTCCTGCTCGACATCGACACGACGGTCGTCAACGTCGTCACGGCCGTCGGGCTCGGACTCTCGATCGACTACGGGCTGCTGATCGTGAGCCGGTTCCGCGAAGAGCATCGCGCGCGCCGGCATCCCGGGCGCGAGGGCCGGCTCGCCGCGATCCTGCCGCACGGCCGAGACCGCCGGACGCACCGTCGTCTACTCGGGCGTGACCTTCGCGATCGCCTCGCTCGGTCTGCTGGTGTTCGAGCCGCGGATCGTGAAGGCGATCGGGCTCGGGGCCCTCGCCGTCACGGTCATCGCCATCGCATCCGCGCTCACCCTGATCCCGGCGCTGCTGAGCCTGACCGGCGACCGCCTGCTCGGCCGGGCGCGCTCACCCGCCTCCCGGCGTCGGCCGGCGTCATCTCGCGGTTCGGCGACATCGCCCCCGACGACGGGTTCTTCTCGAAGCTCACCCGGCGGGTGCAGCGGCATCCGGCGATCATCACGCATCGCCTGTGCGCTGCTCCTGATACTCCTCGGCAGCCCCCTGGCGTCGCTGCGCCTGGCGAACACGAGCGTCGACGCCCTGCCGGCGTCGTCGACCCAGTACGACGTTCCTCGACACCCTCTCCGATCGCTTTCCCGACGCCACCAGCCCGCGGGTCGCGCTCGTCACCGAGACGCGAATCCGACGCCGAGCAATGGGCGGACGCGGTAACCGGCATCGACGGTGTCGAGTCGGTCGGCTCGCCCGTCGAGAATCGGGCGATGCCTGGCGCACCGTCGTCCGTGTCGACCCCGCCGACGGCATCGATGTCGTGAACGCGATCCGGGCCGATCGCGCCCGCACTGCAGGCCGACGGCCTCGGCGACGCCTGGGTGACCGGCATCGACGCGCGCACCGTCGACTTCTCGGACTCGCTGCTCGGCAGTGCGCCCGTGGGCGGCGCTGATCATCGCGCTCGGCACCATGGTGTTCCTGTTCCTCATGACCGGATCGCTCGTCATCCCGCTCAAGGCCCTGATCGCGAGCGCGCTCTCGCTCGGGCGCGTCGATCGGCGTGCTCGTCTGGGGGTTCGAGCAGGGCAACTTCGCGCCGCTCATGGGCTTCGATCCCGCCGACGTGCACGGCGTCGACGTGCTCGTGCTGCTGCTGACGTTCGCCTTCGGCTTCGGCCTCGCGATGGACTACGAGATGTTCATCCTGTCGCGCATCAAGGAGCAGGTGGATGCCGGCGTGCCCGGCCGTGAGGCGATCGCCCGCGGGCTGCAGCGCTCCGGTCGCATCATCACGAGCGCCGCGCTCATCATCATCGTCGTGTTCGCCGGCTTCGCGACCGGCGACCTCATGGTCATCAAGCAGCTCGGCACGGCGCTGGCGGTCGCCGTGCTGCTCGACGCCACGCTCGTGCGCTGCCTGCTCGTGCCGGCGCTCATGACCTGGCAGGAGCGCATCATGTGGTGGGCGCCGCGCTGGATGAAGCGGCTGCACGCCCGGTTCGGGCTGAGCGACTGAGTCCGGAGAGGCTGAGCTCCTACTTCTCTCCGCGCCCCCACGTCGTGTTGAGATGCGACTGCGAGTCGCGCTCGAGGGTCAGCGGACCGCCGACAGCGATGTAGCGGCTGCCCGCCACGAGCAGCTCCTCGGCCGGGAACTTCGTGATGACCTCGCAGCCGTCGGCGGTCACCACGACCTCCTCCTCGATGCGGGCAGCACCCCAGCCGTCCTTCGACGGCCAGTAGGTCTCGAGGGCGAAGACCATGCCCTCCTTGAGCTCCTCGGGGTGATCGAGGGAGACCAGGCGCGAGAAGATCGGCTTCTCCCAGATCGAGAGCCCCACGCCGTGGCCGTACTGCAGGGCGAAAGCCGCTTCCTCATCCGGGAACCCGAACTCCTCCGCCTTCGGCCAGACCTTCACGATGTCGGCCGTCGTCGCGCCCGGCTTGACGAGGGCGATGGCGCGGTCCATGTACTCGCGGGCGCGGGTGTACGCGTCGCGCTGCGCGCTGCTCGCGGACCCCACTGCGAAGGTTCGGTAGTAGCAGGTGCGGTAGCCGTTGAAGCTGTGCAGGATGTCGAAGAACGCCGGGTCGCCGGGCCGGATGAGCCGGTCGGAGAACACGTGCGGGTGCGGTGAGCAGCGCTCGCCGGAGATCGCGTTGACGCCCTCGACGTACTCGGACCCGAGGTCGTACAGCGTCTTCGCGACCAGGCCGACCGCCTCGTTCTCGCGGACGCCGGGGCGGAGGAAGCGGTAGAGCTCCTCGTACGCCGCGTCCACCATCGACGCGGCCTGCGTGAGCAGCCGGATCTCGTCGCCGGTCTTGATGCGCCGGGCCTCCATGAACAGCTGCTGCCCGTCGACGACCCGGATGCCGGCCTGCTGCAGGGCGAAGAGCACGGGCAGCTCGATCACGTCGACGCCCAGGGGCTGGTCGGCCACGCCGAACTTCTCCAGCTCGCGCTTGATCTTCTTCGCGACGCCCTCGGCGATCTCGGCGTCGGGGCTGAACGCGCCGCGCAGGGTCGAGATGCCCGCACGTGCGCCGGACTCGAGCCGGGGGCGCGTCGCACCCTCGTGCGGGGCGTTCGGGTCGGCATCCATCTCGGCGGTCGTCACGTCGAGCCACGGGTTGTACAGGGCGTGGTGCTTGGCGGCGGAGCCGAAGTCCCACGAGATCGGGTCGCTGTTGCGGGTCAGCAGGCTGAAGCGGATCAGCTTGTCCATCGCCCAGGTGCCGATGTGGGTCGAGGTCATGTACCGGATGTTGGCGAAGTCGAACGCGAGCACCGCGCCGATGTCCGAGGCCTCGAGCTCCGCCTTCAGGCGGGCGAGCCGCTCGGCGCGCAGACGGTCGAAGTCGACCCGCTGCTCCCAGTCGACCGCGTTCGCGCCCGTCGTTCCGGTGCTCTTCATCGAGGTCCTCCGAACTGCTGTGCCGATTGCTGGCGTTAAGTAAGAACGGATATATGTTTAGCAGAGATTAACAGTAGTGTGGAGAGACGGCGGCTCGACCGCCGCCCTCAGGGACGAAGGCGACCCGCATGTCCGTAGTATCCTCGCCACAACGCGCGCGATGTACGCCCGCGCTTGATGTGAGACGGCGGGACGGCGCATGACGGCGGAGAACATCGGCGCCCGACTGCGCGAAGCGCGGCTGCAGCGTGGCCTCAGCCTGCGCAGCGTCGCCCAGGCGCTCGGCGTCTCGGCGTCGCTGATCTCCCAGGTCGAGACCGGCAAGACCCAGCCGTCCGTCTCGACCCTCTACGCGATGGTCACCCACCTCGGCGTCTCGATGGACGAACTGCTCGGCGTCATCCCCGCGTCGAGCGCCCCGGCCAGCCCGGCGGCGATGGTCGGCCACACCGGCAAGGTGCTGCCCGCCGTGCAGCGCGGCGGACGAGAACCCCGTGCTCGAGATGGAGAACGGGGTGCACTGGGAACGGCTCGCGGTCGGCGAGGGCGGTCCCGCCGACGCGCTCCTGGTCAGCTACGACCCCGGTGCCTCGAGCTCGATCGAGGGCAAGCTCATGCGCCACTCCGGCGTCGAGTACGCCTACATCCTCGAGGGCGAGCTCACCCTGCAGCTCGACTTCGACACCCACGTGCTCGGCCCGGGCGACTCGCTCCAGTTCGACTCCGTGCGCCCGCACCTCTACTCCAACAACGGAACCCGGTGGCGCGCGGCGTCTGGTTCGTGGTGGGCCGTCGCCAGCAGAACCAGGCCATGCCGACGGCTCCGGGAACGGACGCCGCACGGACGGGTGCGCCGCTCTCGTCGGCCGTCGACGTGCTGCGAGCGATGGACGATATCCCGCACTGATCAGGTCCTGGCGTGCGAGGCGGGGCGCGCTTCGGCGATCCACGGATCGATGAGGGTCTTGATCTGACCGGGTGACCCGGTCACGCAGCGGCATCAACGCGTCGTCGACCAGCCGGTCGAGCGGGAGCACCTCATGTGCGAGGTCCGACCAGTCCGGCCGCGTGCCGAGCAGGCGCACCGCCTCGGGGACGTCGGTCGCGAAGACGTGCGCGACCGTCCCGATGATCGTGTACTCGCGCAGGGTCCAGGTGCCCAGCGGCAGCGGGACGTCGCCGCGCTGGATGCCGACCGGCACGATGGTCGCCCCCGGCTTGGCGGCGTCGAGCACCGATGCCAGGCCGGGCGCGGAGCCGCTGACCTCGAAGAAGACGTCGACGTCCATGCCCAGCTCGTCGAGCCGTTCGGCGAGCGACCCGCTCCGGGCGTTCATGGTGTGCGCCGCCCCGAGGGCGGTCGCGAGCTCGAGCCGATCGTCGTTCAGGTCGACGACCAGCACCCGGGCGCCGGTGGCGACGGCCGCGACGGTGATGAACGCGCCGATGCCTCCCACCCCGACGATGACCGCATCCTGGCCCGCACTCAGCCCGCTGCGCCGAACGGCGTGCACGCCGATCGACATCGGCTGAGTGAGACCGAGCGTGTCCAGCGGCAGGCCGCTGTCGCTGACGTCGAGCAGGATCCCGGCGGGCACCACCACGTAGCCCGCCAGGCCACCATCGACCTGCAAGCCGGCGGTCGTGTACTGCCGGCACAGGTTCGTCCGGCCCTCGCGGCATGGCTTGCACTCGCCGCACGCGATGCCTGCGCCGCACACCACGGTCGCGCCGACGGCGATGCCATCGACGCCCTCGCCGAGTGCTTCCACCATGCCGGCGAACTCGTGACCGAGGGTCACCGGCATGACCGTCAGCACCGGTCCGCGATCGAACTCGGTCGCGTCGCTGCCGCACACTCCGCACACCGCGACCCGGACGAGCACCTCGCCGGGGCCGGGAACCGGTACGTCACGCTCCTCGATCCGCAGATCGTGGACGGCGTGGAGCACCCCCGCCCGCATTCCGCTCACAGGCGAGGCACCGTCGCCGACCGGCAGCTGCACGGCTGCGCGTTCGGCGATCATCCGTCCGAGATGCTTCTCGTACACCTCGTCGTGCGCCGCCGAGTCGAGGTAGGCCGACAGGCCCGCCTCGTCGTCGACGATCGCGGCGACGCCGAAGTCGGCGCCGCCCGGCCGCAGCCGCAGGTTCTCCCCGCACAGGTAACTGCGCAGTTCGGGGATACCTGCGGCCATGGCCAGCAGTGCTTCGGTCACAGCAGCGACGTCGGCCGGGGAGACATCGTCTTTCCAGCGGAAGGACGCAAGGTGCAGGATCATGTTCCCTTTCAGTCCGCGTACTTGTACGGGTTCTCGATCTCCTCGTTGGGCTCGAGCGGCGGGTGCATGCCCTCTTCCCAGGTCTGCTCACCCAACTTGCCACGCACGTATTCGACCGATGCGGCCACGGCATCCCGCGCCGGCCCGATGTCGAGGCCGATGCGCTTGCCGTCGTACTTCAGCACGCGCCCGTTCACGACGACCGTGTGCACGTCGGCCGTGTTGGCCTGGTACACCACGTGGGCGTTCGGATTCAGGATCGGGGTCATCGCCGGCGACTGGTCGTTCTTGATCAGCAGCAGGTCGGCCTTCTTGCCGGGCGTGATCGAGCCGATCTTGTCGCCCATGCCGAGCGCGTTCGCGCCGCCCTGCGTGGCCATCCACAGCACGTCCTCCGCGCGCATCTGGTTGACCGCGACGGTGTCGTCCGTTCTTGTGCGCCTCGAGGTGCGCCCGCGAACGGTCGGAGCTGAGCGTGGCGCGCATCGCCGAGAAGAAGTCGGCGCTCCACCACACGCTGGTGTCCATCGACAGCGATGCCGGGATGCCGTACTTGCGGATCTCCCACGTCGACGGGTAGCCCTGGCCGGCGCTCTGCTCGCTCTCGGTGGCGACCGAGACCGTTCCGCCCGTGGCGGCGATCTTCTGGTAGCTGTCGGCGCTGAGGCTCGCGGCGTGCACGTAGGTGATCTGGTCGCTCATCATGCCGGCGTCGAACATGTGGCCGATGCCGACATCGGTCGTCGCGCCCCAGACCCCGGCGTGCGTCGTGACCCGCAGGCCGTTGTCCTTGGCGTACTGGAAGGCGGCCTTCTCGGGGAAGTCCTCCGAGTCGGGCACGTCGAACGCGATCTCGAGGCTGCAGCATGTCGCTGGCTCTTGAAGTTCTTGACCCAGGCCTGGAAGCCCTTGTCGGCCGTCCACTCCCACGGTGCTCCGAGGTAGTTGCCGTAGCCGAGCACGAACCGGCCGGGGATCTCCTCGAACGCCTTGACCGCCGCATCCGCGTACTCGGGCGTGCGCAGCGCGTGCGACCAGTCGAGCGTCGTGGTGACGCCGGTGTCGACCGACTCCAGTGCGCTGAGCAGGTTGCCCGCGTAGATGTCCTCCGGACGGAAGACCTCGCCGTGCTGCAGGTAGTAGAAGACGAAGTACTGGCTGAGCGCCCAGTCGCCGCCGTAGCCGCGCAGGGCGGTCTGCCACATGTGCCGGTGGCGTGTCGACGAACCCGGGCGTCAGGATGCCGCCGCTCGCGTCGATCTCGACGGTGCCCTCCGGCACCTTCAGCTTCTGGCCCGACCGCGGTGATGGTGTCACCGGTGACGAGCACATCGCCGTTCAGGATCACGCCGGCTTTGTCGACGGTGATAACGGTCGCGTTGCGGAACACGACCGGGCGACCCGTCGGGAAGTCGTCGGGCTTCGGGTGTGGTGGCGTCTGCCATTTGGGGTATCCTCCTCGTCGAGAATTTCAGTGACACTTTACAGCGCAGGGTGCCGGGTCTGTCCAGACCCGAGTTTTCTAGGCCGAGCGTGAGCCCGTTGTTCATTTGTGCTTCAATTTGTTCATGTCCGCGCAGAAGATCGCCGTGCTCGGCGCCGGTGCCAATGGAGCGTCGGTCGGCGCGGACCTGACCGCCGCCGGAGTCGACGTGACGCTGATCGAGCAGTGGCCGGCCCACGTCGAGGCGATGCGCGCGAACGGGCTGACGATCGACATGCCGGAGACGAGCCTGCACGTCGACCCGCGCACGATGCATCTGTGCGAGGTGGCCACTCTGCGAGAGAAGTTCGACGTCGTGCTGGTGCTCATGAAGGCCTACGACACGCGATGGGCGACCGAGCTGATCGCGCCGCATCTCGCCTCCGACGGGATCGTCGCGGGCGTCCAGAACGGGATGACGACCGACATCATCGCGGACGTGGTCGGCCCCGACCGCACCATGGGCACCGTCATCGAGATCTCCTCGACCATGTACGACCCCGGCCGGGTGCAGCGTCACGTCGCGCCGGAGCGCTCGTGGTTCGCGGTCGGCAGCATCGATCCCGCGGCGGACGGCCGGCGCGATGACATCGCCGACCTGCTGGGTCATTCCGGCACGGTCGCGATCGTGGACGACATCCGGGCCACCAAGTGGATGAAGCTGATCAGCAACTGCACCGTGCTGGTCCCGACCGCGATCGTCGGGCTGCCGATGCTGGAGGCGATCGACTACCCCGGCATGCGCGAGCTGATGGTGCGCTCGGGGGGCGAGGCTCGGGATGTGGGGGCGGCTCTGGGATATCCGCTGCTGCCGATCTTCGGGCTGGGCGCCGACGATGTCGCCCAGCCCGACTCGGTCGTCGACACCCTGCTGGACCGGCTCTACACCGGATTCGTGGTACCCAACGCCACCACGACGGTGCTCCAGGACTGGACGAAAGGCCGACACAGTGAGGTCGACGACCTCAACGGCACGGTGCGTCGCCGAGGGCGCCCGGCTGGGCGTCCCGACGCCCGTCAACGCCGCCGTCGTCGAGCTCGCACACCGCATCGAGCGCGGCGACCTCGATCCGGCCCCGGAGAACCTCCTCCTGCTGAACGAGCTCGCAAGCCGGGCAAGCTAGGTCAGACGCCACCCGCGGTCGACGTACAGCTGCGTGCCCGAGACGCCACGGTTGCGCAACAGGAACAGCGTCGCGTCGACGACATCGGCCATCGTCGCGAGCGCGCCGCCGGGCGTGCGCGACTTGTAGCCGTCGAGCACCTCGGGCGGCTTGCTCGACCAGAACGGGCTGTCCCCGATGATGCCGGGGTGCAGGGCATTCACGCGGATCGGCGCCAGCTCGAGAGCGAGCGAGTTGGTGAGACCTTCTACGCCGCCGTTGATGGTCGACACCGTCGTCGACCCCGGATACGGCATGTCTTTCGCGCGGCCGCCGAACAGCACGATGCCGGTGTCGGCGGTCGGCGTGAGCCGGTCGCTGAGGGCATGCACGGTCTCGGTGTAGCCGACGAGCTTGAGCACGACGAGGCGACGGGCGCGAGCCACGTCGTAGTCGCGGATGGTGTTCGCATCGCGCTCGATGGCGGCGAGCACGAGTCCGTCGACGTGGCCGATGTCGGCGAGGGAGGCGGCGATCGACTCGGGTTCGGAGATGTCGACGGCGACGGCGCTGGCTCCCGGCCCGATGTCGGCGGCGATGGCCTCGGTCTTGGCGAGGTCGCGTCCGGAGATCACGACGTTGTCGCCGTCCGCGACGACCCGCCGCGCCAGTTCGAGTCCGATGCCCGACGTGCCTCCGATGACGACGATGGTGCGCGGGCTCATGTGTCCTCCTCAGTTCACTGAACACCTGTGTTCAGCGATGCTTAACTCCTGGGAAGCAGTCAAGCGGCAGCCGGGTCAGCCGTCAAGTCGCGCGACCACGGCGTCACCGGTCGCCTCTGTCCGAGGCCCCCGGCAGAATGTCACGGTGGCCGGAATGAGGAGTTTCTGGGGGGCGCTTCCCACCGAGGGGCGCTGGCTGCTGTCGACCGTCGCCATCCAGACCCTTGGTCGCGGGCTGACCCTCCCCTTCACGATCATCTACCTGCACGAGGTCCGCGGTTTCGACCTCGGGCTGTCGGGCGGGCTGATGAGCCTGATCGCCATCACGGGGCTCATCGTCACCGGTCCGGGCGGAACCCTCATCGACCGGTACGGCGCGCGCAGGATCCTGCTCGCCGGCCTCGCCTCGATGATCGCAGGGTGCACCCTGCTCGCCTTCGCGACGCATCCCGCGGTCGCCGCCGTCGCACTCGTGCTGATCGGCGTGAACTTCGGGGTCTCCTGGCCCGGATTCAACGCGCTGATCGCGACCGTGGTCGAGGGTGATCTGCGACAGCAGTACTTCGGAGTGAACTTCGCGCTCGTCAACCTCGGGATCGGCGTCGGCGGCATCCTCGGCGGGTTCTACGTCGACGTCCATGCGCCCGAGACCTTCACCGTCATCTTCCTCATCGACGCGGCGTCGAGCCTCATCCCCATCGCCCTCCTGCTCGGTCCGCTTCGGAACGTGCGCACGCCGGCCGAGTCATCCGAAGACGATCACGGCGGCAGCAGGTACCGCGAGATCCTGCGCCGGCCCGCGGTGCTGTGGCTGACGCTCCTCACCTTCATCGCCGTGTTCATCGGCTACGGGCAGATGGAGGCCGGCTTCCCGGCTTACGCGCGCGAGGTCGCCGAGGTCTCGACTCGGGTGATCGGTTTCGCTTTCGCGGTCAACACGGCGGTGATCGTGCTGTTGCAGTTCACCGTCCTCAACCGCATCAAGGGGCGGCGGCGCACCCGCGTGATGATCGTGATGGCCGGCGTGTGGGCGGCCTCGTGGCTGATCCTCGGCGCCGCCGGCCTCTTGCCCGATACCCTCACGGCCGCGATCGGAGTGCTCGCGTTCATGGGCGTCTTCGCGTTCGGCGAGACCCTGCTGCAGCCGACCGTACCGGCCACCTACAACGACCTGGCCTCAGACCACAATCGCGGTCGCTACAACGCGATCAGCTCAGCGGCGTTCCAGGGAGGCGCCATCACCGGGCCGATCGCCGCCGGCCTGCTGCTCGCCAACGGCCTCGACGCGGTGTACATCGGCGTGATGGTCGTCGGATGCGCCGTCATCGCCGTGCTCGCACGTGCATTGGAGCGCCGGCTTCCGGCGAGCGCGAACGGCGTGCCCGCCGTAGCGCAGATGAGCGACTAGCGCAGCCACTCCGCGGGCAGCCCTCCGTCACCCAGCTCGAGCTGCACCGCCTGCCGGGTGCCGAGGTTCGGGGTGATCCCGGTCGCCACGGCCTCGACGTGCGCGGGCGCATCGAGGTACGCGTCGAGCCCCGCCTGGTCGGCCACGATGACCAGCACGGCGAAGTCTGCGCCGTTCGGCCGAAGGTGGAGGTTCGGCCCGGCCCGATAGAACAGCACCTCGGGGATGCCGGCCGCCATCGTGCGCAGCTGGTCGGCCAGGCCGACGGTGTCGTCGACCGCGACATCGTCTCGCCAGGTGAAGGTGACCAGGTGCGCGATCACGTTGCGCCCTTCGGGGCTCGCAGCCTCGACACCTCGTACAGCGCGACGCTCACGGCGATGCCGGCGTTGAGGGATTCGGTGCCCGACTCGATCGGGATCGACACGACCGCGTCGCACGTCTCGGTCACCAGGCGCGAGAGTCCCTTGCCCTCGCTTCCGACCACGAGCACGAGCGGCTGTTTCGCCAGCTCGAGCCCGGGCAACGAGACGTCGCCGTCGCCGGCGAGGCCGAGCACGAACACGCCGCGGCTCTTCAGGTCCTTGAGGGTCTGCGTCAGATTCGACGCCATCGCGACCGGGATGCGCGCGGCTGCGCCTGCCGACGTCTTCCATGCCGATGCCGTCATGCCGACCGACCGGCGCTGCGGCACGATCACGCCCTGCCCGCCGAACGCGGCGACCGAGCGCACGATCGCGCCGAGGTTGCGGGGGTCGGTGACGCCGTCGAGGGCGACGAGCAGCGGCGTCTGCCCGCGCGAGACGATCTTGTCGAGCAGCTCGGGCGCGTAGGCGTACTCATACGGCGGCACCTTGAGGGCGAGTCCCTGGTGCACCGAATCGGGGCCGCTCAGGCGGTCGAGCTCCGGGCGCATCACCTCGAGCACGGCGAGGCCGCGTTTCGTGGCGAGCGACAACGCCTCCTTCACGCGGTCGTCGTACTCGATCCGGGCGGCGACGTACAGCGCGGTCGCCGGGATCTTGGCCCGCAGCGCCTCGACGACCGAGTTGCGGCCGGTGACCATCTCGCTGTCGTCGGAGGACTTGGGGCGACCGGGCCGCTTGCCCTGACTCGCTCCCGCTGCCCCGCCCGACGCGCTGGACGCACCCGACCCGCCGGGACGGCCGCCGCCGTGCTTGGCTCGCGCCGCATCCAGTCGCTCCTGCGCGGCCTTGCGCTTTCCTGCGACGTGCCAACTGCGGTCGGTCGCCTTCGGGGTCGGGCCCTTGCCTTCGAGCGAGCGGCGGTTGTGACCGCCGGTCCCGACCGAGGGGCCCTTCTTCTTGGGTTTCCCGGCGCCGGGCCGGCCTGGCTTAGCCATCGAGACTCCATTGCGTTCCGGCCGAGGTGTCGTCGAGGACGATGCCGGCTGAGGTCAGTTCGTCGCGGATGCGGTCCGCGGCGGCGAAATCCTTCGCGGCGCGGGCGCGCTCGCGGTCGTCGATGAGGCGCTGCACCAGCGAGCCGAGCGCCGCCTCGGCGGCGCCCCCACCGGCATCCGCCCACATCGGATCGAGCGGATTGACGCCGAGAATCGAGGTCATCGCCTCGACCTCGGCACGCAGCCGAGCGGCCGTCGGGAGATCGTCGGCGTCGAGTGCGGCATTGCCCGCGCGCACCGTGTCGTGCAGAACGGCGAGCGCCTGGGGCACGCCGAGATCGTCGTCCATCGCGGTCGCGAACGCATCCGGCAGCCGGCCGGGCACGCCGTCCGAGACACCGGACCCCTCGAGCCGCTTTCCGGCCCGCTCGAGGAACCCCTCGATGCGCGAGAACGCCGCCGCCGCCTCGACGAGCGCGCCGCGGTGGTAGTCCATGTTCGAGCGGTAGTGGGCGCTCGCCAGGTAGTAGCGCACGACGACGGGGCGGGCTTCGGCGAGCAGCTCCGACGCGTAGACCGAGTTGCCGAGCGACTTCGACATCTTCTGGCCCTCGACGTTGACGAGGCCGTTGTGCACCCAGTAGCTCGCGAAGCCGTCGCCGGCAGCTGTCGACTGCGCGAGCTCGTTCTCGTGGTGCGGGAAGCGCAGATCGAGTCCGCCGCCGTGGATGTCGAACGCGGCCCCCAGATAGCGCTTCGACATCGCCGAGCACTCGATGTGCCATCCCGGACGGCCGGCACCCCACGGCGAGACCCAGGATGCCGACTGCGGCTCGCCGCGCTTGGTGCCCTTCCACAGCGCGAAGTCGCGCGGATCGCGCTTGCCGCGCGCCGGCGCGTCGGGCGAGTCCTCCATGTCGTCGAGCTTCTGGTGGGTCAGCTCCCCGTAGGCCTTCCAGGTCTTCACGTCGAAGTAGACGTCCCCGGTGCTGTCGTCGGCAGCGTAGGCGTGGCCCTTGTCGATCAGGGTCTGGATGATGTCCTGCATCTGCGGCACGCTCGCGGTCGCGCGCGGCTCGTAGGTCGGCGGCAGCATCCCGAGCGTGTTGTAGCCGGCCGTGAACTCGAGCTCGACGCGGTAGGCGAGTGCCCACCACTCCTCAGGCGCCTGCCCGCTTGCTGAGCCTGTCGAAGCATCGAGGATCTTGTCGTCGATGTCGGTGACGTTGCGCACGAACGTGACGTCGTAGCCGCGATAGCTCAGCCAGCGGCGCCAGAGGTCGTAGGCGAGGGCGCTGCGCAGGTGGCCGATGTGCGGGGACGACTGCACGGTGGGCCCGCACACGTACATGCCCGCCTTGCCCGGCACGAGCGGCTCGAAGTCGCGCAGCGCCTGGGCGCGGGTGTCATACAGGCGGACGGTCACCCGTCGAGTTTAGTTGCGCACCCCCGGGCGCCCCGCTCGGTGACAGGGTCGACAGCGCGCGGCGGCTAGGTTAGGGTTGCCTAAGCTAACCAGCTGCGACTGTGCGCGTCGCGGACATCCATTCACTCTCGGAGAGATCTCTCGTGACCGCACCTACCCGTGCGCGCATCCGCGCGCCCTGGATCGCCCTGCCCCTCGCCGCACTGACCCTGTTCGGAACGGCTCCGGCCTTCGCCGACGATGCCCCGGATGCTGCGCCGCCCGCCGCCGAGGCGCCCGTCGCCGAGACTCCCGCCGCCGCGGCTCCGGACCGGTAGCGCCGGCCCCGAGCCCGCCCGTCGCGCCCTGCCTCGAGCCTGCACCCGAGCCCATCACCGAACCCACGGCCACCCCGACCGACGTCCCGGTCGATGCCCCCGAGACGGCGAAGAGCGAGCCCGCTCCGGCGCGCACGTTCGCGGCCGCCGCGGTCACCCCGGCCATCGGCGTCTCACCGTCCACGGGACTCGAGGACGGCGACTCGGTCACCGTCTCCGTCACGCTTCCCGCGACCATCACGTCGACCGCGGGCGCCGAGCTGATCACCGGCGTGTACGTCTTGTACTGCGTGCAGCCCGCCGGCACCGTCGGGACGCCAGGCGGCCGTGCGACCGGAGCGCAGTGCGACTCGTCGCGCCAGCAGTACCTGGTGGCGAGCCCCGGCCCCGCCGGCGGCACCGTCGCCGGTTCCGTGACCGACGGCGCCTGGACCTTCAGCTCCACCCTCTCCCTCGCCGACGGGTTCGGCGCCCACGAGTGCCTCGCGCGCGACCACGGGGGGTGAGCAGTGCGGAATCTTCGTGCGGCTCTACCACGGCTTCCACGCCGGCAACGTGGCGAACCCGTATGTCTACGACACCTTCCTCCCGGTCACGTTCGACGCGCCGCCGCCCGCCTTCACGCCCGGCATCTCGGTCACGCCGACCTCCGACCTGACGGACGGTGACGCCCTCACCGTGACCGGCGCCTTCCCGGCGACGATCACCGGGACCGCCGGCACCGCGCTGACCACCGGCGTCTACCTGATGTACTGCGTGCAGCCTGCCGGCACCGTCGGCACCCCCGCCGGGCGCGCGACCGGTGCCCAGTGCGACGCGGCGAACCAGCAGTACCTGGTCGCAGCATCCGGCCCGGCCGGGGGCACCGTCGCCGGATCCGTGACGTCGGGCGTGTGGAACTTCACGACGACCGTCACGGCAGCGGACTCGTTCGGCCTGCACGAATGTCTCGCAGCCTCGGCGACGAGCACCGAGCAGTGCGGGATCTTCGTGCGGCTCTATCACGGCTTCCACGCCGGCAACGTCGCGGACCCCTACGTCCACGACCAGTTCGTGCCGGTGACGTTCACGGCTCCGGTCGACCCGGTCGACCCCACCGACCCGGTCGACCCCGTCGACCCCGTCGACCCGGTCGCGCCGAGCCCCCGTCTCTCGATCAGCCCGCTCGACCGTCGACCCGTCGGTCGCGACGACGCTGACGATCTCGGGCAGCGGCTACCGGGGCGCGGGCGCCGCCAACGGCGTCTACGTGAACATCGGAAGCTCCTCGACCTGGCAGCCCGGGCAGGTGCCCTCCCAGGGCGGCTGGGTCGTCAGCGGCTGGGTGCAGCCCGGTGCGCTGAGCAACGGCTCGTTCTCGACCAGCCTCACCATCCCGGCGGGTGCGCTCACCGCGGGCGGCTCCTACGGAGTCGCGACGTTCGCGGCGCACGGCCTGGCGCTGACCAATCGCACCCTCGACGCGTGGAAGCCGCTCACCCTGGGCGCCGCAGGCAGCGGGGGCACCACCACCGCATCCGACGGCACCGTTCCCGACGAGCCGCCGGCCGACGAGGGGCTCGACCTCGAGTCGGACAGCGCGACCGAGGGTGGCGAGATCACCGCGACCGCGAGCGGCTTCGAGCCGAACGAGGAGGGCATCCTCGTCGTCGTGTACTCCGACCCGATCGTGCTCGACACCACCGCGACGGCGAGATGCCGACGGCATCGTGCGCTGGACCGGTCGCCTCCCCGCAGGGCTGACCGGCGAGCACACCCTCACCTTCCAGGGCTCGGTCGACGTCGGCGTGCCGATCTTCATCGCCGAGCGCGAGGCGGAGGCGTGCTCGGTAGACGGTGCCCGGCTCGACTGGGGCTTCAAGGAGTCGTTCCGCTCGTACATCGACGGCTCGATCGCGAACGGCGAGTGGACGACGGCGGGCGACGCCGGGTACGAGACGCCCGCGTTCTTCTGGACAGACGGCTCGGGCGACTACGACGTGGAGTCCGGCACCGGCGTCGTCGGCTTCGACGGCTCGGTGCGCTTCACCGGACACGGCGGAGTGCTCGACACCACGATCGCGAACCCGCGCTTCGAGCGGGATGGCGACACCGGCATCCTGCTCCTGGATGTGATGGGCACCACCCAGGACGGCCGCGACCTGACCCGCGTGGCCGTGCCGTTCGCGAGCCTTGACCTCTCGGGCATCGAGTCCGCGACCGCGGACGGGGTCGTCGGGCTGCGCGACGTGCCTGCCAGCCTCACGCCCGAGGGCGCCGAGGTGTTCGGAACCTACGAGGCGGGCGAGGCGCTCGATCCGGTGACGCTCACCCTTCCGGTGGGCTGCAGCGACGGCGCCCCGGCCGAGGTGAGCGCGAGCGCGGCCGATCTGGCCGGGACCGCGCTGCCGGTCTGGCTGATCTGGGCGATCGTTGCCGCTCTGCTCGCCGCGGTCCGTCGTGGCCGCGATCGTGGTGTTCCGCCGGAGGCGGGCGAGCGCCTGATCAGCTCACGGTGATGGTGGCGAGGGCGATCGCGGTGATCCCCTCGCCACGTCCCGTGAAGCCGAGGCCGTCGGTCGTGGTTGCGGAGACGCTGACCGGTGCGCCGACGAGCGCGGTCAGCAGCGTCTCGACCTCGCCGCGCCGCGGGGCGATCCGCGGCCGCTTTCCGATGACCTGGACGGCCAGATTGCCGACCGCGAAGCCCGCGCCGGTGACGAGGGTCAGGGTCTCACGCAGGAACGTCTCGCTCCTGGCGCCGGCGAATCGCGGCTCGTCCGACCCGAACCGGGTCCCCATGTCGCCGAGGCCGGCGGCCGAGAGCAGCGCGTCGCAGATCGCGTGGATGACCACGTCGCCGTCGCTGTGGCCGGCGAGCCCTGGCTCGTCGGGCCAGTAGACGCCGCCCAGCCAGAGCGGGGCCGAATCGTCGTAGGCGTGGACGTCGACGCCGAGGCCGGTTCGTAGACCCGAGGTGATGCCGAGCACGTTCTCCGCGCGGCGGAGGTCCCACGGAGTCGTGATCTTGAACGCGCGGGCCTCGCCCTCCACGATCGACACCGTGCCGCCGGCATCCTGGAACAGCGCCGCGTCGTCGGTGTACTCCTTCGCGGCCGCGGCGTACGCGGCGTCGAGCGCGGCACGCGGGAAGCCCTGAGGCGTCTGCACGTGCACGAGGTCGGTCCGGTCGACGGTCGCGACGACCTTCTCGCGCCGGTCGATGCGCTTGATGGTGTCGCTGACGGGGAGGGCCGGGATGACGCCGCCACCCTCGGCTCCGCCGGTGCGCACCGCCGAGATCACCCGGTCGAACAGGCCGCCGGGCGTGAGAGCCCGAGCGGCATCGTGCACCAGCACGACCTCGACCTCGGGAGCGAGCTTCGCGAGACCGGCGGCGACGGACGCCTGACGCGTCTCGCCGCCCGGCGACGACCGTGAGGTACCCGGATGCCGCCCCGGCCGCGCGCGCGGCGATCGTCCTGGCGGCGGCGAGCTTCGCCTGCGGCACCACGACGACGACCTGCGCGGCAGCGACGGCGTCGAACACGCCGTTCAGGGCGTGCTCGAGGATCGGGACGCCCCGGAGCTCGACGAACGCCTTCGGCTCGGGACGGCCAAGGCGCGTGCCGCTGCCCGCGGCGACGACGATGACGGCGACGGTCGCAGAGGGCATAGTGGTCGTGGTCTCGATACGCGCTTCGCGCTACTCGACCACCGGAGCGGTCAGGAGGCGAGGACCTCGTCGAGGACCGTGGAGGCCTTCTCCTCGTCGGTCTTCTCCGCGAGCGCGAGCTCGGAGATCAGGATCTGCCGCGCCTTGGCCAGCATGCGCTTCTCACCGGCCGACAGGCCGCGATCCTGGTCGCGACGCCACAGGTCGCGGACGACCTCGGAGACCTTGATCACGTCGCCGGAGGCGAGCTTCTCGAGGTTCGCCTTGTAGCGACGGCTCCAGTTGGTGGGCTCCTCGGTGAACGGAGCGCGAAGCACCTCGAACACGCGGTCGAGGCCCTCCTTGCCGATGACATCGCGGACGCCGACCAGATCGACGTTCTCTGCCGGCACCTCGATCGTGAGGTCGCCCTGCGTCACATTCAGTTTGAGGTAAAGCTTCTCCTCACCCTTGATGGTGCGCTTCTTCACTTCAGTGATGGTGGCAGCGCCGTGATGGGGGTAAACGACCGTTTCGCCGACCTCGAAGAGCATGGAGTTGTTCCTTCCGCAGACCCGCTAGTTTATCACAGCGGACTGGGCTCGGTCCTGGTCGGGTCGGGCGGCGTCCGGGCGCGGCTAGGCTGTTCCTGGAGTTCGCTCATCCGACTGTGGAGGGTCCTGTGAGAGCACGTGTCGCCGCATCCGCCGGCCTGACCGGCCTGGTGGCCATCGTCCTTGCCGGATGCAACTTCATCACCCCGCAGCAGACGCTCGAGCCCTACGACCCGAGCGACGGAGTCAGCGCCACGGTCGGCGATGTCCACGTTCTCAACGCCCTGGTCCTGAGCGAGGACGGGGTGAGCGGCAACCTCCTGTTCTCGGCGCTCAACTCCAGCTCCGAGGACGTCGATCTGACCGTCCAGTACGAGTCCGACGGCCAGAAGGTCACCCTCGACGTCGACGTCGACGCCGGATCGACCGGCGTCTTCGGGTTCGGCGAAGGCGGGCAGCTCTTCCTGGCCGGCATCGACACGAAGCCCGGTGCGCTCCTGCCGATCTACTTCCAGTACGGCGACGAACAGGGCCGCCAGCTGCTCGTGCCGGTGCTCGACGGCGAGCTGGAGCAGTACGCGGGGCTGCTGCCGACGCCGACTCCCACGCCGACGCCGACGCCGACCGAGACAGCGGCGACTCCCACGCCGACCCCGACTCCGTAGCCTCGATACGCGGCCCCGCCGCTACTCGACCACCGTCAGGCCTCGAAGCGGTACCCGAGGCCTCGCACGGTCACGAGCCTCGTCGGCTCCGACGGGCTCTGCTCGATCTTCGAGCGGATGCGCTTGATGTGCACGTCGAGCGTCTTCGTGTCGCCGAAGTAGTCCGACCCCCAGACGCGGTCGATCAGTTGCCCGCGGGTGAGCACGCGACCGGCGTTGCGCAGCAGCAGCTCGAGCAGCTCGAACTCCTTGAGCGGCATGCTCACCTCGCGCCCCTCGACCGAGACCGAATGCCGCTCCACGTCCATGCGCACGGCTCCGACCTCGACGATGCCGCCGTCATCCACCTCGAGGTCGATGCGGCGCCGCAGCACGGCCCGGATGCGGGCCAGCAGCTCGCGGCTCGAATACGGCTTCGTCACGTAGTCGTCGGCGCCGAGCTCGAGGCCGACCACGATATCCACCTCGGAGTCCTTCGCGGTCAGCATGATGATCGGCACGCTCGAGCGGGTGCGCAGCTCGCGGCAGACCTCGGTGCCGGGGAGGCCGGGCAGCATGAGGTCGAGCAGCACGAGGTCGGCTCCGGCGCGATCGAACGCGGTCAGCGCGGCGCGGCCGTCGCCCGCGATCTCGGTCTCGTACCCCTCGCGCTGGAGCAGGAAGGACAGCGGATCGGAGAGCGACGGCTCGTCTTCGACGATCAGGATGCGGGTCACTTCGTGCTCTCTTCGTGCGCGACGCCGAGATGGGCCGCGATCTCGTGGGACGCCTCGGGCAGGCGGATCGTGAACGTGGAGCCGCGGCCCTGCTGCGACCAGACGCGCACGTCGCCGCCGTGGTTCTGGACGACGTGCTTGACGATGGCGAGTCCGAGACCGCTGCCTCCGGTGTTGCGGCTGCGGGCGGCATCGACCCGGAAGAAGCGCTCGAAGACCCGATCACGCTCGTCCTCGGGAATGCCGACGCCCTGATCGGTGACCGAGATCTCGACCACGCCGTTCTCGCACGCTGACGCCGATGCCGACGCGCGAGCCGTCCGGGCGAGTACTGCACCGCGTTCGAGATCAGGTTGTGCACGGCGGTCACCAGCAGCTGCTGGTCGCCGAACACCTCGGCGCGGATCTTGCCAGACGGGACCAGGGAGATGCGGTGCGACTCGGCGGCGACGCGGTTGCGGTCGACGGCCTGCGCGATCACGGTGTCGACGCGGACCCGCTCGGCGGATGCCAGCGGGTCGCCGGACTGCAGGCGGCTCAGCTCGATGATCTCGGCGGTGATGCCGGCGAGGCGCTCCGACTCCCGCGTCAGGCGCTTGGCGAAGCGCTTGACCTCCTCCGGCTCGTCGGAGGCGCTCGCCAGGGCCTCGGCGAGGAGGCTGACGGCGCCGATCGGGGTCTTCAGCTCGTGGCTGACGTTGGCGACGAAGTCGCGTCGCACGTCGTCGAGCCGGTGCGCCTCGGTGCGATCGTCGGCGAGGAGCAGCACGAACCGGTTGCCGAGCCGCGCCACCCGCACGAGCAGAGTGACCTGGGCCTCGCCGAACGGTCCGCGAGCCAGGCTGAGTTCCTGGCTGACCGCCACCCCGTCGCGGCGCACCTGGTCGACCAGCTCGATGAGCTCCTGGTGCACGAGCGCCTGGTTCCACACCAGGCCGAACGCGAGCGCACCCGTCGAGGCCTTGATGACGTTGTTCGACGAGTCGATCACGATCCCGGCGGAATCCAGGGAGTCGATGACCTCGTCCACGCCGTCCGGGAGGCCGGGACTCACGACGGCGACGGCGTGCTGCCCGCGACGATGCGCGGCGACGACCGCGACGGTGCCCGCAGCGCCGACGATGAGGCCGAAGGCGAGTGCCACGGGCACGAGCCAGGCCGGGTCCATAGGACTAGATTAGGGCGCAGCATCCACCCGGACAGGGTGAGATCGGGCGACCGGCGACCTGTTTCGCGTGACGTTCAGTCGGCGGACACCGTTCGTTAACCTCGGCCCGTCACGGTGCTGAATGCGGGGCCTGTCGCCCCCTGCCCGAAATCGAGAGGATCCGTCCATGCGCGAGGTGTTCCAGCAGGAGCTTCGAGAGGTGCAGGACCGCCTCGTCGAGATCTCCGACCTCGTCGCCGACTCGATCGAGAACGCCACGCAGGCGTTCAACGAGTCCAACGTGGCCCTCGCCGAGACCGTGATCGCCGACGACGACAAGATCGACGCACTCGCCGCCGAGCTCGACGAGCTCGCCATCCAGATCCTCGCCCGTCAGCAGCCCGTCGCGCGCGATCTGCGCATCGTCGTCAGCGCGCTGCGCATCAGCGCCTCGCTCGAGCGCATGGGCGACATGGCCGAGCACATCGCCCAGCTCGCGCGCTACCGGTTCCCGGAGAAGGTCGTGCCGAAGACGCTCCGCCCCACGTTCATCGAGATGGGACGCCTGGACGTCGAGATCTCCCGCAAGCTCACCGAGCTGCTGCGCACCGAAGACGTCGAGCATCGCCGAGCACATCCGCAACGAGGACGACAAGATCGACGCCCTGCACCTCAGCGTGTTCGACAAGGTGCTCGGCGAGACCTGGAAGGGCGCGGCCGTCGACACCGTGGATGCGACCCTCGCCTCGCGCTATCACGAGCGGTTCGCCGACCACGCGGTCTCGATCGCGAAGAAGGTGCAGTACCTCGCGACCGGCGACTGGATCCCGGCCGACGTCTAGCGGCCCGGACCCGTCGGCGACGACCCGCCCCCACCCGGCTCAGAGGCCGTGGTGGAGACGCGACATCGCGATGGTTCGGTCGAGCTCCCGTGCGAGCGGCTCGCCGCTCGCGATCGAGCAGCAGCTGCTCCTCGAGGCTCGCGCGGCGCTCGTCCTCCTCGCCGTAGTAGATGCTCGGAGATGTCCGCGCGGATGCGCGGCGGCGGCGCCCAGCGCGTCAGCGCGATCGCTGCGCGGACCAGCCAGCCCTCACGCACGATCGTGATCTCACCTGTCATCGTCATTTTTCACACCTCCACATCTGATCTCGTAGATCTCTGTCGGTGGGGTGCCCGGTCCGTTCGTGGATCCGCATCACCGCCTCCTTCGAGGGGCCCGGTCGAGAGGCAGAAGACCTTCCCGGCCTCCGGGTCCAGCCATGCCTTTCGAAATTGCACGCCCTCCATCTGCCTCGATCGCGAGATCCGCGTCGTGGGCAGTCGATGATCTGCTGCCTCGTCGCGCCCTCGAATCCGTCGCGGACGTCCATGAATCGCGCCATTTCGACGCTCCTCTCCGGGTTCGGTTGACGTCGCGTCCAGCTTCGTTTTCGACGGCCTGCGCGAGCATCGGTCGAGCGACCGATCCACGCTGATCCGGCCCGGATGGGTCGGTATGACCTATGTCGGCGCGGGGGCACGGAATCCTAGACTTCCGGCGTGAAGCAAGAGCCCGGAGGGTTCGGCACGACCCGCGTCTCCGCGGCGCTCGTCGACCGCGACGACGTGCTCGGCCATGCCGCCCGTCGCTGGGCAGAGTCCCGCGACGGCGCCGGGCAGTTCGTGCTGGTCGCCGGCGAGGCCGGCATCGGCAAGACCCGGCATCCTCGACGAAGTGCTCGCCCTCCTCGACGGCGCACCGGTCCTCACCACCCGGGCCTGGCCGCGCGATGCCGAATTCCCCGGCGCGGTGCTCTACGACCTCGCCCGCGAGCTGCGCCAGCGCGGACTGGGGCTCGTCGGCCGCGACCATCACGGAACGGCTCGACCGGCGCGACACCGCGGGCGACGACGCGCGCCGGCATCGACTGCTGGTCGCCGACCTCGCCGAGGCGGTGCTCGCGCTGCTCGCCGATCATCCGGTCCTGCTGCGCATCGAGGACCTGCACTGGGCCGACGAGCTCAGCCTCGCCGTTCTCGGGCGGCTGGCGCCGCTCATCCGGCGCACCTCGAGCATGGTCATCGCGTCGTATCGCAGTGACGAGATCATGGCGGGCTCGGCCCTTGCGACCTGGCGCGTCGGCCTGCTTCAGCAGCGCTTCGCCGAGGAGGTCAGCCTGCCCAGGCTCGACCGCTCGGGAACGCTCCGCCTCACCGAGGCCCTGCTCGGCACCGTGCCGGCCGCCGAGCTCGTCGACTCGATCCACGAGCGCAGCAACGGCATCCCGCTGCACATCGAGGAGCTGGTGGCGGCCGGCGACGACCACGGCGTTCCCGACACCGTCGGCGAGGCGGTGCGCGCCCGCGCCGCCCGCCTCGATGATGTCGTTCGCGAGATCATGGCGGCCGCGGCGGTCATCGGATGCTCGTTCGAGTTCGATCTGCTCACATCGCGATCGTCGACGTCCCGGAAGACGAGGTCGATCGCGCCCTGCGCGTGCTGTCCGACCAGCACCTCATGGTCGCCCTCGGTCCGACGAAGTTCGACTTCCGGCATGCGCTCATCCGCGACGCGCTGTACGAGGAGATCTCGCCGTTTCGCAAGCGGGCGGTTCACACCGCGGTCGCGCGCGCGTCCGAGCGCGCCGGGATCCGGCGCTCCTATCTCTCCGAGCAGTTCGAGCTCGCCGGCCTGCCGCGCGAGGCGCATGAGCACGCCCTCGCGTCGGCCCGGACGCCTCCCGGATGTCGGCGCACCGTGAGGCGGCCGAGCTCTACGGGCGCGCCCTGCGCACCGCCCCCGACGACGCGACGCTGGCGGAACTCTCGTTCATCAACTTCCGCTACGGCATCGAGCTCGCCGCGATCGACCGCAACGAGGAGGCGGCCGAGCGCTTCCAGGTCGCCATCGATCAGCTCCGCGCCGAGGGCCGGATCGACGAGGCCGCCTCGACGACCGCGAAACTCATCGCAACACGCCATCTGCTCGGCGATCCTCTCGTGAACCGCATCCGGGTCGCCGACGAGGCGATCGCGTGGCTCGACGCGCAACCGGGACGGAGGGTCCGACGTCGCACGGGCCAGCGTGCTCGGCGCCGTCGCCGCCGCCTATCTGATGGCCGACTCGCTCGACGACGCGCTCGAGGTGCGCCAAGCGCGCCTCCGCGCTGGTGCCTGTCGAGACGCCGAAGAACTGCGACCACCTCGACATCCAGACCACGCTCGGCGGAGTGCTGGTCTTCTCCGGCGACTTCCCGCAGGGCTGGTCGGTGCTCGAGGACGTCATCGCCGACGCAGAGGGTTCGGAGAAGGAGGCAGAGGCGGTGCGCGCCCGTCGCATGCTCGCGTCCGCCGCGTCCGCGCTCGTCGAGTATCCCACGCGCGACCGCCGCCCTCGACGAGGCTCTGCGCTTCACCGCCGGGATCGAGCGCTGGAACGATCACCACTACCTCCGCGCGCACCGGGCCCACGTGCGATGGGCGACCGGCGCATCCGGTGCCGAGCGCGACGCGCGACGCGCTCTCGCCGACGGACGCGGCATCACGACCGAGATCCAGGCGCACATCGGACTCGGCTACGTTCACCTCGTCACGCGGCGAATTCGAGAAGGCACGCAGCGAGCTGATGGCCGCTCTCGAGCTGGCCGAGCCGATGGGCGAGCTGCAGCGCATCTCCCCCGCCGTGTGGGGCCTCGCCGAGCTGGCCCTGCGCGAAGACCGGATCCAGGATGCCGTCGAACTCTGCGAGCGCGGGTACCGGCTGTCGGCGGAGGTCGGCGATGCCGCGTACCTCTTCTCCTACGTCGTCACCGGCACCCGCGCCTACCTCGCGGACCGGGATGTCGCGGGCGCGCGCGACTGGATCGAACGGTGCGAGGTCCTGCTGCGCCGTCGCAACATCCCCGGCACCCTCCCCGCCCTCGACCACGCCGCAGGGCTGCTGCACCTTGCCGACGGGCGTATCACGCATGCACGCGAATCTCTCGTCGCCGCCAGCGAGGCGTGGGACGCGTTCGGCCGGTTCTGGGAGGGCACCTTCGTGCTGCTCGACCTCGCCCGCACCTCGGCTCGCGGCCGGAGGGTCGGCGAGGCGACGCGGTACGTGTCCGAGGCGCGGCGCCGGGCCGGCGACGCGGGCGCGCGGCTGATCGTGAGCCTCGCCGACGAGATCAAGCTCGATCCGGCGGCCGATGCGTCGAGCGGCCCGCTCACCGCCCGCGAGTTCGAGGTCGCGCGCCTCATCGCCGAGGGCGCGACCAATCGCGAGATCGCCGAGCGCCTCGTGATCGCCCCGAAGACCGCGTCCGCCCACGTCGAGCACATCCTCGCGAAGCTCGGCGTGAGCCGCCGAGCCGAGATCGCGGCCTGGGTGTCGCGATCGTAGTCTTCGGGTTAGTCTGCCCGGATGACCATGTACGAGGAGCCGCCGATCGTCGACATCGACGAGATCCTCGACGAGCAGGACGAGGCGCAAGCGCGTGCGACCCGCACCCAGGTTCTGCTCGTGGTCGTCGGCGGCGTGGTCGGCATCGCCGGCCTGCTGACGTCTGCTGGTCGTCGCGTCGCCTGGCCTCCTCGACCTCGTGCGGGTGATCGCGGCCCTGACGATCGCCGGCCGGCGCGAACCCCTAGTCGGCCACCCGCCGTCCGCTCGCCGGATCGAGGGCGAAGCTCGACGGGAGCTCTCCGCCGTCGTAGCCGGTGCAGACGATCCGGTCGTCGTGGATCGCGACGACCTTGAGGTCGTCGATGGCGATCTGCTCGGTCTGCCACGCGATCCCGCTCCGACCCACCGCGGTCATGTCGGTCGGGGTGATCAGCAGGATCAGATCGTGGTGCGCGTCCTGCCGAACCCGGACCGCCCCCGGCACCTCCACCAGCACCCGGCGTGACGCCACGTCGACCACGTATCCCCTCCAGTCGGAGATGAACGCGATCGCGGTACGGATCGGCGTGCGCCACCAGTTCGGCGCACCGATCGCGATGTCCCACGGCTGGGCCCCGGGCGCGACCAGACGCAGGACCGCGCCGATGCGCGGCAGCCCCGCGGGGATCCGCTCCGGCGCCTCGCCGCCATCCGGCGGGAACTCGGGGTCGACGGTGACCGTGAAGCCGACCTCGGGCCCGCGGTCTACTTCTTCCCCTGATTCGCGACGGCGGCGGCACCGGCGGCGGCCGCGTCCGGGTCGAGGTACGCGCCGGGACCGGTCGGCATGAAGTCATCGCCGAGTTCGTACACGAGCGGGATGCCGGTCGGGATGTTGAGCTCGGCGATCTCGTCGTCCGCGATGCCGTCGAGGTGCTTGACGAGCGCCCGCAGCGAGTTGCCGTGGGCGGTCACGAGCACGGTGCCCTCGCGCAGGGAGGGGATGATGTCCGACTGCCAGTAGGGCAGCATCCTGTCGATCACGAGCTTGAGGCTCTCGGTGCGCGGGAAGTCGGCGTCGGGCATGTCGGCGTAGCGCTCGTCGCCGAACTGCGACCACTCGGCATCGTCATCGAGCGGGGGCGGCGGCACGTCGAAGCTGCGGCGCCACTGCATGAACTGCTCCTCGCCGAACTTCGCGAGCGTCTCGGCCTTGTCGAGCCCCTGCAGCGCGCCGTAGTGCCGTTCGTTGAGGCGCCAGCTGCGCTTCACCGGGATCCAGGCACGGTCGGCGCCGAGCAGCGCGAGATCCGCGGTCTGGATCGCGCGGGTCAGCAGGCTCGTGTACGAGATCACGGGCTTGAGGCCTGATTCGGCGAGCAGCTCGCCGGCGCGCTTCGCCTCGATCACTCCCTGGTCGCTGAGCCTGACATCCACCCATCCGGTGAAGAGGTTCTTCTGGTTCCAGTCGGAGTTGCCGTGGCGGAGCAGGATGAGCGTGCTGGTCATGCCGTCAGCCTAGAAGATGCCGGCATCCTCGAAGATGGGGGCATGGCGAAACCCCGCGGACGCATCACCCGTGGGACCACCGGCACGAACCGGCTGCGGCGCATCGACCGCTGGATCGCCGCGCAGCCGGTTCTGCGGCGCACCGACGATCCACTCGTCGTCGATCTGGGCTACGGAGCGTCGGCGACGACGACGCTCGAGCTGCGCGACCGGCTCGCGCGCGTGCGGCCCGACGTGCAGGTGGTGGGAATCGAGATCGATCCGGAGCGGGTGCGGGATGCCGCGGCCGCCGCCCGCGACGGTGTCACCTTCCAGCTCGGCGGTTTCGAGATCCCGACGGATCGCCCTGCCCGCGGTGATCCGCGCGCTCAACGTGCTGCGGCAGTACGACGAGTCCGAGGTCGCCGACGCGTGGTCGACGATGACCGCGCGACTGCAGCCGGGCGGCCTGCTCGTCGAGGGCACCTGCAACGAGATCGGACGGGTCGCGAGCTGGGTGGCGCTCGACGCATCCGGGCCCCGCACCTTCACGATCTCGCTGCGCCTCGCCGACCTCGAGACAGCCCTCGGTCGTGGCCGAGCGCCTGCCGAAGGCGCTCATCCATCGCAACGTGCCGGGCGAGCGCATCCACGACCTGCTCGCCGAGCTCGACCGGCAGTGGGCGGTCGCCGCTCCGCTCGCGGTCTACGGCGCGAGTCAGCGCTGGATCGCCGCCGTCGAGGCGCTGCGCGCCTCGGGCTGGGCGGTGCACGGCGGCCGGACGCGCTGGCGTCTCGGTGAGCTGACGCTCGACTGGGCCGCCGTCGCCCCGGCGTCCTGACTCAGAGCTTCGGCAGCAGCGCCCGTGCGTCGTCGATGTCCATGCCGGTTCCGACCAGCAGGTCGATGGTCAGCGGACGCAGCAGCAGAAGACCGACGAGTCGGCGACCCCGGCATCCGGCATCACGACCGCCGGATCGAGGCGGCGCGCCAGATCGCTGAGCAGCGACCGGGCGGCGCCCGCGATCTGCGGGTCGTCGAGCTCCTCGCCGATGAGCCGGATGCCGGTCGCGACCTCGCCGATCACGCCGGCGAGCGCGGGCCGCGGCGTGTCGTCGCGCACCAGGAACTCGCAGCGGCGCGCGACGTGTCGCAGGTGCCGCGCGGTGAGGTCGGCGGCGTGCAGCACGCGCTCGTGTCGGCGCAGCTCGGCGAGGTACCGGCGCACCCACGGCGAGATGCGCGCGACCGCGACGGCGGTGTCGAGGGTGGTGGTCCAGGCGTCGATGAGCGGCTGGGTGCGGCGCAGCCGGCCGAGTGCGAGCTCACCCGCGGCCGGCTCGGCGTCGGTGAGGCAGTCGACGATCGATCCGAGCGACTCGTCGAACACCGAGAAGAGCGTGCGGCCGTCGCGCAGCGCCGCACGCCGCGGATCGCGCGGCACGAGCGACGTGACGAGCAGCGCGACCACGCCGCCGACGAGTCCGTCGAGGCTGCGCTCGAACGGGCCGCCCTCCGGCGGCGGCAGCAGCATCACGAGCGCCGACGGCACGGCCGCCGCGACCGCGAACGCGGGGTTCGGCGACAGCGCCCGCCCGACGATGAAGACCACGAGCAGCACGACCACGAGCTGCCAGAGGCCGGTGCCGAGCCAGAGGGCGAGCACGTCCGCGAGCGCGATGCCGAGCAGGATGCCGAGCAGGCTCTCGAGCACCCGTCGCGGTCGCGCGTCGCGGGTCAGCCCGAGCGAGTTGATCGTGACGGTGACGGCGAAGAGCGGGAACGCGTGGCCGAGCCCCCAGTGCGCGATCGCGTAGGCGGCCGCGACCCCCAGCACGATCTGCACGATCGCCGGCAGCGACTCCCAGGCCCGGCGCGCGGCCATCTTCGCGTCGAGACGGCGCCGGATGCTGCGCTCGAGCTTGCGAAGCGCGTCACCGTCGGCCATGGCTGGTCCGCTATCGCTTGACGGCGCCGAGGCGGGGAAGCTTCGGGATGTCGGCCTCGGCACCCGCGTCCGGCGGGACCACCAGCTCCTGCGCGGCGGTGACGACCGTGCCGTCACCCGTCGCGACCGTGAGGACCGTCGCCGGGTCGGTGCTGCGCTTGATCACGGCGAGCGCGATCGGCCCGAGTTCGTGGTGCAGGGCTGCCGCGGTCACCCGGCCGACCACCTTGTCGCCCGCCGACACCTCGTCGCCCGTGGCGGGCAGCACCCCGTCGGATCCGTCGAGATGCAGCATCACCAGCCGGCGCGGCGGATGGCCGAGGTTGTGCACCTTCGCAACCGTCTCCTGCCCGCGGTAGCAGCCCTTCGTGAGGTGCACCGCCGACCTCAGCCAGTCGAGCTCGTGCGGGATCGTGGTCGCGTCCACCTCGGTCGCGGCTCGCGGGCGCCACGCCTCGATGCGGAGCGCCTCGAGCGCCAGGGTGCCCGCGGCCGGCAGCGCACCGAGCTCGGCGAGACGGGCGCGCTCGACGAGCGTCTCGCTGTAGTGCCACCCCGCCCCGGGGTGCGCCGCCGTCGTCGCGTACTGATGCCCGCCGGCGACGACCGCGGCCCACGGGTCGTGCCAGACGAGCGGGATGCCGTTGGGCTCCGCCGCCGCAGGCGACCGGCCGCCCCGAGCGAGCCGACGGTGGCGAACTCGGCCGAGCGGTCGGCGACCTCGACGCGCAGCATGAACCGCATCCGGTCGAGGAAGGCGTGGAGGCCGGCGCCCGTGCCCGCGTCGAGCAGCAGCCAGGTCGTCACCCCGTCGTCGAGAACCCGTGCGGCGTACTCGACGCGGCCGCTCGGATCGAGCAGCAGGGTCTCGGCCGACTCGCCGGGTGTGAGATCGGTGAGGCGCTGCGACGTCAGGGAGTCGAGCCAGCTGAGCCGGTCGTCACCGGTGACCGTGAGCACATCGCGGTCCGACAGGTCGACGAAGGCGTCCCCCGCGGCGAGCGCCCGCTGCTCCCCCACCGGGTTGCCGTAGTGGGCCGGGGGGTCGCCGACCGCGCCGCCTCTCTCTACTCGACACGGGCCAGCCTCCCCGAAGAGTGGGTGCGCAGGTCCTGGCCGAGCGCGGCGATGTCCCACGCCCACAGCAGGTGATCGTCGACGAGGCCGTAGATGCGCGTGGCGGCGGCGTACTCCTTGGCGGTCGCGGTGCGCACCACGGCATCCGTGGCCAAGTCGATGCGCGGACCGTTCACCTGGCCGAGGTAGATCTCGCTCACGCCGCCCGGCTGGACGATGGACACCTCCAGGTCGAAGGCGCCGCGCTCGTTGCGCAGGGTTTCGACGGCCTCAGCCGTGGTGAAGACCGGGTCGCCCGCGGCGGGCAGCATGCCCGGGCCCTGGTCCGCCGTGCCCAGAGCACGCGACAGCCGCCAGTAGCCGATCTCCGAATAGAGGGGAGCGGTCGCCGGGCCCTCGTCGTCCGGGTCGATCAGCCAGCTCGAGCTGACGTACTGGACGTGGGGAGTGCCGTCATGCGTGAACGCGACGCGCTGCCCGAACTCGGCGTCGCGGACGTCCTCCCCCATGCGGTAGCTCAGCACCCCCGTGCCCTCCCATACCCCGAGCAGCCACGACAGCGGCACGATCTCGGCCGGCAATCCGGCGTCGAAGTCGAACATGTCAGTCAGGTCAGCACAGCCGTCAGCGCTGGCCCCGGAACAGGTTGTACAGCACGACGACCGACACGAATCCGATGGCGAGCGTCGCGAGGCCCAGGAGTCCGATGAAGAACAGTTCCAGGGCGAGCATCATGCCGCCAGTCTAGCTAGGCGAGAAGCGGGACCGTCGGATGCAGCAGCGCCAGGACGACCGTCGCGCCCAGCAGGATCACGAGTGCGCCGCCGATCGAGAAGATCATGCGGGTGACGGTCTGCTCCTTGCGCTGCAACGCCAGCTGGATCACGAACGTGAGCAGGGTCGCGCCCGCGAGGACCACGGGCAGCCAGGTCAGATACGCGGCCCCCGAGAGGACCCCGACCGCGATCGCAGCCGCCAGGGTGGCGAGCCAGACGGGCAGGATCGTGCGGGACACAGTGCCATGCTACGGCTGCGTAGACTGTGCATCTGGCGTTTTGGAGGCCCCGTGGCGCAGCTGTTGATCCTGACCTCTGCGGTCGAGGGCGACATCCTGCCCGCGCTCGGCCTGCTCAGCCACCGCGTGCGCGCCATTCCGGCGGAGCCGGCGGCCCTGATCAACGCGCCCGCGACCGACCTCATCTTCGTCGACGCCCGTCAGGATCTGGCGAGTGCGAAGTCGCTCTGCAAGATCCTGAACACGACGGGCATCAACGTGCCGCTCGTGCTGGTGCTGACCGAAGGCGGGCTCACCGCGGTCTCCGCCGACTGGGGCGTGGATGACGTGGTGCTGGAATCGGCGGGTCCCGCCGAACTGGACGCCCGCATCCGGCTCGTCATCGGACGGCTCGCGCAGGAGAAGACCGGATCGAAGATCCAGGCCTCGGGCGTGGTCATCGACGAGGCGAGCTATTCGGCGAAGGTGCATGGCCGTCCGCTCGATCTGACCTTCAAGGAGTTCGAGCTGCTGCGCTTCCTGGCGACCCACCCGTCTCGGGTGTTCACCCGCGAGCAGCTGCTCAGCGAGGTGTGGGGCTACGACTACTTCGGCGGGACCCGAACCGTCGACGTGCACGTTCGGCGCCTGCGCGCCAAGCTCGGCGACCTCGAGTCGCTCATCGGCACCGTGCGCAACGTCGGCTACCGCTTCAACGTGTACGAGGACGAGGACCGGCTCAGCCCGGTCTCCTGAGCGCCGTGAGCGACCTGCGGCTCGAACCGTGGGGCGACGGCGACCTCGACGCCCTGCGACGGGCGAACGCCCCCGAGCTCATGGCGCATCTCGGCGGGCCCGAGACCGAGGAGAAGCTGCGCGAACGCGATGCACGCTACGTCGACGGCTGGCACACCGGCGCGGCGACGATGTTCCGCGTCGTGACCGACGAGCACCCCGAGGGCGTCGGCGTCATCGGCTACTGGCACCACGACTGGCTCGGCGAGCCGCGGCTCGAGGCAGGCTGGACCATCGAGTCCGCGTACCAGGGCCTCGGTTACGCGACGCAGGCGCTGCTGCTCGCGATCGAGCACGCCCGCGAGCACTCCGCCCGGCGCTGGTTGCACGCCTTCCCGAAGACCGAGAACGGCGCCTCGAATGCGATCTGCCGCAAGGCGGGCATGACCCTGCTGGGCGAGTTCGACTTCGAGTACCCGAAGGGCAATCCGATCCGCAGCAACGACTGGGCGATCGAGTTGTAGCCCTCCTCACACCCGTTCACCTCCCGGTCATCAGGTGAGTGGCAGGATAGGGCGATGGAGAGCAACAGCCCGCTCGGCGACGCGACGATCGCCGCAGATCTCCTCGACGACGACGAGGCGGATCCGGAGTTCGTCGACGACGCCACCCTGCCCGCCGACCGCTTCCTCGACCGCGAGCTGAGCTGGCTCGCGTTCAACCAGCGGGTGCTCGAGCTCGCCGAAGACGACACCGTCCCGATCCTCGAACGCGCCAACTTCCTTGCGATCTTCGCCTCCAACCTCGACGAGTTCTTCATGGTCCGCGTCGCCGGCCTCAAGCGCCGCATCGCGACCGGGCTCGCCGTCCCGACCAACGTCGGCCGCGCGCCGCTCGACGTGCTCGCCGACATCAGCGCCAAGGCGCACGAACTGCAGGAGCGGCACGCCCGCGCGCTCCGCGAGTCGGTCAAGCCGGCCCTCGACGAGGCCGGCGTGCACATCGAGGGCTGGCGCGATCTCGAGGAGGCCGACCGCGAGCGGGTCGACGAGATCTTCTCCACCCAGATCTTCCCGGTGCTGATGCCGCTGGCGGTCGATCCCGCCCACCCGTTCCCCTACATCTCCGGCCTGTCGCTCAACCTCTCGATCCGCGTTCGCAACCCGAAGACGCAGAAGGTCGAGTTCGCACGCCTCAAGATGCCGCAGAACCTCGCCCGGTTCGTGAAGCTTCCGGATGACAAGAGTGGCCGGCTGCGGTTCATCCCCCTCGAAGACCTCATCTCCAATCACCTCGATGAACTGTTCCCGGGGATGGAGATCCTCGAGCACCACGAGTTCCGCGTGACACGTAACGAGGATGTCGAGATCGAGGAGGACGACACCGAGAGCATCATCCAGGCCCTCGAGAAGGAGCTGCTGCGCAGGCGCTTCGGTCCCCCGATCCGGCTGGAGATCAGCGACGACATGGACGACGTGACGCTCGGTCTGCTCATGCAGGAGCTCGAGATCACCGAGCAGGAGGTCTACCGCCTCCCCGCGCCCCTCGACCTCGGCGGGCTGTTCGAGCTGCAGCGCATCGACCGGCCCGATCTGATGTTCCCCAAGCGGGTCCCGACCACCAGCGTCGCGCTGCTGCCCGGCGACCCCACCGAGAAGCCGGACGTCTTCGCCTCGATCGCCCGCGGCGACATCCTGCTGCACCACCCGTACGAGTCCTTCGCGACCAGTGTGCAGGCGTTCCTCGAACAGGCCGCCGCCGACCCGAACGTGCTCGCCATCAAGCTGACCCTCTACCGCACGAGCGGTGACAGCCCGATCATCGAGGCGCTCATCGACGCCGCGGAGGCGGGCAAGGCCGTGCTCGCGCTGGTCGAGATCAAGGCGCGGTTCGACGAGCAGGCGAACATCTCGTGGGCGCGCAAGCTGGAGAAGGCCGGCGTGCACGTCGTGTACGGCATGGTCGGGCTGAAGACCCACTGCAAGCTCGCGCTCGTCGTGCGTCAGGAACGCGACGGCGCGCTCAAGCACTACAGCCACATCGGCACCGGCAACTACAACCCGAAGACCAGCCGCATCTACGAAGACCTCGGCCTGCTGACCGCCGACGACCAGGTCGGCAAAGACCTGACCCGCCTGTTCAACGAGCTGTCGGGCTACGCGATCGAGAAGAAGTTCAAGCGATTGCTCGTCGCCCCGCTCCACCTGCGCAAGGGCCTGCTCAAGCGCATCGCCGCCGAGGCGGCGAACGCGCGGGAGGGCAAGCCCAGCGGGATCCGCCTGAAGGTCAACTCGATGGTCGACGAGACGATCATCGACGCGCTCTACAAGGCCAGCCAGGCCGGTGTCGCCGATCGACATCTGGGTGCGCGGCATCTGCTCGCTCCGGCCGGGAGTCGAGGGGCTGAGCGAGACGATCCGGGTGCGCAGCATCCTGGGCCGCTACCTCGAGCACTCGCGCATCTTCTCGTTCGCGAACGACGACGACCCGCAGGTCTTCATCGGCAGCGCGGACATGATGCATCGCAACCTCGACCGCCGGATCGAGGCGCTCGTGCGACTCGTCCGCCCGGAGCACCTGACCGAGCTCGAGGACCTGTTCGACACCGCGATGTCGGATGACGACGTCGTCGTGGTGGCTCGCCACCGACGGCGACTGGGTCCGCCACGATCGCGATGCGAAGGGCAAGCCCCTCGCCGACCTGCAGACCGACCTGATGACGCAGATCGGCTCTCGTCGACGCGGGCCCGCCCGGTGACGGCACCCGTCCTCGCAGCCGGCGCCGTCTGCTGGAAGGTGACGGCGAAGGGCAACCTCAAGATCCTGGTCGTGCATCGCACCCAGCACCGGGACGTCTCGCTGCCGAAGGGCAAGGTCGATCCCGGCGAGACCCTGCCCGAGACCGCGGTGCGCGAGATCGCCGAAGAGACCGGCCTCATCATCGGGCTCGGCCCGCCACTCGGCATCGTCGAGTACCCGCTGCCGAATGGCCGGGACAAGGTCGTGTACTACTGGTCGGCGGAAGTGTCGCCGTCGGCGATCGCGAACTCGACGTTCGTGTCCAACGACGAGATCGAGAGCCTCACCTGGATGAAGCTCGACACGGCGCGCACCAGCCTCAGCTACCCCCACGACGTCGACATCGTCGACCGGTTCGCCGAGCTGTACGAGCAGGGCCGCGCGCGCACCTTCGCGATCATCGCCCTCCGCCACGGCAAGGCGGTCCCGCCGGAGAGCTGGGACGGCCCCGACGCGACCCGCCCGCTCATGCAGCGTGGCGTCGACCAGTCCGCGAGCGTCGCCCACGGCATCGCGGCCTTCCGCCCGGCGTCTCTCATCTCGTCGACCGCCGTGCGCTGCGTCAGCACCGTCGCTCCGACCGCGCGCATCACCGGGCTCGACGTCACCGAGAACGAGAGCATCAGCCAGGATGCCTACTCGAGCAAGGGAGACAAGGTCGCCAAGGTCGTGCAGAAGGCCTTCGACCGCGCCGAGACCACGGTGCTCTGCAGCCACGGTCCCGTGCTGCCCCAGATCCTCTCCGCCGTCGTCGCCGCCGCCGGAACGGGCGACGCGGGATCGCTGAGCCGTGCGGCCTCCCTCTCGACCGGCGAGTACGCCGTACTGCACGTCCCGGCCGAGCATCCCGAGACGGGGATCGTCGCGGTCGAGGTGCACTCCCCGACTGTGTGATCTCGGGTCTCGACAGGCTCGACCACCGTTCCGCCGCCGTTCACCTCCCGTTCACCGTTCCCGCCGAGGCTGGTCACGCTGCGTTCGTAGTTTTCGATCGGGCCCATGTGGAGCCCGTCCCCGAACACCAGATTTCCCGAAGGGAACACACACAGTGAAGACCATTCGCTTTGGCGCCATCGCTGCCATCGCTCTCGCGGGAGCGTTCGCGCTCTCGTCCTGTGCCGCCAACGAGCAGGCGGCGGCGGCGAGCGGTCCCAGCGACCTCTCCGGCACGCTCGTCGGCGTCGGCTCCGTCCGCCAGGGCTCTGCCCAGGAGACCTGGATCGCCGCGTTCCAGACGGCCAACCCCGACGTCACCGTCACCTACGACCCGACCGGTTCCGGCGCGGGCCGCGAGGCCTTCCTCGCCGGCGGCAGCGACTGCGCCGGCTCCGACCGTGCGTCTCAACGATGAGGAGCTCGCCGTGGTGGCTTCGCGGCGTGCGTACCCGACACGGGCGTCGTCGAGCTGCCCGCCTACATCTCGCCGATCGCGGTGATCTTCAACGTCGAGGGCGTCGACGAGCTGAACCTGGACGCTGAGACGCATCGCCGACATCTTCAAGGGCGACGATCACCAACTGGAACGACGCGGCGATCGCCGCGCTGAACGAGGGCGCCGACGCTTCCCGACCTGGCTATCACCGCCGTTCACCGCTCCGACGACTCGGGCACGACCAAGAACTTCACCGACTACCTCGCACCAGGTCGCGCCGGACGTCTGGGACCTACGCGGCCGACCCGTGTCGCCGCTACCAGACCGGTGAGGCAGCTCAGGGCACGTCGGGCGTCGTCGACGCGGTGACCAACGGCACCGGCACGATCGGCTACGCCGACGCGTCGAGGCCGGCGAACTCGGAACCGTCGCGAAGATCAAGGTCGGCGACGAGTACGTCGCGCTACTCGCCGGAGGCCGCCGCCGCCATCGTCGGGATCGCCTGCCCGTCGAGCGGCCGCGAGGCCGACGACCTCGCGATCGAGGTCGACCGCGACGTCGACCGAGGCCGTCGCACTACCCGATCGTGCTCGTCGCGTACTCATCGCCTGCGACGAGTACGTGGACGCCGCTCAGGGCGAGCTGGTGAAGGCCTACATCAGCTACATCACGAGCGCCGAGGGCCAGGCGGTAGCTGCTGACGCTGCCGGCGCGGCGCCGATCTCGGAAGACCTGTCCGAGAAGGTCGCCGACCGCACTCGACGATCATCGACAGTAACACCGCTTCAGCGCCTGTCGGGCTGCGCCCTCCGTGCGCATTGCACGGGGGGTCGCAGCCCGACAGACTGAGTCCACCTCCAACCCGACCCACGTCCAGTGAGCAGGACGACACGAGCATGACGACCGCCCCGGCCCGATCACCGCGCAAGCAGCGTCCCGCCGACCGCATCTTCTCGCGGCAGCACCACGATCGCCGGCAGCCTCATCCTCGTGGTCCTCGCCGCGGTCGCGATCTTCCTCATCGCCGCAGAGCATCCCGGCGCTCGTCGTCGATCCGGAGGAGACTCAAGGGCGAGCCCGACAGCTTCTGGGCCTACGTCGCGCCTCTCGTCTTCGGCACGCGTCTGGGCCGCCGTGATCGCGCTCGTCATCGCCGTCCCGCTGTCGATCGGCATCGCCCTCTTCATCTCGCACTACGCGCCGCGCCGCCTCGCGCAGGGCCTCGGCTACGTCATCGACCTGCTGGCCGCGGTGCCTTCGGTCGTCTTCGGCCTCTGGGGCGTCAAGGTGCTCGCCCCCGCCATCCAGCCGCTCTACGCCTGGCTCGCCGAGAACGTCGGCTGGTTCCCGCTCTTCGCCCCCGCGTCGCGAGCCGGATCCGGGATCGCCACGGTCTCGGGCACCGGCCGCACCATCCTGACCGTCGGCATCGTGCTCGCCGTCATGATCCTCCCGATCATCACCGCGCTCTCGCCGCGAGATCTTCCTGCAGACCCCGAAGCTCCACGAGGAGGCAGCGCTCGCGCTCGGCGCGACCCGCTGGGAGATGATCCAGATCGCGGTGCTGCCCTTCGGCCGCTCCGGCATCGTCTCGGCGGCGATGCTCGGACTCGGCCGCGCCCTCGGCGAGACGATGGTCGTCGCCATGGTGCTGTCGCCCGCCGTGGTCATCAGCTTCGTGCTCACCGGCTCCCAGAACCCGTCGACCATCGCAGCCAACATCGCGCTCAACTATCCCGAGGCGCACGGAATCGACGTCAACGTGCTCATCGCGACCGGCCTGATCCTCTTCGTCATCACCTTCATCGTCAACTCGATCGCGCGCGGCGTCGTCAACCGCCGCAAGGCCTTCTCGGGAGCGAACTGATGACCACCGACCGTCCGCGCCGATCGCCAACACCCTCACCGCCGGCAAGCTGCCGAAGGCGGCGCCGTGGGTGATGCTCGCCGCGAGCTGGCTCGTCGCCTGCGTCGATCGGCTCGTACATCCTGCAGTCGGCGGGCGTGACCGAGCGACCTCAACTGGATCGGCGCCATCATCCTCGGCGTCATCCTCTTCGTCGTCGTCAACTTCGTGATCGCCCTGCTCGTCGAGGGTCGGCGCCAGGCGACCGACCGGCTTCGTCACGTCCCTCGTCGTCTCGGCGTTCGTCATCGCCCTGATCCCGCTGGTCTCGCTGCTCGTCGACCGTGGTGCAGAACGGGCTGGGGACGATGCTGAACGGCACCTTCCTCAACAACTCGATGCGCAACGTGGTCGGCGAGGGCGGCGGCGCCCTGCACGCCATCGTCGGCACGCTGATCATCACGGGAGTCGCCGCGCTGATCTCGATCCCGGTCGGCCTGCATGACGGCCATCTACCTCGTCGAGTACGGCACCGGGCGGCTGGCGCGCGGCATCACCTTCCTGGTGGATGTGATGACGGGCATCCCGTCGATCGTCGCCGGGCTCTGGCGACCTACGCGCTCTTCGTCATCTTCCTCGGCGAAGGCGTCGGAGTCGGGTTTCGCCGGCGTCGGTCGCCCTGTCGATCCTGATGATCCCGGTGGTCGTGCGCTCGAGCGAGGAGATCCTCAAGCTCGTGCCGAACGAGCTGCGCGAGGCGTCGTACGCGCTCGGGGTCCCGAAGTGGCTGACGATCGTGCGGATCGTGCTCCCCACGTCCGATCGCAGGCATCACCACCGGCGTCATGCTCTCGATCTCGCGCGTCATCGGCGAGACCGCCCCGCTGCTCATCGTCGCCGGATTCACGACGAGCATGAACTACAACCCGTTCGCGACCGCATGATGAGCCTGCCGGTCTTCGTCTACAACCAGTACGTCGAGCCCCGGAACCGACGCCCAGTTCTACATCGAGCGGGCCTGGGCCGGCGCGCTCACCCTCATCCTGATCGTCGCGGTGCTCAACGTCATCGCGCGCATCGTCTCCTACTTCTTCTCGCCGAAGCTCTCCCGCTGACGCCCGACCGATCCCGAAAGCGAAACAGTGTCCAAGCGCATCGAAGTCCGCGACCTCGACGTCTACTACGGCAGCTTCCTCGCCGTCGAGGGCGTCTCGCTGAACATCGAACCCCGAACCGTCACCGCGCTCATCGGTCCGTCCGGTTGCGGCAAGTCGACCTTCATCCGGACTCTGAACCGGATGCACGAGGTCATCCCCGGCGCCCGTGTCGATGGTGAGGTGCTGATCGACGGCAACAACCTGTACGGACCCGGGTGTCGACCCGGTGCTCGTCCGCCGCCAGGTCGGAATGGTGTTCCAGCGCCCGAACCCGTTCCCGACGATGTCGATCAAGGAGAACGTGCTCGCGGGAGTGAAGCTGAACAACCGCAAGATCACGAAGGGCGACGCCGACGACCTGGTCGGAGCGGTCGCTGAAGGGCGCGAACCTCTGGAACGAGGTCAAGGACCGCCTCGACAAGCCGGGATCCGGGCTCTCGGGCGGTCAGCAGCAGCGTCTCTGCATCGCGCGCGCGATCGCGGTGGCGCCGGAGGTCATCCTGATGGACGAGCCGTGCTCGGCACTCGACCCGATCTCGACGCTCGCGATCGAGGACCTCATCGAGGACCTCAAGCAGGAGTACACGATCGTCATCGTGACCCACAACATGCAGCAGGCGTCGCGGGTCAGCGACCGGACGGCGTTCTTCAACATCGCCGGCACGGGCAAGCCGGGCAAGCTCATCGAGTACGACGACACCACCACGATGTTCTCGAAGCCGAGCGTCCAGGCGACCGAGGACTACGTCTCCGGCAAGTTCGGCTAGGCCGGGTCTCGACGACGATCACCGGGTCGGTCGAGGGAGTGTCGGATCCACCTGCGGGCTCGACGGTCACGCCGATGGTGTCGCCGAGGCCCATGTCGCCGGCCAGCACGATGGTGCGCTTGCCGTCGTCGCCCACGTCGAAGGTGCCTGCCGGGGTCGCGCCTCCGGCGTCGATGTACCAGAGCTCGTAGGTGCTGCCGGAGGGCAAGCCCGCTAGCCCGTCCACGATCAGCGCCGAACGCTGAAGGGCGACCGACCACAGCAGGGTCGCGGTGCCGCCACCCGTGATCTCGACGGTCTCGCGCTGGTAGTCGTCCGCCGCCTGGATCTCGTTGACCTGCGACGCCGTCGCCATGTCGGCCTGGGCCTGGATGCCGAAGCGCACCGTGAACCCGAGACCGACGATGAGGGCAACGGCCGCAGCCACGGCGCCGAGGCGGGCGAGCGGGGTGCGCCAGCGGGAGCGGGCCTTGAGCTCGGCGGGACCGGCCGGGCGGGCGAATCTCGTGATCGGTCGTCTCGGTGATCCCGGCCGGCTCGACAGCCGGAAGCTGCGGGGTCGTCGCGATCGACGACAGGATCCGGTCGCGCATCGAGGCCGGCGGATCGACCGGCGCGACGGACAGGCCGAGCTCGACCGCGGTATCCATCAGCTCGGTGACTTCGGCGCGCAGCTGCTCGGATTCGGCCATCAGGGCCTCGAACTCCGACTTCTCGGGCTCGCCCAGGGCGCCGAGCGCGTAAGCGCCGGCGGCGGTCATCAGCTCGTCGCGCGAGGTCACGATGCCACCCCCAGCTCATCGCGCAGACGGATCATGCCGTCGCGAAGGCGGGTCTTCACGGTGCCGATCGGCACCTTGAGCATCTGCGAGACCTCGCTGTGGCTGTACCCACCGAAGTAGGCGAGCTGGACGGCCTGGCGCTGCAGTTCGGTCAAACGCTTCATGGCTTCCTTCACCCTTTCGCTCTCGATGGTGATCTCGACGTTCTCGGCCACCGAGTCGAACTCGGGGGCGAAATCCCGGATGCCGATCCGCGTGTCGCGGTCCCGGCTGGACTGTGATGCTCTGACCCGGTCGACGGCCCTCCGGTGCGTCATGGTGAGCATCCACGCCATCGCTCCGCCCTTGACCGACTCGTAGCGGGTGGCGTTCTGCCAGATCTCGAGGAAGATCTCCTGTGTCACTTCCTCGGACTGGGCGTGATCGCGCAGCAGGCGCTTGACGAGTCCGAAGACCCGCGATGCTGTGCGGTCGTAGAGCTCTGCGAATGCTCGCTGGTCACCCTGCGCGACGAGTCCGAGCAGGTCCTCGCTCGTCACGGCGGGCGTCGTTCCATCAACGCCGTCACCGAGTTCGCGATTCACGGTTCGAAGCATGTCACACCACCTTGCGGGTGTTTGGGTCTTGACAATGGTTCGGAACGGGGTGCGGGGCAGATTGCCAAGCGGCCATCTGCCCCGGCCCGTTCCGGGTGGATCCAGTGCTACTCGATGCCCTTATTGGCAGCGATTCCGCCCGCGAGCGCGGTCGCCGTCATCTGCATGTGCGATGCGGCCTCCTGCAGCAGGCTGTAGTACGCGGGGTCACCCGCGATGTTCGCGTCGATCGCTGCGAGCAGCGTGACCGCGTGCATCTCGAGCTCGGCCTGCACAGCCTCAGCCGGCAGCTCCGGGACGACCGAGTTGATCAGCTGGCCGAACGAGACCGCGTAGGCGCCGAGGTCGCTCACGGCCTTGTCGATCTTGGCCTGGTCGTTGCCGACCTTGCCGAGGGTGTAGTCGACGAAGAACGGGATGTGCGAGCGCCACGAGTCGAGGAACGGCTGCTCGGCATCCGGGTAGACCGAGCCGATCAGCGCGGATACGGCGACGGAGTTGTCGTCGAGCGCCTGCACCGCAGCAGCGGTCTTCGGAGCGGTCAGGTCGCCGCCGTCGGCGAGCGCCTGGTTGATCGCGGCCCCGGCCAGGTAGACGTGGTCGTAGAGCGCGGCCTGGACCGCGGCGCGCAGGCCGGATCCATCGCTGTTGACGGTGTCGACCGCGACCGGCTCGTCAGAGCCGCCCTCGTCGGCACCGGACATGGTGCAGCCCGTGAGGGCGAGCGCTGCGGCGAGGCCGAGCGCGGCGAATGCGGTGATCTTGCGCATCTGTCTTGTCTCTTTCTTCTTTGTTGGTGCGTTCTTCCCAGATGCACAGGTGGCTTGTGGATGCTGCTATTCGACGATCACGGTCGCATTCATTCCGAGATGGATGTCGCAGTAGTACGGGTAGGAACCGGGAGTTTCGTAGGTGAACTCGAACGAGTCGCCATCCTCGCCCTGCGGGGCGAGCGTGATGTCGAAGAGGCCGTCGGGGGTCTCGGTCGCACGAATGCCGGTGTCGGGATCGACATCGCTCCACGCACCGGAGGTGATCGTGTGGGTGATCGTCTCGCCGTTCACCCAGCGCACAGTCGTGCCTGCAGCGACGGTGATGGTCTCCGGGGCGAACTTGATGGAGATGGCCTCGACGTCGTAGTCGTGGTCCATATCCCCCATGCCGTCCATTCCCGGGTCTGCCGGCTCCGTCGCGCTTTCCCCGGAAGGCGGCATCTGGGATGGATTGGAACCTGCGCATCCCGAGAGCAGAAAGACGAGAGCCGACAGGCCGAGTACACCCGCGAGGGTGAATCGGGAGGTCGTCGTCCGGGTCATGTCACTGGTTCGGGGCCCCTCGGACAGGGGTTTGGTCGCGGCGTCCCGGCTATCCTGCGGCCATGGGATTCTTCGACGAACTCGCTTCCGGGATCAACGGGCTGCTCAATCCGACCCGCATCGATGACGGCGTGCGCGGAACCGCGCAGGTGATCGCGGCCAGCGGTTACTACGGCAGGGCGCTCTACCAGAACTGCCACCTCGAGCTCGTGGTCGAGGCGCCCGGCATCCCGGCGACCGCGGTCTCGCTGAACGCTGTCGTGCATCGCCAGCACTGGCCGCACGCGGGCATGGTGCTTCCCGCGCTGATCGAGAAGACGAACCCGCAGGAGGTCGAGATCCTCTGGGACGAGACCGTCGACTCCCGCACCCAGGCGCGCGCCGAGGCCGAGCGCGTGGCGGCGGAGAAGCGCGGCGAGCGCCCCACGCCGCTGCAGGCGGCCGGGCCGGGATTCGTGGGCAACCCGCTCGGCATCGGCGCCGGCACGACGGTCAAGGTGGTCGGAGATGTGTCGAAGATCACGCCAGAGCAGCGGGAGAAGCTGCGCGCGATGGGCGTCGACCTCGACGCGCTGCTCGGCGACGAGTCGAAGTAGAGCCAGGCCGCAGAAACGCCTCTCGGCGGAAGGCCGCTCGAAGCGGCGAAAATTGGAGCCCGGGGTTACTGCGGCCCGGCCACGACAGTTTACGCGTCGATCAGTCCAGCATGTCGGCGCGGGACAGGCGCGCGCAGGACATGAGTTCATCGGCGGTCGTGATCAGGCGCTGCGCCCGCGTGGTCAGCTCGGTGGCGCGCTCGGGGCTCGCGACCTCCTGGTCGTCGGCGATGCTCAGCGCACCGGCGGCCGTCACGCGGCAGAATGCCGCCGCCCGCTCGAGGGCGATCGCGAAGTCTCCCTCGAAGGCGCCGCGCAGGATGGTGTCGGCGAGCTCGGTGATCTCGGCCGGTCCGGCGGGGAGTGGTGCTCCGGCGACCACGGGATCGATGGTGGGCAGCACCTCGGTGCCGCGCTGGAACAACAGCGCCACCCCATCCGGATCCTGGCGGATCAGGACCCGCACCAGGTAGATGCGCCAGAGGGCGCCCGGAAGGCTGTGCGGCGACGACCGCGCCCAGAGTTCGGCGAGTGCGTCGAGGCCGTGCTCGTCGGTGTAGGTGACGAGACGATCGACGACCTCGGGGTCGTCGGTGCCGCGAGCGCGAGCCAGCAACCTGCGTGCGCTGTCATGCGCTGCACGGAGGATGGCGGCAGGATCGTCTCCGCCTCCGAAGGCGTCGAACTCGTTGCCGCCGAAGAGCGCAGGCTTGTTGAACTCGGCCATGGGTCAACGGTACGCCGCCACGCCACCGCTCGTGCCCCGGTACTCTGGACGAACGGGCCTGTAGCTCAGTTGGCAGAGCATCGGACTTTTAATCCGCGGGTCGTGGGTTCGAGCCCCACCGGGCCCACTTCCATCGAACGGCGGGTATGGCCCGCCACCGTGAGGTGACGGGCCGCGGGTTCGGCTGGCTACGCGGGCTGCTCCTCGCGGTGCGGGAGCTTCCAGCCCGGGCGCACGAAGTGGCAGGTGTAGCCGTTCGGGTACTTCTCCAGGTAGTCCTGGTGCTCCTCCTCGGCCTCCCAGAAGTCGCCGGCCGGCTCGACCTCGGTGACGACCTTGCCCGGCCAGAGGCCCGAGGCGTCGACGTCGGCGATCGTGTCGAGCGCGACCGGCTTCTGCTCGTCGCTCGTGTAGAAGATCGCCGAGCGGTAGCTGCGGCCGACGTCGTTGCCCTGGCGGTCCTTCGTCGACGGGTCGTGGATCTGGAAGAAGAACTCCAGGATGTCGCGGTACGAGATCACGCGCGGGTCGAAGACGATCTCGACGGCCTCGGCGTGGTCGCCGTGGTTGCGGTAGGTCGCGTTCGGGGTGTCGCCGCCCGAGTAGCCGACGCGGGTCGAGATGACTCCCGGGCGACGGCGCAGCAGCTGCTGCGCTCCCCAGAAGCATCCGCCGGCGAGGATCGCGGTCTCGGTGCTCGTGGCCATGATCTAGGCCTCCTTCGTGGTGAACAGGCTGCGGTAGTCACCGTAGCCCTGGCTCTCGAGCTCGTCCACCGGGACGAAGCGCAGCGCCGCGGAGTTGATGCAGTAGCGCAGGCCGCCGTCGTGCGACGGGGCCGTCGTCGAACAGGTGGCCGAGGTGGCTGTCGCCGTTCGCCGAGCGCACCTCGGTGCGGACCATCCAGAAGCTGCGGTCCTCGTTCTCGACGACGTTGCGCCGGCTCGATCGGCCGGGTGAAGCTCGGCCAGCCCGACCCGCTGTCGAACTTGTCGGTCGACGAGAACAGCGGCTCGCCCGAGACGATGTCGACGTAGATGCCGTCGTCGTGGTTGTCCCAGAACTCGTTGCGGAACGGCGGGCTCGGTGGCGTCCTGCTGCGTCACCGCGAACTGCTCGGGGCGTGAGCTGCGCGATGGCGGTCGGGTCCTTGCGGTACTCGGTGGTGGTCATGGGAGTTGCTCCTTGTGAGCCGCTGGCTGCGGCCGCACCCAATAGAACAGCGGCAGGTAGCAGAAAGTTCCCGCCGCGCGGCAGAACCTTGTCAACCGCAAATGGCGGCCCGTTCGTCGCGGTAGTGACGCAGCACTCCAGACCTCAGGAAAGGCAGAAGATCATGACCACGGCTCCTCTCTCCACCGGCCCCAACAAGCTCCTCATCGCCCTGATCGCGGTCGGCGGCGTGCTCCTCCAGCATCACAGCCGTCGTGTTCCTGCTTGTCGGGCAGAACTCGGCAGGCTCCCTCAACGCCGGCGACCAGTCGCCATCCACCGACACCAGCCAGACCTCTGCCACCCCGGAGGCCGAGCCCACCAGTGACGCCGGCGCCGGCACCGCCGAGGGTCAGACCGTCGGCGACGGCGGTCGGCGACGGCGGCTCCGGCGGCCAGGCGCCCGTCGACAACTCGGTCCGCTTCACCAGCTTCAGCGCCGACCTCACCGTCGAGTGCGACACGACCGGCGAGGCCGAGTACAAGGCTCAGCCGTCGATCTCCTGGGCGAGTGCCAACGCCGTCGCCGTCTACTGGACCCCGAACGACTACGAGGCCAACGCCGAAAACGGCTACGAGGTCGGCGCGAACGGCAACCAGAACACCATGTCCGACTCGAAGGGCGAGGGTGAGCGCTACGAGTTCCCGTGCAACCACCGCGAGACCTTCGACACCACCATCACCCTCGTCGGGTCGAACGGTCAGACGGTCAGCAAGTCCGTGACGTTCACCGACGTGAACTGGAACACCGGCGGGGACGACGACTACGACATGTGAGTCGCATCGCTGGTACAGCGGGGCCGTGCATCGGGCGCGGCCCCGCTTCCGTGTGCCCGCCGACGCGTGTCAGTCTCCGTCGACCGGCTCCTCGAGCAGCTTCCGCGCGGCCAGGCCGATGATCGCGCTGTAGGTGGGGTAGGCGAACTTCACGCCCGGCGAGCGTCGCGACGTCGATCCCGGCCGCCATCGCGGTGGTGACCGACTGCACGACCTCGATCGCGTTCTCGCCGACGGCGTGGGCGCCGCAGGATCAGCTCGCGGCGGCGATCGGCGATGAGCTTGAGGAAGCCGCGCTCGCGGTCGTCGATCACCGCGCGATCGAGCTCCGTGTACGGCACGACGGCGACGATGCAGTTCGGGTCGCGCTCGCGCGCCTCGCGCCTCGGTCAGCCCGACTCCGGCGTAGTCGGGATCGGTGAACCCGCCGGACGGCAGCAGGTGGTGCGGGGTGCGGCGGTTCGCGTCGAGCACGGCGTTCTCGGCGGCGGCCTCGCCCTCGAACTGCGCCGCCTGCACGAGCATGTCGCGGCCGTTCGCGTCGCCCACCGCGAAGATGTGCGGCACCGAGGTGCGGAAGTACTGATCGACCGGGATCGCGGACCGCACCATCTCGACGCCCGCCTCTCTCGAGGCCGAGGTCATCGACATCGGCGGGCCAGCCGGTCGCCATGATGACGGCGTCGAACGGCTCGGCGGTCGTCGTCGCCGTCCTCGCGCCAGGTCAGCGTCGATCGTCCCGTCCGTCGGCGCGGGCGAGACTCTCGACCGTCTCGATGCCGGTGAGCACCCGGACGCCCTGCTCCGCGAAGGCGGTGCCGACGGCATCCGAGATCTGCTCGTCGGCGACGGCACAGGATGCGAGGTGCGACGTCGAGCAGGGTGACCTGCGACCCGAAGGCGTTGAACACGGTCACGAGCTGGGCGCCGGTGTTGCCGGCTCCGATGATCGCGACGCGGCGCGGGCAGCGCCGGGAGGTCGAGGACGTGCTCGGGGACGGTCGCGAGTTCGGCGCCGGGGATGGGCAGCGGGCGGGAGTGGCCGCCGACGCGCGACGATGATCGAGTCGCCGGTGAGGCGGCGGCCGCTGTCGAGCTCGAGCGTCGTCGCGTCGGCGAAGTGCGCCCGGCCCTCGAGGATGAGGTCGATGCCTGCCGGTTCGAACCGTTCGGGCTCCGCTTTGAGGTCGCGCACCCGGTCGACCGTCGAGCGTACGCGCGCGACGGTCGAAGCCCAGTCGACGACGGGATCGCTGACGGCCAGCCCGTATTGGTGGGCGATCCGCACCTCGCGCGCGAGGCGAGCCGTCTTGGCGAGCACGCGGGTGGGGACGCACCCCGTGTTGACGCAGGTGCCGCCGGTGCGCACCGCTTCGACGACCGCGACCCGCGCGCCGAGTTCGGCTGCGCGCAGTGCGGCGGCGGTGCCGGCCGGCCCGGCTCCGATCACGATGACGTCGTAGTGATCGGGGGTCTTCGCCATGCCTCAACGCTACGCGAGCCTCGTGCCCTCAGACAGTCATCAGGCGCGCGCGGTATCAACCGACGGTGCCGCACTCCCCGCAGAACCAGGTCGGGTCGTCCTGGATGGAATGGAAGTCCAGCGGCTCGTGACAGAAGTCGCATTCCGGCCAGGTGAACTCGTGGTCGACTGCGGCGTCCATCACTCGGCCGCGGCTCTGCGGGCGTTCGTGATCGTCGGACATCTTCCGGACGGTACTCCGCCGACCTGGGCGGCAGCAGTCCCGCGTTCGGGAGCCCCGCGTCCGGGGCACACGAGGCGGAGGTCCCGGCGTCACTCCACGCCCGGCCGCGGCGCGTGCGTCTCGAGGTACCGAGTGTGCGCGGCGGCGGCCGCGGCTCGCAGCGTGCGGAAGTACCCGATCAGCTCCCGATCGCGGCTCTCGTCGGCCCACGTCACGGCGCGGTAGCCGCGTTCTCCGCCGAACTCGAGCAGACGGATGACGCCGTAGCACTGCCCGTACTGGGCCATCATCATCCACTCGCCGGGCGACGTCTCGACGGCGGAGAGCAGCGGATGCCAGCCGGGTACGTACTCGCGGCGCGCCCGTTCGAGCGCGGCGTAGGAGTCTTCGAGCGCGTGCTGCATGGGCCTTCCGTCACATGACGCGGCCGGCCCCGCACCCGCAGCCTACGACCAGACGAGGACGCCGGGAAGCGTCAGGATGCCGGCGACGTCAGCAGCGTCACCGGGTCGACGCCCATGCGCTCGGCGAGGCGCTCGAGCGAGCGCAGGGTGAGGTTGCGCTCGCCGCGTTCGACGCCGCCCATGTAGGTGCGGTGCACGCCGAGTGCGTCCGCGAGCTCTTCCTGACTGATGCCTCTTGCTCGACGCGATAGGCCCGGATGTTGGCGCCGGCGATGCGCTGCAGTTCACCTTCCACGCATCAACGATTTCGAGATGATACTTGAAAGTCTACATACTGATGAGTATCATCGGACGTGAGGGAACCTCCACGGCGCATCCCGGCCGGATCCCCTCAGCGCCCTGGGCGGTGCGGACCTGACCCCGCCGCTCACACCCTCCCTTCACTCCTCGCGCGGAGTCGGGTTCCTCCCACGTCACCGAACGATGTCGCTGTCCGGACCTAACCTGCACGCACCGATCGAGGAGGCAGCCGCATGAGCCAGCGACGACCGAGCGCCTGCCCGGCGTGGTGCGTCGCCGACCACGCCGACGAAGACGAGAGCGGGCGCGCGCCGGCACCGGGGTGCGACGGTCGACGGTTCCGGGCATCGCGATCCGGCAGGGCGCCGTCCGCACGACGTCGCACGGCGTCGAGCTGCTGATCGAGCTGCACGCCGACGACGGCGACCCGATGGTCGCCGTCTACATCGGCGACGGCAGAAGACGGCCTCGACCTCACGACCGAGACCGCCGCGCGGCTGGTGCGCCGGCTCATCGAGACGCTGCAGCAGGCGGGCTGCGTGCCGCGCCGTGTGAGCGTCGGCTCAGCGCGAGCGTGGCGCCGAACAGCAGGCCGAGCGCGTAGGTCGCCGCGGCCGCGCCGAACCCGATCGCGAGCTGGCGCAGCGCCCGCTTGAGCGGCGACGCACCCGACAGCACGCCGACGACGGCGCCCGTGCCGATCAGGGCGAGACCGACGGCGGCGGCCGCGATCACGACCGCCGTGCAGCCCGGTCGCGCCGAACGAGGTACGGCAGCACCGGGATGAGCGCTCCCGACGCGAAGAACAGGAAGCTCGAGATCGCGGCGCCCCACGCCGACCCGACGCGCGTCCGCCGGGTCGACGCCCACCGCATCCGGATCGTCGCTGTCGAGGTGGTGCGTCGCGAGCACGCGCGGCGCGCTGGGCGGCCGCGTCGGCCTCCGACATGCCCGCGCGCCCGGTAGACCAGGGCGAGCTCGTTCGCGTCGACGTCGAGGTGGGCGAGCGCCGCCTGCGACGCGGGGTCGGGCCGGGATGCCTCGAGCAGTTCGCGCTGCGAGCGCACCGACACGTACTCCCCCGCCCCCATCGACAGAGCGCCGGCGAGCAGGCCCGCGATCCCGGTGAACAGCACCGTCGACCGGCGGGACGCCCGGTCGCGCCGATGCCGAGCACGAGCGCGAGGTTGCTCACCAGCCCGTCGTTCGCGCCGAACACCGCCGCCCGGAAGCTGCCGGCCGCGCGCGTGCGTCCGCGCGCCGCGAGGCCGCGCACCACCTCGCCGTGGATGCGCTCGTCGGCCGCCATCGTGTCGGTCGCGTCCGCGTCGTCGTCGTACGGAGAACGCGCCTCGGCACGCTGGGCGAGCGCCAGCACGAACAGGCTGCCGAAGTGCCGCGCGAGGAACACCAGCACCCGGGTCCGCAGATCGACGCGCGGCGATCCCGGCGTCGTCGCCGAGCAACTCGAGCCAGTGCGCCTCGTGCCGCCCCTCGGCCTCGGCGAGCCCGAGCAGGATCGTCGCGCTCCTCGCCGGTCTTGCGCTCGGCGAGCTCGCGGTAGACGGCGGCCTCGGCGCGCTCGTCGGCGAGGTACTTGCGCCAGCGGCGCACCTGTGCGGCGCGGGACGCGGGTCATGGCGGGCTCATGCGGGCCAGTAGCCGCAGGCCCCACGAGCCCTGCCAGCTCGCGCCGGGCTCGAGCCAGATGCAGGCCCTGCCCCGGAGTTGAGTGCGTCCGGCGGGGCCGGTCATCGGCTCGACGGCGACGGCGTCGCCCGTGCACCGTCGGCGCGCGGGAAGATCGTCGTCGTGAAGACCTGCAGGTAGCCCCAGTCGAGGTCCTGCCAGAGGGTCGTGCGCGCGCCGTCGGGCGCGTCGCAGCCACGCGCTGTCGCCGCGGCCGTCGGCCGGGTGGGCGTGCTCGAGCGAGCCGTAGGCGGTGTCGAGGGCGAGTGCGCCGACGAGCCGGGTCCGCGCGGAGATCGACGGCGTGCCGTCGACCGGCGACTCGGCCGTCGGATTGAGTCGCTCGTCGACCTCGAAGTAGCGTGGCGGCGGGCGCGGTGAGCGTGAGCTGCTCGACCGGGACGTCGCCGACCCGCAGGAACGGGATGCGTCCCGACCGCCCACGGCGCCGGCGTCGCCCGACGGTTGCGCGACGCCGTGCGTGACCGTGATCCCGTCGCGGCTCGAGCGCGTACGCACCCAGGTGTCGAGGGCGAACGGCCAGCCGTGCTGGGGCGGCGATGAACGCGCCGAGCGTCACCGCATCCGGGGCCTGATCGCGGCACCTCGTAGTCGGTGAACTGCAGCAGGCCGTGCAGGGCGCCGCCGCGGGCCGGCTCGGTGAGGTCGAGCTGCTGCTGCTCGCCGTCGAGCGTCCAGCGCGCGTCGCGCACCCGGTTCGGCCACGGCGCCAGCACGATGCCGTTGCAGAACGGCGGGGTCTGTTCGGCCGGGGTGTGCTCCACGAGCGCAACCCCGCCGACGGTGAGCGAGCGGAGCAGAGCCGCCACCGTGCCGAGCTCGGCGCGCACGTCGCCGCGTTCGAGGACGATGGGCGTGCCGGTGGCGGTGGTCACTGGATCAGCCTAGGGCGAGACCACGACCTCGATGCCCGTCGCACGCAGCTCGTCGAGCACGCCGTCGGGAGCCGGCCCCGCGGTGACCAGCGTCTGGAAGTCGCCGACCGCTCCGATGACCGCGACATCGGTGCGCCCGAGCTTGCTGCCGTCGGCGACGAGCACTCCGCTGCGGGCGGCGCGCAGAGCGAGCGTCTTGACCTCGGCCTCCGGCAGGTTGACGTTCGTCACCCCGTGCCGAGGATGGATGCCGTTGCAGCCGATGAAGGCGTAGGTCGAAGCGCAGAGATGCGAGCATCGGGGCCGCGAACGGGTTGACCAACGAATGCTGGAGCGGACGGAGCGTGCCACCGGTGACGATCACCTCGAACCGCGGGATCGCCGGCTCGAGCGCGAGGGCCAGAGCGAGAGCGCTCGTGACGACGATCACGTCGTGTAGCTCGCGGCGGTCGAGCAGTGCGTCCGCGACCGCGAGCGCCGTGCTGCCCGCGTCGAGGTAGACGCAGTCGCCCGACGAGACGAGCCGCGCGGCCGCGATCCCGATCGCCCGCTTGGCCGACGCCTCCTGGTCGCGGGTCGACTCGACCGGCGACTCCCGGTCGACGAACGCGTCGGCGGGCATCGCCCCGCCGTGGACGCGCACCGCCTTCCCATCGCGTTCGAGCGCGCTCAGATCCCCGCGGATGGTGACCTCGCTCACACCGAGTTCGTGGCTCGCGTCGGCGACCCGGACGAACCCGCGGGCCGAGAGCAGGCGCGCGAGACTCTGTCGGCGCACTGCGGCGGGATCCGACATCCTGTCTTTCGATTCTCTTCGTATTCGAAGCGGTGACTTTCGATATCGTAATGCCATGGCCACCGGGATCGTCAAGCGCACCACGACGCTCGCCGACGGACGCGAACTCATCTACTTCGACGACGCCGACACGACGCTGGGGCCGGATCGGGCCGTCGACGCACGCACCCTCGACCCCCGTCCCGCCGCCGCGACCATGAGGCAGGACGTGCTCACCGGCGAGTGGGTCTCGATCGCGGCCGCCCGGCAGAACCGTGTGTTCCTGCCGTCGGCCGACCGAGACCCGCTCGCCCCTCAGACTCCCGAGAACCCGTCCGAGGTGCCGTCGCTCTACGACGTCGCCGTGTTCGAGAACCGCTCGCCCGCCTTCGGCCCCGCTCTCGCCGACGCGCCCGATGCGCCTCGCGGTCTCGACGACCTCGCCGAACTCGGGCTCGGCCGCACGCGCACGAGCGTCGGGCGCTGCGAGGTGGTCTGCTTCAGTCCCGAGCACGAGGGCTCGTTCGGCACCCAGACGCCCTCGCGCGCCCGGACCGTGATCGAGGCGTGGGCCGATCGGACCGCCGCCCTGTCGGCGCTGCCGGGCATCGAGCAGGTCTTCCCGTTCGAGAACCGCGGCGAGGAGATCGGGGTCACGCTGCATCACCCGCACGGCCAGATCTACGCCTACCCGTACATCACTCCGAAGACGCTCGCGACCCTGCGATCGATCGACCGCAGCGCACCCGACCTCTTCTCCCGCATCCTGGACTTCGAACGCGCCGGCGATCGGGTCGTGCTCGCCGGGGAGCACTGGACCGCGTTCGTGCCGTTCGCCGCACGGTGGCCGCTCGAGGTGCACATGCTGCCTCACCGGCACGTCGCTGACTTCGCGGAGACGACCGTGGCCGAGCGCGACGAGCTCGCCACGCTGTACCTACGGCTGCTTCGCGGCATCGACGAGATCTACGCCACCCCGACGCCGTACATCGCGGCCTGGCATCAGGCGCCGGTGCGGCAGGGGCGCGACACGTTCCGCCTGCATCTGCAGCTCACCTCGCCGCGCCGCGCTGCCGACAAGCTCAAATATCTGGCAGGGTCGGAGTCGGCGATGGGCGCATGGGTGGGCGATGTGCCGCCCGAGGTCGCCGCCGAGACCATCCGGAAGGCGATCGACCGAGCATGACGGACCTGCGAGACGACGTTCGCGCGGCCTTCCGCGAGCGCTTCGGGCACAAGCCGGCAGGGATCTGGTCGGCGCCCGGCCGGGTCAACCTGATCGGCGAGCACACCGACTACAACAAGGGCTTCGTGCTGCCGTTCGCGATCGACCGGCAGGACCCTGGTCGCGGCGGGCCCGCGCGATGACGGCATCCTGCGCATCGCCAGCACCTTCGACGACGACGACACCCTCTATCTCGAGGTCGCCCTGGCCGACCTCGACGGCCTGCAGCCGGTGGCCGCCCGCGACGGCGAATCGCCGCTCGAGTGGGGCGCGTACCCGGCAGGTGTCGCATGGGCGCTCGGCGAGCTCGGCACCGACCTGACGGCGATGCCCGGTCTCGACCTGATGTTCGAGTCGAACGTACCGGTGGGCGCGGGGCTGTCGTCGTCTGCCGCGATCGAGAGCGCGACCGCGATCGCTCTCGTCGATCTCTGGCACCTCGACCTGTCGCGGGCGGAGCTCGCGGAGGTCGGCCGCCGCGCGGAGAACGACTTCGTCGGAGCCCCGACCGGCATCATGGACCAGACCGCATCGCTTCTGGGGCGCCAGGACGCCGCCGTCTTCCTCGACTGCCGCTCCCTCGAAACCGAGCTCGTGCCGCTGGGCTTCTCCGATGTCGGGCTCGAGCTGGTCGTCATCGACACCGGCGTCAAGCACGAACACTCGTCGGGCGGCTACGGCGAGCGCCGCGCCGCCTGCGAGAGGGCGGCGTTGCTCATGCACGTCGACTCGCTCCGCGACCTGACGGTCGAGGACCTCGAGCGTGGCCAGAAGATCCTGACCGACGAGACGTTCCGGCGCATGCGGCATGTGGTGACCGAGAACCAGCGGGTCCTGGATGCGGTGGCCGCTCTCCGAGGCGGCGATCCGGCTGCGCTCGGCCCGCTCTTCGATGCGTCGCACAGGTCGATGCGCGACGACTTCGAGATCTCGACCCCCGAACTCGACCTCGCGGTGGAGATCGCCCAGTCGGGCGGCGCCCTCGGCGCACGCATGACCGGCGGCGGGTTCGGCGGCGCGGCGATCGCCCTCGTGCCGGTCGATGAGGTCTCGCGGCTTCAGGTCGCGATCGACGGCGGCTTCGCCGAGCACGGCTTCGGGCAGCCGGAGACGTTCACCGTCGCAGCGTCCGACGGCGCCAAACGCGACGCCTAGCCCGCGAGAGCGCGCTCGGCGGCGGCCACCACGTTCGACAGCAGCAACGCGCGCGTCATCGGTCCGACGCCGCCGGGGTTCGGTGACAGCCACCCCGCGACCTCCGCGACACCGGGATCGACGTCGCCGTGCAGCTGCGCACGTGCCGGAGTCGGACGTCCCGACGCGGGTGACCCCGACATCCAGGACCGCGGCGCCGGGCTTGATCCACTCGGGCTTCACGAAGTGCGGCACCCCGATCGCCGCGACCACGATGTCCGCGCGCGCCACCTCGGTCGCCAGATCGACCGTGCGCGAGTGGGTGAGGGTGACCGTCGCATCAACGCCTTTGCGGGTGAAGACGAGGCCGAGCGGCCGGCCGACCGTGAGGCCGCTGCCGATGATGACCACGTGCTTGCCCGCGATCGGGACATCGTGGCGTCGCAGCAGCTCGACGATCCCGGCCGGGGTGCAGGGCAGGGGGGAATGCAGCTCCCCGTCGACTCCGAGCACGAGCCGGCCGAGGTTCGTGGGGTGCAGGCCGTCGGCGTCCTTGACGGGGTCGATGAGCTCGAGCATCGCGTTCTCGTCGATGCCGTCCGGCAGCGGCAGCTGGACGATGTAGCCGGTCACCCGCGGGTCGGAGTTGAGCCCGGCGATCGCGGAGCGCACCTCGGCCTCGGATGCCGTCGCCGGAAGGTCGACGCGGATCGACTCGATGCCGACCTCCGCCGAGTCGCGGTGCTTGCCGCCCACGTAGCTGAGCGACCCCGGATCCTCGCCGACCAGCAGGGTGCCGAGGCCGGGCACGACATCGCGCTCGCGCAACGCCGCGACCCGTACCTTCAGCTCCTGCTTGATCGCGGAGGCGGTGGCGGTGCCGTCGAGACGTGTTGCCGTCATCTTCTGGCAGCCGTCATTTCCACGTCCCGGGGGACGTGAGCCCGTCGTACAGCGGGAACTTCTTCGCCAGCGCCGTGACCCTCGCCGCGAGCGCCGGGATATCGGCGTCGGGCATGAGCGTGTGGGCGATGATGTCGGCCACCTCGGTGAACTCGGTGTCGCCGAAACCACGGGTGGCGAGCGCCGGGGTGCCGATCCGCACGCCCGACGTCACCATCGGGGGCCGCGGGTCGTTCGGCACGGCGTTCTTGTTCACCGTGATGCCGACCTCGTGCAGCCGGTCCTCGGCCTCCTTGCCCGTCATCTCGGACGTGCGCAGGTCGACGAGCACGAGGTGCACATCGGTGCCGCCCGTGAGCACGTCGATGCCCGCCGCGGTCGCGTCCGGCGCGGTGAGGCGTTCGGCCAGGATGGCGGCGCCCCGCTTGGTGCGCTCCTGACGGTCCGTGAACTCCGGCGTCGCCGCGAGCTTGAACGCCGTCGCCTTCGCCGCGATCACGTGCATGAGCGGCCCGCCCTGCTGACCGGGGAAGACGTTGGAGTTGAGCTTCTTCGCGAGGTCGGCGTCGTTCGTGAGGATGAAGCCGGAGCGCGGCCCGCCGATGGTCTTGTGCACCGTCGACGAGGTGACGTGCGCATGCGGCACGGGGCTCGGGTGGAGGCCTGCTGCAACGAGTCCGGCGAAGTGCGCCATGTCGACCCAGAGCAGCGCGCCGACCTCGTCGGCGATCGCACGGAACGCGGCCCAGTCCAGCTCACGGGGGTACGCGGACCACCCGGCGATGAGCACCTGCGGCTTCACCTCGAGCGCCCGCTCGCGCACGACATCCATGTCGACGCGCGAGGTCTCGGGGTCGACGCCGTAGGCGTGCGCCTCGTAGAGCTTGCCGGAGAAGTTCAGCTTCATGCCGTGTGTGAGGTGCCCGCCGGCTGCGAGATCCATGCCCAGGATGCGGTCGCCCGGGGTCGCGATCGCGGCCAGGACGGCGGCGTTGGCCGACGCGCCCGAGTGGGACTGCACGTTGGCGAACTCCGAGCCGAAGAGGCTCTTCGCACGGTCGATCGCGAGGGTCTCGACGATGTCGACGAACTCGCAGCCGCCGTAGTAGCGGCGGCCGGGGTAGCCCTCGGCGTACTTGTTCGTGAGGACCGAACCCTGGGCCTCGAGCACGGCGCGCGGAACGAAGTTCTCGCTCGCGATCATCTCGAGGGTGTCGCGCTGCCTGCCGAGCTCCTGCTCGAGTGCGGCGGCGACTTCGGGGTCGACCTCGGAGAGGGGGAGATTGAATGTGTCGGTCAACGGGCGCTCCTGTCTTCACGGGGTGGAGGGAGGATCTCGACAAGCTCGATCACCGGACGGCCCAGGCGTGCGACCGAGTCCCTTTTGCCGTCGCTTCCCGATGGTGTCCCATCCGAACGCCAGTTGCGACGGGGTCAGGTTATCAGTTGGCCGGGTGGCTGGCGATGAAGGCGTCGAGCTCTTCTGCGGTCGGCGCGGAGGTCGGCCCGCGTCGGCTCACGGCGATCGCGGCTGCGGCATTGGCCCGCCGCGCCGCGTCCTGGGGCGCGAGCCCGGATGCCAGCGCTGCGAGGAACACCCCGACATGTGCGTCGCCTGCTCCGTTGCTGTCGATCGCGTCGACCGCGAACCCCTCGACGTGCTGGACGAGTCGCTCGCGTTCGACGATCAGGCACCCGGCTGCACCCTGCCGGACGACGACCCCGAAGCCGCGTCCGCTGAGCCTGTCGGCCGCGATGACCGCATCCCGGGCGCCGGTCGCGGCGAGCGCCTCACGCTCGTTTCCGCTCCACCAGTCGATGCGCTCCAGCACCGGCTCGATGATCTCGGGCGCGAGCTCGGCGCCGAGCGGGCCCGGATCGAGCAGCACGGTGACCGTTCGATCCACCGAGGGGAGCCAGCCGGCGAGGGCGCTTCCGCTCGGCTCGCGGCCGAGCCCGTATCCCGAGACGTGCAGCAGATCGCCCGCCTCGAATGCGAGCGTCGAGAGGGCGGCCGCGTCGAGCTGCGCCTCCGCTCCGACGGTCGTGACGAACGTGCGCTCGCCGCCGGGCTCGACGACGGCCACGTCCCAGCCGGTGTCGCCCTCGACGGGCGCGTGCGCGATCCCGATGCCGTGTCGTTCGAGCTCCGCACGGACGAATGCGCCGAGTGGCCCCGAGCCGTGCGCGCCCGCATAGACCGCCGCGAGACCCTGGCGACGGGCGGCGACGAGCGTGTTGGCGCTGCCGCCGATCGAGATCCCGGATGCGGTGGCCGTCAGGTCCTCCCCCGACGTCGGCAGGCGCGGAAGTTCGGCCACGAGGTCGACGACCACGTTCCCGACGCTCACCAGCCGGGGCATCAGCGCGACCGAAGGGCGAGCAGCCCGTCGACGACGGGATCCAGGTCGAGGGAGTTGACCGCCGTCACCTGGGCGATCGCCTCGGCGGGGAACACCGAGCCGCAGGCTCCCGCGATCGCGCCCGCCATCGCGGCGATCGTGTCGGTGTCGCCACCGGCGGCCGCGGCGAGGCGGGCGGCCGTCCAGCCGTCGCCCGTCGGCGATCGCCAGGAATCCGAAGGCTGCGGGCACCGACTCCTGCGACGCGAGACTGGTGCCGATCAGGGAGATGACCTCGTCGACGTGTGCCTGCTCGATCGCCAGCCCGATGCGCGCAGCGATATCGGCTCCCGCGACCCAGTGCCCTCGGCCCTCGGCCGCCTGTGCGGCCCACACTGCCTGGTCGGTCGCCTCCTGCCACGTGGCACCGGAGATGCCAGCGCTCACCGCGGCGGCGACCGCCGAGGCCGCGGCGATCGCGACGCCCGTGTCGTGAGTGGCCCGCGCCGAGTCGTGCACGGCGTCGACAAGCCGGTGCATGGTGTCCCCCGGCGGGACGGCGATCCCGACCGGGGTCACGCGCATGGCGGCTCCGTTGGTCGAGCCGTAGCGTCCAGCCGCTTCCGGTGGTGTGCCGGAGAGCACCGCTGCGACGGCGGCACGCGTCGAGGGCCCGAGCAGATCGAGAGATCCGCGCGCGCGCATCCCGTCCTCCCAAGCGGCCAGTCTGCGCGCCATGTCCCCGGCGTCGAGGTGACCATCCCGCTCGATCAGGGCGTGCGCGACCAGGAGCGCCTGCTCCGTATCGTCGGTGATCGAGCCGGCGGGCATCCCGGCCGCGATCGGGTGATCCGCCGCCGCGTCGCGGAAGCCATCGAGGATCCCGAAACGCTCGGCGATCGCACCCTGCGACATCAGCTGCGTCGGCATCCCGAGGGCGTCGCCGATCGCGAGGCCGTGCAGTGCGGCGAGCGCGCGATCGTGGAGGTCGTCGCCCGCCGTGCTCACGTCAGCGACTCCAGCACCTCGTCGACGGTGGTGATCTCGATGAGCGGCGCGTAGAGCGCCATCGCATCGAGTGCGCGCTGGTGGTCGGCGGGGCTCAGACCGGCGCAGGCGTCGGCCGCGACCCGCACGTGCACGCCGGCGTCGGCGGCCGCCAGGGCCGTGGAGATCACGCAGCAGTCGGTCGACACCCCCGTGATCACCATCTCGGTGGAACCGCCCATCGCGGCTGCGAAGTCCGCGTCCCACTTGCCGAACGTCTCGCGCGTCTCGACGTGCGGAGCGCTGCCGGCGAAGGGCTCGGTCAGGTCGTACAGCCGGTCGTCCTGCGGGACGAGCGCGAACGGCCACAGGGCGTAATACGGCACCCAGGCGCCGTGCGGCTTCTCGGGCGCGACGAACCGCGTGAAGATCGTCCGGTCCCCGAACGCGGGAAGCAGCCGGCTGATGCCGGCTGCCGCCCGGTCGTATTCGGGAGTAGCCCACTTGCTCGTCGACTCGGCGAAGATCACCTGCATATCGATGGCGACGAGCCAGGGGGCAACCGTCATTTGGACTCCTGAGCCTTCACCGCCGAACGGCCGAGGAGCAGGTACCCCAGGAAGCCGATGAGCAGCGCGACGAGCACGCCGAGGTTGGAGAAGCCCCAGTCGGCACGGAACGCGCCGTCTGCCGGGCCGAACAGGTAGCCCTGCCAGCCCAGCCATTCGGCATAGGTGTTGGTCACCAGACCCCAGCCGATCACGGTGCCGACGACCAGGAGGGCGATGGACACCCAGCGCACGCTGCCGTAGCGGCCCGTACTCGTGTAGAGCTCGGCATCGGCCAGGTCCTTCTTGCGCAGGATGACGTCGGCGACGAAGATTCCGGCCCAGACCGCGATCGGCACCCCGAGGGTGATCAGGAACCCCTGGAATGCACCGAAGAAGTCCGCCGCGAAGAACAGCACGTAGATCGAGGCGAGCACCATCAGCATGCCGTCGATGCCGGCGGCGACGGGCCGCGGAACCCGCAGGCCGACCGCGAGCAGGGACAGCCCGGACGAGTAGATGTCCATGATCGCGCCGGCCACCAGGCCGAGGACCACCACGAGCGCGAACGGGATGAGGAGCCACGCCGGCGACAGCCCGACGAGGGGGCCGAGGGAGTACGACGAGATCGCGGCACCGAGCTCCTCAGACGAGCCCGGCGAGCAGCAGACCGACGATGAGCAGCACGACCGGTGCGAGAGCCGCGCCGAACGTTGTCCACCCGACGACCGCCTTGCCGCTGGAGTTGCGCGGCAGGTAGCGCGAGTAGTCGGCGCCGGCGTTGACCCAGCCGAGCCCGAAGCCCGTCATCATGAACACCAGGGCGCCGATGACGGCGGCCAGGGATCCGGCCTCGACGGCCGTCACGGCCGAGAAGTCGATGAGCGGCAGCACCGTGACCAGGTAGACGATCGTGATCGCGCCGGTGACGATCGTGATCCAGAGCTGCAGCCGCATGATCAGCTTGAAGCCGTACACGCCGACCACGACGACGACGGCCGCGATGACGACGAGCGCGATGATCTTCGTCACCGGACTGTCGGCCGGACCGCCGAGTGCCTGGACCGTCGCGTCGACCGCGAAGACCGCGCTCACCGTGAGCACCGTCTCCCACCCGACGGTGAGGATCCAGGACAGGAACGCGGGTACGCGCGCACCGTTGACGCCGAACTGCGCGCGGCTGAGCACCATGGTGGGCGCCGAGCCTCGCTTGCCGGCCAGGGACACGACCCCGACCAGGAAGAAGGAGACGACGATGCCGATCACGCCGACGATCGTGGCCTGCCAGAACGAGATGCCGAATCCGAGCACGAACGAGCCATAGGCGATCGCGAATACGGATACGTTGGCGGCGAACCACGGCCAGAAGAGGCCGCTCGGCTTGCCGTGTCGCTCACTCTCGGCGATGGTCTCGAGCCCGGTGAGCTCGACCCCTGTCTTGGTCGTGCCGGCCGATTCGGCGGGCGTCTTGGTGGTCGTCATGGCAGACAACCTATCGCTGTCGGCGGCCGACGTGCACCAGCGTTTGCAGAGCGTCAGGGGCGGGTCGGGATGTCCTCGGTGTGGGTGGCGTGCGCGGCGATGCGCCGGCGATCGGTCGACAGGACGAATGCGAGGGCGATCACGATGAAGACGACCTCGGCGTAGGGGAGCACGGCGATCCCGAAGGTGTCGAGCAGGCCGCCTCCGACGAGTGCACCGAGGCCGATCGCGAGGTTGAACGCGATCGTGAGCCAGGCCGAGGCGGTGTCGCGCATCCGCAGTGAGGCGGCGTGCAGCATCCGGGTCTGGAACAGCGAGGGGAGGCCGCCGAAGCAAATGCTCCAGGCGATGAGGCCCGCCACCACGGCCGGGCTCGAGCCGGGCCCGAACACGGCGAGCGCGGCGACGCTCAGGCCGACACCGGCGACGAGCAGTGCCACGAGGAAGCGTGGATACCGGTCGCCGAAGAGGCCCGCGACGACCAGCCCGATCGCTCCGGCCGCGCCGTAGGCGAACAGGAGACCGCTCACGGCGTCGGGATCGACGCCGCCGACCTGGATCGCCCAGGGGACGATGTACGTGTAGTACGTGTTCTGCCCGACGACCAGCAGGGTCACGCTGATCGCGACGATCACGACCGCCGGGAGCGTGCGGTCGCGTCGCAGCGGGACTGCGATCTCGCCGGTCGCGAGCGGCACCATGTGCTCGACCGGCGGCAGGAGGAAGACGACGAGAAGGAGGAACAGCAGCACCACGCCCGCCATCACGCCGAAGGCGAGCCGCCAGCCGAGGGCGTGTCCGAGGGCGGTGCCGATCGGGACTCCGAGGACGAACGCGGCGGTTCCTCCGGCTCCGGTGACCGAGACCGCGCGCGCGAGCTGGTGCCGGGGCACCAGGCGGGACGCGTACGGGCCGGTCACCGACCAGAACAGCCCGTGCGCTGCACCGCCGAGGATGCGGGCGCCGACCAGGAACTCGTAGGTCGGGGCGATGGCGGCGAGCAGATTCGCGATCGTGAAGACGCCGAGCAGCAGCACCATCAGCCACTTGCGCGAGTAGCGGTTCGTGAGCGGCGGTGAGCGGGACGGTGGTGAGCGACCACCGTGCCCGCGAAGATCGTGACGAGGAGCCCGATCTGCGACTCCGACACCCGCAGCTCGCTCGCCATGTCGGGCAGCAGCCCGGTCGGCAGGAACTCGCTCGTGACCGCCGCGAAGATCGCACCCGTGATCACCAGCAGCCGGAAGAACGGGAAGGCAGGGGCCGCAGTGCGCGTCGTCATCGGCTCCCACGATATCGGCGCGCGCTGAGCGTCGCTGGCACGCCAATAGGCTGGCGTGGTGCCCGCCGAATCCACTCACTGGATCCTCACGCTCGTCTGCGAGGACCGCCCCGGCATCGTGCACGCCATCAGCGGCGCGATCGTCGAGGCCGCGGGCAACATCACCGAGTCGCAGCAGTTCTCGAGCGACGACACCGGCACCTTCTTCATGCGCCTGCAGGTCGAGTCGGACGCCTCGCGCGACGTGCTTCGAGGCCGCCCTCTCGCCGGTCACCGGCGAAGTACGGGATGACATGGCGGCTCGACGTCGTCGGCCGCCCCCTGCGCACCCTCGTGCTGGTCTCGACCGCCGCGCACTGCCTGAACGACCTGCTCTTCCGCCAGCGCGCCGGACAGCTGCCGGTCGAGCTCCCGCTGGTGCTGGCCAACCACCCCGACCTCGCCGAGCTCGCTGCGTTCTACGACGTGCCGTTCGAGGCCCATCCGGTGAAGGGGACCGCGCAGAAGGCCGCGTTCGAGCGGCGCGTGCTCGAGGTCGTCGAAGAGCACGACATCGAGCTCGTCGTGCTCGCCCGGTACATGCAGATCCTGTCGCCGGAACTGTGCGCGGCGCTCGCGGGCCGGATCATCAACATCCATCACTCGTTCCTCCCGGGCTTCAAGGGCGCGAACCCCTACAAGCAGGCGCACGCGCGCGGGGTCAAGATCATCGGCGCCACCGCGCATTTCGTGACGAGCGATCTCGACGAGGGCCCGATCATCGAGCAGAACATCGTGCGCGTCGATCACACCCGCACGCCCGCCGAGCTCGTGGCGATCGGCCAGGACGAGGAGTCGCGCACGCTCACGCAGGCCGTGAAGTGGTTCGCGGAGGACCGTGTGCTGCTCGACGGGGTGCGGACGATCATCTTCAAGTGACCGCCATCCGCCGAAAGGGTGCCTGCGCCTTCTAGGCTCGACCTGTGACGGTCCTCCTGCGCTCGAGCGCACGCCTCGACGAGCGCGGCGAGGTGCGCGACTCCTGGGTGCTCTTCGACGGCGACGCGATCGCGGCGACCGGCTCAGGTGCAGGTGCCCCGGATGCCGACGACACCGTCGATCTGGGCGGCGCGACCGTTGTCCCCGGCTTCGTCGACCTGCACGGGCACGGCGGAGGCGGTCACGCCTACGACGACGGCGGCGGCGAGCTTGCCGCGGCACTGGCCGCTCACCGCCGGCACGGGACGACTCGCGCCCTCATCAGCCTGGTGGCCAACCCGCTCGCCGAACTGCGCGAGCGACTGCGGGAGATCGCCGAGCTGACGGCATCCGATCCTCTGGTACTCGGCGCCCACCTCGAAGGACCGTTCCTCGCCACCGCGCGCCGGGGAGCCCACAACGCCGACTACCTCCGTGCTCCCGACGATGCGGACATCGACGGGCTCGTGAAGGCGGCGGGCGGCACGCTGCGACAGCTCACGCTCGCCCCCGAGCTTCCGGGTGCGCTCGAGGCGATCCCGCAGCTCGTCGATGCCGGTGTCGTCGTCGCTGTCGGGCACACCGAGGCCACCGCCGAGCAGACCCGTGCCGCGTTCGATGCGGGGGCGCGCATGCTGACCCACGCCTTCAATGCCATGCCAGGCATCCATCACCGCGCGCCTGGGCCGGTCGTCGCCGCCCTCGAGGACGAACGGGTGACCCTCGAGCTCATCCTCGACGGCGAGCATGTCCACGCCGACGTCGCCCGCCTGCTGCTCGAGCAGGCGCCGGGTCGCGTCGCCCTGGTGACGGATGCGATGGCCGCGGCGGGCGCGGACGACGGGGACTACCGACTCGGCTCGCTCAATGTGAGCGTACGGAACGGGCTCGCACACCTCTCGGGAACCTCGACCATCGCGGGCTCCACGCTCACCCAGGATGCGGCGCTCCGCCAGGCCCTGAGGATCGGCATCCCGGCCCCCGCTGCGGTTGCGGCGCTGACAGTGGTTCCCGCGCGGGCCATCGGCCTCGGCGACCGGTTCGGCCTCGTCGAGCCGGGCTACGCCGCAGACCTGGTCGTCCTCGACGACACCCATCACGTCACGGGCGTCTGGGCTGCGGGCGCTCGCCTCTCCTGACATCTACGACGTCCCGAGTCAGCAGGGGACGAGCCTGCCGGTGGTCGGCGCTCAGCGCTCGAACGGGAGCCGGTTGTCCCAGGAGTAGCGGTAGTAGTCGCGGTAGGCGAGCTTCTCGCCGGCCGCCTCGTCGACGATGACCGTCACGAGCGGATGCAACTGAATCGCCGAGCCGGGCAGCGACGACGACACCGGTCCCTCCACCGCGCCCGCGATCGCGTCGGCCTTGCCGGCGCCGAACGCGAGCAGCACCAGGTGCCGCGCCTGGAGGATCGTGCCGAGGCCCTGCGTGAGGCAGTGCCGCGGCACGTCCTCGGGTGTGTCGAAGAAGCGCGCGTTGTCGGCACGGGTCTGCTCGGTGAGCGTCTTGACGCGGGTACGCGACACCAGCGACGAGCCGGGCTCGTTGAATCCGATGTGTCCGGTGCGTCCGATTCCGAGCACCTGCAGGTCGACGCCCCCTGCCGCCTCGATGTCGCGCTCGTAGCGCTCCCCCGCGCCCTCCGTCCCTTCGCCATCATCGCCGGGTACCCGTACCAGAGCCGGATCGAGCCCGAGAGGCTCGACGACATCGCGCGTGATGACCGAGCGGTAGCTCTCCGGGTGCCCGGCCGGGCAGGCCGATGTACTCGTCGAGCGCGAAGCCGCGCACCCGCCCCAGGTCGAGCGAGCGCGCGGCGAGCGCCTTCCACAGGGGAAGCGGGGTGGATCCGGTGGCCAGTCCCAGCACGGCATCCGGCGTGCGTGCGACCAGGCGTGCGATCAGCTCGGCGGCGAGCTCGCCGCCCTCCGCCGGATCGTGGACGAGCACGACTTCGGCCATCAGACCACCTCGACGGACTCGGCCGTCTCCGTGACCGGCGCGTCTCCGGCGCCGACGAGCGCAGCACCGACGGCAGCGGCCGGGAAGTCGTTCGGCACGAGAGCCACGCGTTCGGGGAGCTGCAGCGATGCCAGGAACTCCGAGCTCGCGGCCCAGCCCTCGAGCACGCCGCGCACGTCGGCCAGCAGGACGTCACCGAGAGAGGAGAGGCCGCCGCCGATGACGACGTCGTCGACATCCACCGTGAGCACGAGCAAGCGCACTGCCGCCGCCACGTTGTCGACCAGCCGCTCGCGCACCTCGATGGCCAGGGAGTCCCCGGCATCCGCGGCTGCGAACAGTGCGAGAACCGGCTTCGGCTCGTCGGTCGGCCACTGCCGGGCCACCGCCGACCCGGACGCCATGAGCTCGAGGCAGCCGCGCTGCCCGCAGGGGCACAGCGGGCCGGCCGGATCGACCGGGATGTGGCCGATCTCGCCCGCGACGCCACGCGACCCGCGCCAGACGCGGCCGCCGAGCACCAGGCCGGCGGCCAGGCCGGTGCCGAGGTTGAGGTAGGCCATCGACTGGGACGGCGACCGGCCGAGCAGCGCGAACGCGCCGAGCGCGGCCGCGTTGACGTCGTTCTCGACGCGTACCGCCCGGCCGAGGCGCGCCTCGAGTTCGCTCCCGAGATCGAGGCCGGAGAGGCCGAGGTTCACGGCGTGCTCGACGCGGCCCGACGCGACGTCGACCGCGCCGGGGATCCCGATGCCGATCGAGACGAAATCGTCGGAGGTGCCGCCCGCCAGAGCCGCGAGCCGGTCGACCGCCTCCACCGACGTGGCGAGCACCGACTCGGCGCCGAAGCCCGTCGCGAGCCGCAGCTCGTAGACGACGCGGCCGGACTCGTCGATCGCCACGGCATCCGTCTTGGTGCCGCCGATGTCGATGCCGACTCGCAGGCGCGAAGGGGGCAGGGAAGGCGCGGTCACGATGATCCTCCGATGAAGCGGACGAGGGCCTGCCCGGCGTAGCGGGAGGCGCCGAAGGTGGCGATGTCGGCGTAGGCGCGGTCGGGCGACGGCCAGCCCATGTCGACGATGACGACATCGGGGTTCGCGTCGCGAGCCCGGTCGATCGCCTCACGGGTCCAGGCCCTGCGGTGGTTGTCCTTGCCGACGATCACCGTCGGCACGCCGGCGAGATCCAGGTCGTCGCCGTCGTGCACGGCGGTGGTCACCGCGCCGGCCGACGCCGGGCCCCACGGGGCGTGGCCGATCGCGATGTTCGCCTCGGTCTCGAGGGTCAGGATGTGGGCGCCTGGATCGACGAGGGCGTCGCGTGCGATGTCGAAGGCCGCGATCGCGCGGTCGGGGTCGAACTCCGGCTCGGCAGCATCGAGCAGGGACAGCGGCGCCGGAGCCGCGAGCGACTCGGCGAGCGCGCGGTTCCGGGCCGCCGCGTCAGCGAGCCTCTCGGCGGACAGGGTGCCGTCGGCGACAGCCGCATCCAGGGCGGCCTCGATCTCTGCGACCTGCGAGTCCGTGTTCTTCGAGCCGATGCAGAGCAGTCCGCAGCCGCCGGCGACCGCGCGCACGGCCGCGGCCGGGATCCCGATCTCGCCGCTCGCTCCGACCATGTCGAGGGCGTCCGAGACGATCACGCCGTCGAAGCCGAGCTCGCCGCGCAGGACGCCGTCGAGGATGTCCGGCGAGAACGTCGCGGGCTGGTCGGGGTCGAGCTGCGGGAGCAGGACGTGCGAGGACATGATGGTGCTTGCCCCGGCCTGGATGGCCGCGAGGAACGGGCGCAGCTCGCGCTCCCGCAGCTGCTCGAGCGGCAGGTCGACGACCGGCAGCGAGAGGTGCGAGTCCTGGGCGGTGTCCCCGTGTCCCGGGAAGTGCTTGGCGCTCACGGCGACACCCTCGGCCTCGTGAGCGACCACCCACGCAGCGGTGTGCGCGGAGACCGCCTCGGCGTCATCGCCGAAGCTGCGCACGCCGATCACCGGGTTGTCGGGGTTGGAGTTGATGTCGGCATCCGGGGCGAAGTTGAGGTTCACGCCGACCGCGCGGAGCTCGACAGCGACGGCGCGAGCGACCTCGGCCGTCAGCCCGACGTCGTCGATCCGGCCGAGCAGGGCGTTGCCGGGGTACGGCGATCCGGTCGCGTAATAGAGGCGCGTGACGTCTCCCCCCTCCTCGTCGATCGCGATGAGCGCGAGCGGGTTCGCCTCGCGGATCGCGTCGGTGAGGGCGCGCACCTGCGCCCTCGACTGGATGTTCTCGCCGAAGAGGCAGACCCCGCCGAGGCCCGCGCGCAGCCGCTCCGCGACCCATTCGGGCAGTTCCGTCCCCTCGAAGCCGGGCATCAGCACGGCTGCAGCGTCGTTCATCCCTTCACCGCCCCCGCGGCGATCCCCGACGCCATGCGGCCCTGCACGAGCAGGAAGAAGATGATGACCGGAACCGCCATGAGGGTCGAGCCTGCCATGATCGCCGCCCAGTCGGTCGCCTGGGTCGCCTGCACGAACGCGTTCAGCCACACCGGAAGGGTGCGCGTGTCCGGCTTGTTCATGACGACCAGCGCGAAGGTGAACTCGTTCCACGCCTGGATGAATCGCGAAAACGCCGGTCGCGGTCAGCCCCGGCCCGAGCAGCGGCAGTGTCACCCGGAAGAACGCGCCCATGCGCGAGCAGCCGTCGACCATGGCCGCTTCCTCCAGCTCGATCGGGATGCCGCCCACGAAGCCGCGCAGGGTCCAGATCGTGAACGGCAGCACGGTCGCCACGTAGACGAGGGTGAGGCCGACGATCGTGTTGATCAGGCCCCAGCCGTCGAGCACCCGGAACACCGAGACGATCATCGCCTCGGCCGGGATCATCTGCGCGACGAGGATCAGCACGACGAGCGTGCGGCGGCTCTTGAAGCGGAACCGGGTGAGCGCCAGCGCCGCGAAGAAGGCGAAGAACAGCGCGAACACGACCGTCGAGACCGTCACGATGAGCGACGTGGTGAGGGCGGGGAGGAACTCGATGCTCCCCGAGGGCTCGGTCACCACGCTGACGAAGTTCCGCAGCGTGAACTCGTCCGGCCAGAAGTGCGGAGTCGAATCCTGCACCGCGCTGGTCGGCAGCAGGGCCGAGTTCAGCATCCAGTACACCGGGAAGATCGAGAACACGAAGACGATGACGGCGAGCGCGCTCAGCAGCACGCGGACGGGCAAGCGGGTGTGGTCTCTCATGACTCGTCCTGCCTCAGGGTGCTGCGGATGTAGTACGCAGACAGCGCCATCATCACGATCACGAGGATCACGGCGATCGCGCCGCCCATCCCGAGGTCGCCGCCCGCGATCGAGACGTTGTAGATGTACGGGCCGATCGTGTTGGTCTCGGCCGAGATCCCGCCGATGGACTGCAGAGCCCGGATCTGCGGGAAGACGCGCATGTCCCAGATGATCTGGAGAAGCAGCAGCACCAGCAGGACGGGACGGATGAACGGGAAGACGATGAACCGGAAGCGCTGAATGCCCGTCGACCCGTCGAGGGTCGCGGCCTCGAGCACCTCGTTCGGCACCTGGGTCAGGCCGGCGAACGTGGTGAAGGCGACGAAGGGCACCGACTGCCAGGTGATGATGACCGTGGCGACGAAGAAGAAGCTGAGGGGCTCGATCAGCCAGCTGTGGCCGATGAAGTCGAGTCCGAAGACCGTGCTGAGCACGTAGTTGATGACGCCGGACTGGGTGTCGAACAGCCAGCCCCAGACGACGGTCGCCGTGATCGGCGGCATGGCCCAGGCGAGCAGCAGCCCGGCCGAGACCAGCATCTTGAAGCCACGGTTCAGCCGGGTCATCAGCAGCGCGATGAGCACGCCGAGCAGCATGGTGGTGACCACGTTCACGAGCGCGAACAGGATGCTGCGGCCGAGGACCTGCCAGAAGACCGGGTCCGCGAGCACTTCGGCGTAGTTCTCGAACCAGACCCACTCGGGCGGCGAGCCGAAGATCTGTGCCCGTCCGAACTCCTGCAACGAGATGATGAGCAACTGGACCAGCGGCCATCCGGTCAGGGCCAGGATGACGATGCCGGCAGGGATCAGCAGCAGGTAGGGCAACAGCTCGCCGCGGCGGCGGCTGCTCAGCCTCCGGCCGCGCAACGCGAGTGTCATGACGGGTCTCCGAGTAGAGTTCGCTCGTGCCCCGGACGCTTTCCTAGGGCGACGGGCACCGGTTGGGATGGCGGTGCGATCAGACTCGCACCGCCATCCCCGTGGTGGCTAGTGATCAGCCGTTCAGGATGTCCTCGATCTTGGTGTCGAGCTCCGTCGCCAGGGCCTCGGCGTCGCCGCCGCTGGCCAGCTGGACGAAGAAGTCCTGAAGCACACGCGCCGCCTCGACGTCAGCCCACTTCGGGCTGGCCGGGGTCAGCTTCGCGTTGGCCGCTGCGCTCGCGATGACCGCAGCCAGCTCGGGCGTCGCAGCGGCGACCTTGTCACCCAGCGAGGTCAGCGACGGCACGAGGCCGGCGCCCGCCAGGATCGTCTGGTACTCGGGGCTCTCGATGATCGCGAGCGCCTTCGTGGCCAGGGTCGGGTGAGCGGACTTCGCCGAGACGGCGATGTTCGAGCCACCGGCGAAGACCTGAGCCGCGCCGCCGTCCTTGCCCGGAAGGGCGAAGGTTCCGAGGGAGTTGGTCAGAGCGGTCTCGGCCTGGTCCTCGTCGGCCACGATCGACCAGTACGCCCAGCTCGGCGCGGAGATGGTCGCGGCCTTCTCCTCACGGAACGGAACCCACAGCTCGGTCTCGTCGCCGTCCTTCGGCGCCGTCGAGCTCGCCATCAGCTCCTGCACCTGCGCAAGGCCGGCGAGCGACTCGGGGCTCGAGAACTGAGCGTCCCAGCGTGCCGTCATCGCCCTGAACGGCGACCTCGCCGCCGTTCTCCCAGATGAAGGGGAGAGCGTTGTACCAGTCCTGGCCGGGGTACCAGACACCCGAGACTCCGGGGAGTGCGTCGGCGAGAGCGCCGGCGTTGGCCACGTAGTCATCGAGCGTCGCGGGGACGTCGACGCCTGCGGTCTCGTACTGCGCCGTGTTGTAGAACACGATGCGAGCACCCGAGTAGTACGGCGCCGCGAAGAACTTGCCGTCGTACGATCCGGCCTCGGTGAAGCCGGGGAGCAGGTCGTCACCGCCGAGCGCCTCGTACTGGTCGCGTCAGGTCGAGGAACGCGCCCGCCGAGGTGAACGCGGCGGCCTGCGTGTTGCCGACCTCCACGACGTCGGGGGAGTCGTTCGACGACAGGCTGGTGGTCAGCAGGTCGACCAGGCCGGTCCACTGCTGCTCTTCGATGGTGAGGGTCGAACCGGGGTTCTCCTCCTCGAACGTCTCTTTCAGATAGTCGCGGGCGTCCTGCGGGGTATCCGTTCCGACGAGCCAGACGCGGATGTCTCCGGTCGCCTCCTCGGCCGGCGCCGACGGCGCGCATCCTGCGAGGACGAGCGCTGCCGCGGCCACGCTGGCCGCAGCGAGTGCGAGTTTCCTCATTGCTGTTTCCTTTCCTAGGGCGACGGTGTCAGCGTGTGCTGGCACCCCGTGGTGCGGGGATGAGGTCAGGAGACCCCGAGTTGCCCCGACAGGACCATGGCGGCTGCACCGCGCATGACGATGTCCTGACCGAGAGCGGTCATCCGAACCGTCAGATCGCCATGGAACTCGGCCATCGTCCGGTTGCGGAGGGTGTCGATGGCGGCCTCGGTGAGGGAGCCATCGAGTTGTTCGGGGGGGCCGCTGAGCACGACCTCCGCCAGATCCAGGGCGCCCACGACGGGCGCGAGGGCGATTCCGAGACGCTCGCCGGCGCGGCGCAGGATGCGCTCGCGCTCGGCGTCGTCCTCGGCCGCCTCGAGGTTCGCGGTGAGCCGGGGGATGGCCAGCCACGTCTCGAGGCATCCGACTTTTCCGCAAGCGCAGAGCTCGCCGCCGTCGGTACCGACGACGACGTGCCCGATCTCGCCTGCGGCGAAGCGATTGCCGAACAGCGGGGTGCCGCCGAGCAGCAGGCCCGCTCCCACACCGTGACCGATGCGAACCAGCATCGTGTCGCTGAGTGCGCCGCCGAAGCTGTGCTCGGCGAGGACCGCTGCGTTCGCGTCGTTCGCGACGAGAACCGGGCGGCCGGTGGCTTTCTCGAGGAGCGCCTGCAGTGGCACGTCCTTCCATCCGAGGTTGGGGGCGCTGAGCACGGTGCCGCCGAGGTCGACCACACCCGGCGACCCGACGCCGATCCCCATCAGGGGCGCGGTGGCCGCGTCGATCAGCTCGCGGACGAGGGCGACGACCTTGTCGATCGCGACCTGGCCCGTCGCGTTCTCGAGTTCCACCTCGCGGTGCTCCAGGATCCCGCCGTCGAGGTCGAGCACACCGCCGCGGAACTTCGCGTGGTCGCTCAGGTCGAGGCCGAGGATCTGGAACCCGGTGCGGTTGATGTCGAGCAGCGTGGCCGGCTTGCCGGGCCGGGCGTCCTCGCGTTGGCCGAGTTCGACGATGAGACGCTCCCCGATGAGCTCCGCGACGAGGTCGGAGATCGTGACCCGGGTGAGCCCGGTCGCCCGTGCGAGGTCGGCGCGGCTGACGCTTCCCGAGCGGTAGAGGGTCTGCAGGACGAGGGAGCGATTGTGGCTTCGCGCGTGCTCGGGCAGGGACTTCGCGCTGGGCCGCAGGATGCGACCCGTCGCGTATCCGGAGGCCGACGGCGATGTCATGTTTGTTAGTAAAGCGTACGAACAATCAGAATGCAAGAACGGAATGTCGTGCCTCTCTGACCAGCGGAGGGTTCAAGGCCGCCCTCGAGGTCATCCGCTCCGAAGCACTCGCGTGAACCTTTCGGCGACCAGCGACGTGTACTCATCTGACACGGCTAATCGAGCGGAACCTGGCATGCTTGTCGGAACCGCCGAGACCCGCCCATGACACAACCGAGGAGATCCATGTCCCCCCAGTCGTCCCGCGTACTCGCCGCCACCTTCGCAGGCCTCGGCCTCGCCGGAGCCCTCTCGGCCTGCGCGCCGGCCTCCGGCGGAGGAGACACCGGCGGTGGAACCGTCGACGAGAGCTACGCCGACGGCACCTACACCGCAGACGGCAGCTACCAGGCGCCGAGCGGCACCGAGAGCATCACGGTCGAACTGACCCTCGCCGACGACACCATCACCGACATCACGGTGACCCCGCACGCGTCCGACCCGACGGCGAAGGGAATGCAGGCGAACTTCGCCGGCGGCATCGCGGACCAGGTCGTCGGGCAGGACATCGACCAGCTCAACGTGACTCGCGTGTCCGGATCCTCGCTCACCAGCGGCGGTTTCAAGATCGCCATCGCCGCGATCAAGGAAGACGCACTGGCCTGAGGCGTGCCGCCTCCGAGCCTCTGGGAATTCGAGGCGATCGGTGCGCCGTGGCGCATCGACACCCCGGATGAACTGAGCGAGTCCCAGCGCGCCGCCGTCACGGATCGCGTCGAGGCCTTCGATCTCGACTGGTCGCGGTTCCGCCCCGATTCCGTCGTCTCGCGGATCTCGCTCGCCGCGGGGCGCCACCACCTGCCCCCCGATGCCGGACCGCTGATGGACTGGTATCGCGAGCTCTACGACGCGACCGGGGGACGGGTCTCTCCCCTCGTCGGCCGCACCCTGGAGTCACTGGGCTACGACGCGTCGTACCGCCTGACCCCGGCGGCCGAGCGAGTCGCCGTCCCGGCCTGGGCGGATGCGATGGCGTGGGACGGCGAGTACCTCGACACCGCACGCCCCGTCCTGCTCGATGTCGGCGCCGCAGGCAAGGGATACCTCGTCGACCTGATCAGCGAACTGCTGGTCGGCCTCGGCGCCGGCACGCACGTCGTTGACGCGAGCGGAGACCTCCGTGTTCGCGGAGGTGCGGCCGAGCGCATCGCCCTCGAGCATCCCGCCGATCCGTCGAAGGCGATCGGGGTGGTCGAGCTCAGCGAGGGCGCGCTCTGCGCGAGCGCCTCCAACCGGCGCAGCTGGGGCGACGGCCTTCACCACGTGATCGATGCGGTGACCGGCATGCCCACCGCCTCGGTCGTGGCGACGTGGGCCGTCGCACCTGACGCCCTGCACGCCGACGGGCTGGCGACCGCCCTCTTCTTCGATCCGGCTCCGAACCTTTTCGCGACCGGCGACGTGTACTACGTCAGAATGTTCGCCAACGGGCGCGTGGAGCACTCGCCCTCCTTCCCTGGAGAGTTGTTCACATGACGGCATGGCTGGACCGAATCCTGGGGCGCGTCACGATGTACGCGCTCGTCATCATCAGCCTCGGCATCATCGGCGTGGCCGCGCTCGTGCTCGGGCTGCTCGGGCAGATCTCGGTCGCCCCGGTCCCCCTGCTGGCCAGCGCCGCCGTGCTCCTCGTCGCGTCGTACATCGCCAACGGCGTGCTCGGCGTGATCTTCCGCACCAAACCGCAGCTCAGCTCGCTCGTGATCACGGCTCTCCTGCTGCTCTTCATCTTCCAGCCGACGGCCGACCCGACCGGGCTCGCCGTCCTGGCGCTCGCCGCGACGCTGGCGGCGGTCACCAAATACCTGCTCGCGATCCGCGGACGCCACATCTTCAACCCGGCGGCCGCGGCCGCGTTCATCGTCGGAGCCATCCCGGCGCTCACCGGGAACACCTTCGTGGTGTGGTGGATCGGCACCCCCGCGCTGCTGCCGTTCACGCTGATCGCGGCCCTCGCGATCCTGTTCCGCACCCGACGCCTCTGGCTCGGTGCCGTATTCGTCGTGGTGGCCACCCTCACCTGGGCGATCACGTTCGCATCGACGGGTCAGACGTTCCTCGGCGGCATCGAGTTCGCGCTGCTCAGCTACCCGACGATCTTCTTCGCCGGGCTTCATGCTGAGCGAGCCGCTCACCCTTCCGCCGCGCCGCTGGCAGCAGATCGTCGAGGCGGGGATCGTCGGTGTCCTCTTCGGCGTCGCGTTCCACGTCGGGCCGATCTCGTCCAGCCCGCAGTTCGCGTTGCTGGTCGGCAACCTGCTGGCGTTCTTCGCGGGCCAGCGCCGCCGCATCCGGCTCTCCTACGTCGGCAAGCGGCAGCTCTCGCCGAGCAGCTGGGAGTTCGAGTTCCAGCCGGCCGCCCCGGTGAAGTTCGCGCCCGGCCAGTTCATGGAGCTCACGCTCCCGCACCGCCGCCCGACTCCCGCGGCTGGCGCCGGGTATTCAGCATCGCCGCTGCCCCGGGCGACGGCGCCGCGGTGAGGTTCGGCATCCGCCTGCCCGAGAAGTCCAGCAGCTTCAAGAAGGCGCTGCTCGCCCTCGAACCGGGCGCCAACGTCACCGGAACGTTCGTCGGCGGTGACTTCCTGCTCCCGGACGACGACTCGAAGCTGCTGCTCGTCGCCGGAGGGATCGGCATCACCCCGTACATCTCCCAGCTCGAGCACCTCCGCACCTCGGGAGCGACGAGGGATGTCGCCGTCGTCTACGCGATCGCGTCGAAGGACGACCTCGCCTACGCCGACGAGCTCAAGAAGGCCGGCTGCGCCGTGACCGTGATCTCGCGTGAGAAGCCCGTCGCCGCTGCCCAAGGGCTGGAAGTGGGTGCAGTCCGAGCGCATGACGGGCGATCAGCTGCTCCAGGTCGTGCCCGACGCGAAGGACCGGCACACGTTCCTGTCCGGTCCGCCGGGGATGGTGGGATCGCTCAAGGGCGCGCTGCGCCGGTCGGGCGCCCGCCGCATCCACACGGACGTCTTCATCGGGTACTGAGCCGGCGGCGCGTCGCTAGCGTGGAGGCATGACCCTCGGCGAAGACGAGCCCGACGCCCGCGGCCGCAGCGGCCTGCACCTCACCGGGCGCGACCTCGCCCGCAACCCGGACGTGCGCATCACCGACGTCGAGCTGGTGGCGACCGCGTGGCACGTCCTGCGGCGCACGACCTTCGAGCAGCGGGATGCCGCGGGCACCTGGGTGCGCAAGGCCGCGGAGACCTACGACCGCGGCAATGGCGCCACGATCCTGCTCTACGACCGCGAGCGCCGGACGGTGCTGCTGACCCGGCAGTTCCGCTACCCGGTGTACGTGAACGACCACCCCGACGGGATGCTCATCGAGGCGGCCGCCGGCCTGCTCGACGACGACGCGCCCGAGGCGGCGATCCGGCGGGAGGCGATCGAGGAGACGGGCCACGAGGTCGGCGAGCTCGAGCACGTCTTCGACGTGTACATGAGCCCCGGGTCGGTGACCGAGCGGCTGCACTTCTACGCGGCGCCCTACAGCCCCGACACCGTGCGGCACGCCGGCGGCGGCCTCGCCGACGAGGGCGAGCAGATCGAGGTCGTCGAGCTCGGCATCGACGACGCGGTCGCCCAGATCGGCACCGGGATCGTCGATGCGAAGACCATCATGCTGCTGCAGTGGGCGGTCCTCAGCGGGCCGTTCGCCGTCGGGGGGCGGTCGTAGGCTGCCGTCATGGCGTCGTTCGAAGACAAGGCGATCCACTACTTCACGACGACGGCCGCGTGGGAGGCGTTCCTCGCCGCCGATCCGCCCGATGACGGCGTCCGCCTGCAACTGCGCAAGAAGTCGTCAACGGCTCCGGGCATCGTCTGGCAGGAGGCCCTCGACGTCGCCCTCTGCTACGGCTGGATCGACGGGCAGAGCAAGCGCCTCGACGACGACTTCACGCTGCAGGCCTTCACGCCGCGCCGCAAGAACAGCCCGTGGTCGCAGATCAACCAGGGCCACGTCGCGCGCCTCATCGCCGATGGACGGATGAAGCCGGGCGGCCAGGCCGAGATCGACCGGGCCAAGGCCGACGGGCGGTGGGATGCCGCGTACCGCGTCAAGGACGCGCCGGTTCCCGCCGAGCTGCAGGCCGCCCTCGACGCGTCCCCGGTCGCCGCCGAACGCTTCGCGGCGCTGAGCGGTCAGAACCGCTGGGCGATCCTGTTCCGGCTGTCGCAGGCCAAGCGGGACAGAGACCCGCACGCGCAACGTCGCGAAGTACGTCGCGATGCTCGAACGCGGCGAGACCGTCTACTGACGGCGGCTAGCCCAGCCGGGACTTCAGGTTCTCGTCGAGGGTGGCGAGGAAGTCCTCGGTCGTCTGCCACTCGGCATCCGGCCCGACGAGAGCGGCCAGGTCCTTGGTCATCTTGCCGCTCTCGACGGTCGTGATGACGACGTCCTCGAGAGTCGACGCGAAGTCGATGAGCTTCTGGTTCCCGTCGAGCTTGCCGCGGTGCTGCAGGCCGCGGGTCCAGGCGTAGATCGAGGCGATCGGGTTCGTCGAGGTCGGCTTGCCCTGCTGGTGCATGCGGTAATGCCGGGTGACGGTGCCGTGGGCGGCCTCCGCCTCGACGATCGGCCCCATCCGGGGTCGTGAGCACCGAGGTCATGAGCCCGAGCGAGCCGAAGCCCTGTGCGACGGTGTCGGACTGCACGTCGCCGTCGTAGTTCTTGGTGGCCCAGACGTAGCCGCCCTCCCACTTGAGCGCCGATGCGACCATGTCGTCGATGAGACGGTGCTCGTAGGTGAGCCCGGCCTTGTCGAAGTCGGCCTTGAACTCGGCCTCGAAGATCTCCTCGAAGATGTCCTTGAACCGGCCGTCGTAGGCCTTGAGGATCGTGTTCTTCGTCGACAGGTACACCGGGTAGTTGCGGGCCAGCCCGTAGTTCAGCGAGGCGCGGGCGAAGTCGCGGATCGAGGCATCCAGGTTGTACATGGCCATGGCCACGCCCGACCCCGGCGCCTGGAAGACCTCGAAGCTCTGGGCCTCGCCGCCGTCCTTGGGCTGGAACGAGATGGTCAGCGTGCCCTCGCCCTCGAAGCGGAAGTCGGTGGCGCGGTACTGGTCGCCGAACGCGTGGCGGCCGACGATGATCGGCTTGTTCCAGCCCGGCACCAGGCGCGGGATGTTCGAGATGATGATCGGCTCGCGGAAGATCACGCCGCCCAGGATGTTGCGGATCGTGCCGTTCGGGCTCTTCCACATCTGCTTGAGGCCGAACTCCTCGACCCGTGCCTCATCCGGGGTGATCGTGGCGCACTTCACGCCGACACCGTGCTTCTGGATGGCGTGGGCCGAGTCGATCGTGACCTGGTCGTCGGTCGCGTCCCGGTTCTCGATCCCGAGGTCGTAGTACTCGAGCGTGATGTCGAGGTAGGGGTGGATCAGACGGTCCTTGATGAACTGCCAGATGATGCGCGTCATCTCGTCGCCGTCGAGCTCGACGACCGTTCCCTCGACCTTGATCTTGTCCACTGTTCCTCTTTCGCGGCGCCGCTGGCGGCGCTTTCCTCAGCCGGACCAGCTTATCGTGACGCCAAGATATCTCGACATCGAGACATATCGGACGATCGCGGCGGCCTGGGTTAGCCTGGTCGCATGGCTGAGCTGAGACTCGAAGAACTGGGCGCGCAGACCGCGGCTGCCGCGAACGGGCTCACCCTGAAGCCGGGGCAGGAGGCGTTCCTGGAGCCTGAGACCTACGAGCATCTCGAGCAGACGCTCGATCCGGCCAACTCCTGGCCGCGGGTCGTCCGCGACGGCGACGAGGTCGTCGGCTACATCATGGGCAACTTCGACAAGGACGCCCCCGAGGACTTCCTGCGGGCCGCCATCTGGCGCATCGACGTCGCCGGCAGCGCGCAGGGCAAGGGCGTCGGCCGATTCGCCGTCGAGGCGTTCGCCGACGAGGCTCGCGCTCGAGGATTCGATCGCGCGACAGTCGTGTGGGCCAGCGGCGAGGGCGGACCGGAGAAGTTCTTCAAGGCGGTCGGCTTCAAGGTCGTCGGCGAGACGCCGTACGGCGAGAAGCTGGGCGCGCTGACGCTGTAGGCCGCGATGGCCCGCACCTCCGACGTGCCGCGCGCGCCTCGCGAGCCGAATCCCGAGTTCGCCGAGGCGGTCCTGGATGTGGTGGCCGGCATCCCCGAGGGCATGGCCATGGCCTACGGCGACGTCGCGTCCGCGATCGGATCACGCGCACCCCGCGCCGTCGGAGCCGTGATGGCCTGGTACGGCGGCGACGTGCCATGGTGGAGGGTCGTCCGCGCATCCGGGCACCCCGTGGCAGACCACGAGAGGCGCGCCCTCGAGCACTATCGCTCGGAGGGGACGCCTCTCCTCTGGTCCGCCGATCGCGGGAGCTTCCGCGTCGATCTGCGCGGCGCGCGCTACGTGCCCTAGGCGGTCAGCTCCGCGATCACGATCTTCTGCTGCTTGAGCATCGCCTGCATCGCGTACTGGGCCTTCTCCGGGTCGGGGTCGCCGAGGGCGCTCGATGAGCTCCTCGGGGATGACCTGCCAGGCCAGCCCGAACCGGTCGACGAGCCAGCCGCACGCTGTCGGGCTGCCGCCCCCGGACGAGCAGCGCCTCCCAGTAGTGGTCGACCTCGTCCTGGCCCTGTCACGGAGACGACGAACGAGAACGCGTCGCTGTGCGGGTGGCCGGGTCCGCCGTTGAGGCCCATGACGCGCTGCCCGAGCAGTTCGAAGCTCGGCGCCAGCAGCGATCCGTCTGGTAGTCGCTGCTCGCCGCTGACCTTCGGGTCGCCGAAGATCGAGCCGTAGAACTCGATCGCCTGCTCGAGGTCGTCGACGAACCAGAGGGACGGGGTGATGGTGGGCATGTGTTGCTCCTTTCGTTTCAATGAGGTCGGAGCCGCATCCCGGTTCTCTACATCTACACGAGACTGTCGCGCCAGGCGGCGTGCAGCTTCGAGAAGCGGCCCGTTCCGGCGATCAGGTCGGCCGGGGTGCCGTCCTCGACGATGCGGCCGGCCTCCATCACGAGCACCCGATCGGCGATCGCGACCGTCGAGAGACGGTGGGCGATGATGATCGCGGTGCGCTCCGCGAGCAGGGTCGTCAGGCCCTCCTGCACGAGGCGCTCGCTCGGGATGTCGAGCGACGCGGTGGCCTCGTCCAGGATGAGCACGGCCGGGTCGGCGAGGAACGCGCGCGCGAACGAGAGCAGCTGCCGCTGACCCGACGAGACCCGGCCGCCGCGCTTGTTCACGTCGGTGTCGTAGCCGTCGGGCAGCGCCATGATGAAGTCGTGCGCGCCCACCGCACGGGCGGCCGCCTGCACCTCCTCGAACGTCGCATCCGGCTTGCCCAGCTGGATGTTCTCGGCGACCGACCCGCTGAAGAGGTACGCCTCCTGGGTGACCATGACGATCGCGCGACGCAGATCCTTCGGGTGGAGGCGGCGCAGGTCGACGCCGTCGAGCCTCACGCTGCCGACATCGGGGTCGTAGAAGCGGGCGAGCAGCTTCGCGAGCGTCGACTTGCCGGCACCGGTGGCACCGACGAGTGCGACGGTCTGCCCGGCGGGGATGTGCAGGTCGAACGCGGGCAGGACGATGCGATCGCCTTTGTAGGCGAACCGGACGTCGTCGAAGTCGACTGCGCCGCGCGACTCCCAGAGGTCGATCGGCTGCGTGGGATCCGGAACGCCCGGCTGCTCCTCGAGCACGCCCGAGATCTTCTCGAGCGCCGCCGCTGCCGACTGGTACGAGTTGTAGAACTGCGCCATGTCCTCCATCGGGTCGAAGAACCGCCGGGTGTAGAGCACGATCGCGAGGAGCGCTCCCACCTCGAGGGCGCCGTCCACAACGCGGAAACCACCGACGACGAGGACGACGGCGACCGCGACGTTGCCGATCAGGATCAGGCCAGGGTCGAAGATGCCGAACAGCCGGATGACCCGGGCGTTCGCGTCACGGTAGTCCTCGACGTGCTTGGCGAACTGCGTCTCGTTGCGACCCTCCTTGCGAAAGGCCTTCACAGCGCGGATGCCGGTCATCGTCTCCACGAAATGCACGATGACGCGCGCCGAGTAGACGCGGGTCGCGCGGAACATCTGCTGCGACCGCACCTGGAACCAGCGCGTGAGCAGCAACAACGGGACGAGCGACACCGCGATGACGAGCGCGCTCGACGGGTCGAGGGCCACGAGCGCGATCGCGACGAAGGCCATGTACAGCAGCCCGCGCACGAGCCCGTTGACGCCCTCGTCGAGCAGCTCGCCGATCGACTCCAGGTCGCTCGTCTGCCGCGCGATGATGCGGCCCGACGTGTAGCTCTCGTGGAACTCGAGGCTCAGCCGCTGGGCGTGCAGGAACATCCGTTTGCGCAGTTCCAGCAGCACCGCCTGCCCGATGCGGGCCGAGAGGATCGTGTACTGCGCGATCAGGATCGCCCCTGCGATGCCCGCCAGCAGATACGCGGCGACCGCGAGGATCACCGGCTGGGCATCGCCCTCGATGAGCGCCGGGAGCCCCCGGTCGATCCCGATCGCGATGAGCGCGGGTCCGGCGACCTGGAGGGCCGTGCTGGCGACCACGACGACGAGGGCCAGCACCAGCCGGCCGCGCAGCGGACGCAGCAGCGACCCGCAGCAGGCGGATCGACCGCTGCCGCACCGAGCGACTCTCCGCACGCGTGTAGTCGTCGCGCTCTTCTCCTTCTACTCCGGTGACGGTCATGCGGTCACCTCCTCGGTCTCGGTCTGGCGGTCCTCGTCAAGCGACGAGATGACGAATCGGTAGTGGTCGTTCGTCGCGAGCAGTTCGGAATGCGTCCCGACCGCGGTGATCCGCCCGTCCTCGAGCAGCGCGACCCGGTCGGCGAGCATGACGGTCGACGGCCGGTGCGCCACGACGAGCGCGGTGGTCGTCGCCAGCACCCGCCGCAGGCCGGCCTCGACCCGCGCCTCGGTGTCGACGTCGAGAGCCGACAGCGGGTCGTCGAGCACGAGCACCGCGGGTTTCGCCGCGACAGCCCGTGCCAGCGCGAGCCGCTGCCGCTGCCCGCCGGAGAGCGAGAGACCCTCCTCTCCGACGAGCGTCTCGGCACCCTCCGGCAGCGAGGAGACGAAGTCGGCCTGCGCGATCTCGAGCGCCTCCGCGAGCGCCGCGTCGGCCGCCGCATCCCTGGCACGCCGGCGCTCCTCCGGCGTGCTGCCGCTCCACGAGGCGAGCGCGGTCGCCTCGTTCGCTGGCCCCCCGTCACCCAGCTCGGGCCGCCCGAGCAGCACGTTGTCGCGGACCGACGCCGAGAACAGCGTGGCGTCCTCGAACGCCATCGCGACGTGCGAGCGCAGCTCCTCGCGGCTGAGGTCCCGGACGTCGACCCCGTCGAGGCGGACGGCTCCCCCGGTCACGTCGTACAGTCGCGTCGCGAGCGCCGTGAGCGTCGTCTTGCCCGAGCCGGTCAGGCCGACGAGCGCCATGGTCTCGCCGGGCTCCAGCTCGAGGTCGATGCCGTCCAGGATGTCGCGGACGCCCGCGGGCGAGTCCTGGTACCGGAAGTGGGCGCCGTCGAACGTCAGGCGGCCCTCCGGGCGCGCGATGTGCTTCGGAGCCGCCGGGTCGGTGATCGGGTTCTCCTCATCGAGCACCTCGAACAGCCGGTCGACGGCCGTGCGGGTGTCGAACGTCATCGAGAGCAGGAAGCCGATCGACTCGATCGGCCAGCGCAGCACCGTCGCCGTTGCGAAGAACGCGAACACCTGGCCGACGGTCATCTCCCCGGTCGACGCGAGCCACACCCCGCCGAGCAGCGAGAGCGCGAACGCGACGTCGGGCACGAGCAGCAGCCACAGCCAGATGCCGGCGATCGCGCGCGCCTTCTCGATCTCGGTGCCGCGCAGCTCCTCCGCCTGGCGGGTGAACTTCTCGAGCGAGTAGCGGCCGCGCCCGAACGCCTTGAGCACCCGGATGCCGTGCACCGACTCCTCGACGGCGGTCGCCAGGTCGCCCTGCTGGTCCTGCGACCGGCGGGTGACCACCGAGTACTTGTTCTCGAAGACGAAGCCGTAGATCCACAGCGGGATCGAGCAGACCAGGAAGACGAGCCCCAGTATCCAGCTCCAGAAGAAGAGCACCACGAAGCCGATCAGCACCGTCGTGATGTTGACGAACAGCAGCACGACACCGAAGGCGAGCCAGCGGCGGATGAGCCCGAGGTCGCCCATCATCCTCGACAGCAGCTGGCCGCTCTGCCAGCGGTCGTGGAACGCGACCGGCAGATCCTGCAGCTTCGCGTACAGCGTGTTGCGCATGGCCGCCTCGACGTGGGTGCCGGGCGTCAGCACGAACCAGCGGCGCGCCAGGATCAGCCCCGCCTCGAGCACTCCGAGCACCAGGACGATGATGGCGGCCGGCCAGATCTGGGCGCCGTCGCCGGTCGACAGCGGACCGTCGACGAGGCTCTGCAGCACCAGCGGGATGGCGAGCGAGACGATGGCGGCGAGGAGCGCCGCGACCATGCCGAGCACGATCCGGGGCAGGGCGGGACGCATGAAGGGGTAGATCCGCAGGATGGTGCGGATCGTTCCGCGGGCGTGCGGTCGCACGTCGCTGGGAGCAATGTCAGGCATGGGTATCTCTGGTTCGAGCGGACGCGGACGCGCCCCGATCGGATGGGGAGGTGTCGGTGCGGCAGGAGCCGCCGGGGTCGGACGGGCGGTGCAGCTACCCTCGGCCGTCAGGGCCGGCAGGCACGGCGACGGGCGACAGGACCTTCTTCGTCTGTCCGTTCGTCAACATCGCGGCCTCCCCACTCTCGTGCCCGGCCCATCGCCGAACAGCCCTCCAGACTAGACCCGCCGTCGACGGTCGGACAAGCGAGAATCGCTCAGCCAGGCAACGATCGGGTTTCAGTCGCGCAGGCGCACCGACAGGCAGGTCACGCAGCCCTCGAGCTTCTCGAACTCGCTGATGTCGACCGTGATGACCCGGTAGCCGAGACTCTCGATGAGGGCGGCCGAGGCCGGCACCGACGCCGCCATGAGCACCGTCGCGGCGTCGAGCACGACCACCGCGGCACCGTGCTCGGGCATCGGCAGGAAGCGCGGGAACACCTCGGGGTGGTCGACGGCATCCGGGTGACCGACGACCGTTCCGTCGGGCAGCGCGGTCACCGCCGACTTGAGGTGCAGCACCTTCGTGACCGGCACGCCGACGACCGCGTACCCGCGCGGGGTCAGCAGGGCGCGCAGCTGCCGGATGCCGTCGCCGTTCGTCCGGCCGCCCTGGCCCACATAGACGGTGCGGTCGATCTTGAGCACGTCGCCGCCGTCGAGCGTGCCGGGGAGCTCGATGGCGGCCGACCTCGATGCCGAGGTCGCGCAGGGTCGCGCCCACCGCATCCGTCTCGGCCCTGCGGCGTCTCGGCGCCCGGGCTGGTCAGCACGGCAAGGTCGTCGAAGATCACGACGGCGTCTTCGACGAACACCGAGTCGGGCAGGTCGTCGTCGCCGGCGACCTCGACGGTCTCGAATCCCCAGGTGTCGAGCGGCGGCAGTACTCGCCCCACTGGCGCTCGGCCAGGTCGACGTCGACGGGCACCCGCTCGATGTGGGTCAGCTGCCCCTCGGCGAGTTGCGGGATGTCGGACGGACGAGGGCGCGCATCAGGCCAGCGTAGCCGGGCGCTCGCGCGCGGCCGGCGGAGCGGGCGAGCAGCTCAGTGGAAGAAGTGCCGCTCGCCCGTGAAGTACATCGTCACGCCCGCCGCGGCGGCCGCCGCGATCACGTCATCATCGCGGATCGACCCGCCCGGCTGCACGATCGCGCGGACGCCCGCCGCGATCAGAATCTCGGCACCGTCGGCGAACGGGAAGAACGCGTCCGACGCCGCCACGCTGCCCGCGGCGCGATCGCCCGCTCGCTCGACGGCGAGGCGGCACGAGTCGACCCGGTTGACCTGCCCCATCCCGACCCCGACCGATGCGCCGTCCTTGGCGAGCAGGATCGCGTTCGACTTCACCGAGCGGCACGCCCGCCACGCGAACTCCAGGTCGGCGAGGGTGGCGGCGTCCGCGGCCTCCCCGGCGACGAGCTTCCACTGCGCGGCGGGCGTGAACTGCGCGTCGGAGGTCTGGATGAGCACCCCGCCGGCGATCAGCCGGAACTCGGTGCCGCCGCGCCAGAAGTCGCTCGGCAACTGCGAGCAGGCGCAGGTTCTTCTTCGCCTGCAGCACCTCGAGCGCGTCGGCGTTCGAATGCCGGGGGCGACGACGACCTCGGTGAAGATCGGCGCGATCGACTCGGCCGCCTCGCGGGTGATCGGGCGGTTCGCCGCGATCACGCCGCCGTACGCCGAGACCGGATCGCACGCGTGCGCGGCCGCGTGGGCGGCGGCGATCGTGTCGGCGGTCGCGATTCCGCAGGGATTCGCGTGCTTGATGATCGCCACGGCGGGAGTCTCGAGGTCGTAGGCGGCGCGCACGGCGGCGTCGGCATCCACGTAGTTGTTGTACGACATCTCCTTGCCGCCGAGCTGGCGTGGCCTGCGCAATGCCGCCGCCGTGCACGTTGCGGTAGAGCGCGGCGCGCTGGTGCGAGTTCTCGCCGTACCGCAGCACCTCGCGCCCGTCCCAGCTCGCGGCGACCCAGCCGGGGAAACCCGAGCCCTCATCGTCGGGTGCGACGACCGAGCCGAGCCAGGACGCGACCGCGATGTCGTAGCTCGCCGTGTGGCGGAACGCGGCGAGCGCGAGCACCGCGGCGCTGCGCGAGCGTCGTGCCGCCCGCGAGGATCGCGTCGACGAGGTCGCCGTACTGGTCGGGCGACGTGACGATCGCGACGTTCGCGTGGTTCTTCGCGGCGCCGCGCACCATCGACGGGCCGCCGATGTCGATCTGCTCGATCACCGCATCCGGAGTCCGCGCCCGAGGCGACCGTCTCGGTGAACGGGTAGAGGTTCGACACGACGAGCTCGAACGGCTGCGATGCCGAGCTCGGCCAGCTGCACCTCATGGCCGCCAGGCGGAGGTCGGCGAGCAGCCCAGCGTGCACGGCCGGATGCAGGGTCTTCACCCGGCCGTCGAGCGACTCGGGGAAGCCGGTGAGCGTGGAGACCTCGGTGACCGGATGACCGGCGTCGGCGATCTGCTGCGCGGTCGACCCGGTCGAGACGATCTCGACGCCCTGCGCGGCGAGAGCCTCGGCGAGGTCGAGCAGGCCGGTCTTGTCGTACACCGAGATGAGCGCGCGCTGACCGGAATCAGGTCGCGATCGCGGTAGTCGGGATGTCGGCCTCATGCGAGCTCCTCCAAGTCGAGTCGGCCGTCGGCGAGATCGAGAACGACCTGCACGAGCAGTTCGCGCTCGACGAGCTTGATGCGGTCGTGCAGGCGGCGCCTCGGTGTCGCCGCGGAGCACCGGCACGCGGCGCTGCGCCACGACCGGCCCGCTGTCGACGCCGTGGTCGACCACGATGACGCTCGCGCCCGTCTCGGTCGCGCCCGGCGGTCGAGCGCGTCGCGGACGGCGTGAGCGCCGGGGAACTCGGGCAGGTACGCCGGGTGCGTGTTCAGCAGGCGGGGCGCGAGCGCGTCGACCACCGCGGGCGGCAGCAGGCGCATGAAGCCCGACAGGATGACGACGTCGGCCTCCCATTGCGCGATCTGTTCCAGCAGGGCATCGCCCCACTCCTCGCGCGATCGCGTACGCCCCGAACGAGACGACGAACTCGCGATGCCGAACTCCTCGGCGTGGGCGAGACCGTCGGCGTCTCGATCGGCGCCGATCGCGACGACCCGGGCGGGGAACTCCGCATCGTGCGAGGCCTCGAGCAGGGCCCGGAGGTTGGAGCCGCCGCCGGAGATGAGGACGACCAGGCGCAGCACGCCCTCAGCCTACCGGGAGCGGTCGGAGCGCTTTCCGCGCGGGAGCGCAGCCCCCGAGGCCACCCCGAGGGCGATCGCCGGCGCGAATTCGATCAGCGGCGACGAGCGCGACGGCCGACCGGCGACGGCCCCACCTCGGCGAGACGACCCGGTCCGGCGCTGCCGGACGACGCCCACGCCAGCAGCCCGAGCAGCGATCGGCCCCGGCGATGCCCCCGCCGAGCCCGACGACGAGGACCGACGGCAGTCGGACGCCGTCGAGCGCCCGCGACAGCGCGGGGCGGACCGCGACCCCAGCGAAGAACGCCGCGACGACCGGAACGAGCAGCCCCGCGAACGCGAACGGCACGTCACGCGGTCGGCAGCGCGCCGAAGATCGGCAGCGCGGGCAGTGGACCGAGCGCCGTGCCGAGGGGTGAAACCTGCGAGCCGACGCCGATCGCGAATCCGGGGCCGACGAACCAGGATGCCGTCCAGACCACGAGGTCGGGCAGCAACGCGAGCTGCAGCGCCGTGATCGCGACGCCGCCGACGACCTCGGTGTGCAGCGCCTCGTACAGGCGGATGATCTCGGCGTACCCGAGCACGAGGAGCGCCGTGAGCGCGACCGCGCTGACGCGATGGTCAGTCGCCACCGCCGTGACCCCGGCGCGAAGTGCCGCGCCGACCGTCGCGCGCGTGTCGATCGGGCAGGCCGTCGACCCACCTGGCCAAGGCGCCGCGTCCCACCGCGCCGGGCGGCCGTCGCGGTCGGCGCGCAGCATCCCGATGCACCACCCCGGCGGCGAAGACGAGTGTCGGCAGCAGAGCCCCCTGCCAGATCGAGGGCCGGGCGAGCGGACGTGCAGCGACGCTCAGCGTCGACCGCCGCCGAGAGGGCCGCAAACACGCGATCGCGCCGCAGGCCGCCGAGGTGGCGGTGCCCGGACTCGGCGATCCGCCGTGCCGGCGCGCACCCCGAGCAACAGCGGTGAGCAGCGCGAAGCCCGAGGAGCGCGATCGTGACCACGACGGGCGCGTCGGCCCCCGCGAGCCCGAGCGCGGCGACGGCGGGCGGCAGGGTGAACGTGACATCGACCCCGTGGCCGAGCAGCCACACGTCGACCGAGCCACGCCAGAAGATCAGCCAGTCCGGTCGCGAACCCGAACTGCGCCGCCCACATCGATCGTGAGAGGCACCAGCGGGATGGCGACGCCGATCGCGACGGCGAGCGCGCCCTCGAGGGACGCGAAGAGCACGGTGAGCCGCCGGGTCATCGGCTGCGACCCTACCCGCGGGCGAACCCGCGGTGCCGGAGCCTCGCCAGCGGTGCCCGCGCGACGGGTCAGCAGGTCGGATCGCTCGTCGGCACCACGTCCTTGACGAAGTAGTCGTCGACGGTCGTCATCGATGCACGGCACGCCATTGCCGTAGATCGTGTGGCCCTTCGCCCTCGTAGGTGATCAGCACCCCGCTCGCCAGGGTCTGCGAGAGCGCGACCGCCGACGCGTACGGAGTGGCCGGGTCGTTCGTCGTGCCGATCACCAGGATCGGCGGCGCGCCCTCCGCATCGAACTCCGTCGGGAACTCGGGCCGCGGATACGGCCACTGGGAGCAGGCCGACTCGAGCAGCATGTAGTCGTCGAGCGCGAGGATGCCGCCGACGTACGGGCCCTTCTCGTCCATGATGCCGAGGCCCTCGATGATGTCGACGTCGTCCGTTCCGATGTCGCCCTCCGCGCAGGTCACCGCGAAGTACACGTCGAGCGAGCGGTCGGCGTAGGTTCCGCCCTGCCGGCCGTTGTAGCTGTCGGCCGAGCAGGAACGCCGTCTCGGCGTCCCCCTGCTGGAGCCCGTCGAACATCAGCGAGATGTACGACCAGTTGCTCTCGTTGTAGAGCGCCAGCGCGATCCCGGTGCCGACGGTCGCGGAGTCGAGCTCGCGGCCGTCGGCGCTCTCCATGCCCTGCGCCGTCGACGCTCAGCGCGAGGGCATGCGCCTCCGCGAGCGCCTGGCTCAGCGGGCCGTCGAACGGGCACTCAGCCGAGTCGAGGCACCACGTCATGTAAGCCGCGGAACGCGCTGTCGAAGCCGGCCATCTGATTCGCCAGCTGCGTGAACGTCCCGAACGGCGGCGAGACCGCGCCGTCGAGCACCATGCGCCCGACCTTCTCGGGGAAGAGCTCCGCGTAGACCGTGCCGATGTAGGTGCCGAACGAGAAGCCCAGGTAGTTGAGCTTCGTCGTCGCCGAGCACCGCGCGCATCATGTCCATGTCGTGCGCCACGCTCACCGTGTCGATGTGCGCGAGGAGGTCGCCGGTGTTCTCGGCGCAGGCGTCCACCCAGTCCTTCTGGCGCTCGTCGAGCTCGGCCTGCCAGCCATCCGACCCGTAGGGGTCGTCGTACGTGCCGTAGATCATCTCGTCCCGGTCGGCGTCGTCGGTGAAGCAGACGATCGGCGTCGACCGCCCGACACCGCGCGGGTCGAACCCGATGATGTCGAAGTTGGCGTACGACGCCCGACGACGGGACGAATCCCTGCGCGAAGTCGAATCCCGAGCCGCCCGGACCACCCGGGTTGATGAGCAGCGAGCCCCTCGACTCACCGGTGGCCTTGTGCCGCGAGATCGCGATCTCGATCTGCTCGCCGTCAGGGGCAGCCCAGTCGACCGGCGCCTTCAGCGTCGTGCAGTCCGAGCCGCCGCCGCAGTTCTTCCACGTCACGTCCTGCTTGTAGAACTGCTCGAGCGCGGCGGGGACCTCCTCGTCGGTGTGCGTCGTGACCGTCGTGCCGCCCCCGGAATGAGCGGACCGAACAGCGAACAGCCGGACAGGGCGAGCGCGGAGGCAACCAGGACGGCTACCGCTGCTGCGGCGCGGAGCGAACGCATCGGATTCCTTTCGGTGGTCGAGCCTCCCGAGACCGGATCAGCACATCGGGTCGGACGACGGGACCGTGCCATCGATGAAGTACGCATCGACGGCGACGTCGACGCACGCGACGCCCTGGGCGTAGATCGTGTGACCCTCGCCCTCGTAGCTGATGAGCACGCCGCTCGACAGCTGCTTCGACGAGCGACACCGCATTCGCGTACGGGGTCGCCGGGTCGTTCGTCGTGCCGATCACGATGATCGGGAGCGGCCCCGTCCGCGTCGAACTCGCTGGGCTGGTCCGCCACCGGGTGGGGCCAGTTCGAGCAGAGCGCGTCGAGCACGAAGGTGTCGTCGTAGCCGAAGTAGTCGCCGATGGTCGGCGCCTTCTCCTGCAGCACCGGGATGCCGCCCAGCGTGTCGACCGAATCGGTGCCGAGGTCGCCCTCGGCGCAGGTGACGGCCGAGTAGACGTCGTTCGAGTTGTCGGCGTAGGTACCGTCGGCGTTGCGGCCGTTGTAGTCGTCGGCGGCGGCGAACGTCGAGTCGGCGCTGTCGGCGAGCAGGTCGCTGAAGACGATCGCGCAGGTCGGGCCACAGCGAGTCGGAGTACAGGTAGTCCGCGATGCCGGTGCCGACGGTCGCCGAGTCGAGCTCGCGCCCGTCGCTCCCGACAAGGCCCTTCGCATCGATGCCGTCGAGCAGGGCGCGGATCTGCGTCATGGCCGCGTCGGCGTCGCCGGTGAACGGGCAGGCCGGGTTGTTCGCCTGGCAGTCGACGACGAAGGCGCGCAGCGCGCTCTCGAAGCCGCCCATCTGGAACGCGAGCGCGTCGAGGTCGCTCACCGACGGGTCGACGGCGCCATCCAGCACCATCTTCCCGACCTTCTCCGGGAAGAGTTCGGCGTACATCGTGCCGAGGTAGGTGCCGTACGAGTAGCCGAGGTAGTTGATCTTGTCGTCGCCGAGCACGGCGCGCATGACATCCATGTCGCGGGCGACGCTGCCCGCGTCGATGTGGGCGAGAAGCGGGCCGGTGTTCTCCTCGCACGCGGCCGCGTAGGCCTTCTCGCGCTCGGTGAGCTCGTCGACCCAGCCGGCGGTGCCGTACGCGTTCTCGTAAGTGCCGTAGAGGTACTCGTCGCGGTCGGCCGGTTCGGTGTAGCAGATCACCGGGTTCGAGTGGTTGACGCCGCGGGGATCGAAGCCGATGAGGTCGAACTGCTCGAGCACATCCGGGGACACCAGGTACTGCGCGTAGTCGCGCACGTAGTCGTATCCGCTGCCGCCAGGCCCGCCGGGGTTCATCAGCAGCGAGCCGAGCGACGCGCCCACCGCCTGGTGGCGCATGATCGCGATCTCGATGGTGTCGCCGTCGGGCTCGGACCAGTCCAGCGGGACCTCCACCTCGGTGGAGTCGAGCAGGTCGCCCTCCTCCGTCCAGGTGAGCTCCTGCGAATAGAACTTCTCGAGCCCCTCAGGGTCGTCGGTCGAACCGTCCCCGTTGTCCGGGAGGAACTGACATCCCGTGAGAGCGAGAGCCGCCGCGGCGATGACGGCGGCAGCGGCGGTGAAACGGCGAGCGATGGGCATCGTGTCCCCTTGTGAATCGAACGGCCCCGGATGTGGACGCGACAGTCAGCCTACGACTGCGGGATTGCGGTGGGGTATCGATTCGCCGGTACGGAGCTACTCGCCGAACGACGTAGCGATGAGCCTGCGCACCGCGGCGAGCGCCTCGGCCGCCTGGGCGCCGGTCGCCGCCACGACGATCTCGTCGCCCTGCTGCGCTCCGAGCGCCATCAGCCCGATCGGGCTGCGACCGTCGACCGGCTTCTTGTCGCCCGTCCGCACCGTCACCTTCGCGTCGAGTCCGCCGAGCGCGGTCACGATGAGCGACGCGGGGCGGGCATGCAGCCCCTCCGGGTTCGGCAGGACGAATCGCTCCTCGAGGGCGCCGTCGGACGGCGCGAGCTCGGCCGCCGTCGGCGCCGGCGTGGGCGCGTGCTGCCCGAGCTGGCTCTCCTTGCCGGCGAGGGCGTTCCGCGCCTCGCTGGTCGACCTCGTCGAGCGACGCGCCTCCCGAAGCCCGGACGAATGCCGCCAGCAGCCCTTCAACGATCGGCGCGCTCGACAGCCGCACCTCGCCGCCGACATCGCCGGCGAACTCGATCGCGAGCTCCGCGCTCAGCACCGCGGACCCGAGGTCCATCAGGACGAGCACTCCCTCCGGGGATGCCACTTCAGCGATGGCTGCGGCCACCCGGGTCGCGTCCGTGCCGGTGAGCCCGTCTCCCGTGCCGGCGGCGAGCGCCACGCGAGGAGCGGACTGCGGGACCATCTCACGCGCCAGTTCGAAGGCCGCCTCCGCGAGCTTCGGGCTGTGCGACACCACGACGATGCCGATCACGGGTCAGCCTCCGGTCGAGACAGGCGTGCCGGAGAGCGTCTCCGTGAGCGCCTGGAAGAGCAGGGCGGTCGATGTGGCACCCGGGTCGAGGTGGCCGGCGCTGCGCTCTCCGAGGTAGCTGGCGCGGCCCTTGCGGGCGACGAGAGGTGCAGTCGCGTCGCGCCCGGTCTCGGCGGCGGCGAATGCCGCGGCAGCAGCATCCTGAACGGAGCCCCCGCCCGCGATAGCTGCGTCGTACGCGTCGAGCGCAGGAGCCATGGCGTCGAACATCGTCTTGTCGCCTGCCTCCGCCTTGCCGCGGGCGACCACGCCTTCGAGGCCGGCCCGCAAGGCGACGCCGAGTGACGCCGCATCGAATGCCGGGACCGCCCCGGCGGTCATGCCCATGCGCAGGAAGAACGTTCCGTAGAGGGGTCCGCTGGCGCCGCCGACGCTGGTCACGAGGGTCATGCCGACCGTCTTGAACAGCTCATCGGCGGCGCCGGCGGGAGTTCCGGCACCGATCTTCTCCATGACGGCGGTCATGCCGCGCGCCATGTTCGCTCCGTGGTCGGCGTCGCCGATGGCCGAGTCGAGCTCGGTCAGGTACGCGCGCTGATCCGTGACGAGCTCGGCGAACCGGCCGAGCCACGCCCTGAGCTGATCGAGGGAGATGGTGCCGTCGCTCATCGGTTCAGATCCCCCATCGCAGGCCGGACGTCTGGACGGGCGCGTCCCAGAGCTTCAGCAGCTCGTCGTCGGCCTTCAGCACCGTCACGGAACACCCTGCCATGTCGAGCGAGGTGATGTAGTTGCCGACCAGGTTGCGGGCGATCTTCACGCCGCCCTTCTCGAGCAGCTTCGCGACCTCGCCGTACATCAGGTACAGCTCGATGAGCGGCGAGCCGCCGAGGCCGTTGAGCATCACGATCGCCGGCCCCTTCGCATCGAAGTCGGCCAGGATCGGCTCGACCAGCTGCTGGGCGATCTCCGAGGCGGGAGCGAGCGGGACGCGGTGACGACCGGGCTCGCCGTGGATGCCGACGCCGATCTCCATCTCGTCGTCGCCGATGTCGAAGGTCGGCTTGCCGGCCGCCGGGACCGTGCAGCTCGTGAGCGCCATGCCCATCGAGCGACCGGCCTCGTTGACCTTGCGTGCCAGCGCGGCGACGGCCGCGAGGTCGCGGCCCTCCTCCGCGGCGGCGCCGACGATCTTCTCGAGCAGCACCGTCACCCCGACGCCGCGGCGACCCGCGGTCCAGGTGGAGTCCTGCACGGCGACGTCGTCGTTGGTGACGACCGTCTCGACCGCGATGCCCGACTCGGCGCCGGCCAGCTCGGCCGCCATCTCGAAGTTCATCACGTCGCCCGTGTAGTTCTTGACGATGTGCAGCACGCCGGCTCCGGTGTCGGCGACCTTGGTCGCCTCCTGCATCTGGTCGGGCGTCGGCGAGGTGAAGACCTCTCCGTTGCACGCCGCGTCCAGCATCCCGAGGCCCGACGAATCCGCCGTGCAGCGGCTCGTGCCCGGCGCCGCCGCCCGAGATGAGGGCGACCTTGCCTTTGCCCTTCGCCTTGGCGCGGTAGATGATCCGGTTGGCGTGGTCGACCTTCAGCTCGGGATGCGCTGCCGCGACACCCACGAGCGCGTCGGCGAGAACGTTGTTCGGGTCGTTGATGAGCTTCTTCACTTGGCGGCCTCCTTCACCGGTGCCTTGTCGGCGGCGGTCTTGGAGATGAGCCCGAACGCGAGCGCGGCGAGCGACGCCGGCCAGCAGTTCGGCGACCGACGTAGACCGGCCACTGCGACCAGTCGACTGTGCCGCCGAGGATCTGCTGCACGAGCATGGGGCCGCTCGTGCGTGCCGGGTTGATCGAGGCGCCGGTGGTCGGGGCGACCGGGATGATCGCGGCGAAGACGACGAGACCGATCGCGAGACCGGCCCAGCCGGGCGCCGCCTTGCGGTGGATGACGCCGAACACGGCGAACACCAGCAGGAAGGTGCCGACGAACTCGGCGAAGAACGCCTGGTACCACGGGGTGGTCGCCGCGTAGGAGGCGACGCCGAGGCCGAGCTCGCTGGCCTTCTGGCCGAGCACGCCGACGATCAGGAACGATCCGAGCACCGCGCCGAGCAGCTGCGCGATCAGGTAGCCGGGAACCGACTTCCACGGGAACTTGCCGGTGACGGCGAGGCCCAGGGTGACGGCGGGGTTGATGTGGTTGCCGGAGATGTAACCGAACACGTAGACCGTCACGACGACGATCGTGGCGAACGAGAGCGAGATGAACCCGAGCTCGGCACCGGTGAAGGGAGCGTCACCTCGCGCGATCGCCAGCGCCGGCACCGAGCCGACGCCGACGAAGACGAGGAACGCGGTCCCCAGGAATTCCGCGGCGAGCTTCTGCCACGTCTTGTTCTCATCCATCTGTTCTCCTTTGAGCAATGTGAGGTGTGCACCAGTGGTGCGGGGTCGATCCGGGCGGGGTCGGCCGGTGTCCTTCTTTGGAACGTTATTCGACAATGTCGAATATGCTCCCGAATAATCGGGTCGTGTCAAGTCCTGATCTGAATGCGACCCATAATGGAGAGCCAGGAGGACCAATGGGGATCCAAGCCATCGACAGAGCGGCAGCGGTGCTGTCGTCCCTGCAGGGCGCACGCCACCTCGGCATCACCGAACTCGCGGCCGCCCTCGACCTGCCTCCGTCGACCGTGCACGGCATCGTCAAGTCGCTCGTTCAGCACGGCCTGGTCGCCAAGGAGCCCAACGGCCAGCGCTACATGCTCGGTCCCGCCCTGCTCAAGCTCTCGAACGTCTACCTCGACACCCTCGACGTGCGCGCCCGTGCGATGCGCTGGACGCGCGAACTGTCACGCCGCACCGGTCTCGCCGTGCGGCTCGGGGCCGAGCTCTTCGACGAGGTCATCATCGTCCACCACAACCGCCGGCCCGACGGCAGCCAGCAGATGCCAGAGACGGGGCTGTCGATCCCCGCCCACGCGTCGGCGATGGGCAAGATCCTGCTGGCCTACGACAGCGAATATGCCGAGACCGTGCTCTCGAAGCCGCTGCGCAGCCTCACCGGCGACACCCTCACGGATGCGGCCAAGCTGACCCTCGCGCTGGCTCAGATCGCCGAGCGCGGCATCGCGACCGAAGAGGACGAGGCGGTGCTCGGCGAGTCGTCGATCGCCGCTCCGGTCGTAGACGGCAGCGGGGCGGTCATCGCCGCCGTCGCGATCGTGCTCCCCTCGAGCGAGTGGCCGCCCGAAGACAACGTGCTCAACGATCTGCGCGAGACGGCGCGCAACATCTCGCGCGAACTCGGCGCGACCGCATGGCCGCCGCAGACCGTTCGCGAGTGACGAGCCGCCCGTTGAGCCGCGGTCCGTCGCCTTACAGCGCGGAGATGATGCGCGCATCAGGTCGGCGGCCTCGCTCGGCGTCTTGCCGACCTTGACGCCGGCGGCCTCGAGGGCCTCCTTCTTCGCCTGAGCGGTCCCGGCCGAGCCGGAGACGATCGCGCCCGCGTGGCCCATGGTCTTGCCCTCGGGCGCGGTGAAGCCCGCCGACGTAGCCGACGACCGGCTTCGTCACGTTCGCCTTGATGAAGTCGGCCGCACGCTCTTCGGCGTCGCCGCCGATCTCGCCGATCATGACGATCGCCTTCGTCTCGGGGTCGTCCTGGAATGCGCGCGAGCGCGTCGATGTGCGTCGTGCCGACGATCGGGTCGCCGCCGATTCCGATTGCCGTCGAGAAGCCCAGGTCCCGCAGTTCGTACATCATCTGGTAGGTCAGGGTGCCCGACTTCGAGACCAGGCCGATCGGGCCCTTGCCGGTGATGTTGTTCGGCGTGATCCCGACGAGCGACTCGCCCGGCGTGATGATGCCGGGGCAGTTCGGTCCGATGACGCGGGTCGTGCCCGTCGCCTTCGCGTGCGCCCAGGCCTCGGCCGTGTCCTGCACCGGGATGCCCTCGGTGATCACGACGAGCAGGCCGATGCCGGCGTCGATGGCCTCGATCATCGCGTCCTTGGCGAAGGCCGGGGGCACGAAGATGATCGACGTGTCGGCGCCGGTCTCGGCCATCGCCTCGGCCACGGTGCCGAACACCGGCAACTCGACGCCGCCATCATGCGTCGACGGTGGTACCGGCCTTGCGGGCGTTGACGCCGCCGACGACCTGCGTGCCCGCCTTCAGCATGAGGGCGGTGTGCTTGGTGCCCTCGCCGCCCGTGATGCCCTGGACGATGACCTTGGAGTCCTTGGTGAGGAAGATCGACATTCTCGGTATCCCTTACTTGCCGTAAGCCAGTTCGGCGGCCTTGTCGGCGCCTTCGTCCATGGTGTCGGCGAGCGTGACGAGCGGATTCGCGGCATCGTTCAGGATGCGGCGGCCCTCCTCGACCTTGTTGCCGTCGAGTCGCACGACGAGCGGCTTCGTCGCGTGGTCGCCGAGGATCTCGAGCGCCTTCACGATGCCGTTCGCGACGGCGTCACACGAGGTGATTCCGCCGAACACGTTCACGAACACGCTCTTCACCTGCTCGTCGCCGAGGATGACGTCGAGGCCCGCGGCCATGACCTCGGCCGAGGCCCCGCCGCCGATGTCGAGGAAGTTGGCCGGCTTGACGCCGCCATGCTTCTCGCCCGCGTATGCCACCACATCCAGGGTGCTCATGACGAGTCCGGCGCCGTTGCCGATGATGCCGACCTGGCCGTCGAGCTTGACGTAGTTGAGGTCGTGGTCCTTCGCCATAGCCTCGAGGGGATCGTGGTCGTCCTCGTCGTCGAGGGCCTCGTGTTCGGGGTGGCGGAAGGCGGCGTTCTCGTCGAGCGAGATCTTGCCGTCGAGAGCGATGACCTCGCCCGAGCCGGTGAGCACGAGCGGGTTGACCTCGACGAGCGTGGCGTCTTCCTTGTCGTAGACCTCGTACAGCTTCACGAAGACCGCGGCGACGTCGTCGACCCGCTCGGCCGGGAACTTCGCGGCGACCGCGATCTCCTTGGCCTTGGCGAGGTCGATGCCGGCGATCGGATCGACCTCAATGCGGGCGAGCGCGTCGGGGCGCTCGACGGCGAGCGTCTCGATGTCCATGCCGCCCTCGAAGCTCGTCAGCGAGAGGTATGAGCGGTTGGCCCGGTCGAGCAGCACCGAGAAGTAGTACTCCTCCGCGATGTCCGCGCCGGCCGCGACCATGACCCGCTTGACGATGTGGCCCTTGATGTCGAGGCCGAGGATCGCCTTCGCGGCGGCCTCCGCCTCATCCGGGTTCTTGACGACCTTGACGCCGCCGGCCTTGCCGCGGCCGCCGGTCTTCACCTGCGCCTTGACGACCGTCACCCCGCCGAGCTTCTCGGCCGCGGCGCGAGCCTCGCGCCGGGGTGTCGGCGACGATGCCGGCGAGCACGGGGACGCCGTACTTCTCGAACAGATCACGGGCCTGGTATTCGAAGAGATCCACGCTTGCTTCTTCCGTCTGCGAAGTCGTGGGCTCGATGCCGAGACAGATTCGGCGGGCATCGGGGCCATCGGAAACTCTACCGCGGTCGTCGGAACGCCCCGACCGCGGTCGCCTGCGAACGAAATTTCGCCGCTTCTTTCGAGCAGCGTGCGCGCATGACAAGCCGTGGTGCCGGCGACCAGCCATTTCCGCACGCTCGGATGAGTGATCATTGCGTGATGGACCGCAGCCCGGAGTTCGAGCGTTACGCCCGCGACGGCGCGCTCGTGCTGGGAGGAGCGGCCGCCATCCTGCTGCAGGTCGCCGACCCGGTGGTCGCTCGCGGCGTCGCCGAGCACAGCGCGTTCGCGCGTCGACCCGATGCGGCGGCTGCGCCACACCCTCGGCTACGTGTACGCGATCGCGCTCGGCGGACGACGCGCAGGTGCGCCGTGCGGGCGGGTTCGTCGATCGGGCGCACGCCGGCAGTCCCGGGTGCAACCGACCCGGCCCGGCAGCTCTGGGTGGCCGCGACGCTCTACCGGCTCGGCGTCGACGTGCACGAGCTGCTGCGCGGGCCGATGACCGACGCGCTCGCCGACGAGGTCTACGCCGCGAGCGAGCGGCTCGGCAGCCGCGCTTGCAGGTTCCGCCCGGACTCTGGCCGGCCGATCGCGCAGGCGTTCGAGCGCGTACTGGATGGATGCGGTGGCCGCTCTCGAGGTCGGCGACGATGCGCGCGCGGTGGCCCGCGATCTGCTGCACCCGCGGCGCGTTCCGCTCTGGGTCCGAGCCGGCCTGCCGCTCGGCCGCACCCTCACCGCGGGTCTGCTCCCCGCATCCATCCGCGACGCGTACGGGTTGCCGTGGCACCCGCGCGCCTTCCGGCGCGCGGTGCGAGTCGCCCGGCTCGCGGCCCGGCTCACGCCGCGCCGTCTGCGCGAGCTGCCCTCCCGCCGCCTCCTAGGCTGAGTCGGGTGAGGTTCGCCGCGCTCCGCGCCCGCTGGTACAAGGGATACCTGGCCGGCGGCTCGCTGATGATGGCCGGCGACAATGCCGAGCACGCGATCACCTACTGGGTGATGTGGCAGACCTTCCACTCGCCGCTCCTCGCCGGGTTCGCCGTGATCAGCCACTGGCTGCCCCATCTGCTGTTCTCGATCCCGTTCGGCGGGCTGGCTGATCGGTTCGACTGCCGGCGCATCATCCAGGTGTCATGTGCCGCCTTCGGGCTTGCGTCGTTGATCTGGGGGTTCCTGTTCCTGACCGAGACGTTGCAGGCGTGGCATTGCATCGTGCTGCTGCTGTTGCATGGGTTCGCCAGCGCGCTCTGGCATCCGGCCGACGGCGTCATGCTGTACGACATCGTCGGACCGAAGGACCTGACCAGCGCCGTCCGTCTGATGTCGACGGGCCTCAGCCTCGGGCAGCTCGCGGGTCCCGCGGTCGGCGCGGTGATGCTCTTCACCGTCGGGCCGGCCGTCGGCATGTTCATCAATGCGGCCCTCTACCTGCCGTTCGCGATCTACCTGCTCGTGATGCCGCTCGACGGACACCAGCGCCGCGCGACTGCGGGCCCGCGGTTGACGTTCCGCGAGGTCTTCGGGGTGCTGCGTGAGCTGCCGCGGTATCCGTCGATCCTGGTGGTCCTCCTGCTACAGGGGGCGGTCGCGGTGTTCATCGGCACGGCGATCATGCCGCTGCTGCCGGAGTTCGGCGAGCTGCTGGGGCTGGATGCGTCCGGCTTCGGGTACGGGCTTCTCCTCATCGCGACCTCCGCCGGAGCCGTCGCGGGCGGGCTCGGGCTGGAGGCGATCGGCCGGATCCGCGCGAGCACCCGGCTGGCGATCGTGAGCACGCTGGTGTTCGCCCTGTGCATCGTGGTGTTCGCGTTCTCGCGCAGCTTCGTGCTCACGCTCATCGTTCTCGCGATCTCGGGCGTGGCATCCATCATCTCGAGCTCCACCTCGCAGACGGTCGTGCAGCTGCAGGCGCCTGACGACAGGCGCGGACGGTTCCTCGGCGCGTACGGGATGACGAGCATGGGCCTGCGTCTCGGCAGCGGGGTGCTGCTCGGCGTGCTCGCCACGTTCGTCGGAGTCCCTGCGGCGATCGCGATCGATGCGGTGGCGCTGGCAGTTGTGGCGATCGCGCTGCTGATCATCGTGCTGGCGTGGCTCCGGCGACCGAGGTGATCAGAGCTTCTCGATCGGCGCGATCTTGATGAGCAGCCGCTTGCGGCCCGCGGTGTCGAACTGCACCTCGGCGATCTTCTTCGCCCCGATGCCGGTCACGTCGGTCACCTTGCCCTCGCCGAAGTCGGTGTGGCGGATGCGGTCGCCGATCTCCAGCGTGAGGTCGCCGTTGTCGCGCACCGTGTTGGTGACGGCCGAGGTCCACTCGGTCTTGGTGCGCGGCGGCGCCGGGGGCAGCGACGTCGAGTAGCTGAACCCCTTCGCCGGGCCGCCCGCGTAGCCGCGGGAGTTGAGCGCGCGCGGCCGCAGCCCGCCACGCGAGTTCGCGTCTCCGGGCGACTGCCGCCAGTCGATGAGCGAGGCCGGGATCTCTTGCAGGTACCGGCTCGGCATCGCGACGCTCGTGTCGCCGAACGTCGACCGGGTCATGGCGAGCGAGAGGTAGAGGCGCTTGCGAGCACGCGTGATTCCGACGTAGAACAGGCGCCGCTCCTCGGCCAGCCCACCGGGCTCCCCCGACGACATGCGGTGCGGCAGGATGTCCTCCTCGACCCCGGTGAGGAACACCGCGTCGTACTCGAGCCCCTTCGCGGTGTGCAGCGTCATGATCGACACCGAGCCGTCGTCGTCTTCGATCTCGTCGGCGGCCGCGAACAGCGCCACCCCGGTGAGGAACTCGATGAGCGTGCCCTCCGGGTTGTTGCGGCGGAACTCCTTGGTCTGCGCGACCAGCTCCTCCAGGTTCTCGGCGCGCGCCTCATCCTGAGCGTCGCCGCTCGCGTGCAGACCCTTCAGGTATCCGGTCTTGTCGAGCAGGGCGAGCAGGATGTCGGCGGGCGACCCGTTGTCGGCCTTGCGCCCCTGCTCGTCGAGGATCGCGACTGAGCTCGAGGATCGCCGCGGTCAGCTTGGGGCCGAAGCCGAGCTCGGCGGCGTCACGCAGCGCCTCGCGCAGCGACACCCCGAGCCGGTCGGCGTGCGCCTGCAGGGCGGCCTCGGTCGCCGGTCCGATGCCGCGGCGCGGCACGTTCATGATGCGGCGCAGGGCCAGGTCGTCGAGCGGGTTCGCGACCTGGATCAGGTAGGCCATCGCATCCTTGATCTCGGCACGCTCGTAGAACTTCGTGCCGCCCGGGATGCGATACGGGATGCCGGAGCGGATGAAGATCTCCTCCAGCGGGCGGGTCTGGGCGTTCGTGCGCACGAACACGGCGACGTCGTCGTACCGCTCGCCCTGCCCGCGCAGGGTCTCGATCTCGTCCGCGACGAACTGCGCCTCGTCGTGGCCCGAGTACCCGGTGTAGCCGACGATCTTCTCGCCGGCGCCGACCGTGGTGAAGAGGTTCTTCGCCACCCGGTCGAAGTTGTTGGCGATGACCGCGTTGGCGGCGTCGAGGATGTTCTGGGTCGATCGGTAGTTCTGCTCGAGCAGGATCGTCGTCGCCTCGGGAAAGTCGCGCTCGAACTCGACGATGTTGCGCATGTCGGCCCCGCGGAACGCGTAGATCGACTGGTCGGAGTCGCCCACCACCGTCAGCGACGCGCCGGGGATGCCGCCGTCGGCCTCCACGCGCATGCGGGTGTCGGCGGGCACGTGCTCGGGCTTGATCGGCTGCACCAGCTCGCGGATCAGCGCGTACTGCGCGTGGTTCGTGTCCTGGTACTCGTCGACCAGCACGTGGCGGAACCGCCGCTGGTACAGCGCCGCGACGTCGGGGAACGCACGGAACAGATGCACCGTCTCGCCGATCAGGTCGTCGAAGTCGAGGGCGTTGGCGCGGCGCAGTCCCGCGGTGTACAGCCGGAACATCTCGAGGAAGCCCGCCTCTTTCGGGTCGTCGATGTTCGCCGACCGCGCGAAGGTGTCGACGTCGCTCAGCTCGTTCTTGAGGTTCGAGATGCGGTTGGCGACGCCGGCCGACCGTGAAGCCCCAGGTGTCGGCGTCGAGCTCGCGCAGCACGCGCTTGATGAGCGCGCGGCTGTCGGCGGTGTCGTAGATCGTGAAGCTGCCGGTCATCCCCATCGCCTCGGCCTGCCGGCGCAGGATGCGCACGCACGCCGAGTGGAAGGTGCTGATCCACATGCCGTCGGCCGCCCCGCCGACCAGGTTCGCGATGCGCTCGCGCATCTCGGCGGCGGCCTTGTTCGTGAACGTGATCGCCAGGATCTGGCTCGGCCACGCCTCCCGGCTGTGGATGAGCCCGGCGATGCGGCGGGTGAGCACGCTCGTCTTGCCGGAGCCGGCGCCCGCGACGATGAGCAGCGCCGGGCCGCGGTAGAGCACGGCCTCGCGCTGCCGCGGGTTCAGCCCCGCCAGGAGGTGTTCGTCGAGCTCCGGGCTGACACCGGTCGGCAGGTCCGGGTCCGCGTCGAAATCGTCGAGAACGTAGGTCATGTCCGTCTCGATTCTAGGCGCGACCACCCCCACCGCCGGGGCCGAGCGGCCGTAGAGGCCGTCGCGCGCGGCCACTCCGAGGTCCGGGTGATCGACGAAGATCCCGTCGACGCCGGTGCTCAGGATGAGGTCGAACTCCCGGCGCCAGTGCGCCCCAGTCGCGCGGCGCCTTGCCGATGCGGTGCGGCGGAGCGAGGAACCGGTTCTCCGGGCGGAGCGTCCAGGTGTACGCGGTCAGGCCCGCCGCGTGCACCCGCTCGACGAGGTCGGTCGTGGTGACGACGCCGTCCGTCACGTCAGCAGCAGGTTCTTGTCGACGCTGACGCCGTCCACGTCCTTGGCGAGGCGGGCCAGCCCCGCGTTCGTGAGCTGGGCGGAGTACGGCAGGGCCTTGCGCCCGAAGCTGGCCACCAGATCCGGTGCCGAGCCCTTCGATTCGAGCAGATACACGTACCGGGCCTCGATTCCCCGCCCCTTCAGCTGCATGAGGATGTTCTGCTCGAAGCACTCGACGATGAGCCGGTCGGGCCGGTTCCAGCGGCCGAGTTCGTCGGTCGAGCAGTTCGTCGAGCGGCAGGCCGATCGAGGCGAAGTGGGTCGGATGCTTGACCTCGGCGACCAGCTGGATGATGCGCCCGTGCGGTCGGCGACGTCGTCGAGCAGGTCGAGCAGCTCGTCGAACCGCAGGATCGGCTGCATGCCGTCGAAGCGTCGCCGAACCCTGCCGCAGCTGCGGGCAGCCGTTCGACCGCGCGCAGGGTCGACGAGCTCGGCCCAGGTGAAGTCCTCGGTGAACCAGCCGGTCAGGCTCACGCCGTCGATCCGCTTGGTCGTGCGACGGTCGGCGAACTCGGGATGCGCGGCGACATCGGTCGTTCCCGAGATCTCGTTCTCGTGCCGCAGGACGAGCACGCCGTCGCTTCGTCGCGACGATGTCCGGCTCGACCGCATCGGCGCCGAGAGCCACTGCCAGTTCGTACGATGCGCGCGTATGCTCCGGGCGATAGCCGCTCGCACCCCGATGGCCGATGACAAGCGTTCTGGGGGGCGTGAAGGTCACTCCTGACACGATAATCTCCCTCCATGACTGCCTGCGTGAACTGTGACCGCGCGCTGCAGCCTGCCTGGAAATACTGCATCTTCTGCGGAACCCGCACCGCCGTGGCCGCCACGGCCCCCCGATCCCGCCCCCTTCCGGGCCTCGCGTCGTCCTCCGGCGGCCCGCGACGCGCCTCCTCGCCTGCGCGCACGCCCGTCCCGGAGTTCTCGGGAGCGTCCACCGCCCAGACCCCGATCATCCCCGTCGGCGCACCCGCGCCGCTCGCCGCCGCGCCGTCGCGCCGCCGGTCTCCTCGGAGTGGCCGGAGTACGATGGGCGAGCGCCCCTCGCTGCGCTCCGCGCTCGCCGCGACCGAGGTTCCTGCTCCGACTCCGCCGGCCGCGCCGGTCCCCGCACCCGAGGACGAGGCGCAGACCGACGGCCGCGCCGGCACGTTCGAAGAAGAAGGGCGTCTCGATCCTCGACCTCGTCGCCGAGGAGCCGGAGACCACGCCAGAGGCGGCGCCCGAGGCCGAAACGGAGACCGAGCACACGCCGGGGCCCCGGCGCAAGCGGGGACGGCCCTCCCGGGCCGCGCCCGTTCCGGCGGCCGAGCCCGAGGTCGCCCCCGCGGTGGAGCCAGAGGACGAGCCCGTCGCCGGAGCCCGAGGCCGACGCCGACGCCGCAGCCGACGCCGCTGCCGAGCCGGCCCGTCGCCGCCCGCGCGGTCCGCGCCGTCGTCCCGACACATCCGCGTCGAAGGTCGTCGAGAAGCCGTCCGTCATCGAGGAACTCCCCGAGAGCGACGCCGACGCCGTACCCGACTACGTCACCGGCACCCGGGTCGATCGCGTCGGCCGGGTCAACCTCCTCGCCGTCCTCGCGCTGCTTCTCGGCCTCCTGGCTTCGCCCGCTCGCGGCGCTGTTCGGGCACGTCGCACTCGGTCAGCTGCGAGCGACCGGCGAGCGCGGCGTGATCCCGGCCTGGATCGCGATCGTGCTCGGATACCTCTGGCTCGGGTTCTTCCTCGTGCTCGGGATCACGTATCTCGCCACGAATGGCTGAAATCCCGCAACGCTGGCGCGAGCCGACTTCACGGCTGGTCGCTGCGCTGGGGATCCTGGACCGGACGCAGCTGGGGCGGGCTCACCCTCATCGTCGGCGGTGGCGTCGCCATCGCCGGCACGCACCGCGTCGACCGCGTGGCTCGCGGCCCTGGGCATCGCGGCGCACGCGATCGGCTGGTCCGTCATGCCCGCGAGCGGCTGGCGACGGGTGGTCGTCGTCGCTACCCTCGACCTTCGCGATGGTCGCGCTGCTCGTCGGGACCCGACCTACCTGGCCGTGCTCGTCATCCCGTTCCTCGCCTGGCTGCTGGTGCGGCACCGGCCGCTGCGCGTCTGGCCGATGGGGGCGTTCGTGATCGCCGCGGGCATCGTGCTGGCGCGGGTCTTTCCCGAGTACAGCGGGATGCTTCCCGCGCTGGGCGTCGCCGCCGGCATCCTGGTGGGTGCGGCCTGGTCCGCTCGCGCGGTGCACGCCGCGACGACCCGCCCCGTGCGCCCCCGGCGAACGCTCAGGCGCGGAGGCCGCACCCTTTCGTAGAATGGGAGTCACAGCCCCCGAGAGAAATCGAGGACATCATGGCCAACCCGGCCTTCGCCAACTCACCCGTCTTCTCCGCCAAAGCGGCCGCAAAGGCTGCCGCCGCACCCGCCATCCCGACGGCCGGCGACCTCGCGCAGCAGTACGCGCAGCCCGACGCGACGCCGGAGCAGATGGAGCGGATGACCTACGAGGACACGATCGTCAAGACGGTCGTCAGCTTCGCGATCCTGCTGGCCGGTGCCGCCGTCGGCTGGTTCGTGCCGATCCTCACGATCCCGGCCGCCCTGATCGGCTTCGTGCTCGCGCTCGTCAACATCTTCAAGAAGAAGCCGTCGCCCCCGCTCGTCCTCGCATACGCCGCAGTCGAGGGCATCTTCGTCGGCGGCATCTCGATGCTGTTCTCGCAGCTGTTCGAGGGCATCGTGCCGATGGCCGTGTTCGGCACGCTCGGCGTGGTCGCCATCACGCTCGCGCTGTTCGCGAGCGGCAAGGTGCGTGCCTCGAAGCGCGCGACCAAGATCTTCCTCGTCGCGATGATCGGATACGTTGCCTTCTCGCTGATCAACTTCGGGCTCATGGTGTTCGGGGTCACCGACTCGATGTACGGCGCGCGCGACTGGGTGATCCCCGGCACCGGCATCCCGATCGGCGTCCCGCTCGGCATCCTCGTGGTGCTGCTCGCGGCGTACTCGCTCGTGCTCGACTTCGACGGCGTCAAGCGCGGCGTCGAGACCGGCGCACCGCGCATCTACGGCTGGTCCGCCGCGTTCGGCATCATGCTGACCGTCGTGTGGCTGTACCTCGAGATCCTGCGACTGATCTCGTTCTTCCTGCCGAGGAACTAGCGCTCTACTCCCACTCGATCGTGCCGGGTGGCTTCGACGTCACGTCGAGGACCACCCGGTTCACGCCCGCCACCTCGTTCGTGATGCGATTCGAGATGTGGGCGAGCACGTCGTAGGGCAGGCGCGTCCAGTCGGCGGTCATCGCATCCTCCGATGACACCGGGCGCAGCACGATCGGATGCCCGTAGGTGCGTCCGTCGCCCTGCACGCCCACCGAGCGCACGTCGGCGAGCAGCACGACCGGGCACTGCCAGATCTCGCTGTCGAGGCCGGCCCGGGTCAGCTCGTCGCGCACGATCGCGTCGGCCTGCCGCAGCAGGTCGAGCCGCTCGCGCGTCACCTCGCCGACGATCCGGATGCCGAGGCCGGGGCCGGGGAACGGCTGGCGGGCGACGATGACCTCGGGCAGTCCGAGTTCGCGCCCGATGGCGCGCACCTCGTCCTTGAAGAGCGTGCGGAGCGGCTCGACGAGCTCGAACTGCAGGTCTTCCGGCAGCCCGCCGACGTTGTGGTGGCTCTTGATGTTGGCGGTTCCGGTTCCTCCGCCGCTCTCCACCACATCCGGGTACAGCGTGCCCTGCACGAGGAACCGGATCGGGTCGCCCTCGGCGGCGAACTCCGCGACGAGGTCGGCCTGCGCCTGCTCGAAGGTGCGGATGAACTCGCGCCCGATGATCTTGCGCTTCTCCTCTGGCTCGGTGACCCCGGCCAGCGCATCGAGGAAGCGGTCGCGGGCGTCGACCGTGACGAGCCGGACGCCCGTCGCAGCCACGTAGTCCTGCTCGACCTGTTCGCGCTCGTCGGCGCGCAGCAGTCCGTGGTCGACGAACACGCAGACCAGTTGGTCTCCGACGGCCTGGTGCACGAGCGCCGCCGCGACCGCCGAGTCGACTCCGCCCGACAGCCCGCAGATGACCCGGCCGGAGCCGACCTGGGCACGGATCTTCTCGACCTGCTCGGCGATGACGTTGCCGCTGTTCCAGTCCGCCGGGATGCCGGCCGCCTTGTGCAGGAAGTTCTCGAGCACCGCCTGCCCGTGGGCCGAATGCTTCACCTCGGGATGCCACTGGACCCCGTATAGCTTGCGCTCGTCGCTGGCGAACGCGGCGACCGGCGTCGCGTCGCTCGAAGCCAGCACCTCGAAGCCGTCGGGCGCGCGCACGACCGAGTCGCCGTGACTCATCCACGCGGTCTGCTCGTCGGGCTGGCCCTCCAGGAAGGTGCTCTCGGGACCCGAACGATGGATCTGCGTCGAGCCGTACTCCCGCGCTCCGGTCTTGGCGACCTCGCCGCCGAGCTGTTGCGCCATGATCTGGAACCCGTAGCAGATGCCCAGCGTCGGCACGCCGAGCTTCAGGATGCCGGGGTCGAGATCGGGAGAGCCGGCCTCGTACACGCTCGACGGGCCTCCGCTCAGCACGATGCCGACCGGATTGCGGGCTGCCAGCTCGTCCGCGGAGATGGTGTGCGGCACGATCTCGCTGTAGACGCCGGCCTCGCGCACCCGGCGGGCGATGAGCTGGGCGTACTGGGCTCCGAAGTCGACGACGAGGACGGGACGCGGCTCGGAAGCCGCCCCGGCTCACGACCGTGCCCCGACCGGCTCGCGCTCCACCGCATCCAGCTGCCCGTCCACCCAGCGAGGCACCCGGAACTCGAGGAAGAACGACAGCAGCGGCACGATGCCGCCGAGCGCGATGAAGAGGAAACGGCCGAACGACCAGCGGAGCATGCGCCAGAGCAGGAAGTCGAGCCCGAGGTAGAGCACGTAGAGCCAGCCGTGGATCGAGAGCAGCGTGATCGAGAGGTTGATGGCGGTGAGGTGCCCGACCTGCGTGAGCGCCAGGAACCCGAACGGGCCGCCGAGCTCGATGTCGACCCCGAATCCGTAGCGCAGCACCATCATCAGGACGAGGCCCAGAAGGAACACGCCGGTCAAGATCGCGGAGACGCGGTAGACCGCGAGAACCGTGCGGATCCGCGGGACGTCGGCCGGGCGGATCGCGGGGGGCATGCCCCTATTCTACGGGCGGCGTTCCGGTCGGCTGTTCCGCCTCGCGCTCCACGACATCGCGCACCAGCCGGTACCAGAGGTAGATCGCGAAGCCCGCGAAGATCGCCCATTCGAGGGCGTAGAACACGTTGAGCAGGTTGAACTCGATCTCGCGCGTAGGGGGCGGGGAGAAGATCTCGTTGCAGTGCGCCGGTCGGGTTGTCGAGCACCAGGTATCCGCCGTAGGCCGGGGAGGCGTCTGGCCAGATGTTGATCAGCTCTGCTACCGAGATCGAGCTGCGCCTGCCCTGCTCGAAGTCGGATTCGGTGGGAGCCTCACTCGGCAGGTAGCGCCCGTGCAGCTTCTCGTGCGCGTACCCGCCCCACACGATGTCGTCCGTCAGACGGAACCCAGCCCAACGCGACGACGAGGGTGACGCCCTCGTCGGTCACGAAGTGCCCGACCACCACGACACCTTGCTCGGCGCCGCCGTTGTTTCGGTCGGTCACCACCAGGTAGTCGTCGGCGACGAACTCACCCGAGACCGTGACGAGCCGTCCGAGCTGGGGCTGAGTGACCTCGGTCTGGGGCGTCGCGATCGACTCGAGCGGCACCGCCACCTCGGAGTCGGGCGCGTCGACATCCACGTTCTGGATGCTGCGCGACAGCTGCCATTGGCCGAGCGCCGCGAACCCGGCGGCGATGCCGAGGCAGAGCAGCAGGGCCGCGATCCAGCGCGGGCGCCGTGCGACGGACCAGAAACGGGATGCCATGGCTCAGTACTCCGGGTCGGGTTCGCGCTGCGGGCGGGTCGGCTCTGTCACGTCGCTCTGGGCACCGGCCTGCTCGGCGATTCGCTCGTCGGCCTCGTCAAGGGCGACCGGAACCTCGTCCTCGACGCCGCCGGCGACCTCGGCGTGTTCGAAGGGCGACTCCCCGGCCGCCACCTCGAGGGCGGCGGTGTCGTCGCCGGGAGCGCCGGCCATCGCCGCCTCCGCGAGCGCGAAGTCGCGGTCGCGCCCGTCGTGGTCGCCGGTGAGCGCCGTCCGCGTGCGCGGGCGGAACATCCGCGCGCCGATCCGTTCGGAGTTGACCGCGATGATCGGGCCGACGATCGCCATGACCAGCACGTAGAGCCCGGCGAACGGCGTCAGCCTCGGGTCGAGACCGGCGGCGGCGGCGAGCGTCGCGAGGATCAGCGCGAACTCGCCGCGGTTGGTCAGCATCGCGCTGACGTTCAGTCCCTCTGCCGGGGTGAGCTTGTTGAGCCAGGCGATCAGCTGACCGCCCGCGGTGTTCACGACGAGGGTCATGACGACGGCCACGGCCACCTGCCAGAGCACCTCCCCGAAGGCGAGCACGTTGAGCGCGAGCCCGAAGTTCAGGAAGAAGAACGCGCCGAAGATGTCGCGCAGCGGGAGGGCGAGGCCCTCGATCCGGGTGCGATACCGGGTTGCGCCCAGCACGAGGCCGATCAGGAACGCACCGATCGCATCCGAGACCCCGATCATCTCGCCGATGCCGCCGAACGTGACCGCGAGGCCGAAGAACAGGATGGTGAAGAGCTCGTCGTCGCGGGTCCCGACCAGGCGCGAGACCACTCGGCCGCCCCACCGGGCGAGCGCGAACATCAGGATGAGGAAGGCGAACGAGTACGCGAGCTTCAGGACGATGGTGGCCACATCGGTGTCGTCGCCGATCACGACCGTGACGATGGCGAGGTAGATCGCGATGAAGACGTCTTCGACGACTGCGATACCGAGGATCACCGGCGTTTCGCGGTTGGCGAGGCGCCGCAGCTCGATGAGGAGCTTGGTGATGATGGCGCTCGAGGAGACGGCGGTCATCCCGGCGATCACGAGTGCCTCGCGACCGCCCCATCCGACCCACATGCCGAAGGCGAACCCGATCCCCATGTTGATGGCGATGCGGGAGCCGCCCGAGAGCAACAGCGCTCGCGCGTTGCCGAAGAAGGCGTCCTGGTCGAACTCCAGCCCGAGGCTGAACAGCAGGAAGATGAGGCCGAAGGCGGCGACCAGCTCGACGCTGGCCGAGGGCACGCTGATCGGCACGAAGTGGGTGTTCGGGCTGGCGAGCAGCCCGACGACCATGTAGATCGGGATGGCCGGCAAGCCGATCAGCTTGCCCAGCCGCCCGAAGATGTAGGCGAAAACGAAAAGCAGCCCGAGGGCGATGAGGTCAGGGCCCAGGTGCTCCATCGATCAGCTTCCGGGCGGCGCGCTCGCGGAGTCGGCCGGCGCCTTCGCCTTGAACTCACCGGTGCGGTAGAACTGGAACGCCTTCGCGACCTTCTCGGGTGCTCCTGCGACGACGAGGGTGTCGCCGGGGAAGACCTTGAAGTCCTCGTCAGGGGCCGGGTTCGCGGTATCGGCGCGGACGATCGCCACGACCGTCACGCCCGGCAGCCCCCGCATCGTCATGCTGCCGAGCGGCTGTCCGGCGATGTGGTCGTCGTAGTCGACATGGAACCAGTCGATGCTGAGCCCGGGGATCTGGTCGAGGCCGGACAGCGATTCGGTGATGCGGGTTCCGCCGAGCAGCTCCGCGAGCGTGTGGGCCTCGTCTTCGTCGAGACGGAGCGAGACCTTGCGGGTGTCGCCGTCCTGCGCGTCGGCGAAGGTGATGAGATCGCTGTTGCCCGAGCGGTGGGTGATCACCCCGACCTTGCCGCCATCGTCGGTGACGAAGGTGTGCAGCACCCCGACACCGGGGAGCTTGACCCTGCGTACGTCGACCATGGATCAATTCTACGGGGGGTGGCATCGGGCACCGGCTCTATGCTTTCCTCCGTGGGCGGGAACCTGGCGGTGTTCGCGGTCGCATCTCCCTATGCCTGGGACGTGCTGGAATCTCTCACGCGATCCGGTACCGACGCCGCCTGCCTCGACAACGTCGGTGGCGCAGACCCGCGCCTGCCGCTGGCGGATCTCGACGGTGCCGTCCGGGGCGACTTCACCCTCGGGCTTTCGTCCGCTCATGAGCGCGCTCTCGCGGCGGCGGCGGCCGGCCGTCTCGGGTTCGTCACCCCGGTGGCGGTCGTCGACCCGACATCCGCCGTCGCCAGCACCGCCGAGATCGCGCACGGCGCATACGTGAACGCCGGCGCGGTGGTCGCGTCCCACGCCACGATCGGATGCCACGCCAACGTCAACCGGTCCGCTTCGATCGGGCACGACACGCGCCTGGGTTTCGCCGCATCCGTCGGCCCCGGAGCTGTGCTCGCCGGCGGGGTCACCGTCGAGGCCCAGGCGTTCGTGGGTGCGGGCGCCACCGTGCTGCCCGGCGTCAGCATCGGGTTCGGAGCGATCGTCGGGGCCGGTGCCGTCGTGACCCGCGACGTGGAATCCGGAGCGATCGTGGCGGGGAATCCCGCACGGGTGATCCGAACGCAGCAGGTCGACGACTGGGAGACGGTGTGCCCGCACTCCTCGACGCATTGACGTCGCCCGCGCCGATCGTCCTCGCGCCGACCGGCATGGTCCCGACGCGAGACATGACGCCCCACGTGCCCCTGACCCCCGCCGAGGTCGCCGCCGATGTCGCCGCCTGCTGGGAACTCGGCATCACCTCGGTGCACCTTCACGCGCGCGACGAGGACGGCGAGCCGACCTGGCGGCGTGACGTGTACGAGCGCCTCGTGGGGGCGGTGCGCGAACGCACACCCGAGGTCGTCATCAACGTCAGCACCAGCGGACGCACCTGGTCCGAGCTGGAACGCCGCGCCGACGCGCTCGCCCTGGACGGTGACCTGAAGCCGGACATCGCGTCGCTCACCCCGTCGTCGCTCAATTTCCTGGCGTCGGCGTCGGTCAACGATCCGGCGACGGTACGCGGGCTGGCGCGGATCATGCGCGACCGCGGCATCGTGCCAGAGTTCGAGGTGTTCGACCTCGGCATGATCAACATGGTGCGCCGTCTCGTCGCCGAGGACCTGGCCACCGAGCCGCTGCTGGTCAACCTGTTCTTCGGGAACCTGGCGGGATTGCAGCCGACACCGCTTGAGGTGGGGATCGCGATCGAGCGCCTGCCTGCGGAGACGATCTGGTCGGGCGCGGGGCTGGGCGACTATCAGGGAATCGCCGTGATGCTGGCGGTTGCTTCCGGAGGCGGCGTCCGCACCGGGCTGGAGGACTCCATCCATCCGTACCGCGCACGGGACCGCCTGGCCACGAACGCCGAGCTCGTCGCATTCGCGCACGACGCGCTGACCCTGGCGGGACGCCCGGCGATGACGCCCGCGCAGCTTCGCGAACGACTGGGCATCGCATGACGACCCCGGTACCCGCGGCGACGCCCACTCGCATGTCCTCCGACGAGCAGGCCGCGGTCGAGGCTGCCGTCCGGCGGGTGATCGTCGACGGCCCGTGGGCCGGGGGGCCCGAGGTCACCGCGTTCGAGGCCGAGTTCGGCGATTACCTCGCAGCGCCCCAGGTGGTGGGGTGCGCCAGCGGCACGGACGCGCTGGTGCTCGCACTGACCGGTTTGGATCTGGCGGTGGGTTCGGTGGTGCTCGTACCGGGTCACGATGGCGGGTATGCGGCGACGGCGGCGCGCATCGCTGGCCTCATCCCCGTGACCGTCGACATCGACGCGGTCACGGCGGCACCGTCCGTCGCGACGCTGGATGCGGCGGCCGCGGCAGCATCCGCCGAACCGGCGGCGCTGATCGTGACCCACCTGCACGGCGACCCCGTCGACCTCGCCCCCCTCGATGCCTGGCGGCGGCGGCGCGGCATGCGTCTCATCGAGGATTGCGCCCAGGCGCTCGGGGCTCGAGATGACGGGTGGCCGGTCGGCACCACCGGTGACGCGGGGGCGTTCAGCTTCTATCCCACCAAGAACCTCGCCGCGGTCGGAGACGCCGGCGCGGTCGTGTTCGCGGATGCGGAGGCGGCCGCCCGCGCCCGCTCGTTGGCGCAATACGGCTGGGGCGAGCGCTACCGCATCGAGGTTCCGCGTGGCCGCAACTCGCGTCTCGACCCGCTCCAGGCCGCCGTGCTGCGGGCGCGTCTGCCGTTCCTCGACGCCCGCAACGCCCGCCGCATCGCGGTGCGCGCCCGGTACATCGAGGCGGCACCGCACCTGACCTTCCTCGGCGGTGCGGGGCCCGGCGTCGCGCATCACGCAGTCGTGCGCACACCCGATCGGGAGCTGTTCGTCGCCCACCTCACCGCGCACGGTGTCACCTCCGCCATCCACTACCCGGTCGCGGTGGCGGACATGCCGGGAACGGACATCGCGGGGGCGCCGACCCCGGAGGCTCGCCGGCTCGCCGGCGAGGTGGCCAGCCTGCCCTGCACGCCCGAGCTGCGCGACGACGAGGTCGACACGGTGATCGCGGCGCTGGCCGGATGGGATGGCCGATGAGCGTCCGTCGCCTGCCCACCCACCCCGACGAGCGCGGGATCCTCGTCGTCGCGGAGGACACCGACGTCGGATTCCCCATCCGCCGGGTGTTCGCCATCACGGCGACACCCGCGGGCGCGATGCGAGGGGAGCATGTGGTGCCGTGCCGTCAGGTCATGGTGCTCGTGTCCGGCGCCGCGACCGTCTGGAGCGGCGCGTCGGCGGACGAGGTCACCGAGGACCGCCTCGAGCGGCCCGGCGATGCCGTCGACCTCGACCAGGGCGTGTGGGTGCGGTACGAGCTGTCGGGCCCGGATGCGGCGGTCCTGGTCTGCGCCGCGGCTCCCTTCATCTCCCAGAAGCCGGGTTCGAGCGCATGACGCGGGTATCGGTGGTGATCCCGACGCACGATCACGCGTCGACGCTGCGACTCGCGGTCGAATCGGTCCTGCACCAGACAGTGCGCGATGTCGAGGTGCTGATCGTGGGCGACGGCGTGACCGACGCGGTCCGCGCGGTGGCGACGGGGCTGCAGAGCGACGACGATCGCGTGCGGTTCCTCGATTTCGAGAAGGGTCCGCATCACGGCGAGATCCATCGCGACACCGCCATCCAGCGCTCGACCGGCGAGATCATCGCCTACCTGTGCGACGACGATCTGATGATGCCCGAGCATCTCGCCGACATGGTCCGCCTGCTGGCCGATCACGACCTCACCCAGAGCCTGAACGGCTACGTCAATCCGGATGGGAGCGTCGGGCTGTTCAGCGGATCGCTCGACGACGAGCAGTACGTCGCCAGGCTCTGCGACCCGAGCAAGGAGTTCAACTTCATCGGGGTGACCGGCACCGCGCATACCCGCGAGATCTACGATCGCGCGGGCACCCCATGGGAGACCACGCCCGCCGGCGTGTTCCCGGATCAGCATCAGTGGCGGCGGATGCTGCTCAGCGGGGTCGCCGTACGCGGGACCACGTCCCCCCGGATGACGGTGATCGGGTTGCCCACCAGCATGAGCGGCCGCGATCTCTGGAGCCCGGAGGAACGGTACGCCGAACTGGAACGCTGGGCCGCGCTCGCGCGTTCGCCGGGCGGACAGGATGAGCTCGATCGACGCGTCGCGGACGGCGCGATCAATCAGCTCCGCTTCTGGACCATGCGCGCCCTTCACACCGCCGACCTTCACGCCACAGCCGAGCGGAATCTCTCCGACGTGTTGCACGACCTCGCCGACGCCGAGCAACGCACCGCTGAGGAGCAGCGGCTGCGAGCGGAGGCCGAGCGCCGGGTCGAGACGATCACCGCATCGCGATGGTGGCGGCTCGGCAAGCGGCTGCGCCCCGGACTGAGCGGCAGGGAGGCATGAGCACTCGGCAACCGGTGCTGGCGTCGCTGACCGGCATCCGGTTCATCGCGGCGATCTTCGTCTTCAACGCGCACGCCAACAACCTGCCCGGGGGCCCCGAGTTCCTCGACGGCGTCGCCCTCGCCGGACACGACTGGATGACGATGTTCTTCATCCTCTCCGGTCTCATCCTGACCTGGAACTACCACGAGGTGCTCGGATCGCGGCTGAACGGCCGGGGCCTGCGGGTGTACCTCGTGGCCCGGTTCGCCCGCATCTACCCGCTCTACATCCTGACGCTGGCGGTGGTCGCACTGCTGACGATGAAGGTTCCCGCCGATCTGCCTGCTCTGCTCTCCAACCCGGCCTGGTGGGCCCACGTCTTCGCGGTCCAGACCTGGAGCGGCGACCTGAACGTCGCCTACGGCTTCAACGGTCCGGGCTGGTCGGTCGGCGTCGAGCTCTTCCTGTACGCGCTCTTCCCTCTGCTGATCCTGCCATTCCGGGCAATCCGGTCCCGGCCGCGCGCCCTGATCATCGTGGCCGCGGTGTGCGTCGCGATCACCTTCGCGATGGTGGCGGTGACCTACGCCCTCGGGACCGCGGATCTGCCCATGCACGACCCCGCCTCCGCGCACCGCTGGCTGTACCGGACGCCCCTCACCCGGCTCCCTGACTTCGTGCTCGGAATGAGCCTCGGCTACCTCCTGCTGGCCACCCGAGGCCGCGACCTCAGCCGCACGGGCGTTCTCCTGCAGGCGATCGGCGGGGTCGCGGTGATCGGGCTCATGCTGATCCCGGGGTTGCCGTTCACGATCTGGTCGCTGGATTCCGCAAACACCATTCCGTTCGGATTGCTCATGCTCGGGCTGGTCTGGGCTCCGGACAGCCGACTCGCGAGATTCCTGGCGAGTGGCCCCCTGATGTTGCTGGGCGAGAGTGCATACGCGTTCTACCTGTGGCACCAGACGATCGTGCAACTGGTGTCGACGGGCGAGTCGACCACGACCGCGTGGGCGATCACCTGGGTCGTCGCCTTCCTCATCACCACCCTCGTCGCGGTGGGATCGCACCTGCTCGTCGAGCAGCCGGCACGCACCTGGTTGCGTCGGCATCTCGCCGGGCAGGGGCCGCCCTCGACCGCGACGGCGGTGCGCCCGTGACGGCACCGGCCCGGAGCACGGGCGAGACCCGGCCAGAGATCCTGGTCCTGCGCGGCGTCGCGGTGCTCGCGATCCTGGTCCACCACCTCTGGCCGGGGCGGCTGCCGGGCGGCTTCGCGGCGCTCGACGTCTTCTTCGTGATCTCGGGATACCTGGTCACCGGGATCCTCTACGGGATGCGGGACCGCGCGGGCCTCGACTTCTGGGCGTTTCAGGCGCGTCGGGCCCGGCGCATCCTCCCCAGCGCGATCACGGTGCTGCTGGCCTGCCTCGCCGGGATGTTCCTGTTCGTGTCGATCACCGACTGGGGACGGACCGCCGGCGAGCTGTTCGCCTCGGCGCTCTTCCTGGAGAACTGGGCGCTCATCCTGGCGGACCTCGCCTACGCGTCGCCCGACACCGCGACCGCGGTGCAGCACTACTGGACCCTCGCCGTCGAGGCGCAGTTCTACATCCTGTGGGCGCTGCTGCTGATGGCCATGCTCGGCCGATCGGGGCCCCTGAGCGATCGCCGGCGCCGCGCGGGAACGGTGGGGATCGTCGCGGTGCTGGTGATCTCGCTGGCTGTCTCCATCGTGTGGTGCGCGCTCGCACCCGAATCCGGGTACCTCTCGACCGCGACCCGGCTCTGGGAGCTCGCAGCCGGGGGCCTGCTGGCGGTGCTCGTGCGCCACATCCCGCCGCTGCGCGTGGGCGTCCCGATGGCTGTCACGGGATGGGTGCTGATCGGCCTGTCGTTCGTGCTGCTGAATCCGGATGTCGCGTGGCCCGGCTTCCTCGCCCTGCTGCCTGTCGCAGGTGCGGTCCTGGTGATCGCGGCGGGAGTGCCCCACGACGCCCCGCGCCTGCGGCGCCTCACCGACAACCGTCTGACCCGCGAGCTCGCCGACAGCTCCTACGCGATCTACCTCTGGCACTGGCCGCTGCTGGTCTTCGCCGACCGCGCGCTCGGTCATCCCCCGACGACGCCCGAGAGGATCGGCATCGTCGTGGCGTCATTGCTGCTTGGCTGGGCGACAACGGCGCTGATCGAGCGGCCGATCCGGTTCGGGCCGCTCGCCCACGCCCGGCCGCTCGCCACGCTGGCGGTCGGGGTGCTCGCGATCGCGGCCGTCGCCATCCCGTCCATCGCGGTGCGCCAGGTGATGGTGCGCACCACCGAGCTGTACACGGCCATCGGGCAGGCGCCCGCGACCGGGGTCTGCGTCGGTGCAGAGGCCCGGATGCCGGGTGCCGACTGCGAGGACGGCCCGTACACGAGCCTGACGCCCGATCCGCTCGGGGAGTGGGAGGAGGTCTCGGTCCTTCACGCGATGGGCTGCGCGACCGACAACGTGCTGCCCGACGTCCGCTCCTGCGATTTCGGCGACCCCGACGGCGAGGTGAGGGTCGCCCTCGTCGGGGACTCCCATGCCATGAAGCTCTGGCAGGGGCTCAAGGCGATCGCCGACAGCGAGGGATGGCGCCTCACCACGTTCCTGAAGGCCCAGTGCGAGTTCACGGTCCCCGAGATCGAGGGAACGCCGGGGTGCCCGGAGTGGCGGGCGAGCGTGGCCGATGACCTCGCCGCAGAGGGGCCGTGGGATCTCGTGGTGACGACCGGGGCGGCGCACGCCACGGGCGGCGACGGGGCGATCGACGGGTACCGGACGGTGTGGCAGCCGCTCATCGACGCCGGCGCACAGCTGGTCGTCGTCCACGACAACCCGTACCTGGTCGGTGACCCGCGGGCGTGCATCGCCGACAACCTCGACGACACCTCGGTCTGCGACAACCCGCGGAGCGAGTCGTTCCTGCCCGACACGCTCGCCGACGCGGCTGCGGGCCTGGACGGCGCCTCCGTCGTCGACCTCACCGAGCTGTTCTGCGACGAGACCACGTGCTTCGCCGTGGTGGGCGGCGTCATCACCCACCGCGACTTCACCCACGTCACCGACGAGTTCTCGCGCTCGTATGCCCCGTACCTCGCCGCGAAACTCGCGGCGATCGCACCAGAGCTCTTCTCAGGGCGTCAGCGGCGCTAGTGCAGCGTCTCGGCGTCGGGGACTGCGAGGCGCACCCGGTCGGCGCCGGCGTCGTCGGGCTGCTCCTGGCTCTTGCGCTCCGCGTCGACGCGCGCGAGGTACAGCGCGGTCTCCTTCGCGATCCGTGTCTCGTCCCAGCCGAGCGCCTCGCCCATCAGGCGGGATGCGACCGGCGCCGCGCTGACGCCGCGATCCCACGCCTCGATCGAGATGCGCGTCCGCCGTGCGAGCACGTCATCCAGGTGCAGAGCGCCCTCGTGGGTGGCGGCGTAGACGACCTCCGCGGCGATGTAGTCGTCGGCGCCCGGCAACGGCTCGACGAGCTCGGGCCGTTCCCGCAGCAGGTCGAGCAGCTCGTCGGTCATCACGCCGTAGCGGTTGAGCAGGTGCTCCACCCGCACCTTGTGCACGCCGAACGCCTTCGCGATCTTGCCGCGCTTGTTCCAGGCTGCCTCGTAGCCCTCGGCGCCGAGCAGCCCGATGTTCTCGGTCACGCTGTCGCTGATCTTGCCGTCGAGCGCCCGGACCGCCTCGTCGATCGCGTCCTTGGCCATGATCCGGTAGGTGGTCCATTTGCCCCCGGCGACGACCACGAGGCCTGGGACCGAGTGCGCCACGATGTGCTCGCGGCTCAGCTTGCTGGTCTCGTCGTTCTCACCGGCGAGCAGCGGGCGGAGGCCGGCGAAGACGCCCTCGACGTCGTCGCGGGTCAGCGGAACCGCCAGCACCTCGTTGACCCTCTCCAGCAGGTAGTCGATGTCGGCGGCCGTGGCCGCAGGATGCGCCTTGTCGAGGTCCCAGTCGGTGTCGGTCGTGCCGATCAGCCAGTGCCGGCCCCAGGGGATCACGAACAGCACGCTCTTCTCGGTGCGCAGCAGCAACCCCAGCTTCGACGGGAAACGGTCGCGCGGCACGACCAGGTGCACCCCCTTCGATGCCCGCACCTTGAACTGCCCGCGCTCCCCCACCATCGCCTGGGTCTCGTCGGTCCAGACGCCGGTGGCGTTGACGACCTGCTTGGCCAGGATCTCGAACTGCTCGTCGGTCTCGCGGTCGTGCGCCTTCACGCCGACGACGCGCTGGCCGACCTTGACGAACCCGACCACCTTGACCCGGCTGGCGACGTGCGCGCCGTAGAAGCTGGCCGTGCGGGCGAGGTTCGCCACATACCGGGCGTCGTCGACCTGGGCATCCCAGTAGGTGAGACCGCCGGTGAAGGCGTCGGGATGGAGGCTGGGCACCGCCCGGAGCAGCTGCCGCTTCGTGAGGTGGCGGTGATGCGGTACACCCGGCGGGCGGAGCCCGGTGTAGCTGAAGAGGTCGTAGAGCGCCATGCCGGCCCCCACGTAGAAGCGCTCGAAGACCGGCTTCGTCAGCGGGTACAGGAACCGCACCGGCTTGACCAAGTGCGGGGCGATGCGCTGCAGCAGCAGACCGCGTTCGATGAGGGCTTCACGAACGAGGCGGAAGTCCAGCTGCTCGAGGTAGCGGATGCCTCCGTGCACGAGCTTCGAGCTGCGGCTGCTCGTTCCGGACGCCCAGTCGCGCGCCTCCAGCATGCCGACCCGCAGGCCGCGGGTCACCGCATCCAGCGCCGCCCCGGTGCCGACGATGCCGCCGCCGATGACGAGCACGTCGAGTTCCTTCTCGCGCATGTTGCGCAGCGCCGACGTGCGCTCGTCCGGGCCGAGCTTGTTCGAACGGGTGACGGATTTGCGGCTGGCCATCGGGCTCCCCTCGCCTCGCTCCAGCCTAGGCGGGCTGGGCGAAACGGAGCTGGATGTGGAACAGGTCAGGCCTGGTGGTAGGGGGCGATGACGACCTCGACCCGCTGGAACTCCTTGAGGTCGGAGTAGCCGGTGGTGGCCATCGAGCGGCGGAGAGCACCGATCAGGTTCACCCGCCCGTCGGCGGTGGTGCTCGGGCCGAACAGGAGCTGCTCGAGCGGCGCGAGCGTTCCGACGTTCACGCGGTTGCCGCGGGGGAGCTCCGGGTGGTGCGCCTCGGCGCCCCAGTGCCAGCCGCCGCCCGGAGCCTCGGCCGCGCGGGCGAGGGTGGAACCGAGCATGACGGCATCGGCGCCGACCGAGATGGCCTTGACGATGTCGCCGCTCATGCCGAGACCACCGTCGGCGATGACATGCACGTACCGGCCGCCGGACTCGTCGAGGTAGTCGCGGCGTGCGCCGGCGACGTCGGCGACCGCGGTCGCCATCGGGGCGTGGATGCCGAGGCTGCTGCGTGTGGTCGATGCGGCACCGCCGCCGAAGCCGACGAGCACGCCGGCCGCACCGGTGCGCATCAGGTGGAGTGCGGCGGTGTATGTCGCGGCGCCGCCCACGATGACCGGGACGTCGAGCTCGTAGATGAACTTCTTCAGGTTGAGCGGCTCGACGGTCTTCGAGACGTGCTCGGCGCTCACCGTGGTGCCGCGGATCACGAACATGTCGACCCCGGCATCCACCACGGCCTTGTAGTGCTCCTGGGTGCGCTGCGGGCTCAGGGCGCCGGCGACCGGCACGCCGCTGGCGCGGATCTCGGCCAGGCGCTCCTTGATCAGGTTCGGCTTGATGGGCTCGGCGTAGATCGCCTGCATGCGGGTGGTCGCATCCGCGTCCGTGAGCCCGCGGATCTCCTTGAGAACCTTCTCGGGGTCGTCGTAGCGGGTCCAGACGCCTTCGAGGTCGAGGACGCCGAGGCCACCGAGCTTGCCGATCGCGATGGCCGTCGACGGGCTCACGACGGAGTCCATGGGGGCGGCGAGCACCGGGATGTCGAACGTGAACGCATCGATCGTCCAGCTCACGCTCACGTCCTGCGGGTCTCGCGTACGCCTGCTCGGGACGACGGCGATGTCGTCGAACGCGTACGCCCGCTTGGCCCGCTTGGCGCGGCCGATCTCGATGTCGCTCACGGGGTAGAGCCTATCGAGCGCGCTGTACCCGCTTCTCGTCCCAGACCGGCTCGTCAGACTCGTAGACGGTGCCGCGCTGACGCCGAGCGTGCACGATCGCGCTCGACTGAGCGCGTTGCAACGTGCACGCTCGACGCGAACGTGCTCGCGGCGAGGGGGCGGAGCCGCTAGCGCGAGTAGTTCGGCGCCTCGACCGTCATCTGGATGTCGTGGGGGTGCGACTCCTTGAGTCCCGCCGGCGTGATGCGGACGAACTTGCCGAGCTCCTTGAGCTCCGGGATGGTGCGGGCGCCCACATAGAACATGCTCTGCCGCAGCCCGCCAACGAGCTGGTACACAGTCGCACCGAGGGCGCCGCGGTAGGGGACCCGACCCTCGATGCCCTCCGGGATCAGCTGCGCATCGGACGGCACGTCGGCCTGGTAGTAGCGGTCACGGGAGTACGAGGTCTTCTTGCCCCGGTCGGCGAGCGCCCCGAGCGAACCCATCCCGCGGTAGTTCTTGTACTGCTTGCCGTTCGCGTACACGAGGTCGCCGGGCGCCTCGTCGGTGCCGGCGAGCAGTGAGCCGAGCATGACCGTGTCGGCACCGGCGACGAGCGCCTTGGCGATGTCGCCCGAGTACTGCAGCCCGCCGTCCGCGATGACCGGCACCCCGGTCTCGCGCGCGGCGAGCGACGCCTCGTAGACCGCGGTGACCTGCGGCACGCCCACCCCGGCGACGACGCGGGTGGTGCAGATGGACCCCGGTCCGACGCCGACCTTGATCGCGTCGGCTCCCGCATCGACGAGAGCCTGCGCGCCCGAGCGCGTGGCGACGTTGCCGCCGATGACATCGATGGATGCGAAGGCCGGGTCTGCCTTGAGGCGCGCGATGATCTCGAGCACGCCCTTCGAGTCGCCGTTGGCCGTGTCGACGACGAGCACGTCGACGCCGGCGGCGACCAGTGCGCCTGCGCGCTCCCAGGCGTCGCCGAAGAAGCCGATGGCGGCACCGACGCGCAGCCTGCCCTCGTCGTCCTTCGTGGCGCTGGGGTACTTCTCGGTCTTCTCGAAGTCCTTGACGGTGATGAGCCCGGCGAGGCGCCCCTTCTTGTCGACGAGCGGGAGCTTCTCGATCTTGTGCTGCGCGAGGATGGCGACCGCGTCATCCGGGTCGATGCCCTCGGGGGCAGTGATGAGGGGCGTCTTCGTCATGACGTCGCGGACGAGGGTCGTCGCCTTCTCGAACGATGAGACGAACCGCATGTCGCGGTTGGTGATGATGCCGACCAGCTTGCCGTCGCCCTCGACGACGGGGAGCCCTGAGACGCGGAACTGCCCGCAGAGCGCGTCGACCTCGGCGACCGTGGCGTCGGGGGTCGTCGTCACCGGGTTGGAGATCATGCCCGACTCGGAGCGCTTGACCTTGTCGACGTGCGTCGCCTGGTCTTCGATCGAGAGGTTGCGGTGTATCACGCCGAGTCCGCCCTGGCGCGCCATCGCGATCGCCATGCGGGATTCGGTGACGGTGTCCATCGCGCTGGACACGAGCGGCGAGGCGACCGAGATGCGGCGTGTGAGCTGCGACGTGGTGTCGGCCTCGCTGGGGATGACATCGGTGTGACCGGGCAGAAGCATAACGTCGTCGTAGGTGAGACCGACGAATCCGAATGGGTCGGGCTGGTCCATGGTGTCCTCGAAATGTCCTGATGAGAAGCGGATGTGAACCCGGCTGCGCCGATGAAGCCCGGTGATCAATGTTAACGACTTTGCAGGCGGGACATTCCGCCGCATACTTGGCAGGTCGAGTCGTGTCGTGCGTGGAAACACGAGGGCAACATTCGATGAGTAACGTCAATGCCGACGGCCGAGGCTCCGTCGTGCTTACCCGACATCTTGGAGGTTCGGTGTCCAACACCCGAACGACGCTCGCCGTACGGGCTCCCCGAACGATCGGGGTGCTGCTCGCGGCCATCGCGGGGCTGTTCGCGATCGTCATGCTCACGGCGGGTCCCGCGTTCGCGGCACCCGGCGCCGACGGCGACCCGTACCGCGTCAGCGGCAACGTCCAGCTCGACGGCGAACCGCTCGAGGGCGTGCACCTCACGATCGACGGCCCCGGCGGCAAGCAGGAGGTCGAGACCGACGAGAACGGTCAGTGGCGCGTCAGCGTGCCCGAGCGGAACACCGAGTACTCCGTCACGCTCGACGAGTCGACGCTGCCCGACGGCATCGCGGTCGTCGACCCGGAGGACGACACCCCGAACGTCAAGGAAGCCGCAGGTCGGGCCCGGCGGACGCGTGACCGTGAACTTCTTCATCGGGGAAGGCACGCGCAACGTCACGAGCTTCTTCGACCAGCTGGTGCAGCGCATCGTCGGCGGCCTGAGTTTCGGCCTGATGCTCGCTCTTGCGGCTGTCGGCCTCACGCTCGTCTACGGCACCACCGGCATCTCGAACTTCGCCCACGCCGAAATGGTGACCTTCGGACCCGTGGTCGCCGCAGCTCTCGTCGGCGCCGGCAGCGCAGCACTTCCGCTGTGGATCGGGCTCCCGATCGCGGTGATACTCAGTGCGGGACTCGGCCTGCTGCTCGACGTCATCATCTGGAGACCGCTGCGTCGAAAACGAGTCGGCGTCGTCCAGCTGATGATCGTCAGCATCGGTCTCTCGCTCACGCTGCGCTACATCTACCAGTTCTTCATCGGCGGAGGCACGACCCAGTTGCCCTTCTCGTCGACCGAGAAGCTCCCGCTGTTCGGCGTGGTCTCGATGAGCGTCGTCGACATGGTCAGCTTCGCGATCTGCATCGTCGTCATCGTCGCGTTCGCGCTCTGGCTGACGTACTCGCGCATCGGCAAGGCGACCCGCGCGATCGCCGACAACTCCTCGCTCGCCGCCGCATCCGGCATCGACGTCGACGCCGTCGTGCGCGTCGTCTGGGTCATCGCGGGCACGCTGGCCGGCCTCGCCGGCATCCTGTACGCCTACTTCCGTCCCGGCCTCAAATGGGACATGGGCGCTCAGGTACTGCTGCTGATGTTCGCGGCCGTCACGCTCGGTGGGCTCGGCACGGCATTCGGAGCCCTGGTCGGGTCGATCGTCGTCGGGCTGCTCGTCGAGATCTCGACCCTGTGGATCCCGTCGGACCTGAAGTACGCGGGCGCCCTCGTGGTCCTCATCATCATCCTGTTGTTCCGCCCCCAGGGCATCCTCGGCCGTCGCGAGAGAATAGGTTAGGCACCCCATGGACTGGCTTCAGATCCTGTCGAACTCCGGATCATCGATCCTCAGCCCGGCGACGATGGCCTACGCCCTGGCAGCCCTCGGCCTTGCCGTGCATTTCGGGTTCGCCGGCCTGCTCAACATGGGTATCGCGGGCTTCATGGCCCTCGGCGCCTACGGCTACGCGATCTCGATCCTCACCTTCGGATTCCCCTGGTGGGGCGGCGTGCTCGTCGGCATCGGCGCGTCAGCTGCGTTCGCGCTGATCCTCGGAATCCCGACCCTGCGACTGCGCGGTGACTATCTGGCGATCGTGACGATCGCGGCGGCCGAGGTGGTGCGGCTGCTGTTCCTGACGACCGCGTTCGACCCGGTGACCGGATCTGCGGACGGGCTCAGCGGGTACCACACGAGCTTCCGCGAGGCCAACCCGATTCCCGAGGGCACCTACGGCTTCGGGCCGTGGGACTTCAGTTCCAACCAGTGGTGGGTGCGCATCCTCGGCATCCTGGCACTCGTCGCTCGCCGTCATCGTCGTCTGGCGTCTCATGACGGAGCCCGTGGGGCCGTGTGCTCAAGGGCATCCGCGAAGACGAGGATGCCGTGCGCTCGCTCGGCAAGAACGTCTTCCAGTACAAGATGCAGGCGCTCGTGCTCGGTGGCGTCATCGCCGGCGTCGGCGGCATCGTCTACGCCCTCCCGTCCGCCGTCAACTCGGGCGTGTACGTGACATCGCTGACGTTCTTCGTCTACACCGCACTGCTGCTCGGTGGTGCCGCGACGGTCTTCGGGCCGCTGATCGGATCGCTGATCTTCTGGGTGCTGCAGACGCTGCTCAGCAACGTGCTCCCCGCCATGGTGGCGGCAGGGATCCTGCCCTTCATGTCGCAGATCCAGGCGGCCACGCTTCGGTTCATCCTCGTGGGAATCGCCCTCATGCTGCTGGTGATCTTCAGACCACAGGGCATCCTCGGCGACAAGAAGGAGCTGACCTTTGTCCGGTAAACAGCGGCCGAAGCCGAAGCAAGCCAAGAGCCAGGTCCCGAAGAAGCCGACAGCCGCCACGGCGACGAACGTCATGCCGTCGCGGCCGGTCGAGCGCACGAAAACGACCGGCCTCCACATCGGCGAGGCGGTGCCCGGTGTCGCGAAGGTCGACCCGATCATCGTCGCCGACAACGTCACCCGCAGCTTCGGCGGTCTGACCGCCGTCGACGTCGAGCACCTCGAGATCCCGCGCGGCGCCATCACGGCGCTGATCGGCCCGAACGGTGCCGGCAAGACGACCCTGTTCAACCTGCTCACGGGCTTCGACAAGCCGGACACCGGATCGTGGATCTTCGACGGCACATCGCTCTCGGGGGTACCCGGCGTTCAAGGTGTCGCGGATGGGCCAGGTCCGCACCTTCCAGCTGACCAAGGCACTCGGCCTGCTGACGGTCGTCGAGAACATGAAACTCGGGGCCAAGGGTCAGAAGGGCGAGAACTTCTGGCAGAGCCTCATCCCGGCCATCTGGCGCAAGCAGGACGAGGAGATCGAGGAGCGGGCGATGGCTCTGCTCACCAAGTTCAAGCTCGACGCCAAGGCCGACGACTTCGCCGCCAGCCTCTCCGGGGGGCAGCGCAAGCTGCTGGAGATGGCGCGCGCACTCATGAGCGAGCCGCAGCTGGTCATGCTCGACGAGCCGATGGCCGGCGTCAACCCGGCGCTCACACAGTCTCTGCTTGACAAGATCCTCGACCTGAAGAGCGAGGGGATGACCGTGTTGTTCGTCGAGCACGACATGCACATGGTCCGGCACATCGCCGACTGGGTCGTCGTGATGGCAGAAGGTCGAGTCGTCGCCGAGGGCGACCCGCACTCCGTCATGCGCAACCCCGCGGTCATCGACGCCTACCTGGGGGCGCACCAGGAGGTCGACCTGGGGGTGGTGACCGGCCGTCACATTGATCCGGACTCCAAGACCCCGACGCTCACTGCAGCGCAGATCGAGGCCGAGTACCAGGCCGAAGTGGAGAAGGGCAGCAGCAAATGAGCGCACGAACCGCCACCAAGACGCCGGTCGTTCACATCGACAACGTGGTTGCGGGGTACCTGCCCGGCGTCAACATCCTGAACGGTTGCTCGCTCGTGGCGGAGAAGGGCGAGCTCATCGGCATCATCGGCCCGAACGGCGCAGGCAAGTCGACGCTGCTCAAGGCGATCTTCGGTCAGGTGAACATCCGCAGCGGCGCGGTTTACCTCGAGGGCGACGACATCACGGGGCTGCGCGCCAACAAGCTCGTGCAGCGCGGCGTCGGCATGGTGCCGCAGAACAACAACGTGTTCCCGAGCCTCACCATCGAGGAGAACCTGCAGATGGGCCTGTACCAGCGGCCCTCGGCCTACAACGAGCGCCTCGAGTTCGTGACCAGCATCTTCGCCGAGCTGGGCAAGCGCCTCAAGCAGCGTGCGGGTTCCCTCTCCGGTGGCGAGCGCCAGATGGTGGCGATGTCGCGGGCTCTGATGATGGATCCCACGGTCCTGCTGCTCGACGAGCCCTCGGCGGGCCTGTCGCCGGTCCGTCAGGACGAGGCCTTCATCCGCGTGTCGGAGATCAACAAGGCCGGTGTGACGACGATCATGGTCGAGCAGAACGCCCGCCGCTGCCTTCAGATCTGCGACCGCGGCTACGTACTCGACCAGGGCCGCGACGCCTACACCGGCACCGGCCGCGAACTGCTCAACGACCCCAAGGTCACCGAGCTGTACCTCGGCACGCTGGGCACCTAAGCGCCGCTGGCGCACGAACTCGGCCCCGGCTACGGTCGGGGCCGTTTCGTGTGCCCAGCGGCTCCCTGCGGGCAAAACGAAGGAGCCCCGGTCCGAAGACCGGGGCCCCTCCGTGGTTGAGACAGCTACTGCTTAGCCGTTGAAGGCCGAGTAGGTGTTGTCATCGCCGTACTGGTAGATCCCGACAGACGCCTCGGTCGGGTCGCCGACCTCGTCGAAGGTGATCGGGCCGGAGATACCGTCGTAGTCGGCAACGCCGCCTCCGACGATGATCGCCGCGCAGTCGGCGTAGCTGGTGCACTTCTCGCCATCGCCGGAACCACCGGAGACCTCCTGCAGCTTCGCAGCGATCTCGGTGCCTTCGGTCGAGCCGGCGGCAAGTGCCGCCAGAGCGAGCAGCACGGTGGCGTCGAAGGACTCAGCCGCGTAGCTGTACTCGTCGAGAGCGTCGGAACCCTCGGCAGCGAGGAAGTCGTCGAGCTGACCGGTGAAGTCACCGATCGCGTCGATCGACAGGCCCGGCAGAGTGCCCTTCGAACCCGTGAGTGATCCGGCAGGGAACTCGTCACCGAAGTTCGACAGGTTGCCGTCGACGAAGTACATCTTGTCGGCGGGGAACTTGCCGAAGAGTCCCGGCAGGATGGTCGACACCTCGGCGAACGTGATCAGTGCGATCGCGTCCGGGTCGGCAGCCAGCACTTCGCTGAGCTGCGTGGTGAAGATCGTGTCACCCGTGTTGTACGTCGGGGCCGCGACGACCTGGCCACCGGCGGCCTCGAAGGCCTCCGTGACGTACTTCGCGAGACCGGTTCCGTACGAGTCGTTCAGCACGATCATGCCGAGCGTCTGGTGGCCGTCTTCAGCGATGAGGTTACCGAGGACTTCGCCCTGCAGAACGTCCGACGGGGCGGTACGGAAGTACAGTCCGTTGTCGTCGTAGGTGCTGAAGGCGTCCGAGGTGTTCGCCGGGGAGAACTGGATGACTCCAGCGCCGACGACCTGGTCGATGAACTGCAGTGACGTACCCGACGAGGCAGCACCGAGGATGGCCGAAACGTCCTCGCCCAGGAGGCGGGGGATCTCGGTCTCGTATGCCTTGTTGTCGGTGTCGCCGGAGTCGCCGTAGACGACATCCAGGGTCAGGCCGGTGTCGGCGGTCGCCGCGTTGATCTCGGACACGGCGTAAGCCACGCCGGCCTCCTCGGGCGGGCCGAGGAACGCGAGGTTACCGGTCTGGGGCAGGGCAGTTCCGATCTTGAGGGTCAGGTCTTCGACCGGGCCCCCTCCGTCGCCACCAGGGGTCGAACAGCCGCTGAGGACCAGCGCAGCCGACGTCAGAAAGACGCCCGCTCCGATGGAGGCCTTCAGAGACCGCGAACGAAAGGCAGAGGCCTTCGTCATGATGCTCATGTCGCTCCTTGTTTTGCTTACAGGACAGCGGCGTCGGTGGGGCCGACGCCTGTGCACGACACTAGTCAAGTAATCGCCCGTGCACGATTCAATGCTGTTACAGCCAGGTAACGCCTCGCAATCGTTACAGAAGCCCGAAAACGCTATCCGAGCACCCACTCGGCGAACACGAGCGCGTTCTCCGGGGAATAGCCGTACAGGGCGAAGCCGCCTCCCGCGATGTCCCCGTTCTGATCGAGGTCGACCGACCCGCTCGCGCCCCGGTAGTCGATGTCGTCCTCGGTCGTCAGCACGTCGAGGCACTCCCCGTAGCTGGCGCACGGGATGCCGCCGGCCGATGCCGCGGACACCGTGCGGCCGATCGATGCACCCCCGTCGTCGCCGGCGAGCGTCGCAGCGAGCGCGGCCAGGATCGTCGCGTCGTAGGCTTCTGCGGCGAAGCGGAGACTGCGGACGCCGGGATCCTCGAGCAGCAGCCGGGCGCGCAGCGCCTCGTCGGCCACGAAGCCCGGGACGAGTCCGCGTACGCCGGTCAGAGCACCCTCCGGCAGCGCATCGCGATAGCTCGCGACGCTCGGCCCGACGAGCCAGAGGCGCTCGCCGCCGAACCCGGCCTCGGCGAGCGCGGCGATGAGCGCGGCCGTTGCCTCTCCGCTGTCGGGGGTGGCGAGAACGACCGCGTCCGGACCCTCGGCGACGACCTGCTCGGCGACGGCGGACGGGTCGCCGTCTCCCGGCACCTCGGTCAGCGCACCGTCTTCCAGGCCCCCGGCGACCGCCTCCGACACGGCCGTGGGGGGTTCCTCGCCGATGCTCACCAGCACCACCCCGGACGCGCCGGCGCCGACCAATCGCGCAAGCGCACTCCCTTCGTCCGCATCGGTCGGAACCGTGCGGAAGAACCAGCCGGCAGCGTCGGCCCCCGTGAGCTGAACGCCGCCCGCCGACGGCGAGATGACCGGCACCGATGCGGCGGCGGCCGCCGGCAGAAGCGACTCGGCGAGCGCAGACGACGACGGCCCGATGACCACATCGACTCCGCGGGCGACGAGGTCGTCGAACGATGGGCCGGCCTTTCCGCTGTCGTCGGCCCCGGCATCCCGGCTCACGACCTCGACGGGCGCACCCAGCACACCGCCCGCTGCGTTGATCTCCCGGACGGCGGCGTTCACGCCGGCGACCTGGCCCGCGCTGAAGGCGGCGAGCGGACCGCTCCCGGGAACGAGGGTGCCGATGCGCAGGATGCCGTCGCCCGTCGGCGAGGGCAGCGCGGTCGTCGGAGTCGGCATCGGCACCCCGGTGCACCCCGTCAGCGACGCGGCGACAGCGGCCGCGAGCAGCGCGGCGCACGAGCCACGGCGGAGGGCGCGCGACATGTCGAGAGGGTAACTCCGGCTCAGGCGGGTTCGAGGGAGGCGCGACGAGCCCGCCCGCTCGCCAGCATGTCCGCCGTGAGCACGATCAGCGCGACCCAGATCAGCGCGAAACCGATCCAGCGCTCGAACGGCATGTCCTCGTGCAGGATCACCACGCCGACGATGAACTGCATGGCCGGCGCCAGGTACTGCGTCAGGCCGATGTAGACGAGCGGCAGCCGACGCGCGGCGGCGGCGAACAGCAGCAGCGGAGTCGCGGTGATCGCGCCCGCCAGCAGGGTCAGGATGAGATGCGGCGTCCCCGCGGTGCCCGTCACGATGCCGCTCGTGGCACCCACGATGACGAGGATCGCGATCGCGACCGGCAGCAGCAGCGCGGTCTCCATCGTCAGGCCGCTCACCGCATCCACCTGGGCGCCCGACGCGCTTCTTGATGTAGCCGTAGAGCCCGAACGAGAACGCGAGCGTGAGTGCGATCCACGGGAATGCGCCGTAGCCGATCGCGATGACCAGGATGGCGACGGCCGAGATGCCGACGGCCACCCACTGCGCGACGCGCAGCCGCTCGCGCAGGAAGACCACCCCGAGCACGACCGTGACGATCGGGTTGATGAAGTAGCCGATCGCGCCCTCGACGACGTGGCCGGTGAGCGTCGCGTAGACGTAGACCTGCCAGTTGACGTAGATGAGCACGCCCGCGATCGCCATGATGCCGACCACCCGCGGCTGTCGCATCAGGCTCCAGAACGCGCCCCATCCCCGCATGACCGTCAGCAGGATGGCGCAGAACGCGAGGGAGAGCAGGATCCGCAGGGCGACGATCTCGAACGGTCCGGTCGGGGCGAGCAGCAGGAAGTAGAGGGGGAGGAATCCCCAGAGACCGTACGACGAGATCGCGAACCCCAGGCCCGGTCCGAGCCCGCGGGAGGCGGGCAGCGGGGCAGTGGGCACCCGCTCAGCGTAGCCCCGGCGTCCGAGCCCTCAGACGAGGAAAGGCCCCGTGGCAGAACCACGGGGCCTTTCGGCAGGATGTCGCTCCTGCGTGCTGAACGCTACTTGACGACGACCGCGAGCACGTCGCGAGCCGACAGGACGAGCAGATCGTCACCGTCGAGCTTGACCTCGGTGCCGCCGTACTTCGAGTAGATGACCTTGTCGCCGACCGAGATGTCGAGCGGAACGCGGTTGCCGTTGTCGTCGATGCGACCCGGTCCGACCGCGACGACCTCGCCCTCCTGGGGCTTCTCCTTCGCGGTGTCCGGGATCACGAGACCCGACGCGGTGACCTGCTCCGCCTCGAGCTGACGGATGACGATGCGATCTTCGAGCGGCTTGATGGAGACCGACACGGATGACCTCTTTCTGAAACTCCGATTGGCACACTCCCATCGAGAGTGCCAGGTCAACTATAGGGCCTGGTTAGCAGTCGTTCAATGCGAGTGCCAATGCGGAGGTGAGCGAATTGCCGCGGGGCTAGCGTGGCGGGATGGATGTCGCCGAGTTGCGCGAACTGCTCTCGCCCGAGGGCCTGCGGCTGCTCGACGAGGTGGGGCCGATCGACTCGACGGTCGACGTCGTGCGCATCGTCTCCCGCCTCCGCGCCGCCGGGCACTCGGGCGGCCTCGTCGCCGCCGTCCTCGGTCAGGCCCGCCTGCGCGCCAAGGCGGTGCCGAAGTTCGGCGACTTCGCGGCGCGCATGCTCTTCACCGCCGACGGTCTCGAACAGGCCACGCGGCTGCGGGTCGCGGCGCTGCACGCGGGCCGCTTCGCCGAGGCGGGCGTGGATGTCGTGGCCGACCTCGGTTGCGGCATCGGCGCCGACTCGCTCGCCTTCGCCGCACTCGACCTCGGAGTGCTCGCCGTCGAGCGCGACGAGGTCACCGCCGCCGTCGCCACCTACAACCTCGCGCCCTTCGCCTCGGCGCGCGTCGAGCAGGGCGACGCCGAGACCACCGACCTCGCCGGCGTCGGCGGCGTCTGGCTCGATCCCGCCCGCCGGGCCGACGAGCACCGGCTCGACGACCCCGCCGACTGGTCTCCGTCGCTCGAGTGGGCGTTCGGCATCGCTCGCGACCGGCCCACCGGCATCAAGCTCGGTCCGGGCATCGATCGCGACCTCATCCCGGACGACTGCGAGGCGCAGTGGATCTCGGTCGACCGCGAGGTGGTCGAGCTCGTGCTGTGGTTCGGCGAGGTGGCCCGGCCCGGCGTCGGGCGGGCGGCGCTCGTCGTGTGCGGCTCCGGCGTCGCAGAGCTCACCGCCGAGGAGGACAGCCCCGGATGCCGAGGCCGGCCCGCTGGGACGGTACCTCGTCGAGCCAGACGGCGCCGTCATCCGGGCCCGCCTCATCGGCGACCTCGCCCGACGCGTCGGGGGCCGGATGCTCGACCCGACGATCGCCTGGATCACGACCGACGAGCGGCCCGAGACGCCGTTCGGGCAGGTCTTCCGCGTGGTCGAGCGCTTCCCGCTCGACGTCAAGACGCTGAAGCGCGAGCTCGGCGCCCGCGACATCGGCGTGCTCGAGATCAAGAAGCGCGGCGTCGACATCGACCCGGCGGCGTTCCGGCGCAAGCTCGGGCTGCGCGGACGCAGACCGCGACGCTCGTGCTGACGCGGGTCGCGGGCGAGCGGGTCGCCCTGCTCTGCGAGCGCGTGCCGTCGGTCGCGAGTAGCCGGCGGATCGAGCTCGGCGTCCGGCCGACGAAAGGGCCGGGCGCCAGAAGCACCCGGCCTCTTCGAGAGGGCTCAGTAGGTCGTGATGCCCGACGTGCCGAGCGCGATGAGCGGGATGAGCCGACGCTGCGCCAGGAACACGAGGCTCGAGATCACGCCGATGACGATTCCGACGATGCCCGCGATCAGGCCGATCGTGTGCATCCACGTCGGGGCGCCCGGCTCGCTTCCTTGGCCTTGAGGCTGACGATGATCGCCGCGACCGCGGCCGACGCCGAGCAGGCCGGGACCCGAGCAGAACACGAAGCCGACGAGGCCGAGAATGAAGCCGATCAGGCTCAGGGTCTGCTTGGGTCCGGCGGCGGCCGGCGGTCCGGCGGCGGCGGAGTGGCGGGCGCGGCGGGGTGGGAGGGGTAGCGGACATGGTGATGCGCTCCTCATTCGGTTTGATGGTGTCGCGGTTCGATGCTTTCAGCCGCCGCGTAGGGCTGTCAACGGGGTTGCGCGATTCAGATGACGCGTGCTCGGTGTTCAGCCCGCCGCTGCCGAACAGCGCGACGAAGAAGAGGACGTAGAAGATGCAGGAACAGCACGGTGAGGCCGGTCAACACGTAGCCGATGACCGTGCCCGCCATCGCCAGCCCGTGGCCGCTCTCGCCCGTGCGCTTGATCTGGCCGAGCGCGAGGTGACCGCAGATGATGCCGCCGAGCGGCACGACGAAGCCGAGGATGAGCGCGACGATCGCGAGCGTGTTCGTCGGCGGCGCGAGCCCGGCGGTACGCGACGCCGCCGTACGGGCTGCTGCTGCGCGTAGGGCTGCGCGGCCGGAGGGGCCGGGGCTGCGGGAGGAGTCGGAGGGGTCGGCGGCGCGGGGCCTTGCAGCGGCGGCCTTGGGCGCCTTGGGAGCTTGGTCGGTCATGGGTCATGCTTGCACGGTCGTGACCGGCAGTGTCGAATCGGCGCCGAAGACGAGGTCGGTTGGCGCGCGGCCCGCGGCGATGAGCCGGGCACCCAGCGCGGCGATCATCGCACCGTTGTCGGTGCACAGCGCGAGAGGCGGGATGCGGAGGGTCACGCCCGCGGCCGCCGCGCGCTCGGTCGCGAGCTCGCGCAGGCGCGCGTTGGCGACGACGCCCCCGCCGAGGAGCAGGCGCGGCACCCCGAGGTCATGGCACGCCGCGATCGCCTTCGCGGTGAGCACGTCGACGACCGCCTCGCGGAAGCTGGCCGCGACATCCGCCACCGGCACCTCGTCGCCGCGTTCGCGCGCCGCCTCGACCCAGCGGGCGACCGAGGTCTTGAGTCCCGAGAACGAGAAGTCGTAGCGGTGCTTCGTCCTGGTCTTTCGGGCGCGGTGAGTCCGCGGGGGAAGCGGATCGCGCTCGGGATCGCCGTCGGCCGCCGCCCGGTCGATCTGCGGGCCGCCCGGGTAGGGCAGGCCGAGCAGCCGGGCCACCTTGTCGAACGCCTCGCCGGCGGCGTCGTCGATCGTCTCGCCGAGCAGCTCGACGTCGTCGGTGAGGTCGCGCACGAGCAGCAGGCTGGTGTGCCCGCCCGACACGAGCAGCGCGACGGTCGGCAGCTCGAGCGGGCTCGCTCTCCCCCGGGGCGTGCAGCAGGTCGGCGCCGACGTGGCCGACGAGGTGGTTGACGGCGTAGAGCGGCTTGCCGAGCGACGAGGGCGAGGGCCTTGGCGGCGCCGACGCCGACCATGAGGGCTCCGGCGAGGCCCGGTCCGCTCGTGACGGCGATCGCGTCGATCTCGGGGAGCGTGACGCCCGCCTCGGCGAGCGCGGCATCCAGGGTCGGGCGCAGCGCCTCGAGGTGGGCGCGGGCGGCGACCTCGGGCACGACGCCGCCGTAGCGGGCGTGCTCGTCCATCGAGCTGGCGATCACGTTGGCGAGCAGCTCGGTGCCGCGCACGATGCCGACGCCGGTCTCGTCGCAGCTCGTCTCGATGCCGAGCACGAGGCCGCGGTCGAGTAGGCCGAGGGCCGTATCGAGCCGCTTCATGCGACCCCCGTCCGCGGAGTCGGCACGGTCAGCCGCATCACGGGGCGTCGATGCCGCCCTGGTAATAGGCTTGCGCTCGGCGATCTTCTCGAACCCGAGTTCGCGGTAGAGCGCCTGCGCGCTCGTGTTGTCGGCGCGCACCTCGAGAAACAGTTCTTCGGCCCCGCGGCGCCGCGCCTCGTTGGTGAGCGCGAGCATGAGCGTGCGGCCCAGCCCGCGGCGGCGAGCGCGGCGCGACGGTGACCGTCTGGATGTCGCCCTGCCCGGTGCCCGAGCGGCGCGAGCAGCCCGGCGTAGCCGTCGATCGCGTCGTCGTCGCCGAGCGCGACCAGGTAATAGGTGTGCTCGCTGGCGAGCTCGCGCGCCATGTTCTCGGGCGACCACGCGTCGTCCGGGTAGATCTCGGTCTCGAGGGCCATGAGCGCGTCGAGGTCGTCGGCGGTCGCCCGGCGGAGCGCCATGTCATCCGGTCACCCGCTTCGGAGCGTGCGGCATGGTCACGTCGGGGGCGCGCAGGTAGAGGGCCTCGTCGGGTCCGGTGGGGCGGCCGGCGGCGAGCAGTCGCTCGGCGACCAGGCCGAGGGATGCGGCGCTGACCTGGTCGGCATCCACGCGTTCGTATCCGGCGTAACCCTCGACGCAGGTTGCGAGCTCGTCGGGGTGCGCGAGGTGGGGACCGCTCACGAGCGGGGAAGACCGTCGTCGCCCGGCTCGTAGGTGGTCCACGCGACCTCGCGGCGGCGGGCGTCGGTGACCACGAGCGTCGGGGCGGTGCGCCCGAACGCGACCGCATCGTGCGACGCGACCGGATGCACCGGGATGCCGCGGCCGGCCGCGAACGCGCGCGCGGCGGCGATGCCGACCCGCAGTCCGGTGAAGGGGCCGGGGCCCATGCCGGAGACGACGCCGCGTGATGTCGGCGGCGGACGCGCCCGCCTGGCGAGCGCCTTCTGGATGAGCGTGCCGATCTGCTCGGCGTGCCCGCGGGTGTCGGGTCGCTCGCCTCGCCCAGCACGCGATCGCCGTCGACGACGGCGACGCTCGTGCCGGTGGAGGTGTCGATGGCGAGCAGCACGGGACGAGCCTACGGCGCGCAGCACGGCCTGCGAGGCGTCGGCCCACCGCTCCCCGACGCCCGTGATCCGCACGTTGCGCGGGGAGTCGTCGGCCAGCGGATCGCCACCCGCGGGGCGCTCGATCGCGACCTCGAGGAACGATCGGCGACGCCATCCAGCTTGCCCGCGCCCCACTCGACGACGACGATCGCGCCGTCCCAGTCGAGGTCGAGATCCTCGATCTCGGCACCCGTCGCCAGGCGGTAGGCGTCGACGTGCACGAGCGGCGGTCCGGATGCCGTGGGGTGCTCGCGCGCGAGCACGAACGTCGGGCTCGTGATCGGCTCGCGAGCGCCGAGCGCCGCGCCGAGCCCGCGGGTGAGCGTGGTCTTGCCCGCGCCGAGTTCCCCGTCGAGCAGCAGCAGGTCGCCTGCCCGCAGCAGCGGGGCGAGCCGGGCACCGAGTGCCTCCATCGCGGCGGCGTCGGGGATCGTCAGCTCGACGGTCATTCCACGACAGACCCGCGGCACGCGCGGCCCGACCCGGGTCACGATCTCGTAGTTGATGGTGTCGGCCCAGATGGCCCACTCCTCGGCCGACGGGACGCCGGTCGACGCCGTCGCCCCACAGCACCACTCGGTCGCCGACCGTCACGGCGTCGTCGCCGACGTCGACCAGGAACTGGTCCATCGCGATGCGACCGACGACGGGATACCGCTCGCCGCCGATCGACACCTGCGCCCGGTTCGACGCGGCGCGCGGCACGCCGTCGGCGTAGCCGAGCGGCACGAGCGCGAGCGTCGTCTCGCGGTCGGCGTGGTGCGTGAACCCGTAGCTGACGCCCGCGCCGGCGGGCGACTCGACGCACCGCGGCGACCGTCCCCGCGAGCTCCATCACGGGGCGCAGTCCGAGGGCCGCGGCATCGATGCCGTCCGCCGCCGGCAGACCGTACAGCCCGATGCCGGCGCGGACGAGGTCGAACCGGAGGTCGGGGCGCCCGATCGCCGCCTCGGTCGACGCGAGGTGCCGCAGCTCGGGCGTCAGCCCGGCGTCCGCGTGCCGCGCTCGAGCAGCCCGATGTAGGTCGGCGAGTTGGGCGTCGTCGTCGGCGCGCGAGGTGTTCGACAGGTGCGAGAAGATGCCGCGCACCCGCAGCCGGCCGGCTCGCTCCAGTTCGGCGGCCCGAGCGAACGCGGCGGGCGCCTCGGCCGGGGCGAACCCGTTGCGGCTGAGTCCGGTGTCGAGCTTCAGCTGCACGACCGCGCCCGGCCTGCCCGCCCGCTCGAGTTGGCCGAGCGTGCTGATGCCGAGGTCGATGCCGGCGGCGACGGCGGCGCGAAGTCGGTCTCGCTCGCCGTGGAGCCAGGCGAGGATCGGGGCGTCGATGCCGGCCGCGCGCAGGGCGAGCGCCTCATCCAGGTCGGCGACGCCGAGCCAGTCGGCCCCCGCCTCGACCGCCGCCCGCGCGACGGGAGCGCGCCGTGCCCGTAGGCGTTGGCCTTGACGACCGCCATCGTCTGCGCGGGGGCGACGAGGTCGCGCAGCACGCCGAGGTTGTGCCGCACCGCCCCAGGTCGATCCGCGCCTCGCGGAGCGGGGTCGTCATCCGGCGGACTCCAGCACGACCTGCGCGATCGCGACGCCCGCGTCGTGGCGCCATCGAGACGTGGATCGTCGTGATGCCGCGACGTTCGCGATCTCGGCCGTGCCGCCCGTCAGCACGAACGACGGATTGCCGAGGTCGTTGTTGACGATCACCATGTCGTGCCACTGCACGCCCGTCGAGTCGCCGAGCGCCTTGATCAGGGCCTCCTTGGCGGCGAAACGGCCCGCGAGCGAGCGCAGCGGCAGATCGCGTTCGCTCTCGGCGAACAGGCGGACGCGGAGGGCGGGTGTGCGACCGACGGCGCGCTCGAACCGGGCGAGCTCGACCACGTCGACGCCGATGCCCGCGATTGCCATGGCGAGTTACTCGACCGTGACGGACTTGGCCAGGTTGCGCGGCTGGTCGACGTCGAGACCCTTCGCGGTCGCCAGCTCCATCGCGAAGATGTGCAGCGGAACCACCCCGAGAAGCGGCTCGAACAGCGGGCCGGCGAACGGGATCCGGATCACCTCGTCGGCGAACGGTGCCACCGCAACGTCGCCGAGTTCGGCGATCGCGATCACGCGAGCGCCGCGCGCCCGGATCTCCTGAATGTTCGACACCACCTTCGGGTGCAGCGTGTTCTCGTGGCGCGGGCTCGGCACCAGCACGATCACGATCTGACCCGGCTCGATCAGCGCGATCGGTCCGTGCTTGAGCTCGCCCGCGGCGAACCCCTCGGCGTGGATGTAGGCCACCTCTTTGAGCTTCAGCGCACCCTCGAGCGCGACCGGGTACCCCACGTGCCGGCCGAGGAACAGCACCGACTGCGTGTCGCCCAGCCACGGCGCGAACTCGGCGATGCGGCGTCGCGGTCGACTCGAGCACCTGGTCGAGCTTCGCCGGGATGTTCTGCAGCTCCTCCACCTGCGCGGCCACGCCGGCCGCGTCGAGGGCTCCGCGCACCGGCGGCCATGTGCAGCCCGAGCAGGTAGAGCGCGGTCACCTGGGCGACGAACGCCTTCGTGGATGCCACCGCGACCTCGGGGCCGGCGTGCGTGTAGAGCACGGCGTCCGACTCGCGCGGGATCGTCGACCCCTGCGTGTTGCAGATCGAGAGGGTGCGAGCACCGTGCTCCCGCGCGTACTTGACCGCCATGAGCGTGTCCATGGTCTCGCCCGACTGGCTGACCGACACGACGAGGGTGCGTCCGTCGATCACCGGGTCGCGGTAGCGGAACTCGTGCGACAACTCGACGTCGACCGGGATGCGCGCCCACGTCTCGATCGCGTACTTGCCGAGCATGCCGGCGTAGGCGGCGGTGCCGCAGGCGAGAATGACGACCCGGTTGATGTCGGTGAAGACGTTGCCCATGTCGTCGAGTTCGGGCAGCGTGACGGCGCCCTCATGCACGCGGCCGAGCAGGGTCTTGCCGACCGCCTCCGGCTCCTCGCTGATCTCCTTCTTCATGAAGCTCGGCCAGCCGCCCTTCTCGGCGGCGGAGGCATCCCACGCCACCTCGAACTCGCGGGTCGGAACCGGATTGCCGGCGAAGTCGGTGACCTCGACCGAGTCGGGGCGGATCGTGACGATCTCGTCCTGCCCGATCTCCATCGCGCGTGGTGTGCTCGACGAACGCGGCCACGTCGGAGCCGAGGAAGTTCTCGCCCTCGCCCAGTCCGATGACGAGCGGCGAGTTGCGGCGAGCGCCGACGACGACGCCGGGACGGTCCTGGTGCATGACGAGCAGCGTGAACGCGCCCTCGAGCCGCGACACCACGCGGCGCATCGCCTGGGTGAGGTCGCCGGTCTCGCGGAACACCTCGCCGACCATGAGCGCCGCGACCTCGGTGTCGGTCTCGCTCGTGAACTCGGCGCCGGCATCCAGAAGCTCCTGCTTCAGCTCGGCGAAGTTCTCGATGATGCCGTTGTGGATGAGCGCGAGCTTGCCGTCGTCGCCGAGGTGCGGGTGCGCGTTGCCGTCGGTCGGACCGCCGTGCGTCGCCCAGCGGGTGTGGCCGATGCCGGTGTGGCCGTCGGCGATCGGCTCGTCGCCGAGGTTGTCGGCGAGGATGCCGAGCTTGCCCGCGCGCTTGCGCGTGCCGAGCTCGCCGTCGTCGGTGAGCACCGCGATGCCGGCGGAGTCGTAGCCGCGGTATTCGAGCCGCTTCAGGCCGCCCAGCAGCACGTCGACGGAGCTGTTCGGGCCGACGTAACCCACGATTCCACACATGGAGTTCAGTTTAGGTGGCGATGCTGGGCTGTCGCCGTCCGGCTAGAGTTGCCGGGATGTCCGACCCCGGCGCCGCGAACGGGAGTGCCTCCAACGGCACCCACACTCCGTTCCTCGAGATCGACCGCCACGACTGGGCGGCACTCGCCCCGAGCCTGCCGCTCACGCTCGACGAGGACGACCTCCGCGCCTCCGCGGCCTCGGCGACGAGCTCGACCTGTCCGAGGTGTCCGAGGTCTACCTGCCCCTCAGCCGCCTGCTCAACCTCTACGTCGCGGGCGCGCGCGCGACGCGCGAGACGACGTCGGCCTTCCTGCAGTCACGACCGGCAGCTGACCCCGTTCGTGATCGGCGTCGCCGGATCGGTCGCGGTCGGCAAGTCGACGACGGCGCGACTGCTGCGCGAACTGCTGTCGCGCTGGCCCGACACCCCGCACGTCGAGCTCATCACGACCGACGGCTTCCTCTGGCCGAACGCCGAGCTCGAGCGGCGCGGGCTGTTGCAGCGCAAGGGCTTTCCCGAGAGCTACGATCGCCGGTCGCTGACCCGGTTCGTGTCGCAGGTGAAGAGCGGGGTGGCCGAGGTGCGCGCGCCCGTGTACTCGCACCTCGTCTACGACATCGTGCCCGGCGACGAGATCGTCGTGAAGCGTCCCGACGTGCTCATCGTCGAGGGCCTCAACGTGCTGCAACCGGCCGTCGAGCGCCCAGCATCGCCGTGAGCGACCTCTTCGACTTCTCGATCTACGTGGATGCCCGCTCGAGCGACATCGAGCAGTGGTACGTCGATCGGTTCCTGCGTCTGCAGCGCGGAGCGTTCGCCGACCCCTCGTCGTACTTCCACCGCTACGCGGCGCTCAGCGAGCCCGAGGCGATCGCAAAGGCGCGCTCGATCTGGAACGAGATCAACGGCCCCAACCTCGAGCAGAACGTGCTGCCGACCCGCGCGCGCGCCGACCTCGTGCTGCGCAAGGGCGCCGACCACGCGTGGCGTCGGTGCTGCTGCGGAAGGTGTGATTTTCCGCAACTGCCGCGGGATCCGCAATGCGGCTTGCGGAAAACCGGCCTTAGCGCTCGTCGCCTACGGCATCCGCTCGAGCACGAACACCGGGATCTCGCGATCGGTCTTCTTCTGGTAGTCGGCATAGGCCGGCCACGTCGCCACCGCCCGCTCCCACCAGATCGCCTTCTCGTCGCCGCTCGACCTCGCGCGCCAGGTAGTCGTGCTTCTCGGCGAGGTCCTGCAGCTCGACGTGCGGATGTTCCTTCAGGTTCCAGTACCAGACCGGATGCTGCGGCGCCCCGCCGAGGGACGCGACGACCGCGTAGTCGCCCTCGTGCTCGACGCGCATGAGCGCCGTCTTGCGCAGCTTGCCGGTCTTCGCGCCGACGCTGGTCAGGATGATGACGGGCCGTCCCGCGAAGATCGTTCGCCTCGCGCCCGTCCGTTGCCTCGTATCGTTCGGCCTGATCGCGCGCCCATTCGGACGTGCTGGGTTCGTATTCTCCGTCGAGGGGCATGGATCCATCCCAGCAGAGTTCGCGGGGCGCTGCTGTCTACTCGAACGCCGAGCCGGACTTGCTGATGATCTCGCCGTCGAGCGAGAACGTGTAGTACGCGTCGAAGTACTCGTTCGATAGCGAGATGGAGATGACCGGGTCGCCGTATCCCTCGGCCTCGGAGGCGCGGCTGACCGACGGGTAATACGTGTCGGCGTCGTTCATTCCGGCGTCGCGCTTCGCGATGGTGATCAGGCTGGGGATGACCGAGAAGTCGACCTTGGACGCATCGAAGAGCAGCTCGGCGAGCTCCGGCTCGAACCCGCCGGGACCCTGCCGGTACGCTCCGCCGTGCCGCCACATGTACGTGTCGACCGTGGTGCTGCGGGGCGAGGTCCGCGCCGAGACGATCACGTAGTCCTCATAGAAGTTGACGCGCGTGACATCGGGGCTGCCCACGACCTCCGCGATCTGAGCCACCGCCTCGTTCTGGTGCAGGCCGGTGCGCATGTCGCGCCCGTCGAACGGACGGCCGTGCGCGACGTCGCTCGCGATCCAGCCGATGAGTGGATAGGCGGGAATGAGTGCCAACGCCATCCCCGCCAGAACCAGGACGATCGCGATGCCGCGCCGGAGACGTACGGGGCGAGCCGGCTTCACGTCGGGGCCTGCCATGACCTCGCTGACCGTCGACGGCGTGATCGGCTCGCCGTTCAGCACCGCGCCCGTAGACGGACCCGCTGTCGACGTGGGGTTGAGAATCGCGCCGGACGTCTGAGGCGCAACGCCGGTCACCGTCTGGTTGATCCCACCCTGGGCTCGAACCCCCTCCTCCGTACCCTGCCGGTGGCCGAGCGAGACACAGCCGCGAAGACGACGATCATGATCAAGACCGGGATGCCGAGCGCCCAGACGAGCACGTACGACTCGCTGCCGGTCAGGATGCTGCCGACGAACGCGCCGAAGATGAGACCCGCGGCGAAAGGGGCGACGAGCGCCAGGATGCGCGTCACGACCACGGCGGCGCATCCTGCGGCACGAGGGAGTCCTGCGGGGTCTGCCGCGGTCCGGCGATCACGCTGACGGCCGGGCCGTCGGCCGCGACGCGGACGACGCTGAGGATCTCGCCGCCCTCCAGCGTCCCGTCGTCGCGATGCACCCGGATGCGGTCCCGCGTCGTGTAGGCGGGCACTCGCGTGCCGTCGACGATGAGATCGACGTCGTACACCCACTGCCCGTTGATCTGCGCGCCGGTAGGGCGCACCCGCACCACGCGGGCGAGCCCGGAGCGCCCCTCGGCGATGGCCCGTTCGATCGCGCCGCGGCGCAGGAACGAGGCCTGCGTCCCGAAGAGCGGCAGCAGCATGGCGAAGACGCCGGCCAGCAACGCGACGACGAACGCCAGGATGGCGACGCCCAGCGAGACGCCGAACGCTACGGGGTCTCCGGCGGACCCGGTGAAGAGGAGGAAGCCCAGCGCGACGAAGAAGACGACCGCGGCGCAGGTGCCGATGATCGCGAGTCTGCGCCGCATCCCGCGATCATATCTATCGCGACGGGACCCGCGGCTCCTACTGAGCCAGGCGCTCCCGCACGACGGCGGCCAGCGCCTCGCTGACCTCTTCCGCGATGGCGGCGTCCTCAGCCTCGACCATGACGCGCACGAGCGGCTCGGTGCCCGACGGGCGCAGCAGCACACGGCCGCCGGTGCCGAGTCGCTGCTCGGCGTCGGTGACGGCCGCGGCGATGGTCTCGTCCGAGTCGAGTCCGTGGTGGTCGACATCGCGCACGTTGACGAGCACCTGCGGGTAGACCGTCATCACCGAGGCCAGCTCGGCGAGCGTCTTGCCGGTGCGCACCATCTCCGACGCGAGCTGCAGGCCGGTCAGGATGCCGTCGCCCGTGGTCGCGTGACTCGTGAAGATGATGTGGCCCGACTGCTCGCCGCCGAGGCTCAGCTGGTGCTCGTTGAGCGCCTCGAGCACGTAGCGGTCGCCGACGCGGGTCTCGATCATCGTGATGCCCTGCTCCGCCATCGCGACGCGCAGGCCCAGGTTGCTCATGACGGTCGCGACGAGCGTGTCGTTCGGTCAGCATCCCGCGGTCGCGCAACGAGATCGCGAGGATCGCCATCATGCGGTCGCCGTCGACGACCTCGCCGTTCGCGTCGATGGCGAGGCAGCGGTCGGCGTCGCCGTCGTGGGCGATGCCGAGGTCGGCGCCGTGCTCGAGCACCGCGGCGCGCAGCGGGTCGAGGTGGGTCGACCCGACGCCGTCGTTGATGTTCAGGCCGTCGGGGTCGTTGCCGATGACGGTGACCCTTGCACCGGCGTCGGTGAACGCCTGCGGCGAGACGGCGGCGGCGGCTCCGTGGGCGGCGTCGATCACGACGTGCAGCCCGTCGAGGCGCACGTCGAGCGCGCCGAGCAGATGGACGATGTAGCGGTCTTCCGCGTCGGCGAAGCGCCGGATGCGTCCGACCTCGCCACCCGTCGGCGTCAGCTTCGGCTCGCCCATCGCCTCCTCGATGCGGTCCTCGACCTCATCCGGGAGCTTCGTGCCGCCGATGGCGAAGAACTTGATGCCGTTGTCGGGCGCCGGGTTGTGCGGATGCCGAGACCATGACTCCGAAATCGGCGCCGACCGCGCCCACCAGGAACGCGGCGGCGGGTGTCGGGATGACGCCGGCATCGAGCACGTCGATGCCCGAGCTCGCGAGACCCGGCGGCGACGGCGGCGGCGATGAACTCGCCCGAGATCCGCGGGTCGCGGCGAGCACCGCCGTCGGGCGCTTGCCCGCGGCACGCAGCTCGTCGGCGTGACGCCCGGTCGTGAGCACCGTGCAGCCGCCTGCGCCAGCCGCAGCGCCAGGTCGGCCGTGATGACCTCGCCGTTGGCGAGGCCGCGGACGCCGTCCGTTCCGAAGAGTCGAGGCATGGTCGCTCGCGAGCGAGCGCGGCTCAGCGCTTCGAGAACTGGGAGGCCTTGCGGGCCTTCTTGAGACCGGCCTTCTTGCGCTCGATGACGCGAGCGTCACGAGTGAGGAAGCCGGCCTTCTTCAGTGCGGCACGGTTGTTCTCGCGGTCGATCTCGTTCAGCGAACGAGCGATCGCGAGGCGCAGCGCGCCGGCCTGACCCGAGGGGCCGCCGCCGGTGATCTTGGCGATCACGTCGTAGCTGTTCGAGCAGGTCGAGCACCTTGAACGGGTCGTTGATCAGCTGCTGGTGCAGCTTGTTCGGGAAGTACTCCTCGAGCGTGCGGCCGTTCACCGAGAAGGTGCCGGGGCCGGGGGTGATGCGCACGCGGGCGATCGCCTCCTTGCGGCGACCGACGGCTGCGCCGGGGACGCTGAGCACCGGGCGCGGGGCGCGGGGCGCCTCCTCGGCCGGGGTCTCGGTCGAGTACTCGGTGTCGGCGGCGGGTGCCTCGGCAGCGGGGGTCTCACGGCTCGACCACCGGGGCGGTCTCGGCAGCGGGGGTCTCGACAGGCTCGACCACCGGAGCGGCCTCGGCTGCGGGGGTCTCGACGGGCTCGACCACCGGAGCGGCCTCAGTCGCGGGGGTCTCGACAGGCTCGACCACCGGAGCGGCCTCAGCCGCGGGGTCTCGACAGGCTCGACCACCGCGGCCTCGGCTGCGGGGGTCTCGACAGGCTCGACCTCCGGAGCGGTCTCTTCTGCCTCGGGGCTGGTGTCTTCGATCTTCGCCATGGTGTCTAGTCCTTGAAGTCTGGGCGGGCGCTACTGCGCGACCTGGGTGAGGGTGTAGGTCTTGGGCTGCTGAGCCGCGTGCGGGTGCTCGGCGCCCGCGTAGACCTTCAGCTTCTTGATCTGGGCACGACCCAGCGAGTTCTTCGGCAGCATGCCGCGAATGGCCTTCTCGACGGCGCGCGTCGGGTGCTTCTCGAGCATCTCGACGTAGGTCTGGCGCCGTGAGGCCGCCCGGGTAGCCAGAGTGGCGGTAGGCCAGCTTCTTCTCGAGCTTCTGGCCGGTGAGCGCGATCTTCTCGGCGTTGACGACGATGACGAAGTCGCCCATGTCCATGTGCGGGGCGAAGGTCGGCTTGTGCTTGCCGCGCAGCAGAGCTGCGGCGTGGCTGGCGAGACGGCCGAGCACGATGTCGGTGGCGTCGATGACGACCCACTCGCGCTGGATGTCGCCCGGCTTGGGGCTGAACGTACGCGTCATGAAACGACTGCTTTCTGATCGAGGTGTTCGTGAATCCCGCTCCGGTGTGCGTTCCCCGGCGATGCCGTGGAACCCGACGGTGGAGGGCTCGGATGCTGCGCCGCGAATGCGGACAACCTGCCTAGATTAGTCGATCCCCTGCGAGTCTGGCAAACCGACCCTGCGGGCGCGCGTCTGCTCCGCGCGCGAGGCGAGCTCGGCATCCGGCGGGTACCCGACCTCCGTCAGCGTCAGCCCCTTCGCGGGCATCACGATGAACTCCGAGCTGCGTCGCGCCTCCTCGCGCAATTCGACCGCTCGATCGGCCGTCAGCTTCGCCCCGCCGACGCTGACGCACGCTCCGACGAGCGCGCGCACCATGCTGCGGCAGAACGCGTCGGCCTGCAGCCGGGCGATCAGCACCCCGTCGGCGTCGCGCTCCCAGGTGAACTCCTGCAGCTCGCGGATCGTCGTCGCGCCCTCCCGCGGCTTGCAGAAGGTCGCGAAGTCGTGCAGCCCGAGCAGGGCCTGCGCCGCGACGTCCATCGCCGCGACGTCGAGCGCCGCGGGATGCCACAGCGTGTGCAGGCGGCGACGCGGATCCTGCGGCGGCCTCGGCGTCCGCGATGCGGTACTCGTAGCGCCGCCAGACCGCGGAGAAGCGGGCGTCGAACCCGTCGGCGGCGAACTCGGACGACGCGACCCTGACATCCGATTCGAGTCCGGCGATGCCGTTCAGGCGGCGGGCGAGGGCGCTCGGACCCGCGGGTCCGGGACGCCCGCCGCGGTCCGGGCGGTTCAGGATGCGGAGCTGCGCGTCGGTCAGATCGACGTGCGCGACCTGGCCGGTCGCGTGCACCCCGACGTCCGTGCGTCCCGCGACGGTGAGGTGTGGCGGCTCGCCGGCCCGGCGGAACACCGTGGCGAGCGCCGCCTCGAGCTCGCCCTGCACGGTGCGGAGACCCGGCTGGCTCGCCCAGCCGGAGAACGCGGTGCCGTCGTAGGAGATGTCGAGCCGGATGCGGCGGTGCTGCTCCGCGGTGTGCGCCTCTGTCTGGGGCTCGCCGCTATTCACGCGCCGAGTCTAGGCTGGACGGCGGAGTCCGCCGAATGCCAACGACCACCCGAGAAGCACCTGCCGACGCCTCGACGACGACGTCGCTGAGCGCGTCGGCCGAGGCGAGCACGCGTGCGCCCTCGTACCGGGTGATCGGGCTCGACGGGGTCCGGGCCATCGCCGTGGTGCTCGTGATCGTGTACCACCTCAGCCCCGGGCGCGGTCATCGGCGGATACATCGGCGTCGACCTGTTCTTCGTGGTGAGCGGGTTCCTCATCACCACGCTGCTGCTGCGCGAGCGCGAGGCGACCGGCCGCATCCGGCTCGGCGCGTTCTGGCGACGGCGCGCGCGACGGCTGCTCCCCGCGCTCGGCGTGCTCGTGCTGGTGTGCTGCTCGGCCGCCTACCTGGTCGGGCGCGACGTGCTCGTCGGCCTCGGCGCGCAGGTGCTCGGGGCGGTGACGTTCAGCAGCAACTGGCTGTTCCTCGCGGCGCGGGCCGACTACTTCGGTTCGACCGTGCCCGAGTTGTTCCGCAACCTGTGGTCGCTGGCGGTCGAGGAGCAGTTCTACCTGCTCTGGCCGCTGCTGCTGGTGTTCGTGCTCCTGCGTGTACCGCGCTGGCTGCGCATCGCCGGGATCGTCGCTGATCGCGGTCGGATCCGCGTCGCGATGGCCGCTGCTGTGGACTCCGGACGCCGCGACCCGGGTCTACTACGGCACCGACACCCACGCGTTCGGTCTCGCGATCGGCGCCCTGCTCGCCGTGGTCGCGCTGCACTGGCCGGCACGGCCGCTCGAGTGGGCGCGCTGGCACCGGCGGCGCGCTCGGCGTCGCGGGCTGGATCGCGCTCGCCGGCATCCTGGCCATCGCCGTCGTGATGCGCGAGGACACGCCGATCGTCTTCCAGGGCGGGCTGGTGCGGCGTCGCCCTGCTGAGCGCGGTCGTCATCGCGGCACTGCTCGTGCCCGGATCGCTGCTCGGCCGCATCCTGGAGTCGCCTCCGATGCGCTGGATCGGCGAGCGCAGCTACGGCCTGTACCTCTGGCACTGGCCGGTGTTCATCCTGGTGGTCGCCGCTCTGCCGGCCTGGCAACGCGACGGCGGGCCGGGCTGGGCGCTGGGCGGGATCGCCCTCGTCATCACGGTCGCCGCCGCCGCCCTGTCGTACGAGCTGGTCGAGCAGCCGATCCGGCGAGACGGATTCCGTGCGAGCTGGGAGCGGTTCGTCGCGTCGTTCCGCGGTGCACGTCACGCGTTCGTGGCGTCCGTATGGGCGCTGCTGCTGGTGGCGACGACCACGATCGGCACCGCGGGAGCGATCGCCGCGGACCCCGGCGTCGGCGAGACCGAGCTGCTCGTGCAGGCCGGGCAGCAGGCCCTCGACGAGGCCAACGCGCAGGCCGAGACACAGACTCCCGAGCCCTCGGCGACTCCCGGTTCGGAGGGTGCCGGTGACGACCTCGATGGTCCCCCGAAACCCGTGGGCGGTGAGCAGATCACCGCGATCGGCGACTCGGTGATGCTGGCCGCGACGCTGACGCTGCACGAGAAGTTTCCCGGCATCTACGTCAACGCCGACGAGTCGCGCTCGATCTATGTGGCCCCGGCGATCATCAGGTCGCTCATCAGCAAGGACAAGCTGCGCGAGGTGCTCGTGCTCGCGCTCGGGACCAACGGGCCCATCGACCGCGACGTGCTCGACGAGATCCGCGAGCTCATCGGACCCGACCGGCAGATGGTCGTCGTCAACGTCCAGGCGCCGCGGTACTGGACCTCGGGCGTCAACACCACGCTCTCGTCGTTCGCGCTCTACTACCGCGACGTCGAGCTGGCGAACTGGCACGACGCCATCCAGCCGTCCCTGAACCTGCTCGCCGGCGATCAGATCCACTTCGGCTCGGCAGGCGCGACGGTCTTCAGCGCCACGATTCGCGACGCGCTTCAGCGGCTGGCCGAGCTTCCTCCGCTGCGGGACGACCGCGCCGATCAGTCCTTGCCGCAACCGGTCTGACCCGCGGCGCGTTCCCTCCGCGTCGCGGTCGTCGTTCCTGCTTGCGGATTGGCGGGCGCGCATAGGCTCCGACTATGGCCGTACCCGATCCCCTGCCGGAGCCGATGCTCGCCAAGCTCGTCGCGGAAGTGCCCGGCAGCGACGCCGTGGAGGGCGGACTCTCATTCGAGCCGAAGTGGGACGGGTTCCGCGCGATCGTCGCGGTCGATCCTTCAGGCAATGTCGAGATCGGCAGTCGCGGGTCGAAGCCGCTGACTCGGTACTTCCCCGAGCTCGTCGCGGAGTTCGCCGCGCAGCTGCCGCCGGGCACCCTCGTCGACGGCGAGATCATCGTGCGCGTGCCGACCGAGGGCGGCGAGCGCCTCGACTGGCCCACCCTCTCGCAGCGCATCCATCCGGCGCAGAGCCGCGTCGACAGGCTCTCGGTCGAGACACCTGCCTCGTTCGTCGGGTTCGACCTGCTCGCCGAGGGCGGCACATCGTTGCTCGATGAACCGTTCTCCGTGCGTCGCGCGCCCTCGAGCGGGTGCTCGCGAAGGTGAAGCCTCCCGTCCACCTCAGTCAGACGACCCAGGATGCCGAGGTCGCCCGCCGCTGGCTCGTCGAGTTCGAGGGTGCCGGCCTCGACGGCGTCATCGCCAAGCCGCTCGCGGCACCGTACTCGCCCGGCAAGCGGGTGATGCTGAAGATCAAGCACGATCGCACCGCCGACGTGGTGCTCACCGGCTACCGCGTGCACAAGTCGGGGCAGGGCGTCGGCTCGCTGCTGCTCGGCATCTACGACTCCGACGGGCGGCTGATCCCGGTCGGCGGGGCCTCGGCGTTCAGCAACGTGCGGCGGCTCGAGCTCGTCGACGAGCTCGCTCCGCTGGTCGAGAAGGACGACTCCGGCGCAGTGGTGACCGGCGAGGGCGAACGCAGCCGGTTCTCGTCGTCGAAGGACGTGTCGTTCGTGCGACTTCGGCCCGAGCGCGTTCTCGAGGTGAAGTACGACCAGCTGGAGGGATGGCGGTTCCGGCACACCGTGCAGTTCCTTCGCTGGCGCGACGACCGCGACCCGAGGTCGTGCACGTACGACCAGCTCGAGCAGCCGGTCGCCTACGACCTGTCCGAGGTGCTGGCGTAGCGTGGTCGAGTAGCCGCCCAGCGGCGTATCCAGACCCCTCAGCGCCGGCTTCTTCGCCCGGCTCGGCTGCACCCGCGGCGGCTCCCCCGGCATCTTCGGGTGCTCGGGCGGGTAGGGCAGCTCACCCTGGCCGTTCGCGACGTCGCGTTCCCACCACTGGAGCAGCACGTCGATGGTGCCGCGACTCGCGCCGAAGTCCGCCCACGGATCCCCGCGCTCGGCGAGCCGGCCCGGCACCGACCGGACGGTCAGCGAGAGGGGGTCGACATCCGGTACCTCGTCCCAGGTGAGCGGGGTCGACACCGTGGCGTCTGGACGGGCGCGGGCGCTGTACGCCCCCGCGATCGTGCGGTCGCGGGCCGCCTGGTTGAAGTCGACGAACACGCGATCGCCGCGCTCCTCCTTCCACCAGGCCGTGGTGACGGCGTCCGGCATGCGGCGCTCGAGCTCGCGGGCGGCCGAGATCACGGCGTGCCGCACGCCGATGAAGTCGTGCTCGGGCTCGATCGGCGCGTAGACGTGGATGCCGCGGTTGCCGGAGGTCTTCACGAACGCGGTGAGGCCCGCCTCCTCGAGCACTGTGCGCAGCTCGAGGGCGGCAGGCACCGCATCCCGGAAGTCCTTGCCCGGCTGCGGGTCGAGGTCGAGCCGCAGCTGGTCGGGGTGATCGATGTCACCGGCGAGCGAGGGCCAGGGGTGGAACACGATCGTGTTCATCTGTGCCATCCAGACCGCGGCGGCGGGTTCGTCGATGACGAGCATCGGGTGCTTGCGACCGCTGGGGAAGGTGACCTCGGTGTCGCGCATCCACTCGGGAACGCCCTTCGGCGGGTTCTTCGAGAAGTACTGCTCGCCGTCGACGCCGTCCGGGTAGCGCTGCAGCGCCACCGGCCGGTTGCCGTTGGCCGCGACGAACGCCTCGCCGACCGCGACGAGGTACTTCGCGTAGTCGAGTTTCGTGATGCCGAGCTCGGGCCAGAGCACGCGCGACGGGCTGGAGACCCGCATCTCGCGGACGCCGTTCGGACCGGGGACCTCGAGCGTCGTCGCCTCAGCTGCCATGAGTTCGAGTCAATCAGGCGGCCCGGACATGCGAAAGGCCCGGCTCCGCGGGTGCGGGCCGGGCCTCTCGGCGGATGCTGCTACTTCTTGGACTCGTCCGGGGCGGGCTCGTCGGCGTCGGCGGACGCCTCGACCGCTGCCTCGTCGGCGGCCTCGGCCTTCGTGGCCTCCGGCTCGAGCTCGGCGGTCTCCTCGACCGGCGTCTCGGTCGCCTCGGTGATGTCGACCTCGATGCTCTCGACGGCCTCGTCGGCGACGATCGCGTCGTCCTTCTTGGCGGTCTTGGCGGCGGGCTTCGTCTCTGCACGAGCCGCGGACTTCTTCGAGCTGGCCGGCTTCTTGCTGACCGGGTCGAGAACGAGCTCGATGACGGCCATGGGAGCGTTGTCGCCCTTGCGGTACCCGGTCTTCACGATGCGCGTGTAGCCGCCCTCACGGTCGGCGACGAGCGGCGCGATCTCGGTGAAGAGCTCGTGCACGACGCCCTTGTCGGAGATGATGCCGAGCACGCGACGACGTGCGTGCAGGTCGCCGCGCTTCGCGAACGTGATGAGGCGCTCGGCCAGGGGACGCAGGCGCTTGGCCTTCGTCTCCGTGGTCTGGATGCTCTTGTGCGTGAACAGCGCCGCGGCGAGGTTCGCGAGCAGCAGGCGCTCGTGTGCCGGACCGCCGCCGAGGCGGGGACCCTTGGTGGGCTTGGGCATTACTGGTTCCCCTCGTCGTCGTCGTAGCCGCCGTAGAAGTGCGCGCCGTCGAATCCGGGCACGCTGTCCTTGAGCGACAGGCCCATCTCGACGAGCTTGTCCTTGACCTCGTCGACCGACTTCTGTCCGAAGTTGCGGATGTTCATGAGCTGCGTCTCCGAGAGGGCGACCAGTTCGCTGACGGTGTTGATGCCCTCGCGCTTGAGGCAGTTGTAGCTGCGCACAGACAGGTCGAGGTCCTCGATCGGCATGCTCAGCTCGCTCGACAGCACCGCGTCGACCGGCGCGGGGCCGATCTCGATGCCCTCGGCGGCGGAGTTCAGCTCGCGGGCGAGGCCGAACAGCTCGACCAGGGTGCGGCCGGCGGATGCGATGGCGTCGCGCGGAGTGATGGCCGGCTTCGACTCGACGTCGACCACGAGGCGGTCGAAGTCGGTGCGCTCACCGGCACGGGTCGCCTCGACGCGGTAGGTGACCTTCAGCACCGGCGAGTAGATCGAGTCGACCGGGATCTGGCCGGCCTCGCTGAACTCGCTGCGGTTCTGGCTGGCCGAGACGTAGCCGCGGCCGCGCTCGATGGTCAGCTCGAGCTCGAACTTGGCCTTGTCGTTCAGGGTCGCGATCACGAGGTCGGGGTTGTGGATCTCGACACCGGCCGGAGCCGAGATGTCGGCGGCCGTGACCTGACCGGCACCCTGCTTGCGCAGGTACGCCGTGATCGGCTCATCGTGCTCGCTCGAGACGACCAGGTTCTTGATGTTGAGGACGATCTCGACGACGTCCTCCTTCACCCCGGGGATCGTCGCGAACTCGTGCTGGATGTTGTCGATCCGGATGCTGGTGACAGCGGCGCCGGGGATCGAGGAGAGCAGGGTGCGGCGCAGGGAGTTTCCGAGGGTGTAGCCGAAGCCGGGCTCGAGCGGTTCGATGACGAACCGTGAACGGAATTCGGAGAGGGACTCTTCGGACAGAGTGGGTCGCTGTGCAATAAGCACGGGTTGTTCCTTTCGGCGAGAGTGCCCGCCATATGGCACTCACGGAGAGATCAGCGGGTGGCTAGTCCGCCGGTGTTTTGAGTTGTGAAGGAACAGCACCGGTGATCGAGCCTGTCGAGATCCGCAATGGAGGTCTCGACGAGCTCGACCGGCGAACTGCTAAACGCGACGCCGCTTCGGGGGACGAACCCCGTTGTGCGCCTGAGGCGTGACGTCGTTGATCGATCCGACCTCGAGGCCGGCCGACTGAAGCGAGCGGATCGCCGTCTCGCGTCCCGAACCGGGGCCCTTGACGAAGACGTCGACCTTCTTCATCCCGTTCTCCTGCGCCTTGCGGGCAGCGGACTCGGCCGCGAGGCCTGCCGCGAACGGGGTCGACTTGCGCGAACCCTTGTATCCGACGTCTCCACCGGACGCCCAGGCGATGACTGCACCGCTCGGGTCGGTGATCGAGACGATCGTGTTGTTGAACGTCGACTTGATGTGGGCCTGGCCCACGGCGATGTTCTTCTTCTCCTTGCGGCGGGGCTTGCGCCCGGCGGCTGCCTTCGGAGTCGCCATTACTTCTTGCCTGCCTTCTTCTTGCCGGCCACGGTGCGCTTCGGTCCCTTGCGGGTACGAGCGTTGGTCTTGGTGCGCTGACCGCGCACGGGCAGGCCGCGACGGTGGCGGATGCCCTCGTACGAGCCGATCTCGACCTTGCGGCGGATGTCGGCCTGCACCTCACGGCGCAGGTCACCCTCCACCTTGTAGGTGCCCTCGATGAAGTCGCGGAGCGCGATGAGCTGCTCATCGGACAGGTCCTTGACCCGGATGTCACCGGAGATCCCGGTTTCTTTCAGCGTGGCGAGGGCGCGCGTGCGGCCAACACCGTAGATGTACGTCAGTGCGACTTCAACGCGCTTGTCGCGCGGGATGTCGACGCCGGCGAGACGTGCCATGGTGGCTTCTCCTTGTGGAGTCTTCTGGAGGTGTGGAGCAGAACCGGTGCCAGGGCCTCCAGGCCATGGGTGTCACCCGCGAACGGGATCCTGGTGCTGCTGTTTCGGTGTTGACGGCGCAGATCGCATGCGATCTGCGGGTTGGAACTCTAGCCCTGGCGCTGCTTGTGGCGCGGGTTCGACTTGCAGATGACCATGACGCGGCCGTTGCGGCGGATCACCTTGCAGTGATCGCAGATCGGCTTGACGCTGGGGTTGACCTTCATGTTGCTTCTCTTCTCGCTGTCATCGTGCCTTCGGGATCTCGACAGGCTCGATCACCGAAGGCCGTTACTTTCCAGCAGCTCGTTACTTGTAGCGGTAGACGATGCGGCCACGGGTCAGGTCATAGGGGCTCAGCTCCACGATCACGCGGTCCTCAGGGAGGATGCGGATGTAGTGCTGGCGCATCTTGCCCGAGATGTGCGCAAGAACCTTGTGTCCGTTGGTCAGCTCAACGCGGAACATCGCGTTGGGCAGAGCTTCGAGCACCGATCCTTCGATCTCGATGACGCCGTCTTTGTTGGCCATACCTTCTGTAATCGCTCAGGAGTGAATTGCTGGTCGTGCGGGGATTGTTTTGGTGTCACTGCACGCCGCTGGGCGGCGCAGAGCACCAAGGGTCGAGCTTACGCTATTTCCGGGGCTCACGCACGCACGGATCGAGGCCGCTACAGCGCCGAACTGGGCTCCGCGACCAGCCCGCGCGCGGCCAGCGCCGTGAAGATGCGCTGGGAGATGTCATCGACGCGCGCCGAGGCCGTCGACCTCGACCAGCAGCTCGCGGTCGCGGAACATCTCGAGCAGGGGCGCGGTCTCGCGCTGGTAGACCTCTTGGCGGTGGCGGATCGCCTCCTCCGAGTCGTCCACGCGGCCCTGGTCGATCGCGCGCTGACGAAGCCGGCGCACGATCTCGTTCTCGTCCGCGACCAGCCGGACCACGGCATCCAGAGCATGCCCGTGCGAGCCGAGCAGCTCGTCGAGGTAGCGGACCTGGTCGGTCGTGCGCGGGTACCCGTCGAGCAGGAAGCCCCCGGCCGCGTCGGCCGCATTGAGCCGGTCGGTCACGAGGGCGTTGGTCAGCTCGTCGGGGACGTAGTCGCCCGCGTCGACGATCGCCTTCACCTGCGTGCCCAGGTCGGTGCCGGTCGCGATGTTGTGGCGGAAGATGTCGCCGGTCGAGATCGTCGGGATGTTGAAGCGCTCCGAGATGCGCGCCGCCTGGGTCCCCTTGCCGGCTCCCGGCGGACCCACGATGCAGCAGCCGCGTCAACGCAGCAGGCCTTCGTAATGGCGTTGCTGCAGCTGGGCGTCGATCTGCTTCACCGTCTCGAGGCCCACGCCGACGATGATGAGGAGGCTGGTGCCTCCGAACGGGAAGTTCTGGTTCGCGTTGATCAGGATCAGGGCCGCCAGCGGGATGAGCGCGACGAGGCCGAGGTAGATCGAGCCCGGCAGCGTCACGCGGGTCAGCACGTAGTCCAGGTACTCGGCGGTCGGCCGGCCGGCGCGGATGCCGGGGATGAAGCCGCCGTACTTCTTCATGTTGTCGGCCACCTCATCCGGGTTGAAGGTGATGGCCACGTAGAAGTAGGTGAACCCGACGATCAGGAAGAAGTACAGCACGATGTAGAGCGGGTGGTCGCCGCGCGTCAGGTAGGTGTTGATGAAGTCGACCCACGGCGCCGGAGTCTCCTGGCTGCCGACCGCCGGCTGGTTGAACTGCGCGATGAGCGACGGCAGGTAGAGCAGCGACGAGGCGAAGATGACCGGGATGACGCCCGCCATGTTGACCTTGATCGGGATGTAGGTGTTGTTGCCGCCGTAGGTGCGGCGACCGACCATGCGCTTCGCGTACTGCACCGGGATGCGCCGCTGCGACTGCTCGACGAAGATGACGAGGCCCATGATGATGATGCCGACGCCGATGACGCCGACCAGCACCTCGGGTCCGCGCTCGGTGAGGATCTTGCCGAGCGAGTTCGGGAACTGGGCCGAGATCGAGGTGAAGATCAGGATCGACATGCCGTTGCCGACGCCGCGCTCGGTGATGAGCTCGCCGAGCCACATGATGACGCCGGTGCCGGCCGTCATGGTGATGACCATGAGCAGGATGGCGTACCAGGCGTCGTTCGCGATCAGCTCGCCGCACGCGCCCTGGTCGCTGCCGAACAGCTGTCCGCTGCGGGCGACGGTGATCAGGGTCGTCGACTGGAGGATCGCCAGCCCGATGGTCAGGTAGCGGGTGTACTGGGTCAGCTGCGACTGGCCGGACTGGCCCTCTTTGTGCAGCGCCTCGAAGCGGGGGATGACCACGCGCAGCAGCTGCACGATGATCGACGCCGTGATGTACGGCATGATGCCGAGCGCGAAGACCGACAGCTGCAGCAGCGCGCCGCCGCTGAACAGGTTGACGAGGTCGTAGAGCCCGCCGGCGTTGCTGTTGTCGGCGAGGCACTGCTGCACGTTCTTGAACGCGACGAACGGGGCGGGGATGAACGAGCCCAGCCGGAAGATCGCGATGATGCCGAGCGTGAACCCGATCTTCTTGCGGAGATCAGGCGTGCGGAAGATCCGCGCGACGGCACTGAACACGGGGGCCTCCCAGGATGGATCGGTTGCTCAGCGGTCCGAGCGGACCGCCAGGTCAGGTGGCCCCGGATGGGGCCACCAACCCGATGGCTACTTGATGGAGCCGCCGGCGGCCACGATCTTCTGCTCCGCAGAGCTCGAGACCTTATCGACCGCAACGTTCAGCTTAACCGCAATATCGCCGGCTCCGAGAACCTTGACCTTCTCGTTCTTGCGAACGGCCCCCTTGGCGACCAGGTCGCCGATCGTGACGTCTCCGCCCTTGGGGTAGAGCTCGGCGAGGCGCTCCAGGTTGACGACCTGGTACTCGACCCGGAACGGGTTCTTGAAGCCGCGCAGCTTGGGCGCGCGCATCACCGAGTTCAGGTTGCCGCCCTCGAGTCCGACGCGGACCTGGTAGCGGGCCTTCGTGCCCTTGGTTCCGCGACCGGCGGTCTTTCCCTTGGAGCCTTCACCGCGTCCGACGCGCGTCTTCGCCTTCTTGGCGCCGACGGCGGGACGGAGGTGGTGCGCCTTCAGGATCTGCGGCCGATTCTCCGCGGGCCTTGGCCGCGCTTCTTCGCGGCCGGTGCCTTCTTGGCTCCGGATGCGGTGGCCGGCTTGGCAGCGGTCGGCGCCTTCGCGCTCGTCGCGGCCTTCGATCCCGTCGACGCCCCACCCTTTGCCGCCGACGTCTTGGGCGCGGCGGCGGCCGTGGCCTTGGGCTTCTCAGCAGCCTTCGGGGCAGCAGCCTTCGGCGCAGCGGCCTTGGCGGCCGGCTTCTTCTCTGCGGCGGCCTTCGGCGCGGCAGCCTTCGCTGCCGGAGCCTTCTTGGCGGCCGGCTTCTTCTCGCTCTGCTTTCTTCTCAGCCATTAGTCAATCTCCTCGACTTTCACGAGGTGCGCGACCGTGTTCACGTAGCCGCGGTTCTGCTTGTTGTCCTCACGCACGACGACGTCGCCGATGCGCTTCAGTCCGAGGCTGCGCAGCGTGTCACGCTGGTTCTGCTTCTCGCTGATCTTGGACTTGATCTGGGTCACCTTGAGACGCGCGGCCATCACGCACCTGCCTTCGCGGTAGCCGCGGCGCGGTCGTCGGCCTCGGCGCGGATGAGGCGCTCCGGTGCGACGTCCTCGAACTCGAGGCCGCGGCGGGCGGCGACGGCGCGCGGCTCTTCGAGCTGCTTGAGCGCTGCCACCGTCGCGTGGACGATGTTGATCGTGTTCGACGAGCCGAGCGACTTGCTCAGCACGTCGTGGATGCCGGCGCACTCGAGCACGGCGCGGACCGGGCCACCGGCGATGACGCCGGTACCGGCAGCGGCCGGACGCAGCAGCACGACGCCGGCAGCGGCCTCGCCCTGCACCGGGTGCGGGATCGTCTTGGCAGAGCGCGGGACGCGGAAGAAGTTCTTCTTCGCCTCTTCGACGCCCTTCGAGATCGCCAGCGGCACCTCGCGGGCCTTGCCGTAGCCGACGCCGACCATGCCGTTGCCGTCACCGACGACGACGAGCGCCGTGAAGCTGAAGCGACGGCCGCCCTTGACGACCTTGGAGACGCGGTTGATGGTCACGACGCGCTCGAGGAACTGGCTGTCCTCGCGGCCGCCGCGGCCGGAGCCACGGTCGTTGCGCGGCTGGCGCTCGCGGCTGCCACGACGGGCCTCGCGGGGCTCGTTCGCGTTCTGCGCCGTTCCGGCCGCCGTCTCGACGACGGTCCCCTCGGGGACCTCGGCGACCTCAGGCGTCACGGCCTCGGCCGCGGTGGTCTCTTCGGACGTCACGTCCTGCTCCTTGTTGGTGTTCTCAGCGTCGCTCACAGGTCCAGTCCCCCTTCGCGGGCACCCTCGGCGATCGCGGCGACGCGACCGGCGAAACGGTTCCCTCCGCGGTCGAACACGACCGCCGCGACGCCCGCCTTCTTGGCGCGCTCCGCGATCAGTTCGCCGACCTTCTTGGCCTTGGCGGTCTTGTCACCCTTGAGGGTGCGCAGGTCGGTCTCGAGGGTCGACGCCGAGGCCACGGTGTGGCCCTTGCTGTCATCGACGACCTGCACGAAGACGTGACGTGCGGATCGCGTGACGACCAGGCGCGGACGCTCGGCCGTTCCGGCGATGCGCTTGCGCAGTCGGGCGTGCCGACGGTCGCGCTGTGCGGACTTGCTGATGGCAGCCATTACTTACCACTCTTTCCGGCCTTGCGGCGAACGACCTCACCCAGGTACCGCACGCCCTTGCCCTTGTAGGGCTCGGGCTTGCGGAGCTTGCGGATGTTCGCTGCGACCTCGCCAACGGCCTGCTTGTCGATGCCCTTGACGGTCAGCTTGTTGGTGCCCTCGACCTCGAATGAGATGCCGGCGGGCGGGTCGACGGTGATCGAGTGCGAGAAGCCGAGCGCGAACTCGACGCCCTGGCCCTTCGACTGCACGCGGTAACCGGTTCCGACGACCTCGAGGCTCTTCTCATAGCCCTGGGTGACGCCGATGATCAGGTTCGCGATCAGCGTAGCGGCTGAGGCCGTGCAGCGATCGCGAGGAGCGCTCGTCGTCGGGCCGGGTCACGACGACCTGGCCGTCCTCGAGCTTCGCCTCGATGGGGCTCTTGACGACGAGCGACAGCTCGCCCTTCGGGCCCTTGACGGTGACATCCTGGCCCTCGATGGTGACGGTGACTCCGCCGGGCACATCGATGGGCATACGTCCGATTCGTGACATCTCAGCTCACCACACGTAGGCGAGGACTTCCCCGCCGACGCCCTTCTTGGTCGCCTCGCGGTCGGTCAGAAGACCGGAGGAGGTGGACAGGATGGCGACGCCGAGTCCGCCCAGCACGTGGGGGATCTCGGTCGACTTCGCGTAGACGCGCAGACCGGGCTTCGAGACGCGCTTGATGCCGGCGATCGACCGCTCGCGGTTCGGGCCGTACTTGAGGTCGATGGTGAGCGTCTTGCCGACGCGAGCCTCTTCGACCTTCCAGCCGGCGATGTAGCCCTCCTTCTGGAGGATCTCGGCGATGTGGGTCTTGAGCTTGCTGTTCGGCATCGAGACCGTGTCGTGGAAGGCACGGTTCGAGTTGCGCAGACGGGTCAGCATGTCGGCGACCGGGTCTGTCATGGTCATGTGCTTGGTTTCCTTATCTCAACTGGTTTCGACTCGGAGTTCACGTCCGGCCGACCTTGATGGGTGGTGTACTACTGAGGGTCCGTGGCCTGGAAGGGGAAGCCGAGTTCGCGCAGCAGGGCGCGACCCTCGTCATCGTTCCTCGCCGTGGTCACGACGGTGATGTCGAATCCGCGAACGCGGTCGATCTGGTCCTGGTCGATCTCGTGGAACACCGACTGCTCCGAGAGACCGAAAGTGTAGTTGCCGTGGCCGTCGAACTGCCGGGGGCTCAGGCCGCGGAAGTCGCGGATGCGCGGGAGCGCGAGCGACAGCAGTCGGTCGAGGAACTCCCAGGCACGGTCGCCGCGCAGCGTGACGTGCGCACCGATCGGCATGCCCTCGCGCAGCTTGTACTGGGCGATCGACTTGCGCGCCTTGTTGACCTGCGGCTTCTGACCGGTGATCAGGGTGAGGTCCTTGATCGCACCATCGATCACCTTCGAGTCGCGAGCGGCCTCGCCGACACCGGTGTTCACGACGATCTTCACGAGACCGGGAACCTGGTGCGGGTTGGTGTACGAGAACTGCTCGGTGAGGTTCTTGGTGATCTCCGAGCGGTACTTCTGCTTCAGGCGCGGCTGGTTGGTGCCAGTCTTCGCAGCAGTCTTGGTGGCCATTAGAACTTCTCTCCGGACTTCTTCGCGTAACGCACGCGCACGGTCTTCTTGACGCCGTTCTTCTCGACGACCTCTTCCTTGAATCCGACACGGGTCGGCTTCTTGGTCTTCGGGTCGACGAGCTGGACGTTCGAGATGTGGATGGGCGCCTCGTGCTGCTCGACGCCACCGGTCTTCGTGCCGCGCTGGGTCTGTCCGACCTTGATGTGCTTGGTCACGTAGTTGATGCCCTCGACGAGGATCTTGTTCTTCTCGCCCAGGATCTCGATCACCTTGCCCTGCTTGCCGCGATCTCCGCCGCGGGCCTGCGTGGGGCCGGTGATGACCTGGACGATGTCGCCCTTCTTGATGTTCGCCATGACTAGATGACCTCCGGTGCCAGCGAGATGATCTTCATGAACTTCTTCTCGCGAAGCTCACGGCCGACCGGTCCGAAGATGCGGGTCCCGCGGGGGTCCCCGTCCGGCTTCAGGATGACGGCGGCGTTCTCGTCGAACTTGATGTAGGAGCCGTCCGAGCGACGGGTCTCCTTCTTGGTGCGGACGATGACGGCCTTGACCACATCGCCCTTCTTGACGTTTCCGCCGGGGATCGCGTCCTTCACGGTCGCGACGATGACGTCACCGAGTCCGGCGTACCGGCGGCCGGAGCCACCGAGCACGCGGATGGTGAGGAGCTCTTTCGCGCCCGTGTTGTCCGCGACCTTGACGCGGGATTCCTGCTGCAGCATGGGTTACTTCGCCTTCTCAACGATCTCGACGAGACGCCAGCGCTTCGTTGCCGAGAGCGGACGGGTCTCGTTGATGAGCACGAGGTCGCCGATGCCGGCGCTGTTCTGCTCGTCGTGGGCCTTGACCTTGGAGGTGCGGCGGATGACCTTGCCGTAGAGCGGGTGCTTCACGCGGTCCTCGACCTCGACGACGATGGTCTTGTCCATCTTGTCGCTGGTCACGTATCCGCGGCGCACCTTGCGGTAGCCACGGGCGGACGCGTCGCGAACGTCGTGGGCGGCGGACTCGTGGCCCGTGTCGGCCTTTGCTTCGACCTTCGCCATTACTTGCTCGCCTCCTCGGCGCTGTCAGTGGACTCGGTGGTCGCGGTGGTCGAGCCTGTCGAGTCCGTCGCGTCCTCATCCGACTTCTTGGTCTTCGTGGTGGTCTTCGCCTTCGCGGCCTTGACGGGCGCCTCGATCGGAGCGGGCGTGGCACGGATGCCCAGCTCGCGCTCACGGATCACCGTGTAGATGCGGGCGATGTCGCGCTTGACGGCACGCAGGCGGCCGTGGCTCTCGAGCTGACCGGTGGCCGACTGGAAGCGCAGGTTGAACAGCTCCTCCTTGGCCTTCTTCAGCTCGTCGACCAGGCGGTCGTCTTCGAAGGTGTCGAGCTCGATCGGAGCGAGCTCCTTGGATCCGACGGCCATTATGCGTCGCCCTCCTCGCGCTTGATGATGCGTGCCTTGAGGGGCAGCTTGTGGATTGCACGGAGCAGGGCCTCGCGGGCCAGCTCCTCGTTGACGCCGGCGACCTCGAAGAGGACGCGACCCGGCTTGACGTTCGCGACCCACCACTCCGGCGAGCCCTTTCCGGAACCCATGCGGGTCTCGGCGGGCTTCTTGGTGAGCGGGCGGTCGGGGTAGATGTTGATCCACACCTTGCCGCCGCGCTTGATGTGGCGGGTCATGGCGATACGCGCGGACTCGATCTGGCGGTTCGTGACATACGCGGGCGTCAGAGCCTGGATGCCGAACTCGCCGAACGAGACCTTGGTGCCACCGGTAGCCGCACCACTCCGTCCGGGGTGGTGCTGCTTGCGGTGCTTGACCTTACGGGGAATAAGCATGTCTAGCTCTCAGCTCCTGCCGCGACGGGCGCATCGGCACGGGGGCCGCGGCCACGGGGACCGCGGTCGTCACGACGCTCGGGGCGGGTCGACTTCTGGGCCGCCTGCTCGCGCGCGAGTTCCTTGTTGGTGATGTCGCCCTTGTAGATCCACACCTTCACGCCGATGCGACCGAAGGTGGTGCGCGCCTCGTAGAAGCCGTAGTCGATGTTCGCGCGGAGTGTGTGCAGCGGCACGCGACCCTCGCGGTAGAACTCGGAGCGGCTCATCTCCGCGCCGCCGAGGCGACCGGAGACCTGGATGCGGACGCCCTTGGCGCCGGCACGCTGAGCGCCCTGCAGGCCCTTGCGCATGGCGCGACGGAACGCGACACGGGCGCTGAGCTGCTCGGCGATGCCCTGGGCGACCAGCTGAGCCTCGGCCTCGGGGTTCTTCACCTCGAGGATGTTCAGCTGGATCTGCTTGCCGGTGAGCTTCTCGAGGTCGGTGCGGATGCGCTCGGCCTCGGCGCCGCGGCGGCCGATGACGATGCCGGGACGCGCGGTGTGGATGTCCACGCGCACGCGGTCACGGGTCCGCTCGATCTCGATGCGCGCCACGCCGGCGCGGTCGAGGCTGACCTTGAGCAGGTTGCGGATCTTGATGTCCTCGGTCACGTAGTCCGAGTAGCGCTGACCGGGCTTCGTCGAGTCGGAGAACCAGCGCGACACGTGGTCGGTGGTGATCCCGAGGCGGAAGCCGTAGGGGTTGACCTTCTGGCCCATTAGTTCTTACCTGCCTTTGTGCTGTTCGATCGGCGCTGCGTGCGGGCCGAACCCGCGGAAGCGTCGACCATCTCGTCCGGCGTCGCGAGGACGACCGTGATGTGGCTGGTGCGCTTGAGGATCTTGAAGGCGCGGCCCTGGGCACGCGGCCGGAACCGCTTCAGGGTCGTCCCCTCGTCGACGAAGGCCTTGGCGATGACCAGGTCCTGCTCGTCGAGGAAGCTGTTGGAGGCATCCGCCTTGACCCGGGCGTTCGCCATCGCCGAGGCGACGAGCTTGTAGACCGGCTCGCTCGCGCTCTGCGGGGCGAACTTCAGGATGGCCAGGGCCTCGGTGGCCTGCTTGCCGCGGATCAGATCCACGACGCGGCGGGCCTTCATGGGCGTGACGCGGATGTGGCGCACACGTGCGATCGACTCAACCATCAGTGGCGCCGTCCTTTCCTGTCGTCCTTCTCGTGGCCACGGAAGGTGCGCGTCGGCGCGAACTCGCCGAGCTTGTGACCGACCATGGTCTCGGTCACGAAGACCGGGATGTGCTTGCGACCGTCGTGCACGGCGATCGTGTGCCCGAGCATGTCGGGGACGATCATCGAGCGACGCGACCAGGTCTTGATCACGTTCTTGGTGTTGGCCAGGTTCTGAGCGGCCACCTTGCGGAACAGGTGGTCGTCGACGAACGGGCCCTTTTTGAGACTGCGCGGCATCTTGGCTTATCCCTACTTGCGCTTCTTGCCGACCGTACGGCGGCGGACGATGAGCTTGTCGGACTCTTTGTTGGGCCGACGAGTACGGCCTTCCTTCTGACCCCACGGGCTGACCGGGTGGCGACCACCGGAGGTCTTGCCCTCACCACCACCGTGCGGGTGGTCGACCGGGTTCATCGCGACACCACGAACGGTCGGGCGGACGCCCTTCCAGCGCATGCGGCCGGCCTTGCCCCAGTTGATGTTCGACTGCTCGGCGTTGCCGACCTCGCCGATCGTCGCGCGGCAGCGCAGGTCGACGTTGCGGATCTCGCCCGACGGCAGCCGGAGCTGCGCGTAGGGGCCGTCCTTGGCGACGAGTCGCACCGAGGCACCGGCCGAGCGGGCCATCTTCGCGCCGCCACCGGGCTTCAGCTCGATGGCGTGGATGACGGTACCGACCGGGATGTTCTTGAGCGGCAGGTTGTTGCCGGGCTTGATGTCGGCCGACGGACCGGACTCGACGACGTCGCCCTGGTTGAGCTTGTTCGGCGCGATGATGTAGCGCTTGGTGCCGTCGACGTAGTGCAGCAGCGCGATGCGCGCCGTGCGGTTCGGGTCGTACTCGATGTGAGCGACCTTGGCGTCGACGCCGTCCTTGTCGTTGCGACGGAAGTCGATGACGCGGTACTGGCGCTTGTGACCGCCGCCGATGTGGCGGGTCGTGATGCGACCGGTGTTGTTGCGTCCACCCGACTTGGGCAGCGGCTTGAGCAGCGACTTCTCGGGCGTGGAGCGCGTGATCTCGACGAAGTCGGCGACCGACGAACCACGACGACCGGGGGTCGTGGGCTTGTACTTGCGAATAGCCATGTCTGTTCTCCCTGGTCCTAGCCGACAGCCGTGAAGATGTCGATCGAACCGGACTTGAGCGTGACGATCGCCCGCTTGGTGTCTTTGCGCTTGCCGGTGCCGAACCGCGTGCGACGGGTCTTGCCCGTGCGGTTCAGCGTGTTCACCGATGCGACCTTGACGTCGAAGATCTTCTCGATCGCGAGCTTGATCTCGGTCTTGTTCGACCGCGGGTCGACCTCGAAGGTGTACTTGCCGTCGTCGATCAGGCCGTAGCTCTTCTCGCTGACGACCGGCTTGAGGATGATGTCGCGCGGGTCCTTGTTGTAGCCGCTCACTTGGCAGCCTCCTCGTCGGTCGTCTTGGCCTTGGCGGCTGGCGCCTTCGCGGCCGGGGCCTTCTCGGCGCGGCGCCTTCTCGGCAGGTGCCTTCTCGGCAGCGGAGCCTTCTCGGCGGCGACGACGGTGCCGTCCGTCTTCGAGCGCGAGCGCACGAAGGCGTTGAACGCGGCCTTCGTGAAGACGATGTCGTCGCTGACGACCGCGTCGTACGCGTTCAGCTGGTCGGAGAACAGCACGTGCACGTTCGGCAGGTTGCGGACGCTCTTGAAGCTGACGTCGTCATCGCGCTCCAGCACGACCAGCACGTTCTTGCTCGTCGCCACCGCATCCAGAAGCTCGATCGCGGTCTTGGTGCTGGGCGCCGAGTCGAGGCCGAAGCTCTCGACGACGTGCAGGCGCTCGCCGCGGGCGCGGTCCGACAGGATGCCGAGCAGGGCTGCCGCGATCATCTTCTTGGGGGTGCGCTGCGAGTAGTCGCGCGGCGTCGGGCCGTGGACGATGCCACCGCCGCGGTGCTGCGGCATGCGGATCGAGCCCTGACGGGCACGACCGGTGCCCTTCTGCTTGAACGGCTTGCTTCCCGAACCGGAGACCTCGCCGCGACCCTTGGTCGAGTGCGTGCCCTGGCGGGCGGCCGCGAGCTGCGCGGTCACCACCTGGTGGATCAGCGGCACGTTGGTCTGCTGGTCGAAGATCGCCGCGGGCAGCTCGACGCTGCCGGAACGGCCGCCCTTCGGCGAGACGATGCTGAGAGTTCCCCGTGGATCAGCCATGTCACTTCGCTCCCTTCACGGCGTTGCGGACGAAGACGATGCGGCCGCGAGCGCCGGGGACGGCGCCCTTGACCAGGATGAGGTTGTTCTCGAGGTCCACCGAGTGCACCTTGAGGCCCTGCACGGTGACGCGGTCGCCACCCATGCGGCCGGCCATGCGCATTCCCTTGAAGACGCGGCTGGGCGTCGAGGAGGCGCCGATGGAACCCGGCTTGCGGTGGTTGCGGTGCGAACCGTGGCTCGCGCTCACGCCCTTGAAGTTGTGGCGCTTCATGACGCCGGCGAAGCCCTTGCCCTTGGAGGTGCCCACGACATCCACGTACTGGCCGGCCTCGAAGATGTCGACCGCGAGCTCCTGGCCCGGGGTGTACTCGGCGGCGTCGGACGTGCGCACCTCGGTGAGGTGGCGGCGCGGCGTGACGCCGGCCTTGTCGAAGTGGCCCGTGGCGGGCTTGTTGACCTTGCGCGGGTCGATCGCACCGTAGGCGATCTGCACGGCGGTGTAGCCGTCGACCTCCTGCGAGCGCACCTGGGTCACGACGTTGGGGGTGATCTGGACGACAGTCACCGGGATGAGCTTGTTGTTCTCATCCCAGACCTGCGTCATGCCGAGCTTGGTGCCCAGCAGACCCTTGGTCGTCTTCACTGCAGACATGGTTTGCCTTCTGCCGGCGGCCTAGAGCTTGATCTCGATGTTGACGTCGGCGGGCAGGTCGAGTCGCATGAGCGAGTCGACGGCCTTCGGCGTCGGATCGATGATGTCGATGAGTCGTTTGTGGGTGCGCTTCTCGAAGTGCTCGCGGCTGTCCTTGTACTTGTGAGGACTGCGGATCACGACGACCACGTTCTTCTCCGTGGGCAGCGGGACCGGGCCGACGACGGTCGCGCCCGCACGGGTCACGGTGTCGACGATCTTGCGCGCCGAGGCGTCGAGACCGGCGTGGTCGTACGACTTGAGCCGGATGCGGATCTTCTGTCCCGCCATATGTCTTTCTCTCTTTCGTCTCGTGCGGCATCCGGTGGATGACGCACACGCGCAACACTGCTGTTCGCGCACCGCTGTTCTTCTGTCAATCCCGCCACCGCCCAGCACGGCACAGGGCTCGCGCAACGAGTTGCTCGGGTGGGATTCGAGTGAAACCGTGTTCTGCTGCCTGCGGCCCAGCCACATCCCGTGTTGCCGCGGGGGGCTGTGCACTGCGAGTGCAGTGACCCGCGCACGCTGACGCGCACGGGATGTTGAACTAGACGAGTTTGCCACACGCCGGCATTTGCTGCAACCCGGGCGTGTCGCGGCTCCCGGTGTCCGGCGCTCCGCAGTCGCGCCGATCGCCGAGCGCTCAGAGCGAACACGGTCAGGACGAGGTGACCACCCGGTGTACCAGCGGCACGCCGGGGCGGTACGCGAGGTGCACGTAGGTGGGGGCGTCGAGCACCACGAGGTCGGCGCGCGCACCGACGCGCAGGTGGCCGATGTCGTCGCGGCGCAGCGCCGCGGCCCCTCCGAGCGTCGCGGCGCGCAGGGCCTCGGCCGGGGTCATGCCCATGTCGCGGACGGCGACGGCGATGCAGAACGCCATCGAGGTCGTGTAGCTCGAGCCCGGATTGCAATCGCAGGCGAGCGCGACGGTGACCCCCGCATCCAGAAGCCGTCGAGCGTCGGGATACGGGTGCCGCGTCGAGAACTCGACGCCCGGCAGCAGGGTGGCGACGGTCGGACGAGCCGGCAAGCGCCTCGACGTCGGCGTCGGAGAGGTACGTGCAGTGGTCGACACGACGCGGCGCCGAGCTCGACGGCGAGGCGAACCCCGTCAGATTCGCCGAGCTGCGCGGCGTGCACGCGCAGCCCGAGACCCGCCGCGGCACCGGCCTCCAGGATGCGGCGCGACTCCTCGACCGTGAACGCGCCGGTCTCGCAGAACACATCGATCCATCTCGCATGGGGAGCGCAGGCGGCGAGCATCTCGCCGCACACCAGGTCGACGTACTCGTCGCGACCGGTTCCCTCCGGCACGACGTGCGCGCCGAGGTAGGTGATCTCGGCGGTGAGGGTGGCGGCCAGCCGCAGGGCGCGCGCCTCGTCGTCGACGGTCAGCCCGTAGCCGGACTTGATCTCCATCGTCGTCGTGCCCTGCGCGCGCGCCTCGGCCAGCAGGCGCCGCGCGTTGGCCAGCAGCTCGTCGTCCGACGCCTCGCGGGTCAGCCGGACGGTGCGCCGGATCCCGCCCGCCTCGTAGGCCCGCCCCGCCATCCGGGCCTCGAACTCGTCGGCGCGATCGCCCGCGAACATCAGGTGCCCGTGGCTGTCGACGAAGCCGGGGATCACGCAGCGGCCCTCGGCGTCGATCCGCTCGTCGGCGTCCGGGGCATCGGCGGCATCGCCGACCCAGGCGACGCGCCCGTCGTCGATCACGAGCGCGGCGTCGGTGCGCTCGGGTCGCTCGTCGTCGTGGGTGACGAGCAGGCCGATGCCGGTGACGACGCGTGCTCATCGCCCGGCCGTCCCGTGCGACGAGTCACGCGCGGTCCTCGATGAGCTCGACGCGTGCGCGGACGGCCTCGAGCACGCAGAGCGCGGTCAGGCGCACGGTGCGGCCGTCCGGCGCGTCGGCCGCGGCATCCACCTCGGTCAGGTCGATCGACACGACATCGGGGTGCACACCCGCGACGCGCGCCGCCGTGCGCAGTTCGAGCGCCGAGATACCGCCCGGCACCGACGCCGGACAGCCCGGAGCCACCGAACGGTCGCAGACGTCGACGTCGAGGTCGACGTGCACCGGCGTCCGCCGCTGCCGGCGCAGCTCGAGCGCCTCGGCCATGACGTCGTCGATCGGACGGCGACGCAGCTCGTCGCGGAGGACGACGGTGATGCCGAGGTCGGCAGCGCGTTTCGCGATACTCGCGCGAGTTGGCCAGCGGCTCGATGCCGATCTGCACGACGGCCGTGCCCGCGAGCCCGGCCTCGATCAGCTGGCGCACCGGGCGAGCCGTTCGAGACGCCGTCCCGCAGGTCGTGATGGGCGTCGACGGTCACGAGTCCGGTCGCGCCGCGCGCCGAGCGCCACGGGCACGGTCGCCGAGTTGTCGCCGCCGATCGCGATCAGCAGCTCCGCCTCGATCGCGGCGACCCAGGCGGTGGCGTCCACGGCGTCCGGATCGGGCGCGTCGCCCGCATCGACGATCCGCAGCCCCGCGGTGTCGAACGAGTACCGCCGCAGCGCCTCGCGCACCGCCGCCGGAGTCAGGTGCGCCTGCGTCGGCGACAGCGAGCGGGTGTGGGTCGGGATGCCGGCCACGGCGACGTCGGCCCGCTCGCCCGCGACGGCGGCCGGCCAGTCACCGGCGCGCGGCCAGAGCGGATCGTGCGGCAGATGACGAGCTCACGCCCTAACCCTCGCGCATGGGGCACGCGAACGTCGAGCCGATCGGCGACCTCGATCGCCTCGTCGTACCCGGCGTCGACGTGCCGGATCACGCCCATCCCGGGGTCGTTGCGCAGCACGCGCGCGATCTTCTCGCCGGCGAGCGGCGTGCCGTCGGCGACGGTGACCTGCCCGGCGTGGATCGAGCGGCCGATCCCGACACCGCCGCCGTGGTGGATGCTCACCCACGATGCCCCGGATGCCGTGTTGACCAGCGCGTTGAGCAGCGGCCAGTCGGCGATGGCATCCGAGCCGTCCTTCATGGCCTCCGTCTCGCGGTACGGAGACGCCACCGAGCCGGAGTCGAGGTGATCGCGGCCGATGACGAGCGGCGCGCTGACCTCACCAGAGGCGACCATGTCGTTGAAGCGCAGCCCCGCGACGTCGCGCTCGCCGTAGCCGAGCCAGCAGATGCGGGCGGGCAGCCCCTGGAAGTGCACGCGCTCGCCGGCCATCGTGATCCAGCGATGCAACGACTCGTTCTCGGGGAAGAGCTCGAGCACGGCACGGTCGGTCGCCGCGATGTCCGTCGGGTCGCCCGAGAGCGCCGCCCAGCGGAACGGCCCCTTGCCCTCGGAGAACAGCGGCCGGATGTAGGCGGGTACGAATCCGGGGAACGAGAACGCGTCCGCGTATCCGGCGGTGAGCGCCTCGGTGCGGATGTTGTTGCCGTAGTCGAAGACCTCGGATCCCGCCCTTCTGGAAGCCGACCATCGCCTCGACGTGCTTGGCCATCGAGTGGCGGGCGGCATCCGCGAACCCGGTCGGGTCGGCCTTGCGGGCGGCGTCCCACTCCTCGAACGAGTACTCGAGCGGCAGGTAGGCCAGCGGGTCGTGCGCGCTGGTCTGGTCGGTGACGATGTCGATCTCGGCGCCCATCGCCAGCAGCTGCGGGAACACGGCTGCCGCGTTGCCGAGGAGTCCGATCGACAGGGGCGTCTTCGCATCGCGGGCCGCGTACGCGCGCGACAGGGCGTCCTCGAGCGACGAGGCCTCGACATCCAGGTAGCCGTGCTCGATGCGGCGGGCGATGCGTGACGGGTCGACGTCGACGCAGATGGCAACGCCGTCGTTCATGGTGACGGCGAGCGGCTGAGCGCCGCCCATGCCGCCGAGGCCCGCGGTGAGCGTGATCGTGCCGGCCAGGGTGCCGTCGAACTTCATCGCGGCGACGGCCGAGAACGTCTCGTACGTGCCCTGCAGGATGCCCTGGGTGCCGATGTAGATCCACGAGCCGGCGGTCATCTGCCCGTACATCGTGAGGCCGAGCTTCTCGAGGCGGCGGAACTCGTCCCAGTTCGCCCAGTCGCCGACGAGGTTCGAGTTGGCGAGCAGCACGCGCGGCGCCCACTCGTGCGTCTGCATCACGCCGACCGGGCGCCCCGACTGCACGAGCATCGTCTCGTCGCCCTTGAGCGTCTCGAGCGTGCGCACCAGCGCGTCGAAGCTCGCCCAGTCGCGGGCGGCCTTGCCGGTGCCGCCGTAGACGACGAGCTCGTCGGGGTGCTCGGCGACCTCGGGGTCGAGGTTGTTCTGCAGCATGCGCAGGGCGGCCTCCTGCGGCCAGCCGAGCGTGTGCAGCTGCGTGCCGCGGTGTGCGCGCACGGGGCGGGGTCCGGATGTCATGGCGTGCTCCTGGTCGAGGCGGTCAGTTCGCGTGAGCTACTCTCGCCGGCGACGTACTGCAGCAGGGTGCCCACACGACGAGCGCGACGGCGGAGGCGATCTCGGGCGCGAGGTAGCGGTCGGGGCCCGGACCCGGGATGGTCTCCCGCATCGCGGCGATGACGCGGCCGGTGACGGGCGCGGGCGTCTCGCCGCGCAGCTCGATGCCGCGGGCGGCGGTGAGCAGCTCGATCGCGAGCACGCGCTGGAGCCCGTCGATGGAGCGCCGCAGCTTGCGCGCGGCCGACCAGCCCATCGAGACGTGGTCCTCCTGCATCGCGCTCGTCGGGATCGAGTCGACGGATGCCGGGGCCGCCAGGCGCTTGAGTTCGCTGACGATTCCGGCCTGCGTGTACTGGGCGATCATGTGCCCGGAGTCGACGCCGGGGTCGTCGGCCAGGAACGGCGTGAGGCCGCCGTTGCGGTTCTTGTCGAGGAACCGGTCGGTGCGCCGCTCGCTCATGCTGGCGACGTCGGCCGCGGCGATCGCGAGGAAGTCGAGCACGTACCCGACCGGTGCGCCGTGGAAGTTGCCGTTCGACTCGAGCCGTCCGTCGAGGGTGACGACGGGGTTGTCGATCGCGCTCGGCGAGCTCGCGCCCGGCGACGACGGCGGCGTGATCGACGGTGTCGCGTGCTGCACCGTGCACCTGCGGGGCGCAGCGCAGCGAGTAGGCGTCCTGCACCCGGGTGAAGCCCGTGGTGGCGTGCGCGGCGATGGTGCGCCGAGCCGGCGAGCACGGCGCGCATGGTCGCCGCCGACTGCGCCTGACCCGGATGCGGGCGCAGCGCCTGCAGGTCGGCCGCGAACACGCGGTCGGTGCCCGCGAGACCCTCCACGCTCATCGCGGCGGCGAGGTCCGCGGTCGTCAGCAGCGCCGCGGAGGTCGGTGATCGCGAGCGACGAGCATCGCCAGCATCCCGTCGGTGCCGTTGATGAGGGCGAGGCCCTCCTTCTCCTGCAGCACGATCGGCTCGAGGCCGGCGGCGGCGAGCGCCGCGCCGCCGTCCATGAGCGTGCCGGCGGCATCCCGCACGTCGCCCTCGCCCATCGCGGCGAGCGCGCAGTGCGCGAGCGGCGCCAGGTCGCCCGAGCAGCCGAGGCTGCCGTACTCGCCGATCACCGGGGTGATGCCGGCGTTCAGCAGGGCGACGTACTGCTCGGCGACGACCGGGCCGGATGCCGGTGCGCCCGGTGGCGAGGGTCGAGAGCCGCAGCAGCATCGTGCCGCGCACCACCTCGCGTTCGACCTCTGCTCCCGAGCTCGCGGCGTGGCTGCGCACCAGCGAGCGCTGCAGCTGCTGCCGGCGCTCGGGTGGGATGTGGGCGGTGGCGAGCGCGCCGAAGCCCGTGGAGACGCCGTAGTGCGGCTCGGGATCGTCCGCCAGCTCGTCGATGAGGGCGCGGGATGCGGCGATGGCCGCGAGTGCCTCGTCGCTCAGCTCGACGCGTTCGCCGTGCCGTGCGACGGCCACGACCTGCTCGATGGTGACGGCTCCGATGCCGATGGTGACGGTCATGGTGCCAGTGAACGCCCGTCGCGCGGCCTCGCGCACCGGCCTGCCGCGATATCCTGTCTGAGATTTCAGACAGCGAGGCATCCATGCCGCAGATCCCCGCCGCCCGCAGCACCCTCGCGGTGCTGCGCTACCTCGCCGCCCGCAACGGCCCGGTGCGCGCCGCGACGCTCGCGCGCGATCTCGCCATGCCGCGCTCGTCGGCGTACCAGCTGATCGCCGTGATGATGGACGAGGGCTTCCTCGTGCACTACCCCGAGGACCGCACCTACGGGCTCAGCTCGTTCGTCGCCGAGATCGGCACGTCGGCGCTGCGCGGCGAACGGCTCGGGATGCTGGCGCGCCCCCTGCTGGAGCGCCTCGTCGCCGAGGTGGCGGCCTCCGATTCGGTCCCCACCGTCGCGCACCTCGCCGTCCTCGGCGGAGCCGACGTCATCTACGCCGCACGCGTGCAGGGCTTCCGGGCGCCGACCACCGTGTCGAGCGTCGGCGTCCGCCTGCCTGCCCACCTCACCGCGACCGGACGCGCGCATGCTCGCCGGCCTGCCCGCGGCGCAGGTGCGGGCGATCTACCCGACCCGCGACCGGCTGACCCGCCGCAACGACGCCGGCCCGGCGACCCTCGGCGATCTCGACCGGCTGCTCGCCGAGACGCGCGACCGCGGCTACGCGACCGAGGACGGCGACGTGACCGCCGAGTACGCGTCGGTCGGGCGCGGCGGCGACCGATCGGCACGACTACCCGGTGGCCGCGATCGGCCTGACGTTCCGCCGCGATGCGATCGGCGACGGCGTGGGAGGCGCTGGGGAGCGCGACCGCTCGATCGGCGGCCGCGCTCACCGCGCGTCTGGCTGGACGGGCGTGAGCGGCCTTAGACCCCCGAGCCGCCCTTCTCCGCGGCAGCCTTCCGGCCGCCGCACGTGCCTCGTCGTCGCCGATCTTCTCGTCGACGCCCTCGCGGATGTCGCCGATCTTGTCGTCGAACTTGTCGCGCGTCACGAAGTTGGCGGCGTTCTCGACCCCGTCGAGCACCGTGTCGCTGACCTTCTCGGCACGCTCGCTGTGAACGGCGCCGTCCGCGGCATCCCGCACGTCGTCGGCCTTGTCCTTGACCGCGTCCCTGACGTCTCCGGCCTTGTCCTTGACGGTGTCCGCCGCGTCGCCGGCAACGTCCTTCACCTTGTCCGCAGCGTCTCCCGCTGCGTCCTTGGCCTTGTCGACGATGTCGTCGAGTCCCATGGTTTCCTCCCGCGCGGCGCGGGTACCATCCCGGCCGACCTGCCCATTCTGGCGCGGCGCGCGGGTGTTGTGAACCGCTATCGCGCCAGGAGCGACCGCAGCTCGCTCTCGACGGAGGCCGAACGCGCAGGATCGATGGTCACGCCGCCCTCGTATTCGTCCAGGAGGCGCGGGTCGACATAGCTTCCGCGGGCGATCGCCGGGGTGTTGTTGAGCTCGTCCGCGGCCGCGCGGACCGCGTCGACGACCGCGCGCTTGCGTGCCGCGCGAGTGTCGCGGGGTCCGGTGCGGGCGAGCGAGATCGCCGCCGCCGATGTCCCGTGCAGCGTGCGGAAGTCCTTGGCCGAGAACTCGCCGCCGGTACGCCGGCGCACGTCGTCGTTGATCTCCTCGGCGTCGAGCGGATGCCAGCCACGCTGGTCCTTCCAGGCCAGAAGGCGATGCTGGCCGCCGCGCCGCTTCAGCCGCCGCACCAGCGCGGCCAGGTCCGGGTCGGCGATGTCGCTCTCCCACTCCTGCCCGCTCTTGGCCGGGAATCTCAGCTCGACCGTGTCGTCACCGGTGACCGTCGCATGCGCGCACAACAATGTCGACAGCCCGAAGCTGCCGTGCTCGGCGGCGTACCGCTCCGAGCCGACGCGCAGGCTGCCCGTGTCCAGCATCCGGAACGCGCCCGCCAGGACGCGTTCGCGCGACAGGTCGTCGCGCCGCAGGTCGATCGTGACGCCGCGCCGCGCGGCAGGGAGGGTGGCCGCGAGTTCGAGGGCGCGGTCGTACTTCGCGCCGTCCTTCTGCTCGCGCCAGGCCGGGTGGTACAGGTACTGGCGGCGTCCCGCGTCGTCCACCCCCGTCGCCTGGACGTGGCCGTTGGCGTGGGGGGCGATCCAGACGTCGGTCCAGGCCGGCGGGATGACGAGGCCGGCCGCGCGCTCGCGGGTCGCCGCGTCGACGGGGTCGCCATCGTCTGTCGTGTACCGGAAGCCGCGTCCCGAGCGCACCCGCCGGAATCCGGGTCCGCTCGTGTCGGAACGGCGGAGACGAGGCACCGTCTCAGGTTAGGTCGGGGCGCGAACTCTGGCGCGGGGGTTGACGGTCAGCCCGTGACGCTGCTCAGAAAGCGCAGCGTCTTCGCCAGCGCGTCCTGCGCGTCGTCGCCGTCGAGGTGGAACTGGTACTCGTGCGGCAGCGACGGCTCGTGATCGGTGGCATAGAAGACGCGGTCCACGTCGACACCCAGTTCCTCGAGGCGGTTCGCCATCGGCACCGACTGGATCAGCGTCAGCGCATCGCCGTTGCCGCCCGAGATGTAGCTGGGAGGGAAGTCGGCGTTGACGAACTCGAGAGACGACATGAGTGCGCCGGCCGGGGCCTGGGACCAGTCCTTGGTTCCTGTGTACGCCCAGAGGGCGATCTTGAATCCCCAGGCCCCCAGCCCCGTCAGCTTCGCCATGCCGTCGAGTTCGTAGACGCCGCAGTTGAGGATGGTGCCACGCAGCTGATCGGCGGACAGCGACGAATCGAGACCGGTGAGCGCCTCGAACTGGGGATTGGTCGCCAGCACCGCGAGCTCGCTCGCCAGCTGCGCTCCGGCGGAGTCTCCCGCGAGAACGATCCGGTCCGTGTCGATGCCGAATTCGGCGGCATCGTCGAGGAGCGAGCCGATGGCGTCGTTCAGCTGCCGTACCGCGGTGGGGTAGCCGGCCTCCGGTCCCGGCGTGTAGCTCAGGCCCACCGTCGTATAGCCCTCGGCGGCCAGGATGCGGAGGTACGGAGCCACGTTGCTCTTGTCGCCCGAGATCCAGGCCCCGCCGTGGATCCACAGCACTGTCGGCAGCACGCCGTCGGATCCCGCCGGCCTGAAGATGTCCACGGGAAGCGACCCGTCTAGCTGGACATCCAAGCGGGCGTCGATCGCGGCCTCGGGCAGATGCCGCTCCATCTCGGCGACCGTTGCGGCCCCGCCCTGCTCGAACACCGACCGGATGAACATCGCCGACGGCCACGGCGTCGCGTTCGTCCAGACGAGCATGACCACCACGACGGCGACGACCGCGGTGAGCGCGATACGCGAACGACGCGCGAACCAGCGGCGGAGGGCTCCCCCAAGCTTCTTCACGGTTCGATCGTAGGACCAACTTCCGGTGTGTACACCAGCCGGTGCACGATCGGCACAACGATCGCGGCTGCGACCAGCACCGCGATGCCCGCCTCGATCGCGAAGAGCACGAGCAGCGGTGCCCAGCCGCCCTGGATGAAGCCGACGACGGTGACCACGATCAGGTTCACGAACGTGCCGACCAGGGCGAAGACCCAGGTCAGGCCCGCGCCCGGGCCACCGCGGGCGCGACCGCGCACCGCCGCGACGATCAGCAGGATCAGCCAGATGGCGAGCCCGACGTCCATGAAGTTGAAGAGCACGCGCACGGCCTCGGCCGGAGCAGCGGCGAGCGACCCGCCGAGGAACCACTGCAGGAGAGTCAGGAGCCCGAGCGACAGCGCGACGGTGAGCACGACATCCAGGACCAGGCGGAGCACGACGCGGGACATGCCGCCAGGGTACGACGAAGGGGCCGGGCCTGGCGGCCCGACCCCTGTCGTGTCGGTCTCGATACGCGGCAACGCCGCTACTCGACCGGCGTTGTTACTTGAGGATCTTCGTGACCTTGCCGGCACCCACGGTGCGGCCACCCTCGCGGATGGCGAAGCCGAGGCCGTCCTCCATGGCGATGGGCTGGATCAGCTCAACCGTCATGTCGGTCGTGTCGCCGGGCATGACCATCTCGGTGCCCTCGGGCAGCGTGATGACGCCGGTGACGTCGGTGGTGCGGAAGTAGAACTGCGGACGGTAGTTCGCGTAGAACGGGTTGTGACGCCCACCCTCATCCTTCGACAGGATGTACGCGGTGCCCTCGAACTGGGTGTGCGGCGTGACCGAACCCGGCTTGACGACGACCTGGCCGCGCTCGACATCCTCGCGCTTGGTGCCGCGGAGGAGCAGACCACAGTTCTCGCCGGCCCATGCCTCGTCGAGCTGCTTGTGGAACATCTCGATACCCGTGACCGTGGTCTTCTGCGTCGGGCGGATGCCGACGATCTCGACCTCGGAGTTGATGCCGAGGGTTCCGCGCTCCGCACGGCCCGTGACGACGGTTCCACGACCGGTGATCGTGAAGACGTCCTCGATGGGCATGAGGAAGGGCTTGTCCTTGTCGCGCACCGGGTCGGGCACGCTGTTGTCGACGGCCTCCATGAGGTCGAGAACGGACTGGGTCCACTTCTCGTCGCCCTCGAGCGCCTTCAGGCCGGAGACCTGGACGACGGGAGCGTTGTCGCCGTCGAAGCCCTGGCTGTTGAGCAGCTCGCGGACCTCGAGCTCGACGAGCTCCAGGATCTCGGCGTCGTCGACCATGTCGGACTTGTTCAGCGCGACCAGCAGGTACGGCACGCCGACCTGCTTGGCGAGCAGCACGTGCTCACGCGTCTGGGCCATCGGGCCGTCGGTCGCCGCGACCACCAGGATCGCGCCGTCCATCTGGGCGGCACCGGTGATCATGTTCTTGATGTAGTCGGCGTGGCCGGGGGCATCGACGTGCGCGTAGTGACGCTTGGGCGTCTCGTACTCGACGTGCGAGATGTTGATCGTGATGCCGCGCTGACGCTCTTCCGGAGCGGAGTCGATCGACGCGAAGTCGCGCGGGACGTTGACCGCTGACGGGTACTTGTCGGCGAGCACCTTCGAGATCGCCGCGGTGAGCGTCGTCTTGCCGTGGTCGACGTGACCGATCGTTCCGATGTTCACGTGCGGCTTGGTCCGCTCGAACTTGGCCTTAGCCACTTTGGGTCCTCCTCAGGACTTGAAATTTGCCTTGCTTACTTTATATGAATGGGCCCGAAGCCCGGACGGGCTTCGGCGCTGGCGTCGCGGTGAAGGCCAGAAACGGCCGTCACTCTGAGCTCCAGCGCGCTAGTCGCCCTTGCTCTTCTGGACGATCTCCTCGGCGACTGCCTTGGGAACCTCCGAGTAGCTGTCGAACGTCATCGAGTAGACGGCGCGTCCGGAGGTCTTCGACCGGAGGTCTCCGACGTATCCGAACATCTCCGACAGCGGGACCTTGGCGGTGACGACCTTGACGCCGGTCGCATCGTCCATGGACTGGATCTGACCGCGTCGCGAGTTGAGGTCGCCGATGACGTCGCCCATGTACTCCTCGGGCGTACGCACCTCGACCGCCATCAGCGGCTCGAGCAGAACGGGGTCGGCGCGACGAGCGGCCTCTTTGTAGGCCATCGAGCCGGCGATCTTGAACGCCATCTCCGAGGAGTCGACGTCGTGCGACGCGCCATCCACGAGGGTGGCCTTGACGCCCACCGTCGGGTAGCCGGCGAGCACGCCGACCTGCATCGCATCCTGGATTCCGTGGTCGACCGAGCCGATGTACTCACGAGGCACGCGACCACCGGTGACCGAGTTCACGAACTCGTAGTTCGTCTCGGGGGTGACCTCGAGCGGCTCGATCGTGATCTGCACCTTCGCGAACTGACCGGATCCACCGGTCTGCTTCTTGTGGGTGTAGTCGTACTTCTCCACGGCGCGACGGATCGTCTCGCGGTACGCGACCTGCGGCTTGCCGACGTTCGCCTCGACGTTGAACTCCCGCTTCATGCGGTCGACCAGGATGTCGAGGTGGAGCTCGCCCATGCCCTTGATGATGGTCTGGCCGGTCTCCGGGTTCTGCTCGGTGCGGAACGTCGGGTCCTCTTCGGCGAGCTTCTGGATGGCGACACCCAGCTTCTCCTGGTCCGCCTTGGTCTTGGGCTCGATCGCGACCTCGATGACCGGGGCCGGGAACGTCATCGACTCGAGGACGACCTGGTTGTTCGAATCGGACAGGGTGTCACCCGTCGTCGTGTCCTTCAGGCCGATGACCGCGTAGATGTGGCCGGCGGTGACCGAGTCGACAGGGTTCTCTTTGTTGGCGTGCATCTGGAAGATCTTGCCGATGCGCTCCTTCTTGCCCTTGGTCGAGTTGATGACCTGGCCGCCGGAGTCGAGCTTGCCGGAGTAGACGCGGATGTAGGTGAGGCGCCCGAAGAACGGGTGCGTCATGATCTTGAACGCGAGCGCGGAGAACGGCTCGGTCGAGTCGGCGTGCCGCTCGATGACCTTCTCTTCGTCGCGCACGTCGTGACCCTCGATGGCCGGCATGTCGAGCGGCGACGGGAGGTAGTCCACGACGGCGTCGAGCATCGGCTGCACGCCGCGGTTCTTGAACGCGGAACCGCAGAAGACCGGGTAGATCTCGCTGGCGATGGTCAGCTTGCGCACCGCCGCCTTGATCTCGGCGACCGAGAAGTCGAGGTCTCCGTCGAGGTAACGCTGGAGGAGGGCGTCGTCGGTCTCGGCAACGGCCTCGATCAGCGCGTGACGGTACTCGTTCGCCTTCTCGACCAGGTCGGTCGGGATCTCTTCGATCGCGTACCTGGCGCCCAGCTCGACGTCACCCTTGGAGTCGCCGCGCCAGGTCTTGGCGTGCATCTCGACCAGGTCGACGACACCCTCGAATTCGCTCTCCGAACCGATCGGGAGCTGCATGACGAGGGGCTTGGCGCCGAGGCGCTTGATGATGGTCTCGACCGTGAAGTAGAAGTCGGCACCGAGCTTGTCCATCTTGTTGACGAAGCAGATGCGCGGCACGTCGTACTTGTCGGCCTGGCGCCAGACGGTCTCGGACTGGGGCTCGACGCCCTCCTTGCCGTCGAACACCGCGACAGCGCCGTCGAGGACCCGGAGGTTGCGCTCCACCTCGACGGTGAAGTCGACGTGGCCGGGGGTGTCGATGATGTTCAGCTGGGTGTCGTTCCAGAAACAGGTCGTCGCGGCGGACGTGATCGTGATGCCGCGCTCCTGCTCCTGCGCCATCCAGTCCATGACCGCGGCGCCGTCGTGCACCTCGCCGATCTTGTGCGTGATGCCCGTGTAGTACAGGATGCGCTCGGTCGTCGTCGTCTTACCGGCATCGATGTGCGCCATGATGCCGAAGTTGCGGACCTTGGTGAGGTCGGTGAGCACGTCCTGTGCCACGGTGGTGTTTCCTTACTTTCGGGATGTGATGAGGGCTGCATCGAACGGGGCCGGTATTCGCGGCCCCGTTCGATACGAAGCTGCTACCAGCGGTAGTGGGCGAAGGCCTTGTTCGACTCGGCCATCTTGTGGGTGTCTTCGCGGCGCTTGACCGCCGCACCCAGGCCGTTCGAGGCATCCAGGATCTCGTTGGTCAGACGCTCGGTCATGGTCTTCTCGCGACGCGACTTGGCGTAGCTGGTCAGCCAGCGCAGCGCGAGAGTGTTCGCGCGGTGCGGCTTGACCTCGACCGGGACCTGGTACGTCGAGCCACCGACGCGGCGGCTCTTGACCTCGAGGGTCGGGCGCACGTTGTCGAGCGCCTTCTTGAGAACCTGCACGGCATCCGTGCCGGACTTGGTGGCGACGCCTTCGAGCGCGCCGTAGACGATGCGCTCGGCGATGCCCTTCTTGCCGTCGACGAGGATCTTGTTCACGAGCTGGCTCACGATGGGCGCGGCGTACACCGGATCGGCGACGACGGGGCGCTTCGGAGCGGGTCCTTTGCGAGGCATTACTTCTTGTCCGCCTTCGCTCCGTAACGGCTACGGGCCTGCTTGCGGTTCTTGACCGCCTGGGTGTCGAGGGCGCCGCGCACGATCTTGTAGCGCACGCCGGGCAGGTCTTTCACACGGCCGCCGCGCACGAGCACCATCGAGTGCTCCTGCAGGTTGTGGCCCTCGCCGGGGATGTAGGCGGTGACCTCGGTGCCGTTGCTGAGCTTGACGCGCGCGACCTTGCGGAGAGCCGAGTTCGGCTTCTTCGGGGTGGTCGTGTACACGCGGGTGCAGACGCCGCGCTGCTGCGGGTTGCCCTTCAGTGCGGGAGCCTTGGTCTTGACGACCTTCGGCTTGCGGCCCTTGCGGACCAGTTGCTGGATGGTAGGCACTTCACTCCTGTTTTGCTCACTGCACGGTGACAGTGGATTGATGGTTTTCCATCGCAATCCGCTCCCCGGCCTGGAATCAGTCCGGGACTTCGAGTGGATATGCCGTGGGGGCCGATTGGCCCTGTGTGTCGGAAGACACGACCCGCGCACGGAAAGACCGGGGTCTTTCACGCAGGGGAAGGAGTGCGCGATGAGCACACACCCGGTCGAGTGTACACGACTCCGCCCATTGTTCGCCGGTCCTCGCCCGGCGAAGCCGCTGCACGGCACGACGCGGTCGCGCCGTTCGCTGGGCCGTCGTCGCTGCCGGCGGACAGGACTCCGCCCCGGCGCGCGGTGGGCTGCGCCGGGGCGGAGAGTCGTGCTCGGTCGCCCTAGGGCGCCGGGGTGCTGGTCGGATCGGGATCCGGCTCACCGTCGGTCTCGACGACCGGCGGCGCGAGTCGCCGTCAGCTGCTTGACCGTCGTGCTGATCGGCCGGGGCTTTCCCTCGACGCCGGTCGGGATGGCGTAGATGTACCCGCCGATCTTGGCCGTCAGGAGAGTGTCGCTCCCCTCGACGGCTCGCGTCTCCAGGCTGGACACCAGGAACAGTCGGGGACTGGTCTGAAGACCGTCGACGAACTTCAGGATCGGAGTCCAGTCGCCGCTCAGCTCGAGCGTCACCGGGATGGCCACGAAGTTCGACGAGTCGATCAGCGGGCTGGTCACGATCGCCGGGTCCGACGGTGCGGCCGGCGTCTCCGCGGCGTCGCCCTCGACCGACGGGTCGGGCACGACGGGCGCGACCGCGGGCGTCGCCGGCGCGTAGACGGAGGGCTGGTCAACGGTCAAGCCCGTGATGGTCACTCCGCTGACCCGGGCGAGCGCATCGAGCCCGTCGATGTAGCCCTCGCTGTCGACATCGGCAGGGATGGATGTGCGCAGCGTGTTGAGGTCGTCGTTCAGCTCGGGCAGCCTCGCGCTGTCCTCCTTGAGCTTCTGGACGATCGCCGAGCTGAGCTGGATCTGCATCTCGGTCTCGGCGCGCTGCTGGTCCGCGTACGCGGCAGCAGCGAGCTGCGGCTGCGCGACCAGGAACCATCCCGCCACCGGGATGATGATCATCACGATGATGGACAGAAGGCTGATAATCCGGTGCTGCTGCATGTCAGCCCTCCCCATCGGTGGCGTCGGATCCGTCGGTGGCGGTCGTCTCCTCGACGGGGACGATGGCGACCATCGACTTCGACTGAGCGTCGGCGTGTGCGGCCTGTGCGGCCAGCTCGGCCTCGACGGCGGCGATGTGCGCCGGGTCGAAACGCATCGAGAACGCCTCCGAGTTGATGTGCATGAGCACCTCGGCGATGTAGATGCCGTTCTCCTGCTTCACCGTGCCGGGCGTCGCGTCGACGAAGCCGGGCAGCGCCGCCATCGAGCGGAGCCACTCCGGGAAGGTCGGCAGCGTGGCGCTGGTGGCCGTGAAGGTCAGCGCGGCGACGCGCGTTCCCTGCAGCGGACCGTCCGACTGGCCGAACGCCGACATCGGCGTGCCCGACTCGATCGCAACGTTCTTCAGAACGACGCCTGCGGGAAGCGTGCCCTGCAACTGCGTCAGGTAGTCCTCCCAGGCGATCTCGGTGGACGACCCGACGAGCTGGCCGGCGGTGATGGTCTCGATCGTGTTCTGCACGTCGCGCACCTCGCCGTAGGCGCCCTGCTCCGCTACCAGACGGGTCTGGGTGTCCTGCGCGGCAGCGAACTGCACCTGGGCGACCGAGGCGATGCCGAACGTCCCGGCGCACGCGGCCGCGGTGACGACCGCGACCAGGAGCACACCGGCACGCAGGGCACGACGGGTCTTCAGCTGCTTGCGCTTGACGATGATCTCCGGCGGCAGCAGGTTCGCGCGCGGCTGTCCGCCCACGACGAGCGGCGCCTTGCCGACGCGTGCGGGAACGCCCCGCACGGGGTTCGGGCATGATGCCACGGCGGTTGCGGTGGTCTCCGCCGGGCGCCTGCTCTGGCGCGCGGGTCGGGATGTCGACGGTCATGCTGTGCTCCCAACTGCGAGTCCGACGGCCACGGACAGCGACTCGGGCCACGGGTCGCCTCGACGTGCCTTGGCGACGGTGACGCGGGCTCCCGGATCCGCGGTGTTGACGGGAAGGCGGGTCAGCTCGGCGAACGCCTCGCGGATGCCGGGCATGTCGCCGCCGCCTCCGCTGAGCACGACGCGCTGCACCGGCGTGTTCGGGCGAGCCGTCACGAAGTAGCTGATCGTGTTGCGCACGCTCATCAGCAGCTCGTGGGTCGCCGACCCGATGGTCGCGGCCAGCGGCTGCGCCTCCGGGGTGAGCGGCCGGGTCTGGATGCCGATGGCGCGCTTGATGCGCTCGGCCTCGCCGAACGGCACGTCGTGCGCGGCAACGATGGCATCCGTGATGTCGCGTCCGCCGGACGGGATGACCCGCATGAAGTGCGGAACGCCGTTGGCCGCGAGCACCACGTAGGTGGTGGACGCGCCGATGTCGACGAGAGCGGTCATGCCCGACTGCGAGCCCAGCAGCAGCCGGGTCAGCGCGAACGGGATCAGGTCGACCTCAGCAACATGCAGGCCGGCGGCCTCCGCGGCCTCGACGTTGCCGAGCACCGCTTCCCGGATCGCCGCGACCAGGAGGCCGTGGACCATCGGGCCCTGCTCGGTCTGCTCGGTCGAGACCGGGTAGAAGTCGAGCAGAGCGTCGTTGACCGGAACCGGCAGCAGGTCCTGCACCTGGAAGGGCAGCTGCTCGCGGATGCGGTCGATCGGCTGGGCGCGGACCACGTGGTCGCGGGCCAGGATGCGGTGGTTGCCCATGCCGAGGACGACGTCCTTGGTGCGGAAACCACCCTTGCTCCACAGCTGGCGGATACCGGCGACGACCGCCTCGCGATCGATCACCTCACCCTTGCTCACCGCCCCGTGCGGAATCGGCACCTCGTGGTACTTCACCACGGTCGGTCGAGAACGCGCGGGGTCTTTCACCTCGGCGGCGCGAAGTACTCCGTCGCCGATGTCGAGTCCCACCACTCGAGTCATGACTATCTCCTTCTCTAAACGACGCCCACCGCGCCGAAGTATGTGTCGGCGAGGAACCCGCCGGCGAAGACGCCCAGCCAGGCGCCCAGGATCATCCAGGGACCGAACGGGATCGCGCTCTTGCGCCCCGCCCTGCGCACGATGATCAGGAAGAGCCCGAAGACCCCGCCGAAGACGAAGGCGGCGAACGCGCCGACCAGCAGGTTGCCCCACCCGAGGAAGCCGAGGTAGAGGCCGAGCACGGCCGCGAGCTTCACGTCGCCCATGCCCATGCCGCCCCGGGAGGCGATGGCCAGGATCAGGTAGAGCAGGAACAGGCCCGCCCCGCCGATGCCGGCGCCGGCGAGCGCGATCAGGTCGCCGCGCACCACGGCGGCGGCTCCGAGGAGCACCACCCCGGCCAGGAGCGCAGGGATGACGATCACGTTCGGGAGGCGCTTGGTGTCGAGGTCGATGAGCGCCAGCGCGATCGAGACCGCGGTCAGGGTCAGGAAGGCGACGAGCTCGATCGCGGCGGCGATCGCATCCGGTGTCGCCGCGGCCTCGAGGACACGGGAGCCGAATCGCGCGGTGACGAGCACGAACGCGACGGCCGTGCCGGCCTCGACGAGCGGGTAGCGCGCAGAGATCGGCTGGGCGCATCCGCGGCACTTTCCCCGCAACAGGAGCCACGAGACGATCGGGACGTTGTCGCGGCGGCGGATCGCGGTGCCGCAGTTCGGGCACGCCGAGTCGGGCGTCAGCGATCGGCCCGCCGGAACGCGGTACACGACCACGTTCAGGAAAGATCCGATCGCGAGTCCGAGCAGACCGGCGAACACGAGCAACATCACGAGCGCCCCGGTCATGGCCCCGTGGACCCGTCGGGCTTGAAGGCGGCCGGCACGCTCGCGTACTGGGTGACGCCGTACGTGGTCGAGACCGGGGTGAGGAACTTCGGCGGCGCCGTGAAGCGGTACCGGGAGTCGTACTCGTAGGCCTTGGTGTAGCCGTTCGGGGCGGTGTTTCCGACGGTGCCTCGGTACTTCTGGGCGATGGCGCCGTAGACGATGAGGCTCCCGCGGTCGCCGCGCTCGTAGTTCTGCACCTGGAAGGTGTGGCCGACCGACAGGATGGCGGCGTCGATCTTGCGGTCGCCGGTACCGTTCATGGCGACCCAGCCGCTGCTGTAGCGCACCGGGTTCCAGACGAACACAGCGTTCTGGCCGATGAGGCCCAGGATGTCGGTGGCCGAGTCGTTGTAGGTGAGGTCGCCGGTGACGTAGACGTAGTTCTCGGCTGCGACCGTGATCTGCCCACCGAGCCCGCCCTTGATGTAGACGTCCCCTGCGCGGCAGCCGTAATGGGTCAGGCCGGCGCTCCCGCCGCCGCTCGGGGTGTTCTCGCTGTTGCTGCCCGAGAGCATCGGGAACTTGGCGACGACCGTGCTTCCGTTCTTGTACTGCCACCCGGCAGGGATCTCGGTGTTGCCGGAACCGCTGGCGTTCGTGCAGGTGAAGTTGGCGGGCAGGACGCCGGTCGCCGGAGAGTTCGGGTCGGCCCCACCGGCCGCCGGGACGGCCTGCACGAAGATCAGGTTGCGCTCGAGCACGTTGATCACGGCGCCGGTCGGGCTGCCGAGTCCGTTGGCGACGTTGCCGGCTGCGCCGCACTGCGACGGCGTCGTGCCGGTGTTGGCCGCGGTCACGTTCGTCTTCTTCGTCCAGGGCGACAGGACGCGCATCTTCGGGACGCCGCCGACGGTCTCGAACGTGATCGTCGTCGGGCCGGTGTACAGGCAACCCGGCCGCGGCACATCGCGCCGGGAGGTCGCTGCGCGTTTCGCGCTTCAGCTCGGTGTTGGTCTGCGGCATGTCGATCGGCGACGCCGGTTCGATCTTGTTCCCGTTGGGGAAGCGCGGGGCGCCGCAGCTGCTGGGCGTCTTGTACAGCGGATTCGTCGTGCTCGACGTCTGCACGCCCTTCTCGAACGTGGAGTGGCAGATCACCATGCGGTCGTTGGAGCGAACCGGTCCGGAGAAGACGTCGTTGGTGCCGAACTGGATCTCGGTGCACTGGCTGGGTCGCGCCGGCGACCCGTAGGCGTACCGCTCGCACACGCTCTTGCCGGAGGAGTCGACGTCGGTCACGCCCGAGTACAGCGGGTCGAGAGTCTCGTAGTTGGTGAAGTACAGGTAGTCGATGAACCCGGTCTGCTTGAGATCGGCGACGATCGAGCGCACCGCGGTCCCCACCCGGCCCGTGGAACGCACGTGGAGCACACCCTTGTCTCCGTAGTCGCTGTTGTCGATCTCGTAGCGATAACTGGCGTTCGTCTTGATCTCGTTGCCGAAACTGTCGTTGCCGGCCTTGACCTCCGCCCAGGTCCCCGAGACGCCGATGCCGAACGCGGCGTTGGCGTTCACGCCGGTCGGAAGCGTGAGGGTGCTGCCGGTTCCGGAACTGAACGGCGCGGACGGGTTCCCGTACTTCTGGTAGGTGGCGTCGTTGGCGAGCCGGCTCTGGTATTCCTCGACGCCGGCGTAGGCGGCGGCGAGCGCACCGTTCCAGTCCTCGTCCTGATTGGTCTGCTTGACGCCGCTCATCGTGACCGTCATGGCGCCGGACACGAGGATGAGCATGACGAGACCGACTCCCACGACCATCGGGAGCGCGATGCCGCGCTCCTCCGACCGGAGTGCGCGTGCCATGCGGAGGATGTTCATCAGTCGTCTTCTCCTGTGTCGAGTCCCAGATTGCGGAGCACGACTGTGCTGGTGATGACCACGGGGTCGTTGGTCGAGCCGGGGGCCTTCACGCGGACGGTCACCACGATCGAGCCGACGACCGCGCGCTGCGCGGCTGTCAGGGCGGTCGTTCCGATCACGATCGGCGTGCCGCCCGCATCGCGATAGCCGAACAGCGTGTCGCTCGCAGCGTTCTGGATTCCCTCTCCGAACGCGCGGTTCACCGTCGAGGTGCAGCCGCCGAAGGTCCAGAAGCCGCCGCTGGAGACGCCGGTGCAGCGCGTCTCGGTGATCTCCTTGAAGCCGTCGGCATCGGTGTCGGTGATCGAGAACGTGACCCTCACCGGCGCCGGGTTCGCGGCGTTCGTGTTGGAGAACGCGTAGATCGTCAGCGCTTCGCGCGAGCCGGAGACGATGGCCGGGTCGGGGATCTCTGACCCTGACTTCGCCAGGGTGGTCGCCGTGCGCAGCACCGAGGTGATGCCGTTGGACATCGACGCGGCGACGGCGTTCGAGTTGTGCGTCTGCCCGGCCGCCGTGGTCAGGCGCGTTGTCTGCACGAACATCGTGCCGATCATGGCCAGCATGATGGCGGTGAGGATCGCCGAGACCAGCAGCTCGGTCAACGACAGTCCGCTCTCGTCCTCACGGAGACGAGCGAGGCGGGTGTGCAGCCGGCGCATCATTTCAGCACCCGCGGATCGAGCGTGACTGTTCCACTGGTGACGGCGCTTCCGCCGAGGATGCTGGTGAGCAGGCCGCCTGAGCCGTCGACCTGGATGACCGAATCGAGCACCGTGAGCGCGCCCCCACCGGTGATCGGGGTGGTCTTGGCGCCCGAGGTGTTGCCGTAGTACAGGTTCCAGGTGCCGTAGGGCAAGGCGAGGTACTGGGTCGAGTCCCGTGCGAACCGGGCGAACGTGTAGTCCCTCACGATCGCGCAGCCGGGGTTGCCGTTGCCAGCCGTCGTCACCTGGGTGGCGGTCACATAGCGCTTCGAGTTGTCGTCGGGGATCTTCACCTGAACGACGCCCATCGGGATCGAGAGCAGGCCGTTGCCTCCCGGGGCGGTGGCGACAGCGGGAGCGCGCTCGCCGGCATACGCGGTGCTCGTCTCGGTCCAGTTCTTGGGATCGACGTTCTTGCAGCTCGCGTAGGCGCCCGCGATGGCCTGGTATCCGGCCGGCATGGGGTAGAGCTTGAACGGGCTGCCGGGATTGGTCTTGACGATGTCGGCAAGGCCGCCCGCGAAGGTCACATCGATGTTTGTCGGGACCGAGACCGTGCTGGTCGAGTTCGCCGCGTAGTTGAGAGTGAACGAGCTGGCCGCGTCGTAGGTGACGGCGACGGTCGCCGTCGCGCCCGCGCTGACCTGCACATCGTCCTTGCTGGGAGTCGCCGACTGCTGGTCGACCTTGCTGAGGTACCCGGTCTTCGAGATCTGCACCTTGTAGATTCCGGGCTCGACCGTGAGCACATAGGAGCAGCCGTCGGCGTCGGTCGGCGCGATGGTGTCGGTGATCGCCGTCGCCCCACCGCTGACCGGGGTCACCGTCACGGTGGCGCCGGCCCGGCCGGTGCCGTCCTCACCGGTGACCGCGATCAGGATGGTGCCGTAGCGCGGGTCGTTGATGCGGGCGTCGGGCGCGAGGATCGAGTCGGCGCGTACCGGGTTCTTCAGGTACATGCCCGTCCAACTGACTTCGACGTTGACGCGCTTGTAGAGCAGGTTTCCGCCGCCGGTTCCGCAGCTGCCGGTGGAGCCGGTCGTGGTGACCCAGCCGATCGAGGTGTTGATCGTGTACTGGATGCCGTCGATGGACTGCGAGGTGGTCTTCTCGGACGCGACGTTGAAGATGTCGGAGCGAGCTTGCACGCGGTCGATCTCCTGTGCCGCCAGGTTCGTGGCGGCCTCGCGGGCCGTCGTCTCAGCGGTCAGCCGGCTGATCGAGAGCATCGAATAGCCCATGCCGACCGCGATGATGGTGAACACCATCAGGGCGACGAGCACCTCGACGAGGCCGATGCCGTCATCGGAGCGCAGCAGACGCCGCAGCTGTGCGATGGATCGCTTCGTGCTCACGACAGGAGCCTTTCGAGAGGTACTAGGGGATCTGGATGCCGGTGGTGCGATGGTGCAAGTCGGTGCGGAAATGCAGGTGCAGGTGAGGGCCCCGAGACGAGGCCCTCACCCGCTAGGACTGCTTAGACGCAGGCCTGGTTCAGGACGCCGCCGTCAGCGGTGACCGAGAACAGGTGGCCGGTCTTGCCGACACCGTCGATGCAGAAAGCGGTCGAGGTGGGCGTGCCCTTGAAGGCGAGGCTGGCCGTGTTGTCGCTGATCGAGTAGCCGTAGTTGCCCAAGGCCGCAGCGGTCATGGCCGGAGCCGCGGCGCCGGTGCCCTTGTCGGTGTAGTACGCGACGACGGCGAGCTTGGCGTTGGTCAGGTCCGACTTCACGCCGGCGTCCTTCGCGTTCTCCTGGACCCCGATGTAGATCGGGATGGCGATGGCGGCGAGGATGCCGATGATGATGACGACGACGAGAAGCTCGATGAGCGAGAAGCCCTCTTCCTTCTTGCCATCCGCCAGGCGACGCTCAAGCGCCGACTTGATGCTGGTCATGTTGGATTCCATTCGTTGAAGTGATTGGTGGAATCGGACGCCGCCCCCCAAAGGCCGTCGACCCGACAAGGACGAACCTAGGGTCGTGAGCGGGTGCGCAGAATACCTCGTCTGGGGGGTTTTCCCCCTGATCATGACCCCAATTCGCGGGGAGTCCGCGCGGTCGCCGAGAGGCACCCGAACGCACCGAAAGAGCGGTCCCCCGTGCGGGTCCGCTCTCTCGGGCGTATGGGGCCGCGGCTACTTGACCGCCGTGGCGATGTTGAAGATCGGAAGGTACAGGGCGACGATCATGCCGCCGACCACGATGCCGAGGAAGGCGATCAGAAGCGGCTCGATCAGCGACGTGAGGGCGGCCGTGGTGCGCTCCACCTCGTCGTCGTAGAAGTCGGCGATCTTCATCAGCATGGTGTCGAGCGATCCGGAGTCTTCGCCGACGGCCATCATCTGGACGACCATGGGCGGGAAGACCGGCTCCTCGGCCAGCGGCTTGGTGATCGACTGGCCGGTGCGCACCGACTCTGCGATGCGCTGGGTCGCCTGGGCGATCACCCAGTTGCCGGAGGTCTCGCCGACCACGTTGAGCGCCGTGAGGATCGGTACGCCACCCGAGATCATGTTCGCGAAGTTGCGGGTGAACCGGGCGATGGCGATCTTGCGGACCAGCTGCCCGAACACGGGAGCCTTCAGCTTCAGCGGGTCGACCACGCGGCGCAGCGCGTCGGTGTTCTTGTTCGCCTTCCACCACAGTGAACCGGCGATGATGCCGATCGCGAGGATCGGCGTGATCCACCACATGTTCTCGGAGATGGTCACCAGCATCTGCGTCGGGATGGGCAGCGAGCTGCCGAGGCCTTCGAACATGTCGCGGAACACCGGGACGATGAACAGGAGCATCAGGATGACGGCGGCGAACGACATCACCAGCACCATGACCGGGTACGCCATCGCCGACTTGATCGCCGAGCGGAGCTTGGACTCCTTCTCGTAGTTGATCGCGAGGGATTCGAGCGCGCCCTCCAGGAAGCCGCCGGTCTCACCCGCCCGGATCATGTTGATCATGAGCGGCGGGAAGTCGACCGGGTGCTTGGCGAACGAATCCGAGAGCGACCCGCCGTTCTCCACGTCCACGGTGACCTGCTGCAGGATGCCGGCGAGCTTCTTGTTCTCGGTCTGCGACGACAGGATGGACAGCGCCCGCAGAAGGGACAGGCCCGAGCTGATCATCGTGGCCATCTGGCGGCTCATGATCGCGAGCGACTTGAGGTCGACGCCCTTCTCGAAGCCGGGGATCTTGATCTCCCGCTGCAGTCCGGTGCCGGCCGCGGACTCCGCGACGGTCACCGGCGAGAGCCCGAGGCCGCGGATCTTCGTCAGCGCTGCAGCCTCGCTGGGCGCCTCGATCTTGCCCTTGATGATCTTGCCGGAGTCGTTTCGACTCGTGTACGCGTAGTTCTTGACGGCGATCGACATGTCAGTGCTTCCTCAGTGGTTCGGGCATGGAGAGTTCGCTCGAGGTGAACGTCAGGTCCGAGGCGCTCATATCCTCGCGGCGGATGAGACGGTCGAGCGAGTCGGGGTCGTGGGCCTTCTCGAAGGCGGCGTCGCGGGTGATCTCCCCCTCGTTGACGAGATCGGCCAGGTGCTGGTCCATGGTGTGCATGCCGAGGGCGCGGCCCGCCTGCATGCTCGACGTGATCTGGTGCGCCTTGCCCTCGCGGATCAGGTTCGCGATCGCGGGAGTGGTGAGCAGCACCTCGGTCGCGATCACACGGCCGGTCCCGGATGCGCGGGGCACCAGGGTCTGCGAGACGACACCCTGCAGGGTCGCCGCGAGCTGCGTGCGGATCTGGTCCTGCTGGTGCGACGGGTACACGTCGATGATGCGGTCGATGGTCTGCGCGGCATCCTGCGTGTGCAGTGTCGCGAAGACCAGGTGGCCGGTCTCGGCGGCGGTCAGCGCCACCGAGATGGTCTCCAGGTCGCGCATCTCGCCGATGAGGATGACATCGGGATCCTGTCGCAGCACGTGCTTGAGCGCCGCCGTGAAGCTGTGCGTGTCGTTGCCGACCTCGCGCTGGTTCACCAGCGACCGCTTGTTGGAGTGCACGTACTCGATCGGGTCCTCGACCGTCACGATGTGGTCGTACCGCGTGCGGTTCACCAGGTCGATGAGCGCGGCCAGCGTCGTCGACTTGCCAGAGCCCGTCGGGCCCGTCACCAGGACGAGACCGCGGGGCAGGGTGGCGAACTGGGCCACCACATCCGGAACACCCAGCTCTTCGAGCGACCGGATGCTGGTCGAGATGATGCGGAAGGCCGCGCCGGTCGCGCCACGCTGCTGGTAGCAGTTGACGCGGAAGCGGGTGCCGCCGGGCAGCGCGTACGCGAAGTCGAGCTCGTGGGCCTTGTCGAAGGACTCCTTCTGCTCGTCGCTCATCAGGGCGCGGACGGCGATGACGACCTCCTCGGCGTTCCAGATGCCGGCGCCCGTGACGGGCCGCAGGCGGCCGTCGATGCGCAGCATCGGCATCGAGTTGGCCGTGACGTGCAGATCGGAGGCGCCGTGGAACAGCACCTGCTCGAGCGCGGCGATGACGTCGCCGTTCGCGACCGCGGCCTCGGCGCGCATGAGCTCGCCGGCGGCGGGTGCAGCGCCCATGACGGCGGGACCCGACGGACCGGCCGCGGGCATGCCGGGAGCCGGGCTGCCGAGATCGGGAGCCGGAGCCGCCGCGAGGAGCGGAGCGGAAGCAGGCGGAGCAGCGGCCAGAGGCGAGGGACCTGCCGGCGGACCGGCCGGAGGAGCGGCGGCAGCGGGCGTGACCGGCGCAGGGTAGGCGGCGAAGCTCGCTGGCGCGGGCGCGGGAGTGGTCGGGACCGGAGCACCGGCGACCGGCATTGCCATGAGCGCCTCCGGCGAGATGAGGCCGGGAGTCGTGGGCGGCACGGCGGCGACCGGCTCGCCTGCGGGAGGCAGAGGAGGCAGCGGCGGAGCCACCGGAGGCGCGAACGTCGATTCCGGATCGGCGACCGGAGGCGCGATGACGGGCTGCGGAACCGGCAGCGGCGCGGCAGCGGGGGATGCGGGCGCGTCGGTCGGTACGTAGGCGGCGGACGAAGGCGCAACCGCAGGCGAGTACGGCGCGAAGTCTGCCGGTTCATCGGCGACCGGGATCTCCCAGGCCGGCTTCTGCTTCTCGTCACTCATTTTGACTGTCCCCCTTATGCGACGACGCGCAAGACTTCCTCGATCGAGGTCAGCGCCATGCCGACCTTCGCCCAGCCGTCCTGGCGGAGCGTGAGCATTCCCTCGGCAACCGCGACACGGCCGATCTCCGCGCTGGACGCGTGAGCCACGGCGAGACGTTCGATCTCCTCCGAGACGGCCATGACCTCGTGCAGCGCGATGCGCCCGCGGTAGCCGGTTCCGCTGCAGTTGGTGCAGCCGACGGGACGGTGGAGCACGGAACCGTAGGTCCCGACCGGGAAATCGAGCTTGGCGAGCTGGGCCGGTTCGACCTCGTACGGTTCGCGGCAGCGGTCGCAGAGGCGGCGCGCGAGGCGCTGGGCGACGACGGACTCGAGCGCGGATCCGACGAGGAACGGCTCGATGCCCATCTCGGTGAGGCGGGTGACGGCGCTCGGGGCGTCGTTGGTGTGGAGGGTCGAGAGCACGAGGTGGCCGGTCAGCGACGCCTCGATCGCGATCTGCGCCGTCTCACGGTCGCGGATCTCACCGAGCAGCACCACATCCGGGTCGGATCGCAGGATCGACCGCAGCGCGCTGGCGAACGTGAGCCCCGCCTTCGGGTTCACCTGCACCTGATTGATGCCCGCCATGCGGTACTCGACCGGGTCCTCGACGGTGATGACGTTGATCTCGGGCTTCGCGACGGCGTGGAGCGTCGTGTACAGGGTCGTCGACTTGCCGGAGCCGGTCGGGCCTGTGACGAGGATCATGCCGTGCGGCTTGGAGTAGGAGTGCGAGTAGACCTGCAGGTTGCGGTCGAGCATGTGAAGGTCCTCGATCGACCGCGTCGTCGCCGAGCTGTCGAGGATACGCATGACGACCTTCTCGCCGTGCACCGTGGGCAGCGTTGCGACACGGAGGTCGATGCGCTTGCCGCCGTGCACGACCGACATGCGGCCGTCCTGCGGGCGCCGGCGCTCGGCGATGTCGATCTCGCTCATGATCTTCAGACGCGAGATGACGCCGTTCTGGATGCTCTTGGGGGCGTTCTGCATCTCATGCAGCACGCCGTCGATGCGGTATCGAACGGCGAGCTGCCGCTCACCGGGCTCGATGTGGATGTCGGAGGCGGCATCCTGGATCGCCTGCGAGATGAGCAGGTTCACGAAGCGCACGATCGGGGCGTCGTCCTCGGGGTCGCCCGATCCGCCGTACGGCGCGAGGTCTGTTCCGGTGCTCTCGGTCTCCTCCTCGAAGACCTGCGTGAGGCTGGACATCTCATCGTCCGCACGGTGATAACGGTCGATGGCGGCGGCGAGGTCGGTCTTCTCCGCGACGACGACCGAGACCCGCAGGCCGGTTGTGGCCCGTACGTCATCGAGCGCGAAGACGTTGTTCGGGTCGACCATCGCGAGCGTCAGCTGGTCGCCGAGCATGTAGACGGGGAGCACCTCGTGGCGGCGGCACATGGAGGCCGGGACGAGGGCGACGGCGTTGATGTCGACCGGGTACTCGAGCAGCTCGATGTAGGGGAGCTTCGCGAAGACGGCGCGAGCCTGGGCGACCTGTCCGGGGCTCACCTGGTCGTTGTCGATGAGCTCGTTGATCCACTGCTCGTCGCGAGCGGGATCGCCGGTCATCCGGTCGAGGGCCTCGATGGGCACGGCTCCGCGCAGAATCAGGATCTCGGCGAGCGACGTCACGAAGATCTCCTCCAAATCATTTGCACGGTGTCGCGCAGGGGAGCACGATGAGAAACGGCACGGTGACCGAATGTGCCCCCCAGCACTTTGCTCACAGTAACTCGCGGGTTAAGAGGCGCGTAGTCCCGCAATAGGGGGTATACGGCGAGCATCACCCTCGGGCGGGGGACGGGCGGTTCGCGGGGGTGGAGTGGCGCGAGGCGCTTTCAGACGTCAGCGGCGCGGGCGCACGCGCCGCCAGCGCAGCGAGCGGATCGCGGCCCAGGTCGCCACGACCGCCCCGGCCGCGAGCAGCGAGGCGGCGAGCACGAAGGGACTCAGAACCTGCTCGGAGACGAGGGGCAGTCCCCATCCGATGCCGGCGACGGCGAGGAAGACGAGGTACACGCCGGCGGCCGCGCCGACCGCACCGAACACCGGATGCCTGCTGCGCGAGGTGCCGCTCAGCAGCATCCAGAGCACGAGGCCCGCGATCAGGAACGCGATGATCGAGTAATAGGGTCCGACATCCGCCGGAATCGGGTCACGGTCGAGCAGCACGGCGAGGAGGCCGTCGACCGCGAAGACGACGGCCGCCCAGAAGACCGTGACGAAGAGGGCGACCAGTCGCTCAGGTCGTGGTCGCTCGCTCATACTGCGCCCGGGTGTCGGAGTGCTCGCGTTCCCACTCGTCCACGATCTCGTGGTTGCGGGTCTTGACCCGGCGACCGCGTGCGGAGATCGCCAGGCCCATCCAGATCGAGACCTCGCGCGCGACCAGCGCCGCGATGATGATGATCGGGTTCGTAGCGAGGGCGCCGAAGCTGCCCAGCGCCTCGCCGTCGCCGGCACCGATGACGACGCCGAGCAGCAGCAGGATGCCGATGGAGCCGAAGTAGACGGCCAGGGCCACCAGCAGGCTTCCGAAGACGTGGGCGGCCCACCCGGCGCGGTTCACGACCAGCACCAGCAGAACGAAGGCGACCAGGAACACCAGGACGGGAACCCAGAAGGCGGCATTCTGGATGAAGTCGGTGAATGCGGCTCCGACGGTCGTCGTGTTGTTCACGAAGAAGGCCAGGGTCACCGCCCCGGCGAAGATCACGCCGAACAGGACCGCACCGAGAACCGCCAGCAACGAGCCGATCCCGCGGTTGCCCCTGAGTCGCGGCGGAACGGGCGCCTGCACGTAGACGACCTCGCGGCCGGCGAACTCCGAGTCGCCGGCGGGGGTCACCTCGCCCGTCGCGCTGCCCGAGGGAGCCTTGGCACCGGCTTGGCGGCGGCCTTCGCGGCGGCCTTGTCGGCCTTGGCTGAAGCGTCGGCCTTGGCGGCGTCCGCCTTCGCGTCGGCCTTGGCGGCATCCGCCTTCGCTCCGCCTTGGCGGCGTCCGCCTTCGCGTCGGCCTTGGCGGCGTCGGCTGTGGTGTCCGAACCGAAGTCGATCAGCGGTGACGCGGCCGGCTCGCCCACGTCATCCGGGTTGAAGATCGGCTTGGGCTTGTTGTCGCCGGGGGCGTCGCTCATGATGGGGCTCCTTCGCGGTCTGGCGTCAGCCTACCGCGGTACCAAATCAAGGAGATATTGCCGTGCAGACTCCAGGGAGGCGCTTGCTGACCCCGGACGGCACGAAGACTCCTTGATTCGGGATCGGGCACGTGAGTGCAACGACGAAGGCCCCCGTCTGCCGGAGCAGAACGGGGGCCTTCGTGGGACTGCTAGTTGTACGTACCCGGCGTGAAGTCGTCCGAGCTGAAGCTGTCGAAATCGACGAAGCTCAGGTCGGACTCGGTGAACGTCGAGTCATCGGTGAAGATGCGGTTCGGGTAGCGCTCCGCCTTCGCCTCCTCTGTCGCTTCCACCGACACGTTCCGGTACTTCGAGAGTCCGGTTCCCGCGGGGATGAGCTGACCGATGATGACGTTCTCCTTGAGACCCACCAGCGGGTCGGACTTGCCCTCCATGGCGGCCTGCGTGAGAACACGCGTGGTCTCCTGGAAGGACGCGGCCGACAGCCACGATTCCGTCGCGAGGGA